>NZ_JBIATU010000044.1:0-1017 GCF_042892035.1 Nonomuraea sp. NPDC001831 | reverse complement strand
TATGTGTAGACTCCCGGGTCCATGAGAAGCCGCCTGCTGATTTCCGGTGCCACGCTGGCCATGGTGTTATCGGGGTGCCAGTTCGGCCCTGCCTCGTCCACCCCGGCCTCGTCGGGCGAACGTCCCATGTCCTCGACCGCGCCGGTGACGCCGGCGTCCGCCTCCGCCCCGCCCGATCGGGTGCTGGCCGGCCGGGAGGGCAGCGTGGAAGGCAGGCGATTCCGTATCGACGTGGTCCAGCTGGTACGACGGGACCGGTTCGTGAACCTCACCTTCACCCTCGCCCTGACGGCGGGCGACGGCTGGCTGGTGCACAACGCCTTCTCCGCCGTCCCGCAGGCGAACCCCACCATCGACGGCGTCTACCTGGTCGACACGGTCAACGCCAAGAAGCACCTTGTCGCGCTGGACAGCGCGGGCGGTTGCGTGTGCAGCCGGACCAAGGACCTGTCCCTCAACCCGGGGGACACGGCGGTCTTCTCCGCGACCTTCGCCGCCCCTCCGGAGGGCGTGAAGTCCCTGGACGTCCACATCCCCCATGCCGGGACGCTGGCCGATGTCCCCCTTTCCTGACCTCCTGCTCGCGGTGGCGCTGCTCACGCCGACGCCCCGCCCGCCCGTCCAGGTGCCCGTCAACACCGCTCCTCCCGCCACCGCGCCGGTCCTGGACCTGAACGGCGAGGTGCGGGGCATCACCGCCGACGTCCTGGACATCGGGGAACGCACGTCCAACCTGGACGAGTCGCTGATCCAGGAGACCCGCGGCGCCCGCGACAAGATCACCGTGGCGGCCGACGTGCTGTTCGCCTTCGACAAGGCCACCCTCACCGGCAAGGCCAGGAGCCGGCTGGCGGAGACAGCCAGGCTGCTCACGACCAGGGCGCGCGGCAAGCAGGTGCGCGTGGACGGCTACACCGACGCCAAGGGCTCAGACGCCTACAACCGGACGCTCTCCCAGGCCCGCGCCCGGGCCGTACAGCGGGCGTTGACCAAGCTCCTGGCCGGTTCCGGGATCAC
>NZ_JBIATU010000043.1:0-1073 GCF_042892035.1 Nonomuraea sp. NPDC001831 | reverse complement strand
TATGGAACGCGGATTTGCCTACGTTCCGCCCTACATGCTTACCCCAGGACAACCATCGCCTGGGCTGGACTACCTTCCTGCGTCACCCCATCGCTTACCTACTACCCGATCGGATCGAGCGTTCACTCTGACCCCAAGCCCGAAGGCTTTAGGCGAGTTAAGGACTCTTAGCATCACGAGGTTCGATATGGGCGCGTTAAAGCGGGTACGGGAATATCAACCCGTTGTCCATCGACTACGCCTGTCGGCCTCGCCTTAGGTCCCGACTTACCCTGGGCGGATTAGCCTGCCCCAGGAACCCTTGGTCATCCGGCGCGAGGGTTTCTCACCCTCGATTCGCTACTCATGCCTGCATTCTCACTCGCACAGCCTCCACAACTAGATCACTCTGCTGCTTCGCCGGCTGCACGACGCTCCCCTACCCATCAACAGACACAATGTTCTGTCAATGCCACGACTTCGGCGGTGTGCTTGAGCCCCGCTACATTGTCGGCGCAGAATCACTTGACCAGTGAGCTATTACGCACTCTTTCAAGGGTGGCTGCTTCTAAGCCAACCTCCTGGTTGTCTCTGCGACTCCACATCCTTTCCCACTTAGCACACGCTTAGGGGCCTTAGTCGGTGATCTGGGCTGTTTCCCTCTCGACTACGAACCTTATCGCCCGCAGTCTCACTGCCACGCTCTCACTTACCGGCATTCGGAGTTTGGCTGACGTCAGTAACCTTGTCGGGCCCATCGGCCATCCAGTAGCTCTACCTCCGGCAAGAAACACGCGACGCTGCACCTAAATGCATTTCGGGGAGAACCAGCTATCACGGAGTTTGATTGGCCTTTCACCCCTACACACAGGTCATCCCCCAGGTTTTCAACCCTGGTGGGTTCGGTCCTCCACCCAGTCTTACCTGAGCTTCAACCTGCCCATGCGTAGATCACTCCGCTTCGGGTCTACAGCATGCGACTCAAACGCCCTATTCAGACTCGCTTTCGCTACGGCTCCCCCACACGGGTTAACCTCGCCACACACCATAACTCGCAGGCTCATTCTTCAAAAGGCACGCAGTCACATCACACA
>NZ_JBIATU010000042.1:0-1102 GCF_042892035.1 Nonomuraea sp. NPDC001831 | reverse complement strand
AGGAGCTGTTTGAAGTTCGGATCTAGATGAGGAGCGGTGGCGGCCTGCCGTGACTGGTAGAACTCGGATGTGGCGCGCTTTGATGTGACCGATGCCGAGTGGGCCTTGATCGAGCCGCAGTTGCCGGTGGCGGCGACCGGGCCGCTGCCGCGGCGGGCGCGCGACCAGTTCAACGGGATCTTGTGGCGGTTTCGTACCGGGTCCAGTTGGCGTGACGTCCCGGAACGCTATGGGCCGTGGTCGACTGTCTACTCCCGGTTCAGCTCCTGGGCCAAAGCCGGCGTGTTCCAGGGGCTGATGGACGCGCTGATCGCCGAGGCCGCATCGCGAGGACAGGTAGGGCTGGAACTGGTGAGTGTGGACTCCACGACCGTGCGGGCGCATCAGGACTCGGCCGGGCTGGCGGTCGCCGGAGAAACCCTGGATGCGCTGGAGCAGGCACTGACCGAGGAAAAGGGGGCTCCGCTCCCGGAGCAGCCGCCGGTGCTGCGGGTGACGCGCCGCCGGCCCCACCCGATGCCGGCGCGCCACAGGCGGACGATCGCGCGACCGTCCGGCGACGCCGTGAGGCTCGGTCGGAGGCGGCCGCGCTCGGCCGGTCCCGGGGCGGGCTGAGCAGCAAGATCCATGCCGTGGCCGACAGCGCGGGGTTGCCGCTGGTCTTCGTGCTCACGCCTGGGCAGGCCGCTGACTGCCCGCAGTTCACCACCGTCCTGGACAAGATCCGCGTGGCCGGGCCAGTGGGTCGTCCCCGGACTCGCCCTGCCGCGGTGGCCGCGGACAGGGCCTACTCCTCCAAGGCCAACCGGGCCTATCTGCGTCGCCGTGGGATCAGCGCGGTCATCCCGGAGAAGAGTGACCAGCAGGCCAACCGGAAGAAGAAGGGGTCGGCCGGTGGGCGGCCCATCGCCTTCGATCCGAAGCGCTACCGGCAGCGCAACGCCGTTGAACGCTGCTTCCAGAAGATCAAGACCTGGCGTGGCCTGGCGACCCGCTACGACAAGGCCTCGGAAAGTTACGAGGCCGGGCTCTACCTCCGAGGCTCGATCATGTGGTTAAGACTCCTCACCTCAACCACATGATCCGAACTTCGAACAGTTCC
>NZ_JBIATU010000041.1:0-1200 GCF_042892035.1 Nonomuraea sp. NPDC001831 | reverse complement strand
CTAGTGAGTTGATTATGAGGATGAGGGTCACCACTTGAGGTGTATTTCGTCCCTGATTCGGGGAGCTGTGGTGACGCTGACCGGCCGGTGAGGTCTGCTGGAGAGATGGCGGACAACAGACTCCAACCGCTGGTGTTATCGCAGGAGGAGCGGCGGACGCTGGAGGGCTGGGCCCGGCGGCGTTCGACCGCACAGGGGCTGGCGTTGCGGGCCCGGATCGTGCTGGCCTGTGCCGAGGGGGACGGCCGTGGCGGCAATATCGCGGTGGCGGCCCGGCTGCGGCTGGATCGCAAGACGGTGGCCCGCTGGCGCAGCCGTTTCCTGGCCCGCCGGCTGGACGGGCTGAGCGACGAACCACGGCCGGGCGTTGCGCGCACCATCACCGACGCTCAGGTGGAGGAGGTGGTAGTGCGCACTCTGGAGGAGGTGCCCGAGGGGTCCACGCACTGGTCCAAGCGTGAACTGGCCCGCAAGGTGGGCATCTCGCCGAGCAGCGTGGGCAACATCTGGCGGGCGTTCGGGCTGCAGCCCTGGCGCGTGGAGAACTTCAAGATCTCCACCGACCCGCTGCTGATCGACAAGATCCGGGACGTGGTCGGGCTGTATCTGGCCCCACCGGCTCATGCCGCGGTGTTCGCTGTCGATGAGAAGCCGCAGATCCAAGCGTTGCAGCGGAGTGCACCGGTGCTGCCGATGCTGCCCGGAGTGCCCGAGCGGCGCAGCTTCGACTACGTCCGGCACGGCACCGTGGATCTGTTCGCCGCACTCAACACCGCCACCGGCAAGGTGATCGGCAAACTGTCCGCCCGCCACCGCGCCATCGACTTCCGCGACTTCCTTGATGAGATCGACCGCCAGGTCGAGCCGGGCCTGGCGGTCCATCTCATCTGCGACAACCTGTCCACCCACAAGGCGCCGGTGGTGCACGCCTGGCTGCTGGCCCACCCGCGCTTCACGCTGCATTTCACTCCGACCTACTCCTCCTGGATCAACCAGGTGGAGCGCTGGTTCGCCGAGTTGGAGCGGCGCTGCCTGGAGCGCGGCAACTTCTGCTCTCTGGACGCTCTCAAGGCCGCACTGGAGCTATGGATCAAGACCTGGAACGACAACGCCAAGCCGTTTCGATGGACCAAGACTGCGGACCAGATCCTCGACCGCATCTGCCACTACTGCGACCGAATCTCAAAACCGGCTCACTAG
>NZ_JBIATU010000040.1:0-1333 GCF_042892035.1 Nonomuraea sp. NPDC001831 | reverse complement strand
TGTGATGTCTCGGGACATCGGAAACCCTCGAACCTACGGGTTCGGGGGTTTCGTCTTGTTCGGGTTTGCCTGGGGCTGGTAGTCGCGGGCAGGGTCGAGGATCAGCTCGCGCAGGAGTTCTCCGGTGACGGCGTTGGCGACGCGGATGTGCATGTCGTCGATCAGGAGGATGACGTGAGTTCGGGCGTGGGTTCGTCCGATGCCGATGTGGTGCAGCCGGCCGTTGACGCGCAGGGTGACCACTCCTGAGGGGTCGATGCGGTCGTGGCGGACGCGGGCGTGGGTGTCGGTGTCGCGGCTGCCGTCGGGCAGGGCCTTGGGCGAGGCGGCGTAGGTGGCGGCCGGGGTGGCGCGGTGCGGCAGGGACCGGTGCGGGCGGTGGTGGTTGTAGGCGTCGCAGAAGCGGTCGAGCATCGTCTGCAGGCCGGCCAGGGTGGCTGGCTGGCCGGGCTGGGCGCGTAGCCAGTTCTTCATGGTCTGCTGGAAGCGTTCGACCTTGCCACAGGTGGTGGGGTGGTTGGGGGCGCTGTTCTTCTGCCGCACGTGCAGGCGGCGCAGCTCGTGTTCGAAGGCGTTGCGGCCACCGCGGCCACCGGCCAGCCGGGTGGTGAACACCATCCCGTTGTCGGTCAGGGTGGAGGCCGGAACGCCGTGAACCTTGACCGCGTGGCGGAAGGTGTCGCGCACGATCGGGCCGGTGACACGGGCGTGCGCCGTCACCGACAGGGCGTAGCGGGAGTGGTCGTCCAGCCAGGACAGGATCTCGGCATCACTGCCGTCGGCGAGGCGGTAGTGGGTGAAGTCGGCCTGCCAGGTCTCGTTCGGCAGCGCTGCCTGGAAGCGGATGTAGGACGAGCGGGGACGTTTCTTCGGTTCGGGCACGACCAGGCCGCGGCGAGTGAGGTAGCGGCTGATCGTGGCCCGCGACACCATCCGCCCGTGGTGGTGGGCAAGGTGCCAGGCGATGGTGTCCGGGCCGGCGTCCAGTCCCTGCTCAGCGAGTTCTTTGCGGAGCCGGACGATCAGCTCGACGGTGTCGGCGTCGATCGCGTTCGGTGAGGTGCGCGGCCGTCGCGACCGTGGCTCGAACGCCGCCTCGCCCTCGGCCCGGTAGCGCGCGACGAGCTTGGACACCCAGCCCTTGGACACCCCGTAGGCGCGGGCGACCTCCGCCTGGGACCGTCCCTCGACGACAACGGCGGTGATGACAACTCTGGCCTTGGACACACCGCCCACGCTGTTGATCGCGGTGGTTGCCTATGTCCCGAGACACACTCTGTTGAAGTTTCCTATGTCTCGCGACATGGGTTTCCTATGTCCTGAACCAGCACAC
>NZ_JBIATU010000039.1:0-1395 GCF_042892035.1 Nonomuraea sp. NPDC001831 | reverse complement strand
TTTGTGGTCAAGTCCTCGGCCTATTAGTACCGGTCAGCTCCACACATTACTGTGCTTCCACCTCCGGCCTATCAACCCGGTCGTCTACCGGGAGCCTTACCCACTCTCGTGGTGGGAGACCTCATCTCAAGGCGAGCTTCCCGCTTAGATGCTTTCAGCGGTTATCCCTTCCGAACGTAGCCAACCAGCCGTGCACCTGGCGGTACAACTGGCACACCAGAGGTTCGTCCGTCCCGGTCCTCTCGTACTAGGGACAGCCCCTTTCAAGTCTCCTGCGCGCGCAGCGGATAGGGACCGAACTGTCTCGCGACGTTCTAAACCCAGCTCGCGTACCGCTTTAATGGGCGAACAGCCCAACCCTTGGGACCTACTCCAGCCCCAGGATGCGACGAGCCGACATCGAGGTGCCAAACCATCCCGTCGATATGGACTCTTGGGGAAGATCAGCCTGTTATCCCCGGGGTACCTTTTAGCCGTTGAGCGACACCGCTTCCACACGCCGATGCCGGATCACTAGTCCCAGCTTTCGCTCCTGCTCGACCCGTCAGTCTCACAGTCAAGCTCCCTTGTGCACTTACACTCAACACCTGATTGCCAACCAGGCTGAGGGAACCTTTGGGCGCCTCCGTTACCCTTTAGGAGGCAACCGCCCCAGTTAAACTACCCACCAGACACTGTCCCCGATCCGGATCACGGACCAGAGTTAGACGTTCAAAACGACCAGAGTGGTATTTCACCAATGACTCCACCCGAACTAGCGTCCGAGCTTCCCAGTCTCCCACCTATCCTACACAAGACGTTCCAAACGCCAATGTCAAGCTGTAGTGAAGGTCCCGGGGTCTTTCCGTCCTGCTGCGCGTAACGAGCATCTTTACTCGTAGTGCAATTTCGCCGGGTCTGCGGTTGAGACAGCGGGGAAGTCGTTACGCCATTCGTGCAGGTCGGAACTTACCCGACAAGGAATTTCGCTACCTTAGGATGGTTATAGTTACCACCGCCGTTTACCGGCGCTTAAGTTCTCACCTTCGCTGTGTTACCACAACTAAGCGGTCCCCTTAACGTTCCGGCACCGGGCAGGCGTCAGTCCGTATACATCGTCTTACGACTTCGCACGGACCTGTGTTTTTAGTAAACAGTCGCTTCCCCCTGGCCACTGCGACCCCCACCAGCTCCGAGTGCAAGACTCATCACCAGCAGAGGTCCCCCTTCTCCCGAAGTTACGGGGGCAATTTGCCGAGTTCCTTAACCACAGTTCACCCGATCGCCTTAGTATTCTCTACCTGACCACCTGAGTCGGTTTAGGGTACGGGCCGCCATAACACTCGCTAGAGGCTTTTCTCGGCAGCATAGGATCATCCACTTCACCACAATCGGCTCGGCATCACATCTCAGGCT
>NZ_JBIATU010000038.1:0-9912 GCF_042892035.1 Nonomuraea sp. NPDC001831 | reverse complement strand
TGACGGGACGGAGCAGCCGCCGAGTAAGAGCAGCGCCGCGATCAGAATCCGGCCGCTCGCTGAAAGCCTGCCAAAGTTCATGATCCGCCATTAAAGCAGCAACGATTTCCGACGTTCGTCTTCGGCGGCCCAGCATGACCCTGGTCACGACCGCCGAACTCGCAAGTGAACGGCCGCTGCTCCCGGGCGGCTCGGCGGCCCGGGTCACGACCGGGTTGTCGAAATCTCTGGTCGACCAGCGCGATTTCGGTTTGCCCGGCGACTCTGTCCAGCGGAATACTCCCGGGTGTTTCTGGCGCCCGGGACCCGGAATCGCCATCGCTGTCATGAGGACCCGGTGCATCCATGTGCAGAGCCGGTCGGCGTGATGGGTGACTGCTGCCCGTCTCCACCCGATCTACTGCAGCCGTTGTACAAATCAGCTGCGCGGGTGCAGGCGCCTACGGCGAGGTTCCGCCCCACGTGGGACGACCACGCGGCAGCCTGTGGCGTAGGTTCTGCATCCGTGGGACCGCCAGAGATCTGCCTCTTCACCAGAGTGGCCATCGGAGTGGTGTTCGCCGCCGCGGCGTTCGGAAAGCTGCGCGACGCCCAGGCATGGCATGCCTTCGCTGACTCCCTCCTACCGGTGCTCGGCGCCGTAGGCATCGGGCGGGGAGCCCGCCGCCCGGTCGCGGTCGCACTGGCCGCGGCCGAAGCCGCCATCGCCCCCGCCTTATTGTTCCCGCCCAGTGTGACGGCCGGCTTCCTGATGGCCGACGTCGTGCTGGTCGCTCTAGGTGGCGGCCTGGCGCGGGCGCTATATGCCGGGGTCCGCGCCGAGTGCCGCTGTTTCGGCACGCGTGCGGGCTCCCCGCTCGCTGCCCGCCATCTGGTGCGCACCATGGCACTCCTGCTGGTGGCGGTCTCTGGAACGGTGGCCTCCTGGGCTGCCCCCGCGCTGCCCGATCTGGTACCCGCTCTCGCGGTTGTCGGTGCGGGGCTGGTCAGCGCGCTCCTGCTGGTGGTGCTGGACGACCTTTTCGCTCTCTTCGCGCCCATGGGGTCCTGAGGGTTGGTTGACATCCTTCGCACCGCCGACACTCAGAACATGCCACGGTCACTATCACCCGTGGCTGGGCGCGGCGTGCCCAGCCACGGGTGATAGTGACCGGAACGTGGCGAGTCGCCATGTCCTGTCCCTCCAGGGCGATGTTCGTCGTCTTGACCTTGCTGCGGCATCCGCCAGGCGTGAGGAGTCGGCGTAGTTGCCGCCGCACCTGCGTCTGTTAACTCCCGGGCAGTCCCGGCGCGCTCACGCGCTCTCGCCGATTGACAAGTCCGCGCGCGGCTCGTGGTGTTCCAGTCTCCACCGGCTGGTGGGAGCGCCTACCCTTGAGGACGTTGCATCTCGCCTGAGCCAAGCCATCCAGCACTTGCTGCTACATGGTGAGCGGATCGTCTCGCATTGGCCTGTCCCCCACCCGCGCTCGATCAGCCTCGTGCCGAGCGACTCCGCCGGGTTCCGGCACTCAGGCCGGCAACGCACCGTTGGTGGATGGCCGGATTTCTCCCATCTCACAGGGGTGTGCGAGGCTGCACCGGCGCCTACGCCTGGGCGGGGCAGGACCGTGGCTGGTTAGGCGATGCCGAACACACTGACGATCCTCCTTGTCAAAGAGGCTGGAGATGCCATCTCCACCGTCGCGCATCTTCTGGCCCCTCCCGCAAGACAGCGCTTCCCCTACTGCAGAGAGTTGGTGATGACGTGCCCATGCTTGCCCCATATTTAGCGGTCTGTGCGCCGTTCCCACGCGCCAGGGCCTTATTCGGTCGGCATCTGCTGGTCGGCGACGGTGCATCAGCTGTTCTGCTGCTCGCGTTGTCCCAGTGTGTGGCCTGCTTGTCGCCCGCTCCCGGGTTCACTCCTCACGACACGACGGGCACCTTTCTCACGGCCCTGGCCAATCTGGCGCTGGTGGCGCGCAGACGCGCACCGGTCGTGGTGCTGGTCGTCTGCGCCTGCGCCACAGCCCTGTTTCACATGCTTGGCTACCAGAACAACCTCAATAACATCGCCGTTCTGTTCGCCCTGTACAGCGTGGCTGCCTATGCGCCCCCTCTCGCCCTGGCGCCCGGCGTCGTGCTCGGCGTTGCCGTGCTCGTCCACGCAGCGGCCTTCACCACCACCATGGCCATCTGGATCGACACGCTCCAAGCCGTGGCTTTTGTCGTAGCAGCAGCGGTCAGCGGCTATGGCCGCAGGATCTTGGCCGAGCGGTCGAAAATGCTGGCGGCCATAGCCGCACACGTCGATCGTGAGCAGGAGGAGCGGACCCATCGCGCCGTCACCGGCGAGCGTCTGCGCATCGCCAGGGAGTTGCACGACACCATCGCCCACCACGCCTCGGTCATCTCAGCACAGGCCGGGCTGGCCGAGTTGGTCCTCACCTCCGATCCAGCCGCCGCCCGTAGAGCGCTGACCTGCGTGGGCGACACGGCCAGAGAAACGCTGCGCGAAACCGCCCGCCTCCTGGAGGTCCTCCGACTGGACGGCGAGGAGCCGCCGGCCTGCGGTCTCGATCAGCTCGATCGGCTGGCCAAGCGCATCATCGAAGCTGGAGTCCCAGTTGAGCTGACGATCAACGGGACTGTACGGTATGTGCCGCCAGAGATTGACTTGTGTGCCTACCGGATCGTCCAGGAAGCGCTGACCAACGTGCTCAAGCATGCTCGCGGGGCAAGGACGCGGGTAGCGGTGGAGTACGGCAGGTCATGTCTGCTCATCCGGGTGCGTAACCGAGTCCCGCCGACCCCGAGCGGGGTGGCACCTACCGTCAGCGAGGGCAGAGGGTTGGTCGGAATGCGGGAGCGTGTCGCGCTACTGTCCGGCCACATGACCGCTGCGCCCTGTCCCGACGACGGTTTTGTGGTCGAAGCGGTCCTTCCGCTGCCGCCGGTGCGGGACCGATGATCAAGGTGGCCGTGGTCGATGACCATGATCTGGTACGCGCCGGGTTCGTGGCCATCATCGGCACTGCCCCGGGCATGGAGGTCGTGGCCGAGGCGGGCGACGGTGACACGGCGGTCGCCATGGCAGCCGAAAGCCGCCCCGACGTCATTCTCATGGACATCCGGATGCCGGGGACGGATGGCGTGTCGGCGGCACAGCGCATCCTGCGGGGCGCGCGCGGTGCGCCTCCGCAGATCATCATGCTGACGGCCTTCGACTTGGACGAGTACGTCTACACGGCGTTACGTGCTGGAGCTGCTGGTTTCCTGCTGAAGGACACCCCGCCGCGCCGGCTGCTGGCGGCCGTCCAATCGGTTGCTGAGGGCGACATGCTGTTCGCACCCAGCGTGCTGCGCAAGTTGGTGGCGGCCTATACCGGTACCGACGCCCCGCCCGCACCTGTGTCACCCGCTCTGGAAGGGTTGACCGCGCGGGAACTGGAGGTGCTGAGCCTCGTGGGGCATGCATTGTCCAATGCCGAGATTGCTGAGCGTATCTCGGTGTCGGAGGCCACCGTGAAGTCCCATCTCAACCGCGCCATGTGCAAGCTGGGACTCAAGAGCCGCGCCCAAACCGTCGCACTGGCCTACGAGGTCGGGCTCGTGGTGCCACGCGGCGGCCGGATCGCCGGCCAGTAAAACATCCCTTACCTCCCTCCGGCCTACGCCGTTGGGTTGACATCGCGGTGGTGTGGGGGAGCCGGTCGGCGAAAGATCAACCCTGCGGTTGAGGTGTGGTTGCTGTGCCGCCCCATAGCGTCGCGGATGAAGGACACCTCATGTGCCTCGACCGGAGGGATCGCATGGCGTATCTCGTGGCGTTCGCCGTCCTGCTCGGCCTAGTGAACCTGGTGTTCACCCTCGGCGTGGTGCGCAGACTACGGCAGCATTCCGATACCCTCAGCACGCTCCTGGGCGGCGCCAGCGGCACCAGGCGCGACCTGCTCGGCGTCGGAGCGGTGGTCGGAGACTTCGCCGTCCAAGCCCTTGATGGCACCCCGATCACCCGCGACTCACTGAGTGGGCACAGCCTGGTCGGCTTCTTCTCGCCCGGCTGCGACCCATGCGCAGATCTGCTGCCCCACTTCATCGAGCGGGCCCGCGACCTGCCTGCCGAGCGGGTGCTCGCCGTCCTGGACGGCATGGCCCCCTCCGGGGTGAAGGAGTACGCCAGCGGGCTCTCGGCAGTCGGCCGCGTGGTGGTGGACGATCCGAGCGGCCCGGTCCAGCGGGCCTTTGGCGTCGAGGGCTTTCCCGCCGTCTTCTTCATCGGCCCCAGTGCCGAGGTCCTGTTCAGCGGGGCAGACCTGGCGGGCTTGCCCGGCGGCGTGCGATGAAGGCTGATCCCAGCCCTGCGACGCTCGCGCTGCGCGCGGCCGGATTGGCCTGGACCGCCTCCCGGTGGCGTCTGGTGTTGTACGGCCTGACACTGCTCGGCGAAGCGCTGCTTCCCATGAGCGTGGCCTGGCTGACCAAGCTGGTCATCGACGGGCTGACCGGATCGGCCGCCCCCGGCTTGCC
Organism: Nonomuraea sp. NPDC001831; assembly: GCF_042892035.1. Taxonomy (NCBI): domain Bacteria; kingdom Bacillati; phylum Actinomycetota; class Actinomycetes; order Streptosporangiales; family Streptosporangiaceae; genus Nonomuraea; species Nonomuraea sp. NPDC001831. The sequence continues at coordinate 5,400 of NZ_JBIATU010000038.1, read as the reverse complement.
CATCCAGGCGGCTGCCCTGGCGATCTCGGGGGTGGCCGCGGCTGTTCTGCCTCAGTGTGAGCGCTACCTCAGCCGCGAGATCGGCCGTCACTTCGGCATGACCGCGACAGATCGACTCTTCGCGGCCACGGAACGGCTCACCGGCCTGGCCTGCTTCGAAGATGCCCGCTTCCTGGACCGGCTTCGGCTCGGGCGCAACGCCGTCAGCCTCGGACCCGCACTGATCGCCGGGTCCTTCGGCATGGTCAAGGCGGTCATCTCGCTCATTGGGCTGGTGGGGGCGCTGGCGGTGCTCAGCCCGATCATGGCATCAGTGGTGGTGGCGGGGGCCGTACCCTCCGTGCTGGTCCAGCTGCGCCTGGCCCGCCGCCGGGCGGGCACGGTTTGGGAGACCAGCCCCGCCGAGCGCAGGGAAATGTTCTACGCCCGGCTCCTGGGCACGGTGGAGGCGGCCAAGGAGATCAGGCTGTTCGGCAGCGGCGCCCTGCTGCGCAGCAGGATGATGAGGGAACGCCGGGCGATCGACGCGGCTGAGCGGCAGATGGACGTCGCGGAGTTGCGGAGCGAGGGACTGCTGACCGTCCTCGCCGCCATGGTGGCCGGAGGCGGCCTGGTGTGGGCCGTGGCAGCCGCGCGCGACGGACACCTGACTGTGGGAGACGTCTCCCTGTTCATCGCCGTGGTCGCCGCGGTGCAGGGAGCCTTGGCGGCGCTCGTGTCCTCGCTGGGACAGACCCGATTCGAATTGCTGGGGTTCGCGCACTTCCTTGCAGTCGTTCAAACCGGGCCCGATCTACCGCTCCCGGCCGCCCCCCGTTCCCTGCCCCGGCTGCGACACGCGATCGAGCTGCGCGATGTGTGGTTCCGCTACAGCGAGGACCATCCGTGGATCCTGCGCGGCGTTGATCTGACGATCCCGTACGGCTCCTCGATCGCGCTCGTGGGCCGTAACGGCGCGGGAAAGAGCACTCTGGTCAAGCTGCTGTGCCGGTTCTACGACCCCACCCGCGGCACGATCACCTGGGACGGCGTAGACCTGCGCGAGGCCGATCCCGTCTCCTTGCGGCAGCGTGTGGCCTGCGTGTTTCAGGACTTCATGACCTACGACTTCAGCGCCGCCGACAACATCGGCATCGCGGACCCGTCCGGCATCACCGATCGCCGCAGAATCGAGGCGGCCGGCACGCGTGCGGGGGCCGACGCAGTGCTACGGGCACTGCCGCACGGCTACGACACCCCGTTGAGCAGGGCATTCTTCGGCGAGGAGGAACTGGAGGATCCAGCCGCCGGCGTTGTGCTGTCCGGTGGGCAGTGGCAACGGGTCGCTCTCGCCCGCGGCTTCATGCGTGACGACCCCGACTTGATGATCCTGGACGAGCCCAGCTCCGGGCTCGACCCTGAAGGAGAGCACGACGTGCATCACCGCATGCGCGCCCATCGGGCGGACCGGACAAGCCTGCTGATCTCCCATCGGCTCAACACGGTCAGGGACGCCGACACCATCATCGTGCTGGACGACGGAGTCATCAGCGAGAGAGGCGAGCACAGGGAGCTGATGAAGCCCGGCAGCGTCTACGAGCGCCTGTTCCGGCTGCAGTCGGCCGGCTACCAGATCGAGGAGCCGGCCTCATGAGGGAACCGGTGCTCTCCATCCTCGGCGGCCTGACGATCCTCGCACTGGTGGGGTGTCTCGCGCGGTGGCTGCGCCATACCCGTCTGCTGGTCGTTGTCGACGGTCCCAGCATGGAACCCGCCCTGCATGACGGCGATCGCATGCTGGCGCGGCGCGTCTCCTTGGCGGCCTTGAGCGTCGGGGACATCGTCGTCCTGAACAATCCGCACGTCGGCCGCTCGGCGGAACCGGCTCCCTACCTGGTCAAACGCATCGCCGCGCTGCCAGGCCACCAAGTGCCCCGCGCCGTGGCCCCCAGAGTCGGCAACCAGTCGAGCGTCCCCCCTGGCTACTTCGTCGTCCTCGGGGACAACACCGCCGTCAGCTGCGACTCCCGTGACTACGGCTACCTGTCCGAATCCGACCTTCTCGGCGTCGTGACGCGATTTTTGCACGGTTCCACCCGGCACGGCCGCCGTGGCCGTTCCGTTCGTCCATTGAGAGGATCGACATGATCAAGTCACTGACCGGCCTCACCGACAAGCTGGTCTCCCTGGTGGTGCCCACCGTCAGGGCATCCGCGGAACACTGCCACGACTCCTACCGGTGCACAGACGAGTGCTCCAGAGGAATGAAGTACAAGCTCCGCTGCTGCCCGAGCGTCGGCTGCACATGGGTCGGACGCATCGGCTGCACCTGCTAGAGGACGCAGTCGGGCCGGGACTGTGTCGCAGGAACCCCCGGCTGACTAGTCCCGGTGGCGTCGCATGCCGGCCGATGCTCGCGACGAGCATCGCCACCCTGACTGCCACGACTCCGGCCCGTCCAAGTCGTGGCAGTCGCAGGCGTCGTGGATCATCCAGGCATGCTCTGCCGCCGGCCTGTCCGTCGACGTTCCTCGATTGTCACCGACCACAGGTGCAAGGTGATCTCTGAAGTTACCGTCCTCGCAATTCCTGCAGTAAGGGAGGTTCGCATGATCGGCCGGGGTGCTGTGATGCTCGCTGCGGCGACCGTACTGGTTGCCGGGCAGGGGTGGTCGCGTCACCAAGCGGACGACGTACCGGAACTTTGAGCTCAGCGTCTGAACGGGCTACTCGGATGAGATCAGATTCTGCGGCGACAACCAGTACGGCAACCATGTGTGCAGCGGCTACATCGACAGCTCCAAGGAGTGGACCCTGTTCAAGAACTGGTGGCAGGGCAGTACGGCCGGCCTCGTTCAGGGACGCCGGATCAACCCGGACAGGGACCGCCAGATGTCCTGCACTCCGCCGCTGTCTTCGACAAAGTCGAGCATCTACAAGTGCGACGCCTCCAGCAAGCTGTAGATCCCTGGGCAGCACGCGCCAACCCGAAGGGCACCACCGCCATGGCGATCGCTGCTCACCTGGCCGGGCGGCGCTGGGAGGACAGCTGCGCCCCATGGGCCGCACCTACCCTTGGTTCATGTCCCTGGCCATGACCAGCGGGCTGGAACTCTACTCACCAACGACAGCCCGGCGGTCAGACTCCCGCCAGGCAGGGACCCACACGGCTGACCTGGGCGTGGCGACCCTTCTATGACCGCCCAGAGGGGGACAATCAACTCCCTCGGCATTCCAGAGAACAATCGACCGGAAGCGGGGAGCCTCGCGCCACACAATGAGGAGTGCACTTGCCAACTGCCCGGATCAGGCAGCGCGAAGAGCATGCTCACCGCCGGATGGAGACCGGAACGTCCGATCATCGGTGACTCCTGGAGGCGCGTGGCTCATCCGCCCGTCATGACGGTGCTCCGGATGTCCGCTGGACGTTTGAGGAGCTTGTAGGTGCGGGCCAGGTCGGCGACCCGCTGGAGTTCGGACAGGTCCAGCTTGACCGGGTAGGAGCCGACCGCGACGCCTGCGAGTTGCGCGCGGGCGATCCTCGTGTAGCCGGGCAGCACGTCGCGCGCCTGCTGGGGATCGCCGGCGAGCAGGCGTTGCGCTTTTGCCAGTGCGCGCTGGAAGGCCGCCAGCGTGCGGGGATTCTGCCGGGTCCATTGGCCTGTGGCTGTCATGCCCGCGGTGTGCAGGTCAGCGAATTCCCCGCTCATCGCGTCCTCCAAGATCCGCGTGCCGCTGTTCGCGCGACCCATGGTGATGTACGGCTCGGCGAGCAAGGCCGCGTCCACCTGCCCCTTGTCCATCAGGTTGAGCATCTGGGGGTAGGGCCACTCGACCACGACGACGTCGCGCAACCTCAGCCCGGCCCTCTCCAGCACCGCTGTCAGCGCCAACGATCCGAGCCCCAAGATGTTCGGTACCGCTATCGTCTTACGCTTGAGCCCGGCCGCGGTCCTGATCTTCGATTTGGCGTTCACGACGACCGCGAAGCTTCCCTGCGCGGCTTGGTACATGCTGGAGACGATTTTGAATTGCTTGCCCGCCTCGTTCGCTGCGAAGGCCATGGCGTAATCGGTCTGCGCCAGGTCCAGCGCGCCGCTGTCGACCCGGTGCACCGCGTCGGTGGGGCCAGTCACGATCACCGGCTCGACCGTCAGCCCCTCCTCCTTGAAATAGCCCTTGGCCAGGGCCACGAACACGGGCGCGGACTCCACGGTCGGCACCACCCCGACCTTGATGACGGACCGTTCGGGCAAGCCGGCCGGCCGAGTGGCGGCACGCGGGTCGGAAGACAGCGCCCGTACCCCGACGGTGGCAGCGAGCACGGTGACCACGACCATGGCGACCGCCGTGAGCGTCATGAGGTTGCGCCGTCTGCGCTGGTGGATGGCAATCGTCTTGGCGCCCAGGTCCCGTTCCGGCATGTCGTCGGCGATGCGGCTGAGCTGTTGTCTGAGCCAGATCATCGGCGTGTCCCCTCATGACGGGTCGGGCGGTCCAGGTCGGGCAGTCGAGGCGCGAGTTCCGGCGCCAGCGTCCGCAGGCGGGCCAGCGCGTGGTGCGTCTGGCTCTTGACCGTGCCGAGCGAGCAGCCCAGCAGGTCGGCGACCTCGCGTTCGGTACGGTCCTCGTAGAAGCGCAGGACGATCACCGCGCGCTGCTTGGGCGTCAGCCGCATGAGCGCCTGGTGCAGCACGATCCGCAGCACAGCGCCGTCCTCGGAGGCGTACGCGCGATCGGGCGGGACGGCACTCAGCACCTCGCCGGAGCCACGGCGGCGCCGCCACGAGATGTGCTGGTTGACCATGATCTTTCGCGCGTACGCGTCGAGGTTGTCGATGTGGCGTAACTTCGGCCACCGTCCGATCATGCGGAGCAGCACGCCCTGCAGGAGGTCCTCGGCCAGGTGGACCTCTCCGGTCAGCAGGTAGGCCAGACGCATCAACGGGCGTTGATGCGCATGCACGAACGCCAGGAAACCGGTATCGCGATCCAACGTCTCTCCCTCATCTGGGTACCCTCCAAACGCTGCGGAGGCCGCAAAAGGTTGGCGCTGCTGAGAAGACGAGGGGCACGAAGGAGGCCCCAGGCTGGTGATCGGGTTCTGCCATCCGGGTCCATTCGCGCTGAGAGGGATCAAGTCGCTGATGGGTCGGCCGGTGGCGCCCGAGTATCAGCGTTGGTCTTGTTCGTCCTTGCAGCCTCATCACGTTCGCTTTGAGGTCGGATGATGCAGAGATGCCGGCTGGCGCGATCGCCTGTTCAAGCGAAGGGGGCTGACACTGTGCCACGCCCCTTCGCATATCCGTGGGGGGCGAATGTCGGCTATGTGTAGACTCCCGGGTCCATGAGAAGCCGCCTGCTGATTTCCGGTGCCACGCTGGCCATGGTGTTATCGGGGTGCCAGTTCGGCCCTGCCTC
>NZ_JBIATU010000037.1:0-20437 GCF_042892035.1 Nonomuraea sp. NPDC001831 | reverse complement strand
CGGTGAGGTCTCCACGCGCCATGTTCGATGGCCTACCAGGGCGACCGGCCATACCGCAGGCAATCCCTCTGATCTCAACTCCGTACAGTCCCTAGGTGTGGGAGAACGTCCGCCGGCTGCTGTCGGCGGACGATCCTGAGACGGGGCGGCTGATCCGCTACGTGATCACGCTGCTGCTCGTCCTGACCCTGGCCACGGCGACGCCCGCCACCAAGCCCGTCCTGGTGTGGACGGCGCTGGGCGGGTCGCTCGCCTGCTGGCTGGGGTTCGTCGTGCTCGACCGGCGCGCCCACCGGGTGGCCCTCACCCTGCTGGCCGCCGGGACGGTCCTGGCGGCGGTGACCGTCGGGCCCGGCGACACCGAAGGGGTGATCTTCCTCTTCGCCGAGCTGATGCTGTTCGCGGCGCACCTGACGCCGCCCGTCTGGGTGATCCTCGGCGTCGCGGCGGTGGACCTGGCGCTCATGGCCGGCGGCATGGCGCTGCTCGGGCGGACCCCCGCCTCGACCGCGGCGCTGGCCGCCGTGCTGGTGAGCGCGCTGATGTTCGCGCTGCACCGGCGCCAGTACCGGCAGGGCAGCCTCGACCGGGCCAGGGCGGTCGCGCTCGACGAGCGCGCCAGGATCGCCCGCGAACTGCACGACGTGCTGGCCCACTCCCTCGGCGCGCTCCGCGTCCAGCTGGAGGTGGCCGACGTGCTGCTCACCGACAAGGGCGACGTGCAGGGCGCCGCGGAGCGGGTCAGGCGCTCGCTGCGGCTGGCCACCGACGGCCTGATCGAGGCCCGCGCGGCCGTGGCCGCCCTCCGCGAGGACGTCCCGCCGCTGCCCGAGGCCCTGTCGACGCTGGCCGACGCGCACCGCCGCGACCACTGCGCCGACCTCTCGATGCGCACCGCCGGCGTCTCCCGCCCGGTCGCCCCCGCGGTCGAGGTGGGCTTGCTGCGTACGGCACGCGAAGCGCTCACCAACGCCGCCAGGCACGCCCCGGGCGCCCCGGTCTCGCTGACCCTCGCCTACACCGCCACCATGGTCACCCTGACCGTCCGCAACCCGCTCGGCGCGCCGCAGGCGGGCCCGCCAGGGCACGGCCTGACGGGCATGCGGGAGCGGCTGGCCCTGATCGGCGGGACCCTCGACGCGGGCCCGGACGGCGACGACTGGCTGGTGCGAGCGGAGGTGCCCGGATGAGGGTGGTGGTGGTCGACGACCAGCAGATCATGCGCGAGGGCCTGGTGGCGCTCATCTCGCTGATGGACGGCGCCGAGGTGGTGGGCGAGGCCGCCAACGGCGAGGAGGCGCTGCCCCTGGTCGCGGCCGAACGCCCGGACGTCGTGCTGATGGACCTGCGCATGCCGGTCATGGACGGCGTGGAGGCGACCCGGCGCATCACCCGCGACCACCCGGACGTCGCCGTGCTGGTGCTCACCACCTACGACGACGACCGATCGATCACCTCGGCGCTGCTGGCGGGGGCCCGCGGCTACCTCACCAAGGACGCGGGCCGGGCCGAGATCGCCGCGGCGCTGCGCTCGGCCGCCTCGGGCCAGTCGACGTTCGCCGAGCCGGTCTCCAGGCGGCTGGTCCAGGCGCTGGCGCGGCAGGGGCCCGAGCCGGTCACGCACCTGCCGGACGGGCTCACGGCCAGGGAGGTGGAGGTGCTGCGGCTGATCGCCAGGGGGCTGAACAACGGCGAGATCGCGGCCACCCTGGTCATCGCCGAGACGACGGTGAAGACGCACATCAACAACGCCTTCGCCAAGATCGGCGTCCGCAACAGGACAGAGGCGGCGAACTACGTCCGCGACAGCCTCTGAGGAGGTCCCGGACGCCGGCGGTCAGGCCGGGCAGTCGCGGGGGTCCACGCCCGTCCGCGCCCCGGCGACGGCGATGCGGGCAGGGCTGTCCGGCAACGCGGCGGCCGTGCACACGATCTGCTGCACGGCCAGGGAGGACAGATCACCGCCCGGAGCCGACGGGGTCAGCACCATGCGGCCGCGCGCCTTGACGGTCACCACGAACGGCTCGGCTTCCGGCGGCACCTCGGTGCTGAGCCCGAACGCCCGCTCCTCCGCCGTGGGCCCGGCCGCCAGCAGCGCGAGCCGCTCGGTCAGGAACAGCGGACGGGCGCTCGGCCGGGTCACGGCGCTGAGCCGCCCGTCCTTCACCAGGTAGAGCACGATCGTCGTGGTCAGCGCGACGGACCCCCGCGGCGGCTCGCCGGCGGAGATGGCGTCGCTGGGCCGCACGCCGCAGCCCGCGACCAGCGCTACCAGGCAGGCGGCGAGCGCGCGGCGGGGGAGTGCGGCCCTCACCCGGCTGCCCCGTCCTGCTCGGGGGCCCTGCGTGGCAGGCGCAGCGTGAAGAGCGCGCCGCCGTCCGGGGCGTTGACGACGGTGAGGTCGCCCCGGTGCAGGCGCGCGTTCTCCAGCGCGATGGCCAGGCCCAGGCCGCTGCCCTCGGATCTGGCCCGGGCCGCGCTGGCCTTGTAGAATCGGTCGAACGCGTGCGGCAGCACCGCCTCGTCCAGGCCCGGCCCGTGGTCGCGGACCTCGACGGTGATCCAGTGCGGGTCGGCGGACAACCGCACCGACACCGGCGGCTCGCCGTGCCGCAGGGCGTTGCCTACCAGGTTGGCGAGGATGACGTCCACGCGGCGCGGGTCCAGCCTCGCCGTCAGCGAGGGGGGCAGCTCGGTGCGCACCGCGTCCGTCCAGCCCCGGACGCGCAGGGTCGCGGGGACCAGCTCGGCCACGTCCACCTCGTTCAGCGACAGCGCGGCGACGCCGGAGTCGAACCTGCTGATCTCGATGAGGTCGTTCACCAGCGCGGTGAGGTTGAGCGTCTCCTGGCTGACCAGCTTGGCCGCCCGGCCGGCGGGCTCGGGCAGCTCGGCCGCCTCGTCGTCGAGGACCTCGGCGACGGCGGCGAGCGCGGCCAGGGGGGTGCGCAGCTCGTGCGAGACGTCGGCCACGAACCGGCGGGCGTCGGCCTCCATCTCACGCAGCTGCATGACGTGCCGTTCCAGCTCCGCGGCGGTGTCGTTGAAGGTCCGCGCCACGTCGGCCAGCTCGTCGGAGCCGCGCACCTCGACCCTGGTCCGCAGCTCGCCCTGGCCCAGCAGGCGGGCCGCCCGGCCGAGTTCGCGCACCGGGCGCAGCACGCTGCGGGTCGCCAGCAACGCCACGATGACCGCGAACGCCATGGCCGCCGCGCCGCTCAGCCAGGCGCGGGTGGCGAGCCAGTCGATGCTGTCCTGTTCGGGAAGCAGGCTGCGGGTGGTGTAGACCTCGATGCCGGACACCCGCCACCGGTCGCCCTCGGCGATCAGCAACGGCGCGCCGATGATCAGGAAGGGCCTGCCTCGCCGCACGACCCGTTGCCAGGCCATCTCGCCTTCGGCCACCTTACGCCGCAGGCTCACGGAGAGGGTCTGGGGCCTGAGGTCCTCGGGCTCCAGGGACGGCTCGTGCCCCTCGCCCCTCCCGCCGCCCGGCGGCTGGTTGCCCATCAGGCCCGGCGGCGGCCCGGACGGCGGGCCCGCCTGGGCGTACAGCTCGCGGTAGACGGCGATCGCGTAGTTGTTCCGTTCGGCCATGGTGGCGGCGATCCTGCCGAGCTCCGTCCGGTCCGGAGCCGGGGTGCGCAACGGGAAGAGCGCCTCCATGCGTGCTCTCGTCGCCTGCAGCGCGGCATCCTGGGCCCGCTGCAGGATGTCGGTGCGGGCCTGGACGTAGAGCGCGCCGGTCACCGCCGCCGTGGTGACCACGCACAGCAGCGCGAACGCGAACAACAGCCGGGCGCGCAGCCCCAGGTTCGGCCCGGACGTCACCGCCGGGCTCACACCGGCCCGAACCGGTAACCGAACCCCCGCACCGTCTGCACGTAGACGGGGGAGGCCGAGTCGTCCTCGATCTTGGCGCGCAGCCGCTGCACGCAGGCGTCCACCAGCCGCGAGTCGCCGAAGTACCCGTGCTCCCACACCGAGTCCAGCAGTTGCTGGCGGCTGTGCACCCGGCCCGGCGTGCCGGAGAGCTCCAGCAGCAGGCGCAGCTCGGCCGGGGTGAGCCCGATCGGGGCGCCGCGCTTGGTGACCACCAGCCCGGCCCGATCGATGGTCAGCTCACCGTGCCGCTCCAGTTCCGCCTGGTCGCGGCCGATCCGCCGGAGCACGGCGCGGATGCGCGCTTCGAGCACCCTGGGCTGCACCGGTTTGACCACGTAGTCGTCGGCGCCCGCCTCCAGCCCCGCCACCACGTCGATGTCGTCGCCGCGGGCGGTCAGCATGATGATCGGCACCTCGCCGATGGCCCGGATGCGGCGGCAGACCTCGAACCCGTTCATGCCGGGCAACATCAGATCGAGCACGACGACGTCGGGACGGTCGGCGCGCAGCCGTTCCAGCCCCTCCTCGCCGGACTCCACGGCGCCCACCCGATGCCCGTGGCGGGTCAGGGCCAGTTCAAGGCCCTCCCGCACGGCCGGGTCATCCTCGATCAACAACACTCGCGACACGCCGCCGAGTACCACAGCACGCTCCGTAAGCTCGCTCGCCGGTCAACTCCGTCCACTGTGGGCCGGGCATGTCCCCGTCTGGTCAGCGCCCTGTCATCGTTGTGTCACGGTGGTGCCGGGCGTGGTGGCCGTCGACAAACGGTGACATTCGGCAGACGACCTACTCACATTCGGCGCCAATCGTAGTTCGTCATGAACGAACCACGCACCATCCCAGCTCGGCCCCGAGATCGGCTGTTCGCCGTGGTGACGCTGGTGCTCGCGGTGCTCCTGCTGCCGGCGGCGCTCGTCCGCCGCCCCGGCCGGGCCCGCGAGCTGGCCTGCCAGTGGGCGTTACGGATGCGGTTCCCCGCCGAGGACCTCACCGGGCTCACCGACGGCGCCCTGGCGGCGTTCACCGCGGCACGCACCGAGGCGCTCTGGCGTCACGGCCAGCTCCTCGGCCTGACTTCCGGATACCGGGATCCACTCGTGCAGCTCCGGATGTTCGACGAGGAGGTGCGCCGCACCGGTTCCCCGGCCCTGGCGCGCATGCTGGTCCTGCCGCCGACGGAGTCCAACCACGTCAGGGGCATCGCCCTGGACGTGCGTCCGCACGAGGGCGCGCGCTGGCTGGAGGAGCACGGCGCCCGCTACGACCTCTACCGCATGTTCGACAACGAGTGGTGGCACTTCGAGCACCACCCGGAGTACGGCGGCACACCCCCGCGCCGACGGCCCCACCCCGGGGTGGGGCACGCAGCAGAGAACTGGCACCAGATGTGATCTACAATGTAAAGGCGCTGGGCTGGTTCACAAACAGGAGTCCTTCAAAGGCACGGGCTTCGCCCGTACTCATCGACGAAAACGCCGCGTGATTCGCCCGGAAGACGGCCGCGGCCCGCTTGTTCGTGCTCTGCGCATCAGGCGCTACGGGTGGTCGGCGGCCTCGTTGCTGTGAAGCTCAGCAGCAGTTCGCCGACCGTGTCGGGTGCTTCCAGCATGGGCAGGTGCCCGACGCCGGGCAGCAGTTCGACGCGGGCGTCGGGCACCGTGTCGTACCGGTGTGCCGAGGACGGCTGCCAGCGGGGGTCGGCGGCGCCGAAGATCACCTGTACGGGGATCTGGAGGGCGGTCAGGCGTTCGGGCACGCTTCGTTCGGCGATGTAGGCGGTGTTCTGGCGCAGCACCGTCCGCATCGTGCGGTAGGTGATGCCCTGTACGTCGGCGACGACGTCGTCCGGGAGGTTCACCGGGCGGACGGCCGTGGCGCTGATTCCCTTGCGGATCATCGCCGCCGAACGTCTCGGCCAGATGAGCGGGCCCAATGGCGGGGCCAGCAGCGCCCGAAGGATGAACGGCTGCCGGAGGAGTGCGTCCGGGCTCGGGCCGCTGCTGATCAATGAGAGCGAGGCGACGAGGTCGGGGCGTTGCTCGGCGAGGGCGGTGGCGACGTAGCCGCCGCTGGAGTGGCCGGCCACGGCGACGTGGCGAAGCCCGTGGTCGTCGAGCAGGGCGGCCATCTGGTCCGCCTGGGCGGGCACGTCGTACGACGGCGGGGGCGGGGACTGGCCGCAGCCTGGCAGGTCGATCCGGATGACGTGGTGGTGGCGGGCGAGCGCCGGGACCACTGGGGTCCAGAAGCCGCCGGAGGCCCCTGATCCGTGGATGAGCAGCAATGGCGGTGCCTGTCGTGGGCCGTCGTGGACCACGTGTATGCGTTGCGGGTGCTCTGTGTCGTTTTCGCTCATGGGGAGACTGTGCAGGGGCGGCCGGCCGGTGGTCTTGGACGAATGTTCCCGTGGTTGGCGCCTGTGGTTCGGTCTGTTCGTGGGGGTGGAAGGGTTTGGGGGTCTTTTGGGACGTCCGCATACGATGTCCAGATCATGGTTTTTATCCGGGTTTTGGGTGCTCTTGCGGCCGAGGTTGACGGCGAGGCGGTGCCGCTGGGCGGGCCGCGGCAGCGGGGTGTGCTGGCGTTGCTGGTGGCGGCGCGGGGGCGGGTCGTGCCGGTCGACCGGATGATCGAGGATCTGTGGCGTGGGGAGCCGCCTGCTCGGGCGTTGTTGTCGTTGCAGGCGTACGTGTCCAATTTGCGGCGGTTGCTGGAGCCGGGGCGTCCGCCGCGCACGCCGGCCCGGTTGCTGGTGAGCGCGGCGCCGGGGTATGCGTTGCGGTTGCCGTCGGGGGCGGTGGACGCGTGGCGGTTCGAGGAGCTGCTGGGCCGGGCGCGTGCGGACGTCGATGGGCGTGCCGCGCGGGCTCTGCTCGGTGAGGCGCTGGGGTTGTGGCAGGGGCCGGCGTTCGCCGAGGTCGCGGACGAGCCGTGGGCCGCGGCCGAGACGGCGCGGCTGGACGAGCTGCGTTCGGTGGCTGCCGAGCTGCATGTGGCGGCGGGGCTGCGTGTCGGTGATCCCGCTGTGGTGGTTGCCGAGGCCGAGCGGCTCACCCGCGAGGAGCCTCTTCGTGAGGAGGGGTGGCGGTTGCACGCCTTGGCGTTGTGGAGCAGTGGCCGTCAGGCGGATGCGCTGGCGACGCTGCGTCGTGCGCGTGGTGTTCTCGCCGAGGAGCTGGGGCTTGATCCCGGTCCTGAGCTGGTGGAGCTGGAGGAGGCGATTCTCACCCGGCGGATGGATGTCCTGCGCGCGGCTGTGCCTGTGCCGGCCGTCCCGCCTGTGCCGCCTGTGCCGACAGCCCCGTTGCCGCAGGTGGCTGCTGCCGGGGGAGCGGATCCGGTTGTCGGGGCGTCGTTCGTCGGACGTGAGGCGCAGCTGTCGGCGCTGCTCGCGGTCGCCGCCGAGGCCGCGGCCGGCGGCGCCCGTGTCGCTCTTGTCACCGGCGAGGCGGGGCTCGGCAAGTCGACGTTGCTGGATCATTTCGGCAGGCGGCTCGAGCGTGAGGGGTGGTTGGTGGCCGTCGGCCGTTGCTCCGAGGTCGACGGTGCGCCGCCGGCGTGGGCCTGGACGGAGGTGCTGGGGGCCGTCGCCGCGTCGGCGTCTCCGGGGGAGTTCGCGCGCGATCTGGCGCCGCTGCTGGCCGATGCCGGGCCGGGGGACGCCGACGCCACCGCTGGGCGGTTCCGGCTGCGGCGGGCCGTGTGGGAGTGGCTTGCGGTGGTGGCGGCGGAGCGTCCGGTCGCCGTCGTTTTGGACGATCTGCATTGGGCGGATGCCGCCACGCTGGAGCTGCTCGGCGGTTGTCTGGGGCTGCGGGCGCCGATTCTGGTGGTGGGGGCGTACCGTGCGGACGAGGGCGGGCGTCTCGGTGAGGCGCTGGCTTCCCTCGCGCGGGCGGCGCCCCTCCGGGTGGCGTTGCCGGGGTTGGACGAGGAGGCCGTGGCGCGGCTGGTGCGGGCTGAGTGCGAGGCCGATGACGAGACCGTCGCGGGGATCGCGGAGCGTACCGGTGGGAACCCGTTCTATGTGCGGGAGAGTGCTCGGCTGCTGAGTGGTGAGGGTGCGCTGGTGGCGTTGTCGGAGGTTCCCGAGGGGGTTCGGGACGTGCTGCGCCGCCGGCTCGCGCGGTTGCCGGAGGGTGGGGTGTCGGTCCTGCGGCTGGCTGCGGTGGCGGGTCGGGAGAGTTCGGTGGACGTCCTGGTCAAGGCTGCTGACACGGACGAGGACGGGGTGTTGGACGCGTTGGAGGCGGGTGTCATCGCCGGGCTTCTCGACGAGCCTGGTCCGGGCGTCGTCCGTTTTGTGCATGCTCTGGTGAGGGACGCGCTGATCGCGGACCTGAGCAGGTTGCGTGCCACCCGGATGCATGGCCGGATCGCCGCCGCTCTTGAGGGGGGCGATGACGTGGCGGCGTTGGCCCATCATTTTGCGCGCGCGGGTTCGCCGAAGGCGGTCGGGTACTGTGTGCGGGCCGCTGAGCTGGCGGAGGCCCGTTTTGCCCATGATGTGGCGGCTGATCTTCTTGCTGACGCGGTCGCTCTTTCGGCCGGGCCGGAGGAGCGGGTGGAGCTGCTGGGCAGGTTGTTGCGTGCGCAGATCCGGGCGGGGGCCGTGGCTGCGGCCCGTGAGACGCGGCGGGCCGCCGTGGAGTTCGCGGAGTCGTTGGGGCGTGCGGATCTGATGATCGCGGCGTTCGCGGCGTGGACGGAGCCGACTCCTTGGCAGGCTCGTACGTACGGCACGGTGGATCGTCCTGTCGTGGAGCGTCTGAGTGGTCTGTTGGAGCGTGAGCTGGCTCCTGCGGTGCGGTCGCGGCTGTTGTCGGCGTACGCGCAGGAGCTGGTCGGTGAGGATGATCCGAGTGTTGTGGAGGCGGCTCGGGAGGCGCTCGATCTGGCCACGGAGCCGCGGTTGCGGGCGGCGGCGCTGGAGATTCTGGCCGAGGTCCTGGGTGATGCGGGGTTGTGCCGGGAGTTGGTGGAGATCGGGGTTGAGCATGATCTGCCGGTCTATCGTGTCTCCGGGTTGCTCAATCATGCGGGTGTCGCCGCTGCGGCCAATGATCCTGTGACGATGCGCCGGGTGATCGGGGAGGCTCTGGAGCTTGCGCGTGCGTATCGGATGCGTGAGGCGATCGCCGTCGCGGAGATCACGTTGGCGGGGCTGGCGCTCATCGAGGGCCGGTTCGCCGATGCCGAGGCTCTGTATGTGGAGGCCGGTGAGGGCATGCGGCGTATCGGGTCGGTGCATGCGACGGGTTTTCTCGAGCTGGCTCTGGCGACGATCTGGGTGAACGAGGGCACGCTGGGTGGGCGTCTGGAGGAGGTGCGTGCTCTGCACGCGGTGCTGGGTTCCATGGTGTCGGATCTGCTGGCGCTCGCGCTTCACGCCAATGGGCTGGATGCCGAGGCGCGGGAGGTCCGCACGCCACCTGGCCCGATTCGTCGGGATTTCTTCTTCACGTTCCTTGCCACGTTGCGCGCGATGGCCGTCATGGCCTTGGATGACCGGGACGGCGCCGAGGAGATCTACGAGGTGCTGCTTCCGTACCGCGACGGCCCTCCGGCGGGTGCGGAGAGCCTGTCGATGGCGTTGCGTCCGGTGGCCCACACCTTGGGTGAGCTGGCCGTCTTCCTGGGGCGTGCCGAGGCCGCGGCCCACTTCGCCCTGGCCGCCACCGTCGCCGACCGGTGGAACGCTCCTCACTGGGCCGCCGAGGCCCGGTCGCGTGCGACCGCCTAGCGCGCGCGATCTCGGCGTGGTCGAATCCGCGTCATGATCCGTGTGCATTTCTCCGACGCCGACCTGCGCAAGATCACCTTCGCCCCGGGTCCCAACGCCCTGTGGGAGACGGTGCTGAGCGTGCGCCTGCTGCTGGGCGCGCCGGCGAGCAGGAGCTGGACGCGCCCCGGAGTGCGCCGGTTGTTCCGGCAGGTGGGCGGGAGTCTGGCCGAGCGGGCGGGGGTGCTGGCGCCCCTGGTTCCGCCGCGGAGTTCGGTGCCGGCGTTCCTGCTCCAGCCGGACGCCGGTGACTTCGCCGCCGGCGTCGAGCTGGCCAGTCAGACGCCGAGCTCCTACCTGGCGGCCGATCTGGGCGCGTTGTCGCCCGCCCAGCGGGCGGGGCGCTGGGCGCGGGAACTGGCCGGCGGCAGCCGCGGGGCGCGCCAGACCCTCGCCGACGACCTGCGCGGCTTCTTCGGCTCGTCGGTGGAGCCCTTGTGGTCGCAGATCCAGACGGAGGCCGGCGCCGACCGTGCGCTGCGCGCGGAGACCCTGCTGCGGGGCGGGGTGGACGCCCTGCTGGCCACGCTGCATCCCGGGTGCCGTTGGCGGCCGCCGACCCTGCACATCCCGGTTGACGGCGATCACGACGTCGCGCTGTGCGGGCGGGGGCTGCTGTTGATCCCGTCCTACTTCGCGCCCCGCCCGATGGTGATGTACCGGCCGGACGCGGCCACGGTGCTGGTGTATCCGATCTGCGTCACGGGACGGTCCGCCGGCGCGGACGAGGTGCTGGTGCCCTTGCTGGGCCGTACCCGTGCGGCGGTGCTGGCCGCGTTGCGCAGCCCGGCCACCACCACGTTCGTGGCCGGACGTGTCGGTGTCTCCCTCGGTTCGGCCAGCCAGCACACCGCGGTCCTGCGCAACGCCGGGCTCATCTCGACCGTCCGGACGGGCAGCTCGGTGCTGCACGCCCTGACGCCGCTCGGGCAAGCCCTCCTGAACGGCTCCCCGGACGCCTGGTGACGGCGATGCCGCGGGGCCGGATCGTGGCGGCCTGGTTCGACGTGCGCTCAGCGCCCGCGGTCATGCCTTCGTTCGAGCAGTCGGTGCTCAGTGCGTCGTCGGCGCGGACATCGGTGACGACGCACTGAGCCGTCAGAGCCCGTGGTGCACGCCAGTGCCCTCGCCCCTGGGGTGCGGGCTCTTCACGGCGGGCCCGTCGGTCGGGGGTCTCAGCCGCAGTGCACGTTGTTGAGCTTGACGCTCGTCCACGACGGTGAGATGCCCTCGACGTCGATGCACTGTCCGGCGGCCGAGACGTACACGGGGCCGGCGTAGTACTGGTAGTTTCCGGCGTCGCTGTCCTTGCCGCTGCCGTCGCCCCTGGAGATCACGACGCCCTTCCAGCTCGTGGTGTTGGCGTAGGGGCCGTCGCCGTAGGTGAGTGCGCAGTTCTTGCCGGAGGCGGAGCTGTAGTAGACCTCCAGGATGCCGGTACGGTACCCGTACTTCTCGATGCCGATGTTGTAGACGCCGACCCGGGTGTAGCCGCTGCCGCAGGGTCCGGCCGCGCCGGCCGGGGCGGCGGTGGCCGCCAGCGTGGTGGCGGCGGTCAGGGTCGCGCCGGCCAGGAGGGTCGCCAGCTTGCGTGCTCGCACGAAGATCCTTTCGATTGCCCAATGTTGTGATCTTGACTATCACCGGCTCACTTCTGTCACACGCACTTCGTGATCAATGTGATGGTTCGCACAAATCGTCCCGACAGGATGCCGGACTTAGTAATCGGTACCGTATCGTTTACTAAGTGACTGACACCGTGCTCATCGCGGGCGCCGGCCCCACCGGGCTGGCCCTGGCCGTCCACCTGGCCCTGCACGACATCCCCGTCCGCGTCGTCGACGCCGCCCCCGCCCCCGCCACCACCTCCCGCGCCCTCGGTCTGCAAGCACGCGGCATCGAGGTCCTGGAACGCATCGGCGCGCTCGGCGACCTGCCTCAGCGCTCCCGGCCCTCGCTCAACATGTCCTACAACGAGGGCTCGCGCACCGTGCTGCGCCTCCACGTCGGCCAAGCCGTCGCCGACCAGCCGAAACAGACGCTGCTGATCTCGCAGGCCGAGGTCGAGGGCACGCTGCGGCGACGTCTGGCCGAACTGGGCGGCCAGGTGGAGTGGGACACACGCCTGGTCGCGGCCCGGCAGGACGACACCGGCGTCACCGCCACCGTCGCGACGGCCGACGGCGACCGGCGCCCGATCCACGCCCACTGGCTGATCGGCTGCGACGGCGCGCACAGCACCGTACGCAAACTCGCCGGCATCGGCTTCCCGGGCCGCAAGCTCCTCGAACGCCTGCTGATGGTCGACGTGCGGGCCCGGTGGCCGCTGGACAGCAACGGCAGCACGACCTGGATGGAAGCCGGTCACATGCTGTCGGTCACCGCGCTGCCCGACGACACCTGGCGGGTGTTCACCGAACCACCCTCGCAGCTGCCGGACCAGCTGTCCGAACGCGAGATCGGCGACCGGGTGCTGAGCGAGTTCTCCCGCCGCAGCGGGATCGGCCTCGACACGGTCACCGACGTCCGCTGGGCCTCGGAGTTCCGCATCCACCGCCGGCTGGCCGACGCCTACCGGCGTGGCCGGATCCTGCTGGCCGGCGACGCCGCGCACATCCAGAGCCCCACCGGCGGCCAGGGACAGAACACCGGGCTGGGCGACGCGGAGAACCTGGCCTGGAAGCTGGTGCTGGTCGCCCGCGGTCGCGCCGACCGGCGGCTGCTGGACAC
This sequence comes from Nonomuraea sp. NPDC001831, assembly GCF_042892035.1. Classification (NCBI taxonomy): domain Bacteria; kingdom Bacillati; phylum Actinomycetota; class Actinomycetes; order Streptosporangiales; family Streptosporangiaceae; genus Nonomuraea; species Nonomuraea sp. NPDC001831. The sequence continues at coordinate 8,037 of NZ_JBIATU010000037.1, read as the reverse complement.
CTACGAAGGCGAACGCCGGCCGCTGGCCCGCAAGGTCCTGCGCGCCACCAGCACCGCCGTGGACATCATGCTGCCGAACGCCCCGTGGAAACGCCTGCTGCGCGACAACGTCGTCCTGCCGGTCGTGCGGCTGCCCGCCGTGCAGCGCCGGCTGTGGCTGGCCGCCTCCCAGCTCGGCATCAGCTACCGAGGAGGACCGCTGGCCCCGGCCGAGCACCGGTGGAGACCCGGGCTGCGTCCCGGCGACCGGATGCCCGACCTGACCTGCCGGCGGCCGGACGGCGTCCGCACCACCCTGCACGCCGCCGTCCGCGGACGCTGGGTCGTGCTCGCCGCCGATCAGCTCGTCGCCGCCCGCCACGCCGAGGCGGCCGCGGCGCGACTGGGCGCCGACCTGGTCGGCGCGCTCACCCTGGTGGAGCCCACCTCGTCCGACGTGACGCTGATCCGCCCCGACGGGCACATCGGTTGGCGTGGCCGTCCGGCACCCGACAGACTGACCACATGGCTGAACCAGGTGCTGTGGCCGGCGTAGAACGCCACGGCCGTCCCCGCGACCCGGAGAACGACGCCGCCATCCTGGAGGCGGCGCTGGATCTGTTGATCGAACGCGGCGCGGCGGGCACCAGCATGGAAGCGGTCGCCCAGCGCGCCGGCGTGGCGAAGCTGACCGTCTACCGGCGCTGGCGGGCTAAGGAGGACCTGTTGATGGCCGCCCTGGAGCACGCCCGCGCTCCCGACATCGACGCCGCCCCGGCCGGGCAGTCGATCGACGAACTGGTGCGCTCCGCCGCCGAGCTGCTCAGCCGTCCCCGCTTCCGGGCGCTGATGGCCCGCGTCATCGGCGCCTCGGTCGACTACCCGAAGCTGGTGGCCGCCTACACCGAGCGTTACCTGCGGCCACGGCTGAACGCCGTGGCGCAGGTCGCGCAGCGGGCCGTCGAGGCCGGTCACCTTCCGGCGGGCACCGACCCCGGCGTCGTCCAGGACATCCTGGCCGGCTCGATCGGGTTCGTCCTGCTCCAGCAGGCCGACGACGTGACCGCCGCGCAGATCGAGCACCGGTTGCGGGCGCTGTTGCGCCACATCGGCTACCGGCCCTGACGGCGCCCGGTCGCCGTCCCGTCCCTACACGCCGGTACGTTCCGCCGGGGCGGCGCCGGAGAGCTGGACGGGCTGCCTGCCGTCACGGCGCAGGCACCGCAGGCGGCGGCCGAGGGCGACCGCCCCGAGCACGCAGCAGATGAGGCAGAACAGCGCCAGCAGCGGCAGCAGCCAGGCGGTGACGATCCAGTTCTGGAGACTGAACTCCCCCCACACCAGCGTCGGCAGCGCCGCCCCCAGCACCGTCACCAGGGCGAGGGGAACGAGCCGCAGCACCAGCAGCGGGCGGCGCGCCGCGCGACGCCGCCGAGCCCAGCGGCGCGCCCGCACCACCACCGTGACCAGCAGCGCGGCCATCGCCGCCGTCAGCCCGAGCAGGACCGCGTTGACGACGGTGAGCGGGTTGCTCATCGGCGTCGCGGGCGCGCCGATCCGCTCGGCGAGCAGGTTCACCGAGAGCAGGCCGGGGTCGCCGCCGCTGTTGGTCAGGACGAGGGCGGCCACACCGGTGCCGGGGGAGAAGACCATGTCGCCGGTCCAGGTCGCCAGCGTCCCGCCGTGGCCGACCAGCGACGGCGCGGCGCCCGCCGAGACGGGACGCGACCGCCAGCCCAGGGCGTAGCCGCCGGCTTCGGGCTGGACGGTGTGCAGCTCGGCCAGGGAGGAGGCGCTCAGCAGGCCCGCCCCCGAGGTGCCCTGGTTGAAACGCAGCCACCGCACCATGTCCTCCAGCGTCGAGACCACCCCGCCGTTGCCGACGCAGTTGCCCGGCATCTCCGGCACCGCGACCGCCACCCCGAGCACGACCTCGAACCCGGACGGCAGGCCCGGGACCCGATCGGAACACCCCGGCGTCGTACTGGTCGCGGTCATCCCCAGCGGCGTGAACAGCTCGGCGCGCAGGAAGGCGTCGAAGGGCAGGCCCGACACCGCTTCGACGATCCTGGCCGCGATCGAGTAGTTGGTGTTGTGGTACTCCCAGCGGGTGCCAGGGGCGGCCGCCAGGGTCTTGCCGGCCAGCCCGGCCACCGTCGCCCGCGTGCCGCGCGGAGGGGGGAACACGTACTCGGCGTCGGTGCTGTTCGACAGTCCCGAGGTGTGGCTGAGGAGCTGGCGCACGGTGATGGCGGTGAAGCGGGGATCGGCCATCCTGAAGTCGGGCAGGTACCTGACGACCGGCTCGTCCAGCAGGACACGGTCGCGGTCGGCCAGCAACATGATCGCCGTAGCCGTCATCGACTTGCTCATCGATGCGATCCGGAACCGGGTCCGGGCCGTCACCGCCTCGCCGTTCCCGTCCCGGCCGCGGACGATCGTCTGGACCGACGACCCGTCGATCACGGCCGCCGCGACCCCCGGCGTGCCGAAGACGGAACGGTAGTCGTCGACCAGCCGCTCGCCGGCGGCACGGGCCGGCGCCGTCCAGCCGAGCAGCACGGCAGCCACGACGGCGGCCAGGACGAGCCAGGGGGTCACGCGAGGAAGGCGTGGAGGAGGCAGGAGCACGACGTCGAACCTAGGGCGGCCCCCATCGGCCCGGCATCACCCCAAGGGGTGAGGTCGGCGCCGCCCTGAAGGGTGGAATCTCAGCCGGGCAGATCGTCGCGGCCCACGAGCCCGTTCTCGTAGGCGTGGATCACCGCGTGCACCCGGTCGCGCAGGCCCAGCTTCTGCAGGACGGCCCGCACGTGCGACTTCACCGTGTTCTCGCTCAGCACCAGCTCCGCGCGGATCTCGGCGTTGGACCTGCCGCGGGCCAGCAGGCCGAAGATCTCGACCTCGCGCGGGGTGAGGCCGTCCAGGGCCGCCGTGCGGCGCATCGGCGTCTGCCGCAGGAGGTCGAGGATCGTCGCGGCCACCCCCGGGGCCAGCGCCGCCGTGCCGGACGCGACGTCGCACACCGCCTGGGCCAGGGCGGCGGGCCGCACGTCCTTGGTCAGGTAGCCGCTGGCGCCGGCCCGGACGGCCGCCACGACCAGTTCGTCGTCGTCGAACGTCGTCAGCATGAGCACCCGGGTCGCCGGAGCGATCCGGACGATCTCCGCCGTGGCGGCCACGCCGTCCAGGCGCGGCATGCGGATGTCCATCAGCACCACGTCCAGGCGGTGCCGCCGGACGACCTCGATCGCCTGGCCGCCGTCGGCGACGTCGTGGGTGACCTCGATGCGTTCGTCGGCCGACAGGACCGTGCGCAGCGAGGCCCGCAGCAGCTCCTGATCGTCGACGAGCATGACCTGGATCGCGTTCATGCCCCCTCCTTCGTGGGCAGCCGCGCCCGCAGCACCCATCCGTCGTCCCCGTCGTCGATCGACAGGGTGCCGCCCGCGGTGCGCACCCGTTCCTTGATCCCCAGCAGGCCGGTCCCCTGGCCGGCGGCGCGGCGCGGCGCGGCGCCGCCGTCGTCGCGGACCTCCACCACCAGCTCGGCCGGGCTCCAGCGCAGGCTGACGCTCACCGCGACGGGCGGCTGGAGGTGGCGCAGCGCGTTGGTGACGCCCTCCTGCACGGTCCGGACCGCCGCGACCTCGGCGCTGAGGCTCAGCGGCCGTCGCTCACCCGCCTCCGCCAGCGTCACCGCGTGCAGCGGGCTGGCCGCCGAGGCCACCAGGTCGGGCAGCACGTCGAGCGAGATCGGGACGTGGCCGGGCCGGGATCGGGCGCGCGGCGCGGCGGACGGGCCCAAGGTGGCCAGCATCGCGCGCAGCCCCTGGTGGGCGTCCCGGCCGGTCTCGGCGATGCCGGCGAGTTCGCGCCGGGTCGCCGCGTCGGCCGTCGTCACCGCCGCGGCCTCGATCCGCGCGACCATGACGGTGACCGTGTGGGCGATCACGTCGTGCAGGTCGCGGCGGATGCCGGCCCGTTCGCCGGCGACCGCCGCGGCCAGCCGTCCGGCCTCGGCCCGCCGGGCGGCCTGCTGCCTGCGCCGTACCAGCAGGGCCGCGAGCCACACACCGCCGACCACGAGCATCAGCAGCCCGCCCTCGACCAGGCGGGCCCACACCGGGTCGGCGGGCAGGCGGGCCCATCCCACCAGCTCGGTCAGGACGATCCCGAGCGCCGCGACCGCCAACGCCGGCACCGAGGAGCTGACCGGGACCAGGCCGGTCAGCCGCCACAAGGCGAAGGGGAAGCACACCGCCGAGGGCAGCATGCTCAGCGACCATCCCGGGAAGGGCGTCAGCACCAGGACGAGCATGGCCGCCGCGCCGATCGCGTACCCCGCCCACGGCCGCCGGCCGGCCACCGCCGCTCCGGCATGGAGCAGGACGGCGGCGCCCGCCGCCGCCAGGACCTGCCACCAGGCCGCGCCCAGCTGCCGCGAGCCCACCAGGACGATCACCGTCAGCAGGGCCGGGACCGCGTGCGCCGCCACCGTCGTGGCCGGCCGGGCGCGGCGGCGCTGGGGGGCTGTCACGGTCGGTCGTCGCCTTCCGGTGGGCTCGTGGTGGGGGAGCCGTGCCCGGCTCGACCTGCCACAGGATAGCCAGCGGCGGAGGGGGCCGGGTGACGCGCGCCGGCGTCGAAGGACGGATGACGAGTCTGGACATTCGGCAGATACGCGCGAGCACGCATGGATAGGCTGCCACGACTTGATCACCGACGCGTGCTTCTGCAACGATCTCGGCCCGTCGCAGTCCTCGGGCTGACCCGGGCGCCGGAAGGAGCTGCCTGCCGGCGCCCGGGTCACCCGCGCGGCGACGTTCAGGAGCGCCTGCGGTAGACGGCCACGGCCCAGCGGACCGGGCGGTTGGCGTCCTGGCCCCAGATGCCCGCCCGGACGGTGACGGTGACCCGCCTGCCCTCCGGCACGGCCAGCTCGGTCATCGCCATCGGGTACGGGCCGCTCGTCCACTGGCCGCAGGTGACCGTCCCCTCCTCGCCGCCCTCGACCCGGTAGGTGAACCACATCCGCCTGGCCAGGTCACCGGCGCACAGCGCCTCCAGGCCCATCCTGCCGCCCTCGCCCCGGACCGTGACCGTGGCCGTCCCGTCCTGCGGCCAGAGCCGGTCCGGCGTCGCGCCGGCCAGCTCCCAGCCCGCCGGCCGCTTGGGGAAGGCTCTGAGCGGCCCGGGGTCGACCGGCCGCGCGGGAGGCGTCCATTCGTAGACGGCCAGGCTCCAGACCGCCTTGACGGGCTCCGGGGTCACGCACGGCGCCCCCTTCTCCTGGCGCGTGCACCCCCCGCCCCTGGTGGTCGTGTCGAACGTCACCGTGACCTGGCCGGCCCCCGCGGGCACCGGCAGCGGGACCAGCTCCATGCCCTTCAGGCAGGGGGAGAAGGGCGGGGATGCGCCGGCGGCGCGGCCCGCCACGGAGATCCGCGGCGCCGTGGCGCCGAACGAGCCGTCGCACAGCGCGGCCACGTCCAGCGGCCTGCCGGTGACCGGGATCGTGACCGACGTCCTCCGCGCGCCGTCCGTCCTGAGCGTCGCCGTCGCCAGCCGCCGGTAGCCGGTGCCGTCGTGGGCGGTGAACCGTTGCGGCAGCTCCCGGGCGGGGGCGGAGGCCGAGGTCGCGGGCTCGTGCCGCGTCACGGCGCCTCCGGGCAGCAGGGAGAGCACGGCCGCGCCCGCCGCCACCGTCGCTGCCACCGTCGCTGTGGCGGATGCCAGGACCCTGCGCCGCCAGGTACGCCGCACGCGGCGGCGGACGAGCTCGTGGCGGTCCGGGACCGCGGGCGCGGGGCCCTCGGCCCGCTCCCGCAACATCTCACGCAGGTCCTGCACGCTCATCGGTACTCCTTCACGATCGACTCGTCCACGCGCAGCTTGGCCAGCGCCTTGGCGGTCTGGCTCTTGACCGTGCCGTCATGGCAGCCGAGGATCCTGGCCACCTCCTGCACCGACAGGTCCTCGTAGAACCGCAGCACGATCACCGCGCGCTGCTTGGCGGGCAGCCTTCCCACCGCCTCCCACAGCTCCTCGCGCCCGGACCGCTCGGCGTCGGGCGTGCCCGGGTCGGGCAGCGTGCCGCTCGGCACCTCGCCGCGCCATCGGCGCCGCCACCACGAGGTGCAGGTCGTCACGAGCGCCCGCCGCACGTACGCCTCGGGCTCCTCGATGCGGGGCCAGGCGAACCACGCCTTGGCCAGGCACTCCTGGAGCAGGTCCTCGGCCGTTCCCCAGTCGCGGGTCAGCAGGTACGCCGTCCGCAGTAACCGGTCGGACCGTGAGGCCACGAAGTCGTCGAAGAGCTTCCTGTCTGGCACACACGTACTGACGCGGTGCCGGCGCGGTCAGGTTGCCTCGCCGCGCCGGCCACACCGATCCCGCCTTCTCCTATGATCATCGGGTGCCCTTACCGAGGATCGCGCCGACGCTGCTCGTGCTCACCCTGACGGCCGGATGCGGCGGGCAGGACGCGACGGCGGCCCGGACGCCCGCCGAGGCGGTGGCCCAGCAGGCGAAGGACGGGGCCGGGGTCAAGGTCACCAAGGTCGTCCGGCTGACCTACGGCCAAGCGCCCCGGGCGGCGGGAGACCTGCTCGTGTCGGTCGACATCGGCGAGTACGACGAGAGCCGGACCACCGGAATCCTGCGCCTCGGCACGGCCGCCTCCGACCTGACCACGACCTTCCGCCGGACCAACATCCCCGAAGACCTGAAGCACCTCATCCCGGACGACCTGTCCGGCATGACGACCAGGGCGATCTCCGTCGGCGGCTCCGGCACCTACGAGCAGCGAGCCGACCGCAGGGACGTTCCCGCCGGCAAGAGCTGGCTGCACCACGGCAGCCCCGACTGCGGGATGGCGGCGCGCATGGCCGGGGTACTCGGCGCACGGACGGTCCTGTCACCCGAGGTGCTGAACAAGCTCGCGGCGCCTGCGCCCTCCTCCGGCGGAGTCATCGACGGGGTCGCCACCGTCGTCCATGCCGGAAGCGCCGCGCAGACCGAGTTCAGCATCCCGGCCCCGGGCGACGACCCCGCCATGGCGGCAGTGCTGCGGGAGCAGTACGGCTCGGCACGGGTGTCGTGGCAGTTGTGGGTCGGGCCGGACGGGCTTCCCCGCCGGGTCCGTCTCGTCGCGCCCAACCCCTTGGCCGAGGAGGGCGTGCCCAGGAACAGGGTGACCGAGATCGACTTCACCGACTGGGGCGACGACGTGTCCGTCGAGCCGCCGCCGAAGGACCAGGTCCATGAGAGCGGAAGCTGTCTGGCCCCCGAACCGTACTGAACACCCGGACCGTACCGAACAGCCGGCCCGTGCCGCATGCATCCTGGGCGTGACGTTTCCGTCCGGTGCCGGTTAGACGGGGATCACGGGTGCGCCGACGCACGTTCCGGTCCCGCCGAACAGCGGTGACGCCGCCGCCCTGATCGGGCGTCGCCGAGCCGGTCGCCGCGGGCTGATTCGCCCTTCAGCGGGTCCGGAATGCCGGACTTTCCCTGCCCGATTGTCCGGCATGACGGCCGATTCTGGCACGTGGATGGGTGTGACCAGCGGTAACAGAAATGTCGGTATGCCTACCGATGAACATACGTATTTTCGCGCAGTCAACCAACGCTTAGCGTCTGGCGGCAACAAGGCGAAACGGTTCGCTTGCTGTATCCGTCACCCTTTATCACCCCCCCGACCCCCCTTCACCCCCGCGCCCCAGGACACCCCTGACGGCGTGGTGGCCGGCGCGCGCCCAAAGCGGCAACGGCCCGAAGGGAGCTCGCCGAAAGGAGCACCACAGCGTGAAACGCAAAGCCTTACTCGCGGCGGTCGCCGGCCTGGCCACGGCCGCGACCATGACGCTGCAAGCCTTCCCCGTCAGCGCCGCCCCACCCGGAGCCACCCCCGCACAGGACCCCGGCACCTCCACGGGAAGGGCGGCAGACCCCGCAGCGGTCGCCGCGGCAGTCGCCGACAAGGCCGTCTCCAGCCAGCTCGACAACCTCAGCAGAGGCCCCGACGAGGCCTACAGCCGCCGCAGTGTCACCCCC
>NZ_JBIATU010000036.1:0-22926 GCF_042892035.1 Nonomuraea sp. NPDC001831 | reverse complement strand
ACCAGCGCGGTCACCTCCGGCGACCTGACCCGCTCGATCACGGTCGACGCCGAGGGCGAGCTGGCCGACCTGAAGGACAACATCAACTCGATGGTCAAGTCGCTGCGCGAGACCACGACCGCCAACGAGCAGCAGGACTGGCTCAAGTCCAACCTCGCCCGCATGTCCGGTCTCATGCAGGGCCACCGCGACCTGGCGGCCGTCGCCGAGCTGGTGATGAACGAGCTGGCCCCGCTGGTCAGCGCCCAGTACGGCGCGTTCTTCCTGGCCGAGGAGAACGAGCTCCAGCTCATCAGCGCCTACGGCTACCCGGCCGACCCCGGCAGGCCGACGCGCTTCCGGCTCGGCGAGGCGCTGGTCGGCCAGGCCGCCCGCAGCCGCCGGGTCATCGCCGTCGACGACGTGCCCTCCGGCTCCGTCCGGATCTCGACCGGCCTCGGCACGATCGAGCCCGCCTCGGTCGTGGTGTTGCCGATCGTGGTCGAGGAGCAGGTGCTCGGCGTGATCGAGCTGGCCTCGGTGCAGGCGTTCACGCCGGTCCACCGGGCCTTCCTCGACCAGCTCATGGAGACGATCGGCGTCAACCTGAACACGATCGTGGCCAACGCCCGCACCGACGAGCTGCTGGCCGAGTCGCAGCGGCTCGCGGCCGAGCTGCAGGCCCGGTCGGAGGAGCTGCAGCAGCAGCAGGAGGAGCTGCAGCGCTCCAACGCCGAGCTGGAGGAGAAGGCCACGCTGCTGGCCCGCCAGAACCAGGACATCGAGACCAAGAACCTGGAGATCGAGCAGGCCAGGCAGGAGCTGGAGGACCGCGCCCACCAGCTGACGCTGGCCTCGACGTACAAGAGCGAGTTCCTGGCGAACATGAGCCACGAGCTGCGCACGCCGCTCAACTCGCTGCTCATCCTGGCCCAGCTGCTGGCCCAGAACCACACGCGCAACCTGACGCCCAAGCAGGTCGAGTACGCCGAGATCATCCACTCGGCCGGCTCCGACCTGCTCCAGCTGATCAACGACATCCTCGACCTGTCCAAGGTCGAGGCGGGCAAGATGGACATCAACCCCGAACGTGTGCCGTTGCGCCAGCTCCTCGACTACGTCGAGGCCACGTTCCGGCCGATGACGTCGCAGAAGAGCCTCGACTTCACGATCACGAACGCCCCCGGCATCCCGGTGGAGGTCGTGACCGACGACTCGCGCCTGCGCCAGGTGCTGCGCAACCTGCTGTCGAACGCGGTCAAGTTCACCGAGACCGGCAGCGTCGAGCTGCGCATCGAGCCGGCCGCCCAGGAGGAGCTGCCCGCCTCGGTGCGCCAGCACGGCGCGGCCATCGCCCTGCGGGTGGTCGACACCGGCATCGGCATCGCCGCCCAGCAGCTGGAGGCCATCTTCGGCGCGTTCCAGCAGGCCGACGGCACCACCAGCCGCAAGTACGGCGGCACCGGCCTCGGCCTGTCCATCAGCCGCGAGATCGCCCACCTGCTCGGCGGCGCGATCGGGGCGCAGAGCACGCCGGGCCAGGGCAGCGTGTTCACCCTCTACCTGCCGATCGCCCGGCCGGACTTCATCGGGCTCACCCCGAAGAAGGCCCTGGCCGACCCCTCGGTGATCGTCGAGGCCGCCCGCGTCGCCACGCCGGAGCAGGAGGCGGCCGCGCCGGCCAGGTCCCACCAGCCGCAGCCGCGCCGCCTGCTGGTCATCGAGGAACGGCCGCAGGGCCTGCTCTCGCACGTGGCCGAGAGCGTGGTGACGGAGCTGGCGCTGAGCAAGGACGAGACGATCGAGATCGTCACGGCCGCCGGAGCGCAGGAGGCCGCGGCCACGCTCGCCGCCGACCCCTGCCACTGCATCGTGCTCGACCTCGACCTGCCCGACCAGAGCGCCTACCGCCTGCTGGAGGCCATGGACGGCGACCAGGGCCTGAACTCGGTGCCGGTCCTGGCCTACAACAACTGGCGGGCCAGCTCCCAGCAGGCGGTGCCGTTGCAGACGCGCGAGGGCGGCCAGCCGCTGGAGCTGCTGTCCAGCCTCGACGAGCTGCGCGAGCGCATCGCCCTGCACCTGACCGCCGACCAGCCCGGCGACGTGCTGCCGCTGATCCGGGCCGGGAACGTCAACCAGGTCGCCGGGGCCGAGATCGACACCTCGCTGACGGGCCGGACCGTGCTGATCGTCGACGACGACGCCCGCAACCTGTTCGCGCTGACCAGCATGCTGGAGGTGCACGGCATCGACGTGCTGCACGCCGAGGACGGCCGCAAGGGCATCGACACGCTCGTCGCCCACCCGCAGATCGACCTGGTGCTGATGGACGTGATGATGCCCGAGATGGACGGCTACACCGCCACCGCCCGCATCCGCGCGATGGCCCAGTACGCCGACCTGCCCATCATCGCGGTCACGGCCAAGGCCATGCCGGGCGACCAGGAGAAGGCGCTGGCGGCCGGCGCGAGCGACTATGTGACCAAGCCCGTCGAGGCCGACCATCTCGTCGAACGCATCCGCCACTGGCTCGGCGCCTGACCCGTCCCCCTCAAGGAGCAACGCAGTGCACCAGCAGCACGATCCGGCGGCCGCCGTGCCGCCGGAGCGTACCGAGCCGCCCAACCTCGGCCGTCTGGCCGCGACGGTCGCCCGCCTGCACAACCAAGTCCTGGAGGCCCAGCGGGCCGCCGAGGGCCGCGCCCTGGTCGAGGTGGCCAAGGGCGTGCTCGTCGAGCGCCTGCAGTGCAGTCTGGCCACCGCCGCCAGGCAGCTCGCCACCCTGGCCGAACAGGCGGGGGTGACGCAGCTCGAACTGGCCGCCGACATCATCAACCAGGCCGCCCACGACCGCATCAGCGAGGCCGCCCGCGACTTCCTGGACTCGACCCGCGCCGAGGAGTCGGCCGAGGAGTCGGCGGAGGTGGCGGTGCGGCTGCGCACCGCCGAGAACGGGGCGCTGACCGCCACCGACGCGCAGGCCGTGGCGCAGTCGTTGCTGGAGCACGCCCTGTCCGCGCTCGGCGCGACGACGGTCGCCATCTGGGAGGCCGGGCCGGACGCGTCGCTCACCCTGGCCGGGTACGCGGGGCTGGCCGACGAGGAGGCCAGGCGCTGGCGTTACGTGCCGCCGGGCGTGGCCACGCCGGCCCGCCGCGCGCTGCTGGCCCGCGGCACGGTGTGGCTGGACGACCTGGCCGTCGTCGGCCTGCCCTCGATCGGGCAGCGACAGACCCCCGGCGCGCGGGCGACCGCCCCGGCCGGCACGGGCGGCCGGATCCTGGGCGTGCTGGAGATCGGCTGGCCGGACGCGAGGCCGCAGCCCGACCCGCGGGTCATCAAGCAGATCGAGGTGCTGGCCGACCTGTGCGCCCACACCTTCGAGACCGCCGACCAGGCGGTCCCCGAGCCGCAGGTCGTGCCCGAGCTGGTCGACCTGGCCGACGCGCTGCCGGACTCGACGCTGGTGCTGCGCCCGCAGCTGGGCACCGAGGGCCGGCTGACCGACTTCCGGATCGTGCACGCCAACCCCCGCTTCCTCGACCCGGCCGGGCGGCCGCGCGGCGAGGTCGTCGGGAGCCTGTTCCTGGAGGCGTACCCGCTGGCCGCCGAGGAGGGCGCGCTGCTGGCCAGGATCGAGCACGTGCACGCCACGGGCGAGACCTTCAGGGCCGAGAAGATGACGATCACGGCCATGGTGGACCAGATCCCGCTGCACACCGTCGCGGGCGTGGCGATCATCCGGCTCGGTGACAGCGTGCTGCTCATCTGGCGGCTGCAGGACCAGGACACCCAGCTCGCCAACCTGCTCCAGCACGCCCAGCGCCTCGGGCGCATCGGCGGCTTCGAGGAGAACCTGCTCACCGGCGAGATCGTCTGGAGCGCCCAGCTCCACGACCTGTACGGCATGTCCCTCGACGAGCCGCCCATCCCGCTGGAACGCCTGGCCTCGCACGCCCACCCCGACGACGCCGTGGCCATCGGCCGGTTCGTCCGGGCCGTGCTGCACCACCGCCGTCCGGCCTCCACCGCCTACCGGCTGCAGCGGTCCGACGGCACCGTCCGGCACATCAGGGTGGTCGCCGAGCCCGTCTTCGACGACAGCGGCCTGCTGCTGTCCATCCGCGGCGCCTACCAGGACATCTCCTCCCAGCACTGGACAGAGGTGGCGCTGGCCGCCACCCGTGACCAGCTCGCCCACACCGAGCAGCAGGCCGCCGAGCGCAACCGGCTGGCCCTGCAGCTCCAGCAGGCGATCATGCCGCCGAGCCGGGAGCCGCTGGAGGCGTTCGACCTGCAGATCGCCGTACGCTACCGGCCGGCCGAGAAGGAGCACCTGGTCGGCGGCGACTGGTACGACGCGGTCGTGCTGCCCACCAAGCAGATCCTGCTGTCGGTCGGCGACGTCGCCGGGCACGGCATCGAGGCGGCCACCGGCATGGTCGTGCTGCGCAACGCGCTGCGCGGCCTGGCCGCCACCGGCGCCGGGCCGGCCCAGCTGCTGACCTGGCTCAACCTGGTCGCCCACCACCTGACCGCGAACGTCACGGCCACCGCGATCTGCGGGCTGTTCGACCCCCGCACCCGGGTGCTGCGCTACGCCAGGGCCGGGCACCTGCCGCCCATCCTGGTCCGCGACGGCCAGGCCAGGGAGCTCGACCTGACCAAGGGCCTGCTGCTCGGGGCGGTCGCCGAGGCCGAGTACGAGGAGACGCACGTCCAGCTCGCCTCCGACGACATCCTGCTCATGTACACCGACGGCCTGATCGAGCGCCGGGACGTCAACCTGCACGAGTCCCAGCAGCGGCTCCTGGACACCGCCCGGCACCCCGCGGCCACCCTGGAGCAGCGTCTCGACCACCTGCTGACGCACAGCAACTCCGACACCGACGACGACACGTGCATCATCGGCGCCCGCCTCCAGTAGCCGTCCGCGCCGCGCCCGCCCCGCCTGCCCCCCGGGACGCCGGCCGGGGCGGGCGTTTGCCGGGCTTTCGTCTGGTAAGCAACCGTAGCCGGGTCCCCCGCCACGCCACACCCAGGCAGGACTGATCAGACCATGGGCATGGAACCGGAGCTACGCTGTCCCATCAGCACCGATCTCGACGCCATCCGCCGCCTCGTGCGCGACCACGCCGGCCGCGCCGGGCTGTCCGGTGAGCGCCTGGACAACTTCGTGCTGGCGGTCAACGAGGCGGTCACCAATGTCCTCGACCACGGCGGCGGCACCGGCACCGTGGTGGCCCGCACCGGCTCCGGCGGCGTCACGGTGGAGATCTCGGACGAGGCCGGCCGGCTCAGCGCCGCCCACCTGGCCGCGGCCGAACACGGCCGCGCCCACTCGGCGGGGTTCGGCTTCGGCCTGTGGCTGATCCAGCACCTGTGCGACCGCGTCGAGCTCGACCAGAGCCCGCAGGGGTCCCGGTTACGCCTGCACATGAGCGTGCGGACCGCCCACGACCGGCCGCCCGGCACCCTCGTCCATCAGGGCTGCGACCCGGCCGAGCCCGGCCCGGCCCGGCCGGATTTCCCGGAACCCTAGGATGAGGCAATTTCCCGGAACCCTAGGATGAGGCAGGTGAAATACATGCTGCTCATCTACAGCAACCCCGCCGCCCAGCAGGCCGTCGCCGACGGGTTCGACCAGGTCATGGCCGAGGTCGACGCGCTCATGGCCGAGCTGGAGGCCAACGGCGAGCTGGCCGGGGGCCAGGCGCTGGGCGACCCCGCCTCCTCCAAGACCGTGATGGTGCGCGACGGCGTGCCCGCCGTCACCGACGGCCCCTTCCTGGAGGCCAAGGAGTACCTGGCGGGCTACCTGATCGTCGACTGCGCGAGCGTCGAGCGGGCCACCGAGATCGCCGCGCGCTGGCCGGACGCGCGACTGTGCGCCATGGAGGTGCGGCCCGTCATCGACGAGGTGGCGGAGTGATCGACGGGCTGCTGCGCGAGCTGGCGCCGCAGGTGCTCGGCGTGCTCGTCCGCCGTTACGAGCAGTTCGACGCCTGCGAGGACGCCGTCCAGGAGGCCCTGCTCGACGCCGCCGTGCAGTGGCCCGAGCAGGGCGTGCCGGACAACCCGCGGGCCTGGCTGATCACGGTCGCCTCGCGCCGGGTCATCGACCACTTCCGCAGCGAGAGCGCGCGCCGGCGGCGGGAGGAGAGCGCGGCGGTCGCCGTCCCGGCCGACGAGTTCGTCGAGCCGGCGCCGGGCGAGGAGCGCACGCCGTCCGGCGACGACACGCTGACGTTGCTGTTCCTGTGCTGCCACCCGTCGCTGTCGGAGCCCTCGCAGCTCGCGCTCACGCTGCGGGCCGTGGGCGGCCTGACCACGGCGCAGATCGCGGCGGCGTTCCTGGTGCCGGAGGCGACGATGGCCCAGCGCATCAGCCGGGCCAAGCAGCGCATCAGGTCCACGGGGGTGCCGTTCGGGCCGCCGCCGGAGCCGGAGCGGGCCGAGCGGCTGCGCGTGGTGCTGCACGTGCTCTACCTGATCTTCAACGAGGGTTACACCGCCACCTCCGGGCCCGACCTGCAGCGGCCCGAGCTGACCGGCGAGGCGATCCGGCTGGCCCGGCTCGTCCACCGGCTGCTGCCCGGTGACGGCGAGGTCGCCGGGCTGCTGGCGCTCATGCTGCTGACCGAGGCACGGCGGGCGGCGCGCACCGGGCCGGGCGGCTCGCTGGTGCCGCTGGCCGAGCAGGACCGCTCGACGTGGGACCGGCAGCTGATCGAGGAGGGCGTCGAGCTGGTCAGCAAGGCGCTGGCCACCAGCGCGCTGGGCCCGTACCAGTTGCAGGCGGCTATCGCGGCCGTGCACGACGAGGCGCCCACCGCCGCCGAGACCGACTGGCCGCAGATCCTGGCGCTCTACGGCGTGCTGGCCGGGCTGGAGGACAACCCGGTGGTCCGGCTCAACCAGGCCGTGGCCGCCGCCATGGTGCACGGGCCGCGGGCCGGGCTCGACCTGCTCGACGGCCTGTCCGCCGACGACCGGCTCGCGGGCCACCACCGGCTGGCCGCGGTCCGCGCCCACCTGCTGGAGATGGAGGGCGACGCGGAGGGGGCGGCGCTGGCCTTCCGCGAGGCGGCCCGGCGTACGCTCAGCCTGCCTGAGCAGCGCTATCTGGAGGGCAAGGCCGCCCGGCTGGCTTGACAACGATTTTTTTCGGTGCGATCGTTTCAGGCATGCACGAAGTGGCAGTGATCGAAGACGCGGCGGCCGCCGAGGCGTCGCTCGACCCGATGCGGTCGAAGTTGCTGGCCGAGCTGGTCGAGCCGGGCTCTGCCACGTCCCTGGCCGCCAAGGTGGGCCTGGCCCGGCAGAAGGTCAACTACCACCTGCGCACCCTCGAACGCCACGGGCTGGTCGAGCTGGTCGAGGAGCGCAGGAAGGGCAACGTCACCGAGCGCGTCATGCAGGCCGCGGCCGCCTCCTTCGTGATCTCCCCCACGGCCCTGGCCGCCGTGCAGCCCGATCCCGCCCGCTCCCCCGACCGGCTGTCGGCGCGCTGGTTGCTGGCCCTGGCGGCGCAGCTCGTCCGCGACGTCGGCACGCTGATCACCGGCGCGGCCAAGGCGCAGAAGAAGGTGGCCACGTTCGCCATCGACGGCGAGGTGCGCTTCGCCTCGGCCGCCGACCGGGCCGCGTTCGCCGAGGAGCTGACGCAGTGCGTGACCTCACTGGTCAGCAAATATCATGACGAGTCCGCGGAAGGCGGGCGGGACCATCGTCTGATCGTCGCCGTGCACCCGTCCGTGAAGAAGGGCTCCTGAGGTGGGGCACGAGTTCGAGATCCCCCTGGAGTCCCTGGTCGAGGCGACGCCCGAGCAGGTGTGGGCGGCCATCACCACCGGGCCGGGCATCGACTCGTGGTTCATGGGCCGCAACGAGGTCGAGAGCGGCGCGATCCGCACCGCCTTCGCCGGGGCCGAGCTGCCCGAGTCCAGGGTGACCGCCGAAGACCCGCTCAAGCGTTTCGCCCACTCCGGCGTCCCGGGCCCCGACGGCCGGTTCGTGGCCTACGAGTTCCTGCTGGAGGGCCGCGGCCAGGGCAGCACCCTGCTCCGCATGGTCACCAGCGGCTTCCTGCCCGGCGACGACTGGGAGCAGGAGTACGAGGCGATGTCCACGGGCGTGGCCCTGTTCTTCGCCACGCTGACGGAGTACCTCGGCCACTTCGCCGGCCGGGCCGCGACCCCGCTCACCGAGTCCGGCCCGCCGGTGAGCGACTGGCCGCGCGCCTGGCGGGCCCTGTACGCCGCCCTCGGCGGCCGCCCCGAGCCCGGCGACGCCGTCCGGCTCGCGCCGCCCGGCCTGCCCCCGGTGCAGGGCGTGGTCTACTTCCGCAACGCCCAGACCGTCGGCGTGCGCGCCCCCGACGCCCTCTACCGGTTCGTCCAGGGCATGGGCGGCAGCATGCTGGCCATGCACCTGCTGTTCGGCGACCCCGCGGGTCAGGCTCCGGCCTGGCGGGCCTGGCTGGAGGATCTGCCCGCGGATCGGGCATGACATCCGGATGAACGTGGTGGCGCTGTCCGACACCCACGCGCCCCGGCGGTGGCGCACCTGCCCGCCCCGGGTGGCCGAGCACCTGCGCGGGGCCGACGTCATCCTGCACGCCGGCGACGTCTGCGTGCGCTCGGTGCTCGACGAGCTGGCCGCCTACGCCCCGGTGCACGTGGTGAAGGGCAACAACGACGGCTCCGACGTGGTGGCGCCGGAGACGCTGGAGCTGACCCTGGAGGGCCTGCGGATCGGGATGATCCACGACAGCGGGCCCGCCAAGGGCCGCCTGGCCCGGCTGCGCCGCCGCTTTCCCGAGGCTGCCCTGGTGGTCTTCGGCCACTCGCACATCCCGCTCGACGAGTCGGGCGAGGGGCTGCGCATCTTCAACCCCGGCTCCCCCACCGACCGCCGCCGCCAGCCGCACGGCACGATCGGGCTGCTGACCGTCGAGGACGGCGTGCTGACCCGCGCGGAGATCGTGCCCGTCAGCTGAGCGGCTCGACGGTGACGGGCACGCCGTTGAGCGCCGCCGTACCGGTGAGCTCGTCCAGGAGGCGGGGGTCGGTGAGGTCGTTGGCGCTGGCGCCCCCCAGCGTGGCCGCGACCGACAGCAGCACGCCCGGCCCGTCGTGGCCGTAGCCGTGGGGCAGGCTGACCACGCCGGGCATGACGTCCTCGCTCGCGCTGACCTCCACCGTCACCTCGCCGCTGCGGGAGCGCACCCGGACCGGCGCGCCGTCGGTGAGCCCGCGGGCGCGCAGGTCGGCCGGGTGCATGAGCAGGTGGTGCCGGGGGCGGCCCTTGGCCAGCCGGGCGGAGTTGTGCAGCCAGGAGTTGTCGTCGCGCAGGTGCCGGCGGCCGATCAGCAGCAGCCCGGCGGGGGCGGCGGCCAGCAGCTCGGCGCGGGCGCGGTCGAGCCCGTCGAGCAGGACGGGCGGCGCGGCCTGGACGCGGCGGCCCGGCGTGCGCAGCCGGCCGGGCAGGCTCGGTTTGAGCGGGCCCAGGTCCAGCCCGTGCGGGTGGCGGCGCAACCGCGCCACGCTCAGCCGGTACGGCCCCGCCCGCAGCCCGAGGTCCACGATCCGCTCCGGCGAGAGCCGCAACATGACCCGGTCGGGCAGCGACCCGGCCCGGACCAGGCGGCGGTATCGCCGGGCCAGCTCGCGCAGGATCTCCCAGTCGTGCCGGGCGTCGGCCGTCCTGGGCAGCACGGCCGGGGTGTAGCGGGCGTGATCGCGGACCGCGACGAGGTTGAAGACGAGGTCGTAGTGGTCGCGTTCGAGCAGGTCGGTGGGCGGCAGGATGACGTCGGCGTGCCGGGTGGTCTCGTTGACGTAGAAGTCGAGGCTGACCATGAAGTCGAGCCCGGAAAGGGCCCGTGACAGCTCGTGCCCGCCGGGGGCCGAGCGCACCGGGTTGCCGGCGATGGTCACCAGCGCCCGCACCTGCCCCTCGCCGGGCGTGCGGATCTCCTCGGCCAGCGCCGCGGCGGGCAGCTCGCCGCCGAACTCCGGCAGGCCGCGCACCCGGCTGCGCCACCTGCCCTCGTGACCGGGGTCGATCAGGCGGTTGCGCACCGGATCGACGGCCGGCCTGCTCATCAGCGTGCCGCCGGGCCGGTCGAGGTTGCCGGTGACCAGGTTCAGCAGCTGGATCCCCCACTGGCACAGGGTGCCGAACCGCTGGGTGGACACGCCGATCCGGCCGTAGGCGGCGGCGCCGGGGGCGGCGGCGAACTCGGCCGCGATCCGGGTGATCACCTCGGCCGGCACGCCGGTGACGGCCGCGGCCCGCTCCGGCGTGAACGCCTCCAGCGCCGGGGCCAGCCGGTCGAGCCCGTCCACGTAGGGCGCGGGACGGGCGGCGCCGCCGGCGACGATCAGTCTGACCATGGCCAGGATGAGCGCGGCGTCGGTGCCGGGGCGGACGAAGTGGTGCTCGTCGGCGAGGCGGGCGGTCTCCGTGCGGCGCGGGTCGAACAGCACCATCCGGCCGCCGCGGGCGCGCAGGTCGCGGATACGCCGGACGACGCCGGGCGCGCTCATCACGCTGCCGTTGGAGACGGCCGGGTTGGCGCCGAAGGCCAGGAAGTAGGCCGTGCGGTCGATGTCGGGCACGGGGAGCAGCCACTGGCTGCCGTACAGGTGGCGGGCGACGTACTGGTGCGGGAGCTGGTCGAGGGAGGCGGCGGAGTAGCGGTTGCGGGTGCCCAGCAGGCGGGCGAACGGCGGCGCGTGCGTCAGCGCGCCCAGGCTGTGGACCACCGGGTTGCCGAGGTAGACGGCGACGACGTCGGGGCCGTGCATGATGCGCGTCCCGGCCAGCCGGGCGGCGACCCGGTCGAAGGCGTCCGCCCAGGAGACCTCGCGCCAGCCGTCCGGGGTGCGGACCACGGGTCGGCGCAGCCGGTCGGGGTCCTCGCGCACGTCCTGCAGGGCCACGGCCTTGGGGCACAGGTGCCCGGCCGACAGCGGGTCGTCCTCGTCGCCGCGGATGCCGGTGATCCGGTCGCCGTCCAGGTCGACGCGCAGGCCGCACATGGCCTCGCACAGGTTGCAGGTCGCGAGCCGGGTCACCATGTGACCAGGCTATGAGCGCACGCGCCCGTCCCCGAGACGCCACCCCGGCGACCGTCCGGCCAGGTCGGCGCGGTGTGCGCGGCTCGGGGCCGGTCAGGCGCCGCGGTCGCGGGTCAGGGCGCCGCCCGCCATCGGCGGCAGGGGCCGGTCGTGCAGCCACGCGGTCAGCAGCGCGCCGGCCGGGACGTGCCGCTCGGCGTGCGCGGCGAACTCCCGCGTGGTGACGCTGCCGTACCGGCGGCTGTCGGCCCAGGAGCGCAGGATCGTGAAGAACGCCTGGTCGCCGGCCGCCCGGCGCAGGGCGTGCAGGGTCAGCGCGCCGCGCTTGTAGACGCGGTCGTCGAACAGCGTGGCCGGGCCGGGGTCGGCCAGCACGAAGTCCTGCGGCAGCGCGGCGAGCCTGCGGTGCCAGCGCAGCGCGTGCTCGTCCGCGGGCGGGCCGCCCGAGCGCTCCGACCACAACCACTCCGCGTACGTGGCGAACCCCTCCTGCAGCCAGATGTCGGCCCACCCCGCCACGGTGAGGCTGTTGCCGAACCACTGGTGGGCCAGCTCGTGCGCGACCAGCCGCTCGCAGCCGCGCGCGCCGTCGACGTGGTTCCTGCCGAAGATCGACATGCCCTGCGCCTCGACCGGGATGTCGAGGTCGTCGTCGGCCACGACGACGGTGTAGCCGCTGAACGGGTAGGGCCCGAACAGGTCGCCGAACAGCGCCATCATCTCGCCCTGGCGGCCGAAGTCGTGCCGGACGCGGGCGGCCAGCCGCGCGGGATGGGCCAGGCGCGTGCCGCCCGCATCCGAGAGCTGGTAGCGGCCGATCTGCACGCTGGCCAGGTACGTCGCCATCGGCTCGGCCTGCTCGTAGACCCACGTCGTGGTCCCGGACGCCCGCCGCCTGGCGGTCAGCACGCCGTTGGCGATCACCTGGTACGCCGGCGCCGTCGTCACCGAGATCCGGTAGGCCGCCTTGTCGTCCGGCCGGTCGTTGCACGGGAACCAGGAGGGCGCGCCGATCGGCTGACCGGCCACGAGCGCGCCGTCGGTCAGCTCCTCCCAGCCGAGCCCGCCCCACGGGCTGCGCACCGGGACGGGCGTGCCCGCGTACCGCGCCTCGACGACGGCGTGCTCCCCGGCGGCCAGCGGGCCGGGCAGGGTGAGGCGCAGCTTGCCCTGGCCGTGCGTGTGGCGGACGGCCCGGCCGTCCACCGTGACGCCCTGGACGCGGAAGTGGCCGAGGTCGAGACCGAGGTCGGCCAGCGGCTCGGCGGCGCGGACCGTCAGGCGGGCCGTGCCGTCGAGCCGGTTGGCCGCGACCCGGTAGTGCAGCGCCAGGTCGTAGTGCTTGACCGCGTACCGGTGGTCGCCGTGCCCCGGGAAGTACGCCGTCATCGCCACGCCGAGACGGGGTTGCCGAACCACCGGCTGCCGCCGGGCAGCGCCTCGCCGCGCATGACCAGGGACGCCGGCCCGACCGTCGTGCCGGCGCCCACCCGCGCGGCGGGCAGGACGACGCCGTGCGGGCCGAGCGTCGCGCCGGCCTCCAGCGTCACCGTGTCGATGCTCATGACCCGGTCGTGGAACAGGTGCGTCTGCAGCACGCATCCCCGGTTGACGCACGCGCCGTCGCCGAGCGTCACCAGATCCGCCTCCGGCAGCCAGTACGTCTCGCAGGTGACCCCACGTCCGATGCGTGCCCCGAGGGAGCGCAGCCACACGTTCAGCGGGGCGGTTCCCAGCCACGGCTGGGCGAACCAGGGCGCGGCCAGCACCTCGACGAAATTGTCCGCCAGCTCGTTGCGCCACACGAACGAGCTCCACAGCGGCCTGTTCCCGGCCCTGATCCGACCGACCAGCGCCCATTTGGCGGCCGTCGCGACCGCCGCGGCGAGCACCCCGGCGGCCAGCACGACCAGCCCGCCCAGCGCGGCGGCCACGGCGAAGCCGTGACCCGCGGCCAGCCACTCGAACGCGGCCACCGCCAGCACGGCCAGCGCGACCACGCCCATCGCGGGCACCACCCGGCACACCTCGACCAGCGCCCGCGCCGCCCGGTACCGCGCGGGCGGGTCGTAGGTCCTGCTGCGGTCGGCCTCCTCGGCGGTGCGGCGCAGCTCCATGGGCGGCATGCCGACGTACGAGGAGCCCGACTTGGCCTTCTTGGGCGTCGCCGACAGCACGCCGACCAGGCCGTCCTTGGGCACCTTGCGGCCGGGGGCGGTCATCCCGGAGTTGCCGAGGAAGGCGCGCTTGCCGATCCGCGCCGAGGCCAGGCGCATCCAGCCGCCGTCCAGCTCGTACGGGGCCACCATGGTGTCGTCGGCCAGGAAGGCGCCGTCGCCGACGGAGGTCATCGTGGGCAGCGCGAGCACCGTGGACAGCTCGGCGCCGCGGCCCACCTTCATGCCGAGCGCCCGCAGCCAGACGGGCGTCAGGACGCTGGCGTACAGCGGGAACAGCCACACCCGGGCCGAGGCCATCAGCCGGCCGGTCACCCACGCCTGCCAGGCCGGACGGCTGTGCACCGGGTGGTGACCGGGGTGCAGCCCGAGGCCGAGCAGCCGCACGCCGGCCAGCGTGACCAGCGCGAAGAAGGCCATGCCGGCGACCGTGGCCAAAGGCACGGCGGCCAGGGCGGCGGCCAGCGCGCCGCCGAGCGTGGGCTCGTCCCCGGCGAAGGCGGCCAGGACGGCGAGCGCGACACCGGCCGCGGCCACCGGGAGCAGGCTGAGCACGACCGCGCTCACCCCGTACAGCGCGACCCACGGACGGGAGCGGGCGGCGCGCTCGGCCGGCCGGGAACGGCGCGGCTTGCCCTGCCGGAAGGCCGGGACGCCGGCCCAGCGCTCACCCGACGGGACCGTCCCGGCCACCGCGGAACCGGGGGCGACCTGCGCGTTCTTGCCGACGCGCGCGCCGGGCAGCAGGGTCGAGCGGGAGCCGACGGTGGCGCCCGCGCCGATGCGGATCTCGCCGACGTGCAGCACGTCGCCGTCGTACCAGTGGCCGGACAGGTCGACCTCCTGCTCGACGGAGGCGCCCCTGCCGAGCTTGAGCAGGCCGGTGATCGGCGGGGGCGAGTGCAGGTCGGCGTCCGGGCCGACGGTGGCGCCGAGCAGCCGGGCGTACCAGGCCATCCACGGCGCGCCGGCCAGGTCGGGCACGCCGAGCCGTTCGGCGAACCGCTCGGCGAACCACAACCGCAGGTGCACGCCGCCGCCGCGCGGGTGGGCGCCGGGGCGCACGCCGCGCAGCAGCAGCCGGGCGACCGCCGCCGACAGGCCCATGCGTCCCATGGGGGTGACGAACGCCAGCGCGCCGAGCGTCACCCACCACCACGACAGCCGCGGCGCCCACGGCGGGGCCAGCACGTTGCCGAGGGCGGCCAGCGGCACGACCCAGCGCAGCGCGCCCACGGTGAGCAGCGGGATCATGAGCGCGGTCTGCGCCAGCGCGGCGCGGGCCGGCATGGGGGCGGCCGCGGCGTGCGCGGGAGCCGGCGTCCCGCCCCTGGCGGCCAGCAGCTCGGCCAGCCCGGCGAGGGTCGGGTGGGCGTAGACGTCGCCGACGGCCACGTCGGGATGGGTGGCCCGGAGCACGGAGACCAGGCGGGCGGCGGCCAGGCTGGTGCCGCCGTCGGCGAAGAAGTCCGATCCGGGCCCTTCCGGGCGCACGCCGAGGATCTCGGTCCACTGCGCGGCCAGCAGCGCCTCGGCCGGGGTCAGGGCGGTGTCCGCGGGGGCCGGGCCGTCCAGCGGCCACGGGAGCGCGTCCCGGTCGATCTTGCCGGAGGTCCTGGTGGGCAGGGCGTCCACGGGGGCCAGGCGGGGCACGAGCGCGGCGGGCAGCGAGCCGGCCAGCAGCTCGCGGGCCCGTCCGGCGTCGAAGCCGGGCCCGGTGACGACGTAGCCGACGAGCACCTGGTGGCCGCCGCCCGCGGTGCGGACGGCCGCGGCCGCGCCGGTGACGCCCGGCAGCGCGTTCAGCGCGGCGTCCACCTCGCCGAGCTCGATCCGGCGTCCGCCCAGTTTCACCTGGTCGTCGGCGCGGCCGGCGAAGACGAGGCCCTCGGGCTCGGCGCGGACGAGGTCGCCGCTGCGGTAGGCGCGCGCCCAGCCCAGGGACGGCAGCGGCGCGTACTTCTCGGCGTCCTTGGCCGGGTCGAGGTAGCGGGCCAGGCCCACGCCGCCGATGATCAGCTCGCCGGTCTCGCCCATGGCGACCGGCTCGCCCACGCCGTCCACGACCGCCAGGTCCCAGCCGTCCAGGGGCAGGCCGATGCGTACGGGCCCCTCGCCCGTCAGGCGGGCGGCCGAGGCCACCACGGTCGCCTCGGTGGGCCCGTAGGTGTTCCACACCTCGCGGCCGGGCACGGCCAGCCGTTCGGCCAGCTCGGGCGGGCAGGCCTCGCCGCCGAAGATGAGCAGCCGGATGCCGTCGAGGTGCGCGGCGGGCCAGAGCGCGGCCAGCGTCGGCACGGTCGAGACGGCGGTGACGCCCTGCCCGGCCAGCCAGGGGGCCAGGTCCATGCCGGTGCGCACGAGCGCCCTGGGGGCGGGCACCAGGCAGGCGCCGTGCCGCCAGGCCAGCCACATCTCCTCGCAGGAGGCGTCGAAGGCCACCGACAGCCCGGCCAGCACCCGGTCGCCCGGGCCGAGCGGCCGCTCCTGCAGGAAGAGCCCGGCCTCGGCGTCGGCGAACGCGGCGGCCGAGCGGTGCGTCACCGCCACGCCCTTGGGCCTGCCGGTGGAGCCGGAGGTGAAGATGATCCAGGCGTCGTCGTCCGGGGTGGGCCGCTCGGGCGTGGCGGCCGTGGCCGCCCGGCGGACCCGCGGGACCGGGCCGCCGTCGAGCACGGCGTCCACGGCGGCCTCGGCGAAGACGAGTTCGGCGCGTTCGTCCGGGTCGTCGGCGTCCACGGGGACGTACGCGGCGCCGGCCGCGAGCACGGCGAGGATGGAGACGTACAGCTCGGCGGTGCCGGAGGCGATGCGCACGCCCACCCGGGAGCCGCGCCCCACGCCGGCCGCGGCCAGCTCGGCGGCGACCCGGCCGACCTCGGCGCGCAGCGACCGGTAGTCCAGGCAGACGGCGCCGTCGTCCAGCGCGGGCGCGCCGGGGTGGCGGCGGGCGGTCTCGTCGAGGATGTCGATCAGGGTGCGGGGCGGCGCGGCCAGCATGCCCGCCGGGTAGACCGCCGACGCGGTCCTGAGTCCTAAGTCTGCCGAGTCGGTGCGCAAACGCTGCTCCTTCGGTCGGGCGGTCGGCCCCGGCCCGTCAATGCCGCGGGCTGCCACTGGCGTGGCGTTCGCGCCACCTCCGTTCGCAACGGTCGGCGATTCGCCAACTATTCCATGATGTGACGGAGATCGCCGTGCCCGGCGGGGGCCGGGCGCGTCAGCGCAGCCAGGCGTCGACGGCGGCCAGCAGGTCCGCCTTGAGGGCGTCCGGGGCGAAGGAGGCCCTGATCGAGGCGCGGGCCAGCTCGGCCAGGACGTCGTCGCCGTACCCGAAGACCTCGCGCAGCCGCAGGTACTCCTCGGCCAGCGCCGTCTCGCCGTCGGTGTTGACCGTGACCGCGAGCCCGGCCTCGCGCAGGCGCGGCAGCGGGTGCTCGGCCAGCGACGGCACCAGCCCGAGCAGCACGTTCGACGTGGGACAGACCTCCAGCGGGACGCCCCGCTCGCGCACCTCGGCGACCAGCGCCGGGTCGTCCAGCACCCGGATGCCGTGGCCGAGCCGCTCGGTGCGGCCGAGGTCCAGCGCCTCGCGGATGCTCGCCGGCCCGGCCGCCTCGCCCGCGTGGTGCACCAGGTGCAGGCCCGCGTCCCCGGCCGCGGCGAACACCTCGGCGAAGGGGGCCAGCGGATGGGCCTCGTCGCCTGCGAGCCCGAGGCCGATCACCTCGTCGTAGCGGGTGGCCAGCTCGTACGTCCGCCACAGCCGCTCCAGGGGCCGCCGCCTGGAGTGGTCGAGCAGCACGCGGGCCTCGATGCCGTACCGCCTGCCCTCGGCCAGGCCGTCGAGCACCGCCTCCAGCGGCATCTCCGGGGCGCCCAGTCGTTCGCCGTGGGCGGCGGCGGTGAAGGTGACCTCGACGTAGCGGGTGCCCTGGGCGGCCTCGTCCTCGCAGAACTCCAGGGCGAGGCGCCGGAAGTGCTCGGGGGTGCGCAGCAGGTTGCGCACCTTGGCCCGCTGGTCGGCGAACTCGCGGAAATCGGCGAACGGGCCCTCGGGCTCGGGCGGGCCGCCCAGTTCGCGCACGGTCGCGGGCCGTACGGTGCTCTCCAGGTGGACGTGCAGGTGCGCCTTGGGCAGCAGGCGGAGGTCTCTCACTCTCCGGGAGGTTAGCGCCGGGTGATGCGGATTTTCGACTGCTTATGCGGGCCCTGCTCCCAGTCGTCCATGAACGTCGCTTTCAGTCCGTATTTGCGGGCCAGCTCGACCAGCGTCTCGGTGCGGTAGTAGAAGTCCTCGCGCAGGACGTGGTGCTCCTCGCCCTCGGTCCGGTCGAAGGTGAAGTCGAACCAGCCGTCCGGTTTCATGACGCGGCCCACGTTGGCGAAGCACTCCTCGATGACCTCGATCGGCGAGTGCGAGAAGACGCTGTGGGCGTGCACGACGTCGAAGTACTCGTCCGGCAGGAACGCCAGCCGCAGGTCGCGCACCGGCGCCAGATAGGGCAGCTTGTCCTGAAGGGCGTGCTTCTCGATCGTGTCCTGGGCGGCCAGCAGGATGTCGGGCGAGATGTCGATGCCGTAGTAGTTGCCGGTGAACAGGTAGCCGATGAACAGCCGGCCGGCGCGCAGGTTGCCGCAGCCGATCTCCAGCATCCGGCAGTCGGGCTTGAGCCCGTGCTCCACCAGGTAGTCGAACTGCATGCGTCCCAGGGCGAGCCAGCGCCGGTGCCGGTGCGACCCCACGGCGCCCTCGGGGTCGCGGGCCGTGTCGGACCTCATGACGGCGCGGTAGTAGGTGACGTGGTCGGGGCTGCGGAGCCGGAACCAGGTGTCGCGGGCCAGCCGGCGCAGGTGGGGGGCGATCCTGTGGGGGTGCCGGAACGCGTAGGCGGCCTGGTGGACGAGGCTCGTACGGGAGCGTTTCACGTTGGGCAGAGTAGGTCCGGCCCACCCGGCCCGCTCCAGGCTCCACACACTCCAGAGCGCCCCTTTACCTGCCCTTTCCCACCCCTGGACCGCTCTCCCCGTGGGCGACGGGGGACGTCGCCGCGGCACGCGGGTGCTCGGGTGGCCGTCGCCGGGGTGGACGGAGGTCGTGCCTGTCGCGGGTAGCGCCGGCGTCGCGGCGGCTGGTTCGGTCGACGAGGTGGTGACGCTCCACGTCCACGCGGCGAGCCCTGCTCGGCGTGTCGCGTGATGCTGCTCCCGGGCGCGAACGATCGGCTCCGGCAGCGGCGTTGTCAGCGGGTGGTCAGCGGCGTTGTGGGCGGGGCTGTCAGCTCAGGTAGTCGCGCAGCGCCATGGCCCGGGAGGGGTGGCGCAGCTTGGACATGGTCTTGGCCTCGATCTGCCGGATGCGCTCACGGGTGACGCCGTAGACGCGGCCGATCTCGTCGAGGGTGCGCGGCTTTCCGTCGGCCAGGCCGTAGCGCATCGTGATCACGCCTGCCTCGCGTTCGGAGAGCTGGTCGAGCAGGCTGTGCAACTGCTGCTGCAGCAGCGTGAAGGAGACCGCGTCCGCCGGGGAGACGGCCTCGGTGTCCTCGATCAGGTCGCCGAACTCGCTGTCGCCCTCCTCGCCGAGCGGCGTGCTGAGGGAGATCGGCTCCCGGCCGTAGCTCTGCACCTCCGACACCCGCTCGACGTCGAGATCGGTCTCGGCGGCGATCTCCTCGGGGGTGGGCTCGCGGCCCAGGTCGGACTGCAGGCGGCGCTGCACGCGGGCCACCTTGTTGATCAGCTCGACCATGTGGACGGGGATGCGGATCGTCCGGGCCTGGTCGGCCATGGCACGGGTGATGGCCTGCTTGATCCACCAGGTGGCGTAGGTGGAGAACTTGTAGCCGAGCCGGTAGTCGAACTTCTCGATCGTCCGGATCAGGCCGAGGTTCCCCTCCTGGATCAGGTCGAGGAAGAGCATGCCGCGGCCGGTGTAACGCTTGGCGATGGAGACGACGAGCCGGAGGTTGGCCTCCAGCATGCGGCGCTTGGCACGAAGGCCGTCGTCGGCGATCCACTCCAGGTCGGCACGCAGGTCGGAGGGCAGGCCAGGCTCGCTGTCGAGCCGTTCCCTGGCGAACAGGCCGGCCTCGATGCGCTTGGCGAGCTCGATCTCCTGCTCGGCGGTGAGCAGCGGGACGCGCCCGATCTCCTTCAGGTAGGTCTTGACCGAGTCGGCGCCGACGGCCGTGCCACCGTCGGCGATGGTGTCGTCCAGTTCGAGAACCTCTGCTGCTTGGGACAAAATTCTCTCCTCGCTCGCGTTGGGTGGACGCTCAGTGACTGAGCCGGCCTGCGGGCAGGGCCGGCGGGGAAACGTAGCGGGCCGATAGGCGTCGGGACCTTCAGGGCATGAGGGAACGGAAGAAGCGGGGCCTGGCAGGGCCGTCTCTGACCAGGCTACCCAACACTTCCTCGAACGTGGCTTCGACGAACACCCGATCATCGTTTCCCCGCCGGCGCCATCCACCCCCTGACCAGCCCGCCGACCCCGTCCCCTCGCCACCACCCCCGCCGACCGACGGCACTCCAGAAGACGCCCGCCCCCTCGCCCCGCCCCGGCCTGCTTCACGGCGACGGGCATCTCTCTGGCTTGACGAGGCCCTTCCGCTCGCGCCCGGCCTTCCTCGAAGGGGGCCCCACGCTGGACAAGACCATGAAGCTCCCGCCGGGCCACTCGCCGCGTCACCTGGCTGATCGCGATGTCCGACCCGCACGCTTTGGTGAGAGCCGGTCGCCACGCGTATGCGAAGACGCTGTCGATCAGGAACTGCGGACCGCGGATGCTCGTGCTGCCGCCCGGGTACGACACGGACGTCCACTGCGACCCCGGTTACGCCGTCCGACGCGGCCTTCCGGCTCGGTCACGGGCCACCCGTCCAGGTGCCGTTACGTGACCGAGCCGGAAGGGACGTACTTCCGGATCAACACCTGGTCAAGGACGGCTTCGCCGCCTGATGGCGGGTGCACCGGCACCGGTCCGCTGGTTGTCTCGGTGCACTAGGGGCATTGGATCATGCCGCCGTCTCCTTCGCTGGAGACCTGGCTGAAGTGGATGTAGCGGTCCGGCTGGCCCTGGCCGCCCCGCCAGGTGTACCAGCGGTTGTCCCCGCCGCTGCAGTCTCCACGAACCCAGCAGCGCGGGTAGATCTGCGTCCCCACATAGCAGGTGAAGAGGAAGTTGGGCTGTCCGAGCCGGGGAGAACTGCGGACGTTGCCGTCGTACCTGCACTTGAAGATCAGGGCGGTGGCTGTGCTGGCCGAGGCCACTGCGGGAGTCGCGGTGAACAGCACCGCAACACCACCCAGCGCTTCGACGGCGCTGCCCAGGCCGGCGGTCAGACGTCGAAGCGGCATCTTATTGATCACGGATTGCCTCTCGTGGCTCGATGAGGAGGCACGCCCAGTAGGCGTGTCGGGCTCAGTCTTGATAGCTGATGGATTGTCTGGAACCCGGCTTCACCGCCCCAGACCAACGTCGTCCGCGGATTGGTTGCAGCAGTTCATGGCGCCGGGCTCAGGATCGTCACCGAGTTCCGGCCTCGCCCGGCCGGCGAAGATGGCCAGGATGCCGGCCGGGTCCGGGGACCCCACGGTCACGGTTCAGCTTGACAGTTGATCTCGTAGGCACAAGATTGTTGCGCCTTCCCACCATCTCCAGAGGAACGTGATGAAGCGGACCGTCATGGGTGTCATCCTGATCGCGGGCCTGGCACAGCTCGTCGCCGTCCCCGCCCAGGCGGCCCCCGGAAACGACCCGGTAGAAGCGCTCCGAGCCACATTGACCCGCGGTAAGGGCGTGAACATCGTGTCCACCGCGAAGGTGGACCACGGTCGCGGCGGGTCCTACACCCTGGCCCTGGACGGCACGGTCGGGTTCGGGCCGCAAGGCGAGATCGCCTCTGACACGTCCCAGCGCGTGCGGTATGGCAAGACGGTGATGAGCGGTCTGAAGAAACTCGGCATGGCCGAGGACGCCGCCGCTGAAGAGCTGCCCCTGAGGGTGATCTCGTCAGGCCACGACGACTACGTCTCCGGCCCCCGATTCGCCGACGTACTGCCGCAGGGCACGAGCTGGGTGCGCTATCCGCACACCGATCTGCCGGCCAGCAATCCGCTGCTGGAGGTTCTGGAGCCCGCCACGCTCAAGACGCTGCTGGCCCACCGCACGTCCTGGCGGGGCGGAGTGGTGAAGGGCGTGATCAAGGCCGACAAGCTGGTCAAGGTGTCGCGTTCTTTCGCCTCGCGCTTTCGCGGCTACTCCTGGAGCGAGCCCGTCAGCACCATCTCCTACACCATCCGCCTGAGCACGGCTGGACTGGTGGAGCGAGTCACGGCCAAGGGGGTCATGCACCACTGGAGGGGGTCCGTGTTCCGGCTCACGGCGGACACCCGCTACTCCACTTGGGGACGGCAGGTCACCGTTGCGCTGCCTCTGCAGAGCGAGGTGCTCGATCAGGAGCAACTCGAAGGCAAGGTGCCCTACGGGGTGCCAGGTGCCTGGAACTAGCCGCTCGGCGCTGTTGCGACACCATGATCACGTGCGGTATTGATCACGGATGTCCTTGATACGGGTGATCACGGCCGTGGCCGAGCTGCTCGACAAGACCTCGCGGATGCGTCCGGGCCGCTCGTGGGACGATCCCGCGCTGGAGCAGGCGCTGCGCCAGGTACGGGCCGGGCGGCTGGAGCCCGGCCTGGAGCTGGTCCGCCAGGCGCGCGACGACCACGAGTCGCGTGCGCTGCGCGTCGAGCAACTGGGGATCGCCGCCCGCGCGCACACCGAGGCGCTGCTCCGGCTGGCCGGCGACGACCCCGACGCGTTGCTCTGGCTCGGCGCCGCCCGGATCCAGCAGGCGTGGGCGATCCGCGGCGGCTCCTCCGCCGCGCACGTGAGCGACCAGCGCTTCGCCCGCTTCCACGAGGTGCTGGCGCACGCCGCCGCCCCGCTGCGGCAGGCCGCCGAGGCCCGTCCGGACGATCCCGTGCCGTGGGAGCGGCTGCAGTGGCACGCGCTCGGCGCGCAGGCCGGCCGGCAGGAGCTCGACCGCCTCTGGACGGAGCTGACCGCCCGCGCCCCGCACCTGTATGCCGGGCACCGCACCCGCGTCCAGGTGTTGTGCGCCAAGTGGCACGGCTCCGACGGCGAGGTGCTGGCCTTCGCCCGCCACGCGGCGGACGCGGCGCCGCCGGGCGACCCGGTGACGGCGACGCTGGCGCTGGCCCACTTCGAGGTCGTGTGGAGCCGGATCGGCGAGTCGGAGCGTACGGCGCGGCAGGTTCTCGAGGGCTACTTCGGCGACCCTGAGGTGGCCGGCCCGCTGGTGGCGGCGGCCGGCAAGTGGCGCGAGGCCGGCCGGCCGCATCCGCGGGCGCTGGACGCCGCGCACCTGTTCGGCGCGGCGCTCTACCACGGCGGCCACCTCACCGGCGCGCAGCGCCTGCTGGAGGGAGTGGGCCGGCGGATGCCGGAGACCCAGCCGTGGGCGGTCGGCAGCCTGCTGCCGGGCCGCCACTACGCCCGCGTGCGCCGGGACCTCGGCCTCGCCTAGATCGCTGATGTGAAATTCGGTGATCGGCTGCGGGCGTGACGAAGGGCGTCCATGGTCGGTGTGTGAAGACTGACCTAGACGCCCTTCTGATCGCACTCTATGTGTATCTGGACGATCACGTGATGCCTT
>NZ_JBIATU010000035.1:0-34012 GCF_042892035.1 Nonomuraea sp. NPDC001831 | reverse complement strand
GGTCAGCCAACGCGTCCTCGCCCTCAACGCCGCGATCTGGCACAACTGGAACACCGGCGCCCCCGTGAAACGATCACTGACTGCCTACGACCATTAACCCAAATTCACATCAGCGATCTAGGCCGGCGGGGTGAGCGGCAGGACGGCGGTCACCTCGGTGCCGCCGCCCGTCCGGGGGCCGATCGCGCAGGTGCCGCCGATCTCGGCCGCCCGCTCGCGCATCGACGTCAGCCCCACGCCCGGCGACGGCTCGCCGGGCAGGCCGGTGCCGTCGTCGGCGACCGACACCCGCAGCTTCCCGGCCTCCCGCCGCAACGTGACCAGCACCGACGTGGCCTGGGCGTGGCGGCGCACGTTCGTCAGCGCCTCCTGCACGATCCGGTACGCGGCCGTCTCCACCGCCGCCGGCAACCCGTCGAGGACCCTGTCGGACCCGGCGAGGGCCCTGTCGGACCCGTCGAGGGCCCCGTCGGACCCGGCGGGCAGCCCTTCGGACCCGTCGGCGGCCGGCGGCACGGTGACCTCGACCCGGGGGCCCGGGGCCTGGCCGAAGGCGCGCAGGGCGCCGGCCAGGCCCAGCTCGTCCAGCACCGGCGGGCGCAGGCCGTCCACCAGCTCGCGCACCGACATCAGCGTGCTGGTCATCTCCTCGCGCACCCGGACCAGCAGCTCCTCCACCGACTCGGGGTCGCGCTCCAGCCGCCGCCGCGCCTCGTCCAGGGTCATCGTCACGCTGGTCAGCGTGGGGCCCAGCCCGTCGTGCAGCTCCCTGCCCAGCCGGCGCCGCTCCTCGTCGCGGGTGGCGCTGATCCGCTCGTGGGAGTCCCGCAGGTCGGTGCTCAGTCGTACGGCGTGCGCCAGCTCGGCCAGGTGCTTGGCCATGACGTCCAGCGGCTCGCGGCCCGGCCGCGCCCCGGCGATCCGCAGCCGCCCGACCGGCTCGCCGTGCCAGGTCAGCTCGACGGACCGGGGCCGGGCGCCCAGCTCGCCGTCCACGAACGACAGCGCGGGCTCGCCCGGCACCTCCACGCCCACCCCGCGGGCGACCAGGGACGTGCGCACGACGGAGATCGCCTCGGCCAGCGCCCCCGCCGGGTCACCGGCCCCCTGCACAGTACGGCTGAGCAGGTCGGCCGCCCGGTACGGGTCGCGTTCCACGTTGAACAGCCGGTCCACCGAGCGCTGGAGGCGCAGGCGCACGGGATGGAAGGCCGCGCCGGTGACCATCGCGGAGGCGAGCCCGGCCGCCGCGCCGTAGCCGTCGGCCAGGCTGTTGGACGTCCAGATGAGCGCCGAGTACGTGAGGCCGGCCCCGACCGCGAGCGTGCCGTACACCAGCGTGCGGTTGAGGATGAGCCGGATGCCGTAGAGCTGGTGGCGCAGCACGGCGGCGATGATCGCGATGGGGATGCCCGCGGCCAGGAACACCCGTACGGCGATGATGAAGGTGTCCTGGTTGCCCGCGCTGGCGATCCAGTAGCCGACGAAGATCACCATGGCGTAGAAGTACCAGATGATCTGGCGGCGCACCTCGGGCGTCGCCGCCCGGTACCTGAAGCCCAGCGAGACCACGCCGAGCAGGCACAGCAGGATCATCGGGGGCCCGATCCACGACTCCACGACCTCGGGGACCCTGCCCAGCGCCGCCACCCCGAACGGGTTGCCCACCGGCACCCCGAGCTCGAACGACGGGTCGGGCGACAGGCCGAGCAGCAGCGAGTGCCCGGCCATGAGCACCAGGTTGCCGTAGAGCACCGGCCGCCAGCGCCGCGACGGCAGCCGCCCGTCCGGGAAGAGCAGCGGCATGATGCCCGTGAACGCGGGCACCGGCAGCAGCCACAGCCAGATGGCCGGCCAGGCGACGTAGGGCAGGAGCGGGCCGGGCGCGTGGAAGTACAGCCAGCCGGTCAGCGCGAACAGCAGCGAGTACGCCGACCAGACCACGCCCGTCGCCCACATGAGCCACGGGATCAGCAGCCGGGGCCGCCTGCTGATCAGGAACGCGCCGGCGAG
The DNA here is from genome assembly GCF_042892035.1 of Nonomuraea sp. NPDC001831. Lineage (NCBI taxonomy): Bacteria > Bacillati > Actinomycetota > Actinomycetes > Streptosporangiales > Streptosporangiaceae > Nonomuraea > Nonomuraea sp. NPDC001831. The sequence goes on along the minus strand of NZ_JBIATU010000035.1, from coordinate 31,999 downwards.
CGGGAACATCAGCCCGATCGGGTCGAGCCCCTGCGTATCGGCCAGCCCGCCGAGCTGCGCCGCCAGCACCGCCGCCGTCACCACGGCCGCGAGCGAGGCCACGGCCGCCGTCCACACCGCCGCCAGCACGAGCCGCCGCCGCCACACCCGCGTGCGGCCGGGGCCGTTCGCGCCGGGGCCGTTCGCGCCGGGGCCGTTCGCGCCGGGCCCGTTCGCGCCGGGGCCGTTCGCGCCGGGACCGGGGTCGTCGTGGTCGGCAGGGGTCATCGTGGCTCCTTGACCGGCAGTTCCGCGACGACCTCGGTGCCGCCGCCGGGGCGCACGTCCAGCCGGCACACGCCGCCCACCTCCTCGGCCCGCCCGCGCATCAGGGCGGCCCCCTGGCGGCGCTGCTCGGGCAGCCCGATCCCGTCGTCGGACACCGTCAGCCGGAGCCCGGCGCGCCGCTCCACCCTGATCAGGGCGGTGGTGGCGCGGGCGTGCCGGCGCACGTTCGCCACCGCCTCATGCGCGATCTTGTACGCCGCCACCTCCACCGCGGCCGGCAGGTCGGCCAGCGAGCCCGAGACCACCACGTCCACCCTCGGGCCGGGCGCGTCGGCGAGCAGCCGTAAGGCGCCCTCCAGGCCGAGTTCGTCCAGCCCGGCGCCGTCGAGCGCGGGCGGACGCAGGCCGTACACCAGGTCGCGGACGTCCACGATGGCCTCGGTCATCTGCCTGCGTGCCGTGCTGAGCAGGGGCTCGACCGAGCCGGGGTCGCTGGCCAGGCTGAGCCGGGCCTGGTCGACGCTCATCGCCAGGTTCGTCAGCGCCGGTCCGAGGCCGTCGTGCAGGTTGCGGCGGAGTTCGCGGCGTTCCTCCTCGCGGGTGACCAGCATGCGTTCGCGCGAGCGCTGCAGGTCGGCGCTGAGCCGTACGGCGTGGGCGACCTCGGCGAGCTGCCTGGCCAGCATGTCCAGCAGCGCCCGGTCGCGCGGCTCGCCGCTGACCGACAACCAGCCCATCGACTTGCCGTGCCAGACCAGGCGTTCGACCGAGGGGGCCGGGCCCATCTCCCCGGCGATGACGCTGCGCACCCGTCCGCCGGGCAGGACGACCTCCACCGCGACGCCGGTCGCCCCCAGGGCCAGCCGGACGGCGTGGGCCGCCGACGCCAGGGCCTCGGCCGGCCCCCTGGCCTCCTGCACGCTCCGGCTCACCCGGTCGGCCAGCCGGTACGGGTCGCGCTCCCACCGGAACAGCCGGTCCGCCGCGTTCTGCAGGCGCAGCCGTACGGGCTGGAACAGCGCGCCCGCGGCCAGCGCCGCGATCAGGTCGGACCACGAGCCGAACAGGCCGTCGAGCGCGCCGACCCCGAAGTAGACGGCGCCGACCACGGCGGTCAGCGCGAGGTAGACCAGGGCGCGGTTGAGCAGGAGGAGGGTCCGCTCGCGTCCGCGCAGCCCGGACAGGACCGCTGCCTTGACGAGCAGCGGTCTGACCGCTCTGAGCAGCATCCGCTGGGCTTTTTTCGCCATATGTCGGGCACATCATAAGTGGCGGGACCGCTATCGCAGAGAGTCCACGGGCTGCATCTTCGCCGCCCGCAGCGCCGGATAGAGCCCGGCCAGCAAGCCCACCACCGCCCCGGCCACCGGCGCGGCCAGCGCCAGCCGCGCGTCGAGGAGCGGCGTCCACTCCCTGGCGGCCGAGACGGCGACGACGGCGACCACGCCGAAGCTCGTGCCGATCACGCCGCCGGCCAGCCCGACCAGCGTCGACTCCAGCAGGAACTGGGCGGCCACGTGCCGCCGCGCCGCGCCGAGCGCCCGGCGCAGCCCGATCTCGGGCACCCGTTCCATCACCGTGACGAGCGTGACGTTGGCGATGCCGACCGCGCCCACGACGAGCGAGACCAGGCCGAGGATCAGGAACAGCGCGTTGACGTCGTCCTGGGCGGCGTCGCGGGCCCGGGTGGGGCCGGCCGGCGCGACCACCTGGAGCAGGTCCTCGTTGCCGGGGCTGAGCGCGACCGGCGTCTGGCCCGCGACCAGCGCGGTCGCGCCCAGGCCGGTGTTGACCAGCACCCTGGTGACCGTCCGCAGCCCGAACCGGGCCCCGGCGGTCGGCGGCACGAACACGGCCGCGCCCAGGTCGCGCTCCCGGCGCAGCCCGCCGAGCACGCCGATCACCGTGTACGCGTGTCTGCCGATGAAGACCGCCGGCGCCCCGTCGAGCCGGGTGATCCCGAGCAGCCGGGCGGCCTGGTCGCCGAGCACGGCCACCCGGTCGCCGCGCCGGACGTGCCCGGCGTCGTAGAACCTGCCGTGCAGCATCGTGCCGCGCAGGGCCCCGGGAAGGCCGGTGGTCGCGGCGACCACGGGCAGCGACTGCGTGGTGATGCGCGCCGGATCGACGATGTCGTTGGAGCGCACGGACAGGTTCGCGGTGTCCTCGCTCTCCGACAGCGCGGCGGCCGACTCCACGCCGCGCAGCCTGGTCAGCCGGTCGACGGCGTCCCAGGTCACCAGGGGCGCCTTCGGCGAGGCGGGCACCTCGACGGTGATGGCCGTGGCCACCAGCGCGTCGAAGTGGCCCACGACCTGGTTGCCCGCGGTGGCGGCCACGCCGAGCGTCACGACGAGGGTGGTGATGCCGAGCACGGTGCCGAGCGTGGTGAGCGCCGTGCGCAGCGGCCGGGCCAGCAGGCCGGCGACGGCCTCGCCGGCCAGATCGCGCAGGTCCATCACTCCTCCACCAGGACGCCGTCGGTGATCCGCACCCGCCGCTCGGCGCGCGCGCCGACCTCCTGCTCGTGCGTGATGACGACGATGGTCAGGCCCTGCCGCCGCAGCTCGTCGAACAGGTCGAGCACCGCCTCGGTGTTGCGGCTGTCGAGGTTGCCGGTCGGCTCGTCGCACAGCAGCAGCGACGGGGAGCCCATGAGGGCCCTGGCGATGGCCGTGCGCTGACGTTCGCCCCCGGACAGCCGGCCGGGCGCGAACGCCGTACGGTGTCCGAGGCCGACGCGGTCGAGCGCCGCCAGGGCCCGCTCCCGCCTGCCCTTGCGCGGCCGCCGGGTGTAGAGCTCGGCGAGCATCACGTTCTCCACCACGGTGCGGTGGGCGAGCAGGTGGAAGGACTGGAAGACGAAGCCGATCCGCTCGCCGCGCAACCTGGTCCTGACGCGGTCGGGAAGTGTGGTGGTCTCGGCTCCGTCGAGGCGGTAGCTGCCGGAGTCGGGCCGGTCGAGCAGGCCCAGCACGTTGAGCAGCGTGGACTTGCCGGAGCCGGACGGGCCCATGACGGCCACGTGGTCGCCGCGGCCCACCCGCATCGAGACGGCGTCCAGCGCGCGGACCGGCGGCTGCGCGGCGTACCGGCGGCACACGCCCGTCAGCTCGATGACCGGCTCGGCCCCCCGCTCAGGCATCGCCGACCACCACCCGGTCGCCCTCCTTGAGCGCGCCGGTGACCTCGACGTTCCCGTCGGCGGACAGGCCCGTGCGGACCTCGACGTCCCTGGTGCGGTCGGCGGCGTACTCGACGCGTACGCGGGCCCGGCCGTCGGCCGAGGTGATCACGGCCGCCACGGGCACCACGAGGACCGGGTCCTTCGTCGCCCCCACGGTGATCCGCGCCGTCACCGCGGTCCCGGCCTTGAGCCCCTTGGCCGGGCCCGGCGTGATCAGGACGGGCTGTCCCCCTCCTTCGACCGCCGCGGAGCCCGGCACCTTCGCCTTGTCGCCCACGGCGGTCAGCCGGGCCGGGTACGACCGGCCGGTGTCCAGCTCGACGGTCGCCGGCATGCCCGCGCGCAGCAGCTCCGACTCCGCCGCCTCGACCGACGCCGTGACCGCGAACGACGAGCTCGTCACGGTGGCGACCTCGCCCTCGACGCGCTGCCCCGCCTTGACCGACACCTTGCGCACGCGGGCCGGCAGCTTCGGCAGGAACACCACCTCGCCGGGCGGGATCGAGACCCCGTACGTGCGGGAGTACTCGGCCAGCATCTCCTCGGCCGCCGCCACGTCCGCCCGCGCGCCGGTCACCTTGAGCCGGGCGGGGGAGAGCTGCCTGGCCTGGCGCAGCGCCTGCTCGGCGGTCGCCAGCGTCTCCTGGGCGGCGCGCACGGCCGCGCGCAGCTGCTCGATCCGGGCCGCGCGGGTCTGCCCGGCCTCCTTGAGCACCAGGTCGCGGGCCTCCTGGGCGGCCGACAGGTCGGCGCGGGCGTTGGCCACCCGCAGCTCCAGCAGCCGCGTGTCGGCGGGCGAGGCCGTGGGCTGGGCAGCGGCCGTGGCGGCGGGCGCGGGCGTGCCGGTGGGGGCAGCGGTGGGGACGCTCGTGGGCCGGGTGCGGGCGGCGGCCAGGGCCTGCTCGGCCTCCAGCAGCCGCTCCTCGGCTGCCCGCACCGCCGAGTCGGCGGCCGACAGCCGGGCCTCGTCGGCCGGTGGCAGCTCCTCGGACCGGGCCTCGGCCAGGGCGTGGCGGGCCGCCGCGAGCCCGGTCCTGGCGTTCTTCAGCCTGAGCTTGAGCGGGAGCACGTCACGTCCCCGGTCGAGCGCCTGTTTCTCGGCCGCCAGGGTCTCCTTGGCGGTCCGTACGGCCTTGCGCAGGGTCTCGTAGGTCTGCCGGTCGGCGAGGGCGGGCCGCTGGGCCTGGTACCCCTTGGCCGCGTAGAGCCGGGTGAGCGCGGCGACCGTGGCCGGGTCGAAGACGCCGGTGGCCGGCGCGCGGTGCCCCAGCCTGCGCAGCGCCCGCTGCACCTGGATGACGTCGTCGCCCTCGCTGCCCGGGGTGATCGTGCGGTGCATCGGCACCGAGCCGCGCAGGACGAACACCGGCCGGCCGTTGACCTCCATCAGCACCCCGCCCTCGGCGATCCGGCCGGGACGCGGCGCCCTGGTGGCCCGCTGCAGCTCGGACGCGCCCCCGACGGCCCCGGCCAGGCCGACCGGCAGCGGCGAGCCGTATTCGAGGGTGCCGTTGACCACGACGGTGCTGACGAGCCTGCGCCGCTCGACGGCGGCGGTGACCAGGGACGGTGTGGGCGCGGCGCGCCTGGCGGCCTCGTCGGCCGGTGAGCGCAGCCGGGTGCTCACCGCCCACCCGGCCAGGGCGACGAGCACGACCCCGGCGAGCACGACGGCCGCAAGCCTGCGTGGGGATCTCATGACGACGTCAGAACGCGAACCGGTCGTTGATCGCGCGCTGGACCGCGGTCTCCTTCGGCGTGTAGGCCGCGTAGAAGTCCTTGCCGCACTCCAGGTCGTCCAGCGCCGCCTTGACCTCCTGGACGAGGTACGGCCTGGCGGCGTCGGGGGTGAGCTCCGGCATGTGGAACTGCTCGGTGTCCTTGGTCATCTTGGGGGCTTCGGGGAGGTTCTTCTGCTGCTGGCGGCCCAGCTTGTCCTGCCGGCGCATGAACTCCCGCTCGCCGCGCTGGCTGAGCGCCGACGGCTTGGCGTCGGCCACCGAGTAGCCCTTGCCCTTGAGGCAGGCGGCCATGGGGCCGGCCAGCGCGACCAGCTCGGGGTCGCCGTCCAGCTCGGTGGCCTTCGCCCGCCTGTGGGCGATGGCCATCTGGGAGAAGTAGTCGATGTTCGACTTCAGGGTGAGGCCCAGGACCTGATTGCCGGCCGTGACGACGCAGGCGTCCTTGGCCTTGTGGTAGGCGGTGAGCTGGGCGACGGAGAGGTCTCTCTGGATCTTTATGTTGGGGTCCGGGTCCTCCTTGCCGCCGGGGCCTTCCAGCTCCCCGGGAAAGACCTGTAGGGCGAACACGCCGAATCCGTATTTGGCGCGATATTTCTTCATCGCCTGGTAGTCGCCGGAGGCGCGCTTGCGCTCGTCCTCGCTCTTGTCCTCGGGCTTCACGTACGGCACGTATTTGAAGCCCTTCTGCTTCATGCAGTCGGCCTTGGCCGCCTCGAACTGGTGCTTCTTGTCCTTGGCGGCGGCGGCCCGCGACGGCTGGGCGGTCTCGGCGCCGCCGGTCGGCTCGGCGGCGCCCCCGCAGCCGCAGAGCACGGCCGCCGAGAGCGACATGGCGATGGCCAGGCGGGATCTCTTGAGCATGGCGGAGACCATACTCCGTTCCACGAAGTATGGTCAATCCAGGCAGTGCCGCCGCTGGCGGAAGGGCGCGAAGGCGGCCCCCATGATCAGCAGCGCGAGCACCCCCCAGTAGGCCAGGTGCTGCCGGGTCAGGGCCTCGGAGTGCAGCACCAGCTCGCCCGACGTCGTCGCCAGGTAGATCGCCGCCGCCAGCGTCCACCGGTGGTCGCGGGCCAGGTAGGCGCTCCCCGCCGCCAGCCCGAACGCCACCGCCTCCACGACCAGCCTGCTCAGGCTGAGCGGGAACGACGTGGAGTCCTCCATCCACTCGGGGCCGGCCCACGCCGCCGCCACGGCCGCCGCCCACCACCACCACGACCTCGTGCGCGGCGCCCGCCGCAGCAGGAGCAGGCCGGTCAACGCCACCGCGTAGGTGCCCGCCACCAGGTAGGGGTCGCTGTCCATGAACAACGGCCGGACCTGGAGGAGCGTCGGATAGACCGGTAACAGCGTCGTGTCGAACGGCTGCCACCACCCGCCGGCCAGCGCCACCGCCTTGGCCCCGGTGAGCAGGGTCAGCGCCGCCGCCGTGCGCAGCCACCCGCGGGCGGTCGCCAGCAGCGTGAGCGCCGACAGCAGCGTCCAGACCGGCAGCGTGCCGGCGTAGGGCAGCAGCGCGGCCAGGTTCGCCGCCGCGACGGCGGTGACGGCGAGGTGCACGCCGTCCGCCCACGGGCTGCCGGTCGCCAGGTGGACGATCCGGCTGCGCACCCCGCCCCTGAGCAGCCCCCACGCCTCGCGCGGCACCGGGACGCGCCGCCCCGGCGCGGCCGATTCGAGCAGCACGTCGAGCAGCTCGTCACCATGGGCCGCGCGGTAGGTCCTGGGATAGGCGAGCAGGAGCCTGCGGTAACGCCGTTCGAGCGTGGACGCGGCCCGCGCGGACCCGACGGCCGTCATCCGGCCGACGGCCGCAGGACGAGCGAGGCGGCCGCCTGCATGCGTCTCGCCTCGGCCTCCACCAGCGCCTGGCCCTCGTCGGTGATCCGGAAGTAGCGCCGGTTGCGCCCGTTGACCGTCTCCTCGCGGTCCACGGTGATGACGCCTCGCTCGTTGAGGCGTTCCAGGATGCCGTAGAGCGTGCCGACGGAGGGCTGCACCCGGCCGCCGGACAGCTCCTTGACCGACTTGCTGATCGCGTGGCCGTGCAGCGGGCCGGCGCGCAGCGCGGCGAGCACGAAGTACATCGGCTCGCTGACTTCTGAGGTTCCCCTGGGCATGGGGGAGACAGTATTCCGTTCAACGGAGTGTGGGCAACGCGGGCGGACCCCCGGAAGGACCGCCCGCGTCGCGCGTCACCGGCAGCGGTCGCCGCCGAGGCGGAAGACCTCCGGGGCGGGGTTGGGCCCCGAGGCGTGCGTGCCGACGAAACCGAACGTCACGGACCCGCCGGGCCTGATGCGGCCGTTGTAGCCGAGGTTCCGCGCCGTCACCACCGCTCCGGACTGGACGAGCTCGGCCCCCCAGCCTTCCTTGATCCGCTGGTCGCCGGGGAACGACCAGCTCAGGGTCCAGCCGTTCACGCTCTCCTTGCCGGTGTTCTCGATCACGATCTGGCTGGTGAAGCCGCCGGGCCAGGAGCCGTGCGCCGAGTAGCGCACCCGGCAGGCGGCCTGCTCGCCCTTGTCCGCCAGGAACGCCGAGACCCACGCCAGCGGCGAGTTCCAGTTGATGGTCAGCTCGTTGGTGGACCAGGACTCGATGTCGTCGACGTAGCAGAACTGCGGCTTGCAGCCGCGCAGCAGCCGCTGGGCGACCGGGTCCTGGATGGCCGAGTTGGGGCCGCCGGCCAGGGAGCCGCGCGGCGGGCGGGGCAGCGCGTGGTCGAGCTGGTGGGCGTACCAGCGGCTGTGCTGGTTCTGGGCGGAGACCTCGCCGTAGCCGGTGACGTAGGAGATGTTGAGCGCGTTGCGGCCGAGCAGGTAGTCCATGCCCTCCCGGACGGCGGCCCGGTACTTCTCCTCGCCGGTCAGGTCGTAGGCGGTGGCCAGGACGACCAGGTTGTTGAGGACCAGGTTGTTGGAGCCCCAGTCGAAGTCCGCCGGCGCGTACGGCAGCCCGTACGGGTGCGCCCGCTGCACCGCCAGGTACTTGTCCGCCCCCTCGACGACCGACTGCCGCACCTTGTCCCGGCCCGGCAGCGCGTTGGGCACGGTCGCCAGGCCCAGCCGGCCGAGCTGGGCGGTGTTGCCCCAGTCGAAGCCGCGCTCGCGCCAGATGTCGCCGGTGTGGTGCGGCGAGGCCAGCACGAAGTCCGCGAACTCCTTCTCGCCCGTCGTCAGGTAGAGCTCGGCCGCCGCCCAGTAGAACTCGTCGGTCACGTCCGCGTCGTCGTACGCGCCGCCGCCCACGCCGTCGGCGGGGTCGGCGTACCGGGCCGGGTTCGCCTTCGCCGCCGCCCACGCCTTGCGCGCCGCCTTGAGGTTCCTGGCCGAGAACGCCGGGTCGTAGGGCGCGAACAGCCGGGCCGCCTGCGCCGCCGTCGCGGCCAGGTTGAGCGTCGCGGCCGTGGACGGCGGGTGCAGCTCGCGCTTCTGCGGGTCGAGGTGCGGCAGCAGCGGCAGGCCGGTCCAGTTCTGGTCGTGCACCTTGTGGTGGGCCATCCCCGCGTACGGCTTGCCGTCCGGCACCTGCATGCTCAGGATGAACTCCTGCTCCCAGCGGGCCTCGTCCAGCACGTCCGGGACGCCGTTGCCGCTCTCGGGGATCGTGAGCTGGCCGTCGGTGAAGGCGGCCCGGTCGCGTTCGTAGGCCGCCATGAGCTGGTGGACCGCGATGCCGCCGTTGACCACGTACTTGCCGTGGTCGCCGGCGTCGTACCAGCCGCCCTTGACGTTCAGGGTGTAGTCGCAGCCGCCCGCCTGGCAGGGCACGGCCGTGTCGCCCTGGTTGGGGGACGTGCCCGCGTGGCCGGCCGGGCGGCCGTAGCCGGGGCGCAGGCTGTCGAGGATCTCGATGCCGCTGCGCTGGGTGTAGTAGAACTTCAGCGCGTCCGTGGGGAGGGAGTCGTACACGTCGGCGTCGATGTCGAACGGCCTGCTGGTCTCGCCGTCGGCGGTCAGCGTGTAGCCCTCGCCGGGCTTGGCGTAGGCGCCGAAGTCGATGGTGTGCACGTTCTGGCCCGAGCTGGCGTCCATGCCCTTGGGGGCGGTACGTCCGTTCGCGACCGTTTCGTGTGCCGCGTTGCGCAGCTCCCAGTCCAGGGGCGTGGTGGCGTCGGTGACCAGGGTGGCCTTCTTCGGCCCCGAGGGCAGGTAGCCGACCATGTTCACCCGGACGCGCGGGCCCGTGTCCGGCTCGTAGACCTCGGGTTCGGCGCCGCCCTTCAGCGACACGTCGTCCATGCAGAACCTCCAGGGCTCGGCGCTGCCGCCCAGCTGGAACGCCACCTGGGCGTTCGGCAGCGAGACCGGGGCGGTGAAGGTGTAGGAGTAGTCGTTCCCCGAGACGCTCAGCTCCGGGGCGGCCGACAGGTACTGCGTCCACGGGTCCACGGGGAGCTGGATCAGGGCCTTGCCGACCTTGGCGGGGGTGGCGGAGGCCGAGAACCTGTAGGCGTAGGTGTCGCCGGCGACCAGCGGGACGCCGTCCTGGCCGATGATGACGTCCCAGGGGTTGGCGGTGCCGCCGGGGACGTCGGCGCACAGCCTGCCGCCGTCGATCGTCAGGGTGGTGTTGCCGGTGCTCCACCAGGGGGCGGTGCCGGCGTCGAAGGTGCCGTTCACGATCTGCTCGGGTCCCTCGTCGGCGGCGCGGGCGGACGCGGCGGGGGACAGGGCGACCATGGTGAGGAGGGCCAGCAGCGCGGCCCGGCATCGGGTCATGGAGGTCCTTCGGGGGGTTGGGAGCGCTCCCAATAGAGCGCTCCTGATCCTCCTTGCCCACCGCCGCCCCGTCAACGGATGCCCGCCATCGGTGCTGGAAGACGCTGAAACTTTCACGCCCCGGCCCGGACCGAGCCTGTCGGCCGCCCTTCACTGACGGCTCATGTTCTGGGAGGGTTTCGAACGTGGTCCCTGCCCTCACCCTGGCCGGGTGCGCCGCGCACGAGTTGCTCGAACGCCAGACCGCCAAGCTGGCCAGGCAGCTCGTCCGCGGCTTCGCCGAGGAGATCCCCCTCTACCGGCGGCTGCCGAAGGAGGAGCTCGACGGCGAGATCACCGTCATCACCGAGCACAACCTGCGGCTGATCGCCCGCATGTTCCGCGACCGCCGCCCGCCCACCAGGGCCGAGCTGGCCCCGCTGCGCTCGTCGGCGGCCCGCCGGGCCCAGGAGGGCGTGCCGCTGGAGGCCCTGCTGGCCGCCTACCACCTGGGCGCGCGCAAGGTGTGGGAGCACCTGTTCGCCGCGGCCACGCCCGCCGACTTCGAGGACGTGCTGACGGCCAACCGCCTCATCCTCCTCTACACCGAGTCGGTGACGGCCGCCGTGTGCACCGCGTACCTGGAGGAGCGCGAGGGGATGCTCAGCCACGAGCAGCACGCGCTGCACGCCGCCGTGTCCGCGCTGCTCGGCGGCGACCGGGCGGCCCTGGCCGGGGTGCGGCTGGCCCCGCGCTACCTGGTGCTGGCGCTGGCCGTCGGCCGGCATCCCGACGAGGAGAGCGACGAGCCGGGCGGGTCGATCGCGGGCCGCCGCAAGCTCCACCGGATCAGGACGGCGCTCCAGCGGGGCGCGGCCGAGCCGGTGCTGTCGGTGCTGGACACCACGGGCGGCCTGGTGTTCGTGCCGATCACCGGCGAGGACCCCGACTGGTACGAGGTCGGCGACACGGCCGTCGCGATGGCCAAGGCGGCCGGCGTGCCGGTGTGGGCGGCGGCCGAGATCGCCGCGCCGCCCGGCGTGCCGGAGGCGGTCAAGCTGGCCGAGGAGGTCCTGGAGGTGGTGCGGGTCTTCGAGCAGCCGCCGGGCGCCTACCGGCTGGCCGACGTGCTGCTGGAGTACCAGCTCACCCGGCCGACCCAGGCCACCGCCGTGCTCGCCGGGCTGCTCGACCCGCTGCTCGACAACCCCGACCTGCTCAGGACGCTCACGGTCTACCTGGACACCGGCCTCGACCGCCGCCGTACGGCCGAGCTGCTGCACGTGCACCCCAACACGGTCGACTACCGCCTGCGCAGGGCCGTCAGCCTGACCGGCCTCGACCCCGTGGACCCGGCCCACCTGCAACGCATCGGCGCCGCGCTGGCCGCCAGACGCCGGCACCGCAAGTGAACGGGAGCCGCCCCCGGCAGGGACGGCTCCCGTGATCTCAAGCGGTCAGACCGCGGACACCGCGGCGGTCACCACGGTGGCGAAGTTCCGCATCCCGAGGCCGTTGGGGTGGAACGGGGCGGCGGGCGAAGCCGGCACGTACGGCTCGATCCAGCGCACGCCGGGGGCCTTGCACGGGTCGTGGCCCACGCTCGGCGTCTGCAGGTCCACGAACGACACGCCCGCGGCGGCGGCCTGCTCGGCCAGCATCCGGTTGAAGTACTGGAGCGTGGCGCGGATGTAGTTGGCGTCGGCCTTGATGATCGGGACGGTCGGGTAGCAGCCGTTCGGCGGCGCGTAGGTGGCGTAGCCGACCATGAAGATCCGGGCGCGCGGGGCGCGGGCGCGGATGTCGGCCACCAGCGTGGTCAGCTTGGGCCGCAGCGCGTCGGTCTTGACCCGCCAGGAGTCCTGGCCGTCGACGACGTAGTCGTCGTTGCAGGCGTCGCCGACGGGCGGGGGCAGCAGGTTGAGGCAGTCCTCGATGAAGCCCGTCAGGCCGACGTCGTTGGCGCCGATCTGCACCGTGACCAGCGTGGTGTCCGAGCTGAGCGCGTCGAGCTGGGGCGCGACGCTGCCGAGGTCGGTGCTCTGGGAGTTGTACATGTCGCGGGTCTTGGCGCCGGAGCAGGTGACGTCCCTGAAGGTGGCGGCGCCGATGGCCTGGGCGGTCAGGTGGGCGTAGTTGTGGTCGGAACGCCAGCACCCGAGGTCGGGCACGACCTGGTTGGGCACCAGGGGACCCGACGCGGCGGAGTCGCCGAGCGCCACGTACACCTCGCCCTGGGCGGCGTGTGCGGGCGGCGCGACGCCGAGCGCCAGGGCGGTCGCGGAGAGCAGGACGAGCAACCGTCGGACCATGGAGGACTCCTTCGGCGGAGGTGGGGGGTGCGATGGCCGTGCCGGTCAGCGGTTCCGGTGAGGGAGGCCGGGCCGGTCAGCGGCTCGGGTGGGGTGAAGCCGTGCTGGTCAGCGGCGGAAGGGCCCGGTCACCTCGTACGTGATCCCCCCGGTCCCGGCGGTCTCGCCGCTGGTGCCGCGCTGGGAGGAGAAGTAGAGCCGGGTGCCGTCGGGGGAGAACGCGGGGCCGGTGATCTCCGACTTGGCCTGGCCGTCCAGGCGCATGACGGGGGCGACCACGCCGTCGGGGGTGATGATGTTGATCTCCATGTTGCCGCCGTCCTCGGCCACGTACAGGTCGCCGGACGGGCGGCCGGTGATGTTGTCGACGCCGTCGAGGGTGCCGCCGCCCTCGTAGATCGCGGTGACCGTCTGCCTGGCGGTGTCGTAGGCCCAGACCTTGCGGTCGCCCTTGGCGGTGAAGTAGCAGATCCCGGCGGCGTAGTGGCAGCCCTCGCCGCCGCTGAAGTGGCGGGCCGCCGAGACCTGGTGCCTGGTCTGGGTGTCGAAGACGCCGGGCGTCGCGTCGGGCACGGGCCGCCACTCGACGTCGTCGCCGCCGGCCCCGCAGAGCACGTCGAGCCGGCCGCTGGACAGGTCGCCCCAGGTGGTGGGGGTGAACCGGTAGAAGCAGCCGTCGCCCTCGTCCTCGGTCAGGTAGACGACCTTGTGGTCGGGGTCGCAGGCCGCGGCCTCGTGCTTGAACTTGCCCATCGCGGGACGCTGCTGGGCGGAGCGGTTGCCGTACGGGTCGGTCTCGTAGACCTTGCCGCGGAAGATCTCCTCGCACGACAGCCAGGTGCCCCACGGGGTCGCGCCGCCCGCGCAGTTGAGGTTCGTGCCGCTCAGGATCCGGTACGCCCGCTCGATCGAGCCGTCGGCCCTGAACCTGATCGCCGAGGCCCCGCCCACGAGCGGCACCTCGGAGTTGGACACGTAGATCCAGCCGGAGCCGTCGGCGAAGCACGCGCCGCCGTCAGGAGCGGGGTGCCACAGCGTGCCGCCGACGACCCGGCCCGACCTGGCCACCACCCGGCTGGTGAAACCGGCGGGCAGCGCCATGCCGTTGGCGTCCGGGGCGCCCAGCGGCCCGTACGGGCTCACGCCCGCGCCCGCCGCGGAGGCGACGGCGTCGTGCCACATCGCCCCGGAGAACGCGACCGCCGCGGAGACGGTCCTGATGAAGGTACGACGGCGCATCATCACTCCACGTGGCTCGCGTCGTTCGAGGTCGTTTGAATTCGCAGACATGACGATGAGCCCTGCTCGTCCTTCTGTGAACTGGACAGGGCGGTAAATCCGGACGGTCAAATCTGTGACGCCTCACAAATCTGGGCGGCATTCCGTGAAGCCGATTGACGGCGGCCCCGGCGCGATCCACCATGGCGCGAACCCCCGGCCTCGATCAGCCCCCGAGGTGCCCGTGCGCGTGCTTCCCCGTCTCCTCACCGCCCTCGCCCTGGCCTGCGCGACGCTCGCGGCCCCGCCGGCGTCACCGGCCTCGGCGGTCCCGCAACCGTCCGGCTGCGACCCGATCGACCCGGCGGCCTGCCTGCTGCCGTTCCCGAACGACTGGTTCACCGTCGCCGACCGGGGCACCGACACGGGCCGCCGGGTGGCTTTCGCGGCCGAATCCATGCCGGTCTCGGTGGCCGGCGTGCCGATCGCGCCCGCCGAGTGGAACAGGAACGACGGCTTCTCGCCGGGCTCGATGCTGCTGGCCAGGGTGCCGGGCCTCGACCTGGCCAGGACGGGCGCCGCGCCGATCACCGACATCGGTAGGTCGCTGGACCGGGACGCGCCCGTCGTGCTGCTGGACACCGTGACGGGGGAGCGGTGGCCGTACTGGGCCGAGCTCGACGCGAACGCGCCCGCCGGCCGCCAGGCCCTGATCGTCCGCCCGGCCCGCAACCTGAGCGAGGGCCACCGGTACGCCGTCGCCCTGCGCGACCTCCGCGACGCCGCCGGCGCCCCGATCCCGCCGAGCCCCGCCTTCGCCGCGGTCGCCGGGCCGCCCCTGCCGCCGGACCACGAGCTGCACGACCGCCAGCGCCGCCTCCAGCCCGCGCTGTCCGCGCTGCGCCGCGCCGGCGTCGGCACCCGCGGCCTCTACCTGGCCTGGGACTTCACCGTCGCCAGCGCGCGCGGCCTGGCCGGTCCCGCGCTGGCCATGCGCGACGACGCCCTGCGCACGCTGCGCGGCCGCGCGCCCGCCTTCGAGGTCACCTCGGTCACCGACCTCACCCCCGAGCAGGACGCCCAGATCGCCCGCCGGGTCGAGGGCGCCTTCCGGGTGCCGAGCTACCTCGACCGTCCCGGCGGCCCGCCCGGGTCGGCGCTCAACCGCGGCCCCGACGGCCTGCCGGCCCGCCTGCCCGGCAACGAGCAGGTGGCGCCCTTCCGCTGCGAGATCCCCCGCGTCGCCTTCGACCGCCCCGCCCGGCCCTCCCTGTACGGCCACGGCCTGCTCGGCAGGCACTCCGAGGTGGGCGCGTCGAACGTGAAGACCATGGCGCAGGAGCACGGCTTCCTCTTCTGCGCCACCAAGTGGATCGGCATGGCCGACGAGGACATCCCGAACGTCGTCTCCGTCTTCACCGACATCTCCCGGTTCGGCACGATCCCCGACCGCACGTTGCAGGGGTTCCTCGACTTCATGTTCCTGGGCCGCGCCATGACCGCCCCCGACGGCTTCGCCGCGCACCCCGCCTTCCGCACCGCCCGCGGCCGCCCGCTGATCGACCTGCGCCACGGCCTGGTGTACGACGGCAACAGCCAGGGCGGCATCCTGGGCGGCGCGCTGGTCGCGCTGTCGAAGGACATCGAGCGCGGCGTGCTCGGCGTGACCGGCATGAACTACAGCACCCTGTTCAACCGCAGCGCCGACGCCGCCCCCTTCCAGGCCGCCTTCGACCGGGCCTACCCCGACAAGCTGGACCAGCAGATCGTCCTGGCGCTCATGCAGATGCTGTGGGACCGCGGCGAGGCCGACGGCTACGCCGCCCACCTGACCGACCGCCCCTACCCGGGGACGCCGCGGCACCGGGTGCTCATGCACGTGGCCTTCGGCGACCACCAGGTGGCCACGGTCACCGCCGCGGTCGAGGCCCGCACCGTCGGCGCCCGGCTGCTGACCCCGGCCCTCGCCCCGGGACGCAGCCCGGACGTCGTGCCGTTCTGGGGCATCCCCGGCATCCGCGGCCGGGCCCATCCCGGCTCGGCCCTGGTGATGTGGGACAGCGGCGCCCCCGCGCCGCCGCTCACCAACACCCCGCCCACGCAGGGCGAGGACCCGCACGAGAAGCCGCGCAGGACCCCGGCCGCCCAGCTGCAGAAGTCGGTGTTCCTCAAGACCGGCGTGGTCGCCGACGTCTGCGATGGGCCCTGCGTCACCCAGTGAGGCCGGGCCGCCACATGGGCCAGAACAGGGCGCCGTCGGGCAGCGCGAACGGCTCCTCGGCGTGGTAGCCGTGCCTGGCGTACAGGTCGCGGCTGCGGGCGCTGCTGGCCTCCAGGTAGGCGGGCGCGCCGTCCAGCAGGGCGTGGTGGCGGCGCAGCAGCGCCGATCCGAGGCCCCGGCCCTGGTGGTCCGGGTGCACGGCCAGGAACGCCAGGTGGTGGTACGGCGGCTCCGGGTGGTGCCGTTCGAACAGCTCGTCCAGCACCCGGAAGCGGTCGGCCCACCTGCCGGTGGCGGCGGCCAGGCGGCGGTCGTAGTCGGGCGGCTCGGGCAGCGGCGCGTCGGCGGTGTGCCGCAGCCAGACCGCGACCGCGCGGCCCTCGTCGAGCAGGTCCACCTCGCCGTGCTCGATGGCGTGCGAGACGAGGATCAGGAAGTCGGCCACCATGATCTCGTGCCGCCCGGCCGGCTCGGGCACCAGGTACGACACGGCGGGCAGCCGCGCGAACGCGGTCGCGATCAGCTCGGCGACCGCGCCGGCGTCCTCGGGCGTCGCCCGGCGGACGTCGTGCGCCGCCACGTCCTGGGCGCGCCTCAACGGACGGCCTCCGGCGTGGCGGCGGCCTTGGCGCCCATGCCCACCAGCGAGTACACGCTCGGCTGTCCCGCGCGCAGGACCAGCGCCCAGCCCACGCCGAACAGGGCGGCCGCCGCGTACACGACCGGCAGGATCCAGGCCAGCGGATCGCCCTCGGGCACCCCGAGCAGCGTCGCGAAGTTGTCCAGCGCCAGCCACACCATCACCGCCAGCGCCAGCGCGGCGGGCACCGGGGCCAGGAACCGCCGCGCCAGGCTCTCGCCGCTCGGCTGCCGGGCGAAGAAGGCGACGATCGCGATCGAGGTCACGAACACCAGCAGCAGCACCCCGAACCCGCCGAACGAGCCGCCGTAGAAGAAGAGCTGCACCAGCGGGTCGAGCCCCAGGACGGCGTAGACCACGATGACGACCAGCCCGAGCACGGTCTGCGCGATCGAGCCCGACCGGGGCGCGCCGCTGCGCGGCCGGGTGCGGCCGAAGAAGGCGGGCAGCACCCGCTCGCGGCCGAGCGCGAAGAAGTACCGGGCGGTGGTGTTGTGGAAGGAGATCATGGCGGCGAACACGCTGGTGACGAAGAGCACCCGGGCGATGTCCACGACCGCGCCGCCGAGGTGCTGGTTCGCGATGACGAAGATCGTCTCGGCCTGGTCGCGGCGGGCGGCGGCCACGATGTCGGCCGGTCCCGTGGCGACCGTCATCGCCCACGACGACAGCGCGTACAGCCCCGCGATGATCGCCACCGACGCGTACGTGGCCAGCGGCACGGTACGCCGCGGATCCCGGCTCTCCTCCGAGAACACCACCGACGACTCGAACCCGACGAACCCGAGCGTCGCGATGACCAGCAGCGCCCCCACCCCCGGCACGAACAGAGCCGCGGGCGACAACGTCTCGGCCGAGAACCCCGACCGCGCCGGGTTGACCAGGTCCGCCAGGTCGAACAGCAGGATGACCGCCACCTCGGCGGTGAGCAGGACGGCCAGCAGCCGCCCGTTGACGTCCACCCGCATCAGCCCGAGCACGCCCACCAGCGCCCAGGCGACCAGCGAGATGGCCCACCAGGGCGGCGCGCCGCCGAACCAGCGTTCCAGCAGCGGGGTGGCGGCCGCGCCGAAGGCGCCGTACAGGCCGACCTGGAGGGCGTTGTAGGCGATCAGCGCCACCCAGGCCGCCGCGATGCCCGCCGGACGGCCGAGCCCCCGGCTGATGTAGGTGTAGAACGCGCCGGCGTTGGCCATGTGGCGGGCCATGGCGACGTACCCGACCGCGAACACCGCCAGCACCGCGCCCACGACCAGGAACGCGATCGGCAGCCCGGTGATGCCGGTGACGGCGTAGCCAGTGGTGATCACACCGGCGACGACGGTGAGCGGCGCGGCGGCCGACAGGACGAAGTAGACGACCGAGGGCGCGCCGAGCCGGTCGGCGGCCAGGGCGCCGGCGATCGGGTCGGGCGCGGCGCCGGATCTCGCGGAGGGCATCGCGTTCCTTTCTGGGGGGTTCAGGTGCGGTGTGGCCGGGCCGGTGGTCCGGGGCTCACGTCCGGTAGGTCAGGACGGCGTCGCCGACGGCCGCGCTCACCTGGCGGCCGAGGTCGCTGAGCGGCTGGGGCATCGCGGCCAGCACCGTGGTGAGGTACTGGTGGGCGCCGCGCCGGTCGGCCGGGTCCTCGACGACGACGTCGGTCAGGTCGCAGGCCTCGGCCAGCGCCGCCAGCGCCATGTCGTGCGGGGTCAGCGGCTGCCACTTCACCAGCGCGAGCCGCAGCCGGGCGGAGGGCCACATGGCCCGGTTGAAGTCGGTGGAGAAATAGCGGAATTGTTTACGCTTGAGCAGCCTCGGGGTTTCGCGTTCGAGCAGTCCATTACCCATCAACCGGCCGGTGACTTCGGTGACCGAGCGTTGTGCGAGGTAGGCCAGCCAGGTGCGCACGTCGGTGTGCTGCGGGGAATTGCCTATTTCGGTCAGCACCTTTCCGGTCAGCTCGTCCGGGCCCCGGCGGCGGTCGACCACCCGCAGCCGGACCCCCTCGACGGTGATCCGCTGCTCCAGCACCAGCTCCGCGAGCAGCGCCCCGGCCAGGCCGAGCGCCACGCCCGGGACGTGCAGCCGAGGCTTGCCCGAGCCCGTCGCGTCCCAGCAGACGAAGAAGAAATCATCGGCAAGCAAAAATCGGCCCGCTCACTATAGGAATTGGTGGATGACCGGTTCGGGAAGCAGCGTGTAGCCGCCAGCGGCAATTTCTACCAAAAACCCGCATCTCCGGGCTAGACCCTATTTATCGGGAAATAAAAAAACACCGGCTTCGCGGAGAAGCCGGTGCCGCCCGATCCGGGCCCGTCAGCCGGTGATCGCCGGGGTTCCGGATCGTCAGTTCGCGCAGTCCTGCTTGTCGAGGGCCAGGCCCATCTCGTAGATCTTGCCGTTGCGGAGCAGGAAGTAGTAGTGCGCCTTGGCGTTGCCCGGCGCGGCGACGTACGGGAAGCCGCTCGCGGCCGTTCGCAGTTTGTTCGCGTAGGCGCGCTTGAGCTGGGCGTTGGTCGAGCCGATGCCGATGCCCTGCGGCGTCCTGACGCCCTTCGGGGCGAAGATGATCGCCACGCCCTGCTTCTTGGAGATGAAGAGGCCGACCGTGTCGCGGCCCGTCCTGTGGGCCTTGAGGTCCCAGCCGGAGCAGGAGGGGGAGTCGAGGCCGGCCTTGTGGACGATCTTCCCGGTGGCCTGGGCGGCCTTGGCGCTCATGCCCAGCGTGACCCCGCCGTACCCCTGGGGGCCGAAGGCGGGGGCGGCCAGCGCGGGGGAGGCGGTCCCGGCCAGCGCGACGCCCGCCGTGAGGGCCGCCGTGAGGGTCGCCGCCGCGATGATGTGCTTCGTCGTCATGCAGGGTTTGACTGCGCGCCCGGCGCACAAGTTCGCCCGGTTCGCCTGCGGCTCCGGGCTGACGTGTCCGTTACGCGGTTGAGGGATGGTCTTGTCCCGAGCCCGGGTACTGGTGCCGGTGATCACAGCCCAGGAGGCACCAGAGATGACGGATGTTCCTATCGTTGTCGGCATAAATCGTACTCAGGATGGTTCTGTTGCTGTCGCTGTGGGCGAGTCGGGCATGTACAGCCTGCAGAAGGAGCGCATCACCCGGCGCAGGCACCACTGGGGCCGGCTGGGCGACCTGCCGGACGTGTACCTGCCCGAGATGCCGCTGCTCAAGGAGCCCGTGGACCTCGTGGTCGAGGGATACGCCGCCGACACCGAGATCGAGCACAAGGACGCCTACGAGGAGGAGCTGCGCGAGACGCTGAACCTCAAGGAGGACGCCCGGGTCGTCCTGGTCTCCCACCATCTCAGCCACCTCTACAGCGCGTTCCCGCCCTCGCCGTTCGACCGGGCGGCGGGCCTGGTGATCGGCGCGCAGGGCAGCCGGGTCCGGGACCTCACCGAGCCGGCCCCGCTGCCGAAGGGCACCCGCGACGACATGCTGGAGGTCGCCTCGTTCTACCGCTGCGAGCGCGGCGGCCCGGTCGAGTGCCTGGCCAAACAGCTCTGGGACGGCGACTGGGCCCGGCCGACCGGCCTCGGCTGCTTCTCCACCCTGCTGACCAGGCTGCTGTGGCCCGAGGGCGA
This sequence comes from Nonomuraea sp. NPDC001831, assembly GCF_042892035.1. Taxonomy (NCBI): domain Bacteria; kingdom Bacillati; phylum Actinomycetota; class Actinomycetes; order Streptosporangiales; family Streptosporangiaceae; genus Nonomuraea; species Nonomuraea sp. NPDC001831. Next base: position 12,133 of record NZ_JBIATU010000035.1, on the reverse strand, counting down.
GGGCAACGAGGCCAAGGTCATGGGCCTGGCCCCCTTCGGCGACGCGTACGTGTACGGCCTGCCCGACCTCGACGTGCGCGGCCACGAGGTGTTCATCCCCGAGGAGTGGATCGAGACCTTCGCCCAGCGGGACGCCTACGTCTACGAGCCCGGCGGTGAGCGCTTCTCCCGGGCGGCGGACCTGGCCGCGGCCGGCCAGCGGGTCTTCGAGAACGCCCTCGCCCAGGTGGTCGCCTGGCTGCACGGGCAGACCGGCCTGGACCGGCTGGTCTACGCCGGCGGCGCCGCGCTCAACGCCACGGCCAACGGCCGGATCGTCCGCGAGTCGCCGTTCCGCGAGGTGTTCATCCCGCCGAGCCCGCACGACGGCGGCTCCGCCGTGGGCTGCGCCCTGTACGGGCTCATCGAATGCCTCGGCGTCGAGAGCCGCTTCCGCTGGACCGACGACTTCCTCGGCCCCGACCCGGACGAGACCGAGATCGCCGCCGCGGTGCGGAGCCTGCCGGACGGCCTGGTGGCCGAGCAGCCGGCGGACCTCGTCGGCGCGACCGTGTCGCTGCTGGAGAGCGGCCGGGTCGTGGGCCTGCACCAGGGCCGCAGCGAGTCGGGCCCGAACGCGCTCGGCAACCGCAGCGTGCTCGCCGACCCGGCCAGGCCGGACATGCAGGACTACGTCAACTTCGAGGTCAAGGGCCGCGAGTGGTTCCGCCCGCTGGCCGCGCTGGTGCTGGCCGAGCACGCCGAGCGCCTGTTCGGCGTCGACCGCCCGGCGCCGTTCCTGCAGTGCGTCGTGGACGTGCGCCCCGAGCACCGCGCGAGCCTGGCGGGCGTGACCCACGTGGACGGCACGGCGCGGATCCAGACCGTGGAGGAGCGGGCCACCCCGTTCCTGCACGCCCTGCTGACCGGGTGGCACGCGGCGACGGGCTCCCCGGTGCTGGTCAACGCCTCGCTCAACGGCCCCGGCGAGCCGCTGACCGAGACGCCCGAGCAGTCGATCGACACCCTGCTCGCGACGAGCCTGCACGCCCTGGTCATGCCGCCGTACCTGATCCGCAAGCGCGAGGAGCCGCCGGTGCCCGGCCTGACCTGGGACCGCGACTAGCATGCGCGTTCACCCAGCCGTCCCCGTGGTGCTGGCCGTCGTGGCCGCGCTGTCGGCGGCCTGCGGCGGCGGCCCCGTGCGCACCACCCAGGGGGTGGTCGTGACGTCCGGCTCGCCGTCGCAGACCACGCGGAACGCGCTGGCCGGGAAGGTCGTCGTGCTCGACCCCGGGCACAACGGCGGCAACGCCTCCCATCCCAAGGAGATCAGCCGCCCGGTCGACATCATCACCGGGCGCAAACCCTGCAACACCACCGGCACCCAGACCGCCGCGGGCTACAGCGAGCACGCCTTCACCTGGGACGTCGCGAACCGCCTGAAGCCGCTGCTCGAAGACATGGGCGCCAAGGTGGTGCTGACCAGGCCGGACGACACCGGCGTCGGCCCCTGCATCAACGAGCGGGCGGCCATCGGCAACAAGGCGGGGGCGGACGCCGTCCTGTCCATCCACGCCGACGGCGCGCCGCCGGCGGGCCACGGCTTCCACGTGATCATGCCGGGCCTGGTGCCCGGGCACAACGACGCGATCATCCAGCCGTCCAGAAGGCTCGGCGTGGCCGTCCGGAACGCCTTCCGCGACGGCACCGGCATGCCGTACGCCACCTACGTCGGCGAGCAGGGCCTCCAGACCCGCACCGACCTGGGCGGGCTCAACCTGTCCACCCGCCCCGCGGTGTTCATCGAGTGCGGCAACATGGCCAACCCGGGCGACGCCGCCAAGATGTCCGACGGCGAGTTCCGCGGGGAGATGGCCGGCTCCCTGGCCGCCGGGCTCAAGCAGTTCCTGACCGGCTAGGCCCCGTAGGCGCGCAGGAAGACCTCGACCGCGGCGTCGGCGAGCCGGTCGAGCTCGGCCTCGGTGTGGTGCTCGCCGCCGCCCGCGAACATGACCTTGTTCACCGGGATCCACAGCAGCAGGCCGACGAAGTGCTCGGCGGCCAGCCGCGGGTCGTCCATGGGACGCAGGCCGTGCCCGGCCAGCCGGCCGAAGGCCGTGGACATGCTCTCCAGCGAACGTTCGAAGCCCTGCTCGTACCAGGTGCGGCCGAGGTCGGGGAAGCGGTCGGCCTCGGCGATGATCAGCCGCCGCAGCCGCAGCACGTCGGGCTGCATGATCGAGGCCAGGAACTCGTGGGCCAGCTTGCGCAGCCCCTTGTCCAGGTCGTCGTCGCCGGCCAGCGACTCGGTGATCAGCTTGGCCAGGCCCTCGATCTGCGCCGTGGTGTCGAGGATGATCGTGGTGAAGAGCTGTTCCTTGTCGCTGAAGTGCTTGTAGACGGTCTGTTTCGAGACCGCGGCGATCGAGGCCACCTCGTCCATGCTCGCGCCCACGTAGCCGTTGCGCAGGAACACCGCGCGCGCGGCGTCCAGGATCTGCCTGCGCTTGCGGGCCGTCCGGCCGTCCTCGTCGGTCAACGTCACGCCACCTTTTCGATCATGAGTTCGCATAGTACTGGACAGTTCCGTACTGATGTGAGTACTGTACCGTCCAGTTCCCGAAACGAACAGGAGTGACGACCTCATGAGCGACCTTCAGCAGCAGGTGCAGCAGACCGCCGACAAGCTGGTCGAGTCAGGCGCCGAGCGCGGGTTGCAGGTGGCCGTCTACCGCGACGGCGTGCAGATCGTGGACGTGGTGGCGGGCGTGGCCGACCCGGAGACCGGCCGTCCGGTCACCTCCGACACCCCGTTCTACAACTTCTCCATCGGCAAGGGTGCGACCTCGACGGTCGCCCACATGCTGGCCGAGCGCGGCCTGTACGACTACGACACCCCGGTCGCCGACTTGTGGCCGGAGTTCGCCAGGAACGGCAAGGGCGGCGTGACCGTCCGCCACGTGCTGACCCACACGGCCGGCGTGCCCGGCGTGCCGCTCGACACCACGCCTGAGGACGTCTGCGACTGGGACAAGATGGTCGCCGCCCTGGAGAACGCCGAGCTGTGGTGGGAGCCGGGCACGAAGATGGGCTACCACGCCTACACCTTCGGCTTCCTCGTCGGCGAGATCGTCCGCAGGGTCACCGGCAAGCGCATCTCGCAGGTGCTGCTGGAGGAGGTCTCCGGCCCGCTGGGCGTGGCCCGCGAGCTCTACTTCGGCATGCCGCCGGCCGAGCAGCACCGCCTGGCCCGGCTGGAGGACGAGCCGATGGACCCGTCGGCGTTCGGGGACCTGCCGGCCGACCTGCCGATGTTCAAGGCCGGGCCGATGGAGCTGATGCCCAATGCCGCCCTCGGCAGCAGGCCCGACTACCTGACCGCCGACATCCCGGCCGGCGGCAAGACCTCGGCCAGGGCCATCGCGCGCATGTACGCCGCCCTGCTCGGCGAGGTGGACGGCGTGCGACTGATCTCGCCGGAGCGGCTGCGCGAGGCGACCACGGTGGCCTACAGCGGCCCGGACGAGGTCTTCGGCATGCCCTCGACGTGGGGGCTCGGCTTCACCATCGGGCTTCCCGGCGGCTCGCCGCAGGAGAGCGCGACGGCGTTCGGCATCGGCGGGGCGGGCGGCAGCTACGCGTGGGCCGACACCGCGACCGGCACCGCCGTCGCCCTCACCAAGAACCGCCTCACCAACGACTTCGCGGCCGTCGGCGAACTGGCCGCCCTGGTCGCCCGGTCCTGAGGGCGCGGGGGTCTCACCGCCTCCGCGGCGGCTCAGCCGTCGCGGCACAGGGGCCGGCCGCCGACCACGCAGGCGATGCCGTCGAGGTCGCAGCTCAGCAGGGTGCCGTCCATGCCGAGCACGAGCACGAGATCGCTCCTCGACCGGTGGGCCAGCATGATCCGGCCGACGACGCCGTTGTCCAAGACCACGGTCGGGCGGCTCGCAGCGCTGTCCATGTCCTGGCGACTCCTCTCGGGTTCACAACAGGCCACGCGCCGGACCCGTCCCCACCAGGATGCACAGCCTCCGCCTCCGGCGCATCGGTCATCCGGCTCTACTTTCGTACGGATCCTGCGTTGTCGCCCTCCCGCCATGCTCGCGGGAGGCGTGGTGCGAGACTGGCAGCGGCAGGCGACGTGCGAAGGAGGCCGGCGTGCGGACGTGGTTGACCGAGCGGTTCGGGCTGACGGTGCCCCTGGTGGGCGCGCCCATGGCCGGAGTGGGCGCGGGCCGGCTGGCCGCCGCCGTCTCCGCGGCCGGCGCGCTCGGCGTGATCGGGGTGTCCTCCGCCGCCCCCGCCTCCTGGATCGAGGCCGAGGCCGCCGTCGCCGCCGGGAGCGGGCGGCCGTACGGGATCGGGCTCATGGCCTGGGCGCTGCCCGGCAACCCGGCCCAGTTCGAGGCCGTGCTCGCGGCCCGGCCGCGGCTGGTCTCGGTGAGCTTCGGGCCGTACGAGCGGTACGTGGAGGAGCTGCGGCAGGCCGGCATCACGGTCGTCACGCAGGCGGGCACCACCGACGAGGCCCGCGCCGCCGAGCAGGCCGGCGTCGACGCGGTCGTGGCGCGCGGGGCCGAGGCGGGCGGTCACGGCCGGGCCGACGTCGGCACGCTGCCGCTGCTCCAGAGCGTGCTCGACGCCGTCCGCGTCCCGGTGCTGGCGGCGGGCGGCATCGCCACCGCGCGCGGGCTGGCCGCCGTGCTGGCGGCCGGGGCCGCGGGCGCGTGGGCCGGCACGGCGTTCATGGGCTGCGCGGAGACGGCCCTGCCGGAGACGGCGGCGGCCCGCGTGCTGGCCGCCGCCGAGACCGACACCGCCTACGGCCGCGTCTTCGACGTGGCCCAGCGCCTCGACTGGCCGGCCGAGTACGGCGGCCGGGCCCTGCGCAACCCGTTCTTCGACCGCTGGGCCGGGCACGAGGAGGAGCTGGCGGCCGACGAGGAGGCCGCGGCGCGGATCGCCGCCGCCCGCCGCGACGGCGACTTCGACACCGCCTGCATCTACGCGGGCCAGGCCGTCGGGATGGTGCGCGAACGGCGCACGGCCGCCGACGTGGTGGCCGGCTTCGCCGAGGCGGACGCGCTGCTGCGCCGCTTCGCCCCGCCCGGTGGATGACGCCCACCCTGGCCTGATGCATCCTCTTGTGTCATGACAAATCAGACGCTCCCCCCAGCGCCCCCGGCGCCCTCCGTCGCCACGGCACCGGGGACCGCGTCCGCCAGGGGCAGCGTGCTGGAGGTGATGGAGAAGATCGGCACGGTCGTCGTGCCGATCGCCGTCGCCGTCTACGCCCTGCTCTACCTGGGCTTCGAGAGCGTCTACGACACCTTCGGCATCACCCCCGAGCAGGCCGGGCTCACCCAGGCGAGCATCTTCGGCCACCTGGTGGCGACGCTGGTGCTGCTCTTCCTGACCCTGCTGCCGCTGCTCGGCCTGGTCGTGGGCGCCTGGTGGCTGCTCGACCGGGTCACCCGCGGCGCCGCCGGACGCGTCCTCGACCGGGGGCGGGAACAGCCGTGGCTGGCCGCCGCAGTGGGCGCGGCGCTGTCGGGCGTCGCGTACTGGGGGCTGCTCGGCATCCTCGACGTCACCGGCACGCCGGTGCTGATCACGGTCGTGGTGGTCGGGCTGTTCTGCCTGCTGGTGCCGTACCGGTTGCTGCGGGCGCGGCCCACCGGGCGGGCCGCGATGCGGGTGCTGACGGGCGCGCTGGTGGGGGTGGGCCTGGGGTTCGTGCTCGTCGGCTGGATGACCCAGGGGGCCGAGGCGGTGCACGACCGCGGCGAGGCGAACCTCGTGCTCCAGCTCACCGGCTTCTCCAACCAGTGGGCCGAGGTGCGCGACGACTCCGGCAAGCTCCTGTCGAAGGGGCAGCGCTGGCTGGTGCTCGGCCAGGACTCCGGCGCGTACGTGTTCTACGACTGCGCCACGGCCGGCACGATCCGCCGTCCGATCGACGCGACGGTGCTGAGCAGGATCGAGCTCGACCCCGAGTTCGACGCCCCCCGCCCCTGCGGCTATGCGACCAAATAGAACACGTTCCGGTAAGTTACCGCTTAGTATGGCCACCGAACAGTGGCAGGCGAGGAAATGGGTCACCATGTCTGAGCTAGAACGTGTTCCGCCCGGAGTCGATCCGAACGTGCCGAGCTCCGCCCGGGTGTACGACTACCTGCTCGGCGGCAAGGACAACGTCGCCGTCGATCGCGCCGTCGCCGAGAGACTGCTGGCCGTCGCGCCCGACGCCCGAGCCGTCGCCAGGGCCAACCGCCGCTTCCAGATCGAGGCCGTGCGGCACGTCGCCCGCCAGGGCGTGCGCCAGTTCATCGACCTCGGCACCGGCATCCCCACCTCGCCCAGCATCCACGAGACCGTCCGCGAGGTGAGCCCGGCCTGCCGGGTGGTCTACGTGGACCACGACCCGATGGTCCGCCTGCACGCCCAGGTGCTGCTCGCCGACCAGCCCGGCGTCGCCGGCATCCAGGGCGACCTGCGCCGGCCCGCCGACATACTCGCCGACCCGCACGTCACCGGCCTCATCGACTTCGACCAGCCGGTCTGCGTGCTCATGGTCGGCGTGCTGCACTTCGTCATGGACGACGAGGACCCGCCCGGCATCGTGGCCGCCTTCAGGAAGCCCATGGCGCCCGGCAGCCATCTGGTGCTCTCCCACGCGATGGCCGAGAGCTCTCCCGAGGCCGTCGCCCAGCTCCGCCTGGCCACCGCCGGCTCGCCCGCCCAGGGCGCGTTCCGCAGCCACGCCGAGGTGCTGCGGCTGTTCGACGGGTTCGAGCTGATCGGGCCCGGCCTGGTGCCCGTCCAGGACTGGCGGCTCACCGACGACGACCACCTCCCGCTGCTGGACGGCACGCCCCGGCTCCGGCTCGACGCGGGCGTGGGCCGGGTGCCCGTTCAGTAGTCCTTCAGCGCGATGTTGGTGGCGAACTTGTCGGTCACCTTCATCATCAGGCCGAGCAGGAAGCCGAACTTGAAGGTCCAGTTCCGCATCCGGATCCCGGCGGGGGAGCCGGGCGCCAGGAACGTGCCCGCGTTGTTGCCGCTCCTGGTGACCTTGGAGTAGCGGCGCATCTGGCGCTCGTACTCGGCGAAGGCCACGCGGTGGTCGCCGCCCGCCGCGGCCAGCTCCTCGGCCAGCACGTACGCCCCCACCAGCGCCAGCCCGCTGCCGAACCCGCCCAGCGTGCTGCCGTACGCCGCGTCGCCCAGCAGCGCCACCCGGCCGTTGACGTACCGGTCGATGTTCACCCTGCTGATGGAGTCGAGGTAGACGTCCTTGGAGCCGCGCACCGCGTCGAGGACCTGCGGGGTGCGCCAGCCCATGCCGGCGTAGGCCCGCTCCAGGATCGCCTTCTGCTGCTCGACGTCGTAGCGGTCGTAGTCGAGCCGCTCGGAGGCGAAGACGAAGAACGCCGGCGCCTTCGGCCCGCCGACCGCGACCATCCTGCCGGGCTCGTTGTACATCTGGCCGTGCGGGCCGAAGTCGGTGTCCAGCTCCACCAGCGCGTAGTAGTGGCCGAGGAAGTCCACGCACTCGGACTCGGGGCCGAAGGCCAGCCTGCGGACGTTGGAGTGGATGCCGTCCGCGCCCACGACCAGGTCGAACGTGCGGGGGGCCGAGCGTTCGAAGGTGACGTGCACGCCGCCCGGGGCCTCGGTGAGCGAGGTGATGGAGTCGCCGAAGACGTACTCGCAGGTGGCGGCGGTGCGCTCGTACAGCAGGCGGGCCAGGTCGCCGCGGCGGATCTCGAGGTCGCCGCCGGTGAACTCGCCGGGCATGACCCCGAGCGTGCGGCCGTCGGCGTCCACGAAGTACTGGTCGGTGCCGCCGGTCTGGAGGCGGCGCACGTCGTCCAGGATGCCCATGCGGGTCAGGACGGTGTGGTGGGTCTCGCCCTTGAAGTCCACCGCCTGGCCGCCTTCGCGCAGGGCCGGCGCCTTCTCCACGACGGTGACGTTGCAGCCGCGGCGGGCCAGGCAGTGGGCCAGCGCGGGGCCGCCGATGCTGGCGCCGGAGATGAGTACGCGGGTGTTGTGCAGGTTGTCTCTCATGCCGGCAAGCCTCGCCGGGAGCGCTGACAACCCGGCGACGACCGGCTGACAGTCTCCGGCGCGGGCGTCCCCGACTGTCAAGGGCCGGGCTGTCAGGTGAGGATCGTGGAGCGGGCCTCGTCCCTGGTCATCGCGGCGCCGCGGGCGTACAGGGCGGCGAAGCGCTCCGGGCCGAGCGCGGCCGTGGCGGCGGCGGCCGTCGCGGCGACGTCGTGGTCGCCGGTGACCGCCGTCCCGCGCAATGCGACGCCCACGCCGAGCAGCAGCGCCGCCCGTTCCGGCGGGTCGTCGAGCAGCGCGGCCCCGGCCAGGCCCTCGACGGCGTCGGCCAGGTCGCTGTCGATCGGCGAGCGCAGCGCGACGGCCACCGCCTCCCGGTGCCGGGCCACGGCCTCGCCCGCCTCGCCCCTGGCCTGGGCCAGCCGGGCCAGCGCCGTGAGCACCTGCGGATCCGTGCTGCCGGCCAGCGGGGAGCCCGGAGCGGTGGCGGCCAGCGCGTCCCGCAGCCGTTCGGCGGCCTCGCCGAGATCCCCCTCGATCCTGGCCAGGTCGCCCAGCCTCACGTGCACGGCCGCCGTCAGCTCGGGCCGCCCCAGCTCGCGGGCCAGCTCGCGGGCGCGCAGGCAGTCGGCCCTGGCCGCGGCCAGGTCGCCCGCCCGCAGCCGGGCGTCGGCTCGCCGGCACAGCACGTCCACCAGCTCGTCCAGCGCCCCGAGCTCGTCGAGCAGGTCGAGCGCCTGCGCCCACAGCTCCGTCGCCCGCGCCCACTCGCCGCGCCAGCCCGCGATGACCGCCAGCCAGTCGAGCCCCTGCGCCTTCCCCCAGCGCTCGCCCAGCGCGCCGAACTCCGCCCGGACGATCTCCAGCTCCCGCTCGGCCGCCACGATGCCGCCGTTCAGCAGCATGAGCAGCGCTTCGCCGAGCCGGCCGAGCGCCCGGCTCCACGGGTCGCCGCCGAGCTCGCGCTGCCGCGGCCGTTCCACGTCGCGCTCGGGCGGCCCCGCGGTCATGCCCCACAGCGCGGCGGCGAACGGGTGCCGTACCGGCCGGTCCGGGTCCGACGTGAGCTCGGCGGCCCGCCTCCAGTGCGGCGAGCCGGTGCCGGGGGCGGCGTGCAGGACGGCGAGCACGTACTCGTCGGTCAGGCCCGCCGGCGGTTCGGCGCCGAGCACGTCGAGCAGCCGCCGGGCCGGCTGGACGGCCTGGCCGCGCCGCCCGCTCAGGTACCAGTACATGGCCAGGGCGGCGATCAGCCGCAGCGCGGCCGGCGGGTCGTGCTCGACGCACCAGCGCAGCGCGGCCTGGAGGTCGGCGTCGTCGGCCCCCAGGAGGGCCAGCCATTCGAGCTGCTCGGCACGGTAGAGGTGGGGTTCGGCGCGCTGGGCGTGCCCCAGGTGCCAGGCGGCGTGCGCGGCGCGCATCCGCTGCTCCTCGCCCGCCTCGGCCAGCCGCTCGGCGCAGAACAGCCGGACGGTGTCGAGCATGCGGTAGCGGTCGCCGGCGGTCTCCACCAGCGACTTGTCCACCAGATCGGCCAGCAGCACGGCGCTGTCCTCGCCGCACACCCGCTCGACCGCCGCCAGCCGGGCCCCGCCGGAGAACACCGAGAACCGCCTGGCCAGCACCTGCTCCTCGGCGTCCAGCAGGTCCCAGCTCCACTCCACCACCGCGTGCAGCGTCCGGTGCCGGGCGGCGGCCGTGCGGTCGCCGCGTGAGAGCAGCCGGAACCGGCCGTGCTCGGCCAGCCGCGCGGCGATCTCCGCCACGGGGAACGTGCGCACCCGGGCCGCGGCCAGCTCGATGGCCAGCGGCAGGCCGTCCAGCGCCGCGCAGATGCTCAGCGTCGCGTCGAGGTCCAGCTCCAGCCCGGGCCGTACGGCGGCGGCCCGGTCGGCGAACAGCCTGACCGCCGGGTAGGCGAGCGCGTCCCCGGCGGGCGTGCCCGGGGGCGGGGTGGCCAGCGGCGGGAGCGGCACCAGGTGCTCGCCGGTGATGCCCAGCGGCTCCCTGCTGGTGGCCAGGACGCGCACGCCGGGACAGCCGGCCAGCAGGCGGCGGGCCAGCGTGGCGGCCTCGGCGACGACGTGCTCGCAGTTGTCCAGGACGAGCAGCAGGTCCTGCTCGGCGAGGGCGGCGACCAGGCGTTCGGCGGGGTCGGCCGGGCCGGCGACGCCCGGGCTGAGCGCCGACTCGCGCAGCCCGAGCGCGTTCAGCACCAGCAGCGGCACCTGCCCCTCCCCGGCCGCGGGCGACAGGTCGGCGAAGCACGCCTGCCGCTCCCGGTCGCGGGTGGCGGCCTCGACGGCCAGGCGGGTCTTGCCGGTGCCGCCGGGGCCGGTGATCGTGACCAGCCGCGCCCCGCGCAGCGCGGCCAGGCGGGCCAGCTCCTCCTCGCGGCCGACGAACGTGGTGAGCTGCGGCGGCGGCGCCGACCGCGTGGCGTGCGCGCGCCGCTGCTCGCCGCGCAGGATCGCCAGGTGCAGCGCCGCCAGCTCGGGCGAGGGGTCGGCGCCCAGCTCGTCGGCGAGCAGCCGCCGCGCCTCGTCGTAGACGGCCAGGGCCTCGGCCTGCCGTCCGGCCGCGTGCAGGGCGCGCATCAGCAGGGCGCGCGGGCGTTCCCGCAGCGGGTGGGCGGAGACCAGCTCGCGCAGCCCCGCCGCGGGCTCGGCCTCGGGCAGGTGCAGGTCGGCCTCGTACAGGTCCTCCAGGGCGGCCAGGCGCAGCTCCTCCAGCCGGTCGGCCTGCCCCGGCGCGTACGCGGCCTCGCGCACGTCCGCGAGCGCCGGGCCGCGCCACAGGTCCAGGCACTCCCTGAGGACGGCCGCCGCGGCCGCGTGCCGGCCCCCCGCGAGCAGCCGCCGGCCCTCGCGGGCCAGCCGCTCGAAGCGGTGGGCGTCGACGTCCTCGGGCGGGACCGCCAGCCGGTAGCCGGCGCCGTGGAACTCGATCAGGTCGGCGGGCAGGTTGCGGCGCAGCCGGGAGATCTGCGCCTGTACGGCGTTGGCCGCGCCGGCCGGCGGGCTCTCGCCGTACTGGGCGTCGATGAGCCGGTTCACGCCGACCGTACGACCGGCCTCCAGCAGCAGCAGGACGAGCAGGGCACGCGGCCGGGGGCCGCCCACGGCGATCGGGTCGCCGCCGGCCGATCGCACCTCCAACGGGCCCAGGATGCCGAACTGCACGTGCCCGATTGTCCAGCATCGCGGCTGCTATCCGCACGTGGATGGGTGTGACCAGCGGTAACAGAAATGTCGGTATGCCTACCGATGAACATACGTATTTTCGCGCCATCAACAAGCGCTTAGCGTCTGGCGGCAACAAGGCGAAACGGTCCGCTTGCTGTATCCGTCACCCTTTATCACCCCCCACATCCCCTCACGCCCCGCGACCCAGGACACCCCTGACCGCTCGGCGGCCCGCGCGCGCCCAAAGGCGGCAACGGCCGGAGGGAGCCCGCCGAAAGGAGCACCACAGCGTGAAACGCAAAGCCTTACTCGCGGCGGTCGCCGGCCTGGCCACGGCCGCGACCATGACGCTTCAGGCGTCACCCGCGAGCGCCGCCCCTCCCGGAGCCACCCCCGCCCAGCAAGGCTCCAGCAGCACCCGAGCGGCGGCAGACCCCGCCTCGCTCGCCGCGGCAGTCGCCGACAAGGCCGTCTCCAGCCAGCTCGACAACCTCAGCAGAGGCCCCGACGAGGCCTACAGCCGCCGCAGTGTCACCCCCGGCGCCGGTGACATGTTCTACGTCGCCTACGACCGCACCTACAAGGGCCTGCCCGTGATCGGCGGCGACGCCGTCGTGGTCACCGACGCCGCCGGCCACGTCCGCGACACCGTCTCGGCCACCGGCCCCACCACGCGCGACGTCGCCACCAAGGCCACCGTCACCGCGGCCAAGGCCACCGCCACCGCCAAGGGCCGCCTGTCGCGGGTGGACGACAGCACCGCCCCCCGCCTGGTCGTGCTGGCCAAGGACGCCACGCCCAGGCTGGCCTGGGAGGTCAAGGTCTCCGGCCTGGCCGCGGGCAAGCCCAGCGTGCAGAACGTCTACGTCGACGCCCGCACCGGCGCCGTC
>NZ_JBIATU010000034.1:0-35654 GCF_042892035.1 Nonomuraea sp. NPDC001831 | reverse complement strand
ATCAGAAGGGCGTCTAGGTCAGTCTTCACACACCGACCATGGACGCCCTTCGTCACGTCCGCAGCCGATCACCGAATTTCACATCAGCGATCTAGGCTTGGGGCTCGTGGATCTGGATTTCGAACTGCGTTCCGAGTACATCCCGCTGTGCGACCTGCTGAAGTACTGCGGGGTCACCGAAACCGGCGGCATGGCCAAACACCTCATCGCCGAGGGCCTGGTCCAGGTCGACGGCGAGGTCGAGCTGCGGAAGACGGCGAAGATCCGTGCCGGCCAGGTGGTGAGCGGCGACGGGTTCACGATCCACGTGCAATAACGGCCCGCCGTATCCGGATGGTCGCGACACCCCTTATTGTGCTCTCCGACATACTTCGGAAGACGTCGCCGCTGGTCAGGCGGAAGATTGAGGTGGGTTCGCGGTGTTCGGGTGGAAGCTGCACGGCGACGGGAAACATCTGACGCCGGGAGAGGTCGTCAAGCCTGACGAGCGGCTCTCCTGGCCCCGGATGGTCGGCATCGGCGCCCAGCACGTCATCGCCATGTTCGGCGCGACGTTCGTGTTCCCGCTGGTCATGGGGCTCGACGCGAACCTGGCCGTGATGATGTCCGGCGTCGCGACGATCCTGTTCCTGCTCATCGTCAAGGGCAGGATCCCCAGCTACGTCGGGTCGAGCGCGTCCTTCGTGGGAGCCGTGGTGGCGATCAGGGCGGCCGGGGGCGGCGACGCGACCGTCACCGGCGCGCTGCTGGCCGTCGGCGTCGTGCTGGCCGGCTGCGGGCTGGCCATCCACCTGCTCGGCGTGCGGATCATCCACCGCGTCTTCCCGCCGATCGTCACCGGCGGCGTGGTGATGCTGATCGGCTTCGGCATGGCCTACGTCGCGGCCGACGTCTACTGGCCCAAGGACCCGTGGGTGGCGCTGCTCACGATGGCGGCCACGTTCGTGTTCATCGGGGTCTTCAAGGGCTTCCTCGGCCGCATCGGCGTGCTGCTCGGCCTGGTCTTCGGGTTCGTGCTGTCGTGGGTCTGGGACATGGTGGGCGGCAAGATCCTGGCGCCCGACGCCACCGGCAAGGTGACCGAGCACTTCCGCGTCAACCTCCAGGGCGTCGCCGACGCCGACTGGATCGGCCTGCCCTCGCTGCACGGGCCGGTGTTCGAGGTGTCGGCGATCGTGCTGGTGCTGCCGGTCGTGATCGCGCTCATCGCCGAGAACGTCGGCCACGTCAAGGCCGTCGGCGAGATGACCGGCGCGGACGTCGACGGCTACATGGGTCGCGCCATCATGGCCGACGGCGTCGGCACCGTGGTCGCCACCTCGGTCGGCGGCCCGGCCACCACCACGTACGCCGAGAACATCGGCGTCATGGCGGCCACCAAGGTCTACTCCACGGCCGCCTACTACATCGCCGCGGTCATCGCGATCCTGTTCGGCCTGTGCCCCAAGTTCGGCGCGCTCGTGGCCGCGACCCCCGACGGCGTGCTCGGCGGCGTCACGACCATCCTGTACGGCATGATCGGCCTGCTCGGCGCCCGCATCTGGATCGAGAACAAGGTGAACCTGTCCGACCCGGTCAACCTCGTCCCGGTGGGTGCCGGCATCATCATCGCCATCGGGCCGGTCGCGTTCCCGATCACCAGCACGTTCTCCCTCAGCGGCATCGCGCTCGGCACGATCGTGCTGCTCGTCGGCTACCACCTGCTGCGCGCCACGCGCCGCGAACCGGTGCCCGAAACAGGCCGATAACCCCCTCTCTGACCGGCCGGCGACTTCCCCGTACGGAGGTTCGCTCTGGTGACCGCGGGATATTTGGCAGATCATGCCCGTGTAGCCGCATCCCAGCGGTCCTAATGTGCCCGCAGAGGCACGGTCGCCGGCCCGGAAGAGAGGGCGCAGATGGTTTTCGGATGGACCAGACACGGTGACGGCAGGCATCTGGCGCCCGGCGAGGTGGTCAGGCCCGACGAGCGGCTGAGCTGGCCGCGCATGGTCGGCTTCGGCGCCCAGCACGTGATCGCGATGTTCGGCGCCACGTTCGTGTTCCCGCTGGTGATGGGGCTCGACCCGAACGTCGCCGTGATGATGTCCGGCGTCGCGACGATCATGTTCCTGCTGATCGTGAAGGGCAAGGTGCCCAGCTACCTGGGCACCAGCGCCTCGTTCGTCGGCGGCGTGTTCGCCATCAGGGCCGCCGTCGGCACCGACCAGAGCATCGCCGACGCCCTCGTGACCGGCTCGATCCTGGTCGCCGGGCTCGTGCTGGCGCTGGCCGGGCTGGCCGTGCACGTGCTCGGCGTGCAGATCATCCACCGGGTCTTCCCGCCCGTCGTCACCGGCGCGGTCGTGATGCTCATCGGGTTCGGGCTGGCGTACGTGGTCGCGGACGTCTACTGGGGGCAGGACCAGTGGGTCGCGCTGGTCACGATGCTGGTGACGTTCGTGGTGATCGTGGCGTTCAAGGGGTTCGCCGGGCGCGTCGGGGTGCTCATCGGGCTGGTCACCGGGTTCGCGCTGTCCTGGGTGCTGGACCGGGTGGCCGGGCCGGTCACCTCCGTGCTGCCCGGCCAGAACCTGCGCGACGCGGCCGGCGCCGCCTGCCCGGCCGAGGGCACGTACTGCGTGGCCACGGCCTTCCCGCACGACCGGGTCAGCTTCGACGCCGTCGCCAAAGCCGACTGGTTCGGGCTGCCGGACTTCCACGCCCCCGACTTCCGGTTCTCCGCCGTGCTGCTCGTGCTGCCCGCGGTGATCGCGCTCATCGCCGAGAACGTCGGCCACGTCAAGGCCGTGGGCGAGATGACCGGCACCGACGTCGATCCCTACATCGGCCGGGCGATCATCGCCGACGGCGCCGCCACGGTCGTCACCAGCGCCGTCGGCGGCTCGCCCACCACCACCTACGCCGAGAACATCGGCGTCATGGCGGCCACCAAGGTCTACTCCACGGCCGCCTACTACATCGCCGGCCTGATCGCGATCCTGTTCGGCCTGTGCCCGAAGTTCGGGGCGCTGGTCGCCGCCACGCCGGGCGGCGTGCTCGGCGGCGTCACCGTCATCCTGTACGGCATGATCGGACTACTCGGCGCCAAGATCTGGATCGAGAACCGGGTGGATTTCGCCGACCCGGTGAACATGGTCCCGATCGGCGCGGGCATCATCCTGGCGATCGGACCGGTGACGCACATGATCGGCGGAGACTTCTCCCTGGAGGGCATCGCGCTCGGCACCGTCGTGGTGGTGGGCGGCTACCACCTGCTGCGCGTCATAGCCGGGCGCTCGCCGGGACCGGCCCCGAAACCGGCTGCGGGCGAGGCCGGGTGAAGCCGCCGCCGTTCACCCACCACGCCCCCCGCGACCTCGGCGCGGCGCTGCGGACGCTCGCCGAGGTGGACGGCAAGGTGCTGGCCGGCGGCCAGAGCCTGATCCCCATGCTGAACATGCGGCTGGCCGCGCCCGAGCACATCGTCGACATCAACCGCCTGACCGCCCTGGACACCGTCGAGGCGGGCGGCGACGGCGTGCGGGTGGGCGCGCTGGCCCGGCACTCGCGGGTGGCCCGGTCCGGCGCGCACCCGCTGCTGACGAAGGCGCTGCGGCTGGTCGCCCACCCCGTGATCCGCAACCGGGGCACGGTCGTCGGGAGCCTGGTGCACGCCGATCCCGCGGCCGAGCTGCCGGCGGTGCTGGCCGTCCTGGGCGGCTCGGTGCGGGTGGCCCGCTGGACCCCGGCCGGCGTCGCCGAGCGGGACGTGCCGGCGCGCGAGTTCTTCGTCGGGCCCATGGAGTCCGTCGTCCGGCCGGACGAGCTGGCCGTGTCGGCCTACTTCCCGGCGCTCGGCGGGCGCGCCGGGACGGCGTTCGAGGAGGTGTCCCGGCGGCACGGCGACTACGCCCTGGCCGGCGTCTGCGCCGTGGTCACGTTCGACGACGACCTGCGCGTCGCCGCGGCCAGGGTCGCCTGCGTCGGCGTGGGCCCGGTGCCCGTCCTGATGGACGTGACCGGCGAGTGCGGCCACCGGCCGGCCGCGAGCGTCGACTGGCCGGCCGTCGCGCGGGCCGTGCGGGAGGGGACCGACCCCGAAGGGGACATCCACGCCACCGCCGCCTACCGCCGGCACCTGGTGGGCGTGCTGGCCGAACGGGCGCTGCGCGAGGCGGCACGGGAGGGGACGGCGACCGGTGGAACATGAGATCACGCTGACCGTGAACGGCACGGCCCGGCGGGTCAGCGTCCCCGGACGCCGCCTGCTGTCCGACTGCCTGCGCCAGGACCTCGGCCTGACCGGCACGCACGTCGGCTGCGAGCACGGCGTCTGCGGCTGCTGCACGGTGCTGCTCGACGGCGAGCCGGTCCGGTCGTGCCTGACCTTCGCGGTCACCGTGGACGGGCACGAGATCACCACCGTCGAGGGCCTGGCCGGCCCGGACGGGCTCTCCCCGGTGCAGCGGGCCTTCGCCGAGTGCCACGGCCTGCAGTGCGGCTTCTGCACCCCGGGCTTCCTGTGCACGGTGACCGCCCTGCTGGCCGACAACCCGGCCCCCACGCACGAGGAGGTGCTCGAAGGCGTGTCCGGCAACCTGTGCCGGTGCACCGGCTACCAGAACATCGTCAAGGCCGTCCACCGCGCCGCCGAGCTGCTGGCGGAGGAGTCGTGAGCGCCGGGCGGGCCGGCGGGCCGCGGCAGGAGGAACCGTGACGACCAGGATGTTCGGCGAGCCGGTGCAGCGGCGGGAGGACCCGCGGCTGCTCACCGGCCAGGGCCGCTTCCTCGACGACCTGGGCCGCGACGCGCTCGCCGCCGCGTTCGTCCGCTCACCCCACGCCCACGCCCGCGTCGGCGACATCGACGTGTCCGCCGCGCTCGACGTGCCCGGCCTGGTCGCGATCTACACCTGGGAGGACCTGCCCGAGCGGGTGGGCCGGCCGCTGCCGCTGCTGATCCCGCACCCGGCGCTCACCCACGGGCGCACGGCGTACCCGCTGGCCAGGGAGGTCGTCCGGCACGTCGGCGAGCCCGTGGTCATGGTCGTGGCCGCCGACCGGTACGCCGCCGAGGACGCCTGCGCGCTCATCGAGGTCGCCTACGAGCCGCTCAAGCCGGTCGTCGGCCTGGCCGAGGCGGTGCAGGGCGCCCAGCTCGTGCACGAGGACGTGCCGGGGAACGTGGGGGCGCACCTGGTGCAGGAGGTGCGGGGGGCCGACGGCAGGGGCGCGCGCGAGGCCGTCGAGGGCGCGCCGCACACGCTGGCCTTCCGGCTCGACATCGAGCGCAGCGCCAGCATGCCGCTGGAGGGCCGCGGCGTGCACGCCCGCTGGGACGGCCGCGACCTGCGCGTCCACTCCAGCACCCAGACCTCCACCAGCGTGCGCATGGCCGTCGCCGCCGCGCTCGGGCTGCCGCTGCCGCAGGTCGAGGTGATCGCCCCGGACGTCGGCGGCGGCTTCGGCGTCAAGATCGTGCACCCGTGGCCGGAGGAGATCCTGGTGCCGTGGGCCGCGATGACGCTCGGCCGCGAGATCAAGTGGACCGAGGACCGCAGGGAGCACTTCATCTCCTCCGCGCACGAACGCGCCCAGATCCACCACGTACGCGTCGGCTTCGACGACGACGGCCGCGTCCTGGGCCTGGACGTGACGATCCTGCACGACCACGGCGCCTACACGCCGTACGGGATCATCGTGCCCATCGTCACCTCCACGCAGTTGCTGGGGCCGTACAAGCCGGGGGCCTACCGGGTCGAGTTCACCGCGGTCTACACCAACACCGTGCAGGTCACGCCGTACCGGGGGGCCGGTCGGCCGCAGGGCGTGTTCTGCATGGAGCGGACCATGGACAAGATCGCCCGCTACCTGGGCAAGGACCGCACGCAGGTGCGCGCGGCCAACTTCATCCGGCCCGAGGAGTTCCCCTACGACCAGGGGATGACGTTCCAGGACGGCCGCCCGCTCATCTACGACAGCGGGAACTACCCGGAGATGCTCCGCATGATCAAGGAGCTGATCGGCTGGGACACCTTCGAGCGGCGTCCGGGCCGGGGGATCGGCATCGGCTGCTACGTCGAGGGCACGGGCGTCGGCCCGTACGAGGGCGGGCACGTGCAGATCACCTCCGACGGCCGGGTGCACGTCTCGACCGGCCTGACCTCCCAGGGGCAGGGGCACGAGACCGCCTTCGCCCAGATCGCCGCCGCCGAGCTGGGCGTGCCCATCGACCGCGTCAGCGTGGTCACCGGCGACACCCGCAGGTTCGGGTACGCGGTGGGCACCTTCGCCTCCCGCGCCGCCGTCGTCAGCGGCAACGCCATCGCCCTGGCCTGCCGGAAGGTCAAGGAGAAGGCGCTGCGCATCGCGGCCGACGCCCTGGAGGCCGACCCGGCCGACCTGGCGATCGACGACGGCCTGGTGCACGTCGTGGGCGCGCCGACCGCCGCGATCCCGCTCTCGACGGTGGCGGTGCTGGCCAACCCGCTGCGGTACGCCTTCGACGAGGAGACGGCCAGGGCGACCCAGTTCTCCGGCGCGGCCGACCCGGCCCGCCCGCCGGTGGCCGAGGGCGACGAACCGGGGCTGGAGGGGCGCGAGTTCTACTCGCCGATCCGGTCCACGTTCGCCTCCGGCATGCACGCGGCGATCGTCGAGACCGACCCGGACACCGCCGAGATCAGGGTCGTCAGGTACGCCGTCGTGCACGACTGCGGCCGGCTGATCAACCCGATGATCGTGGAGGGCCAGATCCACGGGGGAGTGGCCCAGGGCATCGGCGGCGCCCTGTACGAGCGCATGGAGTACGACGTCCACGGCCAGCTCGTCAACGCCTCGTTCATGGACTTCCTCATGCCGTACGCCACCGAGATCCCGCCGATCGAGACCGCCCACCTGGAGACGCCCTCGCCGCTCAACCCGCTCGGCATCAAGGGCGCGGGCGAGGCCGGCGTGATCCCGGTGTCGGCGGTCATCGCCTCGGCGATCGAGGACGCCGAGGGCATCGAGATCGACCGCATGCCCATCTCGCCGTCGGACCTGTTCGGGCTGCGTATGCGATGATCGGCGCCATGCTCGCTCCCGGCGCCGGCCTGACCCGCTTCCCCGACCTGCCCGACGACGTGCGCACGATCGACCTGGCCTGGAACGAGATCACGCACGTGCCCGCCCGGGTGGCCGGCCTGGCCACGCTGGAGGAGCTGCGGCTCGACGGCAACCGGCTGCGCGAGCTGCCCGGCCTGTCCGGCCTGACCGCGCTGCGCGCCCTGCACCTCGACGGCAACGAGCTGAGCGAGGTCCCCGACTGCCCGCCCGGCCTGGAGACCCTCTTCCTCTACGGCAACCGGATCGAGCGCCTGCCCGGCGGCCTCGCACCGCGCCTGCGCCACCTCGCGCTCGGCGGCAACCGGCTGACGTCCGTGCCCGCCGGGCTGTGGAAGCTGACCGCGCTGGAATCACTCAACCTCGCCGAGAACGCCCTCACCGAGATCCCCGCCGACATCGGCGGCCTGACCCGGCTGCGCATGCTCGACCTCGGCCACAACCGGCTCGCCTCGATCCCGCCCGAGATCGGCGACCTGCCGCTCACCGACTACCTCTACCTGAGCGACAACGGCTTCACCGACGTCCCGGCCGCGCTCGGCCGGCTCGACCGGCTGGCCTACCTCAACCTCACCGACAACCGGCTGACCAGGCTCCCGGACGCGCTCGGGTCGATGGCGTCGCTGGTGGAGCTGCGCCTGTACAACAACCGGCTGGAGGCGCTGCCCGAGACCGTCGGCGGGCTCGGCCGGCTGCGCGAGCTGCACCTGCAGGGCAACCGGCTGACCCGGCTGCCCGCCGCCCTCGCGGCGCTGACCGAGCTGCGCGTGCTCGACCTGCGCGACAACCACCTGAGCGAGCTGCCCGCGCTGCCGTCCGGCCTCACCCATCTCGACCTGCGCAACAACCGGCTGCGCGAGCTGCCCGCCGCGGTCGCCGAGCTGACCGGCCTGCGCAAGCTCGACCTGCGCTGGAACAAGCTCTACGACGACCCGCCGGTGCTCGATCTGCTGCGCGCCCGGGGCTGCGTCGTCCTGCGCTGAAGCGGCCCTCAAGCGGCCCCGAAACGGTGCTGAACCGGCGCGGGCGGCGGTGCGTATCTCCGCACATGACGACACTTCCACGTCTGGCCGTCCTCGCGCTGCTGGCCGGGCTGGCCGCCGCCTGCTCCGCCGGCGGCGGCTCCGGCGGCCCGGCGGCGGCCGGCCAGAACGCCGCGCGGGCGGCGGCGCCCCAGACGGTCGAGCAACTCGCCGCCAGGGTCGGCTGCAAGCCGCGCATGCAGGTCGACGCCGCCGAGATCCGTACGGGCTACTGCCGGACCGCCGACGGCCAGTTCTTCGTCACGACGTTCGCCAGCCAGTCCGGCAAGGACGCCTGGATGGACGCCGCCCCCGAGTACAACCCGCACCTGGTCGGCAACCTGTGGACCGTGCTGTCCAGCCGCAAGGTGCTGGAGCTGCTGAAGGAGCGGCTCGGCGGCGACCTCCACCTGAAGGACCACCGCACGAACCAGATGCGCACGGTCGGCTGAGACGCCCTACGCCGCCGCGAGCATGACCCGCTTGCGGAACACCCAGTACGTCCAGCCCTGGTAGACCAGCACGAACGGCAGCGTGATCAGCCCGATCCAGCTCAGCATCGTCAGCGTGTACGGCCCCGAGGCGGCCGCCGCCAGGGTCAGCCCGGGCAGCGGCGCGAGGCGCAGCTCCATGAAGACCGCCAGCGTGGCCAGCACGATGCCCGCGGCGGTCGCGCCGAACGCCCAGCCCTCCCTGCGCCGCCAGATCAGCGCCGCCGCGGCGGCCAGCGCGGCCATGGCGGCCAGCGCGGGCAGCGAGCCCAGGTTGGACAGGGCCAGCACGGCCACCGGGATGGCCACCGCCGCCGCGGCCATGGCGGCGGTCCTGGCCCGGCGGCGCACCGGGCCGGTGGTGCGCAGCGCGAGGAAGACCGCGCCGTGCAGCACGCAGAGCGTCAGCGTGAACGCGCCGCCGAGCAGGGCCGCCGGGCCGCTGTCGAACAGCACGTCGGCGAAGATCGCGCCCCACAGGAACGCCGGGAGGCCGCTGCCGACCAGGATGCCGAGGTCGCACCAGATCGGGTTGGCGACCTTACCGCGCCATTCCAGCCCGACGCCGCGCACGATCAGGCCGACCAGGATGAGCGTGACGGGCAGGTAGAACGCGCTGAACAGGCCGGAGTACCAGGCGGGGAAGGCGGCGAACATGGCGCCGACCGCCGTGATCAGCCACACCTCGTTGCCGTCCCAGACGGGGCCGATGGTCTGCAGGCTCTGGCGCTGCTCGGCGGCGTTCCTGCTCAGCAGCGGCGCCAGCAGGCCGACGCCGAAGTCGAAGCCTTCCAGGACGAAGTACCCGGTCCAGAGGAAGGCGATGATGACGAACCACAGGTTGATCATGGTCTGGTCCCTCTAGTACATCAGCGACGGTTCGAGCGGCTGCGCCTCGGGAGCGGGCTGCCGCTCCTCGACGCCCTTGCGCACGTGCCTGGCCAGCAGGACGACCTCGGCCACGGCCAGGCCGCCGTACAGGAGTGTGAAGACGGTCAGCGAGATGGCGACCTCGGCCAGGGTCACGCCGGGCGAGACGCTTGAGGCGGTCAGCAGCTCGCCGGCGACCGTCCAGGGCTGCCGGCCGATCTCGCTCAGCAGCCAGCCCGCGATCACCGCCGCGAACGGCAGCGGCAGCGCGAGCAGCAGCGCCCGCGCCAGCCAGGACGGCACCTCGCGCCTGCGCCGGGTCAGCCAGAGGCCGAGCAGCGCGAGCCCCGCGGTGGCCATGCCGAACACGATCATCACGCGGAACGACCAGAACACGATCGTCGGGTCGGGCCGGTAGTCGCCGGGGCCGAACTGCTGCTCGAAGCGTTTCTGCAGGTCCTCGGTGCCCTGGACGGTGGCGCCGAAGTCGTTGGTGGCCAGGAAGCTGAGCACCTTGGGGATCTCGATGCCGGGCGCCAGGGAGAAGGCCGCGGCCGCGGTGTCGCGCTCCAGGCCCTCGGCCGCGGCCAGCTTCATGGGCTGCTGCTCGTACATGAGCTTGGCCGACATGTCGCCGGTGCCCGCGACGACCGCCCCCGCGATCGCCGTCATGACCAGCGCGCCACGGGCGGCGCTGCGCCACATCGGCGCGCGCGTCCGCAGCAGCCAGTAGCCGCTCACCGCCAGCACGAACCCGCCCGCCACGATGAACGCGGCCCCGATGACGTGCGGCACCTGCGCGACCGCCGTGGAGTTGGTCAGCACGGCCCACAGGTCGGTCATCCTGGCCTTGCCGTCCACGACCTCGTAGCCGACCGGGTGCTTCATCCAGGCGTTGGCCGCGAGGATGAAGTAGGCCGACAGGTTGGAGCCGATGGCGGCGGCCCAGATGCTGGCCAGGTGCGCCCTCTTGGGCAGCCGGTCCCAGCCGAAGATCCACAGGCCGAGGAACGTGGACTCCATGAAGAACGCCAGCAGCGCCTCCATGGCCAGCGGCGCGCCGAAGACGTCACCGACGAACGTGGAGTACTCACTCCAGTTCATGCCGAACTGGAATTCCTGCACGATGCCGGTCACCACCCCCATGGCGAAGTTGATCAGGAACAGCTTCCCGAAGAACTTCGTGAGCTTGAGGTAGTGCTCCTTGCCCGTGCGGTGCCAGGCCGTCTGCAGGCCCGCGACGAAGACGCCCAGACCGATGGTCAGGGGCACGAACAAGAAGTGGTACACGGTGGTGACCCCGAACTGCCACCGTGCCAGGTCAAGCGCGTCCATCAATCCCCACCCGCTCATAGCTCTACAAGCTGTAGTACTTCTACCTGTAGTAGTACTACAGGCCGTAGAGCAACGCGATGCGACGTTGGTCACATCCCCCGGTTCTGCCTACTTTTCGAGGATCCCGTACGGGTACGTCCCGGCGCGTCACCCGCCGGGCGGATTGCGCACTACCCCGCCCGGCGGACCCCGCCTGAGGCGTCGAGGTAGGCCTGCAGATTGCCCAGCTCGAAGCCGCGCCGCTTGATCTTGTCGATCAGCACCCGGAAGTCGGCCGCCAGGTTCGGCCGGAAGTGCAGCAGCAGGATGTCGCCCGGACGCAGGCGTTTGTCGGGCACCTGATAGGCGATCTTGCCGCCCGGCTGGACGGTGGCCGTCCACAGCAGCACGGCCTTCACCCCGCACCGCCGGGCGGCCCGCAGCGTGTCGGTGTTGTAGCTGCCGAACGGCGGCCGGAACAACGCCGGCCGGGTCCCGATCTCCTTGCCGACCACCTGCGCCGCGCCGCAGATCTCGCGGCGCTGCCCGTCGAGGGGCAGGCGGCGCAGGTCGGGATGGGTCAGGGTGTGGTTCTCGACGGGCACGTGGACGTCGCGGAGCTGCCGGAAGTAGCCCCACTTGCCGGCGCCCACGTAGCGGCCGGGGCCGCCCGCCGGGTCGGGGCTGCCCTTGGCCTCGACCGCGTCGCGCATGGCGAAGGCGGTGATGGGCACGCGCCGGTCGCGTACCAGCTTGACGAAGCCGGGGTCCTGCTCCCAGCCGTCGTCGATGGTCAGGAAGACGACCTTGCGCCTGGTGGGGATCGAGCTGATCACCGGGGGCAGGCCGTTCTCCCCCTTGATCGGGCCCACCTCGCCGGCCCGCGGCAGCGCACCCGGCGGGCCCTGCGGCGTGGGCCGGGACGTGGTCCCTCCGGTCGCGGACGGCTTCGCCGACGGCCCGGTCACGACCCCGCCGGTGCCGCCGTCGGTGCCGCCGGTGGCACACCCGGCGGCCAGCGCCACCAGCACCCCGGCGAGCACGGCCGGCCCCAGCCCGCCACGCCCGGCCCCGCCCCTGACCGTTCCACGCCCCCAGCACATGGAGCACCATCTTGCCAGCCCTGATCCGCACGACGATCCGCACGACGCGTCGCCCGACTGGCAGGTCTTGCCCTTAACCAGCCGGTCGCCGGTGCCTAGAGTGGCCGCATGAAGGTGGCGGGCAGCGCCGTGATCGGCGTACAGCGAGATCGAGTGTGGGCCGCGCTCCAGGACCCGGCGGTGCTCGTGCGCACCATCCCGGGCTGCGAGCGCCTGGAGGAGACCGGGCCGGACACCTACAGGATGACGGTCAACGCGGGCGTGGCGTCCATCAAGGGCGTCTACCAGGGGGAGGTCGCGCTGGCCGAGCCGCGCGCGCCCGAGAGCTTCACGCTGCGGGCGCGCGGCCAGGGCGCGCCGGGCACGGTCGAGGCCACCGTCCTGGTACGGCTGAGCGAGATCGACGGCGGCACCCGGGTGGACTACGACGCCGACGCGGTGATCGGCGGGATGATCGGCGGCGTCGGTCAGCGCATGCTCGGCTCGGTCGCCAAACGCACGGCGGGCGAGTTCTTCTCCGCCGTCGAGGGCCACCTCAGCGCCCCGCCCCCGCCCCCGGCTCCGGCTACCCCGGCCGCCCCGGAGGCCACCCAGGCCGCCCAGGCCGTCCCGGCGGTCTACGAACGGCCGCCCGCGCGGCACGCCGAGACCCGCCCGTGGGCGCTGCTGGCCGCCTTCGGCATGGGCGCGGCCGCCGCGCTCGCCGGCGTCGCCGTGGGCCGGCTGCTCGGCCGCGACACGAGTGGCCGGCGCGGCTGAGGGACGCGCCACGACGACTCTCGCGGAAAAGGATCTCCAGGCGTAGCGTGGCGGTATGCGGCAGGCACACGCTGAAGACGCACGGAACGAAGCCAGGCGCATCGTACGCGACCTGCTGGGGGAGGAGCGCCCCACCGCCGAGTCCCTGGTCGCCGAGGTGCGGCCGGTGTTCGGCGACCAGCGGACCGACCGCGTGCTCGGGCTCGCGCTCGGCGCGTCGCTCACCCGCCGATCGGCCGAACTGGCCGCCATCGCCGCGCTCCTCGTCGGCACCCGCGAGCTGGGCGCCGGCTGGTGGACGCGGCCCAGAGGCGGCAAGCTGCCGCCGCCCGACGACGTGCTGCGCACGGCCCTCGCGATCGAGCCGTGGACCGACCTGACCGCGCTGGAGATGCTGGCCGCCTGGATCGCCGACGACGCCGCCGACCAGATCTGGGGCCGGCCCGTCGCCGAGGTCGACCTCAACTCCTGGCAGGCCGAGGACCGCTTCGAGCTGCCGCCGGGGGTCGGGCCGGGCCAGCGGCTGGTGGTGCACTTCGACGCGGGCGGCCGGCTCGACGCGGTCGTCGCCCGCCGTCCCGACGACGCGCTGGGGTCCAACCTCGACTTCCAGTCGCTGCGTTACTCCAGGCCCGCCGAGGCTCAGTGGAGCTGGGGAGTGGCCGCCGGGCTCGGGCCCCACCGGCTGCCCGGCGAGAAGCCCGACCCGTACGCCCGCGAGATCCCGGCCGCCGCCGCGGGCGTGCTGCGGGCCTGGGCCGTCCGCCACGGCGTCACCCGCGAGGAGCTGGGCGAGCGCTGGGGCACGGTCGGCGACGTGGTGGCCGCCATCGAGCGGGTCGACTGGATGTGGCGCAGCGGCGAGTGGTTCGGCTGGTGGCGCGGCGCGTCCGCCCTGGTGGACGACTCGGCCTACCTGCCCTACCGGCTGGAGGAGCTGGCCGCCGGCTGACCCGCGGCCGGCGGAATCGTCGCGTGGGCCGCGTGGTTGTCGCCGGTGTGAAAGTCGAGATTTTCTCCGATGTCGTGTGCCCCTGGTGTTACATCGGGCACGTCAGGTTCGCCCGCGCCGCCGAACGTTTTCGTGCCAAGGGCGGCACGATCGAGGTGACCATGCGCCCGTTCCAGCTCAATCCCGACGCCCCCGTCGAGGGTGAGCCGCTGATCCCGGCCCTTGAGCGCAAGTTCGGGCCGGGCGCGCGGCAGATGACCGAGCGCGTCCGGGCCGTCGCCGTCGAAGAGGGCCTGGAGATGGACTACGAGCGGGCCGTCAACACCAACACCTTCGAGGCCCACCGGCTCATCGAGGCCGCCACCGCCCAGGGGCTCGGCGAGGAGATGGCCGAGCGGCTGTTCCGCGCGTACTTCGGTGAGGGCGCGAACGTCGGCGACCCCGGCGTGCTGAGCCGCCTGGCCGGCGAGGTCGGCGTCCAGGACACCGGCCAGGGCGCCGAGCAGGTGCGCGAGCAGCTCGCCAGGGCCGGCGCGCTGGGCGTCAGCGGGGTGCCGCTGTTCCTGTTCGAGGGCAAGTTCGCGGTGTCGGGCGCGCAGCCGGAGGACGCCTTCGCCGCGGCGATCGACGAGGTCGCCGAGCGTACCGGCCAGACGCCGATCACCCAGCTCGCCCCGCCGGCCGACGGTTGCGACGACGACGGCTACTGCGCGGTCTGAACGGTCCCGCCCGCGGCGGTGCGACAATCGGAAGGTGTCGAGCCGCCGCCTTGGTTACCTGCTCAAGCATGCCGCGCTGCGCCTGGCCGAGTTCACCGGCCCGGCGCTCGCGCCCTACGGGATCGACGGGCGGGAGCTCGGGGTGCTGTCGGTGATCGACGCCCCCGAGCCGCTGTCGCAGCAGGAGGCGGCCCAGCGGCTCGGCATCGACCGCACGACGATGGTCGCCATGGTCGACGCGCTGGAGGGCAAGCAGCTGGTGGCGCGGCGGCCGCATCCGGGCGACCGCCGCAAGAACGCGGTCGAGCTGACCGAGCGCGGCCGCGAGACCGTGCGCCTCGCGGTGCCGGCCGTGGAGGAGGCCGAGCGCGCCTTCCTGTCCGCCCTGCCGGAGCACGACCGACGCCTGTTCCACGACGCCCTCGACCGGCTGGTGTGAGCCACCCGGCTCAGGTCGCAGCCAGGCGGGTCAGGCCGGGGCGCCGCCCTCGCCGAGCTGGCCGGAGCGGTGGTGGCGGCGGCACAGCACCTGGTAGCGCACCGGCGAGGCGTCGGTGTCGCCGATCACGACCTGCTCACCCGTCCGCGCCAGCACCCCGCCCACCACGCGCGCGTTGAGCTGCCCGGGGCGTCCGCACCAGCACAACACCTCGACCTGCAGCCGGCACACCTCGTCGGCCAGCTCGAACAGCCGCTGCGCGCCGGGGAACATGACCGATCGGAAGTCGGAGGCCAGCCCGAAGGCGTAGACGTCGATGCCGTGCTCGTCCACCAGGTCGGCGAGCTGCTCGATCTGCTCGACCGTGTAGAAGCAGGCCTCGTCGCAGATCAGGTAGTCGATGCGCTCGTGCGAGGTGACCAGGCCGACGAGGTCGAGGGAGTCCTCCACCTCGATCGCCTCCAGGCCCAGCCCGATCCGGCTGGTGACCTTCGGGCCGCCGGAGCGGTCGTGCTTGGTCAGGACCAGCCCGCGCCGCCCCTGGCGGCCGTGGTTGTAGTTCATCTGGAGCGCCAGAGTGGACTTCCCGCAGTCCATGGGGCCGAAGTAGAACTTCAGCACGGCGTCCCGGGCTCCGGATGGCACGGCTGACAAGGCAGACAGTTCGGTCACAGGAGGCCAGCTTAGCGGCTTGGCTTGTTCCATGACCTCGTGGGACATTTCTCCCCTGGACTATCAGGAGGAACTGTGGTCACCGACAATCCACCGACGCTCGACGCGATGCTGACACAGGACGACGTGACGGCCGCCCAGGCCGACGCCACCCGATGGCGGTACGGCTTCCTGGTCGTCGTGGCGGGCATCGTCGCGATCCTGATCGCCTTCGGCGCCGCGGTGTTCGCCACCAAGGAGTTCGCCGCGCTGTTCGCGGGCGTGGCCGGGGTGGTGGGCACGATCATGGGCGCCTATTTCGGCGTGCAGGCGGGCCAGTCGGGGAAGGCCAGAGTCGAGGCCGAACTGGCAAAATCCCAAGAGCTGGTGGTGCGCCTGGCGGCCTACGTCGGCACCCAGAACGCGCCCCGGGTCATCGACGAAGTTCTCGGCCGTCGCCGAAGCTGAGGAGCCATGCGTAGCGTCCGAATCGGAGTGGACACCGGGGGCACGTTCACCGACGTCGTGGCGGTGGACGAGCAGACCGGTGAGATCGTCACCACCAAGACCCCCTCGACGCCCGCGAACCCGGCCGACGGGTTCGTCGCGGGCATCGGGAAGCTGGGCGAGCTCGACGTCGCCTCCATCGTCCACGGCACCACCGTCGCGACGAACCAGCTGCTCGAAGACCGCATCGGCAACCTCGGGTTCATCACCACCGAGGGCTTCGAGTTCATCCTGGAGATCGCCAGGCAGAGTGTGCCGGACGGCTACGGCAACTCCTACTTCTGGGTCAAACCGCCGCGGATCGTCCCCGTGCACCTCGTCAGGACGGTCGGCGGCCGGCTCGACCACCTCGGCAACGAGGTGCGGCCGTTCTCCGAGGAGCAGGCCGTCGAGGCGGCGCGCTGGTTCAGGTCGAAGGGCATCACCGCGGTCGGCGTGTGCTTCCTGCACTCCTACGCCAACCCCGAGCACGAGCGCCGCATGCGCGAGATCCTCTGGCGCGAGCACCCGGAGGCGGTGATCTCGCTCTCCAGCGACGTGCTGCGCGAGTACCGCGAGTACGAGCGCTCGATCACCACCCTGGTGGACGCCGCGGTCAAGCCCGCCATGCGCGGCTACATCGCCGGCCTGTCCAACCGGCTCGGCATGCCGTTCTCGGTGATGAAGTCCAACGGCGGCGTGTTGTCGGCGCGCGAGGTCGTCAACCAGCCGATCACCACCGTGCTGTCGGGCCCGGCGGCGGGCGCGCTCGGCGCGGCGCTCATCGCCTCCACCGCGGGGCACCCGTCGGTGATCACCCTCGACGGCGGCGGCACCTCGACCGACGTGGCCGTGGTGATCGACGGCGAGCCGTCGCTGACCACCGAGGGCACGGTCGGCCGGTACCCGTGCAAGATCCCGATGATCGACATCGTCACGGTCGGCGCGGGCGGCGGCTCGGTGGCCTGGATCTCGCCCGAGGGCACGCTGAAGGTCGGCCCCCGCTCCGCCGGCGCCGATCCGGGGCCCCTGTGCTACGGCAGGGGCGGCTCGGAGGTCACGGTCACCGACGCGCACGTGTTCCTCGGCCGCATCCCGCCCCACCTGCTGGGCGGCGAGATCCCGCTCGACGCCGACGCCGCCCGCCACGGCGTCGAGGCGCTGGCCGACAAGCTCGGGCTCACCCCCGAGCGCACCGCGACCGGCATCCTGGAGATCAGCGCGTTCAACCAGAGCAACGCGATCCGGCAGCTCACCGTCAAGCGCGGCCTCGACGTACGGGACTTCCCGCTGGTGACGTTCGGCGGGTCGGGGCCGCTGCTGGCCTGCCGCCTGATCGACATCCTGGGCCTGCCCGCCGTCGTCGTGCCGCGCGACCCGGGCAACGTCTCGGCGTTCGGCCTGCTCACCGTCGACGTCAAGAACGACTACGTGCGCACGTACGTCACCCGCGACCTCGCGCTGAAGACCGCCGCGCAGATCTTCCAGGAGCTGGAGGGCCAGGCCGCCGAGGCGCTCGACCGCGAGGGCTTCGACGACCCGGTCCACGTCCGCAGCGCCGACCTGCGCTACTACGGGCAGGCGTTCGAGGTGCGCGTCACCGCCCCGGCGGGCCCGCTCGACGACGACTGGAAGCGCACGGTGATCGAGGCCTTCCACGACGCCCACGAGAAGCTGTACGGCTACGCCTACCGCGACGACCCGCGCCACGGCGTCGAATGGGTCAACCTGCGCGTCTCGGGCATCGGTCCGATCACCCGTCCGGCGATCCGGCGGCTCGACAAGCCGGGGGAGGGGCCCACGTCGGTCCGTCCCGTGCACTTCGAGGAGACCCGCGACACCCCGATCCACCAGCGGGCCGCCCTCGGGCCGGGCGCCACCGTCCAGGGCCCGGCGGTCATCGAGGAGTACGGGTCGACGATCCCCGTGCACCCGGGCTTCACCGCAAAGGTGGACGAATACGGAAATGTGGAGATCCGACGTGATTGATCCGATCCTGGTGGAGATCGTCGAGGGCACGCTGGCCTCCGTCGAGCGGGAGGTCGAGACGGCCATCGCCCGCACGGCCCGCTCCCCGATGATCCGCGACGCGCACGACTTCCGCGCCGGCATCCACGACGCCCGGCTGCGCAAGCTCACCGGCCGCTCCTACAGCGCGCTCGTCCAGCCGATCGTGCGCGACTTCCCGATCGAGACGATGAAGCCCGGCGACGTCTACTTCCACAACGACGTCTACCTGTCCGAGGGCGGCATCGGCCACCTGCCCGACCTGTGCGTCACCGTGCCGGTCTTCCACGACGGGGCCGTGGTGGCGTTCGTGCAGGCGTTCGGCCACCACGACGACATCGGCGGCGCGGTGCCCGGCTCGATGCCCTCGCACGCCCGCTCGGTGTACGAGGAGGGCCTGATGATCCCGCCGATCAAGCTGTGGGACCAGGGCGTGCCGAACGAGACCGCGCTGCGCATCATGACCCGCAACTCCCGCATGCCCGACTCCCTGGCCGGCGACCTCGACGCCGAGTGCTCGGCCTGCCTCATGGGCGCCCGCCGCCTCGGCGAGCTGTTCGACCGGTACGGCAGGCAGGCCGTCGAGGAGTGCTTCGACGCGATCGTCTCCAAGACCACCGAGACCTTCCGCAGGGAACTGCTCGCCAAGATCCCCGAAGGCACGTACGTCTGGGAGGACTACGCCGAGCACGACGGCGTCGACGAGCCCCGCCTGCACGCCCAGCGCATCACGCTCACCGTCGACCACGCCGCCGACGCGCCGCTCACCATCGACTTCACCGGCACCTCGCCCCAGGCCAAGGGCCCGATCAACCACGCGGGCGACTACGCCGACGGCGTCTTCCTGAAGAAGTGGCTCGCGCCGGTGCTGCGCAACCTCGCCGACACGCCCGAGCGCATGGCCGAGCTCGACGTCAACGAGGGCGTCGTGCCGCTGATCAGGATGGTCTTCCCGGAGAAGGGCACGCTGCTCACCCCGATCTTCCCGGCGCCCACCAACGCCCGCACGTTCGTCATTCTGCGCCTGCTCGGCGTGCTGGCCGGCGTGCTGGCCAAGGCCACCGGCGGACGCATGCCCGCCGACCAGGAGACCATCCGCTACACCGGCGTCTACGGCAGCGACGCCGACGGCACGCCGTACCTGATGCGCGAGGTCCTGGGCGGCGGCTCGGGCGGCCGCTGGTACGCCGACGGCGAGGACACCATCCACATCGTCCCCGACTCGCGCAACATCCCGGTCGAGTTCGCCGAGGCGCGCTGGCCGTTCCGGGTGGAGCGGCTGGGGCTGGCCTGCGACTCGGGCGGCCCCGGCATGTTCCGCGGCGGCCTGGGCTACGACAAGCACATCAGGATGCTCCGGGACGCGTCGTACATGTCGATCGCCGACCGGTCGATCCTGTCGTGCTGGGGCGTCAACGGCGGCCTGGCCGGGCGCCCGTTCCGGGTGGAGATCGCCGGCAAGGAGATGGACGGCCTGGTGGACGACCACCCCGTCCAGGCCGGCGACCTGATCCGCATCCGCACCACGGGCGGCGGCGGCTGGGGCTCCCCCTACGACCGCGACCCGCGGGCGGTGGCGGCCGACGTCCGCGACGGCAAGGTCTCGATCGCCGGCGCCCTGGGCGACTACGGCGTGGTCCTGGACGGCGACCGCATCGACGAACGCGGCACCGCCGAGCTCCGCGCCCGCCTCCGCCCGCCGGCGGACCGTTTCTTCGACCGCGGCCCCGGCTACCCGAGGCTGTCCGGCGGCAGGACGTACGCGGAGGTGGACGAACTGTAGGGAACCGGCAGGGGCTACTCCTTGTCGAAGCTGGCGAAGTAGGTGGCGACCATGTCCTGGTCGCCGTGCCCCTGCGCCTCGGCGCGGCGCAGCCGCTCGCCGGCCGCCGCCACCATGTCCAGCCGCACCCCGGCCGACGCGCCCGCCTCGGTGATCAGCCGGGTGTCCTTCTCGGCGTTGTGCACGGTGAAGGACGGCTCCAGGTCGCCCTCCAGGATGGCCTTGGACTTGGCCTGGAAGTAGACGTTGTCCAGCGGGCCGCCGCTGATCACCTCGCGCACCAGGCCGGGGTCGAGACCGAGCCCCTTGGCCAGGGCCAGGGCCTCGGCCACGATGCCGGTCATCGAGATGGCGTAGCTGACGGCGGCCATCTTGAGCCTGGTGCCGGCGCCCTCGGCGCCGTCCTCGCCCAGCCACAGGGTGCGCGAGCCGACGGCGTCGAACACCGGGGCGAGCGCCTGCCTGGCCGGCTCGGGGGCGGCCGCCAGGATGAGCAGCGTGCCCTGTTCGGCCGGCTGCCTGGTGCCCTGGACGGGCGCGTCGGCGAAGGTCAGGCCGTGCTCGGCGGCCAGGGCGGCCAGGCGGTCGACCGCCGCCACGCCGACCGTGCTCATCTGCGCCCACACCTGGCCGGGACGCAGCGCGGGCGCGGCGGCGGTCATCGCGTCGTGCACGGCGTCGCCGTCGCTGAGCATCGTGACGATCACGTCGGCGCCCTCGACCGCCTCGGCGGGGGAGCCGGCGACGACGGCGCCGTCGGCCGCCAGCGGCTCGGCCTTGTCCCGCGTGCGGTTCCACACCCTGACCGGCAGGCCGGCCCTGAGCAGGTTGCGGGCCATGGGAGCGCCCATGAGCCCGGTCCCGAGCAATGCGACTTCAGTCATGAGGATCACCCTACGACGGCCCGCTCCGGCGGCTTCGGCGAGGTGCGGCGTCCGGATGCGAGGATGGCGGGCATGGGACCTTCGCGGATCGTCGCCGTACGCCACGGGGAGAGCCAGGCGAACCTGGCGCACGCGCAGGCCGGCGACCGGCCACTGGTCTACGAGCGGGGCGACCACGAGGTGACGCTGACCGACCTCGGCCTGCTCCAGGCGCGGGCGCTCGGCCGGATGCTGGCCGCCCTGCCCGCCGGCGAGGCGCCCGAGGAGGTGTGGTGCTCCCCCTACCTGCGGGCCCTCGACACCTGGAGGACCGCGCACGAGACCTGGGGCGCCGGCGCGCTGCCGGTGACCGTGGACGAGCGGCTCAGAGACCAGGAGTCGGGCGAGTTCGCCCGGTTCAACCTGGCCGCCATCGGCGAGCGGTTCCCCGGCGAGGTGCGGCGGATGCGCGCCGAGGGCCCCTACGCCTACCGGCCGCCCGGCGGCGAGTCGCTGGCCGACGTGGTGGTCCGGCTGAAGGACTTCCTGCACGGGCTGCGCGCGGCGGCGGACGGGCGGCGGGTGCTGATCGTCGCCCACGACTCGGTGGTGCTGGGCCTGCGGCACGTCATGGCCGGGCGGGACGACGCCGACCTGGCCGACGTCCTGCGGTTCGCGCCGGTGCTCAACGCGTCGGTGTCGGTCTGGCGGGCCGCGGGCGCGGGGTTCGAGGTGGTGGCGTTCAACGACGTCACCCACCTAGATCCCGCTTGAGCCGCAGCAGCCGCGCCCGCCGCGTGTGGGCCTGCCCGGTCAGCACGGCGCTCACCGCCACGAACGCGAGCCCGAGCGCCAGCGCGCCGGTGGCCACGGCGGCGACGAGCGCGGTGGTGAGCAGGGCGGCCGCCAGGGCGATCCAGCCGGCGATCACCCGGTCGCGGGCGAACAGCGGCGTCCTGCGCGTGCTCAGCCAGCCGCCGTAGCAGGCCCAGGCCAGGCAGAACGCGGCGAGAGCGGCGAAGGCCAGGTGGGTGCGGCCGGGCAGCGGGCCGGGCTCGGTCCACCACAGGGCGCAGACGAAGACCGTCCCGGCGGCCCCGGCGAGCAGGGCGGTCAGCGCGCGCACGCGCCGCCACGGCGACAGCGACGGTTCGAGGCGCTCGATGATCTCGTCGGCGGTCAGGCGCGGCTCATCGGTCATGGTCGATCTCCTTCAGGTGGTCGCGCAGGAGGCGGCGGGCGCGGCTGAGCCTGGACTTGACGGTTCCGGCGGGGATGCCGCAGATCTGGGCGCACTCCTCGACCGGCAGGTCCTCCAGGTAGTGCAGGACGAGGATCTCCCGCTCGGCAGGGGGCAGGGCGGACAGGGCGGCGAGCAGGCCGGCGCGGTCGACGACGGCCTCGGCGGGGTCCTCGGTCACCGGTTCCGGCTCGGCCGCGCTCTCCGTCCTCGCGTACTCCTCGCGCAGGCGGTCGGTGACCGCCCGGCGGGCGATGGTGAACAGCCAGGGCGTGAACCGTCCGGGCGCGCGCAGCCGGGGCAGGCCGCGCACGACGGCCGCCCAGATCTCCTGGGCGACGTCGTCGGCCCGCTCGGCGTCCAGCATGCGCCGGACGTAGGTCCAGACCGGGGTGTGCCAGCGGCGTACGAGTTCGGCGATCGCCGCGCGCTCGCCCAGCTGGGCGCGTACGACGAGCAGCTCATCTGTCATGTCGTCCTTCCGTCACCCTGCTCAGTCGGGCGGGAGGGCGACCCGGTTCACGTCTCGACGACGAGATCGGCGCGCTCGCGGGTGCGGTCGGCGGCGAACCAGGCCCGTTCGGCGGCGAACCACTGCCGCCACCGGGGTTCGAGCTCGGGGCCGTCGCGGTCGAGGACGCGCCGCAGCCGCACTGCCTCGGGGGCCTCCACCCAGACGGTGAAGGCCAGCAGGCGGGCGGCCGACCGGCGGGCGGTGCCGACGCCCTCGACGACCAGCACGGGCGCGGCCGGCACGGCGACCTGGTCGGCGTAGCGCTCGCGCACCCAGTCGTAGCGGCGGAAACCGGCCGGGCGGCCGTGCCGCAGCGGTTGCAGGACCTGCTCGTCCAGCAGGCGGAACCAGGCGCCGGGGCCGTCGTCCCAGTGGACGGGGAAGTCGTCGCTGTGGATCACCTGGCAGCCGAGCGCCGCGCCGAGCCGGCCGGCGAAGGTGGTCTTGCCCGAGCCGGCCGGGCCGTCGACGGCCACCAGGCGCACGGGCCCGCAGGAGGGCGGCAGGGCCTGGATGCGGCGGGCCAGGGAATTCACCGGACCAGGGTAGGCGATGGTGGACGGCCGCCTGAGAGAATATTCTTCCGGCCCAACGCAAGCTGGAGGTTGACCTTGCTCGGACCCCTCGGCGACGTCGTCGTGCTCGATCTGTCCAGGGCCCTCGCGGGGCCGCACGCCGCGCAGATGCTCGGCGACCTGGGCGCCCGGGTGATCAAGGTGGAGCATCCGGACGGGGGTGACGACTCGCGCGGGTGGGGGCCGCCCTTCGTCGGGCCCGACCACGACATCTCGACCTACTTCCTGGCGGCCAACCGCAACAAGCAGTCCATCGCGGTCGATCTCAAGTCCGCCGAGGGCAGGCAGCTCGTCGAGCGGCTCGTCCGGCAGAGCGACGTGCTGATCGAGAACTTCCGCACCGGCGTGCTCGACCGGCTCGGCTTCCCCGTCGAGCGCCTGCACGAGCTCAACCCGCGCCTGGTCGTCCTGTCGATCACCGGGTTCGGCCACGACGGGCCCGAGGGCGGCCGGCCGGGCTACGACGTGATCGCCCAGGGCGAGGCGGGGCTGATGTCGCTGACCGGGCCCTCGCGCGAGGAGCCGTACCGGGTGGGCGCCTCGATCGCCGACCTGCTGGCCGGCATCCACGGCGCGTACGGCGTGGCGGCGGCCCTGTACGAGCGCGAGCGCACCGGCCGGGGCCGGGTGGTGCGCACGTCCCTGCTGGCCGCGGTCACCGGCGTCCACTCCTACCACGGCACGGCCTGGACGGTCGGCGGCCAGGCCCCCGGCGCCAACGGCAACCACCACGCCTCCATCGCCCCCTACGGCGCCTTCCGCTGCGCCGACGGCATGCTGCAGATCGCCGTGGCGAACGACGGCCAGTGGAAGAAGGTCGCCAAGCTACTCGACATCGACCCTGATGTGGCGAAATATGCGACCAACAGGCAGAGATTCGCACACCGGGACGAGCTGATCGCCGACATGGAGAAGGCCCTGGCCGACCACGACCGCGCCCACTGGCTGGCCAGGCTGGGCGAGGCCGGCGTGCCCGCGGGCGCGATCAGGTCGATCGACGAGGTCTACGCCTGGGAGCAGACCCGCAGCCAGGGGCTCCTGGTCGAGGTGGACCACCCCGTGCTGGGCCCGATCGAGCTTCCCGGGCCGCCGCTGCGCTTCGACGGCCTGCCCCCGGGCGAGCACACCGCGCCCCCCGCACTCGGCCAGGACGGCGAGGCCGTGCTCGCCTGGCTCGAAGAGCGGGAGGGATGATCGGCAATTCCCGGCTCCGGCATGTACCCTCGTGCGTCACCATGGCATCATCGGTTGATCGTTAGGAGCGATAGTGAGCCGTCCGGACGCGCGCACACTGATCGAAGCGGTCCTCGACAGGGGGTCGTGGAAGTCGTGGGACGCGCCGCCCGCCGATCCGGCGGAGCCCGGCTCCTCCTATGCCGAGGAGCTGGCCGCGGCCCGCGTGAAGTCCGGCTACGACGAGTCGGTGATCACCGGCGAGGGGCTGCTCGACGGCCGCAGGGTCGCCGTCGTGGTCTGCGAGTTCTCCTTCATGGCGGGGTCGGTCGGGGTCGCCGCGGCCACCCGCATCGCGGCCGCGGTCGAGCGCGCCACGCGTGAGCGGCTGCCGCTGCTGGCCGCCCCGGCCTCGGGCGGCACCCGGATGCAGGAGGGCGCGCTGGCGTTCGTCCAGATGGTCCGGATCACCGTCGCGGTGCAGGAGCACCGCGCGGCCGGGCTGCCCTACGTCGTCTACCTGCGGCACCCGACGACGGGCGGCGTGCTGGCCTCCTGGGGCTCGCTCGGGCACGTCACGGCGGCCGAGCCGGGGGCGCTGATCGGGTTCCTCGGGCCGCGGGTGTTCGAGGCGCTGCACGGCTACCCCTTTCCCGAGGGCGTCCAGGTGGCCGAGAACTTCTACGAGCACGGCCTGGTCGACGCCGTCGTGTCGGCCGACGACGCCCGCAGGGTCGCGATCAGGGCCCTTTCCGTGTTGTGCGCCGCGCGTACCGGCGTCGAGGCGGGCGAGCCGCCCGCGGAGGACCTGCGGCCGGTGGAGGCGTGGGAGGCGATCACCCGCTCGCGTCGCGACGACCGTCCGGGCGTGCGCACGCTGCTCAAGCTGGCCGCCACCGACGTGACGCCGCTCAGCGGCAGCGGCGCCGGCGAGAACGAGCCGGGGCTCGTGCTGGCGCTGGCCAGGTTCGGGTCGGCGCCCGCCGTGGTGCTCGGCCAGGACCGGCGAAGACAGCGCCGGCGCTCGCCGCTCGGCCCGGCCGGGCTCAGGGTGGCCAGGCGCGGCATGCGCCTGGCGGCCGAGCTGGGGCTGCCGCTGGTCACCGTGGTCGACACCGCGGGGGCCGACCTGTCGAAGTCGGCCGAGGAGGGCGGGCTGGCCGCCGAGATCGCCCGCTGCCTGGCCGAGCTCGTCACCCTCGACGCGCCGACCGTGTGCCTGCTGCTCGGCGAGGGCGCGGGCGGGGCGGCGCTGGCGCTGCTGCCGGCCGACCGGGTGTTGTGCGCCCAGCACGCCTGGTTGTCGCCGCTGCCGCCGGAGGGCGCCTCGGCCATCCTCTACCGGTCGGTCGACTTCGCCCCCGAGATCGCCCAGGCCCAGCACATCCGGGCCACCGACCTGCGGCGCGACGGCATCGTCGACCGGGTGATCCCCGAGCTGCCCGACGCCGCCTACGAGCCCAGGCAGTTCTGTGAGCGCGTGGGGCGGGCGCTGGAGCACGAGATCGCCAAGCTGCTGGCGGTGCCCCCGGCCGACCGCCTGGCGGCCCGCCTGGCCCGCTACCGCGCCCTGGGCTGACCTCCTACGGCACGGGGATGCGTTCGACGCGGATGGAGAAGACCTCCTCGCGCGGCACGACCACCTCGTACGCGCCGTGGTCGACCATCCAGTAGCCGAGCGCCTCGGCCTTCATGCCGCTGTGGCCGGTGTAGGCGATGTGCAGGCCGTCGTCGTCCTCGTCGAGGACGATGCACGGCTCGCCGCCGAAGGCGCCGACGGTGCGGACGAGCACCAGCCACTCCAGCCGCGACCTGGCCACCACCCGCCGCCAGTAGCCCGAGGCGGGCTCGAAGCCGTCGAGCTCCACCTCGCTGAACAGCACCACCTGGTCGTTGTCGGGGCCGAGGGCGGCCGGCAGCGTGCGCTCGCCGAAGCGGGCCACGAAGCCGGAGGCGACCGGCGTGATCTCCTCGCTCATGCGGCGGGCCGCCAGGTCAGGCCGTCGTAGCCGGCGAAGGGCCGCTCGCCCTCGCCGGTGACGTGGACGATCTCCGCCCCCGCCGGGATCGGCATCGGGACGGTGTGGAACTGCGGCACCACGTGGTCGGGCGAAGTGGTGAACCCGTTGCCGGCGAACGGCGGTACGTCGCTCCAGTCGCCGCCCATGTGCGGGCCGTAGGGCACCGCGTAGGTGTCGACGTCGCGGGCGTGCCAGCGCATCAGGTAGAGCTCGGGCACCTCGGGGAACAGCTCCGAGCCGTCGAAGGACAGGTCGAGGCCGTAGTAGAGGGCCGCCGGCGTGGTCAGCCTGACGCAGTCCTGGACCCGGTAGACGTAGCCGGAGATCACGGTGCGCTTGCCCGACAGGTACGGCACGAGCAGACGCGGCGGCACGACCTTCTGCATCTGCGTTCCGCTCATGGCTCTACTTTACGGTCGGTTGACCCTTGAGCACCCGGTGATCCAGGCACGGGAGCATGGCCCTGGCGGTGGCCGTCCATTCGGTGTCCAGGCGGACGAGCTGGACCCCGGGACCGGTGCCGAGGTCGGCCCGGACCACTCCGAGCGGGTCGACCAGCATGCTGCGGCCCACGCCGAACCCGTCCTTCGACTCCTCCGGGTTGGGCGCCTGGCCGACGGCGGCCGTCCACATCGTGTTCTCCAGGGCCCGTGCGCGGACCAGCGTGACCCAATGGTCCTCCTTCAGCGGGCCCGACCCCCAGGCGGCGATCACCGCGAACAGGTCGGCGCCCTTGTCGACCAGCGCCCTGGTCAGCTCGGGGAAGCGGATGTCGTAGCAGGTGACCAGCCCGACGCGCAGCCCGGCCAGCTCGACCACGGCCGGCTCGGCGCCCGGCGCCACCAGGTCGGACTCCTTGGAGCCGAAGGAGTCGAACAGGTGGATCTTCCGGTAGGCGGCCTTGACGTCGCCGTCGGGGCCGATCGCCACGGCCGTGTTGTGCACCTTGGCGCCGGCCGGGCCCTCGCCCGGCTCGAACACGCCGGCGATCACCGCCAGGCCGTAGGTGCGGGCCGCCTCCGCCAGCCCCGACACGAACGGCCCGTCGAGCGGCTCGGCCAGTTCGGTGACGCGCCTGCCGTAACGGGTGAGCGTGGCCTCGGGGAAGATCGCCAGGTCGGCCCCCTCGGCGCGGGCGAGCGCCTCCCTGGCCCTCTTGAGGTTGGTGGCCGGGTCAGGAGAGACCGGAATCTGGCAGAGGGCGATTGTGGTCACGGCCCGACTCTAACCGGTTGGGCACCAGTCGAAACCAGGTCAGGCACCGCCAGATCCACTCAAGTGGGCCGTACCGAAATCTGGTGAGCCACCAGCCGCTGAACAACGTCTGCGCCACCACGGTGGTCAGCGCCACCGCGAGCACCGGCCAGCGGGTGGCGCCGGTCTTCAGCGGGACCGTGCACAGCGCGATCACCGCCGTGCCGGTGACGTAGTTCGTCAGCGCCATCCGGCCCAGCGGCTCCAGCAGGGCCGACGACCACGGCCGCAGCGCCAGCAGCAGCCCGCCGGCGTACGCCGCCGCCCCCGCCAGCGCGGCCACGCTGTAGACGGTCCAGTCGCCCGCCCCCGGCACGTCCGCGACGCCCGCCCAGGTGACCGTCAGCACCAGGGAGGTCAGCGCCGAGGCGGCGAACACGGGGGCCAGCAGGCTCCGCGGCGGGCGCAGCCGCATCAGCCCCATGCCGACCAGGAACAGCCCGGGGATGAGCGACGGGCCCGCGCCGTGGAAGGTGGCCCAGACGGTCGCCACGACGCCGAGCGCCAGCACCGGCAGGCCGCCCGGCAGGAACGAGGCCGGCAGCAGCACCACCAGGCCGTAGAGGGCGTAGTCGGTCAGCACCTCGCCCTCGTAGAAGGTGTGCTGGAGCAGGCCGAAGCAGGCCAGCCAGGCCAGCCGGCGGGCCAGCGCCCAGCGGCTGCCCGAACGGTCGAGGAACAGCACGAAGCTGATGCCGAACAGCAGCGAGAAGATCGGGTAGAAGCGGCTCTGGAACAGGGCCTCGATCGTGCGGTCGATGCCGGTGTAGGGCTCGTGGCTGGCGTGCTGCCAGGTGTTGACCAGCATGATGCCGCCCACCGCGAAGCCGCGGAGGGCGTCCAGCTCACGGATGCGCGTCACAGGAACCAGGTGAACCACCATACGAGGAATCCGGCGCCGGCGACCGCCGCCACGATGTGCGGCCACCGCCGTGCGTGGAACAGGGCCGCGACGCTCAGCACGGCCGAGGCCACCGCGATCCACGTGTACGGGCCGCCGACCGAGGCGGGGACGCCGACGGCCAGGGCCGTCTCGTTCCTGCTCGCCATACCGTAGACGGCCTGGCCGGTCAGCCCGGCGAACGCCACGCCGGCCAGCCCCGCGAAGGCGGTCACCGACCTGCCGCGCAGCGCGCCGGCGCCGAGCTGGACGAGCGAGACGAGCGCGAACAGCGCGAAGGGCACGGCCAGCCAGGGCGCCTGCGAGATCCGGTACGGCGCGCCGGTGACGTGCGTGTCGGCGAGCCGGAGCGTCGGCGGCCGGCCCGGGTCGGGCTCGCACGGCTTCGGCGGCACGCCGCCCGGGGCCTCGACGAACTCGGCGATGTGCTTCCTGGCGCACGCGCTGGTGAGGAAGACGGCGTGGCTGCCGGGGAACGTCTCGAACCGGGCGCCGGGGATGGCCCTGGCGGCGGGCCCGGCCGTCCTCGCGGGGGTGGTGGGGTCGTGATCGCCGCCGACGACGTAGACGGGGGCCTTGGGGACGGCGTTCACGGGGGCGGACTTGGGAAGTTGCCACGCATCACACACTGATTTGTCCGCGTTTACCGTGAAAAGTCGGGATTTGGTGGTGAAGGTGTTGAACGGCACCTCGTCCTGGCACTGCACCGCGTGGTACAGCCCGAACTCGTGCGACACCAGCCCCTCGCCCACCGCGTCGGCCAGCGGCCGCAGCAGCTCCTCGTGCCCCTCGGCCAGCCCGCCGACCAGCGCGGGCGCCACGGCCGACACGTCGGCCTCGTGCAGCGCCTCGGCCAGGACGGTGGCCACGTCGTCGCCGGACATCGTCGCCGTGAACGGGCGGCCGAGCAGCGGATCGGTGGTCGGCACCCGGGCGGGGGAGCGGTTGAGCCCGGCCACCACCCGGTCGAAGGCGTCGCCCACGCCGAGCGCGGCCACGGTGTCGCGCAGGTTGCGGTCGGCGTCGTCGTACCAGGCCACGGACTCGGGCAGGAACGAGTCCAGCACGACCGAGCGCACGCCCTGCGGGTCGGCCGCGGCGACGTCGGTCATGACGCGGGTGGAGTAGCTGACGCCGAACAGGTTCCAGGAGGGGTGACCGAGCGCCTGGCGCAGGGCGACCACGTCGGCGGCGATCTCCTTGGTGTGGTAGCCGCGCAGGTCGACGCCCTGCTCCTGGAGGCGGGCGCGGCAGCGCCGGGCCGCCGCGCCCACGTCGGCGGGCGGCCTGCGCAGCCGTCCGAGCAGCGCCTCGGCCGTCTCGGGGCAGCCCAGCACCGGGCGGGAGTACTTGCCGCCGCGCTGCTCGATCGTCACCACGTCCCGGTCGGGGAACATCTGGCTGAGGAACCCGGTGAGCTGCAGCGACGACGACGCCGGCCCGCCGCCCATGTAGACGATCGGATCGGGTTTGCGGCCGGGGGCCGTCGAGGTGTGCACGGCGTACCCGACCTTGATGGTCCGGCCCGGCGTGTCGCGGCGCTCGGGGACCAGCAGGAATCCGCAGACGGTGTGCTCCGGCACGACGACCGGACAGGGCGCGGACTCCACGGGAGGAGGCGTGTCAGGCGTGACGAGGGGAACGCTCAGGACGAGGGCTAGCACGACCCGGATGATCACGAGACGAGACTAATAGTGTGGGGGCGTGACCGAACCACTTGTTTCCAGGATGCGCGCCTTCGGCACGACGATTTTCGCCGAGATGAGCGCGCTCGCCGTGCAGACCGGGTCCATCAACCTCGGACAGGGCTTCCCTGACACCGACGGCCCGGCCGCCATGCTCGACCGCGCCGTGCAGGCGATCACCTCGGGCGCCAACCAGTACCCGCCGGGGCCCGGGGTGCTGGAGCTCCGGCAGGCGGTCTCGGAGCACCGGATGGCCCACTACCGGCTCGACTACGACCCGGCGGGCGAGGTGCTGGTCACCGTGGGCGCCACCGAGGCCATCGCGGCGAGCGTGCTGGCGCTGTGCGAGCCGGGCGACGAGGTGATCGCGTTCGAGCCGTACTACGACTCCTACGCGGCCTCGAT
The DNA here is from genome assembly GCF_042892035.1 of Nonomuraea sp. NPDC001831. Classification (NCBI taxonomy): domain Bacteria; kingdom Bacillati; phylum Actinomycetota; class Actinomycetes; order Streptosporangiales; family Streptosporangiaceae; genus Nonomuraea; species Nonomuraea sp. NPDC001831. Next base: position 5,341 of record NZ_JBIATU010000034.1, on the reverse strand, counting down.
CGCGCTGGCCCAGGCCAGGCTCGCGGCGGTGACGCTGCGTCCGGTGGAGGGCCGCTTCACCTTCGACCCCGACGAGCTGCGTGCCGCCGTCACGCCGCGTACCCGGGCGATCCTGGTCAACTCACCGCACAACCCGACGGGGACCGTCTTCACCAGGGACGAGCTGACGGTCATCGCCGAGCTGTGCCAGGAGCACGGCCTGATCGCGATCACCGACGAGGTCTACGAGCACCTCACCTTCGACGGCGTCGAGCACGTCCCGCTGGCCACGCTGCCCGGCATGCGCGAGCGCACGGTCATGATCTCCTCGGCGGGCAAGACGTTCTCGGTCACGGGCTGGAAGACCGGCTGGGTGTGCGCGCCGCCCGAGCTGGTGCGGGCGGTCTCGACGGTCAAGCAGTTCCTCACCTTCACCGCGAGCGCGCCCTGGCAGCTCGCGGTGGCGTACGGGCTGCGCACCGAGCTGGAGTGGGTGGCCGCGCTGCGCGCCGGGCTCCAGGACAAGCGCGACCGGCTGATGGACGGCCTGGCGGCGGCGGGCTTCGAGGTGTTCGGGCCGGCGGGCACGTACTTCGTGCAGACCGACATCCGGCCGCTGGGCTTCACCGACGGCCTGGAGCTCACCCGCCGCCTGCCCGAGCTGGCCGGGGTGGTGGCCATCCCCACGCAGGTCTTCTACGAGCACCCCGAACGCGGCCGGCACTTCGTCCGCTTCGCGTTCTGCAAGAAGGACGAGGTCATCGACGAGGCGGTGACCCGGCTCAAGCGCCTGTCGCAGGGGTAGCCCGGCGCAGGCCGTCGAACAGCACGGCCAGGGCCCTGGCCCGCAGGTCGTCGCTCCAGTTGTGGTGCTGCGCCGCCAGGCAGGCGGCGCTGAGCAGGGCGAGCAGCTCCGTCATGCCCACGTCCGCGCGCACCGCCCCGGCCCGCTGCGCCCGCTCCAGCAGCGCGCTGATCGCGCCCCTGATGTCGGGCGCGCCCGCCTTGGCGTCGATGCCCGCGCTGGCCAGGGCGTCCACCAGGATCTTCTTGACCGTCGAGTAGGCCACGATGCGGTCGAAGAACTCGAAGAAGGCCGCTCCGGCGTCGGCGGCGCCGGCCAGCTCCTCGGCCATCTCGGCCAGCCGCTCCTGCCGGTCGGCCACGATCGCCGCGTACAGGGTCTCCTTGGTGGGGAACTGGCGGTAGATCGTCCCCACGCCCACGCCGGCCAGCGCGGCGATCTCGCGCATGGAGGCGTCGAGCCCGTCGCGGGCCAGCACGACCTCGGCCGCCTCCAGCACGCGGGCGCGGTTGCGCCGGGCGTCGGCACGCATGGGCCCTCCTCGCTTTGTCATCCTCGCGTTGACATCTTCACGTTGACATCTTCACGTTGACATCTTCACGTTGACATCCGGAACCGTTGTTCCGTATCGTTCCCGGCGTCCAAGCGGAACAGTCATTCCGATTCTAGGGGTATTCGTGGACTTCCAGACCATGGGACGTTCCGGGCTGCGCGTCTCCCGCGCCTGCCTCGGCACCATGAACTTCGGCACCGAGCACGGCCTGGCCGCGGGCGACGCGGCCGAGGCGGGCCGCGTCGTCGACGCCTACCTCGACGCGGGCGGCAACTTCATCGACACCGCCGACCTCTACCACCGGGGCGAGACCGAGGAGATCGTCGGCCGGGCGCTGCGCGGCAGGCGCGAGTGGGTCGTGCTGGCCACCAAGGGCGCCATGCCGGTCGGCCCGGAGGGGCGGGGCCTGTCCAGACGGCACCTCACCCGCGCCCTGGAGGCCAGCCTGCGCCGCCTCGGCACCGACTACATCGACCTCTACCAGTGCCACCAGTGGGACCCGGGCACGCCGATCGAGGAGACGATGGCCACCCTCGACGGCTTCGTCCGTTCGGGCAAGGTGCGCTACCTCGGCTGCTCCAACTTCACCGCCGCCCAGATCGTCGAGGCGCAGTGGGCCGCCGAGCGGGTGGGCGGCACGCCGTTCGTGAGCCTGCAACCTCAGTACTCGCTGCTCCAGCGGGTCGTCGAGGCCGAGATCCTGCCCGCCTGCGCCCGGTTCGGCCTCGGGACGGTGGTGTACGGGGCGCTCGGCGGCGGCGTCCTGACCGGCCGCTACCGGCGCGGCGAGCTCCCCGACCCGGACAGCCGCATGGGCCGTCTGCTCGGCGCAGGGATGCCCGGCGCGGCTCGCTGGGCGCAGTCGTTGCTCAACGACCGCAACCTGGCCGTCGCGGAGGGGCTGGCCGAGGTCGCGGCCGATCTGGGCGCCGACCCGGCCGCGGTCGCGCTGGCGTGGGTCGCGGGGCGTCCCGGCGTCACGTCGGTGCTGCTCGGGCCGCGCTCGGTGCGGCAGCTGCGGGAGAACCTGGCCGCCTTCGACCTCACCCTCCCGCCGGAGGCGGTCACCCGCCTGGACGACCTCTCCGACCCCGCCCACACCCCCGCCGACGCCTCCTTCTTCCACCTCGTCCCCCGCTGACCCCCGACCGGCGCAACCGAGAGCCAACCGTTTCTGCTGGTTTCGCTCCCAGGGCGCCCCACGCCACGATGAGGGCATGGCCATGACCCTTCGCATGAACGACGAACAGACCGAGGCTCTTCGTAGGCGTGCTGAGCTGGAAGGGCGAAGCATGCAGCAGATCGTGCTGCGCGCGATCGACGAGTACCTGGAGCGCGCCTCCGACGACGAGATCACCGACGCTCTGGCGGAGAAGGCGCCAGGCGATTCGCGGACCTGTCGCGCAGGCTGGGCGAGTGATCCGTTACGTCAGCCTCGAACGAGGGCTTAGCATCGCGCGGGCCGCGGTGGGCCATCCCTTAGGTGTGCGGCCTCGGGCTCCTGGAAGCTGCGCTCCTGCGGCCGCGGACCTCGCTGTACGGGCATGACGCCTGTCCCACCCGATGACCAGGCCGCGGCACTCCTCCACTCGACGTCACCAACCATCCGCTCGTCGACGAGGCTCGACGACGTGACGGAGATCGCCGGGGCGCTGCGCGCGTTCACGAGATGAGCTTGACCGGGAGGCGGCGTTGGCGGATGGCGGTGCGGACGGCCTTGGCGAGTTGGTCGTACTCGGCCACGCGGGCCGAGGAGGCGCGGTAGGCCAGGCCGATCGTACGGCCGGGAGCGGGGGCGGCGAAGCGGCGCAGCGCCAGGCGTACCCGCTTGCCGGTCTCCACCGGCACGGCCGACTCCGGCAGCAGCGTCACGCCCAGGCCGCCCGCCACGAGCTGCACCAGCGTCGGCAGGCTGGTCGCGTACGTGGTCGCGGTGGCCCGAGCGCCCACCTCGCGGCACACGTCGATGGCCTGTTCGCGCAGGCAGTGGCCCTGGTTGAGGAGGACGATGTCCAGGCCCTTGAGCACGTCGCGGTCGAGCGGCGCGGGGTCGGCGGCCAGGGGGTGGTCGTGGGGGAGGGCCAGCAGGAAGTCCTCGTCGTAGAGCGGCGTCTCCACCAGGCCGCCCACGTCCGTCGGCAGGGCGAGCAGGACCAGGTCCAGCCGGCCTTCGCGGACCTCCTCCAGGATGGTCTCCGTCTTGGCCTCGTGGACGGTCAGCTTGAGCTGCGGGAAGCGCTGGGCGAACATGGGCAGCAGCGCGGGCAGCACGTACGGCGCCACGGTGGGGATCACGCCGAGGTGGGCCGGGCCGCTGAAGGGCTCGCGGTTCTGGGCGGCCTCGCCCATCAGGTCCTCCACGGCGGCCAGCACCCGCCAGGCGTGCTCGGCCACGCGCTCGCCGGCGGAGGTGAGCAGCACCTTGCGGGTGGTCCGCTCCAGCAGCTGTGTGTCCAATATCTCCTCCAATGAGGCGATATTTCCGGACAGGGTGGGTTGGCTCATCTTCAGTGCTGTCGCCGCCTCCCTGAAGTGGAGATGCTCGGCCACGGCCAGGAAGGAACGTAGCTGAGCGAGGGTGGGCATGGGCTCACTGATAGGAATCACCTCTCAGATTGGTCCAACTACTCGATTTCTCGAATCAATGTTAGGTGCGGCAACGTAAGTGCCCTGACCCGCACTTCCTCCGAAGGAGTAGGAACTTGCTCACCGTCGGTGACCGCTTCCCCGAGTACGAACTCACGGCCTGTGTCGACCTCGACCCCGACAAGGCGTTCGCTGAGATCAACCACAAGACCTACGAGGGCAAGTGGCGCGTGGTGTTCTTCTGGCCGAAGGACTTCACGTTCGTCTGCCCGACCGAGATCGCCGAGTTCGGCCGTCTCAACGGCGAGTTCGCCGACCGCGACGCCCAGGTGCTCGGCGTGTCGGTCGACTCCGAGTTCGTGCACCACGCCTGGCGCAAGAACCACGAGGACCTGCGCGACCTGCCCTTCCCGATGCTGAGCGACATCAAGCGCGAGCTGTCGCAGGCCTGCGGCGTGCTCGGCCAGGACGGCGTCGCCCAGCGCGCCACGTTCATCGTCGACCAGAACAACGAGATCCAGTTCTCGATGGTGACCGCCGGTTCCGTGGGCCGCAACGTCAAGGAGGTCCTGCGGGTCCTCGACGCCCTGCAGTCCGACGAGCTGTGCCCGTGCAACTGGAACAAGGGCGAGGCCGGCCTCGACGCCCAGAAGCTGCTGGCCCAGTGAGCGTCGACACCCTGAAGTCGCTCCTGCCCGACTACGCCAAGGACACCAGGCTCAACCTGGGCTCGGTCACGACCACCTCGTCGCTGACCGACCAGCAGCTCTGGGGCACCGTCCTGGCGTGCGCCCTGGCCACCAGGTCGGCGCGGGTCATCGCCGAGCTCTCGCAGGACGCCGCCGACCACCTGTCGGCCGAGGCGTTCACCGCCGCCAAGGCGGCCGCGTCGATCATGGCGATGAACAACGTCTACTACCGCGCCACCCACCTGATCGGCGACGAGACGTACGCGACGCTGCCGGCCAGGCTCCGGATGACCGTGATCGGCAACCCGGGCGTGGACAAGACGGACTTCGAGCTGTGGTGCCTGGCGGTCTCCGCGATCAACGGCTGCGGCCGCTGCCTGGAGTCGCACGAGCAGGTACTGCGGGGCGCGGGGATGCCGCGTGAGCAGGTCCAGGAGGCGCTGCGGGTGGCTGCCGTGATCAACGCCACCGCCGCGACCCTGGAGGCCGAGGCCGCGCTCCAGACGGTCTGACCTCCCGCGGAACCGCGAACCACGTAGTCGCGGAACCGCGTAATCGCAGAACCGCGAAGGCGGGCGCCCGTACGGGCGCCCGCCTTCGACGTGCGCGGGCGGTGGCTCCGGTGGCTCTGTGGGCTAGTGAGCCGGTTTTGAGATTCGGTCGCAGTAGTGGCAGATGCGGTCGAGGATCTGGTCCGCAGTCTTGGTCCATCGAAACGGCTTGGCGTTG
>NZ_JBIATU010000033.1:0-47706 GCF_042892035.1 Nonomuraea sp. NPDC001831 | reverse complement strand
TGTTGATCGCGGTGGTTGCCTATGTCCCGAGACACACTCTGTTGAAGTTTCCTATGTCTCGCGACATGGGTTTCCTATGTCCTGAACCAGCACACTGCCGGGGGCACCAGGCTCTACCAGCAACAAAGCGCCCTTGACCAGCGGGAACATCGGTCAAGGGCTTCCTGATGTGTCCGGCGCTGTCCGGCTGTCACTGATCGTCTGCGGTTGATCCTTCCCAATGCCTTCCCACAGGCAGTCGTCGCTGCCGTTGAGATGGCGGCACCAGCCCGGTGCGGCCTAGCGTGGAAGAGTGATCAGGCGGTTCTACCCCCGGGCGTTCGAACACCTCCAAGCTGCACATCACGCGAAGTCGACGATGGGCTCGTTGTGGCAGACATTGCTCGATGCTGGATGCATCGACAACACCGTCACAACCTATGGAGACGGTTCTGGACACGTCCTTGCACAGATCGACTGGAATCCAGTAACTCGGCGAGATTTCACAGAGCAGTTCAGGACATGCCTAGACGAGCTCTGGGCGTGCCTCGACTCTCTCGTCCTGGAGACGGTCGAGATGTTCAGTGTGCGCAAACGGCCCCGAAACCCTGCTCGTCCCCGGTTCTTCCCACTAGCGGACTCCCTGGATGGCTTCGAGGCACTTCTGGAGGAATCCTGTCTGGACGGTGTCCTGCAGCTCCATTTCGACATGATCCGTGACTGCCAACCATTTCAGCCTTCCTCAAACGACCAGCGAATCGATGCCCTTCGCGACGGGCTTCGCGACCTCCTTGTCTGGCAGCATGCGTTGGAGGCCGGAGGACAAATCGGCGCGTGGGCGACTCCTGTCGAGCCGGAGGTCTGCATCGAAGACCCCCTGGAGTTGGAGCGCCTCGAAGTCTCCGAGCCCGGCGAACTCAACGACGAGCGGGTGGTGGCCGAGTTCCGACTCCGCAACTACAGCGTCGGTCTTCCCGTGGCAGCACAAGCCGGGACCTATGTAGATCTTGGCTTCGCCGATGGATTCATCCCCGCAGGAGTCGACGATACCTTCGGCCGTCGCCTGGGCGCAGTGATCGAAGCTGTCCTCCGCATCGCGGCTTCCTTCGCTTGGCTCTCCGCTCAGGTGCCCGGCTCAAGGCGCGTGCTGATCGGACACAACACCCAAGAGACAACATGGACTGACGCCACCCGGTCGGTACACCGCTGGTCTGAAGAGGAACTCGCGGGTATTGCGAGCTCGGATATAGGACTAGGGGTAGCGCCGCAGGCCAAGGTACTCACGCTCATCGTGGCCACACCTGACGGAGTGTTTGAACGATTGGTCCCTCATGCAACGCCGCTGCGCAGCCACGATCGTCCCGGCCTCGCGGCAGAAACCGCCGTGCAAGACGCGGCCGCGACCTGGGGCCTCCCTGATTTCGTGATGCTGCCGACTGTCGAGCGCAAAGGACCAGGGGTAAGGGAGATCAGCGACGGTCTGATCGTGGTCGGCGAAATCGGAGTCATCGTCCAGGTCAAAACCCGCGAGACCGGGCCGGGCACCAGCGCCCGTGAGACGTCTTGGATCACGAAACAGATCAGTGCCGCTGTCAAGCAAGTGAACGGTACCGCGCGTCGGTTGGCGGCCGAGACCACAGAGATGGTGAACGGGCGAGGACAGAGCATTCGTATCCATGGCCCCTCAACCCGCTGGGGTGGCGTGGTCATCATCGAGCACCCTGACCCACCATGGAACTATGAGATACCAATAACCGAGAGTCGTATCCCGGTCGTGGTCTTGCTGCGACGAGACTGGGAATTTCTATTCAACCAGCTCCACTCCTCGCACGCAGTAGTCAGCTATCTCCACCGCGTTGGCGTCTCTACAGAGGTCCTCGGCGAGGAGCCGCAACGCTACTACGAACTGGCTGCCGCCGACGCCGAGGCAAGTCCTGGCCCTATCGATCCGACAATTCAAGGACGGGGCGATTTTCGGTCCGTGCCACTGCTTCCATCCGCACCAGCCGGCAGCGATGACGACGAAGCTCACGGCATGGTGCGCCTCATGCTCGAAGACATCGCTAACACGCACATCGAAGCCGAGCACGTGCAGGATCGGCAAAGGTTCCTGGCTTCCCTCGACAGCTTGCACGTGGGCAACCGTAGCGAGCTGGGACGCATGCTCCTCGACGGTCTACAGCAGGTGCGCCTAACAGGAGCCGACTCCATCTCATGGCGTTTCCGGACCTTCCTGGCTGGCCAGAATCGCGACCAACTCGGTTTCGGCGTCTGCTCTACCCTTACCGAGACCACGCGATTGGCTTTCAGAGCGTGGCTCCTGTTGCGCCACCATGAACGAGGCCCGCGGGAGAACCTGTCAGAGCTGACATCAATCGGCGTGCTGCTCACACCGAGGATCGATGGCCATCGAGACTGGGACACCACGATGATCGCTGTGCAAGGCGACCCTGAACTTACCGAGGAAGAACTCCAGCAGTATCAGCAACTCTGGAACACTCCCCGGTGACTTGTGATGCCTGACTATCGGCAAGCATGGGCCTTGGACGGCAGGGCGATGCCTCCCCGGGACGTCGGCCATAGCTGTGGGCCAGTGGGGTGTCCTGGTTCGAAGCGCCACTCCTCCGACGTCGCCACGGTGACAGGCCGTGGAATGGCCACCGCCCGTTTCACCGGTCGTACTAGGTGCGGTAGGAGTTTGATGGACTGCGCGAGCTGCGGAAACGGGGCGCCAGCATGCATGAGGCTCGCATCAGAGCAAAGTGTACGGTAACTGCTATGGTTGAATGCGGCTCGGCCACTTGCCCATGCGCCGCCGCCGCTTCGGGGGACATGTCGCATGGGTAGCAGTAGTAACATGCCGTAATACTGCGGGATTACGGTTCGCCTTAGAACTGAATCTAGGGCGAGGCTCGCGCCGATAGGATCGCGGGTGATTTTGTCGAGAGGTCAGGGCAAGGGAGACCAGTGGCCGGGCTGCCAGACGACATCTCGCCAGCGATAGAACGGCTGGAGAGAAGAAGTTATACTACATATCTGAGTCGGCTCAACGCCTACCGCCGCCTAGCGCATGCGAATACAGCCTGGAATGTCGCCCTTGTTGCACTGTCGACTTCGACGGTAATCGCTTCCGTTGGAATGCTCGTCGAGAAAGAGATGTACGGCAAGGGCGGCGACGCCCTAATGGTCGCCTTGGCAGTGTTTTCTCTATCAATCTCGCTTGTAGTTTCCAGTGTTGGGTATGGAACGAGAGCGAAGGCGATGGAGGAAAATTATAAAAGAATTCAGCAAATATCCGTCTCGACAGAAAACTTGAAGGAGTATACCGGCCCGGATAGGCGCGAAAAATACCAGAAGCTGCGAGATGAGTATGACGTAGCGATGGCATCTTCCGAGAACCACACCGAGCATGATTATCGGAGGACACAGTCCATACCGCCCCGCTCCGGATTTGGCTTCTGGCGCCGCGCGCGTGGGTTCTTCGGCTGGCTAAGATATTGCACAGCCATGGCCTTTCCCTACGTGAGCCTGGTCGTTCCAGTCGCACTTTTAGTTCCGTTCGGCGTTTGGTTCGTTAATGGCCTCTGATTTAGCTAACGAAATCTCGACAGATACTTCCGCTCCCCCGGCTCCGCATACAGGTTGGCCAATTTCCCTGCCAGAGCAGGCCTCAGCTTCAACGCTGTTCAGATCAATAACGTCGCCATCCAACCTCAGGCGCCTATATCATCATTATGTCGAGGACAAGGGAGCTCTCGGCAGGGACGGAATCCATCCCAAATCGCTTGCTAGCGATCTTGACGCAGTCACGAAACTCATCTCACGAAAAATGAGGACGGGATCGTATCGGTTCACTGGGTATCGCGAAGTGCTGGAACTTAAAGGGGCCGGTAAGGCGCCGCGAGTTCTTTCGATTCCCACCGCACGCGATCGAATAGTTCTTAGGGCGCTTGCTGAATGCCTTACCAGGCTGTTTCCGCATACGCGAGGCGTTATACCGCATCAGCGAGTGTTCGAGGTAGCCACTGTGGTTGCCGCTGGCACGTACGACTCGTATGTCAAGCTTGATGTGCAAAACTTCTATCCGTCAATTATGCATAGTCAAATCGAGCAGAAGTTGCGAACCAGGATCCGAAAGAAGGAGATCCTTGGTGCTGTTCTAGGCGCCCTGAGAACACCAACGGTCCCAAATGGTCAACGGAACCGCACGCCGAATCAGCGAGGAGTGCCGCAAGGCCTGGCTATCTCAAACTTGCTCGCCGAGCTAGTGATGAGTAAGATTGACGCCGCCGCCTCGGCGCTAGATGACTGCGCATATTTTCGCTATGTAGACGACATCCTCATCCTTTGTAACAGCATTTCAGTCAATCGAGTGCGAGACAGTATTGCCAGCCAGTGCGAAGAAGCCGGTCTGAAAGTTCACTTGGCGACCGCTGGCGACGCAAAATCGAGCAGTGGCTCTATTTCGGACGGGTTCAGTTATCTCGGCTACAAGTTCAGTAGCAATAGGGTTTCCGTTCACAGGAAAAGTATCCAGAATATCGAAAGATCAATTGCACGCATATTCACGCGATACAAGTATGACAGAGATCTCCAACAACTGCAGGGACGGATCGATTCAATCGTCACCGGCTGCGTTTATGGAGGCGTTTCATATGGCTGGCTCAACTACTATCGCCAGATGAATGACATCGCGCTGCTTAAACGCCTAGATGTCATGATAGAAACAATGAAGAGCCGCCACAAGATACCCACAACCTTTAGAACTAAGCGCTTCGTGCGGGCATATTGGTCGATTAAGCATCCGTTCGGAAAAGACCGGAGCTATGTGCCCAACTACGACTCAGCAGATATGGCGCAGATGCGCATGGTGTTGATAACTCATTACGGCGAAGAAGAAGTAGCTAGGATTCCCGACAGCAATGTACCCACCGCATTCAAGCGCGTAATGCGAAAAGTAATCATTGATCTAGAAAAGGACATTGGCCACATATCTTGAGCCTTCCCCTCGCCGTGGTCGCCGTCATCGCCGTTATCGAGCTTGGATTCGTGATGTCGTCATGACGGAGTTGAGACGAGTCCAGTGCCGATCAGGCAGGCCTCCAGCACGTGGGGCAGTACTGGAGGCGGCGTAAGCCCTGCCGGACGGCGGCGATCATCTCGTCGGGCGTGAAGAAGGCACGATTGGCCACGGAGGTGCGGCGCAGCACCGACCAGATCCCCTGCACCGATTTGTGGTTAGCCTGGCACGTGACCAGCCTCCCCACGTAGGGTCACTTACTCGCTGAGGGCAGCAGAGATTCTTTGCTTGGCTGTTTCATCCTGACCGACGATGCACTTGGCATAGATGCGCAGAAGCACGTCAACGCTATGCCCTGCCCACTCCGCCACCTGGGGCGCAGGAACTCCGGCATTCAGCCACGTGGAGACGCAGGCGTGGCGCAGGTCGTACAACCGAGCAGCCAGAGGCGAGGCGAACTCCTTCTCTGTCAGGGCGGTCTGGCGAGCGGCCTTCCAAGCGCGTCGATAAGTGATGAACGGCAATTCGCCTCCTTGGACGCCGTAGAAGAGCCGACCGTGTGCGCCCTTGTCGAAGATTGTGAGGTGGGTGCGGAGGATGCGGACCAGGGGTGGCGGGATCGGCACGGTCCGGCTCTGGCCGATCGCGCGGTGTTTGAGTGCGCGTTCCTCTCGTGCTCTACCGCTGTCGGTCCAGTCTCGGCCAGCGTAGGGCGCGGCCTTGAGGAGGTGTAGTTCTCCCCAGGCGTTGATGGGTTCTTCCATCTGCCCAGTCTCTGGGTTCCGGCTTAGGGGTGGAAGGGTGATGTTGTCTCGGCGTAGGTTGACGACCTCCTCTGGGCGCAGGGCGGCGTAGTACATGAGGGCGAAGAAGGCCACGAGACGTTCGCCGCTCGGCTTCTGGGCGGCCACGGCGGCGAGGAGTGCCTTGGCCTGGGTGTGGTTGACAACGCTGCGTCGGTCCACTTCGTAGGCGTTGTTCGGCCGCTTCCACTTCAGGGTCTTGAGTGGGTTGGCGGGTAGGAGCTTAAGTTCTACGGCGTAGTCGAGGGCGTTGGACAGGAGCATGCGGTGCTTGCGGACGGTGCTGGGAGCGGCGCGGGTGCCGTCCAGCAGGGATGTGGCAGACTCCAGTAGGTCGCGGGCGAGGCCGGCATCGTCGATGAGTGCCGAGATGGGCTTAGTGTTGTCGGCCAGCCAGCGCAACGCGTCTTCGGCCTCGATTGGTGCTTGCTGGCGTTGCTTGGTATTGAAGCCCCAGCGGTGCATGGCTGAGCGCAGAGTGCGGTCTTCCGGCTTGCCGCGCGTCGTGATGTACATAGCGGGTGTGGCGGCGGTGAGGGCGCGGGCGATGTCCTGGCGGTACTTGGCGGCGGCGTTCTTCCACTTCATGTCGGCGAACTTGCAGGCAAAGTCGTACCAGCTCATCTCTGGACGGTCGGTGCGGGCCCAGGAGACGGGTTCGCCGGTGAGGGTGCTGAAGGCTTCGCCGTTGCGGGCGGCGGTAAGCAGGGCTCCTCGGAAGGTGTCGGCCTGGGCGGCGAGCTTGAACGTGCGCTTCCAGGTCTTCGTGGTGGTCTGCCAGGCCACGCGGTAGGAGGTGACCTTGCCTGCCGCGTTCCTGCGGGTCTCGATGGCGTAGACGCGGACGTTGTAGGTGATGTCCTTCATCAGGCGGCCTCCTCCATCGTGGCGAGCCAGCGGTCCAGGTCGGCGCGGCGGATGCGGAGATCGCCGTTGGGCAGCTTGAGGCAGCGCGGGGCGCGGCCCTTGGCTCGCCAGTCGTAGAAGGTGGAGCGGGAGATCTGGAGTTCGACGCAAAGGTCGGCGAGGGTGAGCATGCCTCGCTGGGTGGTGCCGGTTGCCAAGTGCGGCTCCTTGCGGATCAGGCAGTTGGAGTGTTCGGCCCCGTTCTTGGTGGCTGTGGGCCAGGTGTTGATCAGGACGAAGGAAGAAGAAAGAACGGGTCGGTGCGGTGGAGCCCCGATGGTGGTGATCGACTTCGTTCGTGGCCTACGAAGAAAGGGCTGTCCCTTGTCACTGCTGCTTGCTGAGCTGCGTCGGTCATGAGGTCTTGTTTCTTCTTTGTTCGTTCGGCCTGGTGCGGCGGTAGCGGACGGACGGGCGGCCGCCGGTCGGCGTGGTGAAGGTCTCGTACTGGCCGGTGGCCGTCAGGCTGGTCAGGAGCTCGTCGAGGGTCTGTTTGGGCACGTTGCGGGAGAACAGGGCGCTGATCTCCGAGCGAGTCAGGCCGGTGTCGGCCGCCTGGTCGAGGGCGCGGCGTATGCGGTCGATCTTCGGGTCGCGCATCTGCTTGTCCAGGACGAAGACGGCTGAGGCGATGGAGTAGCGGACCAGGCTGGCGGCTGCTCCGAGGTCTTCTGTGGCGATGTGGGTGCGGGCGTCGAGGGCGGCGTAGAGGGCGGCGATGCGCAGGCAGTACGGCGCTGAGCGGCGGGTGAACTCGGTCCAGGCATGGTCTTCGTCGTCGGCGGCGGTGAACTCCTCGTACAGCTCCGTCGACCACAGAACGCGGGCGTCCTCGTCGAGGACAATGCGCCTGATCTGGCGAGCCCCCTTGACGGCGTCGTGGAGCCTGCCGCTGAGGCTGGCCAGTAGGTCGGGTGCGACTCCTTCCGGGATGGGCAGGCGCTTGGAGCGCTCGACGTAGATAGGCAGGAAGCGGTTGTAGGAGCCGCCGGCCATGTCCGCTTCGGCCAGGCGCATGCGGAACTCTTTAGGCGTGATGTGGCCGATGATCGCGATGTGCGGGTTCGAGGCTCGGTAGGCGTTGCGGGTCAGCACGGCGAGCGTCCGGCCGTCCCATGCCTGGCGGAGCATCGTGCCGAGCGTGGAGCCCTCGCGCTTGGCGCGGGCCATGACGGTGGAGAACTCCGGCTCGGTGACCGACAGGCGCTTGTCCATGGTGCCGCCGGGGTCGTCCGGGCTGTCGGGGTCGCGGATGCGCTCGATCAGTCCTTCGCCGGAGGACAGGCCGGTGACGCAGAGGTCGCCGTAGCCGATGCCGGCGTGGTGCAGGAAGATCTCGGCGGTGTCGGTGGCCTGGCCCTTGCGGCCGGAGCCGGTGCGGCCGAACAGCAGTGGCCAGATCAGGAGCGGGTGGCGGGTGTTGCCGATCTGGACGTACGGTCCGGGGCCGATGACCGCACCGCAGGCGGACAGCGCGGAGACCAGGACGCCAACCGGGTCAGCCTCGGTGGACGGGTCGGCGACCTTCACCAACTCCCCCGGCAGCCCGTAGAACATGGCCGGGTCAGCGGCCGGCGGCGGGACCGGCAGGCCGAGGGTCAGGTCGCCGGACTGGTCGCGGTGCAGGCGGGTGATGGTGGCATGGGCGTCGAGGTTCTCCAGGATGGTGGTGGCGTCGAGTGGGTTGGTCATGCGATCCCCCGGCGTGGCTGGCGTGCTCCGGCGGTCAGGCCGGAGCGGATGGTGGCGGCCGCCTCTCGGGGGGACAGGCCGATGGCCTGGGCGGCGGTGTGCAGGGCGTCCTCGGTCAGGCGGTGCGGCAGGAGGCCCGTGGCGACGAGCTGGCCGAGGGCGAAGGCGGCGGCGTTCAGGGTGTGGTTGCGGGTTCCCGGCCCGGCGTCGAGGACGTGCTGCAGCTCGTTGTGGAGTGCGGTCATCGCGTAGCCCGTGGACTGGTTGCCGAGGGCGGCCAGGACGTCATGGACCGAGACGTGGACCGGCTGGTGCTCGTGGTCGGAGCGGGCCAGCCGCTCTGCCAGCCAGGACGGCATCGGGGCGGGCTCGGCGGCGTGGATGGTGTCGTAGGTTCCGGTGCCGTCCGGGAGGTCGACGTAGCTGCCTGGTGCGACGACGTAGCCGCCGCTGGAGCGGGTGTCGATCAGCCAGCCCAGTCCTTGGCCCTTGGCCCCGGAGGTGTTGCCGAGTGTCAGCCCTTCGGGTGCGGTGAAGTACAGGTGGGTGCCGCCGCGCCGGGTCCGGACCTGGAAGGTCTCCAGGGGTAGCGGTTGGCCGGCCTGCTCGCACAGCAGGGCCAGGGCGTCCGCCCCGTCGTTGACGCCGGGTCGGTTCCAGGGCGGTGGGGGCTGCTCGCCGTTCTTCGGGGTGTCCAGGTCGATGACGACGAGGTTGGACGGGCCGGTGGCGATGCCGATGTTGTACGAGGTGCCGGTCCAGAAGCGGCTGATGGTGTCGGCGTCGGTCGTGTGGTGTTCCTTCCACTTCCAGCCCTTGAGCGGCACCTTGTCGCCCGGCGTGAGCGGGAAGACGTGCCAGCCTCGGGCGGCGGCGGCCAGGGCGTAGGACCGCGTCTGGCGGGGCGGATGAGGTGTCATGCTGGTGGTTGCTCCTTGAGTCGGCCCCGCGGGGCCGGTGATCGGTTGGGGCGTGGGCCCCGGCGTCGTGCTTGGTGGCTGTGCGCCGGGGCCGCTCCCGTCAGTGGTGCAGGTGGCGGACGTAGTTCCAGACATGGCGGCCGAGACGCAGGCGAAGGCCGGTGGCGTCGCAGCGGCGGCAGTAGCGGATGCTCCGGCGCTGCGGGAAGCGGCCTTTGCCCTGGCACTTGCGGCAGCGGCCGAACGGGCTCACGTAGCACTTCGTGGCGTAACAGAGCGTGCTGATGATCGCGGTGATAGCGACGAGCAGAGCGAGGTACACGACAGCCTCCTGGGCCGACTTTCGGGCGTGGTCGGGGAGGGCCGCTAGCGTGCTAACGGCCTGTTCAGGGCGCATTTCTGGTGCTAGCGGGGGTGCTAGCGCTAGCAGGCTCGACTACTAGCGCTAGCAGCCCCGTGACCGGTCAGCCGGAGCGCTTCTGACGGTTACGCTCGGCGATGACCTCGGTGAGATCATCGAGGCGGATGCCGCGTCGGGTGACGGGCTTGCCGTCGATGCGGCGGCCAATGTCACCGACCCGCAGGCCGTGCGGCTTGAGGGCGCTGGTGAGCTGTTCGGACTTCCAGCCGGTGTAGACGTCGGGACGTAGTTCGGTCAGGCGGGTGCACAAGGCTTCGTTCCAGGCCGCCGTCTCCCCGGCGGGCCAGACCTCGGCGAGGTCGGCCAGGACGTCGAAGACGGGTGCGTCCTCGCGGGCCTGAGTGCCGGGTTCGGGCAGGGTGCCGGCCAGGCCGCGGAGCCGCTTGGCGCGGACGATGACCTTGTCGGCGTCGGTGGTGTCGAGGTAGTAGGAGCGGCGGGCAGCGGGCTTGCCGAGGCCAGCGAGGATGCCCCAGCCGGCCTCCATCACCGGCTGGAACACCGTGGCGCGGTAGCCCTGCTTGTACATCGAGGTGCCGAGGATCATGTCGTTCGCGGTCTGGTCGGCGACGCTCATGCAGTAGCGGGTGTTGACGTTGCGGGTGATGCCGGTCGGCAGGCTGTCCTTGTCCGGGATCTGGGTGCCCAGGAGCAGGATCACGCCCAGTGCGCGGCCGAGCTTGATGACCTTCTCGCAGATCTCGCCGGCTTCCTTGCCGTACTGCGGGTGCAGGAACAGCTCTTGGATCTCGTCCACGGTCACGATCAGCGGGTGCAGGCCCGAGCCCTTGAGTGAGGCCAGTTCGGGTGTGACCTTGTTCTCGGGTGCCTTGCCGAGGGCGTGGTAGTGGGCGATGCGCTTGGAGCGGCGTTCGCACTCCTTGTAGAGCCAGGCGAACATCGCGGCGCAGCGGGCGATCGTCTCGTCGTCGAAGCCGTTGCCGTATTCGGTGCAGACGGGTTCCAGGACCTTGAAGTCCCCCACTCCCTTCAGTTCGTAGATGCGCAGCTCGGCGCGCGGGTCGAGTGCGGCGGCCAGGACCGCGAGCCTGAGCCCGAACGTCTTGCCGGAGCCGGGCTGCCCGCCGACGAGCCAGTTGCGGAACACCAGCTCGGCGTTGACGGTCTCCATTCGTGGTGTCGTGGCGAACGGGAACGGCTTGAACACGTCCACCTGGCCGTCGCGCAGTAGCGGCCAGGGCGGCTGCTTCATCTGCGAGGAGGGCTCGTAGCCGACCCACAGGGCGAGGCGGCCGGGGTGGCCGGCGGCCGGTTCGGGCCAGACCTGGTCCATGGGGAGGCGCATGGCCGAGGCGAGGCGGCCTCGGCGGGCCACCACCTCGGCTGCTTCCACGCCGAAGGGCAGGTCGATGATGGCCAAGTGGCCGGGGCCGTCGCGGTGGATCTCCTGCGGGAAGCTGATCGCATTCGGATCCTTGCTCACGGCCTGGTTGATGCCGGAGATGCCGCAGTGCATCAGAGCCCGACGGACCAGTTCGGCGGTGAGCTTGCGGTAGCGCGGACCGTCGCTCACACGGTCCGTGATCGGGCTGTCGGCGGGACGACCGGCTCGGGCCAGCAGCGGGACGGCCAGGACCAGCGCGCCGAGGCGTGCCCAGCCAGGCAGGTCCGCCGCCAGGAAGACCAGCAGGCCGGCCAGGGCCGTGATGGTGAGCGCCAGCACGACCGACCAGCGCCAGCGGGACTGGCGTTGGCGCTGCTTGTCGAGCTTGAGCCACATCTCGGGGTCGTTGCGGTCGGCGGCGTACTGGCGCAGCGCCCAGTTGCCCTCTTCCGCCGTCGCCCAGTGCAGCAGCCGGCCGATGGACTTGAAGACGCCGGGCACCGCGTACCAGAGCACCTTGAGCAGGTACTTCGGCGAGCGAACGGCGTGATAGCCCAGGACGTACGCGGTGTCGCGGGCCTGCCAGACGATCATCGCGCGGACGGACTGCCAGGTACGGAGCCAGGCCGGGATGATGGGCGCGCGACTCTGGGCGGTCCGTGCCGCAGGCGGTACCGCGTCCTCGTCAGGCGGGTCGACCGGCGGGCCGATGACACGGTCGACGATGTCGATGGACTCGTGGTCCAAGACCTCGTCGTCCGGCTCGGCGTCCTCGGTCTGGCGGGCACGCCGGCGGGAGTCGAGAGGGACGACCTCGGCCTCGCCGTTCTCGTCCTCATCGCGGTCGGGCCACTCGAAGCCGTGCAGTTCACGACCGTGCTCCGGACGGCGGTCGGGCTCGTGCGGTGTGTGGGTCATGATGAGTACACCTCGTGTGCCTTGGCGGTAGCGGGGTGGCGGGGCGCGGCCGCTGTTCTTGGCGGAGTGGGGGCCGCGCCCTGCTTCTGTGACGGTGTGCGGTCGGACCGCGCTTCGTCCGGTCGGTCGTCCGCGGTCAGGCCGTGCGGTCCGACCGCCTCAACGGCAGCGGTCGGGGTCCGGTCCGGCGGTCCTTCCGTCCGCAGGCGGGCCAGGAGTGCTCCGGCGCGGTCGGTGGAGACTGACTGACCGGTCTGCCGGATGGCATCCCGAAGCCGGTCACGGGTGAGCTGGACCTTGCGCGTCTCGTGGTCGGCGGCGATCTGCCGGCCGAGTGGCATCAGGTCGTCCACGTCGGCACGGGGTCGTCGGGCGGTCTTCTTGGTTGCCTTGTGCTTGGGCTTCGGTGGCAGGGCGGGACGCTCGGGAACGGGCGCGAGTCGGATCCGGTCAGGAGTCAGCTCGCCGAGCCGGTAGAGCGCTCGTTCGCGGCGGGTGGCCTTGAAGCGCCACAGCCGGCCGTACCGATCCTGAAGGTCGGTGCGGGCGAGGATGCGGTCGCGCTCGCGGCCGAGGGCGTTCGGGTAGGAACGGATCTCCCACAGCACCATCCGCCGCCACAGCGCGAACGTGGACGGGAAGGCCAGCACCCACCGGGAGAGCCGGATGGACTCCATGTGGTCGGGCCTGGTCAGGTCGGCACGCTTGCGGATGGCGTACGCACCGACCTCCACCGCCACCACCCACAGGCCGGGAAGCATCGCGTGGGCGATAATCCCGAACAGGGTGTCCTCGGCGGCCACGTTGAGATAGACCGTCGCGGCGGTCAGCGCCCAGGGCACGAGTCGGAGCAGGCGGAGGCGCATGCCGAGCCTGGCCAGGACGATGTCGAGCGCCGAGAAGACCGCGATGCCGAGGTCGATCCCGAGTGGAACGATCCACGCGAACCAGCCGAAGGACGGTTCGGCGGCCCTGGCCACCGTGGCGAAGCTGATGACGAAGCCGAGCAGGCCCAGGCTCGCCACCGCGGCGGCGGTGACCGAGACGGCGGTCTGTTCGCCCTCGCTCAGCGGACGAGGCCCGTAGACAGCGGCGGTCATCGGCCCCACCGTCCCCAGCAGCGCAGGCAGCTGGGCCGGTTGCACCAGTTGGCGCGGCGGCTGGACCAGACGCGGAGCACCTTGTCGGGCGATCCGGCGGAGTGGACGCTGAAGCGTACGACCTGGTGGATCCGGAACCGTTCCTGGGCGATGCGTACCAGCTCGCAGGCCAGGAAGCCGGCGGCGAACACCACCAGATAGAGCAGAACAGTGATCATGCGGTTCTCCTGAGCGGGACGTGAATCTCGGGGTCGAGGTCGGCGGCGAACACCGAGCGGCGGCAGGCCGCGCAGTAGAACTGGACGGGGCCGCCGTCGAGCTGGGCCTTGCAGCGTGGGCAGCACGTGCCCGGCCACGGCGAAAGGCGGATGGCGTTCATGTGACCTCCCTTCAGATGCCGGACTGTGAGCGGGCGAGGATGCGGCACATACGGCAGCCGGGCAGGCAACGGGTGCCGTGAGCCGTACAGACCTCGACCTGGCGACGGACGCCGCAGCCGCGGCACCCGAACGGGCTGCGGGAGCGCCGGCCGCAGTCGGCGCACTGGAAGCGAGCCATCAGGCGGCCACCTCCCGCAGGTCGCGGAGCTCCTCGACGGTCAGGCCGGCCCAGACGCCGGCCTCGGGAACCACGGCCAGCGCGTACGCCAGGCAGGCGGCGCGGGCCGGGCACTCGGCGCACAGCGCCTTGGCCTTCGCCTCGCGGGCCTCCCGGACGTCGTCCGGCTCGGGCTCGAACAGGTCGGGGCCGGTGAAGAGCTCGGCGTCGTCGCTCTCGCAGGCCGGGTCGGCGTTCAGCAGGACATCGCGAAGGTCGGACAGCTGCTCGTCGCCCCGGCTGGTGGTCACCTCGTTCATCGGCGCACCCCCAGCAGGGTGGCGAGGGCCTCGGCGACGGCGAGCTGGTGGCAGGACGGGCAGATCGGCGGAGTGGGCGCCTCCTCGGCCGGGTCGATCTCCTCGGCGCCACCGCAGACGAGGCAGGTCCATTGGATGGCGGTCCAGGTCACGGCCCGCATGGGCAGGTCGAGGTCGGACGTGGGCTGTGTGTTGCTGGACCCGTGGGTCATAGTTGAGACACCTCTTCTAAGGGGTGCCGGGGCGCGGATCAGGTTTGGCGACTTTGGGCCGCGCCCCGGCTTCTTCCGTTTGGTGTGGTTCAGCCGAGTCCGTCGCTGAAGACGGTCAGGGCTTGGGCGACCTTCTGTACGGCGTCCACGGTGGTGTTGACGGCGACCGCGGCCTTGTGCGGCTGAGTGACCACGAAGAAGGCCGCGACGATCATCAGCACCGTGGGCAGGAAACGGCGGGGTCGGAGAGCAGGCATCGGGCGGTGGTCCCTTCTGGTCGTCGCGAAGCCTGTTTCTCCTGATGGCAGCCCCCCTCACGAAAGACTGTCCTGTACAGGTATAGAACAGGCTCGGCGGGTCCGTCAAGGTCCTTTCGGGACCCGCCGTGTTCGTGGCACCAGAAAACCGCGCAGGTCAGGGGGTGCGGCAGCGTTCAAAAGACGGTGCAATTGAGCGAAGGTGGGTGCACTACGGCCCGGATGGGGTGCAAACTGTCTGCGACATTGTGATCACCCAGGGTTGTGAAGCCGTTGCGCGACGGGAGTGCCATGAAGCTCCGAGAGCCGAATCACCAGCTCGCGGCGGTCATGGCGAGAGCCGCGTGCTCGAACAAGGCCCTGGCGCGACGGGTGCAGGACGTGGCCACGACTCATGGCGCCGACATCCGCTGCGATCACGTGTCGGTGAAACGCTGGCTCGACGGAATGCACCCCCGCGGACTCACCCCGCACTTCATCGCCGAGGCCCTCGGCCGCAAGCTGGGCGAGCGAGTCAGCGTCCGCGACATCGGCATGATGTACGCCGAGGCGACGCCCTTCGTCGTCCCCTCCCAGCAGCAGGCCGGCGGCTTCGCTGACGATGTGACGGTCCTGATCTCAGGAGATCTGTCGTCGAATCCCCGCGTGGTGGAGAGCGAGGTGTCCCCCAACACCTGGAACGACTCCATGGTCACGTGGCTGGTGACGCCTGAGGGCTCGGTACGGTCGTGCGCCGAAGGCCGCCTGATCACTGCGGGCTGCGTCGAAGCCGTACGAGAGACGACCGCCCTGTTCGCCAAGCTCGACTATCGGTTCGGCGGCGGACACGCCCGTTCCACGGTCGTCCAGTACATCGCCATGGAAATCGAGCCGCTGCTCAAGCACGTACGCCCGGACACGACGCTCGGCCGGCAGTTCCTCTCGGAGACGGCGGCCATGCTGCGTCTGGCCGCCTGGATGGCATACGACACAGGGCTGCACGGCCTGGCCCAGCAGTACATGACCAAGGCGCTCATGCTGGCCCGCGAGGCAGGCGACCGGATGCTCGGCGGCCGCATCCTGGCCGGCATGAGCCACCAGGCCAACTACCTCGGCCACTACGGCATGGCCGCAAACCTCGCCAGGTCCGCACGCATGGGCGCCGAAGGCGCGTCCACTCCGACGGCCATGGCCCTGTTCAACGCGATGGAGGCTCGCGCGCTCGCCTCCCAGGGCGACCAGGTCGGCTGTAGTCGTGCGCTGGGTGAGGCCGAGCGATGGTTCGAGCGCCGGAATCCCGAGGACGACCCGGTCTGGCTCAAGTACTTCGACGAGGCCGAGCTGGCGGCCGAATTCGCTCACTGCTTTCGCGACCTGGGACAGCACCATCGAGCAAGAGACCAAGTGCTGGAAAGCGTGAAGCTCTCGGAAAGCCTCTACGTGCGAAGCCTGTCGTTCGTGCGAACCATTCTCGCCACGAGTCACGTGGCAGGAGGCGATCTGGAGCAGGGCATCGCCGTGGCTCGCGAGGTTGTAGCAACGGTGGCCGACCTCCGGTCGGCCCGTACCCGCCGCTATGTCCGGGAGTTCATAGGCCAGCTCGCCCGCTTCCAGAACGATCCGCTGGTACGGGATTTCAGGACCTACACCGAGGCGTCGCTGACACGGGCACGTTCAGAAGCCGTAGCAGCAAGATGACCCCACGAACTGCAGGCAGAGCCAGCGCTCGGGGGTATGCCGACGTCCAAAGTCGCAACGGTGAGATGCACTCAGGCGCTAATCGTGACGCCGCTACGCGCGTGTCAACCCCATCGCGTCGATCATGAAGTATCCATCGTGCTTGCCGCATCGGGCTGGCGGTGGACCGGCGAAGCGGTAAGACGGCGTGAAGTTCGGCAAGATCCAGGTGCCGCCACCCTTGAGAGCGTCTCCATCCAGAAAACGCCCTACTCCTGGTACCGTGACGCCGCGTCTTCCGCCGGCACGAATGGGCACAGCGCTTTTCGGCCACATGGGAATCACTGTCCGTGTGCGCCGCTCATCTTTTGCAACCATAACCAGGCAGGATTCTCCATCGATCCATTCCAGCCGTGCCTCCAGAGGCATCAACTGGCTTCCGTTGCCCTCCTGAACGAGGATCGCGGGATCAGTGCCGACCGTCCAACGACACAACTGAGTAGAACATTGCCGCTCCAGTGTGGTGCTGACGACGGGGGATTTCTGTGCGAGAAGAGAGTCGGACGTGCATGCCGACGTGGCTGCGACGACGACAACGAAAGTAGCGACCATTGAGTGCTTCATGGTGACCTCCGTTGCCAAGGCGGCGAGGACAATCGAGGCGATGGCCAGGCCGTCCGACCGACCTGGCCATCGTAGGACTACTGGCTGTTGGCCAGCGTCCAAACGTGGAAATTGAGAGCGAGAGGCAGATTCTCCACGTGAGTCAAAGCGCAGCCTGTGGTGGTGGAGTTGATGTAGCCACTGCCGTAGAGAATGCCGTAGGCATTTGCATCCCCGAACCAGAACGGGCTGCCGCTGTCGCCGTGCCAGCAGGAGTTTGACGTTGCGGGGATGTCGGTGACGGTCATGTCGCTGTACACGCCTGTCGCATAACCCAACCGGCGGACCTTGCCGCACGTGCGGCCAGTGAGGGCACCGAACTTACACACCGAGTCTCCGACCACTGGGCCTGGGTCCTCATCTTCGACGTACGCCTTGCAGCCTCCGGCGCAGTAGAAGGTTCGTGTCAGTGTCAGCGTGCTGGGGGTATAGGCGGCCAGGTCGCCGTAGGTGCTCTGGTAGAAGCTGTAGAGGCGCGTGGTGTCGCAGTTCCCGCCGTCGCCGGACTGGTTGCAGTAGGTCCTGACCTCTGTGGATGCGCAGTGCCCTGCGGTGCCGTGCCGTCTGTTGTTGTAGTCGCTGAGCCTGACCAGGTTGAAGCCGGAAGTGCAGCTTCCTAGCGTGCCTCCGCCCCGGATGTAATTGTCGTATGGGGTCGCCATCGGGCCGGCAGCCTGCTCAATGTTGACCTTGATGGCAGGGTTGGCCACTGCTGAAGTGGCAGTCGCGCGGAGAACGTCGGCCTTGAGTGACGTCCGTGCCGTGTCCGAGGGCACCACCAGGGAGTGCACGGTGCCCGTCCTGGCGTCGTAGAAGCTTGCAATGTCCTTGAGCGATGGATCACTCCTCAGACTCCGGTGGACGCGCTCCTTGGCTTGACGCAGCTCGATCTCCGAATAGCCGAGCTGGCCTTGCAGCTCCACCTGCATCGGCAAGGACCTGACCTTGGTCGCGACCTCCGCCGGAATCGCTGATTTGAAGCCGATCCAAACGCTTCGCCCGTCGTCGGACCGCTCGACGCCGGACCACTCAGTGGCGTAGGTTCGCCGCAGTTGAAGGATCGCCTGCTTACTGCTCGGCCATGCTCCATCCCGGTCGATGGCTTCGCTGAGGGAGATCCCTTCGGACTCCGCCTGCCCCTTCAGGCTCGTCATGATCTCGACGACGGTCAGGTCATCGATCTTGACGTTCGGGTAGGTCACCGGTCCATCCGGTCGATTCGCCGTTGCAGCAAGGTCAGTCCTCTGCTTCTGATCAGCGTAGGACTGAATCGCCTGTTCCAGAGTGATGCCCTTGACCCTCGCCTGCCGCTTGAGCCGCTCCAGCGTGGGGCGCTGGACCTTCGGCTGCTGATCGACGGTGAACACGACCGTTGCAGCGGGTTCGGGTGCGGCCTGAGCTGGAGTGGCGTCGAGGCCAGTGAGAATCAGGAGGCCGGCGGCTGCGGTGAGAGCGAGTCGGGAGCGGCGTAAGTCACCTAAGTGAGAGGATCGCATGATTAGGATCGTTCATGATGATCTCGCTGCACACAATAACCGGCGCGGGGCTTTCCGGATGCATACCGCTATTCGCTATACGGCACGCGATAGCTTTGTTCTGCACAAGTAGATATCCAGCGAGTTTCGGTCTAGGACCGAACGGGATTCAATCTACCATCTCATGATCTCGCGCTAGAAGGGGCGCCAGTTACGAGGCAAGTCATCGTGCACGAGCGAAGCCATACGACGGTCGAACTCGGCTCTGATGTCTGGGCCGTGGTCCACATTCTGCATGAGCCAAGTGGTCATGGTGATCTCGCGAATTCGACGGAGTGTGTGCAGCCCATGCCACTCTGCTATATCGAAGCCATAGGCGTCCACAGCCTGTGTGTACTCCTCAGAGCTGAGCCAGCGGAAGCCCTGGAAAGGAACCCCGATGGCTGTGCTGAGGTCCCATTCGCGGGGGCCGAAAGCGAACCTCTCGAAGTCGAGAATGATCACATTCCCGTCTGTACGGCGTAGCAGGTTGCCCTTGTGAGCGTCGCCGTGGATGTGGCCGACGGGCAGCGCGAACTCCAGAGCGTTGTATTCGGCGTAGAGCTCCTTGATGCGCCGACGCAGGAACTCGATGTCCCCTTCTGAAACGCTCGGGGCGCAGTTCAAGCGGTCCTCTACGCGACCCAACGGGTCGAACAAGGGCAAGACCAGGCCCACCGGTTTGGGTAGGGCGTGGAGCTCTCTCAGCATCGCTGCCAAGTCCCCGAAGCCCGGAGAGGGGCCATCACTGTCCACGTGCTGCCAGAACGTCACCACGCGGCCCTCTTGGACGAGTGCCTGGGGACAGTCAGGGAGGAGCTTCACGCTCGGGAAGTCGACCGCTTCCAGCCAGCGTGCGATCGCGACCTCTTTCCGGACGTCACTCAGGAGATCCACGCTGCGAGCGATTCTCACCACCACCGGAGCGGATGCGAGGCGGAACAGGATGTTCTCCCCCACTCGCAGAGGAACCGCGTCCCGGCTGTTCAGTCCGACGTCATGGCAGACCGCCATCAGCGCCATTTGTGCGTCTTGCAGTGAGAAGCCTCGTGCGGTGTTGGACTCCGTCATGAACTAGTCCTCGCTGTTCCTGTCTGAAGGTGGTGGCTTGGTGGCCACGAACCGGCCTTTGCTGGGGATGACGACGATCAGGCCCTCCTGCTGAAGCAGTTCCAGGGCCTTGCGTACCGTGATGCGTGCCGTGCCGAACCTTGCCGCCAGGACAGGTTCGCCAGGCAGACGGACGTCCGGCGCGAACTCGCCGGCCTTGATGGCCGCGCGGAGCTGGTTCGCCACGTCTTCGTAGCGGGTGTTCGGCTGTACGTCCGGCGCGGCTTGGCCTTGCACCTTGCGGCCTCGTCCCATCTGGCTGACGACCAGGCCCTCGCGCTCCAGCTCGGCGAGCGCCTGGCGGACGGTGCCGCGGGCCACGCCGAACTCGGCCATCAAGGCCGCCTCCGACGGGATCATCCCGCCTGGCGGGTACTCCCCCGTGGTGATCCGGCGGCGGAGATCCTGAGCCATGGTGGCGTACGTGGGCTGAGCTTTGCCTTGCGTCATGGGGCTCCCTTGCGAGCAGCAACAAGACTCAAGGCTAGGACGACAGGGCCTGAGCGGGTTCGCGTGTCTCTTCACAGAGGCCGTCAGGGACATAAGCTCACCTCGCCCGAGAGAAGCTGCGCCCAGATGCGACCCGCCGCCTGACGGCGCCATGGGCCGGCATACGTCACGCGAGGAGGTGCCGTCCGCTCCGTTCGGCGGATTCGATAGCTGCCCCCGCACGCCACTAACTCGTAGACGATCGGCTGGCATGCGCATGTGTAGTCGAGCGTTCGGGACTGCGCGGGCTTGTCTGGCGTCCAGTCGAGGAACGATGTCCTGCCGTGGGCGAGGCGTGGTGGATGCGGGGCGAACCCCGGACATGGCCATGCATCCTTTTCTGGAGCCGGAGGCCGAGTCGGGGCGCCGTCAGAGGCCCTCCCGGCCCTCGTGGCTTCATTGCGCGGCATCCATCGCTCCAGCTCTCCGGCCGAGCATCTGGTCAGTACGCCCCGAGACGTCTTCCAGTTCCTGAGCCCCGGGCACCACGCGGAGCTGCCCGGGGCCGGCGGCGGGTTGGTTCATCGGGGGTACGCCTCCTGGTGGAGGATGTCCCGGTACGACTCGCCGAACCAGATCTTGAAGTCGGCCGCGGCATCGGCGGGATTGTCGCTGGAGTGGACGAGGTTGCGGATGAGCCGCCCCTCGGCAGCGGCCTTCTCAGCGCTGTCGTCGCCATAGAAGCCGCGGATCGTGATGGACGGAGCACGAGACGGGTCGTAGTGACCGAGCAGGTCCCGTACCTGCTGGGCGGTGTCGTTCGTCTCCCCGCGAGCGAGTGCCACCGTCACGGTGGAGCCGACGTAGTGACCGATGAGGTCGGCACGGACGTCGAACGGAAAGCGATGCCGGAGCTCCAGCATGTCGGCGTAGTGCGCGAGGATCTGCCGGGCGGTGACGATCACTTCTCGGGTCCGGACGATGGTCACAGTGCCGTCGATCCACTGGAGGATCGGCCTGACGAGCCCGCGGTCCGTCGCGTCGGGCTTGCACATCACGACCGTCCAGCGGCCCCAACCGCCTGGCGGCTCATCGAAGGTAGGCACTGCCATGCCGTCACCTGCGACCGACGCAGGCCACGCTGGGTTGCCGTCGTCCAGGCGGGTCACGAATGGCCGCATCATCCGGCCCTCCACAGGAAATCGGTATGCCGCACTGAGCCGATGCGCGGCTGCCAAGCGCCAGCATCATCAGCATGGTCACTGCCCAGGTCCACGAGGGGATGTAGGGGGTCGAACGCGAGGATGCGCTCCCATAGCCCTTGAGGAGTAAGGGCCTTCCGGTAGCTACCGTCCTCGGCCGTTTCGCCGAGGTAGGCAGCGGTGAAGTGCTGGCTACCGGAATCCCAACGCACGAGCCATTGGCCACAGGCGTGGTGCTGCAGGTGGGCGGCCCACGCCCATCCGAGCTCGTCCGGGACGAACGGTAGGCCGCTCGCGAAGGATGGAGGGTCGGTGTTCATGAAGCCTCGGCGGATGTCATGGGGACGGAAGTTGATGTGAGAGGCCCACCTGCGGGAGCCGGCCGTCGCTGCGCAACGAAACGAGCGGCGGCGTGTCCGCGGCGGGCGCTTCGCCCTCGTCGACGGCCCACACCTGTGCCTGCCAGACCACTTGGGTGACGCCCTCGTTGGCCGACGTACTCATCGCGGTCATGAGGAAGAGGCGTGCAACGGCGTCGTACCGGTCGGCGGGCAGGTCGAGCGTGCCGCTCAGCTGCCATGTCCGGCCGGCATCGCTCGACATGAGAAGAGCGAGCAGCGCCGATCGCCTCGGTAACACGGACGCCTCGGCCGGCTGATGGAAGGTGGGGCGGAGGGCCGCGTTGAGGGCCTGCATCGTGTTCTGCTCCTCACTTACGGTGACGGTTCTCCTCCACCTTGGATTCGTACGGCTCAGGGGGGAACACCAGCGAGGCAGGCAGTCAAGAGTCAGACCACGGTCAGATCTCGGTCAGTTAGGTGGGGCCGCGGACGCACCACTATGCGACGATGCGCTCAGAGGGAGGCAGCCAATGTCAGACCCGAATCTGCTATTGCAGCAGGCGCGTGAGCGATTGCCATCCCCTGCCGACCCCGGCGAGCACGCCTCGCGCCAGGAGCTGGCAGACCTGGTCAACGCCTGGTTGTTCGAGAACCACCACCGACACGGCGGCCTGACCCAGGAGTACATCGGCAAGCTGGAACGCGGCGAAGTGCGCTGGCCCAACGCTCACTACCGGGAAGCGTTCCGTGCCATTCTCGGCGCCGAACGTGACAGGGACCTGGGCTTCAACAGATCCCGGCGTGCCAACTCGGTCGTTACCGTGACAGATGTGGATCGCAAAGGCTTCATTCGCACTGCGCTCGGGGCAGCCGCCGCCATCCCCCTCGCCGAGCTGGCCCTGCCCGCCCAGGCCATCGCGGCACCGTCCGTCATCCAGCCATCTGACATCGCCGAACTCCGCAACATCGCCCACGTCTTCACCACCTGGGACCACACCTACGGCGGCGGCCTGGTGCGCGAGGCCGTCGTCGGGCAGTTGCGTTTCGCGGTCGGCCTCCTGAAGCAGTCCCGCTGCCCGTCCAAGTTGCACGCTCCCCTGTACGCCGCAGTCGGCTGGCTGGCCCACGCCGCCGCGTTCATGGCCTTCGACGCCTACGCCCACGAGGACGCTCGCCGCATGTTCGCCCTCGCACTCACCTGCGCCGAACAGGCGAACGACTGGCACCTCCGAGCCAAAGTGCTCTCCTCCATGGCACGACAGTCCATCTGGTGCGGCGACGCCGACAACGGGCTGACCTTGGTCGAGTTCGCGATGGTACGAGCCGACCGCCTGACAGCCGCCGAACGAGCCATGCTGCGCGGAGCCCAGGCACGCGCCTTCGCCAAGCTGGGCCGGACACAGGAAGCATTGAAGGCCATCGCAGAGGCGGACACGGAATACGACCACATCCGCCCCGGCGAAGAGCAGCCCTGGATGCGCTACTACGACGCCGCCCAGCACTCAGGCGACACCGGCCACGCCCTGTTCGACCTGGTCATCATCGACAGGACAACAACCGGCAAGCCGACCGGCGACGCGATCGACAACAGGTACCTGGGCGAGGCATCGACGAGGCTGGCGAACGCCGTGGCCGGCCACACCCCCGCCTACGTCCGCTCCCGCGCGATCAGCGGCATCAAGCTGGCCTCCCTCACCATGGCAACCGGCGATCCCGAGGAAGCCGCCTCCATCGGAGGACGAGCCGTCACCGACGCCGGCACCGTGCGCTCCCGCCGCGCCCAGGACGACATGAAGGAACTCGCCAAGTTCGCCCTCCCCCACAAGACCCGGACACCAGTGGCCCTGCTCCGTCACCGGATCCGGGAGGCCGTCCAGACATGACCCAGACCAGCGACGCCGAAACGGCCGCGTGGACCGTCCTCGACGTAGCCAGCCGCCGCGCCGGCCTGGACCCATCCGGCGCCGAGCTGATGCGCCTCGGCGAGAACGCCCTCTTCCGACTCCCCGGCGGCATCGTCGCCCGCATCTCCCGCCGCGACCAGGTCGCCGCCGCAGCCCGCGAGGTAGCAGTGGCACGCTGGCTCAAAGCCAACCACGTACCCGCCGTCCAAGCATGGCCAGACATCGACCAGCCCATCGAGGTCGACGGCCGAGCAGTCACCTGGTGGCAAGAACTCCCACCCCACCGACACGGGACGGCCCTCAAAGTCGCAACCGCGCTACGCCGCCTCCACGACCTCCCCCCACCGACCGACTTCGACATCGGCCGCTTGGACCCGTTCGTACGACTCGCCGAACGAATCGACCGTGCCATCACCCTCACCGAGGCAGACCGGGCGTGGATGCGCACCCACCTGGACGAGCTGAAGGCACGCTACGTGGACCTGCCCGAGGGCCTGCCGGAAACGGTCGTACACGGCGACGCATGGATAGGCAACGTGGTGAGCACCGATGCCGACACGGCCGTACTGCTCGACCTGGAACGCTGCTCAATCGGCCCGCCTGAATGGGACCTGACCTCCACAGCAGTGAAAGCCTTCACCCTGGCCGGCATCACCGCCGAGGACTACGACACCTTCGCGAGGACGTACGGGCGAGACGTCACTGCATGGGCAGGGTTCGAGACGCTCCGGGACATCCGCGAGTTCCGCATGACCTGCATGGCCGCCCAGGTGGCCGCCGAGAATCCGCTTCGGCATGACGAGGTGTTGCTGAGGTTGGCGTGCCTGCGTGGCCGGCACGGCTCCAGACCGTGGACCTGGACAGCTGTTCCGTAGCGGCCTGCGTCAGGTCCTCAAAGGATCGTGGGCAAGCTGTCGGCCTCCTCTCGGCAGAACGCGATGGCGGCGGCGCTGAAGGAGTACAGCGTGATTCTCCGTACCGTCTACCCCGCCCGCTACCTGTTCGGCGAGGCCTGCCGGCGGCGCATCGCCAGGCAGCTGGACAAGCGCGAGAGCCTGCACGCGCTGCGCCGCGAACTGCGCTACGCTCCGGCGGCGCCTTCCACAGCCCGCACCTCACCGGGCAGAGTGAGCAGGCATGGCGCCTGACCATGCGGACCAACGCGGTCGTGACCTGGACCAGCGACTATCTGGGGCTGACGGTGGCCGCGCTACAGGCCGAGGGCCGCTATCAGGTGCCAGCTGAAGGTCGCGGCAGGGGGCGCTCACTGACGGGCGAACCATGCGGTGAGGCGATCGTGGTGCCGGTCAGGGCGGATTCCCGGGGTGCTGGAGTGCGTCGCGGAGAGAAGCGCGGGAGGTGATGCCGAGCTTGGGGAAGACCTGGTAGAGGTGGGTGGAGACGGTGCGCGGGGACAGGTTCAGGCGCTGGGCGATCTGTTTGTTGGTCATGCCGGCGGCGGCGAGTGTCGCGATCTCGTGTTGCTGGGGTGAGAGGCGGGTGTCGCCGGTCGGGGCGGGGAGAAGTCCTGTGGCCCGGAGTTCGCTGCGGGCTCGTTCGGCCCAGGGGGCGGCGTTGAGCCGGGTGAAGGTCGCGAGGGCGGCGGTGAGGTGGTCGCGGGCCGACTGAGTGGCCTTGAGGCGTCGGAGGCGTTCGCCGTAGAAGAGCCTGATGCGCGCCAGGTCGAACGGCCAGGTTGCGGCTTCGGGCAGGGTCAGAGCCTGTTCGAAACGGTCGTCGGCGGAGGTCATGGCCGTCGCACCATGGGTCATCAGGGCCAGCCTCGGGGAGAGCTCGGCCGTGTGGGCCCGGTTCAGCGCCGCGACGTGGGCTTCGGCCTCGGTGGGGCGGCCGGAGCGGACGGCGGCTTCGACGAGGTCGGGGACCAGACACAGAGCGGGCCCCTGGAGATGCGCGCGGTCGCCTGCGGGCGCGATCGAGGTCGCGTGCAGGAACGCCGCTTCGTAATCGCCTCTGGCGAGAGCGGCCCGCGTTCTGATCTCGGCGGCCAGGATGCGGAGGAGCTGGAGGCGGCGGGGCGCGGCGAAGCGGGTGATCTCATCTGCGAGTTCTCCTGCCCGGTCGGTGTCACCGTGCACGGTGGCGAGCATGCCTTGGCGGTGGAGGAACATCTGAGCCAGGAGGTGGTAGCCATGCCGGCGGCTGAGCCGTAACCCGTCCTCGCTGAGGTGGGCGGCCTGATCCCACGCGCCGGATTCGTAACAGTGCCGGCTGAGGAGGTTCATGGCGTGGATGGCCAGCGTCAGGTGCTCGTCCGCATGGCGGTCCTCCAGCAGGCGCAGCAATGCCGCTCTGCATTCCTCCAGACGGCCGACGTACTGGGCGGCGATGCCGATCCGGATCACTTCGACGGGGCCGGCCGCGGCGAGCCGGGCGATCGCGTCATCGAGTCGGCCGGGGTCGTGAAGCGCGGGATCGGCGAAGCAACTGATGAGCAGTGACAAGGAATCCGGGACTGGCGGAGCCAGCTGCGTGGTGGCGAGCCGGAGTGGCGTCCAGAGGTCCGGGCGGGCGGCGAAACCGCTGATCCACGTCAGCGTGTACAGGCCCTCATGAAGGATCTCGCGCGGTATGTCCGGCTGGGTCAGCCCGGCGTCGACGGCCTTGGCCAGCGGCCCGTGCGCCCCGTCGACGTCGCCGATGCCGCTGAACAGGAGGTGCTGGGCCGTCGCGATCGCGGTCATCAACGAGGCGGCGTCGGTGCCGCTGGCCGGCAGGTGTTCCAGGAGGCGGGGCGCGTCGCGGAGGTTTCCCGTGGCGTCGGTGCCGAGATAGGCGGCTTCGGCTGCTCTGCGGCTGCGGTCGCGACGGTCCGGGCTGAGAGTCGCGGCCCGGGTGAGCGCGGCGACGGCACCGGTGAGGTCGCCACGTTCTCGTGTCCGGTGGGCCAGCCGTTCCAGCAGGGAGGCGACGTGCTCGTTCGGCTCGATCGCCGCTTCCGCGAAATGCCAGATGCGGCGGTCCTCGTCTCCGTCGGGCCGAGTGGCGAGCATCTCGTGAGCTTTGCGTTGTTCTGCGGCCGTGGACAGCTCCAGGACGGCGGAGCGGATCAGTGGATGGCGGAAGGTCAGGCGCACCGCCGCTGGATCCAGGTTGATCAGTCCGGCTTCGCGCGCGTCCCGCAGGGCTTCGGTCACCACTTGGCCGGGTAGCAGCGACTGAAATGCCGCGATTTCTCCGCTGCCGTCCAGGGCCGCCAACAGCAGTATTTGTCGACTGGTCTGAGGGAGGTCGGCGACTCTGGAAGCGAAGATCGCCTGGAGGCGCTGGCTGAGTGGAAGGAACCGCGGCAGCGGTGCGTATCCGGAGATCTGGTCCGCGGAGAGGGCGGTCGGCAGTTCCCGGAGGATCAAGGGGTTGCCGCGGGCCTCGGCCAGAAGGCGTCGGCGCACCGGGGAGGGCAGGTCGGGGAAGCGGTCCGCAAGCAGCGCGGAGGCCGACTGGTCGTCCAACGGGGCGAGGTCGTGGACGCGCGGGGCTCTCGGTTGGTGAGTGTCCCTCGTGACGGCCAGCATCCCGATCCGGGTGCCCGCCAGATCGAGCGAGCGCAGCACCATGGCGCTTCCGGAGTCCAGCCAAGGAAGGTCGTCAATCGCCAGCAGGAGGGGCCGGGGGCGCGAGGCGTGCCGGAGCATGGCCAGGGTGGCGTCGGCGATGGCGCGCTGCCGCGGCGCCGGCCCGGAGGCCAGGCCCAAGGCGGTCGTGAGAGCGCCCTGGTGCCGCTCGGGAAGGCGGGTGAGTTCGTCGAGCAGGGAATGGAGAAGCTGATGGAGCCCCGCGAAGGGCAGGTCCCCTTCGAAGGGCGTTCCGCAGGCCCGGAGAACTCGGAATCCGCCGGCCGCCGCTCGGGTCGCCGCGGCGTGCAGGACCGCGCTCTTGCCGACTCCCGTCTCTCC
Organism: Nonomuraea sp. NPDC001831; assembly: GCF_042892035.1. Taxonomy (NCBI): domain Bacteria; kingdom Bacillati; phylum Actinomycetota; class Actinomycetes; order Streptosporangiales; family Streptosporangiaceae; genus Nonomuraea; species Nonomuraea sp. NPDC001831. The sequence goes on along the minus strand of NZ_JBIATU010000033.1, from coordinate 20,540 downwards.
GGTGATCATGAGGGATGCGCCGCCCTGGTCGACGGCGGCCTCGACGAATCCGCCGATGGCAGACAGATCGCCGTCCCGGCCGTACAGCACGCTCGCCTCCTCCCGCGCCCTGTCGCCAGGGTAGGCCCGACGGCGACCCCGCCGATTCCGTCAAATGACGCAGATCGCGGTAGGCATGCCTCACCCTGTCCGGGGTTCGTCCCCGTTCAGCGCGTCCCGCAGTCCGGCTCTGGTCGTCACGCCGAGCTTGGGATAGATCTGGTAGAGGTGCGTGCTGACCGTGCGGGGCGACAAGAGAAGCCGCTCGGCGATCTGTTTGTTCGTCAGACCTGCTGCCGCCAGCATCGCGATCTCCCGCTGCTGCGGTGTCAGCGCGTCGGGGCCGCCGGCGTCGAACCTCCCTGGCGTGCCGCCGACCGCCCGCAGTTCCCTGCCCGCCAGGGCGGACCACGGCGCGGCACCCAGCCGTTGGAAGCCGTCGAAGGCATCGCTCAGCTGCCTGCGCGCCTCCACGGTGGCGCGGCTGTTGCGGAGGCGTCGTCCGTAGGACAGCTGGATCCGGGCCTGCTCAAAGGGCCACTGCTCCGCTCCGGCGACGGCGAGCGCTTCTTCGAAATGTTCGGCGAACCGGCTCTCGCGGGCCACCATGCCCGCGGCTCCCGAGGTGACGAGCGCCAGGCGTGGGGAGAACGCGGGGATGTCCAGTTCTTGGAGGGCGGCGACATGCCGGGCGGCCTCGGTGAGTGAGCCGGACCGCTCCGCCGCCTCGACCAGATCGAGAGCGGTCCACAGGGTGTAGGGGACGTAGGGCCGCAGTGTCCCGGCGGGACTGATCGCGGATGCGTGGGCGAAGGCCTGTTGGTACCTTCCTCTGCCCAGCTCACGGAGGGCGTCGATGCCGTGAGCGTAGGCGAGCAGGAGTCCGACCCCGCGCGGCGCGGCCCAGCGGGTCATCGCCTCGGCGGCGGCCTGGGCGTGGTCGAAACGGCCCTGCGCGGCGGCGATCACCGCATCCTGATGGACGAACAGCCATCGGAAGAGCGCGTAGCCGTGCTCGTCACAGAGCCGCACGCCCTCCTCGCACAACTCCAGTGATTCGTTCCACAGGCCGGCGAAGAAGTCGTCGTTGGCCAGGACGACCTGGGTCTGGAGCTGTGAGGTGATCGCACCGCCTTCCCTGCCGTGCTCGATGACCTTCCGCATGGGCCCGCGGCAGGAACGCGGCCGGTCCACGTAGGCTCCGGCCACGACGACCCTGGCCACGTAGGCTGTATCTGGCTCCTGGTTCAACCCGCTGATCAGGTCGTCGAGTTCGTCGAGCACCGGCAACGCCTGATGGGCGGGATCGCCGAACGTCTTGGCCAGCACGATCAGGTAGCGCGGAGGCGGCGGCTTGAAGCGCTTCAGCAGGTGGTCGAGCGGCTGCCACAGCTCGGCCCGGCCGCTGAAGACACAGATGGCGATGAAGAACCACAACGCTTCGATCAGCCCGTGATCATCGCCGTCCAGGATCTCGCGGATCGCGATGGCGCCGAGGACCATCCTGTGCGCGGCGTCGACGTCTCCCTCACTGTTCATCAGGTACGCGGCCGTCGCGACGGCCGCCGCCAGCGTGGCGGCGCCGCCGGGGTCGGCATCCTGGGCGTCGGCCAGTAGGCGGGGCACGCTGGCGATGTCGCCCGTCATCTCCGCCCCGACATAGGCAGCACGCGCCAGCCTGCGACCGCGATCCGCGCCCGAGGGAGCGAGATCCGCCGCGCGGAGCAAGGCGGAGACCGCACCGACGGCGTCGCCTCGACGCAGGGCCCGGTCGGCGGTCTGTTCCAGGAGCGCCGCGATCGACTCGTCCGGAGCCTCGGCCGCCTCGGCCAGATGCCAGGCACGCCGGTCCGGCTGGTCCGGCATCTGGGTCGCGATCGCCGCGTGCAGGCCGCGCCGCTCCCGGTCAGTGGACATCGCGATCACCGCGGATCGCATCAGCGGATGCCGGAACGTCAGGCGGCCACGCTCGGCCTCCACCCGGATCAGTTGGGCGCGCTCCGCGGGGGCGAGATCGTCGATGGCGCCCGCTCCGAAGGCCGCGACGAGGATGCCCAAGTCACCGGTCGCGTCGAGTGCCGCGAGGAGCAGGGCATCCCTGGTCGCGGCGGGGAGCGGATCGACCCTGGCCGCGAAGAGGTGCTCCAGCCGCTGACTCAGCGTCGTCATCGGGGCCGTCGGCCGTTCATGGCGCCGATCCACGACGCGCGCGGGCAGCTCGAGCAGCGCCAGGGGATTTCCCGCCGCTTCCTCCAACACTTGCTGGCGAACGCGCGGTGCCAGTCCGGGGAACCGCTGATCGATCAGGTCGGCCGCGGCGGCCCGGCCGATCGGCATCACTTCGAGGGTCGTGACCCCGCCGCCGTCGAAGAAGCTCGACTCGCCTGTGCGGAAGGCCGCGAGAAGGCCGATCCGGGGTCCGTCGAGACGCCGCGCGACGAACGCCAGGACGGCCGCGCTCATGCGGTCCAGCCACGGCAGGTCGTCCACGATGACCAGGAGTGTGCCCTCTCCTCGGGCGAGCATGAGCAGTGACAGCACGGCGTTGGACACGGCCAGCCGATCGGGAGGCGGCCCGTCGTCGAGTCCAAGCGCTGTGGCCAGCGTGCCGCGCTGGGCAGGGTTCAACTCATCAAGCCGTGGGAGGAACGGCGTCAGCAGGCGATGCAGGGCCGCATAGGCCAGATCCGTGTCGCCTTCGACTCCGGCGGTCCGGATGACCGGGATCCCTCGTGTCACGGCCGCCTCTTCGGCGGCTTCCAGCAGCGCGGTCTTGCCTACACCAGCCTCGCCGTAGAGCACGAGGGCATCGCCGTTCGCCGCGACTCGCCGTACGAACTCCCCGACGACCTTCAGTTCGTGCTCGCGGCCCAGCAAGGTGCCGTCCCCATACGACCGGTCCGCATTCCCTCCGGCGAGCGTCACAGCCGGCACGCTACCGGCCTTCGGACCGTCGCACCACGGGTGGGATCGGGCGGTCCGAGGGGCTCGTCCTTCACGGCATGACTTCGCGGCGCCTGGTCATTCGTCTGCCGTGTCGGTGAGGGCGTCGCGGAGGGCGGCTCGGGAGGTGATGCCGAGTTTGGGGAAGACCTGGTAGAGGTGGGTCGAGACGGTACGTGGGGACAGGAAGAGGCGGGCCGCGATCTCCTTGTTGCTGTAGCCGGCGGCGGCGAGCAGGGCGATCTGGTGCTGCTGCGGGGTGAGGGTGGCCAGGCCGGTGGCGTTCTTGGGGACGGTGGCGCCGGTGGCGCGGAGCTCGCGATCGGCTCGGTTCGCCCAGGGAGTGGCGCCGAGGCGGCGGAAGGCCTGGGTGGCCGCGGTGAGGTGGCGGCGGGCGTCGACGGCGCGCTTCGCGCGGCGCAGGTGGGTGCCGTAGCCGAGTTGGACACGGGCGAGGTCGAAGGGCCAGCGATCGTTCCCTGGGTCGGTGATGGCGGTTTCGAGGGCCGCGGTGTCGGGGTCGGCGTCGGTGATGGCCGCACCGGCGAGGATGACCAGGCGGAGCCGTGGGGACAGCCGGCCGAGGTCGAGTTCATGGGCTGCGGCGATGTGCGCCGCGGCTTGGCCGGGACGTCCGCTGTGGAGGGCGGCTTCGACGAGGTCGCCGAGTACCCATAGGGCGTGTGGGTCGTAGGGGCTGAGGGTGCCGGGCGGGCTGATGGCTGCGGCGTGATGGAAGGCGGCGTCGAAGTCGCCTTGGCCGAGGGCGGTCAGGCCACGGATGTGGGAGGCGTAGGCGCCGATGATTCCGGCGCGGCGGGGCCCGGCCCAGGCGTCCATGTGATCCGCGGTGTCGGCGGCGCGCTGGAAGTCGCCGCGGGCGGCGGCCAGGAGGGCGTCGATGAGTCGGCCGGGCCAGGTCAGCAGGCCATAACCGTGGGTGTCGCAGAGTTTGAGTCCTTCGTTGATGTGCTGCTGGGCCTCATCCCAGCGGCCGGTGTGGAAGGCGTCCTGCCCGAGGAGGAAGAGTGCTTCGATGGCCGAGGTGACGGCTCCGCCCTCGCGGCCGTGCTGGATGACACGCTGGAGCGGTTCGCGGCAGGCCGACAGCCGGTCGAGGTAGGCGACGGCGGTGCCGGTGCGGATGATGCGGGCGTGGCTGACTTCGTGGTCGAGGCTCTCGACGGCGGCGTCGGCGCGGTCGAGGAAGTCCGAGGTTAGGCGGGCGGGGTCGCTGAAGGTGCGAGAGAGGATCGCCAGAAGTTCGGGCGGGCGCGGCCGGAGCCGGTCGACGGCGTCGATGAGGGGCGGCCACAGCTCGGCTCGACCGCCGAAGAAGCAGACCATGAGCAGGGTGTAGAGCACCTCGATGACGACGATGTCATCCCCTCGGCAGGGGTCGAGGTGTTCGCTGACGGCGGTGGTGAGGAGGCGGTGGGCGGTGTCGACGTCGCCGTCCCCGTGCAGGAGCTGGTAGGCGCGGGCGCCCGCGACCGAGAGCATGTCGTCCGGGCCCGGCTGGGCTTGGCGGGCCTGGTCGAGGAGGCGGGGGGCGTCGTGGAGGTCGCCGGTGACGATGATGCCGAGATAGGCCGCTTCGGCCAGGCGTCCGCTTCGGCCCTTGCCGACAGGGCTGAGGTCGGCGGAGCGCAGCAACTGGGTGACGGCGCCGACGGAATCGCCGCGCCGCAGGCTGGCGATGGCGACCCGTTTGAGGAGGGCGGCCACCTTCTCGTCGGGCTCCTGGGCGGCCTCGGACAGGTGCCAGGCGTGCCGTTCGGGCCGGTCGGCGAGGCGGACGGCGAGTTCGGCGTGGGCGAGACGGCGCTGCTCGCTGGTCGACAGGTCGACGACGGCCGATTGGAGGAGGGGGTGGCGGAAGGTGAGCCGGCCGGTCGGTTCGTCGGCGTGGACGAGTCCGGCGCGTTCTGCCGGGCCCAGGCCGTCCTCGGACCGGGCCGCGGCGATCGCGCGGATCAGTCGCAGGTCGCCGGTTCCGTCCAGTGCCGCCATGAGGAGGAGGTCGAAGGCCTGCGCCGGAAGCGCCAGGACCCGGGTGGCGAAGACGTCCTGGAGGCGCCTGCTCAGCGGGAGCGCGGTGGGGAGGGTTCCCGCGACGGCGTGAGTGAGGTCGCCGAGGGAGACGGGGAGTTCGAGCAGGGCCAGCGGGTTACCCAGGGCCGCCTCCAGCAGGCGGCGCCGCACGCGGGGCGTCATCACCGGGTAGCGGTCGGCCAGCAGCTCCGCCGCGGCCTCGTCCGACAGCGGCTCCACCAGGAGGATGGGGAGGTCGCCCTGGTCGAAGAAGTGGGCTTCGCCTGTACGGTGAGCCGCGACCATGCCCACCCGCTGTCCTGCCAGACGGCGGGCGACCATGCCGAGCACGCTGGCACTCGCCCGGTCCAGCCACGGCAGATCATCGATGATGATCAACAGCGGACGTCGCGCGGACGCCTGGTCCAGCAGAGCCAGGACGGCGTTGGCCACGAGGAGCTGGGCCGGGGCCGGCCCGGCGGCCAGTCCGAGCGCGATGTTGAGGGCGTCGCCGAACAGGGGGCTCAGCCGGACAAGCTCGTCGAGACACGGGTGCAGGAGCTGGTTCAGAGCGGCGTAGGAGATCTCGACCTCGAACTGCGAGCCGGCCGCCCGCAGCACCCTGCCGTCGGCCTCGTCCGCGTGAGCGGCGGCATGATTCAGCAGCGCTGTCTTTCCCACACCGGGATCGCCTGCCAGCAGCAGCGCGCTCCCTGCTTGATTGCCGATTCCCGCGATCAACTCCTCCAGCCGGCGGGTCTCAGCCGCTCGGCCGACCAGCGGCCTCGGCCCTGCGGCGGCCCGATCCTGCCCCGCGCCGAACCTGTCCATCTTGCGACCTTCCGTCATCGGCTGAAACCTGTCCAGCCTCCGGTCACGAAGGAGACGACACCTTCGGCGAAAGCGGCCGGTTCCTCGATATGGCCGAAATGGCCACTGCCGTGGAGGGTGAGGAGCCGGGAGTCCGGGAGGAGCCGGTGGAGCTCGGCCGCCCAGCGGGGACCGCAGATGAAGTCGTGGGCTCCGACGATGACGAGCGCCGGGATCGTGACACTCTTCAGGTCGTGTCGGTCGTCGAACGGTTCAGGCCGCTGGTCGGTGTCCAGCCCAGAGATGTAGGTGCCGGTGATCGCGTCCCGGAACGGCCGGTACTCCTCCTCCCGGGCACGGTGGTCGGCGACGTAGGCGGGAAACAGCGCACGCGCGGCATGGGTGAAGGCCGCGTCGTCACCGATCGTGGGGACCGACTCCCAGACGTCCAAAATCTCCGGGCGGGCGTCGGGACGCTCGGCGAGGAGCGCGCGCAGACTCCGGTCAGCCTCGGCGAAGTGCTCCGAGCCCGCTGACGGAGCGCTCTCGTACAGGATGATCCCGGCGAGGCCGCCGGGCCGGTGGACGGCGTGGTACTGGGCGACGAAGCCGCCGTGGGAGTGGCCGAGCAGGTGGACCGGGCCGCGGCCGAGGTGGCGGAGGAGGCGTTCGAGGACGGTCGAATAGCGGTCGCGGGTGTAGCCGTGCGGGTGGGCGGGCAGCCGGTCCGATCGCCCGGTGCCGATCGGCTCCAGGTAGACCATGGTCAGGTGTCTCTCCAGCTCCGGCATCCGCAGGTAGTCCCACGTGAAGCCGGGCCCTCCCGGATGCGCCACGCAGATCGGGCCGGTGCCGTGCACGTGGAAGGCGACCGTCAGGCCTTCGGCCGTGAAGGAGTGGAGGCCCTGGGACAGAGGCTCTGGGGTGGATGCGGTCATCAGGACTCCCGACTCGAAATCTGGGGGCAGGGACACCGGCAAGATGTCGGCGCGACCTCAAAGTTCGATCGGCAGGAGGTGATCTACATCACACTCGCTCCTCATGGGGCCAGATGCCCAGGAGCTCCGCGGGAACGGCCGCGGGCCGGAGCGGGCGCGGGTGGTGCAGCCGCAGCTGAGTCACTCTGCCGCCGTCCAGGTGCATGATCCAGGCGACCGACGGCGGGCAGTGCGCGGGATCGTCCGCAGGATTGTCGATGACCATCTCCCAGACCGCCAGCGTCCGGCACGCGGCCACGTTGACCGGCCGTTGCCGCACCCCGGCGGACAGGTCGCGGTCCATCGCCCGTTCCAGCAGCGCAGCACCCCCGATCCGCGCGGCTCCACTCATCAGAGCGACCTCGGCGGACCACTCACCTCGCAGGAGCGCGCCGAACCGCCCGCTCTCTGCGGCGGTCAGGGTGTCGCGCGCCTCCGCCCAGCTCGCCTCCGTCCGTGATCGAAGACCGCTGTACGCGCTCTGCGCCGTGCCGGCGAGAGCGTCGAGGAGCTTGGCGCGGGCTTGGCTCAGCCGGCTGCGTACCGTGCCCACCGGCACGCCGCACACCTGGGCGATGGCCTCATAACCGGTCACGCCCTCGCTGAAGTGACGCAGGATCAGCGGCAGCCGCAACGTGGGAGAGAGCGCCTCGATCGCCTCCCACACCCAGGTCCGCGTGGCGTGGTCGTCCAACGCCCGGCCCAGATCGGCGTCGTGGCCCGCCAACGGCGGCTCAGCCACGGGCTCGACCCGCCGCGCCTCGCGCAGCAGGCCGCGGCACCGGTTCCGCACGATCATCCGCAACCAGGGGCCCACCGCCTCCGGGTCACGGATGTCCCCGATCCGCCGCAACGCGGTGAGCGCCGCGTCCTGCACCACGTCCTCAGCGTCGGGACCTGGCCCCAGAAGACTCAACGCCACCGCCCGCATGCCCGCCCGGTGCCGATCCAGGAGCACACCCACCGCGGCGGCCTCTCCGGCCTGGGCGGCCAGTACCAGCGCCGCGTCACGCTCTCGAAGGTCCGTCATGTTCGACATCCTCGCGTTCCTGTCCCGCTCCCGGAGGCGGGCCCCGCTCCGGCGCGAGGCCCGCAGCCGTCGATCAGTCCGTCGCCTTGGCCGCGGCTTCGATCTGCTTCGCGGTGATGTCGGGGTGGCTCATCATCGGGACGTGCGAGGCGCCCTTGACCTCGATGACGTGAGACTTGGCGCGCTTGTAGAACCAGCGCTCCAGCGCGGGCGGGATCGCCTTGTCCTCGGTCGCGACGATCGCCCACGACGGGATCGTCCGCCAGGCGGCGGCCGTGGTGACGTCGGTGAGGGCCTGCTGGGCGAACGGCCGCTGCGTGATCTGCATCAGGTCGGTGGTGGCCTTGGGCAGATCGGCGGCGAACGCGGCCCGGAACTTGTCGGCCCGCAGGTACAGGTCGACACCGGCCCCGCCGTCGGCGAGCGGATAGGGAACCCCCTGGACGGAGTCGCCGATCAGGCTGCCGGGGAACTTCCCGAGCAGGTCTCCGAGCTGCTCCCCCTCGTCCGGCGCGAACGCCGCGACAAAGACCAGCGCCTTGACCGCGCTGTTCCCGGCGGCGGCGTTGGTGATGACCGCCCCGCCGTACGAGTGACCGACCAGCACGATCGGCCCCTCGATCGACTTCAGGACGGACGCGAGGTACGGCGCGTCCGTCGGGAGGCCACGCAGCGGATTCGCCGGAGCGATGATCTTCGTGTAGCCGTCCTTGCGGAGCCGGTCGATGACGCCGTTCCAGCCGGACGCGTCGGCGAAGCCGCCATGGACGAGCACGACGGTCGGCTTCACCTTCGTGTTGCCGGTGGCCGACGCGGTCGAAGCGGGCAGCGCGAGGAGCGCCGCCGCGGTGGTCACCGCGGCCCCGGACGCGAGAATCCGGCGACGGGTGAACAAGAGACGAGAAAGCATGACGGGACTCCTTGCAAGGGGAATTGCGTGATCCCGTCCCGCCTGGAGCCAGCAGGCAGGACGGGCAATCGGGTGGTGCCGGAGGAAACGGCGGGCTCAGACTGTGATGCTGGTCGCGGCCTGAGCGATGACGGCCGCGACGGCGGCGGGGTTGGACACGTAGACCGCGTGGCTGCCCGCCACCTCGGTGACCGTCGACCCGGCCCTCTCCGACATCGCCCGCTGGGCGGGCGGCGGGATCATCCGGTCGTCCGCGGCGACCAGGTACCACGACGGCTTGATCCGCCAGGCCGGCTCCGACACCGCGCCCGCGAGCGCGTCCACGCCCCACGGCACCTGCGAGTCGGCCATGAACGCCGCCAGGCTGTCCGGGACGTCCGCGGCGAACGACCCGGCGAACTTCTCCCTGTCCAGGAACAGGAAGCCGTCCTGCGGCGGCAGGATCGGCGGCACCGGCGCACCGGGCGGAGGGTCGGCGATCAAGGTGTTCACCGACTCGCCCTTGTCCGGCGCGAATGCCGCAATGTAGGCCAGGGCGGCGACGTTCGGGTGGGTGCCGGCCTCGGTGATCACGACACCACCGTAGGAGTGCCCGACCAGCACGGCCGGTCCGTCCAGAGCGTCCAGGGTCCGCTGGGTGACGGCCACGTCGTCGGCCAGGGACAGGGTGGGGTTCTGCACGACATACACCCGGTAGCCATCGGCGGTCAGGTGTTCGTACACCCCCTGCCAGCCTGATCCGTCGACGAAACCACCGTGCACCAGCACGATGTTCTTCACTTCGCTCACGACATTGCCTCCGATCCCCCGGGATTCCGACCCGGCTCGATGGGGAGATGACCGGAACGCTAAACCTCCTGCTGCCTCCACCGAATGCGCCAAATGACGTAGACCACGCAATAGCCGCAGCAGCTACGTCAACTGACGTAGCCCACGCAGAACGGGACTGCGGGTCAGCTCAAGCTTCACCCCGTCAGTCAGCGGTGAACGCTGAACAGACTTCTGCAGACTCGCCCCTTGAAGCACTCGAACCACCTGCATGGGCTACGGCGCCCCTTGCGATGCTTGCCCGCCGCCAGACATCGGCCGTGCCTCTGCGGGTGCTTGTGGGCCTAACGAGGCTTCGCATGGGCCTTGCGCGTGATCGCCGGATGGGCAACCGGCTGAGACATCACATCCGTCCGCTCGATGACTAGCGGAGAACCGACAGGGGCGAGGGGCAGGAGAGGCTGGGAGCTCTCCCCCAGCTCCCAGCGACATCACCGCTACGCGCGGCGCTGACCCTTGTTGAGGCTGCCGGAGTGCACCGTTGGTGACACCCGTACGCGCTCCACACGATGAGGAATGACATACAGTCCCAGCACTACGGTGGCTCAGAGCCATCGCGGGCCGTCAGGGGTGCACCTGACTCCCGGAAACTGGCACCGCCCGTGGCTCCTGCCTCATGTCTGGCCGCTCTCACGTCATGATCTTTCCCAATACCTTCCCAGACAGCACCCGCATCGCGCCGCGCGATAGCATCATGCCTGGTCAGGGACGCAAGGGGACGCGCAGGATCATCCGACTCCTAAAGCGGGTGCCGCAGGTTCGAATCCTGCCGGGGGCACTCACCTAGATCGGCATTTCAGGCCCCTGACCTGCGGTTTCACAGCCGCAGGTCTTCTGTTTTATGTCCTTCGTATGCAGCAGACGGTGCCTACATGCAACCGTAAGACCATGATCAGGGGACACACGCGGGATGATCTTGATGACGTTTCCCCAGGTCGGCCACATTTTTAGGCCGCCACGTTCGCCGGTACCCGCTGCCGGTCCCGCGGCATGGGGCGAACACAGCCAGCCTAATCCTGCCAAATACGTGCGCTACCTCCGCTTGAAGCCCACACTTGCCAGTACGCGGGCTGCTCCGGCGACAATGACGGTCCCGCCAGGCCCACCCCGCAGAGGTCGTTACGCAGCAGCCCCACTCGGATGTGTTCGAGAATGACCCCCCGTCCACATCGCGGCCGGGCAGCAGCGCGAGCTCGGCGGCCTACAAGCGCGTGCGTCAAGTGCGGCCCCACCGGGATTTACGAGCACGGCGCCCTCGAGATCCAGGTCGAGCGCGATCTGGGTGTCGACGAACCGGAGCTCGCCGTGAACCGTCATACCGGCCATCCAGGACATGATGTTGTGAGGCGCGCCAAGTGACCCCCTGAAAGCGACGACACCCGGAAAGGTGCACGACTTGAGCCTGTACGGAGTTGAGATCAAAGGGATTGCCCGCGCTTCGGTCTGCGCTCCTGGTAGGCCTTCGCCATTGCGCGTGGAGACCCCATCACCGATGAGGAATGGTCCTTGATCGAGCCTCACCTGCCGCTGGGTGAGCGAGGTCCGATCCCTGATCTGCGGCAGCAGTTCAACGCGGTGATGTGGCGGTTTCGTACCGGCAGTCCGTGGTGGGACGTGCCCGCCGCCGAATTCGGGCCCTGGTCCACGGTCCATGACCGGTTCCGCTCCTGGGCGGTGAGCGGGGTGTTCGAGCGGCTGATGCAGGCGATGATCACTGAGGCCGCAGCTCGCGGGCAGGCCGACCTCGACCTGATCAGTGCGGACTCCACCACGGCCCGCGCTCACCATCACGCTGCTGGGATGGCGCTGGACGGCGAGCTGGCCGCAGCGCTACAGGAAGCGGCCGAGCAGGAAAAGGGGCTGCGCCAAAGGGGCAAAACGCCTATGGCGATGGCGCCGACGACGAGGAGGGAATCGCACGCCGGCGCCTGCGACGGCGGCACCGGTTCCGGCTTAAGGCGGCCCAGCTGGGTCGCTCGCGGGGCGGGCTGACCAGCAAGGTGCATCTGTCGGCCGACCGGCGATGCCAGCCGCTGTCCTTCGTGCTCACGCCCGATCAGGCCGGAGACAGCGGGCAGTTTCGTGCGGTGCTGGAGCGCATCAGGATCCGCCTGCTCATCGGCCGTCCGCGTACCAGGCCGGGCGCGGTGGCCGCCGATAAGGCGGTACTCTTCCCGCGGTAACCGCGCCTACCTGCGCTGGCGCGGGATAGGCGGTCATCCCGGAGAAGGCCGACCAGGCCGCCAACCGCAAGAAGCGTGGCTCACGCGGAGGCCGCCCGGTCCGCCATGCTCGGAATCTCCACAAGGAGCGCAACGCGGTGGAACGGTGCGTCAATCGGGTCAAGGAGTGGCGTGGGCTGGCCTTCCGGTTCGACAAAACCCCCGACAGCTACCTGGCCGATCTTTAGCTCCGGGGAGCCGTCTTGTGGCTCCCCGGCCTCCGACCGGCTGGACGGCTTCGAGACCGTACTGAAGGACGCGTTGCGGGCCGCGCCGGTGCTGCACCACGACGAGACCTCGGCCCGGGTCGTCAGGTGAGCGCCTGCGACGCCAGGCCAAGCGTGCCCTGGCTCGGGTTACCGAAGGCGATGAGGGCCATCTCGGCCAGAGTCTGCAGCGCCCCTCCTGCTAAATCTTGGCGGTGTCACGAACCTACCTGGCAAGTGCCACCATGAAGCTGTCCCGGCGCAATGGCGACGGCAGTGGGTTCAGGATGCTGACACGATCAAAATTCCCCCTCCCAGAAGCAGCAGCGCGATGTAGAACGGGGCGATAGACCACGAGGCCCAGATCGACCGGTCGGGCACGTACGTCCGGAGCGCCTTCTTCCACTTCGACATCGCAGGGGCATCATTGGGGAGCGGCTCGTCGGCGTCGACTGGGTCTAGCGTGAACAGAGGCACCTTGCGGCTCGACCTCGCGACGGTGTTGTAGAGCCGACGAAACTGCTTCTCGCTGCGGAGGTAGTTCGCGTCGAGATAGGCGAACAGCACCACGGCCACCATGCCTAGGGCGGCCAGTGGCCATGAGTGCTGTGTGAGCGCGAAGCCGAACGTGGCGGTGACGATGGGCAGCAGCCACCCCTTCGCTGACGCCGAAGCTGCTGACTGTCGCGTCACCACGGCCTGGATGTAGTCAAGGTGCTTGCGCCTGTCCTCCGGAGCGATCGGTGGCTCGACCGAGAGCATGAGCCGCTGCACCGCGTCCCGGACGTCGAGCATCGTGCGCTCCTTCTGTTTCTCCGGGTAGTCCGTCTCAGCAGGCCAGATCGGTCCCATCGCATCGTTCTTCCAGCGGGGGACGAGGTGAACGTGGAGGTGGGGCACGGTCTGCGTCGCGGCCTCGCCGTTCGACTGGATGACGTTGAGGCCCTCCGGCCTCACCGCATCACGGATCGCGTCGGCGAGCAGTAGGGCGGCTCTGGCCAACTGACCTGCCTCATCGGGCTTCAGTCCCCAGATGTCGGGCATGTGCCTGCGAGGAACGACCAGCACATGGCCGAGGACCGCAGGCTCGGTAGGGAAGAAGGCCACGACGTTCTCATCCCGGTACACCTCCCGGACGTCGGGATCGTCACGGCCAACAATCTCGCAGAACTCGCACGTCTCACTCACCACATGCGGACCTTCGCCTGCGCAACCCAGCCCTCCAGGTTGTCGGCGAGCTTCAAGTACGTCGCCCTCGTGTCGATGTCTCCGCGCCAGTCCTTGACCGTCGGGTCGAACACTGGGATGCCGCTAACGCTGGACGCCTTGTCGAACGGGTTGGCACCCTCGCGGTCCGCGCTGCCGAACGACGAGAGACCGTGGATGCGCACCCCGACGAGCGGCTTCTTCTCTTTCCACGCCTTCTCGATCTCGTAGATCACCCAGGGACGGCTGGCCGTCTCTTGACCGATGAGCACCACGACTGCGCGCTTGTAGCGCATCTGCTCGTCGATCCAGTCGACGACGGCCTGCTGGCCGCGCCGCTGCACTGTCTCCCAGTCCTGAGCGTTGAGCAGCGGCTGGCCCTCTAGTGCGTTGATGTTGCGGACGAGCTGGACGCGGTTCACGTCGCGCTCGTAGTGGAACGAATAGAACACCGTCTTGATCGCCACTGCGGGTTCCTCACTCTGACTCGGGCGAGCGACTTTCAGCCTTTGCCTGAAGGCTACGACCGACCACTGACATTTCACCGATGCACCGGGTTGAGGTATTCGGAGCTCCCAAGCAGTCTCGCTTTGGCCGTCACCCATCCTCGATGGATACGCGCGAACCCGGAAATGGTCAGTGTTGGCTCGAGAAGCGATCTTCCCGACTCTGCTTCGGTGCAGGCAAAGGACACTCGTGAAGGCCACGTCCACGGGTGTGGTGTACGAGTTTGACCTGGTCACAAGCGTGGCGGCCGTGAAATGAACACGGCCATCGCGTGATCCTTCGAGTGCGAACAAGAAGGAGATCAAAGCGATGGCCGCAGACAACAGTGTGACGCCCGCTGCATGGCTGACGAAGCAGATCGAGACCGAGGACCCGGATCTGTTGCGATCCATGGTGAAGACCATGGCCGAGGCGTTGATGTCGGCCGAAGCCGACGGCCTGTGCGGGGCGCCGTACGGCGAGCGCAGCGACGAGCGGACCAACTCCCGTAACGGCTACCGGGCCCGGCAGTGGGACACCCGCGCCGGAACGATCGAGCTGGCGATCCCGAAGCTACGCAGCGGCTCCTACTACCCCGACTGGCTGCTGGAGCGGCGCCGCCGTGCCGAGCAGGCGCTGATCAGCGTCGTGGCCACCTCCTACCTGCTCGGCGTCTCCACCCGGCGGGTGGACAAGCTGGTTGAGCAGCTCGGCATCAAACACATCTCCAAGAGCCAGGTCAGCCAGATGGCCAAGACCCTGGATGAGCAGGTCGAGGCCTTCCGCACCCGGACGTTGGACGCCGGCCCCTACACGTTCGTGTGGCTGGATGCGCTGACGCAGGAGGTGCGTGAGGGCGGCCGCACGATCAACGTGCACGCCCTGGTCGCCACCGCCGTGAACGCCAATGGGCAGCGGGAGATCCTCGGGCTGGAGGTGACCTCGGCCGAGGACGGCGCGGGCTGGCTGGCGTTCCTGCGCGGCCTGGTCGCGCGCGGCCTGTCCGGGGTGCAGCTGGTGGTCTCCGACGCGCACCGCGGGCTGGTCGAGGCGATCGGCGCGAGCCTGCCGGGCGCGGCCTGGCAGCGCTGCCGCACCCACTACCTGCTCAACCTGCTCACCACCGTTCCGAAATCGGCGCAGCCGTGGGTGGCCACGCTGGTGCGCACCATCTTCGACCAGCCCACCAGCGAGCAGGTCCGCACCCAGCACGCCTGGGTGATCGACGCGTTGGAGGCCAAGTATCCGGCCGCCTGCGAGCATCTGGACGGCGTCCGCGAGGACCTGCTGGCCTTCGCCGCCTTCCCCCGCGAGGTCTGGAAACAGATCTGGTCCAACAATCCACAGGAGCGGCTGAACAAGGAGATCCGCCGCCGCACCGACGTGGTCGGCATCTTCCCCGACCGGGCCGCGATCGTCCGCCTGGTCGGCGCCGTTTTGGCCGAGCAGACCGACGAATGGACCGAAGCTCGCCGCTACATGGGCCTGGACGTGCTGGCCAAAGCCCGGATGCGGGTGATCCCGGGCGACACACCCGCCCAGAACCAGATCCCACAGACACTCACCGCTTAACCTGCAGAAACAGGATCACGCGAAGATCGATTCATACACCACGTCCGTGGACGTGACCCTCGTGAACACCCCTTCAGCGCGCGCGAAATGCTTAGGCCGTCTGCTCAGGCAGTGTGTGAAAAGTGGATCGTTCGATGCGTCCGGCCTGGATGAGCAAGCCAGCCTGGACCCGCCCTGTGATGTTGTTGTGCACCGCATAGCCAGGTACGGGCGCCAGGAAGTGCAGATCTTCGACGCAGCTCGAGTCCGCTAGGAGCAGCTGGGACAGGCGGGCTCGCCATTCGCCTTCGACTGCTGCCACCGTTGCATCGTCTGCCTCTGCCAGCGCGCTCACGAGCACGGCCCGGGAGGCTTCCAGCTCTCTCAGCGTCTCTCTCTCGTCGCCGGTCCTGCCCAGGACGGCGGCGAGCCGCGTTTTTGTCTGGGCCCAGGCATCGGAGACCATCAAGGTGATCAGCGTCGATGCACCGGATGCTGCCAGCGCCACCAGCTCTGCTTCCATGACTTCCTCACGTTTCGTCGTTCCAGGGCTGCTCAGGCTTTTCAGGGTCTGGCTCGGTCAGGTCGAATCGGCGTACGATCTCCTCCGCTACCTCTGGCCGGCCGTAGTTCCGCACCAGCAGTGCTATCTGGTGTGCGAAGAGATCGCGCTCCCCGTCTAGATCGAGGGAGTGCAAGAACGCCGCCAAGTCGTCGACCGGCGATGCTCCATTCATCGAAGACTTAGAATCGACTAAGTAGTCGGTCCCTGCCGGCACCGTCTTGTTGTTGGCCGCGGAGGACAGCGTGGCGAGCAGGCCGATGTCGCTCACCGTCTTCTCCACCTGGTCATCGTTCTTGACGAGCCACCACACAACAGCGCTGCCGGTGTCCTTGAGCACATCTTCGCCGAGGTATTCGCGCTTGCTCTGCTCGTATTTACGGCCGTGTTCCCAGACCACTTGGTCCTTGCGTACCTCGGCCAGCTTGTCGAGCCGTTCCTGGTCCTGAGTGCTGAGGGTGACCTGCACGGATTCGGCCATGGCTAGGACGTGGCCAGTGGGGTCCTTCTGCATGGTGCCCAGGATCCCGCCGAGTTCGTGCGCGACCAGTGGGGCGCGGCCCGGCTCCCGGCGTTCGGTGACTTCCCTCGCGCGGGTGAGGATCGCGTCCACGGCCAGTGCCGCGAGGTTCACCTGCCTCTCGTTCCACAGTGGATGGACCGGCGTCCAGAGCACAACGGCGGAGAACAGGAAGTCGTAATCGGCCTCCTGGCTGGGCAGCGGGACCTGGTCGATGCGCTGTTCCCGTGGGGCGATCGGGGGCGGCGGCGGAGGCTCGTACACGGGCTCGGGCTGTACCGGCGCCTTCGCCGACCAGTGTCTCCAGCCGAACCTGCCGAACCTGCCGAGCGCAATGAGCACGATCACCGCCGCGAACGCGATGACAGACAGCCAGATCGCCCGAGGGGCGAAGGCGATGAGGCCGGCCAGCACGAGCGCGCCAATGACGCAAAGGTAGACCATGACCGTGTTACGGCCCGAACTCATGATGCCCTCCACACTGTTGATCAGGGGATCCGGAGGCCTTGACTGATGGAGATTTTGCGCAGGACGACATCGAGGAAGGCGGCGGACCACTCTGCGGATCGGGACACTGCGCGTGCCTCGGAGTAAAGGCGGCCAAGAATCGTCCTGCGCTGGTCGCCGGCGGACACGAGCACATCGATGAGGGAATTGCGGTGACGATCGTCGTGGCAGGCCACGACGAGCCATCGCCGCATCTGCCCCTGCCAGGCAGGTTCGTCGAGTTCGAGGAATACCCGTCGCCACCCGTTGGCCAGCATGTCGCGGACTTCCGCTTCCGCGACCAGCGGTCGGTTGTGGTCGTCAGAGGTGGTGAACGCCACCGGGTCGACGAGTTCCAGGAAGAGACCGGGGTCTCGTTCGTACTCCTTCCTACTTCCTTCGAGCGGCTTGGTGAGCCGGGCGAGCAGCAGCCAGCGGAACCACGGGTCTCCGGAGACCAGTTCCAGCAGCGCGGTGCGGGCGTTGCTGCGGCTCTCCCTCCTGGCCCGGTGATGAAGCCGCACGATCGCCTGATCTGGATGACTGAGGGCAATGACCTTGACGCACATCATGATGACGACCTCGGACAACGCTTCGGAGAGATGATCGTCGGTCGCCCAGTTGTAGATCTGCTTGCGAAAAAAGCCGCCGTGCTGCTCGTCCTTGAGCGCCTGCTGCAATGCACGGTCCGCTGCTACCTGGCGACGGTAGACAGTCGCCCCGCCGGTCCATTCGGCCACCGCGTCGACCAGTATCTGCCGGTACCTGGGGTGCAGGCACTGATCAGCGAAGTGCTCGACGAGGAAGTCCCGGGCCTTGTCCCCCAAGTCAGTACGGTCGATCATCTTCCCGACCCACTGCCGAATGCCGCTCCGCAGCTCGGGCATGTGGTGCCAGAAATGGGCGCGGACCGCCGCGTCGTACCCCAACTCCTCAAACCGTACGTGCCCCCGATCGTCGAGCTCCGCACCAATGCCTTTCAGGCTCTCCAGAAGATCGGAACGCTCCAAAAGATGGCTCTCGTCGGCATACGATACGGTCGAAAGGAGTTTCATGGCGGCGTCATAGACATGGTCGACGTGCGCGCCATGCAACATGGCGGAGGCGAGAAGCAGAGCGCGTTCGGGGCCGGAACGCAGCTTGGCAACCATTTCAGCCACTGCGGCATCGTGTCCAGTGCGTGCGGATTCCGCTGCCTTGTACCAAGCCTCGTAATTTCGACGTGGATCCTTGAGATATGCAAGGCGGACGAAGTCGGCGAACCGGGCAACGTCCCGAAGTGGCGGGTTCTTTCGCAGGAACTCCGGAAGAGGACTGCTCACCGCATCAGGCACCTCCGCCATCCGCAGGTGTCGGCGGAGCACCTCGTGCGCGTTCGGCCGTCGTATCCCGGCGTGGAGCCGGGTGAACTCCGGCCAGACCTCGTGCCCGTCCTTGCCCGGCAATACGACCACGAGGAGAGCCGAACGCTCGGCGATCATCTTGCGTACTGAGGACAGCTCATCCTGGAACTCGCGCCAGCCCCGATCGTCGAGCTGTGTCAGGTCCAGCCATACGCGGTCGTCGTCACCGACGGCAGCGGGCTCAAGCCGATACCTTCCGGTATCTTCGTCCCCCTGCCAGGCCAGCTCGTGGAAGCGCTCGTCGCCTGACGACAAGCCACGCAGGAGAGCCTTTGCCGTGGCAACCCTGCCGCTGCCGGGCTCACCGCTCAGCAGTACTGTCCGATGGAATTCGAGGAGGTCGTTTGCCTTGCCGTACCCCGGCGGATGGACAAAGCGCCGCCAGAGCCAATCCAACTCCTCGATGAAGGCGAACCGCGGGTCCCGGCTCTGCGTCGCCGCCTCGAAATAGTTAAGGTTTCCGCTCCCCGCATGGATCGGCCCGGTCACCGGTTATCGTCCTCCTCCTCTTTGTCACGCGTATCGCCGAAGTTCTGCCGGATCCCGCCCTGATTGTCACGGGCGATGTACATGGCCCCCGCCCCCGAGATGCGTGGGGAGTGCTGGTTGATATCCCCGGAGCCGAAGTGGGTCGGGCCATGGCTGCCCTTGGAGATCGTGCCGGCGTCACCGGTGAAACTCCCGGCTTGGACGATGTTCCCGTGTGCCTCGTCGATCGTGTTGCGCACATCGCCCGCCTCCGGCTCCCGCCGTGGCGTACGGTCGACAGCCTTGAGGCGTGGCAGTTTGGCGGCGAGTATGTCGCCGATCCGCTTGAGGCCCGATGGCAGGTCGTGCTGCACGTCCAGCCGGACCGACTGGACGTCCGCGAGCCGCTGCAGCGGCACCGGGAGGTCGGCGGGGTCGAGCCGCTCGGTCGTGCGGCCCTCGATGATCGGGATCACCTCTATGCCGCAGGTGAACGCCTCCTGAATCTCCTTGCGTACCCAGTCGTCCTCAGCATGGAGTCGTGGGTGATTAGACCAGTTCGGTCCGATGACGGTCAGGACGAGACCGCTGCGGCGTACCGCTCTGAGCAACGCCTCCGGGTACGTCGCGCCGGGCGGGATGGCATTAGAGGCGCGGAAGATGTGCTCGTTCCCGAAGCGGTGCGCAAGATTCTCTTCCAGCAGGGCAGCGGTCTTCTCACCGTCGCCCGTGCGGTAGTTGATGAACACCTCGTATGTCACTGACGCCCCCCACGTGGGTCTACTTGGAGTTGACGAATCGCAGAACCGTGCTGAGTTCAGGGGAAACCCGTCGCACCGCCGCGTTCTTCGGGTGGCGAGCGAGTGTGCGCGCGAGAGCACGCATGTCCATGGTGATGGTGGCCGAGTCGACCGTCGCAGCGGCGGGGAGGAGCCGTTCAGCCAGATCACAGGCGTGTTCCAGCTCGCCTGCCATGGCGTGGGCGAGCGCGCGACGCATTCCGTAGCGAACGCGGGTCCGTAACGCATGAGGTGGCACCAGCGCCATCTGCCCGCTCATCACCTCAGCCGCCTCGCCCGGACGCCCAAGGTCGTACAGACACCAACCGGTGATCATCGCGACCGGATCGGGGAGGTTGGTGGTGCCGATGATGGGCGGCCCGTCCGACTGCGATGCCGGTGTGGTCAGCAGGGCGCGAGCCCGGTCCAGGCTGCGCATGCAGGCGTCGTAGTCACCCGCGAGCGCGTGACCCTGCGCCTCGCGTTGCGCAGCCAGGCCACGGATGCGCGTAGGCAGCTTGGAATGCTGCGCCTGCCTGGCCAGATCGAGCGTCTGTGCGGCGTCGTCGCGGTACAGCGTGACGAGCGCGTGCCGGACGTGGCCGTACGCGGCCAGGTCGTGGTCTCCGCCCGCCGCGGCGAGCTCCACCGCGTGGCGGGTCCACCACAGCGCGCCCTGGTCGTTGCCGGCCTCCTGCATCATCCAGCCCGTGTACTCGGCGTAGCGAGATGCCAGCCGCAGAAGGCCCTCGCGAGTATGGGCTCCCGTACGGGCGGAGAGCTCCCGCAGCGAGTGCGTCTGCGCGATGAGCGCGGGCAGCAACGCTCCAGGGCCGGCCGCCTGGCCGAGTTGGCGGTAATTGTCGAACAACGTACGGGATGCGGCCAGGAGCGTGGCGTCGCCGGCTGGTGAGGCTGTCTTCGGATGACCGATGTTCATGCCAACGCTCGCGGCGACACCCATGGACATCAATTGCCGCCGGCTTAGAGGGTGTCTGACAATTCGGCTTGCCGGAGCCAGAGCATGAGTGAGGCGATGGTGACGCCAGCTAGGTAGCGGCTGGCCAGCTTGTCGAAGCG
>NZ_JBIATU010000032.1:0-48131 GCF_042892035.1 Nonomuraea sp. NPDC001831 | reverse complement strand
ACAACGCCAAGCCGTTTCGATGGACCAAGACTGCGGACCAGATCCTCGACCGCATCTGCCACTACTGCGACCGAATCTCAAAACCGGCTCACTAGCAGGAAGTGCCCTCGGTGTCCAGACCCGGCCGGCCGTGACCTCCCCTCCAGGTGGGCGGCGGCTTCGTTCATGGGCATGAGCGCCGAAATCATCTCCGGTACGGAGTTTTTGCGCGCTGGGCGTACCTAGCGTGGCGGTCATGAATCGCGCACTCCTCCGACGGGGTCTGGCCGCCGCGGTGGCGGTCGGCCTCCTGCTCACCGGACCCGCCGTACAGGCCAGGTCGAAGCCCGTCACCGTGACCCTGCCGCAGCCGACAGGCCCTCGCGAGATCGGCACTGTCACCCTGCACCTGCGTGACGGCTCCAGGGCCGACCCGTGGATCAAGACGCATGACCGGCGTGAGCTGATGGTCAGCCTGTGGTACCCCACGCGCCGTCCGGACGGCCGCCCCGCCGCGCCCTGGCTGCCGCCCCGCGCCGCCGAGGCCTTCTACCGCAACAACGGCCTCTCGCCCGCGGCTGTCGGCCTGCCCCTGACCCATGGCCGCGAAGGGGCCCGGGTAGCCGGGCGGGGGCTGCCCGTCGTCCTGTTCTCGCCCGGCAACGGCGCCGACCGTTCCATGAACACGACCACGGTCGAAGAACTGGCCAGCTGGGGCTACATGGTGGTCACCATCGACCATCCGGGCGACGCGGGCGAGGTGGAGTTCCCCGACGGCACGGTCACCGGCCGCGTGCTGAAGCCCGTCCCGGTGAGCCGGCTGGCGGAGAAGGCCGACGAGATCAAGGTGCGGGTGGCTGACGCGCGCTTCGTGCTGGACCGGCTCAAGGAGCTGAACAAGGGACAGAACCCCGACGCTGAACGCCGGACGCTGCCGGAGGGGCTGCGCGGCGCGTTCGACCTGAAAAGGGTCGGGATGTTCGGCCATTCCGCCGGAGGAGCGACGGCCGCCGCGACGATGCTGGCGGACCGGCGGATCAAGGCGGTGCTGAACCTGGACGGACCCGCCCTCGGCAAGGTGGCCGACAAGGGGCTGGCCAAGCCGTACATGCTCATGGAGGCCGAGATCTTCGACAAGCCCATCCGCGGGCAGAAGGCCTTCTGGTCCCGGTTGAAGGGCTGGCGGCTGCACGTGCGGACCAACGGCGCCAAGCACAACTCCTACACCGACCTGCCGCTGGTGTACGAGCAGGCGGCCGCGGCGCTGGGCCTGTCGAAGGAGCAGTTGCGAGCGGTGAACGGGACGCTGCCGGCGGCGCGTGCCGTGGCCGTCACGCGCGCCTACACCAGGGCCTTCTTCGATCTGCAGCTACGACGCGAAGGCCATCTGCTCGACCGGCGTTCCCCGCGCTTTCCCGAGGTGCAGGTGATCGCCCGCTAGTCATCGACGGCCGCCGAACCCCCAGTCGTGCACCTCGATCCCGGCGTAGCGGTCGGCGGTGAGGACCGCGCGGGCCGCGTCCGCGTCCGGCGCGCGGACCAGCAGCGCGGTGCCGACCCAGGTGGCGCCGTCGTCGGACAGCAGCGGCCCGTAGGCGATCAGCTCGTCGCCGTCGGCCGGCGGGACGAGGTCGGCGGGCTGCCCGGAGCCGAGGCCCAGCACCAGGTACCGGTTCCCGCCCTCCCGGCCGCCGGGGAACTCCCACATGGTGCGCCCCAGCACGTTGCGCCAGCGGCGGAGCAGCACGTCGCGGTAGACCCCGGCCTGGTAGTTGGGCTCGTCGAAGGCGAACGCCCGCGCGGCGGCGGGGTCGGGCAGGTCGACGATGTGCACGCTGCCGGTGGCCGCCCTGGTGTCGCGGTCGAAGGTCGGGCCGCGGGCGATCAGCTCCGCTTCGTACCGGTCCATGTAGGACCAGTGCGCCTCCCCCAGCTCTCCACGCAGGGGGCCCGATCCGGGACGGTCACGGTGGTAGCAGAAGAACTCCATGACGAGAGCGTACCTACCACGTGATCTTCATCCGGTCACGACCGTCGCACGGCCCGGCGGCTCAGCCGAGCATCTGCTCGACGAGGTCGGCGGCGCGGGTGGTGCCGCCCTCTGCCCGCGCCTGGGCCTGCAGGCGCGTCAGCCGGCGGGCCACCTCGGGGTCGCCGGTCAGCTCGGCCAGCGCGGCGCGCAGGGCCTGCGCCGTGGCGTCGGCGGTGTCGATGCGGCGGGCCACGCCCAGCTCCACCAGCCGGTCGGCGTTGGCGAACTGCTCGGCGCCCTGCGGGACGGCGATCATCGGCACGCCCGCCAGCAGCCCCTCGCAGCAGCCGCCCATGCCCGCGTGGGTGACGAACGCGTCGGCCTGGTCGAGGATCGCCCGCTGCGGCACCCACGGGTGCACCTCGACGTTGGACGGGATCTCGCCCAGCTCCCCCACGTCGGTGTACTTCCCGATCTGCAGCACGACGTGCCAGCCGGGCAGGTCGCCGAAGGCCGCCAGGCACCGGCGGTAGAACTCCGGCTGCCGGGTGTAGGCCGACCCCAGAGAGATCAGCAGGACGTTCGCGGCGTCGGCCGGCCGGGTCCAGCCATCCTGCCCGCGCAGGTCGTGGCAGGGGCCGACGAAGGTGACGGTGGCGGTGTCGACCTGGTCGGCGTGCGGCTGCATGGCCCGCGGGATCAGGGCCAGCGCGCGGGGCGGGCGGCCGGAGAAGGCATCGACGTCGGTGGTGGTGGCGCCGCATCCGGCCAGCCAGGCGGCGAACCTGGCTCGGTAGGCGTCGGCCCCGGGCAGCCGCCACAGCTGGGCCGCCACCTCCTCCTGGTACCCCTTCCAGGCCACGAACGTCGGCGACAGCTGCAGCAGGGGACGGCCCTGTGCCTCGGCCAGGGCCCGCGCGGCGTAGGCGCCGATGTCGTACAGGTAGAGGTCGGCGGGGTCGTCGTCGTAGGCGGCGCGCAGCTGCGGGAGCGCCTGGACGGCGTCGTCCAGGAAGAGGCTCATCGCCGCGATGGGGTCGTCGGGCCAGTCGTTGTCGGCGACCGGCAGCGTCGAGGTGCACGGGACCAGCTCGGCGCCGGTGCCCGTGACCAGGTCGGCGACCGCCGGGTCGTTGGCGTACGTCACCCGGTGGCCGCGGGCCACCAGCTCGCGGACGATCTCCAGGCTGGGCAGGACGTGGCTGACGGCGGGGATGCCGACCATGGCGATGTGGGCGCGGCGGCGGGACACGGGCGAATCACTCATTTCAGGTTCTGTCGCGGCGGGACGGGTGCTGGTCGGCGGGACGAGCGCTGGTCGGCGGGTCAGGCGGGACGCGCACCCGGGGCGGCGGCCTCCAGGTCGGCGACGCTGCCCGACATGATCGTGCGCACGTGCTCGGTGATGTGCTCGGCGGGCCAGTCCCACCAGGCCACCGCGAGCAGCCGGGCGACGTCGTCGGCCGGGTAGCGGGTGCGGATGAGGCGGGCCGGGTTGCCGCCGACGATCCCGTAGTCGGGCACGTCGGAGGTGACCACGGAGCCGGCGCCGATGATCGCGCCGTGCCCGATGCGCACGCCGGGCAGCACCGTCGCGCCGTGGCCGAACCAGACGTCGTTGCCGACGACGGTGTCACCGCGGTTGGGCAGGCCGGTGAGCAGGTCGAAGTGGTCGGACCACGAGCCGCCCATGGTGGGGAAGGGGAAGGTCGAGGGGCCGTCCATGCGGTGGTTGGCGCCGTTCATGATGAACCGCACCCCGGTGCCCAGGGCGCAGAACTTGCCGATGACCAGCCTCTCCGGACCGTAGTGGTAGAGCACGTTGCGGGTCTCGAACGCGGTCGGGTCGTCGGGGTCGTCGTAGTAGGAGAACTCCCCCACCTCGATGAGCGGGGACTTGACCAGCGGCCGCAGCAGCACCACCCGTGGCTGGGCGGGCATCGGGTGCAGGACGGTGGGGTCGGCGGGGCCGCGGGCGTTCATGGATCTCTTCCTTCCGCCACTGCTAATGCGACAACTTGTACATTAAGATGGTGGCATGCCGACGTCCGCCTCGCAAACGGGAAAGGGATCGACGACGCCCGAGAGCCCGTCGTCCGGGCCGCGCCGCCGTCCAGGGGGCCGTACCGGCCGCATCCGCGCGCAGGTTCTCGACGCGGTCCGCGCCGAGCTCGCGGAGCGCGGCTTCGACGGGCTGACCCTCGACGCCGTCGCGGCCCGCGCCGGCGTGCACCGCGCGACGGTCTACCGGCGCTGGCGGGACGTCGGCGGCCTGCTCGCCGACGTCCTGGAGGCGACCGGCGACGACGACTGGCAGCCCGAGGACACCGGCTCCCTGCTGGGCGACCTGACGGCGCTCAACCACGAGAACCAGGCGGCCATGACCGCGCAGCCGTCGATCGCCGCGGCCCTGATCGCCGCCTCGTTCCGCTCGGAGGAGGCCGCCCGCGGCCTGCGGCGGCTCTGGGACGACCGGTACACCCGCTGCGAGGCCATCGTCAGCCGGGCGGTCGAGCGGGGCGAGCTGCCGGCCGGCACCGACGCGCGGCGGCTGCTCGTCGCCGCCACCGCGCCGCTCTACCACCACCTGGTGCTGCTGCGCACGTCCCCCGACTCGGACCTGCCGGAGCAGGCGGCGCGGACGGCCGTGCTCGCCGCCGAGGCCGGCGCCTTCGCCCCTCCCCCGGGGCGGTGCGGCCGGGGTCGCGGTCAGGAGGAGACGGCGACGGGCAGGCGGTAGGTCCGCGGGTCGTCGAGGTGGGCGACGATGAAGGCGGCCAGGTCGGCGCGGGACGTACGGGCGCCCAGGCGTTCGGTCGCGCCGATCGAGACGCGGGGGTGGCCGGCGCCGGGCCGGTCGGTCAGGCCGGTGGGGCGGACGGCCGTCCAGTTCAGCGGCGTCCCGGCGAGCGCCTGTTCCATGCGGGCCATGTCGGCGTACGGATGGCGCATGACGTGGTGCAGGACGCGGCCGAGCAACCGGGTGACGGGCCCGGCGCCGGCCGGGACGGCCAGCCCGGCCGAGGAGATCACGACGAGCCGGGCGGACGGCGGCAGCGCCGCGACGATCGCGGCGGTCCCCTGCGAGTAGACCGTGGTGGGGCCGCGGCCGGACGAGCCTAGGGCGGAGATCACGGTGTCGTGGCCGGTCAGCGCGGCACGCAGGCTCGCAGGGTCGGTCACGTCGGCGGCGCGGCGGACGAGCCGCGGATGGTCGAGGCCGAGGCCGCCGGGACGGCGGGCGACGGCGGTGACGGTGTGCCCGGCCGCCAGTGCGTGTTCGACGACGAGGCGTCCGGTGCGGCCCGTGGCGGCGACGACGGCGAGGGAGGTCATGAGCGGTCGATCTTCCGTGGCGAGGGGGCGAGTGCTTCAGGCGTGGGTTTCAGGCGTGGGCGGCGGGCCTGCTGGCGGGCTGGAACTTGAAGGAGATGGCCTCCATGAGGGCCTGGTGCTTGGTGTTCTGGAAGGCGGCGATCTTCCAGTCGCCGTCCGCCTGCCGGACCATCGTGTAGGTCTGGATCTTGTGCAGCTTGCCCGGCTTGCCCTTGTAGGTGTCGCCGCGGGTGATGACGAGGGCGGTGTCGGGGCCGGCCAGACGGATGCCGACGGTCT
The DNA here is from genome assembly GCF_042892035.1 of Nonomuraea sp. NPDC001831. NCBI lineage: Bacteria > Bacillati > Actinomycetota > Actinomycetes > Streptosporangiales > Streptosporangiaceae > Nonomuraea > Nonomuraea sp. NPDC001831. The sequence goes on along the minus strand of NZ_JBIATU010000032.1, from coordinate 42,565 downwards.
CGGAGGCCAGCCGGGTGCCCTTGACGAAGCTGTCGAACAGCGCCTGGTGGGCCTCGCCGATCTCGCGGGCGCCGGTGTAGAGGGTGCCGACATAGGTGATGTAGGTGGCGTCCTCGGTGAACAGGTCGCCGTACGCGCCGCCGTCGGCCCGGTTCCAGGCGTCGGCGAGACGGTCGAGCACGGAGGTGATGGCGGTGGCGTCGGCGGCGGTGAGGGTGTTGCTCATGGTCGTTGCCCTCCCGGGGGTAACTTCTCAGAAGCATTTGCTTCTTTGAAGATCTATCTTCTTTGAAGAAGAGATTAGGAGAGGGGCCGGCCACTGTCAACTCCCCGGCGCGAGAGGTCGCGCCGGGGAGTTCGGAGCGGGGAAAGCCACAGGTCAGGGGCGAGTGAGCGCCGAGATCGCGAACCCGTCCACCGGGCCGAGCGCGGCCTGCGGCACGCCGGCGGTGATCTCGGGGAAGGGGAAGAAGTCGTACCCCTCGCCCGGCTTGACCTGGTTGCCGTCCCAGTAGCCGCTGATCCAGGTGCCCATGAGGGTCATCGCGGCCTTGCCGGAGGAGACCATGTCGCCGGCGTCCGTTGAAGTAGCACCCGTATGCTTGCGGTCCCATGAGCGAGCAGTTGACGATCGGCGAGCTGGCCGAACGCACCGGGGTCGCCACCTCCGCGCTGCGCTACTGGGAGGAGCTCGGGCTGATCCCGGCGCCCGAGCGCGTCTCGGGGCAACGGCGCTATCCGCCGGCGGCGGCCGAGCGGGTGGCGGTGATCCTGTTGCTGCGCGAGGTCGGCCTCACGTTGCGCGAGATCAGGACGTTCATCGCGGCCCGGTCCGAGCCGGGCGACGCGTGGCGCGAGCTGTACCGGCGCAAACTCGCCGAACTGGACGAGCGCATCGCCCGCGCCCAGGTGGCGCGCACCGCCATCGCGCACGGCATTGCCTGCCCGCACGAGAACGTCTTCGAGTGCCCCGCCTTCACCGGAGCGGTCAGGGCGCGGCTGGCGGGGGCGTCCCTGGAAGAGGCGCACCAGCACTGAACGGCGGCCCGGCGGCCGCGAACGCCTCGGCCGTCGCAGGCACCGAGGCGGTGCTCGCGGCGGCCGGGACGCGCGTCGGGGGGGCGGACCGTCAGGCGGTCGGCTCGGGGGTGCGGCGGGGCAGGGCGAGGGTGACCAGGAGGCCGGCGATCATCACCGCCGCGGTCAGCAGGACGACCAGGAACTCGCCGTCCGCCGTGGCGGCGCGCAGGGCCTGGCCGGTCCTGCCCGCGGTGCCGACGTCGGCGATGACGGTGAAGACGGCCAGGCCGATGGCGTTGCCGATGTTGAGCGCGGTGGAGGCGATGCCGTTGGCGACGCCCTGCTCGTGGGCGGGGGTGCCGGTGGCGGCGGCGATCCACATGGCGGTCCAGACGACGCCCTGACCCAGCCCGGAGACGACCAGACCGGGGATCAGCAGGCCGTACCCGGCGTCGGCGTCGAAGCCGAGGGCCAGGACGGCGGTCCCGGCGACGCCGACGGCGAAGCCGATCAGCAGCGTGGCCCGGGTGCCGATCCGGGTGGCCAGGCGTTCGCCGCCCTGGGTGCCGGCGGCGATGGCCAGCGACGGGACGAGGAAGGCCAGCCCGCTCTGCAGGGCGCTGTAGCCGTGGACGCTCTGCAGCAGCACGGTGAGGAAGTACGGCAGGACGCCGAACGTGGCCATGTAGACGAAGGTGACCAGCATGCCGACGGTCAGGCTGCGGTTGCGGAACAGCCGGAACGGCATGAGCGGATCCGCGCTGCGGGCCTCGACCAGCGCGAAGACGACCAGCAGCACGGCGGCCACCGCGAAGGCGCCCGCGACCAGGGGGCTGCCCCAGCCCAGCTCGGGCCCCTCGACCAGGGCGAAGACCAGCAGCGTGGACCCGCCGGTCACGGTGAGCGCCCCCGGCATGTCGAACCTGCGCCGCTCCCGTCCGGCCGGGTCACGCGGGACGACGGCCAGGGCGGCCAGCGCGACCAGCCCGGCTAGGGGGACGTTGACGAAGAAGACGGCGGGCCAGCCGAAGTTCTCGGTGAGGACGCCGCCGAGCAGCGCGCCGATCGTCAGCCCGCTGGCGCCCGCGCCGCCCCAGACGGCCAACGCCCGGTTGCGCTGCCGCCCCTCTGCGAACAGGCTGTTGAGCAGCGCCAGCGTCGACGGCAGCAGCAACGCCCCGCCGACGCCCTGCACCGCGCGGGCGACGATGATGACGACGGGGCCCGTGGCCAGCCCGCCCGCCAGCGAGGACAGCGCGTAGAGGGCCAGGGCGAGCACGAAGACGCGGCGGCGGCCGAGCAGGTCGGCCGCCCGGCCGCCGAACAGCAGGAAGCCGCCGGCGAAGACGACGTACGCGCTGACCACGAGCTGCTGGGTCTGGCCGGGGAAGCCCAGGTCGGCGCCGATCCGCGGGAGCGCGACGAAGACGATGTTGAGGTCGAGCGCGTAGATGAGCTGGGCCAGGGCGAGCAGCGCCAGGGTCCAGCCGAGCCGGGGCTTGACGCCGTCCGCGACGGCCGCGGGCAGCGTGGATGGTGTGGACATGGAACGCCCTTCGGAGGGAGCCGGTGAGCGGGCACGCGAAGGCCCGCCGCACGAAACGATAGTACGGGTATTTACGTACGGTCGTACTATGCCAGACCGGAGGGGGATTGTTCGACAGTCGCGGTACAGTTGGACCATGGCCTTCCGTCATCCCGACCGCGACCAGATCCGGGTCGAAGACGTGCTGTCGGCGCTGGGGAACGGCGTGCGCCTGTCCGTCGTCCGCATCCTCGACGCCGGCGGCGAGCACAACTGCACCAGCGTCCTGAACACGCTGGGGATCACCGCGAAGTCCACCATGACCCACCATTGGCGGGTGTTGCGCGACAGCGGGGTGATCTGGCAGCAGCCGTCGGGCCGGGAGAACCTGCTCGTCCTGCGGCGCGAGGATCTGGACGCCCGCTACCCCGGCCTGCTCGACGCCATCCTGTCCGGCGCCCGCACCGACGACGCCGCCCAACGGCCCGACCGTCCCGGTCCGGCCGCCTGACCTGCCCGCCTGGTCTGCCCGCCCGCGGGGCTTCCGCCGCACGGGACGGAGGCCGAGCCCCGGCCTACCGGTCGGCCGGGGCTCAGGCCCGATCAGCCATCGGCGCCGGCGGCGGCCGCCATCGCGGCCCGGCTGGACGCCCGCCCAGGCCGCCCAGGTCACCCAGGTCACCCAGGACGTCTTCGATCGGTTCCAGACATCGGACGCGACGAGGTGATCGGGTGGCTCCTATCCCTGGTAACCGGGGATGGAGAGCTCCGGGACGGTGCTGCCGGCGCAGCGGGCGCGCTGGTCGGCGGTGGGGGCGGCGTTGCGCATGCCCACGACCGGCACGGCGCGGCCGTCGGCGTAGGTGTTGTCGGAGGCGGTGAAGGCCGCCGCGTCCCCGGCGACCTGGGAGACGTCGGGGCGGCCCGGGGTCCCGGCGAGCGGGTCGAGGAAGCGGTTGCCGAAGACGGCGATCGCCTGCTCGGCCCCGGTGCCGGGGAAGTTGCGCCAGTACATGATCCCGCTGTGGTCGGCGGCGGGCGTGACCGTGCGGATGTCGTAGACGTTGCCGCAGACGACGACGTCCTGGAAGACCTTGGGGGCGTTGGTCACGTCGTAGGTGTAGAGCAGCAGCGCGGTGCCGTACAGGAGGTTGCCGGCGATGGTCGCGCCGGTGCCGTTGCGCACCTTTAGCCCGCCCCTGGCGTCCTGGGGCCAACCGCGCAGCCAGTTTCCGGTGATCTTGAGTCCGTCGAAGCCCCAGGCGTACACGCCGTGATCGCTCTTGGCGCGGCTGCGGGGGTCGCGGTTGACGATGTTGCCGGAGACGGTCGCGTTGATGTCGCCCTTGATGCTGATGCCACGCTGGATGTGGCCGAGGGCGGCGGGCAGGCCGGTACGGCGGCGTACCTCGGCCAGGCGCGTCGCCGGGGCCTGCGACCAGGAGCGTCCGCCGGCCCAGGTGCTCAGCCATGCCGTCGAGGACAGGTCGGCGCCCAGGACGTTGCCGCTGATCGTCAGGTCGCGGGTGCGGTAGGTGAACAGCGGGGCGCCGCCGTCCACCTGCCGGTCCGACAGGAAGATCGAGTCCTGAACCTTGGCGCCGACCACGTTGGTGAGAGCCACGGCGACCTGGGCCGAGCTCGTCTGCTGCTCGTCGCCCCCGGTGGGCGTCTCCCCGTCGCCCATGCGGTTGACGAACACGCTGCGCCGGATGATCGGCCCGGTCTTGTAGGGGCTGTTGACGTCCAGGCGCAGCCCGTCGAACACCACGTTGTCCAGTACGGGCGTACGGTCCCACCGGTTGGCGTAGGTGGTGTCGGCGAGGGCGGCGTTGGTCGTGCTGCGCAAGATGGCGGGTGTGTCGGGGTCGCCGAGGATGGAGGCGGGCTTGCTCCAGTCGAGGGCGCCGGTGATGCGGTAGAGGCCGCCCGGCAGGTAGAGGCAGCGTCCCGAGGCGTACGCGGTGGTGATCGCCTGCCGCATGCTCGCGGTGTCGTCGGCCTGCCCGTCGCCCTTCGCACCGGCGTCGGCGACGGCGTTCAGCACGCCACCCGAGCAGGCCGGGTCCGCGGCCACCGACTCCGGCACCGCGGGAGCAGCACCGGCCATGGCCGGCTCGGCGCCGAGCCCCGACACGACGACCACGCCCGCGACCAGCGCCTTGCGCATCCGCCCTGGGTTGCTTGCTCGCATCGCCCGACTTCCTCCGGTTCCCCGACGCCGGCCGCGACGTGGTTGCCGCGTCCGCCCGTTCAGCAAGGTGATCTTGCCATACGCGGCCGCCGCCGGGGTGGCGCGTCAAGACGCCAGGGGCCGCACGAGCGACGATCATCGAGACCGGCTCCCGGTCGCCCTGCGTACCGCAGGGTCCAGTGAAGTGCTCAGGCGTGGCAGCCTGTGGATCTCGAGGGAACGCTCAGCCGGGCAGTGGCCAGCGGTGGAAGATCCGTTCGTCTATGCCCGGAACCGCCTGGACATGAATGCCGTAGACGACCTACGGGGCGATAGGTTCGCCGGGTTGCCGGATCTCGAATCCGGATCGGCGGCGGAAGGCATCCATGCCTGGGGTAGGCGGCACCTGTCCATAGAGCAGCATGTACCTGCAGTGGAAATAGATCTGTTTGCAGCGCTTGAGTAGCGTGGCGCCGACGCCTCTGCCGCGGGGTGTGCTCGGCGACCGCGATGGCCTTGACCTTTGTCAGGGCCGCCCAGACTCAGGCCCGAGCACAGCGGGAGGCGGCGCACGGCGAAGGCTGACCCTGGCTAGCGATGGCCGCACGGCATCGACGGACCCTCCAGGGCGGCAAATCGGTTGCCGGGCGACGAACGGGCCATACAGAATCGCCACCATGATCTCTCAAGGCCACGACCACCGCCATCCGGACATCGCCGGCCACATTGAGGATCCCCGCCTTGCACTTCGCCATCCGTGACTACAGCCCCGAGCACGAGAGCGCCTGGCTGCGCTGCCGCGTTCTGTCCTTCCTGACAACCGCCTACTTCGACGACGTCGTCACGAGCAAACCCGCGATCCCAGCTCCCGGTTTCGAACTCATCACACAGGACAGCGGCACTCTTGCCGGAATTCTCGACGTCGCCATTGACGGTGAACTGGCGACCGTTGAAACCATCGCGGTTCATCCTGACCATCAACGTCGGGGCATCGGCCGCGCTCTCCTCGACCAAGCCCGTGCCCGAGCCCGCAGGCTCGGCGCACGCACGCTCGACGCCTGGACAAGGGACGATCCGGGGACATTGCGCTGGTATCGAGCCAACGGCTTCACCGAGGGAGAGCACTACCTCCACGTCTACGCGAACTACTACACGGATCCCAGCGAGCCGGACAGGGCCATCGGTGCGCGCCAGCCAGGCCTGCGGCCCATGGCGATCTTCGCGCATGCCAGCTTGCAGGACGAGCATGCCATGCGCACGCAGTTCGCCCGAGTTCACGTCTGCCGGCGCTTCGTGTCAACGCTCTGAAGCACGCTCCCGACGTCCTCAGAGACCTTGAGTCCTGACCGCCCCGGGATCCGCGAGCCTGTGCCGACGCAGTACGTCGCGCCGACGGTACGGGCCTCAGCGTCGAGCCGTCGAACGCCTGTGCTTGGGCGCCCGGCAGGCCCACGGCATCGGACCTCCGTACGGGCTCCTCATGTCCCGTAACGGCGGCGGGGACATGGGGCCGCGGCCGCGCGTGTCGCCGGCCCGGTCCGGCTACTCTCGCTGCCGTGACCACTCCGCCGTCCGGCTCTCCCGAACGTCTGCGCGCCGACCTGGTCGCCGAGCTCAGGCGAGCCGGCTGGATCCGCTCCCCCGCAGTCGAGGCGGCCTTCGTGAAGGTGCCGCGCGAGCGGTTCGCCCCCGAGGCTTCTGCGGAGGCGGCCTACGCGGCCGACGACGTCGTCGTCACCAAGCGCGGCCCGGACGGCCGGGCCACGAGCTCGATCAGCGCGCCCTGGCTGCAGGCCGACATGCTCGAAGCGGCCCGGCTCCGCCCCGGCGCGAAGGTTCTGGAGGTGGGTTCCGGCGGCTGCAACGCAGCCCTCATCGCCGAGATCGTCGGGCCGGACGGGCTGGTCGTCACCGTCGACATCGATCCCTTCGTCACCGAACGCGCGAGCCGCTTCCTCGCCGACACCGGCTACGGCAGGGTGCGGGTCGTCCTAGGCGACGCCGAGCACGCGGCCGGGCGGCACGCGCCGAGCGGCGGCTTCGACGCCGTGATCGTCACCGTCGGCGTGTGGGACGTGCCCTGGGGGCACCTGCTCGCCCCGGACGGCCGGATGGTCGTCCCGCTGCGCTTCTCCACCATCAGCCGGTCCTTCACCTTCGTCCGCGAGGGCGACCACTTCGCCGGGCTCGACCCGACGGTCTGCGGCTTCGTCCCGTGCCAGGGGGCCGGCAGGCTGCCCGACCAAGAACCGGTGCTGGCCGGCGGCGCCGTCAGGCTGACGCTGGAGCAGGGGCCCGCGCTCGACGCGGCCCGCCTCGACCAGGCGCTGGACGGCGACCGCACCGAGCTGTGGACCGGCGTCACCGTCGGCCATGGTCGGCCGTTCGACACGATGCACCTGTCGATCGCCGCCGACGACGAGCGGTTCGGCATGTTCTGGCAGGACCCCGGCCGCGACTGCGGGCTCGTCCAGCCGGCCATGCGCTGGTACTGTCCCGCGCTCATCGTCCCCGACAGCTTCGCCTACCTCACCATCCGGGAGACCCACGGCCCGCACGACGCCGAGCGGCGCTGGGAGTTCGGAGCCTGCGGCCTCGGCCGCGAGGGCGCCGGGCTCGCCCGGCAGCTGCACGACCACGTGCTGACCTGGGATCGCGATCGGCGCCACCGCCCGGACCCGGTCTTCACCCTCCACCCGGCCGACGCCGCCGTACCGGCCCCCGCCGACGGCCGCGTCTTCCGCAAGCGTCACACCCAGCTGGTCATGGCCTGGCCCTGAGCACGAACGAGCCGACCGGCTTCCGTGTCTTGCCGGTGGTCAGGCGGATCTGACGGCGGAGATGTCGAATTCCAGGGTGATCCGGTCGGAGATCATCACGCCGCCGGTCTCCAGCGCGGCGTTGTACGTCATGCCGAAGTCCTTGCGGTTGATCGCCGTGCCGCCTTCGAAGCCGACCCTGGTGACGCCCTGGGCGTCGACGGCGGTGCCGGTGTAGTCGAGCGGGACGGTGATCTGCCGGGTCACCCCGCGGATCGTCAGGTCGCCGGTGACCTCGAAGCTGTCGCCGCCCACATGCTTGACGGACGTGGACTCGAAGGTGATGTGCGGGTGGGCGGCGGCGTCGAGGAAGTCGCCGGTGCGCAGGTGGCCGTCGCGCATCTGGTTGCCGGTCTGGATGCCGGCCACGTCGAGCACCACGCGGACGGCGGAGGCCGCCGGGTTCGCCGCGTCCAGGCGGGCGGTGGCCTCCTGGACGGGGATGCTGCCGCGCACCTTGGTCACCATGGCGTGGCGGGCGACGAACCCGAACCGGCTGTGGGCCGGGTCGAAGGTGTAGTCGCCGCTCAGCTCGCTGGGGTACATGTCGCGCTCCAATTAGTTCAGCACTGGAATATTCGGCACGACAGTACATAGATTTATTTCAGCACGCAACCTTCCAGTACGATGGGAGCATGACCCGCTGGCTCGACGACGACGAACAGCAGGCGTGGCGCAGGTTCGGGCTGGCCACCCGCCTGCTGACCGACCGCCTGGAACGCGACCTGATGGCGGCCGCCGGCATGCCGCCCACCTACTACGAGCTGCTCGTCCTGCTGTCGGAGGCCCCTGAGCGCACGATGCGCATGAGCGAGCTGGCGCAGTGGACCAACTCCAAGCCGAGCCGCATCTCGCACGCGGTCAACAAGCTGGAGCAGAAGGGGTGGGTGCGCCGGGAGCACTACGCCGGCGACCGGCGCGGGTGGCTGGCCGTGCTCACCGACGACGGGCACGCCGCGCTCCGGGCGGCCGCCCCGAAGCACGTGGCCAGCGTCCGTGAGCACCTGGTCGACCTGCTCACCGCGGAACAGCTGCGGCAGCTCGCCGACATCAGCCAGGTCCTGCTCGACCACCTCACCGAGCACGAGTGAGGGCGCCCGTCCGGCCGGGCGGGAGTGCCGCGCCCGGCCGACGGTCAGTTCATCGGGCGGGGGTGACGCGGACGGGCGGGTCGGTGGTGAAGGCCGCCAGGGCGTCCGGGTCCGGCGTGACGCCGACGCCGGGCCCGTCGGGCACGGTGATGGAGTCGCCGGTCAGCTCGATCGGCGCGGTGATGTCACGCTCGTAGTAGCGGGCGGTCGCCGAGATGTCGCCCGGCAGCGTGAAGCCGGGCAGGCTGGCCAGCGCCAGGTTCGCCGTGCGGCCGAGCCCGGTCTCCAGCATCCCGCCGCACCACACCGGCACGTCCGCGGCCAGGGCCAGGTCGTGGATCCGGCGGGACTCCAGGTAGCCGCCGACCCGGCCGGGCTTGATGTTGATGATCGAGCAGGCGCGCGCCCTGATCGCGGCGGTGGCGGAGCGGGCCGAGGTGATCGACTCGTCCAGGCAGATCGGGGTGTCCATGCGGGCGGCGAGCCGGGCGTGGCCGTCCAGGTCGTCCGGGGCGAAGGGCTGTTCCAGCATGGCCAGGCCGTAGGCGTCCAGGCCGGCCAGGTGGCGGGCGTCGGCGGGGGTGTAGGCGGTGTTGGCGTCGGCGGTGAGCATCAGGCCGGGGCCGAACGTCTCGCGCACCAGCCGCACCGGCTCCAGGTCCCAGCCGGGCTCGATCTTGAGCTTGATCCGGGCGTACCCGGCGCCGATGTGCCGGTCCACGGTGTCGAGCAGGTCGTCGAGGGTGGCGGCGATGCCGACGGACACGCCGACGCGCACGCTGGACCGCACCCCTCCCAGGTGGGCGGCGAGCGACAGGCCGCGCGCCTTGAGCACGGCGTCCAGCACGGCCGTCTCGACGGCGGCCTTGGCCATCGGATGGCCGCGCAGGTGGGCCAGCGCGGGCCCGACGCCGGCCGGGTCGAGGCGCGGCACCGCGAACAGGGCGGGCAGCAGGAAACGGCGGATGAGGTCGGCCGCGCCCTCCAGGTACTCGGGGCTGTAGGTGGGCTCGTCGTCGGCCACGCACTCGCTCCAGCCCTCCTCCCCCTCGGCGCCGCGCACGCGCACCAGCAGCGCCCGGCGCACGGTCTGCGTGCCGAGCGAGGTGCGGAACGGGGTGATCAGCGGCAGCGCGACCGTGCGCAGCTCGGCTTCGGCGATCCTCATGCCGCGCGCTCCAGCACGTACCAGCCGTCCCTGGTGAACCCGGCGATGCGGTAGCCGCGGGCCAGCGCGCCGCCCAGGGCGGCCCGCTGGGCGGTCCGCCACCGCGCCGCCTCCCGGGGCTGCTCGCGCCGCAGCCGCTCGGCGTCGGCGGGCGTGGCGCAGCGCAGCACGGCCGCGCCGCCCGGTTCGCGCGGCGCCCCGGTCTCGTCGAGGATCACCTCGGCCTCCTCGGTCCCGCCCAGGGCGCCCGGCTCGCGGTCCGGGGCCGGGTGCACGGGCCAGTGGGCGAACAGGCGGTCGGTGACGTCGCCGCCGTTGATGCCGTCGTTCATCGGCCCGTAGAAGTCGGGCACGTACCGCTCGGCCCGCGCGCCGAGCCTGGCGAGATTGAAGAAGGCGTTGCGGCGGACGAGCGGGTCGAAGGTCCAGGAGATGGAGTTCAGGGCACGTTCGGCGGCCCACTTGCGCTGGTGCGCCTTGATCGCCTGGCCGATCCCCCGGCCCCGCGCCTCGGCGGCCACGCCCACGACGTGGGAGTGCAGGCTGCCCCCCTCGGCGAGGAACCCGGAGGCGGCGGCGACGAGCACGCCGTCGAGGAAGGCGCCGCCGACGTAGCCGCCGGTGTGCTCAAGGGCGCACATGAGGTCGACGGCCACCGGCGGGTCGTCGCCCGCCCTGGTGTTCCAGACGCGGCGCAGCAGCCGGTCGGCGGCCTGGAACTCGGAGGTTCCGTGGAGGATGCGGATTTCGAGCATGGCACCAGCATTCCGCCGGACCGCCGCCGGATCGTTGGCGCGCAAGCCCAACTTCAGCCGCCGCCGTTTGTGCCGGACGCCGGGCTCTGGCCGCCGCTCGCGCCGGACGCCCCGATCTCGGCCAGCCGGAGCTGAAGGCCCAGCACGAGCCGGACGTCGGGGTCGTCGAGCGCGATCAGCTCGCCGATGCGGCGCAGCCGGTACCTGAGCGTGTTGGGGTGCAGCGACAACGCCTCTGCCGCCCTGGGCACGTCGTAGTGGGCGGCCAGCCAGGCCCGCAGGCTGCGGACGTACTCGGTGCCGTGCCCGGCGTCGTGCTCGGTCACCAGGGACAGCGGCTCGCCGACCAGCGCCGGGCCGGACCGCATCGAGGCGGCCGCGTCCAGCAGGAACAGCGCGGCGGCCAGCTCCTCGTGCAGGCCCACCTCGCCGCCCGCGAGCGGGCCGCCCATCGCGCGCAGCGCCTCGTCGGCCTGCCGGGCGGCGGCGGGCACCTGCGCGAGCGAGGCCGCGACCCGTCCGACGCCGGCCCGCCAGTGGCCGCCGAGCCGGTCGGTGATCCGGCCGAGCGTCTCGGCGGTGACGCGGCGCAGCAGCGCGGTTCCGGCGCCGGCCGCCACGATCGCGTACGTCCGGCCGTCCACGGCGCCGACGGCGGCCCTGATCCGGTAGACGGCGTAGGCGGTGCGCAGCAGGTCGGCGGCGTGCGTGGCGGCGAAGACGTCGGTCCGGCCGGTCGGGTCCCCGGCGGCCACGACCCTGACCGGCTCGTCCGGGCGCAGGCCCAGGGAGGCGGCCAGCTCGCCGGCCGGGCCGACGCCGCGCAGCAGCCGGCCCACCCACTCGTCCCTGGTCCGGCGGGCCTCGTCGGCGGCCAGGCTGAGGCGGGCCAGGTGCGGGGCGGCGGTCCTGGCGGCCTCGGCGAGCACGGCGTCGGCGTCGGGCGCGAGCGGCTCGTCCGCCTGGATGGCCCAGATGGTGCCGAGCGCCTCGCCCCTGGCGCGGACCGCGATGGCCAGCCGGGGCAGGTACTCGCGCGGCTCGTGGCTCCACACGGCGCCCTCGCAGCGCAGGACGGCGGCGTACTCCTCGGCGTTCGTCGGGTGCTCGGGCACGCGCCGGCCGAGGATGCCCTCCCTGCGCAGGTCGTCGATCGGCTGGCCGATCGTGGAGTAGGCCAGGACGCGCATGGCCAGGTCCTCGATGGCCACCGCGCCCCCGACGCGGGCGGCGACCTGGTTGGCCAGCGCGAACAGGTCGCCCGCCGGGCCGCCGCCCAGGTCCGCGGCCGGGGCGACGAGCGCGAGCAGGGCGTCCACCAGGGCGTAGAGCTGGCCCCAGGCCAGGCCGGGGGCGGCGGCCAGCAGCGCCACGCCCGCGTCGCGGGCCGCCTCGGTCAGGGCCGCGGCGTCGCCGAGCCCGTCCCGGACGACGACCGCGCTCACGCCCGCCGCGGCCGCGCTCTCCAGCAGGGACGGCTCCGGCCGCCCGGTGGCCAGCAGCAGCGCCCCGGCGTAGGCGGCCAGCGGCTCGTCGGAGCCGTGGATGACCGGCGCGCCCACCATCGCCTGGCGGCCGGCCGGCAGGCACAGCGCGCTCACCGTCTCCGCGCCGAGGCTGTCGAGCAGCACGCCGAGCGTCACCCGGCCCTGGCCGCTCACGCCCGGCCCCCGCGCAGGAGGCGTCCGTGCCGGCCGCCGGTGAACTCGCCGTCCTCGATCACCATGCGGCCGCCCAGCAGCACGTGGGTGACGCCGGCCGGGCGGGTCGCGGGCTCGTCGTAGGTGCCGTCGTGGCGGATGGCCGCGGGGTCGAACACGCACACGTCGGCCACCGCTCCCCTGCCCAGCCAGCCCCGGTCGGCCAGGCCGAACTGGGCCGCGGTGGCCGAGCCGGCCTTCCTGATCGCCTCGGCCATCGGCACGAGCCCGCGCTCGCGCACGTACTCGCCGAGGAAGGTGGGGAAGGTGCCGTACGTGCGGGGATGGGTCGGCCCGGCGGGCGGCCCGCCGTCGGAGCCGATCGACACGAGGGGGTGCCGCATGATCCGGGTGACGTCGTCGTCGTGCATGGTGTGGAAGACGCCGTCGGCGTGCGGGTCGGCCATGAGCAGGTCGCACAGCGCGTCCCAGGGCTCGCGGCCGTCCAGCAGGTCGGCCAGCGAGCGGCCGGTGACGCCGGCGGAGGCGTGCCGCAGCAGCCGCACGTCCTCGGGGTGCGTCTCCCGCCACAGGCCGACGCCGGTCGTGCGCTCCGGGTCCTCGGCCAGCGCGCGCAGCGCCCGCCGTTCCCCGGGGTCGGCCAGCCTCCTGAGCAGCTCCGGCTCGCCGCCTTCGCACGCCGCGGGCGGCAGCAGCGCGACCAGTCCGGTGCAGAACGCCCGGTACGGGTAGACGTCGGCCCGCACGTCCACGCCCCTGACGCGGGCGGCCGTCAGCTTGTCCAGCAGCATGGCCGACGAGCCGTGCACGGCCCGGCCCGACGCCTTGCAGTGGGAGACCTGCAGCCGCACCCCGGCCGCCGCCGCGACCTCGACGGCCTCGTCCAGCGCGGCGGCCAGCCCCTCGCTCTCGCTGCGCAGGTGGGTGGCGTAGACGAGGTTCCAGCGCCGGGCCGCGCGGGCCAGCGCGATCAGCTCGGCGGTGCCGGCGTAGGCGCCCGGCACGTACTCCAGGCCGCTGGACAGCCCGCACGCGCCCGCGGCGAACGCCTCCTCGGCCAGCTCGGTCATCCGCTCCAGCGCGCCGGGCGGCGGCGCGGCGTCCATGCCGCAGACGGCCGTGCGCAGCGTGTTGTGGCCGACGAGCGCGGCCAGGTTGTTGGTCGTGCCCTCCCGTTCCACGGCGTCGAGGTAGCCGCCGAAGGTGGTGAAGGCGTGCTCGCCGAAGATCCCGGGGGTGAAATGGGGCGACTCCGGGTCGGCCGGCCCGCAGGAGAAGCCGCAGTTCCCGATGATCTCGGTGGTGACGCCCTGCCGCAGCTTGAACGGCTGCTCCCCGGCCATGAACGGCACGGTGTCGGAGTGGCTGTGCGGGTCGACGAAGCCGGGCGCGACGACCATGCCGTCCACGTCCACCACGCGGGCGGCCCGGCCGAGGTCGCGGCCGGTCGCGGTGACGCGTCCGCCGGCGACGGCCACGTCCGCGGTACGGCCCGGCGAGCCGAACCCGTTGTGCAGGGTGCCGCCGCGCAGGATGAGGTCGTGCATGAAGGTCTTACCTTTCCCGGGTACGAGGTTCGTCGGTCATGTCAGGGGACGGCCGCCACCAGGCGCCTGGTGTAGTCGTGGGCCGGGGCGTCCAGGACGGCCGAGGTCGTCCCCTCCTCCACGACCGCGCCCTTGAACAGCACCACGGTCCTGACGGCGACCTGGCGGACGACCGCGAGGTCATGGGTGATGAACAACATCCCGGTGCCCAGCTCCCGGCCGATGCCGCGCAGCAGTTCGAGCACGTGCGCCTGGACCGACACGTCCAGGGAGGCGACCGGCTCGTCGCAGATCAGCAGCGCGGGCCGGACGGCCAGGGCCCGGGCGATGGCGACGCGCTGGCGTTCGCCGCCGGACAGCGCCTTGGGGCGGCGGGCGGCGTACGCGGCGGGCAGCCCGGCCAGCTCCAGCAGCTCGCCCACGCCCATCCGGTCGGCGGGCGCGGCCCTGGCGATCGCCTCGGCCAGCGTCGCGCCGACGGTCATGGCGGGGTTGAGCGAGGTGGAGGGGTCCTGGAAGACGCACTGGACGAGCCGGTGCACGCGGGCGCGCTCGCGCGGGTCCATGGCGGCCCGGTCGGTGACGTCGAGGCCGGCGAGCCGGATCCGGCCGCCGTCGGGGGTGACCAGGCCGAGCACCGACCGGGCCAGCGTGGTCTTCCCCGAGCCGGACTCCCCCACCAGGCCGACGGTCTCGCCGGGGTTCACGTGCAGGCTGACGCCGCCCAGGGCGGTGTGGGCGCCGTACCGTTTGCGCAGGTCCTCGATGTGCAGCAGCGGTTCGCCGGCGGCCGGGGCGGCGGGGAGCGCGGCCTCGCGCAGCGCCGGGCGGGCGGCTCCGGCGGTGTCGTGCACGCAGGCGGTCAGCCGGCCGGGCCCGATCGGGCGCAACGGCGGCCTGGCCGCGGTGCAGGCGTCGGCGACCCGGTCGCAGCGGGTGGCGAACGCGCAGACGTCCGCCACCGCGTCCGCCCGCGGCACGGCGCCCGGGATGCCCACCAGGCGCTCCAGCGTGCGTTCCGCCGAGGGCAGCGCGGCCAGCAGCCCCGCCGTGTACGGGTGCGCGGGCTCCGCGGCCAGCTCCGGGCCCGGCCCCTGCTCGACGACGCGCCCGGCGTACATCACCGCGACCCGGTCGCAGACGGCGAACGCCACCCGCAGGTCGTGGGTGATGAGCAGCACGCCCATGCCGCGCGCCTCCTGCACCCGGCGCAGCAGCGCCAGGATCTCGTGCTGGGTGGTGGCGTCCAGCGCGGTGGTGGGCTCGTCGGCGACGAGCAGCTCGGGGTCGCCGGCCAGCGCGGCGGCCAGGGCGATGCGCTGCCGCATGCCGCCCGAGAGCTGGAACGGGTAGCGCCCGGCCACGGCGGGGTCGTCGATGCCGACCTCGGCCAGCCTGCGCGCGATCTCCTGCCGGGACGTGCGGCCGGGCAGGGTCTCGGCGATGTGCGCGCCGGCCGTGCGCAGCGGGTTGAGCATGGCGAAGGGGTCCTGCATGAGCAGCGAGATCCGCCGTCCGCGCACGCCGCGCAGCAGCCGCTCGGACGCGCCGACGAGCTGCGCGCCGCCGACCTCGACCGACCCCTCGGCGCGCAGGCCGCGCGGGAGCAGGCCGACGAGGGCGCGGGCGGTCAGGGACTTGCCGCTGCCGGACTCGCCGACCAGCCCGACGGTCTCGCCCGCGGCGACCGTCAGGTCCACGCCGTCCACGAGCACCCGGTCGCCGACGACCCGCAGGCCGCGTGTCTCAAGCATCGGAGAGCCTTTCGAAGAGCTGGTCGCCCAGCAGGGTGGCGGCGGTGGCGGCGACGGTGACCAGCGCGGCGGGCACCACCGCCGCCCACGGGTTGAGGTCGAGCAGGCCGCGGTTCTCCTCGATCATCAGCCCCCAGTCGGGCGTGCCGGCGGGCAGGCCGATGCCCAGGAAGGACAGGCCGGACAGCGCCACCAGGGCGGCGACGAAGCTGAGCAGCGCGCCGGCCACGACCGTGGGCGCGATGTTGGGCAGCAGGTGCCTGAACATGATGCGGCCGCGGCTGAGCCCGAGTGTACGTGCCGCCTCGGCGTAGGCGAGCTCGCGCTGGGCCATGGTGAGGCTGCGCACCACCCGGATGTCGCCGGGCGTGAACAGCACCGCCATCGCCAGCACCGCCCAGCCGATGCCGCCGCCCAGCACGCCCACCAGGACGATCAGCATGAGCAGCCCCGGCATCGCGATGAGCAGGTCGACCACCCGCATCATCACGGCGTCGATCCAGCCGCGGCGGTAGCCGGCCAGCAGCCCGAGCGAGGTGCTCATCGCGCACGTCCCGAGCGCGACGACCAGCGGCCACAGCAGCGCCGAGCGGGCTCCGGCCAGGCAGCGCGACAACACGTCCCGGCCCAGCTCGTCGGTGCCCGCCCAGTGGGCCCAGCTGGGCATCGACGCGCCGAGCGCGAGGTCCTGGGCGGCCGGGTCGTAGGGCGCGAGCCACGTCCCGAACAGCGCGGCGAACGCCATCAGGGCGAGGATCCCGCCCGACAGCAGCGTCAGCGGCCCCGGCCTGGACCGGCGCAGCCGCCGCGCCCGGCCGCCGAGGCGCACGGTCCCCGTCACGACGCTCACGCGGCCACCGCCCCATGACGCACCCGCGGGTCCACCGCGAGGTAGGCCAGGTCGATCAGCAGGTTGACGGCGACCACCACGGCGCCTCCCATCAGGACGAGCGCCTGGACGACGGGCAGGTCCTTCTGCCCGACGGCGCTGACGAGCAGCTCGCCGACGCCGTGCAGCCCGAAGGCCCGTTCGACGAACAGCGCGCCGGTGAGGTTGGCGGCCAGCAGCAGGCCGCCGACCGTGAGGACGGGCAGCGCGGTGTTGCGCAGCGCGTACCCGATCCAGTAGCGGGCCCGGCCGACGCCGCGCGCCCGGGCGAAGGTCATGAAGTCCTGCCCGGCCAGGTCGAGCGCGGCCGCCCGCATCTGCCTGATGACGACCGCCGCCTGCCCGGTGGCCAGCGCGATGGCGGGCAGCGTCAGGTGCGCGACGCGCTCGGCGAACGTCTCGCCCGCGCCGAAGACGGGGAACCAGCCGAGGGTGACGGCGAAGCCGTACAGCAGCAGGATGCTCATCGCGAACGGCGGGATCGCGAGGCCGACCAGCGCGGAGAGCGTGATGCCCCGGTCGAGCGGGCCGCCTCTGCGCATGGCGGCGGCCAGCCCGGCGGGCAGGCCGACGGCGAGGGTGAGGATGATCGCGTAGGCGGCCAGCCCGGCGGTGACGGGCAGCCGGTCGGCGATGACGCTGGTGACGGGCTCGCGGCTGTAGAGGGAGGCGCCGAAGTCGCCGCGCACGGCGTCGCCGAGCCAGGTGGCGTAGCGGACGGGCAGCGGGTCGTCGAGGTGGTACTGCGCGCGGACGGCGGCGCGCGACTCCGCGGTGGAGGGCCGCGGCCCGAGCAGGACCTGCTCCGGGTCCCCGGGGGCGAGCGCCAGCAGCGCGTAGGTGAGCACGGACAGGACGCCGAGCAGGAGCAGCGCGGCGGCCAGGCGGCGGGCGACGAAGGCCATCAGACACCGGCCGCCGGGCGGATGGTGCTGAAGACGTTCATCGTCCAGGTGCCGAACTGGCCGGTGAACCGCTTGCGCAGCGCGACGGCGGCCTCCTTGGTGTAGAGCGGCACGTACGGCACCTGGTCGGCGATCTCGGCCAGCACGTCGGTGACGACGGCGGCACGGTCCGCTCCCTCGAGCTTGCCCAGGTCGTCGAGCCGGGCGTCCGTCTCGGGCGAGCCGTAGCCGCTGAAGTTGAAGCCCTGGGGCCCGGCCGAGGCGCGGCTGACCAGGTCGGGCAGCACCTCGCCCGGGTCGGGGGTGCCGTAGAGCAGGTCGACGAGCTGCAGCGGGGTGTCCTGGTGGCTGAACATGCGCTGCCGGTACTGCTCGGTGGGCAGCGGCTGGAGGTCGAGCTTGACGCCGATCACCGCCAGGTCGGCGACGATGGCCTGCAGCGCCTTGACGTCGTCGCTGCCGCTGTCGTACGGCGCGGTCAGGGTGAAGCCCTGGGGGTGGGCCGACTTGGCCAGCTCGGCCTTGGCGGCGTTCACGTCGTGGGGGTAGGCGGGCAGCTTGGGCAGCTTGCCGCCGTACAGGGCGGCGAGCTGCGGCTTGGGCAGCATCAGGTCGGCGATGCCGCCGTGGCCGCTGGTCATGAGCGTGGCCAGCGCCTCCCGGTCGAGGGCGTGGGCGATGGCGCGGCGGACGTGCACGTCCTTGAGCGGCCCCTCGCGCACGCCGAGTGACAGGTAGGTGATGTTGTTGGCCGGGTAGAAGGAGGTCGTGACGCCGGGCAGGGCGCTCCACTTGCGCGTCTCGCTGACCTGGATGTCGTTGGTGCCGTCCACCTCGCCGGAGGAGACGGCCAGGCGCAGCGTCTCGGCGTCGCCGATCGCCTTGATCTCGATCTTGCGCAGCTCCGGCTTGGGGCCCCAGTACAGATCGTTGCGTTCCAGCGTCACCCCGGAGGTGAGCGAGAACTTCGTGACCTTGAAGGGGCCGGAGCCGAGCGTGCCGACCTCGGGCGAGCCGAGGTCCTTCGGGTGCGCGGCGGCCAGCCTCTTCGGGACGATCTGCCAGGCCAGCGCGGCGGTGGCCAGGAAGCTGGCGCTGGGCTTGCTCAGGGTGACCTTCACCGTGCGCGGGCCGGTGGCCTCGACCTTCTTGACCTGCGTGACGTAGCTGGCGGCCTGGGACGTCACGGCGGGGTCGAGGTGGCGGGTCAGGGAGTAGGCGGCGTCCTCGGCGGTGACGGGCGTGCCGTCGCTGAACTTCGGGCCCTCGCGCATGGTGAAGACGTACGTGCGCGGGTCGGGATGGGTCCAGGAGGCGGCGATGCTCGGGATGACCCTGCCGTCCGCGCCGAGGGTCACCATCGTGTCGAGGACGGCGAACTGCACGGTCGTGGAGGCGTCGTTGAAGCCGTGGGCGATGTCGAGGCTGTTGGGGGCCGTCCCCGTCGCCCAGCGGAGCGTGTCGGGGGCCGCGCCGGAGCTCGCGGCTCCGGCGCAGCCGGCCACCAGCACGAGCAGAGCGCCCGTGGCGAGCCTGGCGAGTGCGGTTGCGGATGTCATGGAACCACCTCGGGGTGTGAGCGGGGGGAATAGTCGGACGCTAGAAGCCCGGCCTTCCTCGTTCACTGACCCGGCAGCCAAACTCTGCGCGCCCCGGCTCGTGCTGCAGGCCAACACGGCCCTAGACCAGACCAGGGGGGACGCCGACGGGCGCGGTGCCCTCGGGCTGGGCGGCGAAGCGCAGTCCGAGCAGGCCGAAGCCGCTGAGCAGCAGGTCGCCGTCCCCGTCGAGGCGCAGGGTGAACGGGCCCGCCCGCCACGTCCCGGCGGGTGCGGGGGCGACGGGGGCCTGGAAGGTCAGGCCGACGCGCAGCGTCCCCTCGTCGATGACGGCGAGCACGCCCGTCTCGTCGTTGAGCCAGGCGCCCTGCGGGGCGGGCTCCTCGCCCGGCGGGTCGCAGGGCTCGTACACGTTCGGCCACCGGATCGAACCGTCGTGGCCGAACAGCAGCCGCCCGTCCTCCGGCACGATCCAGATCCGGCCGGCCGGCACCTGGGCGTACCAGCGGCCGTCGACGTCGAGGGCGAGTTCGAGGTCGGCGGCGCCGGTCAGGGCGATCGTGCCGTCCTGGTCGTCGCCGGCGGGTTCGAGCGTGAGCGTGGCGTCGGTCTCCGGGTCGTACCAGTGCCCGAGCAGGGCGGGCCGGGCCGCCTCGGCGTCGGCCCGGGGGGCGGGGGCCGGGCGGGGGGCCGGGTCCTGGCCGGTGAGTGCGCGGGCCAGGCCGAGGCTGAGGCCGACCGGGTCCAGGCCGCTGTGGTTGGTCAGCACGGCCACGCCGAGGCCGGGCTCCGGCAGGTGGAGCAGGTTGCCGACGTAGCCGTGCATGCCGCCGGCGTGGCCGTACCCGTCCAGCTCGCCGACGGTCAGGTGGCAGATGCCGCGGGCGTACCGCAGGACGGCGCCGTCGGCGAGCGTGGTGCGCTCCAGCAGCGCGCTGCGCACGTCGGCGCCCAGCACCCGGCCGTCGGCCAGGAAGCCGAGCCAGGGGGCGAGGTCGGCGACGCTGGTCACCAGGCCGCCGTCGCCGACCGCGCTCTCCTGCGTGTCGGCCCGCGCGCCGGCGCCGTCGTAGCCGTAGGCCATCCGCGGCAGCGGGACGGAGGCGTCGTCGCGGAAGACGGTGTCGTCCATGCCGAGCGGCTCGAAGAGCCGTTCGCGGGCGAAGTCGGCCAGCGAGCGGCCGGTGAGCCGCCGGATCACGACGGCGGCCAGGACGTAGCCGGTGTTGGAGTAGGAGAAGCGGGTGCCGGGCTCGAACGTGGTCCGGCGCATGCTCGCCACGATCTTCATCAGGCGTTCCTCGTCCATCAGGGTGAACGGGACGCCAGTGACGGCCTGCAGGCCGTACCACTCCGGCAGGCCGCCGGTGTGCCGCAGGCACTGGTCGAGCGTGACGGGCACGCCGAGCCGCAGCTCGGGGACGTGCTCGCGGACGTCGTCCGACAGGCTCAGCCTGCCGTCGCGGGCCAGCAGCAGCAGGCACGCGGCGGTGAACTGCTTGCTGATGGAGGCGATGTCGAAGCGGGTGCGGGAGTCGATCGGGACGCCGAACTCGACGGTGGCCATGCCCCTCGCCGCGGTGTGCAGCACCTTGCCGTCGGCGTAGACCCCGACCGCCAGTCCCGGCCCGCCGGGGCGGAGGCCGGGAAGGGCGTCGAGCGCGCGTTCTACCTGCTCAAAATCCATCGTTCAAGTATCTGGATGTCCGGGTTCGAAACGCTTGTCCGGAGCGGCAAACCTGGGGGCTACCTGGTTGGTCTGCCGTACAGGGCCATCCTGGCGATCATGGCGTCCGCCGCCAGGTGGTAGCAGGTCGTCACGCATCCGAGCACCTCCCTCGGGGTGGTGAAGGTGGCCGCGAGCGTCTTGTCGGCGATGCGGCGCACGCCCGGCACCAGCTCGCCCAGCTCGGCGGCGGGCGTGGTGGGCATGTCGATCTCCAGCTCCAGCACGCCGGGCAGTTCGAGGGGCCGCAGCTCCCCGGCCGAGCGCACGGTCTCCGCCGCCGCCTCCTTGATCAGCCGCCGCGCCTCGGACGGCGAGAGGCTGTCGGCCGCGGTGTGCCCGTGCGCGATCTTGACGGCGACCGTGCGCACCCCGGGGAACGCCTTGCCGGCGACGTCGCAGATGACGTCGTCGCCGGTGAGCAGCCCCACCGGCACGCCGACGGCGGCCGCCTGGAGGGCGTTGACCTCGGCCTCGGAGACGATCGCGCCGTTGAGCCGCACCTCGTAGAAGTGCGAGGAGTAGGTGTGGGCGAGCACGCCCGGCGAACCGGCGGCGGCGTGGTAGCCGAGGAACATGGCCACGTCGTGCTCGGCCGAGACGCCCTCGGCCATGCAGTCGAGCTTGGGCGTGCCGAAGATCAGCCGGGCGCGTGGGTCGAGCTCCTCGTGCAGCAGGTTGTCCATGGTGCCGTGGCTGTCGTTGACCAGGACGCTGGTGGCTCCGGCCGCGAAGGCGCCCTCGATGGCGGCGTTGGCCTCGGCGGTCATCAGGCGCTGCGCCCGCGGGTAGCCGTGGCCGGCGCGGGAGACCTGGTCCATGGTGGCGATGCCCGCCACGCCTTCCATGTCGATGGAGATGTAGACGTTCGTCATCGTCACAGGCTTTCACCGGGGCGGACGGACGGCTTCGTCGCCAGGGCAGAAACCGCCGGCCCCGCTTGCGTCTTCCGCACAGTCGCGGGGATCACGAAGGCGGCGGCGACGGCCAGCAGGCCCAGCGCCGCCGACAGCAGGTACGTCTCGACGAAGCTCTGCTCGGTGGGCACCCCCGCGACGGCGCCGGAGGCCAGCACCATGGCGCCGAACTGCGCCCCGAACGTGCCGCCGATGCTCTTGGCGACGAAGACCACGCCGCTGACCCCGGCCGCGCGCTCGCCGGGCACGTCGGCGGCCACGGCGTTGAGCCCGGCGGTGAGGCCGATGGAGGCGCCCAGCCCGATGACCGTCACCGCGGCCATGACCTGCCACGCGGCGGAGTGCCACAGGGCCAGCCCGCCGGTCCCGCCGCAGACGAGCACGCTGCCCAGCACCAGCACCGCCCGCCGGCCGAGCAGCCTGGTCATCGGCCCGACCAGCGGCGCGATCACGGTGCCCGCGACGCCCATGGGGAACATGTAGATGCCGATCCACAGGGTGTCGGCGCCCTGGCCGTACCCGGTGCCGGCGGGCGCGGCCAGCATCATCGGCAGGGCGACGACGAGGCCGAAGGAGGCGAAGCCGAGCAGCACGCCCATGGCGGTCACCCCGGCCGGGGTGCGTCCGGCCAGCAGCCGCAGGTCCACCAGCGGGTCGGCGACGCGCAGCTCGACCACCGCCCACGGGCCCAGCGTCAGCGCGGCGGCGGCGAACAGGGCCAGGGTGGCCGGGGACGTCCAGCCCCAGCTGGAGACGGCGGTCAGGCCCAGCATGACCAGGGCCACGCCGCCGCCGAGCAGCAGCCCGCCCGCCCAGTCGACGCGACCGCCGGCCGCGCGCGGGGTGGACGGCACGGTGAACCAGGCCAGCAGGGCGGCCGCCGCCACGCCGGCCACGGCCAGCAGGAACAGCGACCGGTAGCCGAGGGCCGAGGTGATCGGCCCGGCCAGGATGAGACCGAGCGCGCTGGCCAGCGCGGCGACGCCGACCACCAGGCCGTTGCCGGTGGCGGCGCGCTCGGGGGTGAGGGTGTCGCGGAACAGCCCGACGGTCAGGGGCAGCACGCCCAGCCAGATGCCCTCGATCGCCATGCCGGCGATCATCAGGGTGATGTTGGGCGCCAGGGCGGCGAGCAGGACCCCGGCGCCGCTGATCGCCATCAGCGCGAGCAGCACGCGCCGCTTGTCGTACATGTCGGCCAGGCGGCCGACGATGGGGGTGGCGATCGCCGAGCTGATCAGCGAGCCGGTGAAGATCCACGCGAGCGCGCCGGGCGAGGCGCCCAGGTCCTGCTGGACGAGCGGGAGCGCGGGCGAGAGCGTCATCTCCATGGTCTGGAGGACGCCGATGTACAACACCGGAGCGCCGATGACGCCGAAGCCGGATCTGGACATGGTTCTGCCTTTCGGGGTGGGGTGACGTGCGGCCGTGTGGTCCCCCCGAACCCCGGCCGTGATCTAGGCCGGTCCGAGCACCGCCGGCGTGATCAGCGCCAGGGCGGTCTCGACGAAGAACTCCTCGTCGGCCTCGTGGGCGCCGAGCACGACGCTCTGGCCGAGGCCGGACAGCAGGGCCGACAGCGCCCGCGCCAGGCGCAGCGCCTGGCCTTCGGTGACGGCGGTCCCGCCGTGCTCGCGGCCGGTGAACAGCGCGGCGAACTCGACCTCGGTCGACCTGATCGAGGTGTTGAGCCTGCGGTGCAGGTCGGGGTCGTTGAGCACGAGGTCGAGCACGCGGGTCTCGAACAACATGCGGCCGGCCGCCTGCGGGTCGGCCGACATGTGCAGGTAGCGGCGGGCGATCTCGGCCACGACGTCCGCCAGCCGGGCGCCGAACCCGCCGGTCTCGGGCGTACGCAGGTCGAGCGGGCCGACGTAGTCGTCGACCATGGCGGCCATCAGCCCGTTCTTGCCGCCGAACAGGGAGTAGACCGCCCCCGTGGTCAGGCCGGCCAGCTCGGTGATGTCCTCCAGCTTGGCCTTCGAGCCGTCCCTGCCGACGATCTCGCGGGCGGCCTCGATCAGCGCGCGCCTGTTGGCGGCCTTGCTTTCCGCCCTGTTCAGCCGCATGACATCTCCTGCATGCCGTAAAGATAATCTGATTTACTAGAATAATCCAGATTATCAGGAGGCCCGAAATGGACGTCGCCCCCCACATGAGCCGCGTGCCCGACTTCACCGCGTTCCCGACGGTGGACCAGATGCACGCCGAGCTCGACGACCTCGCCGCCGCCCACCCCGACCTGGTGCGCCTGCGCCGCATCGGCACCTCCCGCCTCGGCGAGCCGCTGCGCGTGGCCACCATCGGCGCGGGCCCCCATGACGCCGTGATCATCGGCGGCCCCCACCCCAACGAGCCCATCGGCGCGCTCACCGTCAGCACGCTGCTGCGGCAGCTCGTCGAGGACGCCGCGCTGCGGGAGGAGTTCGGCTTCCGCTGGCACCTCATCCCCTGCGTCGACCCCGACGGCGCCCGGCTCAACGAGGGCTGGTACGCCCGCCCGAGCGACCGCCGCGCCTACGCCGAGCACTTCTACCGCCCGGCCGAGGCCGACCAGGTCGAATGGACCTTCCCGCTGACCGGCGAGGACTACTTCTTCGACCGCACGCTGCCGGAGACCGAGGCGCTGATGCGGCTGATGGACGAGGTGCGGCCCGCCCTCGTCTACTCCCTGCACAACGGCGAGCTCCAGGGCGCCTTCTACTACCTCAGCCGCAACGACCCCGCGCTCGCCGCCCGCCTGACCGCCATCGCCACGGCCGAGGGCCTGCCGCTGCACATGGGCCCGCCGGAGCTGCCGGGCGCCGTCCAGATCGCGCCGGCGGCCTACCTGACGCCGCGCGGCGCCGACATCGCCGCGACGTACGGCATCGGCGGCGGCAGCGTCGACTACGCCGAGCGTTTCGGCGCCCTGCACCTGATCGCCGAGCTGCCCTACTGGGCCGACCCCCGCGTCGCCGACCAGACCCCGACCGGCCAGAAGTACCACGAGACGATCCGCGACTGCCTGGCCGGGCAGCGCGAGCTCATCGGCGAGCTGGCCGCCTCGCTCGCCCGCGCCAAGAGCGACCTGACCGTGCGGTCCCCCTTCCGCCGGGCGCTGGAGGACTTCGTCGGCGCCCACGACGAGTTCATCAGCGAGTGGGAGGACCTGCCCGGCACCGACCGCCCGGCCACGGTGGCCGAGGCGGTCGGCGGCCGGCAGCTCGTGCACCTCATGCGGCTGCGGTACTGCGGCACCTACCTGCGCATGCTGGACGCCGAGCTGGCCGCGGGCAACCCGACGCCCGCCGTCCGGGCCGAGCGCGCCCGGCTCGGCGCGCGCTTCGAGGAGTGGTTCGACGAGGCCGAGGCCGACGCGCAGGGCACGCCGATCCCGCTGCGCTCGCTGGTCGCGGTGCAGCTCGGCGCGGCGCTGCTCGCGGCGGACGCCGTCAGGCGGGCAGGAGGGCGGTCAGCTCACGCCTGACCAGCGGCCAGGTCCGGCTCTCCGGATCGATGAGCACGAAGTGGCCCGCCCCCGGGACGCGCACCAGCGACGTCCCCGGGTGGGCCGCCAGGTACGACTCCGAGACCTGGACGGGGACCCGTTCGTCCGCCGTGCCGTGCACGATCACCAGCGGGCCTCGCCGGTCCGGCAGGCGTACCGGGTCCAGGCCGGGATGCTCGTCCGGCGGGCCGCCGAGGAAGTCGGTCACCGCGCCGTCGTCGAGGTCCAGCCGGGCGGCCAGCCGCAGGTCGGCGACCGGGGCCAGGGCGAGGACGGCGGTCCCGTCCGGGGCGGCGCACATGGCGAGATGACCGCCGGCCGAGTGGCCGACGACCACCGAGGGACGCAGCAGGCCGACCGCGGCCCGCAGGTCCGCGACCGCCGCCGCCGGATCCCCCGGCCTGCGGCGGTACTCGACGGCGGCCACGCCGCACCCCGCCCGGTGCAGCGCGTTCGCCATGGGCCGCAGGTGCGTGCGGTCGTACTCCGGGCGCCAGAACCCGCCGTGCACCAGCGCCACCACGGGTCCCTCGCCCGGCCACAGGTCGATCACCTGGTCGGCGTCGGCCCCGTACCGCAGGGTGCGCAGCGGGCCGGGCGCCGGGCGGGTCAGGACGGCGCGGTTCTCCATCCTCACCTCCCGCCGGACCGGCGGGAGCCGAGCCGGGCGAGCCCGGCCGCGCCCGCCGCCAGCAGCGCGGCCCCGGCCGCGGCGGCCCCGGCCAGCAGCAGCTGCTGCCGCCGTACCCGCCGCCTGACCTGCGCGTACGGCACCGTGGAGAACGACACCAGCTCGTACCGCGACACGTAGCGGCCGGGCAGCGCGCGTTCCAGCCGGTGCTCCACGCTCTTGGTCAGCCGGTGCACCGGGGAGGCGACCTTGTCGCGCATCTCGACGAAGTTGGCCAGCGCCATCTCGGCGATCGCGTCGGTGTCGTCCCTGCGCCGCGACTCGAACAGCGGCAGCGCGCGGGCCCAGTCGCCGCCGGTCTCCGTCAGGCACCGGTCGAGCACGGTGACGTCCTCGAAGCCGCAGTTGGCGCCCTGGCCGTAGAAGGGCACGATGGCGTGCGCCGCGTCGCCGATCAGGCCGACCCGGCCGTCCGTCTGCCACGGCGCGCAGCGGACGGTGCCGAGCCGGCCGACCGGGTTCTCCATGTACTCCCGTACCAGACCGGGCGCGAGGGGGGGCACGTCCGGGTAGTGGGTGCGGAAGTGGCGTTCGATCGCGGCGGGGCTGCTCAGCGAGGCGAAGCTCGACGTGCCGTCGGTCGGCCAGAACATCGTGCAGGTGAAGGAGCGGTCGGGGTTGGGCAGCGCGATCATCATCGAGGTGCCGCGCGGCCAGATGTGCAGGGCGCCGGGGTCGAAGGCGAAGTCGCCGGCCACGGGCGGGATCGTCAGCTCCTTGTAGCCGTGGCCGAGGAAGTCCAGGCTCTCCTTGATGCCCCGGTGGGCCAGCAGCTCGGCCCGTACGGCCGAGCCGGCCCCGTCGGCGCCGAGCACCACGCCGGCCGCCGCGCGCACCGGGCCGGCCGCGGTGTCGAACTCCATCGCGCCGGTCGCCGGGTCCAGGCCGGTCAGCCGGTGCCCGAAGAAGATCTTCACGCCGGGCGCGGACTCCGCGGCGTCCAGCAGCGTGTTGTTGAGCGCGCCGCGGCTGATGGAGTTGATCGAGCGCACCCCGTCGTGGCTGTAGGGCTGGAAGTTCAGCGGCCCGTCCACCGGGTGGATCATCCGGCCGCGCATCGGCAGCGCGCCGGCCATGACCTGCTCCTCCAGGCCGATCCGGCGCAGCGCGTCCAGCCCGCGTTCGGAGATGGCCAGGTTGATCGAGCGGCCGCGCTCGGCGAGCCCGGCGCGCGGGTCGGGCCGCCGTTCGTAGACGGTCACGTCCAGGCCGCGCCGGGCCAGGTAGCAGGCGAGCAGGCAGCCGGTCAGGCCGGCGCCGACCACGGTGACGTTCATCGGTCCTCCTCGACGCACTCGGCCAGCGCGACGGCGGCGCGCCAGCAGTCGTGGTAGGTCGAGTACAGGGGCGTCGGCGCCAGGCGGACGACGTCCGGCTCCCGGGCGTCGGCGATCACCCCGTGCTCGTGGCGCAGCCGGCGCGTCAGCTCGGCCGCGCCGCCGCGCTCGACGCGCAGGGACAGCTGGCAGCCCCGGCGGGCGGGGTCGCGCGGCGTGACCACCGTGAGCGGCCTGGTGGGGGTGACCCGGTCGAGCAGGCTCTCCAGGTACGCGGTGAGCCGTACGCTGCGGGCCCGCAGGGTGGCCATCCCGATCCGGTCGAAGATGCCGAGCGAGGTGCGCACCGGGCCCATCGCGTAGATCGGCGGGTTGGAGACCTGCCAGGCGTCGGCGCTGGCCGGCGGCCGGGAGACCGGCGCCATCTCGAACCGGGTCGCCTGCTCGGTGCTCCACCAGCCCTCCAGCCGCTGCAGCGCCGGGTCGCCCAGGTGCCGCTGGTGGACGAACACGCCGCCGAGGGCGCCGGGCCCGGAGTTGAGGTACTTGTAGGAGCACCAGGCGGCGAAGTCCGGCCCCCACGCGTGCAGCTCCAGCGGCACGTTCCCGGCGGCGTGCGCCAGGTCCCAGCCGACGGCCGCACCGCTGACCCGGCCGGCCGCGGTGATCGCCGGGATGTCCATGAGCTCGCCGGTCAGGTAGTTGACGCCGCCCAGCAGGACCAGCGCGACCGTGTCGCCCTCGCGCTCCAGGAAGTCCAGCACCTCCCGGCCGTCGCGCAGCCGGACCACCGTCTCGTCCGGGTCCAGGCCGTGCAGGCGGGCCTGGCTGCGCACGGCGTAGCTGTCGGAGGGGAACGCGGTGTCCTCGATGAGGATCCGGGTCCGCGTGCCGCGCGGCCGGTAGAACGAGACCATCAGCAGGTGCAGGTTGACCGTCAGCGAGTTCATCACCACGGTCTCCTCGGGCAGCGCGCCGACCAGCCGGGCGGCCGGGCCGGTGAGCCGCTCGTGGTAGGGCAGCCACGGACGGGCCCCCTCCAGATGTCCCTCCACGCCGAGCCGGGCCCAGGCCTCAAGGTCCTCGGCCAGCTCCGCCGCCGTCGCCCGGGGCTGGAGCCCCAGGGAGTTGCCGGCGAAGTAGGCGCACTCGGGGTGGCCGCCGCCGTCGGCGGGCGGGACCAGGAAGAGCTCGCGGTGGCCCGGGTCGTCGCGGTCGCGGCGGAGGGCGTCCTGCTCGGCGGGCTTCCAGTCGTCGATCACGTATCGTCCGTTCTTCACATGTGGGTCCGGGCGGACCACAGCTCGGGGAAGACCACCCGCGCCATGCTGCGCTCCAGCCAGGCCAGGCCGTTGGAGCCGCCGCTGCCGGGCTTGGCGCCCATCGACCGGCGGACCGCCGTCACGTGCTGGTAGCGCCAGTCGCCGAACTGCTCGGCCACGTCGGTCAGCGCCTCGCCGAGCAGCCGCGGCGCGTTGCCGGGGCCGGTGTCGCGGTACACCTCGACCCAGGCCCGCTCGACGGCCGGGTGCGGCTCGTGCTCGACGGCGAAGTCGCGCTCCAGCAGCTCGCGGGGCAGGTCGTGGCCGAGCCGGGCCAGCAGGGCGATGGCGTCGTCCCACAGGCTCGGCGACTCCAGGGTGGTGAGCAGGTCGCGGTGGGTGCGCTCCTGGCGTCTGAACGGGCGCAGCAGGGCCGGATTCTTCAGCCCCAGCAGGAACTCCACGTGCCGGTACATCGCCGACTGCAGGCCGCTGGCCTCGCCGAGCTCGTCCCGGAAGCGGTTGAAGTCCGCGGGGGTCATCCAGCGCAGGCCGCGCCAGCTCGCGTTCAGGCCCTGCAGGTGCAGCACGGTACGGCGCAGCGGGTCCAGCGCGGCCCACACGTCGTCGGCCCGCAGCCGCTCCTGCGCGTTGCGCAGCTCGAAGGCGATGAGCTTGAAGTACAGCTCCATCACCTGAGTGATCATGAGGAACGACATCTCGCCCGCGTCGTCGCTCATCGGGTGCTGCAGATCGTGCAGCACGTCGGTACGGACGTAGGCGTCGTAGGGAGTGCGGGTCTCGAAATCCAGGGTGGGAGCTCCGCCCGTCGCCCTGGCCCGTTCGGCGCGTTCCTCCGCCGTGGTCGGCCGCACTGCTGATAACTGTCGCGTCGCGTCCACGCGCTTGCCCTTCTCTTAGCCTTGCTGTCCCCATGATGGCGTCGGGATGATGGAGAAGGAATGCCAGATGGAAGGCTGTATCGCCATATAGGCTTATATTTCGGTATAAATCGTGATTTGGGGCTTACGAACGGAAGGCGTGATCGTGGACGAGACCGACTGGGAGTTGCTGCGTGAGCTCCAGGACAACGCCCGGCTCTCCCTCAAGGAGTTGTCCCGCCGGATCCACCTGTCCGCGCCCGCGGTGGCCGACCGCGTACGGAAGCTGGAGGAGTCGGGCGTGATCACCGGCTACCACGCGACGGTGGACCCGGTGCGGGCCGGCTGGCCGGTCTCGGCCTTCATCCGCATGTCCTGCTACGGCACCCGCTGCGTGCTGCGCGACCCCGAGGTGGCCGGCTGGCCGGAGGTCCGCGAGATCCACCGGGTCACCGGCGACGTGTGCAGCATCCTGCGGATCGTGGCGGTCTCCATGGTCGCCTTCGAGGACCTGATCGACCGCCTGGCGGTCTACGGCCCGCCCTCCAGCACCATGATCCTGTCCACCCCGCTCCCCGGCCACCCGCTCACCACCCCTGACGGTCCGTGACCCCGTCCGCCTCGTGGCCGGCCGGGGTGATCCACGGACCCGTGCCGTCGTGGCAGAAGCGGGCGAAGGCGGTGCTCATCTCGTGGGCCAGGGCGTCCACCTCGGGGCCCGTGCCCGTCAGCGGTGTTCCGTGGGTGCCGAGGTAGAGGGGCACGTCCACCAGGTGGCAGGCGCCCAGGGCGACGCCGCCGTGGCTCATGGGCGAGCGGTGCCCGCAGACGTGGTGCCCGGCGGGGCCGTGATGGGCGGCGGCGAGCTCCCGGGCGGGCCCGGCGAAGAGCTCGCCGGTGTCCAGGCCGTCCTGGCCGATCGCGGTGAACAGGCGGGTCTCCTCGGCCGTGGTCGTCACCAGCAGCGGGACGCGCGCGGCGACGCCCGTCCGGACGGCCTCCAGCGGGTGGACGGCCAGCAGGTCGCCGTCCACGACGGGCGCGGCGGGCAGCAGCCCCGCGGCCGGGGCGCAGGCGCGTACGGCGGCCTCCTCGGCGGCCAGCAGCCCGGCGAGCGGCACGGCGTACGGGTCGCCGCCGAGCGCGGAGCGGGAAGCCGAGGTCCAGGCGGCGGCCTCGGCGGGCGTGCGGAAGCCGTACGGGACGGGGCTCATCGCCGCCGCCCTGGCGAACAGGCCGGGCGCGCACGTCATCAGGGCCAGCACGCAGGTGCCGCCCGCCGAGTGCCCGGCCAGGGTGACGTTCGCCGGGTCGCCGCCGAAGGCCGCGATGTTGGCGCGCACCCACTCCAGGGCGGCGATCTGGTCGCGCAGCGCCAGGTTGGCCGGCACGCCGTCGCCGTGCCAGAAGCCGGGCAGGCCGAGCCGGTAGTTCACGGTCACCACGACCAGGCCGTGGTCGCGGGCGAGCGCGGTGCCGTCGTACATCGCCTGGGCGCCGGAGCCGAAGACGAACGCGCCGCCGTGCAGGAACACCAGCACCGGGCGGCGTCCCTCGGCGGCGGGCGTCCAGACGTTGAGGAACAGGCAGTCCTCGGCCGACGTGGCCGGGTCGATCTCCAGGCCCGGCACCCACGCCATGCGGCCGGGCCGCTGCGGGGCGGGCGGGCCGGGGGTGCGGGCGTCCGCGACGCCCCGCCAGGGGCGCGCGGGCTCCGGCGCGGCCAGGCGGCGGGCGGGCGCGGCGTAGCGCACGCCCTTGAACGTGCTCACGCCGCCGGCCCGGACGCCGCGCAACGCCCCGAGCGGCGTCTCGGCGACCGTCATCCCCCGAGCCCCAGGAACGCGGCGGCGTTGCCGCCCAGGACGGCGGCGCGGCCCTGCTCGTCCAGCTCGGCGCAGGCGCGCACGACCGCGCCCGGCTCCTGCTCCCCCAGCGGGAACGGGAAGTCGGTGCCGAGCATGACGCGCTCGGCCCCCATCACCTCCACCAGCAGCCGCAGGGCGCGCGGGTCGAAGACCGCCGAGTCCACGTAGAAGCGGTCGGTGTAGGCCGACGGCGGCCTGGGCGAGTGCTCGCGGACGATGTCGCGCTGGTGCCAGGCGTTGTCGGCCCGGCCCAGCAGGTAGGCGAAGCTGCCGCCGCCGTGGCAGAAGCACAGCCGCAGCGAGCCCGGCAGCCGCTCGAACGCCCCGGACAACATCAGCGACAGGATGCCGAGGTGGGTCTCGGCCGCCATGCCGACCAGCCACGGCAGCATGTGGCCGCGCATGCGGTCGGCGCCGAGCATGTCCCAGGGGTGGACGAGCACCGGCATGTCCTGCTCGGCGCAGTGCGCGAGGAAGGCGACGATGTCGGGATCGTCCAGGTTGCGCGGGCCGACGTGGTTGCCGATGTGCACACCGCGGTGACCGGCCGCCTTGGCCTCGGTGACGGTCTTCGCGGCCAGGGCGGCGTCCTGCAACGGCACCTGGCACAGCGGCAGCAGCCGGTCGGGGGCCTGCGCGCAGTGGTCGAGCACGCGGTCGTTGACCATGGCGCACCACTCCGCGGCGCGGTCCGGGTCGGCCGCGTAGCCGAACAGCAGCGGGGTCGAGGAGACCGCCTGCACGGCCACGCCGGTGCGGTCCATGGCGGCCACGCGGGCCCCGGCGTCCCACAGCTCCGGCGTGACCGGGCGGTAGTCGTCCTCGCCGCTCATCATCATGCCGTCGCGCAGCCACGGCTCGCCGGCCCCGGCCAGCGTCCTGGCCTCCTCGCGGGAGATCCGCGGGAAGACGTGCGCGTGCACGTCGATCATGGTCACCGGACCACCGGCCGCAGGTGGTCCGGCCAGTCCTTGCCGGGGTGCTCGGCGCCGCAGTGGGGGCAGGTGCGGTCGCCCTCGTGGAAGTTGCGGAAAACGGGCGGCAGGTCGTCGACGATCGACTGGAGCTGCACCTCGGCGCGGTGGACCAGGCGGTGGCAGTTGACGCAGTACCACTCGAAGGCGTCCAGCGCGCCCTGCGGGCGGGCGAACTCCACGACCAGGCCGATCGAGCCGGGCACCGGCCGCTGCGGCGAGTGCCGCACGTGCGGCGGCAGCAGGAAGACGTCGCCCTCGCCGATCTGCACGTCCACCGGCGGCTTGCCCTCCTCCTCCATGACCCGCAGCACCATGCCGCCCCGCAGCTGGTAGAAGAACTCCTCGATCGGGTCGTCGTGGAAGTCGGTGCGCTGGTTGGGGCCGCCCACGATCGTCACCATGAGGTCGGCGTCCTTCCAGATCTGCGCGTTGCCGACCGGCGGCTTGAGCAGGTCCTGGTGCTCGTCGATCCACTTGTTCAGGTTGAAGGGGGGGATCATGCCTGGCTCCTTTGGGGGATGAGGGCGGTGCAGGAGATCTCGATCAGCAGGTGCGGGTGCGGGAGCTGGTGGACGGCCACCGTGGTGCGGGCGGGGCCGCTCTCGTCGAAGTACTCGCCGTAGACCTCGTTGTAGCCGCCGAAGTCGTTCATGCTGACCAGGTACGCGGTCACGTTCACCACGTCCTCCAGGCCGCCTCCGGCGGCGGCCAGCAGGTCGGCGATGTTCTCGATCACCGCCCTGGTCTGCTCGCGGATGTCGAGGCTGGTGGTGCCCAGCTCGTCGGCGCTCGCCCCGGCGAAGGAGCCGTCGGGGCGGCGCGAGCTGGTGCCCGACACGAACACGAAGTCGCCGGCCCGCTTGACGTGCGGGAACCGGCCGCGGGGCCGGGCCTTGCCCTCGACCAGCAGCGCGTCACTCATCGGGTGGTCACCTCCACGTGTCCGAGGCCGGCGGCGGCGACGCGTACGTGCGCCCCGGCGGGCAGCGGCACCGCCGCCGTGGCCGCGCCGGCCAGGACGATCCAGCCGGCCTCCATCTCGATCCCGGCGGCCCTGGTCAGCCGGGCGGCCGCGGTCAGCGCGCGCAGCGGGTGGCCGAGGATGGCCGCCGACGAGCCGCCGGCGACCTGGCGGCCGTCGATCTCCATGACCAGGCCGAGGTTGCCGATGTCGCCGGCGTCCTGCGGGCGGCGCCAGGGGCCGACGCCGAAGCCGCTGGCCGAGGCGTTGTCGGCGATGACGTCGGGCAGCGTGAAGCTGAAGCCCTCATAGCGGGAGTCGAGCACCTCGTAGCCGACCGCGACGCCGCCGACGGCCGAGGCCACGTCGGCGGTGCCGCGCACCGGGCGGTCCAGCAGGAACGCGATCTCCGGCTCGATCCGCGGGTGGATCAGGCCGGCGGTGTCGAGCCGGGACTCCACCAGCATGGCGTCGGTGAGCAGGCCCCAGATGACGTCGTCCACGCCCATCTGGGCCATCTTGGCGCGGCTGGTGAAGCCCATCTTCACACCGACGATCCGCTCGCCGCGGGCCAGCCGCCGCTCGATCAGGGCGCGCTGCACCTCGTAGGCGGCCGGCACGTCGAGGTCGGCCGTGTCGGTCAGGCGCGGGATGGCGCGGCCGGTCAGGGTGGCCTCGTCCAGGCGTTCGGCGAGCGCGTTCACCGCTCCTCCTTCTCGTCGTCGGCGGCGAAGGCGGCGCGGACGTCGCCCAGCCCGTCGATGCGGGCCTCCAGCACGTCGCCCGCACGCACCGGGACGACCGGGCCGAGCGCCCCGGTCAGCACGGTGTCGCCCGCCCGGAGCGGACGGCCGAGCGCGGCCAGCGTGTCGGCCAGCCAGACCGCGGCGTGCAGCGGGTGGCCCAGGCAGGCCGCGCCGACGCCGGTCGAGACCTGCTCGCCGCGGCGTTCGATGACCATGCCGGCCAGCCGCAGGTCCACGTCGCGCAGCGAGACCGGGCGGTTGCCGAGCACGTACAGGCCGGAGGAGGCGTTGTCGGCGACGGTGTCGGCCAGGGTGATGTCCCAGTCGCGGATGCGGCTGCCGACGACCTCGATCGCGGGCAGCGCGAACGCCGTCGCGGCGATCACGTCGGCGACCGTGTGGCGCTCGTGCGGCAGGTCGTGGTCGAGCACGAGCGCGACCTCGGCCTCGGCGCGCGGCTGGAGCACCGCGCCGGCCGGGATCTCCGCGCCGTCGGGCACCGCCATGTCGGCGAACAGCACGCCGAAGTCGGGCGCGCCGACGCCGAGCTGCGCCTGCACGGCCTTGCTGGTCAGCCCGACCTTCCGGCCGGTGATCCGCCTGCCCTCGCCGAGCCAGTGCTCGGTGAGCAGGCTCTGCACCGCGTAGGCCGCCTCCAGGCCGTCGACCAGGTCGCGGACCGGCTCGCACGGGCGGCCGGACGCGTACGCCTCCAGCAGCCGCGCGGCGGCGGCGCGATGGTTGTCTGTCACTTCTGTCCTCATATCTTGACGCACACGTTGACCGGCTCGGAGAAGAAGTCGAGCGAGTACTCGCCGCCCTCGCGCCCGATGCCGGAGGCCTTCACGCCGCCGAACGGGGTGCGCAGGTCGCGCAGGTTCCAGCAGTTGACCCAGACGATGCCGGCCTGGATCCGGGGCGCCACGCGGTGGGCGCGCGACAGGTCGGTGGTCCACACGGTGGCGGCCAGGCCGTACGGGCTGTCGTTGGCCAGCCGGACGGCCTCGTCCTCCTCGTCGAAGGGGGCGACGTGGCAGATGGGGCCGAAGACCTCCTCGCGGACGGTCCTGGCGTGCGGCGGCAGGCCGGTGATCACGGTGGGCTCGACGTGGAAGCCGCCGTCGCGGGCGTCGCCGAACTCCGGCACGCCTCCCCCGGCCAGCACCGTCGCGCCCTCCTCGACGGCCAGGCGGTAGTAGGACAACACCTTGTCGCGGTGCTGGGCCGAGATCATCGGCCCGTAGCCGCGCAGGCCCCTGGCCCGCTCGGCCAGCGCCCGGGTGAACTCCTCGAAGATCGGGCGCTGGACGTAGACGCGCTCGGTGCACAGGCAGATCTGGCCGGAGTGGGTGAAGCTGGAGCGGATCGTGCCCTCGACGGCCTCCTCCAGGTCGGCGTCGGCGAAGACCAGGACCGGGTTCTTGCCGCCGAGCTCGAAGGAGACCGGGGTGACGTGCGCGGCGGCGTTGCGCATGATGGCGCTGCCGGTGGCCGAGGCGCCGGTGAAGGCGATGGCGTCCACGCCCGGGTGCGCGGTCAGGTGCTCGCCGGCCGCCCCCGCGCCGTGGCCGTGGATCAGGTTGAACGCGCCGGGCGGCAGGCCCGCCGCGTCGATCACCTCGGCCAGCAGCGTGGCGGTGGAGGGCGTCTCCTCCGACGGCTTGGCGACGACGGCGTTGCCCGCGGCCAGGGCCGGCGCGACCTTCCAGGTGAGCAGCAGCAGCGGCAGGTTCCACGGCGAGATGACGGCGACCACTCCGAGCGGGCGGCGCACGGTGTAGTTGAGCGCCTGCCCGCTGCCGCTCCAGGCCGGGACGCTGGTGTTGTAGGCCCGTTCGGGACGGCCGTAGGCGAGGTCGGCGTAGGCGCGGAAGTTGCCGGCGGCGCGCGGGATGTCCACCGTCGCGGCCAGCTCGCGCGGCTTGCCGGTGTCGGCGGCCTCGGCCTCGACGAACTCCTCGAACCTGGCCTCGATCCCGTCGGCGATCCGGCGCAGGTACGCGCACCGCTCCTCGGTGGAGGCGGCTCCCCAGGGGCCGTCGAGGGCGGCGCGGGCGGCCCGGACCGCCTCGTCGACGGTCTCGCGGGACGCCTCGGGGACGGCTCCGACGGTGCGGCCGTCCACGGGCGAGATGAGGGGGAAGTCGGTCCCCGCCGTCGTGAAGACGCCGTTGACGTAGTGCGCGGGCTTCATGGTCGACATTCTGCTGATTTCTCGACATAACAGTCCAATACCGAAATGTCGCCTGGCTATCTTTATTTCGTTATATGTCGGTTCTGCTATGCCTGCCGACCGAATCGGTATTCGTTCTGGCATACCGCCAGCGTGCATCCTCTTCCGTACCCTCATTCGGAAGGCACAGAAAGATGGACACAGATCGCCGCCTGGCCGCCCGCCGCGTCTCGCGGGCCGCCTTCATCGGCACCGCCATCGAGTGGTACGACTTCTTCCTCTACGGCACCGCCGCGGCCCTCGTCTTCAACAAGCAGTTCTTCCCCGCCATGGACCCGGTCGCCGGCTCCATCGCCTCCTTCGGCACGATGACCGTGGGATTCCTGGCCCGCCCGCTCGGCGGCATCGTCTTCGGCCACTTCGGCGACCGGATCGGGCGGCGCAACACGCTCGTCGTCTCGCTGCTCATCATGGGGATCGGCACCACGCTGATCGGCGTGCTGCCGACGTACGACAGCCTGGGCGTGTGGGCGGCGGTGCTGCTCGTGGTGATGCGCGTCGCCCAGGGCATCGGCCTGGGCGGCGAGCTCGGCGGCGCGGTGGTGCTGACGATGGAGCACGCGCCGAAGGGCCGGCGCGGCCTGTTCGGGGCGTTCCCGATGATGGGCACCCCGGCGGGCATGTTGTGCGCCAACGCCGTCTTCCTCGGCACGTCCTCGCTGCTGGGCGAGGAGAGCTTCATGGCCTGGGGCTGGCGGGTGCCGTTCCTGCTCAGCATCGTGCTGGTGGCGGTCGGCCTGTACCTGCGGCTGCGCATCGAGGAGAGCCCCGATTACGCCGACCTGGTCGAGCGGCGCAAGCCGGTCAAGCTGCCGATCGCGGTGGTGCTGCGCGACCACTGGCGCGAGGTGGTGCACACGATCGGCGTGATCATCGGCAACAGCGCGCTGGCCTACATCTTCATGGTCTACATCCTCGGCTACGGCGAGGCCGCGGCCGGCCTGCCGCGGACGTTCCTGCTGAGCTGCGTGATCGGCGGCGCCGCCGTGTGGCTGGTCACCGCGCCGCTGTGGGCCCACCTCGGCGACCGGCACGGGCTGCGTTCCGTCTTCACCTGGGGCTCGGTGGTGCTGCTGGC
This sequence comes from Nonomuraea sp. NPDC001831, assembly GCF_042892035.1. NCBI lineage: Bacteria > Bacillati > Actinomycetota > Actinomycetes > Streptosporangiales > Streptosporangiaceae > Nonomuraea > Nonomuraea sp. NPDC001831. The sequence continues at coordinate 5,592 of NZ_JBIATU010000032.1, read as the reverse complement.
CGGCGCCCTGGCGATCCTGCCGGTCGTCAACACCGGCAACAAGCCCCTCATCGCGGTGTTCATGCTGGTGATGGGCGCGGTGCTGGCCATGACCCACGCGCCGCAGGGCACGCTGACCGCCAGCTTCTTCCCGGTCGCCATCCGGTACTCCGGCACGTCGGTGGCCTACCAGCTCGCCTCGCTGCTGGGCGGCGGCATCACGCCGCTGGTGGCCGCCTCGCTGTTCGCCTCGACCGGCACCTCGCTGTCGATCACCGCCTACCTGACCGTGGTGACGGTCATCAGCCTGGTCGCCGCCCTGGTGATCCCGCGCAACGACGCCGAACGCCTGGGTGACCAGCCGGTTCCGGCCGACATAGCGAAATAGGGCAGGTTCACCCTGGTCATATGATGATTTCGTGATATCTCGTCCGCTGGACCTGCTGAGCGGCCGGCTCAAGCTGCGGCATCTCGTGCTCGTGACCACCATCGCCGAGCAGGGCGGCGTCCTGCGCGCCGCCGAGCACCTCCACCTGGCCCAGCCCGCCGTGACCCGGGGGCTGCGGGAGGTGGAGCAGATCCTCGGGGTGGAGCTGTTCACCCGCGGATCGCGCGGCGTCACCCCCACCCTCTTCGGCGAGGCGTTCATCGAGCACGCCCGCGCCGTGCAGGCCGAGTTGCGCCGCGCCGGCGAGCGCATCGCCGGCCTGGCCGACGGCACGGCCGGCACGGTCACCGTCGGCACCCTGCTGGCCGCCACGAACGTGCTGCTCCCCCGCTCGATCGCGGCGCTCAAGGCCGAGCGGCCGGGCATCACCGTGATCGTCAAGGAGGGCACGTTCGACTCGCTGGTCCCCCAGCTCACCGGCGGCGACCTCGACCTGATCCTCGGCCGGCTCAACCCCATCGAGGACCGCCCGGACCTGCGCCAGATCCCGCTCTACAACGAGCCCGTGCTGCTGGTCGCCCGCGCCGGGCACCCGGCGGCGCACGCCCGCGAGCTGGCCGGCCTGCTGGACTACCCGTGGATCCTGCCGCTGGAGCAGACCTCGCTGCGCCGGGAGCTGGAGCAGGTGTTCCACCGCAACGGGCTGCCGCTGCCGCCCGACCGCACCGAATGCACGTCCATCCTGACGATCCGCTCCCTGCTGCTCGGCACGGACATGATCGCCGCGCTGCCCGCGCTCTTCGTCAGGACCGACCCCCAGCTGCTCGAACTGCAGGTGCCGCTGCCGTCGGTGCGCCGCTCGGTGGGCGCCACCCTGCCCGGGGCCCGCGCCCTGACGCCCGCGGGCAAGGTCATGCTCGCCCACCTCCAGCAGCAGGCGCGGCACCTCGACACCAGGGAGGACGCCGGGGACGACGCGTCCGGCGCGGCGCCGGTGGGAGACTGAGGGGCATGGTGGCAGGAGCCGGGTTCGAGCCCGAGTCCGTACGCGTCATCCGGCGGCTGCGCGACGACATCCTCGACGGCGTCCGCCCGCCGGGCAGCAAGCTCGTCGAGCGCGACCTGGCCACCGAGCTGGGCGTCAGCCGGGTGCCGGTGCGCGACGCCCTGGCCACCCTGGCCGCCGAGGGGCTGGTGACGTTGCGGCCCCGCACCTGGGCCGTGGTGCGCGAGTTCACCGCCCGCGACGTCGCCGACCTGGTGGAGGTGCGTTCGGCGTTCGAGGCCGTCACCTTCCAGCTCGCCGCCCGGCGGCACGACGCGCAGGGCCTGCGGCGGCTGCGCGCCGACCTCGACGCCGAGCTGCGGGCGGCGCGCGCCGGCGACGCGATCCGCGCCCGGCGGGCGGCCGCCGACTTCCACGAGACGGCCACCGCCATCGCGGGCAACGACCTGCTGGTCGAGGTGGGCCAGGTCCTGCGCAGCCGGATGCGCTGGCTGCTCGGCCGGCACGACGACCTCCAGGCGGTCGCCGACGAGCACCGCGAGCTCTACGAGGCGATCGCCGCCCGCGACGTGACCCGCGTCGGCGAGCTGGTCGCCCGGCACGTGGCGACCAGCGGCCGGCTCATCGGCGAGCACGCCGACCGGCTGCGCCCCGGCGGCTCCTGACCCCGCACGGGCGTCAGGCGTCCAGGAGCACGTCGAACCCTGCGCAGGCGTCAGGCGTCCGGGAGCACGTCCAACCCCGCACGGGCGTCAGGCGTCCGGGAGCACGTCCAACCCCGCACGGGCGTCAGGCGTCCAGGAGGACGGCGCCGTCGCGGGCGACCACCCGGCCGCCGGCGACCACGAGCGCCCGCGGCGGCACCCGCACGAGCGCGTCCGGGACGTTCTCGGCGTCCACGAGCACGACGTCGGCCCGCGCCCCAGCGACGAGGTCGTGCCGGTCGCGGTGCACGAACGGCGCCGCCTTGGTCGTGGCCAGCTCCACGGCGGCGGTGAGCTCGTCGTCGGAGCGCAGCCCGTGCAGCCGGGCGAAGCCGAGGGCGATGCGCAGCAGGTCGCCGTCGCCGAACGGCGACCACAGGTCCCTGATCCCGTCGGTGCCGAGGCCGAGGCCGATGCCGCGCTCGGCCATGCCCCGCCACGGGAGGGGCGCGGTGCGCACCGGCGCGACCGTCGCCCAGGAGATGCCCGCCGCGGCGAGGTCGTCGAGCAGGCCGCGCTGGCGTTCGGGGGCCAGGTCGCCGAGGGCGAAGCCGTGGGAGACGGTGACCTTGCCCTGCAGGCCGGTCCTGAGCGTACGGTCGATGATCAGCTCGTATTGGAACGCGCCGAGCTCGCCGCCGTCGTGCAGGTGGATGTCCAGGCCGACGCCGCGCCGCTCGGCGATCTCGAACAGGCCGTCGAGCTGGGCGACCGGGTCCCGGTCGATGGTCGCGGGGTCGATGCCGCCGATGCTGGTGGCGCCCGCCCGCGCGGCCTGGTCGAGCAGGTCGAGCACGCCGGGCCGGCGGATGACGCCGTCCTGCGGGAAGGCCACGATCTCGACCTCGATCGCCCCGTCGAGCCGCGCCACGGCCTCGCGGACGGCCTCGATGCCGCGCAGCCCGACCCCGAGGTCGACGTCGACGTGGGTGCGGGTGGCCGTGGTGCCGTGCCGCAGGAACTCGCGCAGCACCGCCACCGTGCCGTCCACGCCCGGGATGCCGTACTTGTCTCGTTCGGCGCGCTCGTGCTCGATGCGGCCCTGCGTGGTGGCCACCCCGCCGTACGACACCCAGGGCCGGCCCCACCAGCTCTTGTCGACGTGGGCGTGGGCGTTGACGAAGCCGGGCAGGGCCAGCAGGCCGCGGCCGTCGACGCGCTCGCCGGCGGGCGGGGCGGTCCCGGCCGGGAGCACGGCGGCGATCCGGGTACCGTCGATGGTCAGGTCCACGGGCGCGCCGCCCCAGGGGCGCACGTTGGAGATCGTCCAGGAAGTCACCCGAAAAATGGTATACCAAAAGCGGATCGTCCCTGGCAGAGGGCCCTGCGCACTCATCATCCAGCCGTTGTCGTAGCCGTTTGGGAAAATCGGCACGGGCCGCGGCAGGCGCGGTCCCGCCGTCCGGAAAGAGGTGGTCCGATGGGCCCAGAGGTCTTCGACAGCCGTGACATCGGCCAGACGGAGGAGTTCCTCAGCAAGGCGTACGCCAAGATGCGCATCGGCTCCGACGTGAAGAACCCCCGCACCCGGATCTCGCGCCAGGTCATGGGCTCGGTCAGCATCGACCGGCTCAATCTCGAATACGCGATGAGCTTCGACGTCAACCCGCTCGGCAAGGTGTGCCTGTGCACGGTCGAGACCGGCACCATCGCCCAGCAGGTCGCCGGCGGGCCGGACGAGCTCTTCGGCCCCGGCGACACGGTGTTGTTCGCCCCGCACGACCTGCCCTACACCGGCGAGATCCGCCGCTCGCGCTACGACATCATCATGTTCGACCCCGCGCTGCTGCAGCAGGTGGCCGGCACGCTGCCCGGCCGCCGGGCCGAGCCGGTCCGGCTGGTGGGGCACCGCCCGGTCTCCGCCGCCGCCGGCCGCCATCTGCAGCGCACGCTGGCCTACCTGCGCGACGACGTCCTGGCCGCCCCTGAGCTGGCCGCCGAGCCGCTGGTCGTCTCCACCGCCGGGCAGCTGCTGGCCGCCGGCGTGCTCACCGCCCTGCCCACCAACGCCGGCGACGCCGCCCCCGGCTCCGCGCGTCCCGAGGCGCTGCGCCGGGCGACGGCCTTCATCGACGACCACGCCGACCTGCCCATCGGCCTCGACGAGATCGCCACCGCCGCCCGGATCACCCCCCGCGCCCTCCAGTACGCCTTCCGCCGGCACCTCGGCACCACCCCGCTGGGCTACCTGCGTCAAGCCCGGCTGGCCCGCGCGCACGCCGAGCTCAAGGCCGGCGATCCCGAGACCACGGTGACCGCCGTGGCCGCCCGCTGGGGCTTCTTCCACGCCGGCCGCTTCGCCCAGCTCTACCGGGCCGCCTTCGGCTGCTCGCCCGGCGACACCCTCCGCCGCGCGACCGAGCCTCGCCACGGTTGATCCACTGATGCCCGTTTCGTTCTGTGGACAGGAGTGAGCCGGATTCTTCGTCTGATGTGCTGACCGGCCACCGTCGAAGGCTCAAGGGTTGGAGGCGAGCACGGATCGCCGCGGCACGGAGGAGATGATCGAATTGAGTTCCGGCCGTAGCGGCGACATGGCGCGTCCGCGGCGAGGCCACAGCCGCAGGCCAGGCGATCGAGAGGCAGCATCGTCGGGGTGGCCGCGCCCGCCTGGCGACCACACCGGTCCCGTGACCGAACCCCACCCGCCGCCCGCCTGTGATGCCTGACCTGCTTCGTCCGCCCTCGCACCCGTCCGCCCCGCCTTCCGGCCGGACGGGCCTTCGTGCTGCCCGGCCTCCGGTGACGGCGTGACCCCTCTGAGCCTGAGCTGCCGCGACCTGCCCGGCGGCGTGCTGGTGACCGTGATCGGCGAGCTCGACGCCTCCAACTCGACCCGGCTGGAGTCCTTCACCGAGCGGCACCTGCGGCCCGGGGCCGGCGTGGTGCTCGACCTGGGCGGGCTGAGCTTCATGGACAGCCGCGGCCTGCACGTGTTGTTACGCCTCAACGCCGCGGTGCTCGACCGCGGGGGCGTGCTCCGCCTGGCCGGCGTGCAGGAACTGCCGGCGCGTGTCCTCCAGGTCACCGGCGTGTGGTCCTCGCTGGCCGTCCACGCCGACGTGGGCGACGCCGTGGCCGCGATGGGCGCGCAGCGCCCCGGCGATCTCCGCGAGTCGTCGTGAGCGGCTCCCGCCGTACCTCGGCGTTCGGGGCTGAAGATCATGAGTGCCGGCTCTAGAATCCGGATGACCAACAACCACGACTGCTCCGTCGATGACCTCGATCATGGCCGCCTGATCAGGGCCGTTCGCGAGGTCACCGGCAGGACGGTCCTGACACGTCGTAGGACACGAGGGTGACATGAGCGAAGCGATGACCGGTGGCTCCCGTTCCGCGTCCGGGGGCGCCGAGGTCGGCGAGCTTCGGCTGCGCCAGCTGCTCGGCGGGCTGACGGCGGTCCGGGACGGCGATTTCCGTACCCGTCTGCCGGAGGACGCCGACGGGTTGCTGGGTGAGATCGCCTCGGTGTTCAACGGGATGGTCGATCAGTTGTCGTTGTTCACCTCCGAGGT
>NZ_JBIATU010000031.1:0-54314 GCF_042892035.1 Nonomuraea sp. NPDC001831 | reverse complement strand
GGTGTGGCGCCTGGGCAAGGGGCCCAACGCGGCCCTTAACGGGCGTTACCGCGGCCCCGTGAACCCCCAAAACCATGGCAATGTGGGCCCCCCGGGGGGGCCCCCCCCCACCCCCCGTGGGGGGGGGGGGGGGCACGCCGCTCCCGCGTGATGCTCGGATCATGACAGTCATCGAGATCGACGGCCTGCGCAAGAGCTACCGGCACACCCGGGCCCTCGACGGCCTCTCCCTGACCGTGGAACGCGGCGAGATCTTCGGGCTCGCCGGGCCCAACGGCGCCGGGAAGACGACGGTCGTGGAGTGCGTGTCCGGGCTGCGGCGTCCCGACGGCGGCAGCGTACGCGTGCTGGGCCTGGACCCGCAGAGCGACCGGCGCGCGCTGCTCCAGCGCGTCGGCGCCCAGTTGCAGGAGGCCGCGCTCCCCGACGGCATCAAGGTCGGCGAGGCCCTGCGCCTCTACTCCTCCCTGTACGACCACCCGGCCGACTGGCGGGCCATCATGGACGAATGGGGCCTCACCGACAGGAAGGACGCCCGCTTCGGCGGCCTGTCCGGCGGCTGGAAGCAGCGCCTGTTCATCGCGCTGGCCCTGGTCGGCGACCCCGAGCTGGTCCTGCTCGACGAGCTGACCACCGGCCTCGACCCCGACGCCCGCCGCACCACCTGGGGGCTGATCCGGGCCATGCGCGACCGCGGGATCACCGTCGTCCTGGTCACCCACTTCATGGACGAGGCCGAGACGCTGTGCGACCGGATCGCCGTCGTCGACCGCGGCCGGGTCGTGGCCGAGGGCAGCCCGCGCGAGCTGATCGGCCGGGCGCGGGCCGCCTCCCTGGAGGACGCCTACTTCACGCTGACCGGGAGGGCCGGGGCATGAAGGGCTTCACGAGGGTCGTCGCCGTCGAGCTCAGGCTGGGGTTGCGCGACCCGATGTCGGCGTACTTCGCGCTGGGCTTCCCGCTGGTCATGCTCTGGGTCAAGCTGCGCGGCGGCGACCGGCCGCTGCCCGGCGGCGAGCGCCTGGTCGACGCCACCGTGCCGATGCTGACGGTCTTCGTCGTGGGGCTGGCCGCGCTGGTCGTCCTGCCGGCCACGCTGGCCCAGTACCGGGAGCGCCGGGTGCTCAGGCGGCTGCGGGCCACGCCCGCCACGCCGTTCCTGCTGTGCGGCGCCCAGTGGGCCGCGCACATGCTGCTGGCGGTGCTCGGCAGCGTGCTGCTGGTCGTCCTGGGGGTGGCCGGCTACGGGCTGAGCGCGCCCGCGAGCCTGCCCGGCGTGCTGCTGGCCTGGTTGCTCGGCGCGCTCAGCCTCGGCGCGGTCGGGCTGCTCCTGGGCGCGCTGGCCCCCAGCGGGCGGGCGGCGACGGTGATCGGGCTCGCCCTGTTCTTCCCGATGGTGTTCCTGTCCGGCGCGGTGATCCCGCGCGAGACCATGTCGGGGTCGATGCGGGCGATCGGGGACCTGACCCCCATGGCGCCCGCCGTCCAGGCGATCCGCGACGGCTGGTCGGCCGGCGCGCTCCCGCCGCTCGCCCTCGGGATCATGGTGGCGGTCAGCGCCGTCGCGGGCGGCCTCGCGGTGAAGGCCCTGCGGTGGTGAGCCGGTGGGAGCGGGTCACCGCGGCCCTGCCGTACCTGCTGGTGCTGCTGCCCACGTTGTTCTCGCTGCTGCGGACGTGGCGGGTCGAGGTGCTGGCCCTGGCGCTGTTCGCGGCGGCCTGGCACTGGTTCGTGGTGGCTCGCCGTCCCGGCCTGGCCGCGCGGGCGTGGGTGGTGGCCGGGTACTTCGTGGTGCTGCTGGCGGTGGTCGCGGCGCTGGTGCGGATCGACCCGGTCTTCACCGTGACCGGGGTGGGGATGTTCGTCCAGTGCTTCGCGCTGCTGCCGGGGTTGTGGGCGTACGCCGGGGTCGCGGTGACGGTCGGGACGCTGGTCGCCGCCCGTCCGCCGACCGGTCGCAGCCCGGTCGAGCTGCTGGCCTCCTTCGTGGTCGGGGTGCTGGTCGCGTCCATGACCGGGCTGGTCTTCCAGACCGTCGCCGAGCAGAACGCGCAGCTGAAGGAGAAGAGCGCCAGGCTGGCCGCGCTCGCCGAGGAGAACGCCGACCTGCAGGCCCGGCTCCTGGTCCAGGCCCGCGAAGCGGGCGTGCTGGCCGAGCGGCAACGGCTGGCCAGGGAGATCCACGACACCGTGGCCCAGGGGCTGACCGGCATCCTCACCCAGTTGGAGGCCGCCGACGAGGCCGCTGACGGGGCTGCCGGAGCGGCGCCCGCGGTGCGCGCGCGGCTGGCGACCGTACGGGAGCTGGCCAGGGAGAGCCTGACCGAGGCCCGCCGCTCGGTCCAGGCGCTGCGCCCGGCGCCGCTGGCGACGGCGGCGCAGCTCGGGACCGCCCTGTCGGACGTGGCGGCGGCCTGGTCCCGGGCCTGCGAAGTGCCGGTCACGGTGTCGGTCACGGGCGCGGCCCGGCCGCTGCACACCGAGGTGGAGAGCACGTTGCTGCGGGTGGCCCAGGAGGCGCTGGCCAACGTGGGCAGGCACGCGCGGGCCACCCGGGTGGGGATCACGCTGTCGTACATGGAGGACGTGGTGGCGCTCGACGTCCGCGACGACGGATCCGGCTTCACCCCGGGCTCCGGCGGCGGCTCAGGCGGCGGCTCAGGCGGCGGCTCAGGCGGCGGCTCAGGTGGCGGCTCGGGCAGCGGCTCAGGCGGCGGGTTCGGGCTGGTGGCGATGCGGCAGCGGGTCACCCGCCTGGCCGGCAGCCTCGCCGTCGAGAGCGCCCCTGGCCAGGGCACCGGGATCTCCGCTACCGTTCCGGCCATCCCCGCCGACCCGGGAACGTGAGCCATGCCGGTACGCCTGATCGTCGTCGACGACCACCCCGTGGTCCGCGACGGGCTGCGCGGCATCTTCGAGACCGACGGCTTCGAGGTGGTCGGCGAGGCGGCCGACGGCGCCGAGGCGCTCGCGGTGGCCCTGCGCACCGCCCCCGACGTCGTGCTCCTCGACCTGCGCATGCCCGGGCCGAGCGGCGCCGAGCTCATCCGCCGGCTGCGCGCGCAGTGCCCCGGCACGCACGTGCTCGTGCTGACCACCTTCGGCGACGACGCCGACGTGGTGCCCGCGATCGAGCAGGGCGCCACCGGCTACCTGCTCAAGGACACGCCGCGCGCCGAGCTGCGCCGGGCCGTGCTGGCCGCGGCCCGCGGCGAGAGCGTGCTGTCGCCGGCCGTGGCCGGGGCGCTGACGCGGCACGCGCACCCGCCGGAGCAGCGGGCGCTGAGCCCGCGGGAGCTCGAAGTGCTCGGCCTCGTCGCCCGCGGTGCGACCAACCGGGAGGTGGCCAGGAAGTTGTTCGTCACGGAGGCCACCGTGAAGACCCACCTGCTGCACGTGTTCGCCAAGCTGGAGGTCAAGGACCGGGCGGCGGCCGTCGCGGCGGCCTACGACCGGGGCCTGCTCAAGCCCGCCTGACCGGCCGTGACCCGCTCGCAGCCCGCCTGACCGCCGTGAAAGTTTCAGCGCCGATTGACGGGCCGGACCCCACGTCGCATGATCATGCTTGCCTCCTGGTCAGGAGGGGGCGTCGAGCCATACCGCTACCCACGGCGAGGTACCCCGATGCCTGGCAAGATCCTGCCCAGGGCCGCGACCGCGGCCCTCCTGACCCTCACCACGCTGATCGCTCCCCCGGCGCGCGCCGACGACGTCACCCCCGTCACGGTGACCGTCAACGCCCGCGCCGCCCTGGCCACCGCCCCCGAGACCGGCATCGGTTCCAACCATGCGATCTGGGACGCGAACCTGGGCACCGACCAGACCGCCGACCTCCTCAAGGACGCCGGCGTCAAGCTGCTGCGCTACCCCGGCGGCTCCTACTCCGACATCTACCACTGGGCCGACCACACCGCCCCCGGCGGGTACGTCGCCCCGAACACCGACTTCGACACCTTCATGCGCGGCGTACGGCGTACCGGCGCGCAGGCCATGGTGACCGCCAACTACGGCACCGGCACCGCCGAGGAGGCCGCCGCCTGGGTTCGGCACGCCAACGTCACCAAGGGCTACGGCGTCAAGTACTGGGAGATCGGCAACGAGAACTACGGCAACGGCCACTACGGCAGCGCCTGGGAGGCCGACGACCACGCCGACAAGAGCCCGGCCGAGTACGCCCGCCACGTCGTCGCCTACGCCGACGCCATGAAGGCGGCCGACCCGACGATCAAGATCGGCGCGGTGCTGACCACCCCCGCGAACTGGCCCGACGCCATCACCGCCGAGGGCGACGACGGGAGCTGGAACAAGGTCGTCCTGTCCCTCGCCGGGCCGAAGATCGACTTCGTGATCCTGCACTGGTACCCCGGCGCCCTGGACAGGGCCGGTCAGGTGCCCGACATGATCCGGCTCACCCGGCAGCAGCTCGCCGCGTACGCGGGGCCCGGCTCGGACCGGATCGGCATCGCGATGACCGAGTTCAACACCGGCTCCAGCAGCAACGGCACCAACACCCAGCCCGGCGCCCTGGCCGCCGCCGACGCCTACGCGAGCCTGCTGGCGAACGGCGTGTTCACCGTCGACTGGTGGAACGTGCACAACGGCATCGGCAACGTCACCGAGGTCGAGGGGCACACCGACTACGGCGACTTCGGCCTGCTGTCCAGCGGGGTCTGCAACTCCTCCGGGGTCTGCGAGCCGCCGCTGAACACGCCGTTCGCGCCGTACCACGCGTTGCGGATGGTCAGCGTGTTCGCCCGGGCCGGCGACCAGTTCGTCACGGCGGCGACCGACCAGCCGAAGGTCAGCGCGCACGCCGTCCGGCGGCCGAACGGCGACCTGGCGGTCATGCTGATCAACGCCTCGCCGGACACGTCGTACCCGGTCGCCGTGGACTACGCGGGCTTCACGCCGGCCGCGGGCGCGCCCACCGTGCTGACCCACGTCAACGGCGCCGACGCCATCACCACCGCGACCACCGGCACCGCCACCAGCCAGACGCTGCCGCCGCTGTCGCTGACCACCGTCGTCGTGCGTCCCGCCGCGCCTCAGGCCGGCCTTCCCGGCGCGCCCGGCCGTCCGACGGCCTCGAACGTCACCGACCGGGCCGCCGTCCTCTCCTGGCCCGCCGCCGCCCCCGGCGCCCGCCCGATCGTCAAGTACGAGCTCCACCGCCAGAACGGCGCCGTCAGCGAGCAGCTCGGCGAGACCGCCGGCACCTCCTACACGGTGGGCAACCTCAAGCCCGGCACCACCTACACGGTCAACGTGATCGCCCGCGACAGCGGCGGCGGCGTCTCCTGGGCCTCACCGCCCGTGACCTTCACCACCGGTACCCCGGCGACCAGCTCCTGCGCCGTGCGATTCACCGACCAGACCGACTGGGCCAGCGGCTACGTCGGCGCCGTCGAGATCACCAACAACGGCGCCCCGGTCAACGGCTGGACCCTGAGCTTCACCTGGCCGAGGCCCTGGCAGAGCCTCGGCAGCGGCTGGAGCGCCACCTGGACCCAGACGGGCTCGAACGTCAGGGCCGTCAGCGAGCCCGGCAACGCCTCCCTGGCCACGGGCGCCTCGACCACGATCGGGTTCGTCGGCAACTACGCCGGCCCGAACCTCCTGCCCACCGTCTTCACCCTCAACGGAACCGTCTGCACCACCCGGCAGTGACCCCGCACCCCGGCGTGCGGGTCCTCACCACAACACCCAGGGGCTCTCCGCGCCGCCGCCGAACGCCGCCGTCCCCGTCCGGCGCCAGCGCTGCCGCACGTCGTGCTTGGCGTGGACGGCCGGCGCCGTGGTGGTGAACGGCCCGCAGGTGGCCACCTCGCCGTCGTTCCGCGGGGACACCCCGGAGCAGGTGAAGGGCTGGGAGACGTTGCGGTCCGCGTCGGTGTCGTAGAGCTGGACGTGCACGTCCGAGCGGACCGAGCTCGCGCCTCGGATGCGTCCCATCAGGTAGAAGACGTCGCCCACCATGGCCATGCAGGGCGACATCTCCACGCCGGAACCGTCGCCCGCGGTGATCCACGAGCGGCATCTCCAGTTCGGCTGGGAGCTGCGCGGCGGGGCGCCGTCACCGTCCGTCCCGGGGTCCACGGTGTGCGGGGCCTCCGTCTTCCGGCCGGTCGGCGTCCGGCGAGGGTCGGCGGTACGGTTCGCCGTGGGGTCCGTCGTCGCGCCCGGCGTGCGTTCCTGGACGGTCGCGCCCGGCGTGCGGACCGGCTCCTTCGGCGTCTTCCTGGCCGACGACTTGAGTGGTTCGTCCTCGGTGCCGGACGTCTCCTCGTCCGCCTCCGACGGGACAGGCGTCTGCTTCTCCGTCCCGGACTCGGCAGGCGTCGCTGTGCCGGCCACCTCGGCCGCCTTGGACACCGAGAGCCCGGACGCGTCGTTCACGGCCCCCGCATCCGGCGTCCGCCATGGGGCCATGGCGGCCACGGCCACCGCGGTCAGCGCCACCGCCGTCGTGGTGCTCGCGATGACGACCAGCCGCCGGCGGGACCGTCCGGACGGCCGCCCACCCGCCGTACCCGCCTGCACGGCGGCGCCCCGCCCGGCGGACGGAACCATGCCGACCTGAGCCGCACCCCGCCCCGCGGACGGAACCGTGCCGTCCCCGCCGGCGACGCCCGAGACCGCCCCGGCCCCCGGGCCATCCCCAGAGGGCGGAGCAGCAGCCCGAACAGGCTCACCGCCTGGCCCGGCGGCGTCGGCCGGCGACGAACCAGGCGCCGGCCCCACGAGCGGCCCGCCCACCGACCCCGACCCCGGCACCGACCCCGGCACCGAGCCCGGCACCGGCGGCCCCGGGAGCGGCTCTGACGTCGCGGACGGGGCCTCGGCCCTGCCGACCCGCGGCAAGGCGGCCAGCCCCGCCACCACCGGCGCCGCCTCCCGCAACGCCACCGCCACCTGCCCGGCCGCCGGACGCGCCGCCGGATCCTTCGCCGTGCAGGCCGCGATCAACGACCACAGGGCGTCGGGCATCCCGGGCAACCGCCGCGGCATGGCCATCGCATGCTGCCGGAGCAGGGCCATCGGATGCTCGCCCACGAACGGCGGACGCCCGGCCAGCAGCTCGTAGAGGATCAGCCCGGCCGCATAGACGTCCACCGCCGGCGTGGGGACGCCGCCGTCGGCCACCTCGGGCGACAGGTACGTGGGCGTGCCGATGATCGAGGTGGTCTGCGTCAGCCCCGGCCCGAGGACGATCCGGGCGACCCCGAAGTCCGTCAGCCGCACCTGCCCCGAGGGCCCGTCGATCAGGACGTTCCCCGGCTTGACGTCCCGGTGGACGACGCCCGTCGCGTGCGCCGCCGCCAGCGCCTCGGCGACCTGGGCCATCAGCTCGGCGGCCATGGCCGGCGGCAGCGTGCCGTGCTGCTGGAGCAGGCCGCGCAGATCGCCGCCCTCGACGAGGTCCATCACCAGCGCGAGCCGCTCCCCCTCGATGACGAAGTCGCGCATCGTGACGATGTGGGGATGACGGAGGGTGCGCAGCACATTGCGTTCCTGCACGAACCGCAGCACCAGGTCCTGGTCGCCGGCGAGGTTGCTGCGCAACAGCTTGACCGCCACGAGCTCGCCGGTCTCCCGGTGGCGTGCCCGCCAGACGGTCCCCATCGCCCCGGCGCCGATCTCGTCGAGCAGCACGTACCGGCTGCCGAGGAACGCCTCGGCCCCACCCTCGTCCATCGCCCGCCTTCCCCCGAACAATGGGGATCACAATAGTCAGGATGATCGAGACAAAAAAGATCAGCGCCGTTTCACACCTGAGCCGTGAGCAGGGCGTCCGCGAGGCTCGTACGGGCGTAGAACACCGTGCGGCCCGCCCGGTGAGTGCTGGTCAGCCCGGCGGCCCGCAGCGCGGTGAGGTGCTGCGACACCCCCGCCGCGGACATCCCCGACCGCTCGGCGAGCTCGGTGGTCGAGGCCGGCGAGTCGAGTTCGGCCAGGATCAACGCCCGGGACCGGCCGATCACGGCGGCGAGCGCGTCCATGGGCGCATGCCTCCGCGACTCCCACAACGTCCCGATGCCACGCGCCGGATAGGCGAGCTGAGGCGGCTCGGACGCGACGGACCGCGTCAGCACCCGCGGCCACGCGAAGACCGACGGCACGAGCAGCAGCCCCGCACCGGTCTCGATCCTGGTGATCGCGCAGTGCCGCTGTGCCAGCTGGAGGCCGCCGCTGTCCCAGCGCACGGTGTGGTGGAGCTGGTCGAGCGTGCGCGCCGTGCCGTGCTCGGCCACCTGGCGGCCCCGGTGGAAGACGTCCGCGTCCAGCACCGACCGGATGCGCGCCCAGTAGGGCGCGATCGCGAGCTGCCAGTAGGTCTCGATCTCCGCGACGACCTTGGGCAGGTACGCCCGGGGGTCGCGGTGCAGGTTCCGCAGCCGGGGCGGCAACCGGCCGTCCCGCTCGGCGGACACCAGGTCGAGGTCGCGCCGCACCTGCTCGGGATCGGTGGCCTCGATGGCCGCCAGTTCGTCGGGCAGCTCGTGGGACGCCGTGGTCGGATTGAGGAAGTCGGGGAAATGGCCGACGGGCGCCACCATGTCGGCCAGCCAGCCGCGATCGAGCCCCGCCGCCGCGATCCGGGGACGCACCTGTTCGGCCCACCCACGATGAGGATCGGGCACCGTGGCCGCGGCCAGCGCCCGGCAACTCGTGACGACCTCCCACATGGCCGAGACGGCGAACCGGGTCTCGGCCAGATCGTTCACCGAAAAGGCCAGCCGCGCCTTCATGCCGCCTCCCGTGCGTCCACGATTCGGTCAGAGCTTAATCAATGGACGCCTACCTCGCCGCCCGGCAACATCCAGGACCAGGCACCCACCGAGCCATGGTGCCGGACTCCGAACACCCCGAAGGCGGTCACGCACATGTCTGTGGACAACCTCCCCTCCACCGATGCGACGACGACGAAAAAGGCTGATCTGTTCAGAAAGCTGAACGCCGGCTCCGTACTGATCCTCCCCAACGCCTGGGACGCCGCCAGCGCCGCCGTGATCGCCGCAGCCGGCGCCACGGCCATCGCCACGACCAGCGGCGGCGTCTCCTGGTCGCTCGGCCGCGGCGACGGCCAGCACCTCACCCGCGACGAGACGCTGCACGCCGCCCGGCGCATCGTGAACACCGTCGACCTCCCCGTGACGGTCGACATCGAGGGCGGCTACGGCCCTGCCCCCGAGGACGTCGCGCACACCGTCCGAGCCGTGGCCGGAGCCGGTGCGGTGGGCGTCAACCTGGAGGACTCCCAGGCCGTCGGCGGCCCGCTGTTCGACCTCGCCGACCAGACCGCCAGACTGCACGCGGCCCGGCAGGCGGCGGCCGCGGCGGGTCTCCCCGGACTCTTCGTCAACGCCCGCACCGACGTCTTCCTCTTCGCCGTCGGCCCCTCCGCCGGCCGCCTGGACGAAGTGCTCAAGCGCACGGCGGCGTACGCCAAGGCCGGCGCCGACGGCATCTTCGTCCCCGGCCTCCTCGACCTCGACGCGCTGGCCACCCTGTGCGCCGAGTCCCCCCTCCCGGTCAACGCGATGGCCGTCGCCGGCGGCCCCACCATCGCCGAGCTCACCGAGGCCGGCGTACGCCGGATCAGCCTGGGCACCGCGCTCGCCCAGACCGCCTACACCGCCGCCCGCAGAGCCGCCGAAGAACTCCTCACCACCGGCACCTTCGAAACCCTGACCGACTCCCTGGACTTCACCGAACTCAACACCCTCTTCCACCCCTGACCCCGCCCCGCACGACGACCCCAGCCCCGGAAGCGCAGTGGCGAGCGAACCGTAGATCATCCAGCCGGACCGTCGCCCGCCTCCCGAGCCGGATCCGAAGCCCTTCCAGTCAGAGAGAATTTCTCAGGCGGTACCGACTGGCCCACTCCAGGCAGTCATGTAACCGCCGAGTACGAGCCCTTCTCCATCGATCCGCAGGAACTTCGCCTGACTGATAGCCACGGACTTGATCCTCGCGCACGCATCCATGACGTTGCTGTCACTGTTGCTGTCGGAGGAAAACAAAAAGCCCCGAACGATGATTCGTTCGAGGCTTTTTTGCTGTTGAAAGCTGGTGGTCAGGGGCAGGGTCGAACTGCCGACCTTCCGCTTTTCAGGCGGACGCTCGTACCAACTGAGCTACCTGACCCAGAGCGGTCCTGACGGGACTTGAACCCGCGACCTCCACCTTGACAGGGTGGCGAGCACTCCAAACTGCTCTACAGGACCTTGCTTTTCTTGCGTTTCTTTCTGTTTGCGCTTGCTTAGCTTACCAGCTCTCCGGTGGCCTTTCGACCAGCCGGTTCGCGGTGCGCCAAACACTCGCAAGTGCCCCCAACGGGATTCGAACCCGTGCCGCCGCCTTGAAAGGGCGGTGTCCTAGGCCGCTAGACGATGGGGGCTCAGGATTCCCTGTCGCCTTCCGTCGGAGACCTCTGAAGCATAGGGGACGATTGCCCTTGATGCCAAAGTGGCTGACCGGCGGTCGGTGACGCAGTGCCAGTGACCGTTCCCGTTGGAGACGGGGCGTTCGTTGGCTCCGGAGAAATCATACGTTGTGGGTCGGCCTCCACGTGACGCTGGATGTACACCGACTGCTCCCCCAGGCCGCCCAGCGTGATGTCGTCCCAGGCACGCAGGCGGCGTGTCTCCCGGTCGAAGTACAGGACCGAGGCCTGTACGGGCGTGGGCTGGGCGTGTTCGAGCGCCCGCAGGCCGGCGCCGCCGGTCGAGCCCTGGACGAGCATGCGGGAGCCGGACGGCAGCATGGACGTCGAACGGTCATGCGTGTGACCGGCCAGGATCATGGGCGTGGCCCCGCTGAAGCCGCGGCCGACGACGGGGTCGTGGACGGCCACCAGGTCCGCCCCGTCCACCTTGGGCAGGTGTGAGCGGGCGAATTGCTGGAGGGCGTCCGGGTCGGAGTCGACGGCCACCGATTTGTCGGGGGTGAACCGGGGGTCGCCCAGGCCGTAGATGCGCAGGCCGGCGACCTTCTCCACCCTGTCGTCCAGGACCACGGCGTTCTTCTGCCTCTCGACCGCCCGCTGGGTGATCATCGAGTCGTGGTTGCCGCGTACGTACACGTACGGCACGCCGAGGCGGCTGATCTCGTCGACGAACTTGTTCTCCGGTTTGGTCCCGTGGTCCGAGATGTCGCCGGTGTCGATGATCATGTCGACGGCGAACTGGTCCTTGAGCGAGCGGATGACGTTCCAGGCGATGGGGTTGATGTGGATGTCCGAGACGTGCAGGACCCGGATGGAGTTGGGGTCGGCGTCGTAGAGCGGCAGGGTCGAGACGGTGTCGTACAGCTTCGAGACGTTCGTGACGAGCTTGGTGAGCTGCGACCGGTACGACTCGAACTTCGTCACGATCGACTCCGCGCTGCCCACCAGCGACGGCGCCGCGGCGACCAGACCCGAGTAGCGCGGCTCCACGAGCGAGCTGGGACGGAACGTGAGGGCGGCCAGCGCCCCGGTGGCCGCCAGGCCCACCGAGGCCGCCAGAAGCCCCACCAGAGCCGTCCTGGGGCGCCTGTAGACCATCAGGACGGCGATCAGGGCCCCCGCCCCGGCACAGAGCATGCTGCGGACCGCCAGGGCGCGCACGCCGTCCAGGAGGTCGCTCTCGATGAGGCCCGGCAGGCGGTCGGCGAGTTTGGGGTCCTCGATGAGCGCCTTGGCGCGCTCCTGGTCGATGTTCTCCAGGGTGATGCGGAGCCTGAGCGGGGCGTCGTGGGTTCGGAAGGTCAGCGTGCCGAGGGGGCTGGCGTCGACGACCGTCTCGCCGTTCCAGGCGGGTCTGAGCGACATGCCCGTCTCGACCGGGCCGACCTGGGCGTGCACGGTGCCGCTCAGGAAGATGCCCAGCCAGGCGCCGGCGGCGGCCACCAGGAGCACCGCCACGGCCCTCGTTGCACGTGACCGAATGACTGCTTTCGACCTGTCAACGAAGTTCATACAGTTTCTTGCATACCTGACCGACAGGGCAGAATGGCATGCGTGATCGACGTTTCGCGGGAGAAGTTCGAGGAACTCGTGGCCGAGGCTTTGGACACGATCCCCGCCGAGCTCACCCGCGTCATGAGCAACGTCGTCGTCACGGTCGTCGATGATCCGCCAGAGCCCCACCTGCTCGGCCTGTACACCGGTGTCCCCCTCACGGAGCGCGGCGACTGGTACTCAGGTGTCCTGCCCGACCGGATCGAGATCTACCGCAATCCCATATGTCAGATATGCAAGACAGAAGAGGAAGTCGTTAACGAGGTGCGCATCACCGTTGTCCATGAGGTGGGACACCATTTCGGGATCAGTGATGACAGACTTCACGAACTGGGCTGGTGACCCTTTGCAGCCCGTTGACTTCTTTGGGTTGCGCCTTGCCTCATGATCGGGCACCTTAGGTCACATAGCGAACACGGTGAGTCAGGCGCAGCGGAGTCCAATGGGGGCCATGCAGGCAGGTAGGCCGCCGGGACGGCATCGCCGTGCCGAGACAGACCAGGCCACCTACGGCGAAGTCATCGCCATCCGGGAGTTCCGGGCACTCTGGTACGGCCAGGGCCTCTCCCTCCTCGGTGACCAGCTCGCCCAGGTCGCGCTCGCCGTCCTCGTCTACTCCCGCACCGGGTCGCCCCTGGCCACCGCGGCCGTCTACGCGCTGACGTACCTTCCGTCGATCGTCGGCGGGCCGCTGCTGGCGGGGCTGGCCGACCGGTTCGCGCGCCGGGGCGTCATGATGACCTGCGACGTCGTCCGGGCGGTGCTGGTCGGCGTGATGGCGCTGCCGGTGATGCCGTTCTGGGCGTTGTGCGTGCTGGTGTTCTTCGTGGTGCTGCTCAGCGCCCCGTTCTCGGCGGCGCGCGCGGCGCTGCTGCCCGAGGTGCTCGAAGGCGACCGGTACGTCGTCGGCTCGGCGTTGCAGAACATGACGAACCAGGCCGTGCAGATGCTGGGTTTCGCGGCGGGCGGAGCGATGATCGCCACCCTGGGCCCCTACCGGGCGCTCGCGCTCGACGCGGCCACGTTCCTCGCCTCGGCGCTGATCCTGGTCTCCGGGGTACGCCCGCGGCCGGCCGCCCGCCAGGACGGCGCGAAGCCGTCCATGTGGGCGATGACCAGGGCGGGAGCCCGGCTCGTCTTCGGCTCGCGCAGGTTGCGGACGCTCGTGCTGTTCGCGTGGTTGTGCGGCTTCTACATTCTTCCCGAGGGCATCGCCGTGCCCTATGCCGCCGAACTCGCCACGGGGTCGTTGCCGGTGCCCATGATCACCGGTCTGCTGATGGCCGCGATGCCGACGGGCACGGTGGTGGGCGCGTTCCTGTTCAGCAGGTTCGTGACGCCGGCGCGGCGGCTGCGGCTGATGGGGTGGATGGCCATGCTGAGCTGCGCGCCCCTGGCCGTGACGGCGCTCCGGCCGCCGCTCGCGGTGGTGCTGGCCGCGTGGGTTCTGTCGGGGATCGGTGGGGCGTACCAGCTCGCGGCGAACGCGGCCTTCGTCCAGAACGTGCCGCCGGAGCGGCGCGGCCAGGCGTTCGGGCTGGTGCAGTCGGGGTTGATGGCCGTGCAGGGGATCGGGATCCTGGTCGGCGGGTTCGCGGCGGAGAGACTCGGTCCTGAGCTGGTGGTCGCGCTCTCCGGCATCACCGGAGTGATCGCGGCTGCCGTGCTCGCCCTGCTGTGGACCGAGTCCCGGGACGACCGTGATGCCCAGGAGCTGCCCGCCCAGGCGCCGGCCTGATCACTGCTGCGGCTTGTGCTCGCCGGTCCAGTCGGTGGCGTTGCGCTGCTGCTGCTGCTTGCTGATCAGGTCCTGGACGATCGAGGTGTCCCGCTCCTCGTCCGGCAGCAGGAGCCAGCCGATCGCGTACAGGCCGACGCCGGCCCCGCCGAACAGGGTGGCGATGGCGAGGCCGACCCTGATCAGGTTCGCGTCGATGCCGACGTACTCACCGATGCCCGAGCAGACGCCCGCGATCATCCGGCCCTTGTTGGTGCGACGGAGCTTCTTGACGTTGTGCTCGCTGTATTCGTTCATGTCTCAAGACTGCCCCTGGGGCCGGTGTTAGCACATCAGGATTGTCCCTGGTAGAACCCTGGTAACCCCTTACGCGAGGAGAGGACCCGCCATGGACGATCTGCTGCGCCTCGACGACCGCCTCAACGGCGACCAGCGGCTGATCCGCGACACGGTCAGGTCATTCGTCTCCGACCGCGTCCTTCCGCACGTGGGCGACTGGTTCGAGGAGGCCGTCTTCCCGGCGCGCGAGCTCGCGCCGGAGCTCGGCTCGCTCGGCCTGCTGGGCATGCACCTGGAGGGGTACGGGTGCGCCGGCACCGACGCCACCTCCTACGGCGTGGCCTGCCGCGAGCTGGAGGCGGGCGACTCGGGCCTGCGCTCGTTCGTGTCGGTCCAGGGCTCGCTGGCGATGTTCCCCATCTGGCGGTACGGCTCCGAGGAGCAGAAGGAGGAATGGCTCCCGCGCATGGCGGCCGGCACGGCGATCGGCTGCTTCGGCCTGACCGAGCCCGACCACGGCTCCGACCCCGCCAACATGCGCACGTACGCCAAGCGGGACGGCTCCGACTGGGTGCTCAACGGCTCCAAGATGTGGATCACCAACGGCTCGATCGCCGACGTCGCCGTGGTGTGGGCGCAGACGGACGAGGGGGTCCGCGGCTTCGTCGTCCCCACCTCCACGCCGGGGTTCTCCGCCCCTGAGATCCACAAGAAGCTGTCACTCAGGGCCTCGGTCACCTCGTCCCTGTACTTCGACGACGTCCGTCTGCCCGCCTCCGCCGTGCTGCCCGGCGTCACCGGCCTCAAGGGCCCGCTGTCGTGCCTGTCGGAGGCCCGCTTCGGCATCCTGTGGGGGGTCGTCGGGGCCGCCCGCGCCTGCCTGGAGTCGGCGGTCGACTACGCCAAGACCCGCGTCCAGTTCGACAAGCCGATCGGCGCGTTCCAGCTCACCCAGGAGAAACTGGCCTGGATGTACGTCGGCGCCGCCCAGGCCCAGCTCACGGCCCTGCACCTGGGCGCACTGAAGGACGAGGGACGCCTGGAGCCCCGGCAGATCAGCTTCGGCAAGCTGGCCAACGTACGGGCCGCCCTGGACATCGCCCGGCAGGCCCGTTCCGTCCTGGGGGGAAACGGGATCACCCTGGAGTACCCTGTGATCAGGCACATGAACAATCTGGAGTCTGTGCTGACGTACGAGGGGACCCAGGAGATTCACACGCTGGTGCTGGGGGAGGCCCTGACGGGGTTGCCCGCTTACCGGTGATGGAGGCGTCGCGGGCGGGGCGGTAATCTCTGTACCCTTGCTCGTGCGAGGGGCGTTAGCTCAATTGGCAGAGCTGCGGACTTTTAATCCGTAGGTTCCGGGTTCGAGCCCCGGGCGCCCTACCACTCAATACCCCATCTGACCTGGGCTTTCTCGATTCTCGACTCGTTTCCGAGAGGCGGAAATGGCCGAGTCGGTGCTCGGACAGTGCTCTTCGGCACGCGTCCGACATGCGGGCGGGCTCGACAGCGGGCACGCGTATCGGCCCTTGAACCCCGCAGGTCAAGGCAGACCCCGCCAGAACGCAAGGCAAGGGCAAACCAGAAGGGGTGACGGGCGGCTCGTGTCCGGCCTGATCATAGACCCGGTCGAGCTGTGCGGTGCCAATACCGGCATCACACGCCTGACCTGTGGCTTCGCTCGACTGTACGGCTCGGCCGTGCTCGTTGATCAGACCGCTGACGGCCGGTCGTCGCTGTATTCGAACCGTGAGATCGACAGCCTCGGCTGGATCATGCACAGGTGGCCGTAGCGACAGCGCCTGATGCGGCCGATACTGGTTGTAGTGGCGCTCATACTCAGCCAGGATCTGTCTCAGATGCCGCTCGCCATGGACCAGAAGGTGATCGAGGCATTCGCGTCGGAGCGTACCGACGAACCGCTCGGCGAACGCATTCGCCCGTGGCGAGCGCGGCGGAATCTTGAGCATGCGCACATCCGCACCGGCGAACACATCGTCAAACCGCCCGCCGATTTCCCGTCCCTGTCGCGGATCAGGAACTTGAACCCGTCGGCTCGCTCGCCCACGTCCATCAGCAGATTGTGCGCCTGCTGCGCTGTCCAGGCACCGGTCGGATGAGCCGTGACGCCGAGAATGTGCACGCGCCGCGTTTCGATCTCCATAACGAACAACACGTACAGGCGCTTGAGGAACACCGTATCGACGTGGAGAAAGTCGCACGCCAGGATGCCGGAGGCCTGAGCAGTCAAGAACTGGCGCCAGCTCAGTGAAGCCCGACGCGGCGCGGGCCCAAGCGTCACCGCCGTCAGAACCCGGCGGACCGTCCCTTCCCCCACCCGCGCCCCAAGGCCAAGTAGCTCGCCCCGAATGCGCCGATGCCCCATCGTGGATTCTCCCGCGCCAACCGGACGATCAGATCGCGAATCTCCTCAGAGAGAGGCGGCCGGCCGTGTTTGGCAGGGTAGGTCCACTTCTTCTTCACCAGCCTGCGGTGCCAGGCCAGCAGCGTGCCGGGCGTCACGATGCGATGCAGCCGAAGGCGACCGGGTAACAGCCTGGCCAGCTTGGCCAACAGCGCCCGATCGGCCCAGTCCGGCCTGGGCTGGACGACCTGGCGACGCAGCACCGCGACCTCATGCCGTAACACCAAGATCTCCACCTCTTCGGAGGCGCTGCCCCGAGTGAGCAGCACCAACCAGCCGAACACCCTGATCACCAGCAGATACAGAAGCCGAAACAACACAAGAGACGAGCCTAGAAGACCAGGTCAGACCCTCATTGCCAGTTTCTGGCACCGGACAGGTGGCGGGGACGGGCCACAGACCTGCCCCAGCGCGGGGATCGAGGGTCGTCATGAGGCGCTCCGATCCTGCAGGCGAAGACCGGCCTTCGGGTACCAGCCGGTGAGCTGGAGCAGGCGTCGCACCTGCGGAGAGGGCGAGCATAAGGTCAGAACCTGGCCGTCGCGCATACCGGCGGCGGCGGAGACCAACGCGCGCAGCCCACCGACGTCGCAGAACGCCAGGCCACTCAGATCGACGCAGAGGCTGCCACCGCTCGCCATCGAGACCAGTGCCCTGGTCAGGGCAGGCAGGGTGGCGTAGTCGAGCTCGCCTTCGATCCGCAGGCCCGGGGGATCGACGAGCGGCGTGATGCGCAAGGGCGGATCGGCGGCCGTGTCAGGCGTGCGAATGCCGGCTGTGTCCGCGGTGTCCATGCTGACTCCTACGGGCGGGGAGTACGGAATGAGGTGGCCGCGAGTGTGAGGCGGCCATGAACACGTGGTGTGGGAGCCAGCGTGAGTGGAGCAGTCCGGCGCGATGTATTGATCATCCCGTGAGCTCGGCCAGGCGGAAAGCGGCAACCTGCCCCACGCTTATCATCAGCCGTGATCACCGGGGCCGGCGCCGGCGTGGTGACCCGAATGGTTTGACGGCCGCACCGCTCGTGGCGTGTCATGGGGACCACTGGGGCGCTCTCCGTTGTCCTCGGCCGGCAGATGGAGCAGACCGGCCTGCGGCATCGGATCGCGCTCGGAGCTCAAGGACGGCATGGTGAATGGCGTTGACCGCTCAACCTGCGCAGCCGCCGGGTCCGAACGACGGCGTGGATCAGGCCCTGGCCGACGTCTTGACGGCGCTCGGCACGGCTTCGCGCGCCCTCGCCGTTCAGCGTGCGACGAACATGGCCTGCCATGGCGACCGGCAGCGGCTGGCCGTCTGCCTGGACGCGATGGGGCCTGGCCGGCTCGCCGAGGTGGCCGCCGCCGCCCGGTTGCTGAGCACCGCGGCCGAGCAGGCGCTCGCCAGGAGGAATTCGTAGCGGTCGGGCAGTTCCGGTCGGCCGGCGCCGGCCCCTTCACGTCTCGCGCGACGATGAACCGACACCAAAAAATGCCCCGTGCCATGACGCGAGAATGTTCTCGCACGCCACAGCACAGGTTGAGCTTTCGCGATGTTCAGCCGGCGATCAGCTCTTGTCGCGAATCACGTCGTAGTCGGAGAACTTGATCGGGCCTTCACACAGTTTGACCATGTGCGCGTTGAACCGGTCGGTTTCCGGCAGCCTGCTGTTACGCTGGGCCTCCTCGTAGGAGGAGAATTCGACGAGGGCCACGTAGTGGTCGGGGCGATCGCGGTGCTTCGCCACGACCTCGCGCTGCACATGGCGCTTTCCCTCGGTCTGCGTCCGCCACTCGTTCATGAGCGACTCGACTTCCGCAGCGCGTTTGGTGTTGAATTCCAGAATCTGTACGAAGCCCATAAGAGCCTCCCCTTTTTCTTGCTTGCATTCCCCAGTCAATACCCTTCCGAAATAAATAGCAAGGAAATTTCGCACAAATGAGCGAAATCCGCTCTCGGCATAAGTGACGGGAGGCCCGCGCCAGGTGAAAAATCCGGCCGATTTCGCGG
Source organism: Nonomuraea sp. NPDC001831 (assembly GCF_042892035.1). Classification (NCBI taxonomy): domain Bacteria; kingdom Bacillati; phylum Actinomycetota; class Actinomycetes; order Streptosporangiales; family Streptosporangiaceae; genus Nonomuraea; species Nonomuraea sp. NPDC001831. Next base: position 35,876 of record NZ_JBIATU010000031.1, on the reverse strand, counting down.
TCCGGCGGCCTCTCGACGTCGCGGTCCGCATGATCCGGTGGCCTCTCGTCAAATCGCCCGCAGGCCCTGCCATCGCCGCAACTGATGAGGCTGACTGGGATCGCGTCTTTCCGCCGGCCCGGCTGAGCACGTTGACTGGCAAGTGACCAGCCGGCGCACCTTGCGTCGCTGTCACCGTGAGGGGGTCGTCATGACCCTGGACGCACAAGGAACGGACGCGACCAACCGCGCGGGCCTGAACGGTCAGACCCCGCGCTGCAATCACATCGACCAACTCCCCCAAGTGCGGTACGGACCCCCCGAATGCAAGGAATGCCTGGCTCTCGGCCAGTACTGGACGCGCCTGCTGGCGTGCCTGACCTGCGGCTGGGTCGCCTGTTCCGACGATTCCCAGGGCGGCCACGCCAAGGCCCACTACCAGGAGACCGACCACCCGGTGGCCGCCGCCCTGGGGCCGAGGTCGACCTGGCGCTGGTGCTACGTGCACCGGCGGACCGTATAGACGAGAAGAAGGCTGCTTCATGGCTGTTTCTGAACGACCGGTGCGACGCCGGCGGGACTACGACGGAACCTCACCCTTCCCCGGGGCCGGCGAGCACGTGCCGGCCGGGCGGCCGCAGACCGCGCTGACCGGGGCGATCGTGATCGCGCCGTTCGCCGCGCTCGGTGCGGTGATCTATCTGGCGTGGGGGCACGGGGCCGCGCCCACCGACCTGCTCCTGGCCGCCGCCTTCTACGTGGTGACCGGGCTGGGAGTGACGGTCGGCTTCCACCGGCTGCTCACCCACGGCTCCTTCACCGCCCGGCCATGGTTGCGCGTGGTGCTGGCGGTCGCCGGGTCGATGGGCTTCCAGGGCAACGTGATCGACTGGGTGGCGGTGCACCGCCGCCATCACGCCTTCACCGACCGGCCGGGCGATCCGCACTCGCCCTACCGGTACGGAACCAGCCTGCGCGGGCAGCTTCGGGGGCTTGCCCACGCCCACCTCGGCTGGCTGTTCACCGACGACCAGACGTCCGCCGAACGCTACGCCCCTGACCTGCTGGCCGATCCGGCCATGACCCGCGTGGCCCGCGCCTTCCCGGCGCTGTGCGCGCTGTCGCTGGCGCTGCCGTTCGCAGCCGGCTGGGCGATCGCCGGCACCCTGTACGGCGGCCTGACCGCCTTCCTGTGGGCCGGCCTGATCCGCATCGCGCTGCTCCAGCACGTCACCTGGAGCGTCAACTCCCTGTGCCATCTCATCGGCAGCCGGCCCTTCAAGACCCGCGACCACGACCGGGCGACGAACCTGTGGCCGCTGGCCCTGCTGTCGTTCGGCGAGAGCTGGCACAACGGCCACCACAGCGAGCCGACCTGTGCCCGCCACGGTCTCGACCGGGGCCAGATCGACCTGTCCAGCGGGGTGATCCGCCTGTTCGAGCGGCTCGGCTGGGCGAGCGACGTACGCTGGCCCGATCCCGAACGCGTCCGGCGCCACCGTACCGGCGCGCTCTCACCGGCCGGAGAGTGACCCCGATACCCCACCGCTCATCAGTTCCTGTGATGACCGGCACGGCCGTTGCTCGTTTCCCCCTCCCAAGCCAGAGCAGACACTGGGGCTCCAAGCCGCCTGACCGCGGCGGAGCAGTGAAGGAAGATCGCGATGAGTCTGCGCTGGGAAATCAGCAACAAGGTCCAGGTACTCAAGGGCTGGGCCAGGCAACGCTTCGGCCGTGTCACCGGCAACCGGCGCCAGCAGGTCGCGGGCAAGAGCGACCGGGTCGCCGGCAATCTGAAGCAGGCCGCTAGAAAGGCCAGGGACGCCTTCAAACGCTGATCCCCACTTCGACGAACCGCCCGGCGGGTCCCAGATCTCGGATCGGGATCCCGCCCGGACGCGGGCGAACCCGACAACGGTCCCGTCGTCCCCGCCGGCCTCGCAAGGACGAAGATGGAGGCAGAACCGATGCGCGTCGCATCATTGGCGCTGATCCTGTGGCCGATCGTCGGTGCCGTCGCCGCAGGCCGGCGCAAGTACTACACGGCACCGGTGGAGAACTGCGACCAGGTGGCCACCATCGCGGTGACGATCCTGGCCGGCCCCCTCAACTACCTCGGCATGAACCCGAAGATCGACTGCCGGACGCCTCAGCCCGGCAAGTGAGGCCAGGCCCACCTTCAGAAGTTGACACACCCACGAGGACCTACAGTGGGAGACGCCGGCCGCATCGGCACCGCCTGGGAGAGGAAGGGTGTCGGGCATGGAGTTACGGCAGTTGCGCTATTTCGTGACGCTGGCCGAAGAGCTGCACTTCGGCCGCGCCGCCGCCCGCGAGCACATCGTGCAGTCGGCGCTGAGCCAACAGATCCAGCGGCTGGAACGCGAGCTCGGTGTGCGGCTCCTGGACCGCAGCACCCACCACGTCGACCTGACCCCCGCCGGGGCCGCCTTCCTCGTCGAGGCGCGCCAGATCCTCCATCACGTCAGCCGGGCCGGGCATGCCGCACGCAACGCCGCCGCGTCCGCGCCCACGCTACGCGTCGGCATTATCGACGCCGGCTACGACACCATGCCGCAGATCCTGCACGAACTCCAGGACAACCATCCCGGCATCACGATCCACCAGATCGAAGCAGGCACCCCCGAGCAGTACCGGCAACTGGCCGACGGCCGCCTCGACATAGCCATCGGACGCGCCTCCCAGACCCCGGCCGAGATGACCTCCAAACTCATCAGGCTCGATCCCCTCGGCGTGCTGGTCCCCGACGACCACCGCTTCGCCGTCCTCGACGGTGTACCCGTCGCCGCCCTCGCCGACGAACTGCTCCTGCTCGGCGAGGAATCGCAGACGCCGGAGCTCAACCAGTTCGTCCTCGCGCTGTGCCGCTCGGCCGGGTTCGAGCCCACTCTCTACGAAGGCACCGTCGAGAGCTCCCGGGCTGCCGCCGACCTCGTACTCCAGCACCGCTGCGTGCACTGCGTCCCTTCCTCCTTCCGCTCCTCCAACCGCCCCGGCACCACTTGGCGGCCCCTGACCGACCCCACCACGTACTACCCCTGGTCCCTGCTGTGGCACGACGCCAACCCCTCCCCGCACATCGCCGGCGTCATAGACACCGCCCGCCACCTGGCCGAACAGCTCGACTGGCTCGAACCCGCCGCCCCGGCCACCGAACCGCCGTCCGGCGAAGACGCGCCGGCAGCCACCAGCAGCCGCAGCGACGAGGCTGTCTGACCCGCCTGGCGGGACTGGTGCGGGCGATGGTTGTTGTGGCTGGAGGTCAAAGCCGCGGATCAAGCACCACTCGACGAGTCATGAAGCGCTACAGGCCCTTGATCACGGGCCTGCCCTCGACTTGCCAGGCATTGAACATCTGTTTAGTCTACTAAACATGTGTTCAGCATCGTCGGACCTGACCGCCCAGGCCAAGATCCGCAACGCGGCCATCGCGCACTTCGCCCGGGACGGCTTCGCCAAGACCAACCTGCGCGCCGTCGCGGCCACCGCCGGAGTGAGCCCCGGCCTGGTCATCCACCACTTCGGCAGCAAGGAGAAGCTCCGGAGCGTCTGCGACGACCACGTCCTGCGCATCCTGGTCCAGCGGGCCGACAACGCCGGCCCGAGCGGCATGCAGGACCTCTTTCACGAATACCTGTCCAACCCGGAGGAATACCGCCTCCAGGTGCAGTACATGCTGCGCGCGATCGAGGAGGACACACCCGCCGCGGGCACGTTCGTCGACACGCTGGTGGCGGAGTCGGAGCAGGTCCTGCGGGCCGGGATCGCCGACGGCTCGATGCGGCCGTCCTCCGACGTGCGGGCGCTGGCGGTGCTGACCGTGCTCAACAGCGTGGCCACGCTGACCATGCCGCCACCCCTGGCGCGGGCACTGGGCCACGAGCAGTTCGGGCCCGACGTGCTGCGCCGCCTCGCGCTGCCCACGCTGGAGCTCTACACCCACGGGCTGTTCACCGACGACGCCGCCCTCAACGCGGCCCGGGCCGCCCTCAACGACTCACCACAGGAAGAGGACTGACACGATGGCCATCACCCTCCCCGACCTCACGCCGCTGGAGAACACGCTCTGGCTGACCCTGGCCGGCAAAGCGCTCGACTACCAGGCCAAGCACCCGATCTTGCACGACAAGACCGCATTCGACATCGTCAAGAAGCTCGACTACGACGCCGGGCAGTTCAAGCTCTCCGCCAGCCCCGTCGTGGGCATCGCGCACCGCTCCCTGGTCATGGACAACATCGTGCGGCAGTTCATCGTCAAAAATCCCGACGCCGTCGGGCTCGACCTGGGCGCCGGACTTGACACCCGTGTCTACCGCGTCGACCCGCCCGCCACCGTCGACTGGTACGACGTCGACCTGCCCGGCGTGGCCAAGGCCAGGCAATTACTGCTCCCCGAGCGTCCCCACCTCCACACCATCGGCTCCGACCTCAACGACCCCCGATGGATCAGCGAAATCCCCGCCGACCGCCCCGCCGTGATCGTCGCCGACGGCCTGATCGGGTTCCTGTCCAAGGAGGAACTGGCCACGCTCCTCGACCGCCTCATCCGCCACTTCCCCACAGGGGAGATCTGCTTCAACGGCTACACGAGGTTCCACGTCTGGGCGGCCAGGAAGTACGCCGGCACCCAGTCCGTCGTCCCCTTCCTGAGGTCTCCCGGCTTCGACACCCCGCAGGACATCGAGCGCCTGGAACCTCGCCTGAAGCTGGTACGCGAGATCCTGCTGGGCCGCGAGCCCGAGGTCGCCGACTACCCGTGGACGACCCGCCTGGCCAGCTTCCTGACGGCCTGGAGCACCTCCATCTCCCGCAAGGGCACCGCCATCCAGCACTATCGCTTCTAGAGGCTTCAGGCGGGCCCGGACAGACTGGTGACCAGATGGCTTGCTCGCGCCGCGGCATGTGATCCTGGTAGGCCGCCGTCGGCCTCACCGATGTCGACCGGCTCGGTGCCCATGCTGTTGCGTCCTACGGTCCCGGCACCGCGATCTTTCCCAGGACGAGTTGCTGTTGCCGCCCGGTGCGCCACTCGACCATCAGCACGGTGGCGTCGTCTTGGAGCCGGCCGTGCTGGTGCTGCAGGATGCTGTGGATCAGCCGGCGGAGTGTTTCCGGGGCGGAGGTGCCGTCGGCCTCGTGACGGACGATGAAGTCGATGAAGCGCTCCAGCCCGAAGGGTTGCCCGTCCGGGCTCTCAGCCTCGATGACGCCGTCGGTGTAGAAGAGCAGCCGGTCCCCGGGTTCCAACTGGTAGCGCAGCAATCCGGTGGACAGGCCCAGGCAGATGCCCATCGGCGGATCGGGCACGCTGTCCAGGGTCGCGACCTGCTGGCTTTTGCGGATCACCAAGGGCGGATGGTGCCCTCGGTTGACCCAGCTCAGCCAACCAGTCCGCAGGTCCAGATCGGCCAGGACGCCTGTGGCGAAGCGGTCGATGAACTGCTCGTCGATCGCCGCGTCGATCGCCTCGCTCGTCGCGGGCAGGTCCTTGCCTTGGCGGCGGCTGGTGCGACCGGCCCCCATGGCGATGGTGGCGGTCAGGCCGGCCGCGGTGTCGTGTCCCATCGCGTCGAAGATCGACACGCGCAGTGTGCCGCTGTCGATCGCGTAGTCGTAGGCGTCGCCGCCCACCTCGTAGGCAGGTTCCAGCGCGGCGCTGACCACCACGTCGTCATCGGCGAAGGCTCGCGGTGGGAGCAGGTTCCACAACACCTCGGCCGACAGCGTCATCGGCCGAGCGCGTACCAGGCGCGCATAGGAGTCGCTGTGCGGGCGTTTGCTGATCACCAGCAGCGAGACGAGGGAGGCCAGCCGGCCGGCCAGCAACCCCACGCTCTCCGACCCCTGCGCCACGGTCACTCCCAGGACGCCAACCCGCTCGGTGTCGCTCAGCAACGGCACCCACAGGCGCTGCGGCCCATCACCTGCCGTCGACGTCGGCGCGGTCTCGGGCGCGGCGGGATCCAGCACGTGCCGGGCCTCGACGATCTCCATATTGCGGAAGGCACGTCCTGCCATGGTGGCGTCGATCCGGATCGGTTCGAGCGGTTTGCCGAACACGTCACGCTGCCCGGTCAGCGGGACCAGCACCTGCTGCTGCAGGTCGGCTACGTAGACCATGGTCTGGGAGAAGCCCGCCGACCGTCCGTACTCGGCGACCAGGGCTGGCAGATCCTCCAGCGAGGAGAGTTGGCTGGCGCTCAGCAAGCCGCCCAGCAGCTGCTCGCCATCACCGGTCACCGCGATGCCTTCCCTGGAGGCCCTTCCCCTTGCACTAGTTCCTCTTCCCAGCTGTACGAGCTTCTCCCCCAACGTGCTGACCAGGGCTAACGCCTCTTGGTTCCGCCCTGGCGCGGGGTGCTGGTGCGCAGCGTGTGCTTGCCGGCCACCGTGCGATGGTGGCCGAGGACGTCGGGGGGTTGCCAGTGCACATCGCTGGCCCAGTTCAGGCGTTCGAACAGGCTGATGAGTGCGGCTGAGGGATCGATCTGGCGGCCGCCGCGGCCGTGCCGGGCGCAACTGGGCTCACTGTGGTGGCCGTTGTGCCAGCTTTCTCCGAAGGACAGCAGGGCCAGCGGCCACAGGTCGGTGGAGCGGTCGTGGCGGCGGGCTTTGTGCGGCCGCTCACCGATCATGTGGCACAGGGAGTTGACGCTCCAGGTCACGTGCTGCAACAGGGCGATACGGATCAGGCCCGCCCAGATGAACGCGGTCAGCCCGCCGTAGAGGCTGCCACTGATCGCCCAGCCCGCCGCGAACGGCAGGAGGAGGGAGGCGGCGCACAAGGCGGGGTAGGCGCGGGAGATCCGCAGCATGGCCGGGTCGTTGCGCAGCAGATCGGGAGCATACGTCGTGGCCGAGGTGGGTTCGCTGGAGAACAGCCGGCCCAGGTGGGCGTGGGCCAGGCCGCGCAGTCGTCCGCCGAGACCGGTGCCGTACCGGTAGGGGGAGTGCGGGTCGCCGGGCCGGTCGGTGAAGGCGTGGTGGCGGCGGTGGACGGCCCCCCAGTCGATCAGGTTGCCCTGGAAGCTCATCGACCCGGCCACGGCCAGGACGGCGCGGAGCCACGGACGGGCGGTGAAGGAGCGGTGGGTCAGCAGGCGGTGGAAGCCGACCGTCACCCCCAGCCCGGTCACGACGTAGAAGACGACGACCAGGAGCAGGTCGGTGAGACTGACACCGACTCCCCACGCCAGCCAGATGCCGGCGCCAAGCGCGAGGAACGGCGCGATCACAATTGCGGCGGTCAGTGTCACCGGGGTGATACCGGCCCGCGCCGGTGCCGCAGGCCGAGGGAACGGCGAACTGCCGTCATAGCCGGCCGGGGTGAGCTCGAAGGTGAGTGGTATGCCGGTCATGCGATGATCGGGAATCGGTGGCCCAGGCCGGTGATGTGCAGCAGCCGGGCCATGCGCGACGGAACGCCGGTCAGGGCGAGCGTGATGCCCAGTGACCGGGCCCGGCCTTGAGCGCCGACCAGCACGCCCAGCCCGCCGGCGCCGCAGAAGGTCACCTGGGACAGGTCCACGACGAGCAGGCCGGTGCTGTGGGCGAGAGCGTCGATCAGCCGCCTGCGCAGCTGAGCCGTGGTGAAGATGTCGATGTCCCCCGCCAGGTGCACGAGGGTCGGCGCCGAGGCGCCCGCCTCGCCGAGCGGGGCGGTGTCGATGACGGTCATGGAAGCCTCCTGTGGAGAAGCTGGAACGCGATGAGATGCCTGCCGGCCGGAGATCGGCCCGCCGCCGGACAACGGGCGATGCCTGGACCGCTCAATCCGGCCGGCAGGCGGCACGCGGGTCACGCCAGGATCGGCCGTGCCGTGAACGAGGCAGCCTTCTGCCCGTTGACCGCCCCGCCCTCGTTCTCCCACCGGGCTGAGCCGGCCGTCGCACGCGGACCGGGGCCCGCCGGCAGGTGCGCCAGAGTGAGAATGGCGTCGGCCGTCAAGCCGGCGGTGTCCTGGACGGTGAGCTTGAGCACGGCCTCGGCGACGCCCGCGGCGGTTCCTGACGGGATGATCAGCAGGACGACCGGCTCGCCGGACGCGAAGCTGAGAGTGATCATGCGCGGGTCGGTGTGGCGGAACCAGCCGACGCGGACCTGCCGACCGCGGGCCGGGATGCGGCGCGGGACGTTCTGCCACGCATCGCCATGCACGCCGACACGGAGCGTGACCCGATCAAGCATCCGGTCGACCGCGGCGATGAGACCGGGGAATTCCGCGGCGGCGTCACTGGAGTAGGGCCACCAGGCCCCGTCCACCACCGATCGCCGATTCGGCACCGGGTGGAGACTGAGCCGTAGCGCGGAATCGGCCCGAGGCATCGCGGACGAGGTGGGGCTGAGCGGTGCGGGCTGAGAAAGAAGTGTCGGCGTCATGGTCGCTGACCTATCCGGGCCCCTCAGAAGGGGCCTGTGGTGGTTCGCCGGGGGCGACGCAGACCTGAGTGCCAACGCTCGAGAAGTCCTCGGTACCTTCATTCTACCTCCTACTTCCGGAATGACATAATTCCGGAAGTAGACTCTGTGGATGACTTCCGGAAACTCGCCCTCGGGAATCACGGAGCCGGTCGGAGTCGCTGCCGGAAACCCGCGCCGGTCGCGGGCCGTCCCGCTCCCCGCTCCCCACGCCGCCGTCCTGGCCGACTACACCGCCACCCTTGAGCACGCCCCGCTGGCCGACTCCACCAAGACCAAGTACACCTCCCGGCTGCGCGGCTACCTGGCCTGGCTGGCCGTCCAAGCCGACGCCGCCGCCCTGGACGGCGATCCGCTCACCGATGCGGCCGCGGCCGCCGGCGCGGTACGCGACTTCCGCCGCCACCTCAAGGACGGCCGCCGCGCTCCCAACACCATCGACGCCTACCTGTCGGCCATCGACGACTTCTACGCCCGCCGCGGCCTCGGCAAGCCCCAGACCCGCCGCGAACGCGACTCCCGGCGCACCGCCCCCCGAGTCCTGGACGCCCGGCGCGCCCGCCGCTACGTCCGCCACGTCCAGCTCACCGCCTCCCCGCGCGACAAAGCCGTCGCCCTGCTGCCCTACTACGCCGGACTGCGCATCTCCGAAGTCGTCGGCCTCGACCTGACCGACGTGCGCCTCTCAGCCCGCACGGGCGAACTACGCATCCGCGGACAGGGCCGCGACGGCGGCAAGATCCGCCTGCTGCCCGTCCACCCCGACCTGCGCCAGGCCCTGACCGACTGGCTGGCAACCCGCGCCGGCTGGAAGGGAGCCGGCACCCACCCAGCGCTGTTCCTCAACCAGCGCGGCGGTCGCCTGAGCGACCGCGCAGCCCGGGACATCATCACCGGCCTCGGCGACGCCGTCGGCCTGGGCGACGACCCCACCGAGCCCTTCAGCTCGCACGTCCTGCGCCACACCTTCGCCACCCAGCTCATCCGCCACGGCACAGACCCCGTCCTGGTCGCCGACCTCCTCGGCCACGGCTCGTTGGACACCACCCGCCGCTACGGCCTGCCGACCGAAGCGGACAAGGCAGCCGCCTTGAACGCCCTGATCAGCGACCACTAGCTGTACTGACCACAGAGGTTAGGTCGAGACGACACGCAAAAAATGATCTTGTAAAGGGGTGAGGGCCTTCGGTTCGGTGTGGATTGCGACATCTACACGCCGACCAGAAAGGCCCTCATGCCTTAACGCGCCGCTGACCGAACCCGGACGCCTGCGCCTGGCCCGCTGTGCCGGCCGGCTGAACGACGGCTTGAACGCCGAGCAGACGCTGGAGCGCATCACGACCGCCCTGAGCGAGTATGCCGGGGACCACCACAGCGACGACACCGCCCTGCTGCTCCTGCGCGTACCCACCCCTGAGGAGAAGCCATGACGACCGGCCGTACCGAACCGCGCCGGTGACAGGACGGGCGTCGCGACACATCAGAGAGCGGGCGCGGGGCAGAGGGCCACCCGAGAGGAGGCGTCGATGCCTTCGCAGCCGATGTCGAACGACCCGCCGCCCTTGCGGCTCAGCGTGCGCGCGGCGCCTCCGGGCCAGGTGGTGGCCGTCCACGGCGCACTGGACCTGAACACTGCCACGCACCTGGAACACGAAGTGGTCAAGGTGTGCCGACGGCAGAACCCACCGTTAGTGATCATGGACATGTCCGGGGTGGAGTTCTGCGACTCCTCCGGGCTGAGCAGCCTGGTCCGTGTATGGAGGCAGATCGACCATGACGGCGGCGCGCTGGTCTTGATCGGCCTGCACGGTACATGTGAGCAACTGCTCCGCAGGACCGGCCTGCTGGGGCGCATATTTCCCACCCACCCCACTCTGGCGCAGGCACAGGACGCGCTGGCCCGGACACGGCAGTGATCGGCGAACCGCCATCGTCAATCCCGGAAACCAAGACGTCGGCAGGTGACCTCGCGCGTGTCGGCCGCCCCGATGGCGTTCACCCCCGCGGTGCTCACCGCAAGCCAGGCCGGCACCACGCAGGCCGCCGGGCCCGTGACGCAGATTCTCTGCTTCAACTTTCCTTTACCGAAGTCGGGAAGTGCGCCTATTTCCGACCGGTGGGGAAGTTTCCCGTGCGTGGACTCACCTCAGGAGCGCCTGTTGCGGTTGGTGCCTGCGACCTTGGCGAGGATGGCCGCGTGGTGCGCGTGCCTGATCGTCATCGGCATCGTGGCCAACTACGTGCTCGGTTTCGTGGCGACGATGCGCATCGTCGCCCTGCCGGTGGCGGTCGCCCTGTTGCTGACCGCGCTGCTGTTCCCGCTCACCCGGCGGCTGCGCGAGTCGGGGCTGCGGACGATCTACGCCACCTGGGTCACCATGCTGGTCGCGCTCGCCGTGCTGGGCGGGACGGGCTGGATCATCGGCGTGCGGGCCAATGAGGAGTTCCCCGGCCTGTTGACACAGGTCAGGCAGACGGCCAAGACGGTGGAGGGCTGGCTCTACACCGGCCCTCTGCACGTGAAGCCCGTTCAGCTCAGCGGCTGGGTGGACGAGATCGCCAAGCTGGTCACCGAGCGGCAGCAGCAGATCACCTCGACGGTTCTGGCGGGGACCGTGGTGGTGGTGGAGGCGCTGGCCTCGATCGTGCTCCTGCTGTTCGTGACGTTCTTCCTGCTCAAGGACGGTGACCAGATCTGGTCCTGGTTCCTCAAGGGGTTCGGCCGGATGGCGCCGCGGGTCGACCGGGCCGGGCGGACCGCCTGGACCACGCTGTCGCACTACGTGCAGGGCACGGTGGCCGTGGCCGCGGTGCACGGCGTGCTCATGGGTGTGGTGCTGGCCGTCATGGGAGTACCGCTGTGGGCGGCACTGGCCGTACTGATCTTCCTGGCCAGCTTCGTCCCGATCGTCGGCATCCTCTTCGCCGGCGCGGTCGCGACGCTGGTCACGCTCGGCGCGAAGGGCCCGATCTACGCGCTGATCTTCGTCGGCATCCTGATCGTCGAGCAGCAACTGGAGAACCACGTGCTCCAGCCGCTGATCGTCGGCCGGGTGCTGCACTTCCACCCGCTGGCGATCATCATCGTGCTGGCCGTCGGCGGCATCCTGGCCGGGATCGCGGGCGCGGTGGTGGCCGTGCCGATCACCGCCATCCTCTACCGGGCCGTCCCCGAACTCTTCAAGGACGTCCCGCTCGCCCTCCCGGCGGGACCGGTCCCCGAACCACCGGCGCAGGCGGCGCCTCCTGGGAAGGAACCCGAACAGAAGGATTGACGGGCTCGGGGGCGGGCGCGGGTGGTGTCCGGGCCGTGGCGGCCTCATGCGGGACGGGCGCGCCCGATCCGTTGGCGGTGGGATGTCCCCCGCCCGTCCGAAGCTTGGCATCGACACGGGAGTGGCTTCCGTGCGTGTGGGCAGGTGAATTGCTGTCCAGGGGGAGAAAGGACGCTGCCGTTCGGGGGAGGAAGTCGGCATGGCTTCGTCAGGAACAGGTGTCATCGAGCGGGCCGGCCCGGCACCGCTCATCGGCGGCCGTAAACCGTTCGCGGCGATGGTCGCGTTGTGGGTGTTCGTGCTGGTGCCGTTCGCGGCGCTGGCCGCCGCCGTGCCGGTGGCCTGGGGGTGGGGGCTGAGCTGGACCGACGTGGCGATAGCCGCCTCGGCTTACGTCCTGACCGGGCTCGGCGTCACGGTGGGCTTTCACCGCCATCTCACCCATGGCGCGTTCAAGGCGGAGCGGTGGCTGCGGATCGGTCTGGCCGTAGCCGGGTCCCTGGCGGTGCAAGGCTCGGTCATCCAGTGGGTGGCCGACCACCGGCGCCATCACGCCTTCGCCGACCGTGACGGCGACCCGCACTCGCCCTGGCGTTACGGCAGCAGCGTGCGCGGCCTGGCCAAGGGGCTGCTGTTCGCACATGTCGGCTGGATGTTCGGGCGTGACCTCACCAATCGGAAACGTTTCGCCAAGGACCTGCTCAACGACGCCGGCATCGGCCGGGTGGACCGGTTGTTCGGACCGCTGGTGGCAGCCTCGCTGCTGCTGCCGCCCGCGATCGGCCTGCTGGTCACCGGCACCTGGCGTGGCGCGCTGACCGCATTCTTCTGGGGCGCTCTGGTACGGATCGCGCTGCTGCACCACGTCACCTGGTCGATCAACTCCATCTGCCACGTCTTCGGCGAACGGCCGCTGATGACCCGCGCCGGAGACCAGGCCGCGAACTTCTGGCCACTAGCTCTCCTGTCATTCGGCGAGAGCTGGCACAACGGCCACCACGCCGACCCCACCTGCGCCCGCCACGGCGTGCTGCCCGGCCAGATCGACCTCTCCGCCCGGCTGATCCGACTGCTGGAGCGACTCGGCTGGGCCCGCGACGTACGCTGGCCGACCCCGGCGCGCCTGGCCGCACGACGCCGCGAGCCCTCCCCATGACCGGCTCCGAGGAGGTGCGGCTCAGCCTCGATCCCGACCTTGCACGTCGAGGCGCGGTGGACGGCGCGTGGTGGCCCGCCGGCTACGACGCCGGCGCGGAACTGCCCGCACTGATCGCCGCCATCGACCAGCGGCTGGAGCGGCGGGTCCTGCGCGTCGGCCTGCACGTCGACACCTGGCACAACATCCCGCATCGCATCGCCGCCCCCGGCCGCCAGGTCAGAGTGGGCTGGTTCCGCACCATCGACCCCCACCTGATCAACCTCATCATCCCGGGGATCGAACACATCAACCTGCTCGTCATCCCACCCGACACCACACCCGCAGCCGCCGAGAAGGCACTCGACCTGGCCACCCGATGCCGAGGCCGCACCCGCTCCGGCGACATCCTCACCGCCGCAGGCCACGATGGTCCCGCCGACACCGCCGCCGAGGAGGAGCAGCGCCTGGCCGGTTGGGACAACGAAGGCGGCCGGACCCGACAGCCCGCCCGCGAGGACCCCACACCCTGATCACGCGTTCGGTGGCGGGAAAGTCAGTCCCGCAGACGGACGACGATGACGACGGTCGTGCCGGCCGGGCCGGTGGTCACCGTGAGCGAGTCGCTGAGCTCGGCCATCAGCCACAGCCCGCGGCCGTGGTCACGGTCGCGGGCAGGCATCGATGCCCGCTGCTGGTAGTGGCGGGCCGGGATCCCGGGGCCATGATCGCTGATCTCGCAGCACAGCAGGCCATCGGCCTGCCACAGGCGGACCCGCCCGGATCCACCACCATGATCGAACACGTTGGCCACACCTTCGTGCACCGCCAGTTCAAAATCTTCCCGCCGAGCCGACGACAGCCCCTGCTGGGTGGCATGGGCGCTCACGCCCTTCCGCAATGCGCTCTGATCGTACGTGGCCGCGCCACCCGGCCCGGACGTACTCAGTGCCCAGGTCAGCAGCGGGTCTCGGCATTCCGGCGGCGGCCCGAACATCCCGCTCACCGGTCACGCCCGCTCATCGCCGGTCACCGGGGGCGGCCGGCTGCCCTCTGAGGGAGCTGCCGCCTGAACGCGCCGCACGCCCGCCCCCTCGTCGCGACATGTCGACAGCGGTCGGAACATCAGACGACGGAGGGGCCGCGACGGTCGGCACGGGCAATGGGACGGCCGACGGCGCCTTGGACATCATGGTCCCTTCGATGGCGCGATCAGCGTGACTTGCGAGAGCGACGACAACCGCAGTGCGATCAGATCCTGACTCGCGACACCCCTTACCCCTGCGGCGAAGGGGGAAACGGGCCCAGGGGGCCGGCTGCCGGCGACGCCCTTGCTCCCCATCGACAAGCCTCCTCCATCCATGAGATCGCCAAGCCCACTCGAAGAGGCTCGAGCGGGCGCGGGGCAGAGGGCCTCCCAAGAGGAGGCGTCGATGCCTTCGCAGCCGATGTCGAACGACCCGCCGCCCTTGCGGCTCAGCGTGCGCGCGGCGCCCCCGGGCCAGGTGGTGGCCATACATGGCGCGCTGGACCTGAACACTGCCACGCACCTGGAACACGAAGTGGTCAAGGTGTGCCGGCAGCAGCACCCACCGCTAGTGATCATGGACATGTCCGGGGTGGAGTTCTGCGACTCCTCCGGACTGAGCAGCCTGGTCCGGGCATGGAGGCAGATCGACCATGACGGCGGCGCGCTGGCCTTGATCGGCCTGCACGGCACATGTGAGCAACTGCTCCGCAGGACCGGCCTGCTGGGGCGCATATTTCCCACCCACCCCACTCTGGCGCAGGCACAGGACGCGCTGGCCCGAACACGGCGGTGATCGGCAAACCACCACCGTCAACCCCGGAACCCACGACGTTGACAGGTGACCTCGTGGTGGCTCGCGGACTTCGCCGAAGCCCGCATGGGGTCCTTACGTCTGCCGACGATTACGTCCATGCAGTTCAAGCAGCATGTGAGTATCCGTGGAGGACTCCTGTTACGGGGTTCTCCTACCCGTCCTCGTGATCAGTGCTTCGAGGGCGGCTCGGCCCTCTTCGGCGCGATGTGGGATCAGCAGGAGGGTATGGGCCCGTTCCAGCCGGGCGTCGATGCCCTCCCACTGGGCGACCGAGGCCGTCAGCGCGTCCGGGTCCGCGTGGAGCCTGCCGCCGGCGCGAGCCAGGCATGCCGAGGCCCAGTGGTTCTCACCGGCTGTCAGGAGCGCGGCCGCGAGCCGGTCCGGGGCATCAGGCAGCCCGGCGACGACGGCCAGCTCGGCTCCCGCCGCCTGCGCGTACGCCGCGTAACGTCCCATCGAGAACGTGCCGAAAGCCCTCCCCACCAGGGCGGCCGCGTCGCTCAGGTCACCGGACTGCAGCGCGGCACGGGCATCGACGAACGCGCCGAAGGAAGTCAGCCGGGCATGCCCGGCCTGCGCGTGGTCGACCACCACGCCGGCCCTGTGACGCCAGAGCCGGAAACGGACCCGGTCGTCGAGAAGCCCGTGGGCGAGCGCCACGGCCGACACGGAAGGCAGCAGCCATCCGGCCGGGGGCCGGCCGGCTCGTTCCCAGCCCGCCCACATCCGTTCGCCGTAGCGCAGGGCCGCGCCGAGGTCCCCGGTGAGGACGAGCGCGGGGATCAGCCTGCTGGCCGAAATGTAGGGGTGGTCCCCGACGAGGTCGTCGGCCATCATGATCCGACCGGCGGTGATCGCCGCGGGCAGATCTCCCGCGACGATCGCGTCGGTGCAGGCCACGTGCAGGGTGTCCACGATCTCGATGGCCGAACGCGGGTCGTCGCGGTCCATCACGGACAGCAGTGCCAGCCGCTCCTCGGTGTGCCGCCGGGCTTCGCGATGCCGGCCGGCCCGTACGGCGGCGGTCGTCACCGCGTCGAGTCCCGCGCTGATGAGCACGGCGTCGCCCGTCGTCCGTGCGACGGCGAGCGCGCGGGCGGCCAGGGCCGGGTCCGGGTCGAAGGCGCCCGGCCGCGCGGTCCAGGCCGCCGCCGCGGCGAGGGCCGCGGCCACGGTCGGGTCGCCCGGGTCTCCGGCCTCGGCGGCCTCGGCGGCCTCGGTGAGATGACGGCGGAGCCGCTCGCCGGGAATGCCCTCGGGGAAGGAGGCCAGAAACCTCGCCGCTGTCTCCACCGCACGGGCCAGGGCGACCGCGCGGCCCTTCTCGTCGCCCGCGGCGTGGGCCTGCGCCGCCGAGGCGAGCAGCAGGTCGAACACGAATTGCCCGGAGATGTTGTCCAGGGAGCAGTCGGCCGCGTGCCGCAGGTCTTCGGCCGCTTCGGCGGGACCGGGCGCTCGTTCGGCTGCCTGCCGGTAGTGGCCTTGGGCCTCGGCCAGGAATCGGCGGGCGAAGGTGAGGTGACCCAGCGAGCGGGCCAGCCGGTGCGCCGCCCCGCCCGGTCCGGGCGGTGCGGCGGCCAGCGCCGCACGCAGATCGTCTGAGACCTCGTCGAACTCCCGCCGCCAGCCCTCGGCGCCGTCCTTCTGGCTGTCTTCGAACGGCGCCGCTGTCCCGGCGCCGTGCTGTCCGGCGGCGATCAGCCGCTCCCGCATCGCCGTAGCGGTACTGGCGGCCCACAGCAGATGGAGTTCCCGAGCCGGGTCGTGCTCGCCGGAGTCTCGTAGCAGGTCCTCGGCGAAGGCTCTGACGGTCTGCAGGAGCCGCCATCGGCTCGCCGTCCCCGGGGCGCGTACGACGAGACTCTTGTCGACGAGCCGCCCCAGCACATGGCTCACGGCGCCGGGTGGGCGGCCGGCGGTGAGCGCCGTCGCGGCGGCCAGGTCGAAGCCGCCGCAGAACATCGACAGCCGCCGGAACAGCGCCTGCTCTTCCTCGTCCAGCAGGTCGTGACTCCATTCGAGCACCGCGCGCAGGGACCGATGCCGCCGGTCGGCGGCCCGTCCTCCGGTGAGCAGCCTCAGCGTGTCGTCGAGCGCGACGAGCAGTCCGGCAAGCCCCAGAGAGGCGCTGCGGGCCGCGGCGAGCTCGATGGCCAGGGGAATGCCGTCGAGGCGGGCGCAGATCTCCGTCAGCAGGGCCGGGTCGGCGTCGAACTCCGGATCGGCCGCGGTGGCCCGGTCGAGGAAGAGCGCCTCCGCGTCGGAGTCCAGGGGCAGCGGGCCGATCGGCACGGTACGTTCGCCGGGCACGCCGAGGCGCTCGCGGCTCGTCACGAGGATCCGGGTGCCGGGGCAGGCTGCCAGCATCCGCTCCGCGAAGCCGGCAGCGGTGTCCAGCACGTGCTCGCAGTTGTCGAGGACGAGCAGCGCCCGACCGCGGCGAAGCCGTTCGATGACGGCGTCCTCCAACGGCTGCTGGGCGCGCTCACCGACCCCGAGCACCTTGGCCGTCGCCTGCGTGACGAACCCGTCCCGTACGGGAACCAGATCCACGAACGCCCCGCCGGCCGGGTACGTGGAGCAGATCTCCGCCGCGAGGCGGCTCTTGCCCGCGCCGCCGGGACCCAGCAGGGTGACCAGCCGGGAGGCGCCGAACGCCGCCAGGACCGCCTCGTGTTCCCGTTCGCGCCCGACGAACGAGGTCATCGGGGCGGGAACCCCGGGTTGCGGCGTGTCAGGGATGTCGCGGTCCACACCGGCCTGCACCGCCTGCTGCGCCAGCTCCTGCCGGTCGGCCACGCCGTACTTGCGCAGCAGCGAGGCGACGTGGCTCTCGACCGTGCGGACGGAGATGCGCAACCTGTTCGCGATCTGCGCGTTCGACAGCCGCGCCGCCACCGCCGCCAGCACCTCGGCCTCGCGCTGGGACACCTTTGCGATCATCCGGACATCATCACGTACGTATGGACGTCACGGACGTCTCAGTGGCGAATCAGTGGAGTCCACGGATGTCGAACAGCTGCCACGTGAAGCATTCTGATCATGCAAGCGACGAACACGAACACGAGGGAAACGACATGGACAAGGTCATTTCGCAGGACGGCACCGCGATCGCCTACGACCGGATCGGGCAGGGCCCGGCGATGATCCTCATCGGCGCCGGCCCCACCGACCGATCCGCCAACGCGCCCCTGGCCGAGCTGCTGGCCAAGGACCTGACCGTCTACAACTACGACCGGCGCGGCCGCGGCGACAGCGGTGACACCGCTCCCTACGCGGTGGACCGCGAATACGAGGACATCGAGGCGCTCATCACCGCGGCGGGCGGGTCGGCGCACCTGTACGGCACCTCCGGCGGTGGCATCATCGCCCTGGAGGCCGCCGCCCGCGGGCTCGCCGTCGACAGGCTGGCGGTGTGGGAGGTCCCCTACATCCTGCCCGGCACCCGTACGCCGGTGCCGGCCGACTACCGCGAGCAGCTCGTGGCGCTGCTGGCCGAGGGCCGCCGGGGCGACATGTGCGAGCTGTTCCTCACCGCCGCGGTCGGCATCCCGGCCGAGTTCGTGGCCCCGATGCGCGACTTCCCGGGCTGGCCGGCGATGGAGGCCGTGGCCCACACGCTCGTCTACGACGCCACCATCACCGGCGACTTCTCCCTGCCCGCCGATCGGCTGACCGGCGTCACGGCCCCCACCCTGGTGATCGACGGCGAGACCATCCCGTGGATCAGCAGCACGGCGCAGGCCGTGGCCGACCTGCTGCCGGACGTCCGGCGAGCCACCCTCACCGGTCAGCCTCACAACGTGGACCCCGAGGCCATCGCACCCGCGCTCGCCGCGTTCTTCACCGAGGCCACAGCGTGAGCACCATCGTCTCGCAGCTGTTCGTGTCGCTGGACGGTGTCGTGGAAGCCCCCGAGCAGTGGCACTTCCCCTACTACGACGAGGAGATGGCCGCGGCCGTCTCCGGCCAGCTCGACGAAGCCGACATCCTCCTGCTCGGACGCAGGACCTACGAGGTGTTCGCCGCCTCGTGGCCCGGCAGAGGCGGCGAGGTGCCGTTCGCCGACCGGATCAACTCGATGCCCAAGCTGGTGGCCTCGACCACGCTGACCTCCCCGGCCTGGCAGAACACCACCGTCATCCCCGGCCCGCTCTCCGGCGAACTCGCCGCCCTCAAACAGGGGCCGGCCCGGCACATCACCATCAGCGGCAGCCTGACCCTGGTGCGATCACTGCTGCGCGACAACCTGCTCGACGAACTGCACCTCCTCATCCACCCGGTCGTCCTCGGCCGTGGGGAGCGGCTCTTCGCCGACGGCGGTCCGACCCCGCTGCGACTGGTCCACTCGGCCACCTTCGCCACCGGGGTCCTGCACCTGATCTACCACCCTGGCCCCTGACAAGGCGGGGGCAGAAACCCGGTGGATGGACACGGATTTCGAGGCGTCCGCTGCGCGGCCGCGGAAGCGCCGCTCAGTGGTCGCGTCTCACTGATCGCCGTCCCCGCGAGTGAATACCCATCCGGCGGCGTCGAGCCCGCTCAAGTGCCGGCGTTGCCGGTGACGGCGCAGGAGCGGATCGCCTCGGAGTCCGAGGCGATCGTGCGGCGGCTCCATCTGGCGCAGCGCTCGAAGCGCCCATCCAAAAGGATGGAGCGTCCACGATGCCTCCAACCTGCAAGGATTGATATTCGGCGCCCGCACCTCCATCTCCGCCTGACCGGAACAACCACGAGATCGATCAATGCGGTGATATGAATGGGTGGGCGATGAGCGAGCGAACGTTCGAAGTCCGACTGTGCGGGCGACCGGCCCGTTCGGGCAGCTCGTGCAAACAACACGTCTACGGATCCGACGTGGCGTGCGGTATTCACATCACCGACCATGAACGGGCCCTGTCCGAGGCGTACCAGCGCGGCCGACGGGAGGGGCACTCCGGCGGGCATGACAGCGCGCTCGACGGCCCGGCAGGAGATCGAGCGACTTCAGCGGCGTGTCGCCGAACTGGAGCAGCATCTCGACGACGCCCAGCGCTACTACGAGATCAACGGCGACCAGGTCGTCGAGGTCGGCAAGTACGCCTATCGGTGGCGTGGACAGCCACCCCTCACGGTCGGCGAACGAGTGTTGCTTCCCGAGAACTGGGTCAGCCAGATGACTGAAGGCCGAGGGACGTTCGTCGGCGAGGTGACCAGGCTCGGCGCTACTTACCGCGGCCACCTGTCAACCATCGTCAGCAGAGCAAGAACCGACCAGAGCTGACCCATATCAGCGATCGGCCACCGACCCGGTATTCCGCGCTCGCCACGTGCTCTTCGGTCAGCGACACGCGTAGACACGGGGCGACAGGCCTGGGTATTTTCCGGGCGGCATAACGCGGCAGAGCGACACAATCGAATACGCCAAGATTGTTCGCGACATAAAAGCTCGCGGCTTTTAATCCGTAGGTTCCGGGTTCGAGCCCCGGGCGCCCTACCACTCCGACTTGGGGTTTCCCGCGATTCTGTAGTCGAGTTGTGTGATCGTGAGTCACGGTGAGACACATGTGAGTCACGTACCAGGGCGGGCCGTTGTTCGCCTTGCGCGCGGTTTTGCGAGCGGCCTTGCGAACCAGCGGCCCGGACGCTCTCGGGATACAGCCGAGGCAGCACCGAGGTGTAGGCGTCGGCGGTGAGGACGATGCTGGCGCAAGCCCCGGGAATCCCGATCGCGGTCACCCGCCAGGACCCGTCGCTGAAAGACGATCAGCCGGTAGGCCGACGGGACAGCAACCACGTGGTGGCCACAATCAGGCGGGCTGCCGCCACCAGAGTGTCCGGCTGGACGCGGTCAGGGGTTTCGGCGGGGGTCTGGTAGCCGGGCATGCCCATGCCGATGCCGATCGCGGCCAGTCCGGCGGCGGCGTAGCGGCGGTTGTCGGAGGCCATCGCACCTGCCCGCAAGGGCACGCCAGTCAGGCGGGCGGCCTGGTCGAGCGTGGCCAGCAACCCGTGGGCGGGACCTCCCGCCTCGACGGCGGCAGCCTGGTGAAGATGCGCGGCACCGTCGAGGTTGATCACGAACGTGTCCGGCGGCAGGGTGATGGCGTGGTGGGCCGAGCCCCACGCGCCCGCCTCCTCCGCATCCAGGAAGGCCACCGCCAGCTCCAGCACCCCTGGCGGCGCGGAGGCCGCCAGCACTCGGGCGACCTCCAGGACCGCGGCCACGCCCGAGGCGTTGTCGGCTGCCGCCGGCAGGCGCCGATCGGGATCGTCGCCGACGCCGTCGTAGTGCGCGCTCAGCAGCACCCGTACGTGGCCATCACCGACGCCGGAGTGCGGGAAGCGGGCACGGACGTTGTGGCCGTCCGCGCCGACCTGCCGTAGCGGCATCGACCCGGTCACCTGCACGGGGCCGGCGGCCATGGCAGCACTCAGATGTGCGTGCCGGTCGGGGTGCACGGCGATGATCGGGACGGCGCGGGCGGCCGGGCCGGCGATCATCTTGGGCATCCACCCCTCGGCGTCGGTGCCGCGCGCGGTCAGCACCCCGGCCGCGCCGTGGGCCTCGGCTCGTTCGCACGCCCGCGCCCAGTCTCCAGCCTCGGCCAGCACCCACCGGCCGCGCAGGTCGGCATCGTAAGGTGCGGCCGGCGGCGCGGTGCGCGGGTTCGGCAACTCGGCGGAGGCGAGGTGCTCGACGAAGTCCCGGCGGTGCTCCAGGCGCAGCACCTGACCGCCCGCGCTCCATTCGAGCACCGGGGTGGCATACAGCTCCCGCACGTCGGCGACGGGGAAGGAGTCGAGTTCGACCTCGGCGCCCAGCTCGCGCAGCCGCTCGGCGAGCCACGCGGCGGCGGCGCGGCCTCCGGGCGTGCCCACGCGCCGCCCGGCGTAGTGGTCGCCGGCCAGCTCGTGGACCGTGGCCTTCATCCGCTGTGCAGACACCTGGCTCAGCATCGCGGCGAGGCCGGCCGGGGGCGAGTCCACGTCCGGGGGCGTGGATGTCATCCGCAGCACCCGGCGGAGACGGCGCCGGGGGCCTGAGTGTCGACGAGGGCCGGGGCCTGGCCGCAGCAGCCGGACTGCGCGGCCTGCTGGGCTGCGGCCGGGCTTCCGCAGCAGCTGGTGGCCGCCTGGTCGGTCTCGCTCGTGCTGAGTGCGGCAGGGGCTCCGCAGCAGCCGCCGGCCGCGGACGGGGCGAACGCCTCTTCCAGGTCGCCGATGAAGCCGCCGCTGGTCTGCTCCGTCACCGTGGTCTCCTTCGTGTTGGGCAGCGGCAGGGCGCCACCAGATAGTTAGATATATGTCTAAGCAGTCCGTACGATCTCATATTGCTTAGATAAACGTCAAGATAGATGCCGGTCGAACTAGCCCGAGGCAGTGACGTGCCCGCCGGCTCCGTCGATAGCGTGAGCCGAGCGGGCACAAGAAGCCGTGCATGCCGGACACGGCGGCCGGCGTGGCGAGCCAGGAGCTTGGTCGATGACCGTGAAGGAGAGCACCATGCCCGCGCCGGCGGCACGCTCGCTGCCAGTGGCCTTCACCGCCGGCGCGGTGGTAGGCACGCTGGGCGGGATGATCGGCCTGGGCGGCGCCGAGTTCCGGCTTCCCCTGCTGATCGGCCTGTTCGGGTTCGCAGCGCTGTCGGCGGTCATCTTGAACAAGGCAATGAGCCTGATCGTGGTGCTGGTCGCGCTACCTGCCCGGCTGGCCGCCGTCCCCCTGGCCGAGTTGGCCGCGCACTGGACGGTCGCGGTCAACCTGCTGGCCGGCAGTCTGCTGGGCGCCTGGGCGGGAGCCTCGTGGGCGGTCCGGATGCGCACCGCCACCCTCTACAAGGTCCTCGGGGCTCTGATGGTGCTCATGGCCGCCGCTCTGGTGCTCACCCACACCACCGCGGTGGGCTCGCTCGCCCTGCCGGGCCCGCCGCTGGCGGTGACCGGCGTCGTGGCCGGGTTCGGCATCGGGGTGGTGGCGGCCATCATGGGCGTGGCCGGCGGCGAGTTGCTGATCCCGACAATCGTGTTGCTCTACGCCGTGGACATCAAGGCCGCGGGCAGCCTGTCGCTGGTGGTGTCGCTGCCGACCATGCTGGTCGCGTTCGCCCGCTACAGCCGGGACGGCAGCTTCGCCGTCCTGGGCGCCAATCTGCGCTTCACCGTCATCATGATCGCCGGCTCTGTCGCGGGCGCTCTCCTCGGCGGGCTGCTGCTCGGGGTGGTGCCCGATCTCGTCCTCATTCCCGCCCTTGCCGTCGTCCTGGTGATCTCAGCGGTCAAGATGGCCCGTCACGCCAGAGACTGACGGCACGACGCGCAGGCCGGGTACCGCAGATCTCCAGCCGGGCGACGATCTCTGCGGCCACTTGCCGTGCCGTGCGCCCCGCGCCGATGAGGGTGGCCGACGCGGGGGCGGTCCAATCCCCGTAACCGAGCAGGTGCAGGCGGGGCTCATCGACCGTCTGGGTGCCCCGGGTGGGGATGAGGCCGTCCCGGCCACGCAAGCCCAGGGGCGCAAGGTGGCGCAGGGCGGGCCGGAAGCCGGTGCACCACAGGATCACGTCGCAGGCCAGCGTGCTGCCGTCGGCCCAGGCGACGCCGTACGGGGTGACCCGGGCGAACATGGGCTCGGCCTTCAGTACGCCGCGATCGCGGGCCTCACGCACGGGCGGGACGGCGACGATGTCGCCCAGGTCGGCGATGCCTCCGGCCTGCCGGCCTGCCTGGGCCGCGCGGTGGCGGCGGGTGGCCAGGTCGAACAGGGCGCGGCCGTCGATGTCGTCGGGCAGCAGGCGTGGCGGGCGCCGGGTCACCCAGGTGACCTCGGCGACCGTGGACACCTCGGCCAGGAGCTGGGCGGCGGAGTTGCCACCGCCCACGATGACCACGCGCCCGCCGCGCAACGGTTCAGGGCCGCGGTAGCCGGCAGTGTGCAGGTGCTCGCCGCCGAAGTCGCGCAGGCCGGGGTAGTGCGGGACGTAGGGACGCCACCAGGTGCCGGTCGCGCTGATCACGTTCTTGGCCTGCCAGGTGCCGAGGCTCGTCTCGACCAGGAGGTGACCGTCACCACGCCGGACGGCGTGCACTGTCACCGGGCGCAGAATCGGCAGGTCGTAGCGGCGTTCGTAGTCGGTCAGGTAGGTGACGACCTCGGCGGCGCTGGGACAGCCGCCATCCGGGGGGATGGGCATCATGCGTCCGGGCAGCGAGCTGTACTGGGCCGGCGAGAACAGGCGCAGGCGGTCCCAGGCGTGCCGCCACGCGCCGCCGGCGCTGTCCTGGGCGTCGAGGATGACGAAGTCGGCCTTCGCGCGGCGCAGGTAGTAGCCGGCGGCCAGGCCCGCCTGCCCGCCGCCGATCACCAGGACGTCGACGGGCCGGGGGGCGGCCGTCATGCCGGAAGCAGCTCCAGCTCGGCGCGTCCCGCGGCGGGCTGAGGGACGGCCCCGGCAGCGGACCCGGTGAGCGGAGCGAACAGCGCACCGAGCCTGTTGACCGCCTCGGGGATGATGCGGTAGTAGACCCAGGTGCCGCGCCGCTCCCCGTCGATCAACCCCGCCGTCCGCAGCACCTTGAGGTGGTGGGAGATGGTGGGCGCGGTCAGGTCGAAGGTGCCAGTCAGGTCGCAGACGCACGCCTCGCCGCCGGCGTGGGAGCCGATCATCGACAGCAGGCGCAGCCGCACCGGGTCGGCCACGGCCTTGAGCAGCGTGGCCAGCTCGGCGGCGTCGGCCTCGCCGAGCGGTTCGCGGGCGATCGGGGCGCAGCACTGGCCGGACGGGACGGTCATGACAAGCCCTCCTGATTCGAAGCTTGTCTAAATCCTAGGCGATGACGGGCCACCAGCGCGAACGCGGCGATCCCGCAGGCGGCGGCGACCGCGCTCATCACCCAGCCATGGCCAACGGCCTGGGCCAGAGCGACCGCACCCAGTGGGGCCGACGCCTTGCCTGCGACGGAGAAGACCGCGATGCGGCCGGCGGGCACCCGGTTCCGCAGGCCGGTCGTGACCAGCCGTCCGGTCACCGACAGCACGCCCGGCAGGCCGGCCAGCGCGGCGACGGCCCGCCGTCCATGCCCGGCACGCGACGGGCCGCTTGGTGCTGGGCCTGCGGGCGGCGACCAGTTCGTCGGCCAGCCGTGCGGCGGGCATCGGCTCGTGGTCGCAGATGAGGCGCAGCGCCTCCTTCTGGGCGGCGGTCGGGTAGCCGTAGGACATCGGGGTTGTTCCGCTCAGCCGCAGCAGCCGCCGCCGGACTCGGCGGTGGCGCCCACGGTGGCGAGGGGAAGCGGGGTGGACAGCAGGCCGCCGCTGATGCCGGTCGCCAGGCCGACCCGCTGCTCCTGCTTCTCGACCAGGTCGGAGGAGCACACGCCGGTCTCGGGCAGGTCGAGCTGAACGTCCCGGGCCGCCTCCCAGTCCCCGGCCAGCGCCGCCACGACCGAGCGGACCTGCTCGTAACCGGTGGCCATGAGGAACGTCGGTGCGCGGCCATAGCTCTTGACGCCGACGGCGAAGTAGCCGGGCTCGGGGTGGGCGAGTTCGTCCACGCCGTGGGCCGGGACGGTGCCGCAGGAGTGCTGGTTCGGGTCGATCAACGGGGCCAGGGCACGGGGAGAGCCGAGCACCGGGTCCAGGTCGAGCCGGAGTTCGGAGGCGATGGAGTGATCGGGGCGGTAGCCGGTGGCCGACACGATCCGGTCCACGGTGACGGCCTGCTCCCGGCCTGACGGGGCGCGGCTGACGACCTCGGCGCCCTGGTCGGTGGTGTTGACGCGGTGGGTGAAGAAGCCGGGCAGCAACTGGATGCGGCCGGATTCGACGTGGGCGCGCAGCCGGGTGCCGAGCGCGCCGCGGGCCGGCAGCGCGTCGGCCTCGCCGCCGCCGTAGGTGCGGGTGGCGTTGCCGGCGCGGATGGCCCAGGTGATCGGCGTGTCCGGCAGCTCGGCCAGCGCGAGCAGGGTGGTGGCGGCCGAGTGGCCGGCGCCGACGACCAGCACGCGCTTGCCCTCGTAGCGGTCACGGTCGGCGCCGAGGACGTCGGGCAGGGCGTGGTCGACGAAAACCTCCGCCTCGCCGTGTGCGGGCAGGCCGCTCGAGCCCAGCACGTTAGGGCTTGTGTAGGTGCCGGAGGCGTCGATGATCGCGCGGGCCTGGAGTTCGGTGCCGTCGTCGAGCCGGATCAGGAACGGGGCCTGCTCGCGGCCTGTCGTGCGCACGCGGTCGTAGCCGAGGCGGCTGATCGCGGTGACCTTCGCGCCGAGCCGCACCTTGTCGCCGAACAGCTCGGCCAGCGGGGCGAGGTAGTCGTCGATGAGTTCAGCGCCTGTCGGCAGCCAGTCGGAGTCCGGGGCCGTCCAGCCGTCGGCCTCCAGCAGGCGGCGGGCGGCGGCGTCGATGTTGTACCGGTACGGGCTGAACACCCGTACGTGCCCCCACTGCGCCACCGAGGCGGCGACCCGGTCACCGGCCTCCAGGATCGTGAAGTCGATGCCACGCTCGGCCAGGTGGGCGGCGGCGGCCAGCCCGACCGGACCGGCGCCGATCACGACGACGGGCAGATCGTTCGCCGGCCCGGAGGCGGCCTGCTGAGGGATGGCGAACTGCTCGATCTCGACGGCAACCGTGCCGCAGCAACTGTCACTCATGACGGCTCTCCAGATGGCGCGCGGGTTAGCGGAAGGACAGGGACGACAGGGCGGAGGCGCGGGCGCGTTCGACGGCCGCGTCGGCGCGGCAGGTGCGGTCGCACACCTCCGAGGTCGCCTCGTCGAAGGCGAAGCCCGAGACGAGGGCGGGGTGGCGCAGGCGGGTGAGCAGAGCACTCATCGCGCACCTCCTGAATAGAAACTCATCTAAACAGCTCAGATTGTGAACCACTGGTTAGAGAAATGTCAAATTAGATGAGCGCCTAAGCCCAGGTGTGCGGGCTCCGCCAGCCGTCAGCCACACCCGCCGACTGAAGGCGCCGTCCGGTGGGCAGCACGCGGCCAAGGCGGCCTGCAGATCGGCCGGCGCCCGCCGCGCCCCGTCGGGGTCGGCGCGGTAATAGACGGCCTTCCACTCGCGCCGCGACGTGAGCACTCCGCCGTCGCGCAGTGCCGCCAAGTGCGTGGAGGTGGCCGACTGGGCAAGCGAACGCGAGAGCGTCGACACGGTCATCTACGCGACCGGCTACCTGCCGCACCTCGACTTCCTGGCCCCGCTCGGCGCGCTTGACGAAACAGGGCTGCCCCTGCACGTCGGCGGCCTGTCCGCCACCCACCTCGGGCTCGGCTACGTCGGACTGGAGTTCCAGCGCTCCTTCGCCTCCAACACCCTGCGCGGCGTCCACCGCGACGCCGGACACGTGGCGGCACCGATCACCGCCTGCACCGGCGGCGTTCTGGCGGCTTACGGCTTCTGAGCAGCGACAGCGCCGTACGACGGACCTGACGGTGCTGGGCCCGCAGCAGTCCCGGTCGCGAGGGCTGTACGGGCCGTCTGGGCATCTGTCACTTCGTCCGCCCCGAGGAGTCTCGCCGGCAGCCGGGACCCGGGCCGTTTCCCGTTTCGCCGCGGGGGCAGGGATGTCGCGAGTCAGGATCTGATTGCACAGCGGTCGTCGTCACTCCCGCAGGTCACGCTGATCGCGCCATCGAAGGGACCATGATGTCCAAGGCGCCGTCAGCCGTCCCATGCCCGTGCCGACCGCCGTGGCCCCTCCGGCATCTGATGTCCCGGCCGCTGTCGACATGTCGCGACGAGCGGCGGGCGAGCGGCGCGCTCAGGTGGCAGCTCCCCAGGACGGCAGCCGACCGTCCCGGTGACCGGCGATGAGCGGGCGTGACCGGTGAGCGGGTTGTTCGGGCCGCCGCCGGAATGCCGGGACCCGCTGCTGACCTGGGCACTGAGTACGTCCGGGCCGGGTGGTGCGGCCGCGTACGATCAGAGCGCGTTACGGAAGGGCGTGAGCGCGCATGCCACCCAGCAGGGGCTGTCGTCGGCTCGGCGGGCAGATCTTGAACTGGCGGTGCAAGAAGGCGTGGCGAACGTGTTCGATCATGGCGGTGGATCCGGGCGGGTCCGCCTGTGGCAGACCGATGGCCTGCTGTGCTGCGAGATCAGCGATCATGGCCCCGGGATCCCGGCCCGCCACTACCAGCAGCGGGCATCGATGCCTGACCGCGACCGCGACCACGGCCGCGGGTTGTGGCTGATGGCCGAGCTCAGCGACTCGCTCACGGTGACCACCGGCCCGGCCGGCACGACCGTCGTCATCGTCGTCCGTCTGCAGGACTGACTCTCCGCGTCAGGTGCGGCACTGTCGTGAACTCGATGGAGGACCGCCAGGACCGCCGCGCGACCGCCCGCCCGCGATCCCGGCCAGTATGCCGCCGACGGCCAGCACGATGATGATCGCCAGCGGGTGGAAGTGCAGCACCCGGCCGACGATCAGCGGCTGGAGCACGTGGTTCTCCAATTGCTGCTCGACGATCAGGATGCCGACGAAGATCAGCGCGTGGATCGGGCCCTTCGCGCCGAGCGTGACCAGCGTCGCGACACCAACCGCAACAGGCGCTCCTGAGGTGAGTTCACGCTCGGGAAACTTCCCCACCGGTCGGGGATAGGCGCACTTCCCCGCTTCGGCGAGGGAAAGTCGGAGCGGAGAATTTGCGTCACGAGCCCCACGGCCCGCGTGGCGCCGGCCTGGCGTGCGCTGAGCACCGCGGGAGGGTGAGCGCCATCAGGGCGGCCGGCACGCGCGAGCTCACCTGTCGACGTCCTTGGTTCCGGGGTTGACGATGGCGGCTTGCCGATCACCGCGGTCGTTGACGAACCGAAGGCCCTCACCATTTACAAGATCATCGATATCGTGTCGCGCCTGTGCCTGACCTCTGTGGTCGGTGCAGGCTAATGGTCGCTGATCAGGGCGTTCAAAGCGGCTGCCTTGTCCGCTTCGGTCGGCAGGCCGTAGCGGCGGGTGGTGTCCAACGAGCCGTGGCCGAGGAGGTCGGCGACCAGGATGGGGGCCGTGCCGTGGCGGATGAGCTGGGTGGCGAAGGTGTGGCGTAGGACGTGCGAGCTGAAGGGCTCGGTAGGGTCGTCACCCAGACCGACGGCGTCGCCAAGGCCGGTGATGATGTCCCGGGCTGCACGGTCGCTCAGGCGACCGCCGCGCTGGTTGAGGAACAGCGCGGGGTGGGAGCCGGCTCCCTTCCAGCCGGCGCGGGTTGCCAGCCAGTCGGTCAGGGCCTGGCGCAGGTCCGCATGGACGGGCAGCAGGCGGATCTTGCCGCCGTCGCGGCCCTGTCCGCGGATGCGCAGTTCCCCCGTGCGGGCTGAGAGGCGCACGTCGGTCAGGTCGAGGCCGACGACTTCGGAGATCCGCAGTCCGGCGTAGTAGGGCAGCAGGGCGACGGCTTTGTCGCGCGGGGAAGCGGTGAGCTGGACGTGGCGGATGTAGCGGCGGGCGCGCCGGGCGTCCAGGACTCGCGGGGTGGTGCGCCGGGAGTCGCGTTCGCGGCGGGTCCGGGGCCTGCCGAGGCCGCGGCGAGCGTAGAAGTCGTCGATGGCCGACAGGTAGGCGTCGATGGTGTTGGGAGCGCGACGGCCGTCCTTGAGGTGGCGGCGGAAGTCGCGTACCGCGCCGGCGGCCGCGGCCGCGTCGGTGAGCGGACCGCCGTCCGGGGCGGCGGCGTCGGCTTGGACGGCCAGCCAGGCCAGGTAGCCGCGCAGCCGGGAGGTGTACTTGGTCTTGGTGGAGTCGGCCAGCGGGGCGCGCTCAAGGGTGGCGGTGTAGTCGGCCAGGACGGCGGCGTGGGGAGCGGGGAGCGGGACGGCCCGCGACCGGCGCGGGTTTCCGGCAGCGACTCCGGCCGGCTCCGTGATTCCCGAGGGCGAGTTTCCGGAAGTCATCCACAGAGTCTACTTCCGGAATTATGTGATTCCGGAAGTAGGAGGTAGACTGAAGGTACCGAGGACTTCTCGAGCGTTGGCACTCAGGTCTGCGTCGCCCCCGGCGAACCACCACCGGCCCCTTCTGAGGGGCCCGGATAGGTCAGCGACCATGACGCCGACACTTCTTTCTCAGCCCGCACCGCTCAGCCCCACCTCGTCCGCGATGCCTCGGGCCGATTCCGCGCTACGGCTCAGTCTCCACCCGGTGCCGAATCGTCGATCGGTGGTGGACGGGGCCTGGTGGCCCTACTCCAGTGACACCGCCGCGGAATTCCCCGGTCTCATCGCCGCCGTCGACCGACTGCTTGATCGGGTCACGCTCCGCGTCGGCGTGCATGGCGATGCGTGGCAGAACATCCCGCGCCGCATCCCGGCCCGCGGTCGGCAGGTCCGCGTCGGCTGGTTCCGCCACACCGACCCGCGCATGATCACTCTCAGCTTCGCGTCCGGCGAGCCGGTCGTCCTGCTGATCATCCCGTCAGGAACCGCCGCCGGCGTCGCCGAGGCCGTGCTCAAGCTCACCGCCCAGGACACCGCCGGCTTGACGGCCGACGCCATTCTCACTCTGGCGCACCTGCCGGCGAGGCCCGGTCCGCCTGCGACGGCCGACTCGGCCCGGTGGGAGAACGAGGGCGGGTCGGTCAACGGGCACAAGGCGGCCTCGTTCACGGCACGGCCGATCCTGGCGTGACCCACGTGCCGCCTGCCGGCCGGATTGAGCGGTCCAGGCATCGCCCGTTGTCCGGCGGCGGGCCGATCTCCGGCCGGCAGGCATCTCATCGCGTTCCAGCTTCCCCACAGGAGACTTCCATGACCGTCATCGACACCGCCCCACTCGCCGAGGCGGGCGCCTCGGCGCCGACCCTCGTGCACCTGACGGGGGACATAGACATCTTCACCACGGCTCAGCTGCGCAGGCGGCTGATCAACACTCTCGCCCACAGCACCGACCTGCTCGTCCTGGACCTGTCCCAGGTGACCTTCTGCGGCGCCGGCGGCCTGGGCGTACTCATCGGCGCTCAAGGCCGGGCCCGGTCACTGGGCATCACGCTCGCCCTGACCGGCGTTCCGCCGCGCATGGCCCGGCTGATGCACATCACCGGCCTGAGCCACCGATTCCCGATCATCGCATGACCGGCATACCACCCACCCGCGAGGCCGGCAGGGGTGCTGCCCGCCGCCTGGAGCGTGCCGCAGGATGACGGCCCTGCCTCCGCTCAGCCTGCGGCAAGCCCTGCTGATCGTGGACGCGGTGAACGGGCTGCCCTCCGCCGACCGCCTGGGCAGAGAACGGCTGCCGGCGCAGGGAGTGGCGGCAGCGATCGCTGCGGGTACGCCGGAGGTGTGGACGGGACCGCCTCGCCGGGCATGATCGAAGCCTGGACGACGACCAGAACCTGGCGTCCACCACGATGATCGCCGCGAGCATGGTCCACCACCACCCGACGGAAACGCGGGCGATCCGCGAGGCGGACGAGCAGCCGGGTGCGCTCCCCCCGGTGGTCGCATGTCCGCTGGAGACTCGGCTCCGGCGGCGCGGCAGGCAGCTGCACCTGGCCGGTCACCAGAGCGCCGGAGGGCTGCACGGCACGCCCGCCCGCACGGCGGAGCGACTGAGCGAATCCGGTCGCGATCGTGGCGCCGACCGGAATCGCGTTCGGACCGACGCGGAAGCTCCCCGCCGTTCTCAGCCGGAGGGTGGGGTCGGCTTGCCGAGCAGCTCGGTGAGAGCTGAGATGCTGTGGTCGCCGTGGCCGGCCTCGGCGGCTCGCCGCAGCAGGTCGTTCAGCGGGACGAGCCAGGTCACGTCGACGTTCGTCTCCCGGGCGAGGTCCTCGTCATGGGCCGCTCCGGCCAGGAAGAGGTTCACGGAGGAGGCGGCGTCGCTGTAGTCGCCGCTGTCGATCTCGCTGGCGTACACCGGGAGCAGGGATTTGATCATGTCCAGCCACTTGCCGGTGAAGCGCACCATGCTGCCCGCCTGCAGCCCGCGCGCCCGGAGGGCGGCGGCGCCCTGGAAGAAGCCGACGAGGGCGGGCAGCAGGAGGGCGCCCACCGCCATCTCGTACAGGGCGGCCAGGTCGATCTCGTCGCCCAGGTGGACGGTGTCGCCGCCCAGTACCGTCAGCGTCGGCTCGCAGGCGTCGAAGACGGCCTTGTCGCCGCTGTAGTAGATCAGGGTGTCCGGCGCCCCCACGGCTGCGGGCACGTTCTTGACCGCGCCGTCGAGGTGGCGGGCCGCGTGGGCGGCGGCCCAGGCGGCCGTCTCCCTGGCGCCGGCCGGGGGTCCGCTGTTCAGGGTGACCAGGGTGCGCCCCGACAGTGCGGCGGCGACCGGTTGCAGGGCCTGGCGGGTGTCTTCGTACGTGGTCAGGCAGGTGATGATCAGCGGGCTCGCGGCCACGGCGTCCTCGATCGTCTCCGCGTGGATCGCGCCCTCGGCGGCCAGGCGTGCGGCCTTGTGCGGCGTACGGTTCCACACCGTCGTGGGGCGTCCTGCCCTGATGAACGCCTCGGCGATGGCCGTACCCATCGAGCCAAGCCCGATGACGGTGACCTTGTCGTCTGTCATTGCGTGTTCCTCGGTGTTGTGTGGTGGTCGGGTCAGTGGTGAGCGGACACCGCGTGCTTGCCGGCGCCCTGCGGGGACGTCTTCTTGTCCCGGTGCAGCAGCAGGAGCAGCGCCGTCGCGAGCCCGGCCAGCGCGAAGACCGCGGTGGCCAGGAAGGCCGCACGGAACCCGTCGTTCAGGCCCTCGGCGCCGGCGCCCGTCGTGGCGGCGAAGGCGACCGACGAGGCGATCGCGATGCCGAGCGCGGCTCCGATCTGGAAGACGGCGTTGTTGATGCCGGAGACCAGGCCGGACTCCTCGGGCTTGGCGCCGGTGAGCGAGGCGATGGAGGCGGCGACGTTGGTGCTGCCGATGCCGGAGCCGAAGACGACCAGGCCGAAGAACAGGTCGCTCCAGTAGCCGCCGTCGGGGTCGATCCGGGTCAGCAGCAGCAGGCCGCCGGCCAGCAGCGTCATGCCCG
Organism: Nonomuraea sp. NPDC001831; assembly: GCF_042892035.1. Taxonomy (NCBI): domain Bacteria; kingdom Bacillati; phylum Actinomycetota; class Actinomycetes; order Streptosporangiales; family Streptosporangiaceae; genus Nonomuraea; species Nonomuraea sp. NPDC001831. The sequence goes on along the minus strand of NZ_JBIATU010000031.1, from coordinate 3,250 downwards.
CGATCGCGATGGGCTTGTAGCCGACCTTGGCGACCAGCCGGGCGCTGACGTTCGCGCCGATGATCGACATGACCGCGTAGATGGCGGTGCTGAGCCCGAACTTCACCGCGCTGTAGCCGAGGACCTGCTGGGCGTAGAGCGAGGTGATGAGCGCCCCTCCGTACACCGTCATGGCGATGATGAGCATCAGGATGTTGCCGCCGACCACGGTCGGCGAGCGGAAGATCCGCAGCGGCACCAGCGGGGCCTGCGACCGGTTCTCGATCACGGTGAAGATCACGAGCAGTACGGCGGCGCCGACGAGCATGCCGATGGTCCGGCCGCTGCCCCAGCCGGCCAGCGGCGCCTCGGAGACGGCGTAGACCAGCAGGGCGATGGCGGCGGTGATCGTCACCGCGCCCGCCGGGTCGAAGCGGCGGCGGCCCTCCCGGACCGGTGTCGCCTTGAGCAGACGGGGGCCGAAGACGAGGACCGCCGCGACGACCGGGACGTTGATGTAGAAGATCCACTCCCAGCCGAGCCCGTCGGTGATCGGGCCGCCGATGAGCAGCGCGGCGGTCGCGCCGAAGGCGCCGACGCCGGTCCAGATGCCCAGCGCCTTGTTGCGCTCGGGCCCTTCGGCGAAGGTGTGCATGAGCACCGCCATCGCGGTCGGCGTCATGATCGCGGCGGCGACGCCCTGGACGATCCTGGCGGTGATCAGCACCGAGTCGTTCCAGGCCAGGCCGCACAGCACTGAGGCGAGGCCGAACAGGGCGGTGCCGAACAGGAACATCCGGCGTCCGCCGAGCAGGTCGGCGGTGCGCCCGCCGAACATCAGCAGGCCGCCGAAGCTCAGCAGGTACGCGCTCATCACCCACTGGACGCCGCCCGGGGAGAAGCCGAGCTCGGTCTCTATGGAGGGCAGGGCCAGCATGACGATCTGGGAGTCGACGATGACCATGAAGAAAGACGCCACCAAGAGGGTCAGCGCCAGCCATCTCCGAGGGTCGGGGGCTTCCAGAGGGTCGCGAGGTGTCATCTTTTTCTCTTCCGGGATGCATCAGGGCAGCGCGAAGCCGCCCCGCAGGGATGTCTGGCCTGGTGAGACCTAGTGCGGAGGGGAGATCCTCGCGGTCAGGCACATGCGATCGAGCGCGTTCGCGACGGACACGGCCATGATCAGATTCGCGAGGTTGTGGGGACCGAGCAGGTTCTCCGCCGCGCCGTACACGTCGTCGGGCACGCCGTCGGCCGGGAGCTTGGTCATCGTTTCGGCGAGAGCCAGAGCGGCCCGTTCGGAGTCGGTGAACCGGCGCGAGTCGCGCCAGCCCGCCAGCTCGTTGAGCCGCTCCTGCCGCTCGCCGAGGCGGATCGCCTCCGCGGAACGCAGGGCCAGGAAGTACGCGCAGCCGTTGAGCTGGGCGACCCGGATGCGCGCGAGTTCGCGCAACCGGTCATCGCACAACCCCTCGCGGCGCAGCACGTCCTCCAGTTCGGTGATCAGGCGGGCGGCTCGTGGCGACGCTGCCGCCAGTTCGATGCGCTGCCTGGTCATCGTGTCGTTCTGCCCTTCGTCGCCGTCGGTGGTCGCCTGCCTGAAGCAGTGTGAATCCGGCAGATGGTCACGAACAACGGCAAAGTTCTCACCGTTCGGTAAGGTGCCCTTACCGAACGGGGGGAGCCGGTGAACTGGCAGGAGCTGGAGACGTTCCTGGTGCTGGCCGAAGAGCTGCATTTCGGCCGTACCGCCGACCGGCTGCACGTGTCGCGCGCCCGGGTGAGCCAGATGACCCAGGCCCTGGAACGCCGGGTCGGCGGCCCGCTGTTCGAGCGCACCAGCCGCCGGGTGGCCCTGACCCCCTTGGGCAGGCAACTGCGTGAGGACCTCGGCCCGCACTGCCATGGGATTCTCGAAGCCATGGCCAAGGCGTCGCACACCGCGCGCGGCATCGGCGAGGTGCTGCGCGTGGGCTTCTCCAGCCCGCTGGCCAGCGAGCGGGTCATGACCGTCGTCGAGGCGTTCCGGGCCGCGCATCCGGGGTGTGAGGTGCAGATCCGCGAAGTGCACCTGTCCGACAGGTACGGCGCGCTGCGCCGGGGCGAGCTGGACCTCCAGGTGATCGAACTGCCCGTGGACGAGCCCGATCTGACCGTGGGCCCGGTGCTCGTGCGCGACCCGACCATGCTCGCCGTCTCCGCCTCTCACCGCCTGGCCGGCCGTACGTCGATCTCCATCGAGGACCTCGGGGGTGAGAACCTGCGCCTCATCGACGGCATGCCGGGCTATTTCCAGGCGCGTCACCTGCCTGATCGCACGCCGGCCGGGCGGCCCATCCATCACTCGACCACCACGAAGTACTGGCAGGAACTGCTCGCCCTCGTCGCGGCGGGTGAGGGCGTCACGATTGCCGCCGCCCAGGGCGCCCGTTACTATCCACGGCCCAACCTGGTCTACGTCCCGTTCCACGACGTCGGGCCGTTCGAGTACGCGCTGATATGGCGTACGGCGAGCGTCTCCGCCAAGGCCCTGGCCTTCACCCGGGTGGCCGTGGAGACGCACTCCTCCAGGGCATGACCGGCGCCGAAGCGCCCGCCCCCGGCAGGCCTTGCCGGCGGCCGGCCGGCTACCTGCGCCTGATAGGAACGACCACGAGATCGATCAATTCGGCGCCATGACGGCGACCTGCGTGACAGCGGTTGAACCGAGGAGATGCTCTGACCGATGCCGACGCCGTCAGCCACTCATCCGCAATCCCGTACTCGACTCATCGATGCCAGACCTGGAAATTCTTAAGCGAAGGAACAGGATCGGCTGAGAGGCTCGGGTATTTCCGGGGCGGCATACCGCGGCAGAGCGACGCAATAAAAGCTCGTGACTTCAATCCGTAGGTTCCGGGCTCGAGCCCCGGGTGCCCTACCACGACGACCTGGGCGGATTACCCGATCTTTTATGATCTGGAAGCGCGCCCGGTTGCGGTTCCGGTTGCGGTCAGCCCGGCGTGCTCGATGACCACCTGGATGCGATGACTTCACCCGGCGGGGTTTGAAAAACACTGTGAATGCAGCCAAAAAGTGGCGCTTCCGGGAAGCGGACGCACGACACGGAGACGCCGCCCGGCGCGGTCTGCCGCTGTGCCACGCCCCTTCCGTATTCCATGGGGGCAGATGTCGGGTATGTGTAGACTCCCGGGTCCATGAGAAGCCGCCTGCTGATTTCCGGTGCCACGCTGGCCATGGTGTTATCGGGGTGCCAGTTCGGCCCTGCCTC
>NZ_JBIATU010000030.1:0-57683 GCF_042892035.1 Nonomuraea sp. NPDC001831 | reverse complement strand
CAACGCCAAGCCGTTTCGATGGACCAAGACTGCGGACCAGATCCTCGACCGCATCTGCCACTACTGCGACCGAATCTCAAAACCGGCTCACTAGGTGGATATGGGCACACTCAGCTACCTCCTAGAGCGGGGTATGTAGGGTTGCTCTGGATGAGCGAGGTTGTACTGGCTTATGACGTGAGCTGGGATCTCCCTGTCGGTTCCGATCTCGAAGCGGTGCTTGCGAGCCCAGGTGATGACATTTAGGTAGCGAGGATCGTTGTGGGCTGACGGCAGTGTTTCCGTCGGCGTGGCCTTCCATCTGGCCAGCACCGCAGCCTCCTCGATGGCCTCCACCCTTCGAGGGGACCTGCCAGGCAATCGAAGCTCCGCGAGAGCCTCGTCAATGAGTGAGTCGTAGGTTGCCGCTCGGCCTTCACTCACCAACCACCGAATGAGAGCCACCAACTCATCGGGCCGATATGTGGTGATGGCCCGCCCGCCGAGCCTCGGCGGCCGGCTTGGGTTTGCCGGTGAGCTGCCTAGGGGAGGCGCCGGAGAGGTCGAGTCGGAGATGGAAGGAGCGGGGCGTAGACGACCGGCGATGTTCCGCGCCGCGCCTTCAACGTCGTTGAGTGGGTGGGTGGCCCGCAGTAGGCCCTTGCCCCAAACGAAATTGCGGGTGCTGAGCGAGGCGCTAACGCGGCCGCTCGTTCGTTGGGCGACATCTTCGGGAGATTGCACGACCAGGATGGGCAGAGTGGGCGGCAGGTCTGCTTCGACGCGATAACGGGTCAGGGCATCTCGAAGTTCGCCGAGATGGCTACGGATCTGGGCGTCGGATGGCTGGGTTGTAGATGAAGCTGCGGGGGGTTCCTTGCGCCGCGGTCTGGCAGGCATGGAGGCCTGTGGTGAGCTTCCAAGGATTCTTCTTGCAGCACCCTCGGGGTCTCGGGCTGAGTGCCTGGATATAAGCGTTCCGCTGCCCCAGGTGAAGTTGACGTAGGGTGCGGAAAGTCGGATCTGGCCTGCCGTACGAGTGACCGCATCTGGAGGAGATTTCACGATCAATGCGTAATCGTCTGCCATGAGGTCCACAGCTATGCCGTGGCGTGCCAGGGCGCGACGCAACGTTTGAAGCGGTGGCAGCACACTTCCTGTCCGGGGCCGATCAGCCTGCCTGGCGGACGGTGTGGCTGTGGCAGGAGCCTTCTTTCGTACCATGGGCTGGCTCTGAGTCGCCGCAGAATAGAGGCGTTGGAGATCCCAAACTGACGGCTTGTGGGGCGGAGCCAGATTCGTGATGATCCGGCGAACGATTTTTTCTGGATTGAGCTCAACGCCCTGACGTATTGCCCACTTGGCCGCAGTCGTCAGCTGCTCGTCATCGAACGCGGATACGGGCTGTTGTGTCCGAAGAGGGAAGGGGTCTGCCTCCGTAACTGCTAGACGGATACTGCTTTTCGGCTGCGGTGCAGTTCGGTTGGTGACGATTCTGTTCGCTACGTCCTCGTGGTCCTCGACTGCGTGAGTGACCCGAGAGTGCTCCGGTCCCCAGATAAATTGACCGTCTGGCCTGGACACCGCGACCTTGCCTGCTGTCTCAGTCACGACATGTGGTGGACCCAAGATAAGCAGCTCGGGAGCCTTCGCACTCAGTATGCACTGGACACCCTTGGCGACGAGTATGCCGCGCAGAACGCGTAGATGTCTGAACGCCTGAGCTTCAGACAGCGCCTTCGCCGTGGTAGGGGAGGTCTTCGTATCGGCTGCTGCAGATATGGCGCGGCGGTAGGCGTCGACGATGTGTGCCGGCAGGCGCCCTCGATCAGCCACGCTGTGGCCTTGTGCAAGTGCCCACTGGCGGATCGCTGCGGTATGAAGGTCTCCGTCTTCAGACTGCGAAGTGGCGGCGGTGGCGGTCTCATCGGGTCGTGAGAGAGCGTTGAAGAGATCGTCCAAGGACGGGGCGGAGCCAGGAGTGTTCCTGCTCGTGCTCTCGAGCCGTCCATCTGCTCGATGGCCCTGGCTCTGTTCGTGGTGAGACTCTCTGGGGGCCGTGTCCTCTTCCTCGGCGGCTCTGTTGGCGAGGACCTGAACAGCATCCACCTGTGCGTGCTGGTCGGTATGAACGTCCTTCGCTGGGGCGCTCAGGGGAAGATCACGGGGAGCCGGCTCGCTAGGCTCGAGCATGGCAAGGCTTGATGGGGTTGCCGTCCGACCAATGGCGTCCGTCGGGTCTGGAGCCTCTGGATCGAGCCGCGCCTTGCCATGCTCGTCGTGCCAGTCCAGTTCGTCTTCGGCGTCATTCGGCGAGGTGGCTTCTGAAGGCGAGGACTCCTGGCTCTGTACGGCCAGCTGGCCGGTTGAGCTCGTCTGGCTATGGCCGACGCTGGCCTGCTGAATGGAAGGGGCCGTTAGTGCGAGCGATGAAGGAGATGTATCGCCCTGGCCGTCTGCCTCCTCGGAGGTGTCATACCCGGCGGCAACTTCGTCGCTGGAGGCTGCAGCCGCAGGGCTTGCTTGCGGTGCCGGCTGTTCCGGATCCTTGACTGCCTTGGAAGGAGGAAGGGGCCCAGCAACAGTGACCTCGTCGAGTTTGGGCTCGAACTCCTGACGCTGAGGGGGGGGAACGACAGGGGCGAGCTCAGCAGCAGGTGTGGCGATCGAAGCTGGCTTGAGTTCGCTGATGCTCCTATCAGGATCGATGCCCAGGTCGATCAGAAGCGTCCATAGAGGCGCCATCGCTGCTTCGGGGTCGCGATAGAACGCGCTCCCGCGGACTCGCCAGAACCGCCACCCCAATCGTTCCAAGATGGTTTGCCGGCGCAGGTCGCTTTCCCATTGATCGGGGCCGTGGTACTTATCCCCGTCGCATTCAATGGCTAGCTTGCGCCCACCACCGTGCACCACCAGGTCAATGCAGAGGCTTCCGACGCGATACTGGGGTGAAACGCGATATCCCCGGTCTGTGAGCTGGCGAAGCACACGTCGCTCGAGATCTGACTCGCAGAGCTCCTCCAGACCTTCGGCGACGTCGCGCGATGGCTGCTGCTCGGCGCAGTACCTGATGAGTGCGGCTCGCTGATCGTCAGGGTGAAGTTGCTCGGGTTGGACACTGTGGAAGACCCACAGTTGATCCTTGGCTCGGCTCGCGGCTACGTTGACGCGCTGCTCGTACGGTTTGCTTGTGAAGGCCGACCTGTTGTCGTCGGCGACCACACTGATGAAGATGACGTCGCGTTCGTCTCCCTGGAAGCTGTACGAATCGCCGCAGCGAAGCTGCCGCTTCTCGTACTCTTCAGGGCCAAGCTTGCGTAGAAGGCGCTGGTCGATGTACTCGGCCTGCTTGCTGCTTCCGAGCAGTGAGATCACGCCAAAGGTGCGACCGGCGTAGGCGGGGTCGTTACAACAATGAATTATTTGATCGACGATTGCCGTGGCTTCGGCCTCATTGGCCTCGCCTATGTCGGTGCTTCGTCGTACCCCGCCAGGTACGTAGATCGCTCGTACGGTGGGGCCTGGGAGGCGATGGGAGGATTCTTCGCGTAGAGGTTGGATCTCGCCGCCGTAGTACCTCTGGGAGGAGAACTCGATGATGCTCGGCAGGGAGCGGAAGTGCTCTCGCAGTCGTACCACACCTGGAAAGAGGCGGGTGGACGCATCATAGAGACTGGACTCGAGGTCGAGCAGGAGCGCGTTCGGGAAGTCTCTTAGGTGTGTATGCACGAGCTCATCGACTCGTTCTCGGTTGACACCTACTGCAGATGGGCTGATCTGTTTGTCGTCGCCAACCACGATCACTCTGTGCCCGAGTCCCAGGAGGCCAAGTGCGAAGACATCGCACTGGCTGCTCTCGTCGACGATGACGACGTCGAAGGCTGGAGCGACGGAAGGATCGAAGGATTCGGCCACCCGGTAGTAGGGCATGATCCATACAGGAACGGCTCCCATGGCTTGTGGCATGAGACGTTGTGCTTCCGCTCGCCACTTGTTCGCACGCTCGGAGGTACCGCGGCCGATTCTGCGTAGCGTCTGCAACCAGCCGATCAGCGCCTGACGCTGGCTGTCTCCGAGGTTACGTTTGGCGCCCAGCCATGCCGAGCGTCTGGTGAGTTCCAGGGTGATGCGACGCAGTTCCTCCTGCGCGTGGGTTAGCCGGCGCTGCGTCTCTTCCGCGTCGTTGGCCTTCAGCAGCTTCGATAGCCAGGTATCGGCCTGTCGCCACTGCCAAAGCTCGTCGACTTCAGAAGGTTTGCCGCACTGCTCGACGTCGCCGCGGTTCTCTTTGATCTGCTGAGCCCAGAGTGGAGCGAGGGTGGCGAGGCGGTGGTGAAGGTCGGCGAGCCGAATAGCTTCGGGGTAGATGGTGTGCAGGCGTGCAGCGGTGGCAAGCGCAGCATCCCAGCGCCGCCAGTCCGCTCCCGCTAGAGCGGTTGCCAGCTCTGCCCACAGCGGAGAAGCGCCCTGTTGCTGCCGGCCAGCCGTCAGGGTTGCCGCCAGCCCTTCGAGCCCGGCGACGAGCTGACGCTGTTGAGCGCGCACACGCAGGCCAGAAAGCACCTCGATGACCTGATGGAGGTGCGTAGAGCTACAGCGAGGTGGGATCAGGTCGGGGGCGATGATCGTACCGAGCTTGGCGCGGAGGGCTGGCCAGTACTGGGCTTCCCAGTCCAGCACCTGCAGGATCTCTTGAGCGCGTGCGTCCAGCCACATTTCCACAGCAGCTGCATCAACAGGCAGAGCTGGTGCCTCGCTGGTCGGCACGATGTCGCCCATCCACAGTTGCGCTGCAGAGCTGCGAATACGGCTCAGCTCAAGGAACGCGAGAATGCGATCAACGTCCTGCACGGTGTCCGGTTCATGGCCATCGATCGCAAGGCCCTTCAGGAACTGAGCCAGGCGTCGCTGCAGGAGCGAGGAGACGCGCTTGCCCTCCTGGAAGCGTTGACGTAGCTGGCCGAGAAGTTCGACGGCCTCCCGAGGTGAATAGCCGTCCGGCATCCTCACCTGCGCCCCAGCAACTGCACTGCGCAGCCGGGCACACTGGATCGCGTCCGCTTGGAGTCGGTGGGCATGGCCGGCCCAGAGGTCTCGCCATTGATGAGCTTGCGTGATCTGGAAACGCAGGCGCGTGAGCCAGCCGGATTCAAGGGGCGCGAGATGGTCACGCGCCTGAAGTGTGGCGTCGATAAGCATCGACAACTGTTCATCGGTTAGGGCGTCGACCGCTGCCCAGGCGGTGATGTGGCGATTGTGGTCGGCGAGCTTCTTGCCCGTAGCTGCCAGAGCCCGGTCACGCTCGGCGAGTTCCTGTCCGGTGGGGAGCTGCTCAGGATGCGGCAAGACTTGAGCTGCGGCGAGCGCATCCTCGGCTTCGACACGGCGTGACAGGGCGAACAGCTCACTGGCCTCCTGAGCGCTAAGAGGGCAGGGGACATCCGCCTCAATCGCATCAGGGATGCGGGCCTTCTCTGCCTGGTGATGCGCCAGCCACTCGGCGAGCTCTGCTGCACGGCGACGATGAGGGCCGAGTGTCAGTTCAGCGCTTTCTTGCGAGAGGGAGTCGCGCAGGCGTTTGCGTAGATGTAGGACTTCCTTTTCCGCGGAGTGCAGCTGTTCCTGCAACGAGGTGATAAGCAAGCTTTCCCGTTGCTCGTCGACTAGGTCTGCTGCCTCGGTAATCGCATTGACCGACCGTTGCAGGGCGGCTATGTCTGCGGCCGAAGAACCGAGTATGGCAAGCGATAGATCGCGTAGCTCAGCGGGTATCTTGTCACGAAGCACGGCCAGAGCTTGGTCCTTGTGTGCGGTGACGAGGACACGCTTGCCGTGTGCCACGAGATGCGAGATCAGGTTCGCGATGGTGTGGCTCTTACCTGTGCCGGGAGGGCCTTGCACGGTGACGCCGCTATGCGTCGCGAGCTTTCTGGCGATCTGCTCTTGCTGCTCATTAGTTGCTAGAGGCAAGAGGAGGTGCTCGGCGACGGCTTCCCAATCTTGGGCATGATGCTGCAGAACCCGCCTGGCCTCGGCTTCGCCGGCAGCGAGCGCAACAATGGGCGCCGGAAGATGGTCAGCGGATGCAGCGACCTGCTTCAGTCGCTCGAAGAACTGCAGGAACATGACTCGCCGCTTGCGGATGAGCAACCGCCAGGTTGGCGCAATGGCAGGTGCTCGGCGCGCGTCTGGAAGGTTATCACTGAGCGTCACATGCGCATCGAGTCCCAGAGGGGCTACGAGCTTCTGGCTGATCCCATGAAGCTCGCCGCGTGGCCAGACTTCGAGCGCATCTTGCTGGAGGTCTTCTCCGATCTTGGCCAGCTCTGCCATGTTGGGCGTCCCAACACCTTGCAGACACTCCAGCTCCAAGCGAGGGAGCCCCTCAGGTATAACGGTGAGGTCGCCACTTGCCTCGTCGAAATCTATCCGGGCGCGGGTGAGCAGGAGGGGGTGACAGATGTTGTGGCTGTTGTGTTTCCAGCCGAGGAAGACATGCCCCCAGACGAGCTCGTGAGTGGCTTCGTCAGTGCGAAGGCGTTGGCGCAGACGGAACAAGGCCTCGTAGAGCTTGCGTGCTTGGGCGGCAAGCTTGGCCTGACCAGACCACGGCTCCCAAACCTGGACGATCCACTGCTCGAGCGCATCTTTGTCCGCCTGTCCAAACTCCCCAGAGCGGAGGCTCAAGCTGGGGCGCCGGTAAGGATTGTCACGGTCCACTCTGCTGGCTGCCCAAGCCAGGGCTGCGGGCAGGGCCGGAGCCGCTGGCATGGCGATTTTCCGAACGCGTAACCAGCCGTCACCGCCACTGCCTCCTAGCCGGACGGCTGGATGGCTAGGGATGTCCTGGGGGGCTGCCACGATCTCGTGATCCCCGACGTGTCTCGTGGGTTTCGCGTGGGCCTCTTGTGTCAAAGCGCTGAGGTAGTCGTACAGCCGTGTTACTCGCTGTCGCGTCTCCACTTCGCCTGCCACTGAGTCTCCTGGGTCGCGGGTCGCAGATTGATACGTAAGACATACATGAGGAACCCGGCAATTCCCTATACCAGGACGTATCTTCTCGGCATCCATTTGCGCGATCACGTTAGGGGCCGAGCGGGTCGTAGCGCTGCAACACGTGGACTACTCCTTCGCGGCTACAAGCAATGACGTAGGGTGAGCGGGCAGGTGTGGGCTGTAGGGCGGTGCTTGCTTCGCGCTTCCTACTCCTGGCGTTTGTCGGTGCCTTCTGCTAGACCCTGAGAGGTTGTCCGGATCCTCATCGAGGAGGTAGGCCCGTGGCCTTCAGCGATGTGCTGCCTGCACTTAGGGCTGCCTCCGGTGAGGCGCGTGCCGCACTCGCAGAGGCCTACGCTGTTCGCCTAGCGGATCATGACGGCGACGAATCACTTGGCCAGCTACTGGAAGTCCAGAGTCCGGAGCCAGTGGATATCAGCCGGCACTGCGAGACCCGGCGAGCGCGGAACGTCCTACTGGCTAACACGCTCAGTGACGTTCATCAGGTGTTGCAGGTCGCAGTTCCCGACTTCCGAGGCCTGAAGAACTGTGGTCAGCGAACGCTGGTGGACATCCTGAATGCCCTGCTTGTCTCGTTGAGTGAGAATCATTTCAACGAGTCGGTCGAAGATCCAGTGTCAGATGTCGATGCAACTTTGTGTGACCTTTTGGAGGGCTGGACTGCTTCTCTCAGCGATCGGGAGCGGCTCATCCTCCGTCATCGTGTTCTCTGGCGTGACCGCAACCTGGACGACCTGGGTAAAGAGCTGGGTGTTAGCCGAGAGCGCGTTCGTCAACTAGAAAAAAGACTGCTCGAGAACTTCGCTGAATGGCGTGAGAACTCTCAGGTTGCCGAGCGGGTTGCAGATCTTTACCGGCAGCTACGCGCTGAGACCCCCATGTTGACGACCATTGAGTCCGTCGCCCAGCGTATTCCTGAGCTGAGCGAGGAAATCCGGACAGCTGATTGTCTGCTGCACAGCTTCTTGGAAGTCCTTATCCCGGATCTTGATATCAAAGAGCCTTGGCTGGCGATTCGGCCGCTCCCAGATCTTCGGGATGCAACGTTCCATGCAGCCATCCATGGGGGTATCGGCGAGGGCGACGAAAACGCGTTGGGGCGACTGCGCAGCAAGCTCGACCTGGATAATCGGATCTGGGATGCCTGGCTCGACTACTGTGGGTTGCGCGAGATCGGCGGCGTGGTCGTCCGCAAGTCCGCCTCGCAGCCAGAGCTCGCGGTGGCCGTTTTGCGTGCCGTCGGCCACCCCTTGAGTGGAGAGGAGATCGCAGAGCGGCTCGACGTCGTGGCCAGTCGCGCCCTTCGCGGTCGCCTGCAGGCTGACGACCGTATTGCGCGTGTAGGCCCCAACTCCTATGGGCTCCCCGAGTGGCAGCTGGAGACCTACGAGGGCATCCGCGAGGAGATCGTTCAGAGAATCGAACGCGGTGGTGGGCAGGCATGGTTGTCAGCTGTTGTCGATGAGCTCGTCGAGCAGTTTGGAGTCTCTCCAGCGAGCGTCCGCGCCTACGCAGCACGCCGAGAGTTTGCCCGCAGAGACGGCTGGATCAGCCTCGCCGGAAGCGGGGACGATGGACTGAGCCGTACTTCCCGCAGAATGCCGTCCCCCCAAGAAACCCGCCGATGCTTCTTCCACAAGAGGCAGTGGTGGTTCCGCGTGGACGTCAACAAGGAAACGCTCCGCGGCTCTGGATTCACCGCGCCTCGAGGTGCGATGGCACTGTTCCAGGTCGCGGAAGGGACCGAGCGAAGCTTCGCTGCCTTAGCCCAAGAGATTCGCGTGTCGTGGGTCGCCCCACAACCCCAAATCGGAAGCATCAGACCGCTTATTATGCAACTGCAGGCCCACGTCGGAGACGTGCTCTGGCTTGCCCCCGCAGGTAACGGCGCCATTCGTGCACGTCTGGTTCGCGCTTGGAGCAAGAGCGACAGCGACGAGATCGCTCTGCGCGCAGGCGTTCAGCGCGGCCTCAAAGGAGATGAATTGCGATCGGCTCTTGCCGGTGCTCTGGACGTTCCGGGTGAAGCCTCGTGGGATGGGCTCACGATGGCGCTGCGTGCTCGAGGAGACCTTGACCTGGCTGAGCTCGTCGAGGGCTACACCTTGAGTGACGCCTACAGGGAGCTGGAGCCGGTTCCCGATCTTGGTGACTTCTTCGCTGCCTTGGGTGGACAGTGATGTCCGAGATGCTGCGCGATCTCTCCATCGAGGACAGCTACAGGAGCGACAGAAGCAATGTGGTCGCGGAGTTCTATATCCCCTGCTTGTCCGCCGCTAACCGCTACGACCGCGCCGTCGGATACTTCACCAGTGCGTCGTTGGCTCTCGTGGCTCGTGGATTGGAGAGCTTCGAACGCAATGGTGGTCGTCTGCGCCTCATCGCGAGTCCTCATCTGACGGACCGCGACATCGAAGAGATGCGGGCGGGATACGCCTATCGCGACGTGATCGCTAAAGCGGTGGCCCGTGAACTTAATCCAGACACCGAACGCTCTCCCAAAGAGCTCGCCGGACTCGGCATCCTGGGCAGACTGATCGCGCAAGGCACACTGGACGTCAAAATCGCGATCGTGCACGGAAGAGACGGGCTGGCTCTTTATCACGAAAAGATCGGCCTCATTGCCGACAAATATGGAGACACGGCTGCCTTTACCGGGTCGATGAACGAGACCGGCTCGGCGTTCCTGGAGAACTTCGAATCTATCCACGTATTCAAATCATGGAATCCTAACGATCGCAGTCGAGTGGACGGCATTCGAGCCGACTTCGAGGAACTATGGGCCGGACGAACACCTCGCGTTGAAATCCTCGAGTTCCCGAAAGTCGCCAGGGAACACTTCATCGCCCTCGGTAAACGTGCGGCGCAGGCGCCAGCTTCGGCCGACGTTCCCGAACTCTTGACTGTGTCAACGGATCTTACGACCCTTGGATGGGCGCGGCTTCCACGCGACCTGGAACTGCGGGATTATCAAAAAGCTGCCATCGCGCAGTGGCTAAGTGCCAACGGGCGCGGCATCTTTCAGATGGCGACCGGAACCGGCAAGACCATCACCGCCCTGGCGGCGCTCGATCAGGTCGGCAGGCAGCTCCACGCCCGACAAGTGCCCCTGGTCACGGTCGTCGTCGTTCCGCTTCTGGACCTAGTTGAGCAGTGGTCGGGAGAGCTGCGCAGCTTCGGGGTTGTCCCGATCAAGTGCCGTGATACGGCCACCTCATGGCAACCGGCCGCCCGTAACGCCATTGCCGCACTGCAGGCACGTCGCCAGGGCAGCGTGACGCTGGTCGTCACCAATGCCACCTTCCGAGGCGCGACCTTCCAACGCCTGCTAGCAACGATTGACTCACCCTTGCTGGTCATCGCTGATGAGGCGCACCACCTTGGAGCCGAGCACCTTCGAGCGTCCTTGCCAGACAGTGCACAGTTCCGGCTGGCACTTTCTGCTACTCCAGAGCGGTGGTTCGATCCCGAGGGCACGGACGCGCTGAAGGACTACTTCGGAGACACGCTCATTGAGCTTGGTCTCAAGGAAGCCATCGATCTCGGAGCGTTGACGAGATATCGATACCACCCTGTCCTGGTCCCGTTGAGCGACGATGAAGCTGAGCAGTACACCGAGCTGACCGTTAAGATCGGTGCTCTCCTCAGGTCGAAGGAGCCGGAGTCACGAGGGGAAGATGACACCTCCCCCCTGGGGATGCTGCTCAATAAAAGGGCCAAGGTGCTAGGCCACGCGCGAGCCAAGATGCCGGCTCTGAGACAAGCGGTGGAGCAGCACCGGCAGAGCGCATTCCAGCTCGTCTACTGTGCTGAGGGTGGTGCTCCGTTGGCCGAGGGCGGAACTGGTCCCCGGCAGGTGGACCAAGTTCTGGAACTGGTAGGTAACGAGCTGGGCTTGAGGGCGCACACCTTCACAGCAAGGGAGAACAAGCGGCAGCGGATCGACCTGCTTCGCTCCTTCGCGACAGGACGCGACCTGCAGGTTCTCGTATCGATGCGCTGCCTGGACGAGGGTGTGGACCTACCGGATGCTCGCGTGGCGTACATGCTGGCCAGCAGCACCAACCCGCGGCAATTCATCCAACGACGAGGTCGAATCCTGCGCCGGGCCCCAGGTAAGGACCTCGCGGAGGTGATCGACTTCGTCGTGATGCCTCCCCAGGACCCAGCCCTGTTCGACATCGAACGCCGCCTCTTCAAACGAGAGCTGGCCAGATGCGTAGAGTTCGCCGGCTACGCAGAGAACTGCGGCGAGGCACTGGCCAAACTGAGGGACTTGCGCGACTATTACCAGCTTCTTGATGTGTGAAGGACGGAGAACAGACAGTGAGCGACCAGAGCGAACGCGAGATCGTCGGTCGTATCTATGCCGAGCTGAGCGACGAGGCCAAGCGGCTCGTCGTCGACGTTCTGACCTTGGAAAAGGAGAACCTGCATCTAGGCGATACGGCCGCGGTAACCCGGAACGTGAGTGACCAGATCATCCGGAAGGTCGAGGGCATCGTCAAGTGAAGCTGCTGTCGATCGAGCTGGAGAACTTCCGCCCCTACGGCGGGCGCCACCGGCTTTCCTTCGCAGGAGAGCCGGGACACAATGTCACGCTGGTCTACGGGACCAACGGCGGCGGCAAAACCACCCTGCTCAACGCCTTCACCTGGGCCCTATACGGACATCTCAGCGCGGACGTCGAACAGCAGGACCGATTGATCAACAATCGGATCTGGCACGAAGCCCGGGTTGGTTCCCAGGTCGAGGTGTCAGTGACCGTCGTCTTCGAGCACGAAGGCCGTACCTACACGGTGCGTCGCTCCCTCACCGCGGAGAAGCACAGCTCGGAGCAACGCCTGCCAAAGCCCCAGCTTGCGCTCTTGGAACGCGACGACAGAGGCATCACCAGGGAACTGAAGAGCGCTCAAGGGCACATCGACAAGATACTTCCCGAGCGCCTAAGCAAGTTCTTCTTCGTCAACGGCGAGCGGATCGAGCAACTCGTCCGCAAAGAGGCCTATGCCGAGATCCAGCATGCGATCAAGACACTCCTCGGGCTGGAGCAGCTAGAGCGGGCTCTTAAACACCTTCCAACTGCCGCCAATAAACTGCGGCACCAGATGAAATCCGAAGGTGCTGATAGCGAACTAGCCGAGCGGCTGGCTGCTGAGATTGACTTAACCTACAAGGAGATGGAGGAGAAGAAGCAGGAGAAGGAGACTCTCAACACGGAGGTTCAGCACCTCAAGGATGAGATCGACCTGCTGTCTGCACGGCTGAAGTCGCTCGATGGAGCAAAGCAACTCCAGATCGAGCGTGAACGACTGGAACGTGAGCGTGAGGCCGCTCACGAGTCATTGCGCAAGCTCGAAGACGATCGAGCTCGCGTGCTCGCGGACACCGGTTACCTCGCCTTCCTACCAGAGCTTCCCGAAAAGGTCATCGCCGCTTGCGATGCGCTTCGCGAACGAGGCGAACTCCCAGCGCCGCTGAAGTTGACGTTCATCGAAGACCTGTTGGAGACAGGCGAGTGCATCTGTGGCACTCACTTGCCCAACGGATCAAGCGAGCGCGCCGCCCTCGAGACGTGGCGAGCGAGGGCAGGACTGGCCGAAGTCGAAGCAGCCTGGAACCAACTACGGGGTGCGGTATCAGGGCTGGAGGAGAGACGCGCCAGCACGATGGATCGTCTGCTCGATACCGATCGGCTGATCGGAGAAGCATCTGACAAAGAGCGCGTACTCGTGGAGCAGCTCAATGAGGTCTCGCTTGAGCTCCAGAAGCTGCCCCGGGAGGACATCAACGCGATCGAAGTCCGACGCGGGAAGATGATCGACAAGCTGAGCGAGACCAGCAGGCGGCTCGGCACGATTGACCAAGACCTCGATCACCTGGCGAGCCAGAAAAAGCAGAAGGAAGAACAGGCCGACAAGCTCCAGGTCAAGGACGAGAACAACCAGCGCATCCAGCGCCGGATCGCCGTGGTGCGAGAGACCGAAGCCGCCCTAGGGAAGATCCTGGAGCTACTCTCCGACAGCATTCGCCGTCGGCTGGACGCTCGCATTCGTTCCTTGTTCAGGCAGGCATCGCTGAAGAACTACGAACCGGAACTGACGGCTGGCTTCCAGCTCGAGTATTGGGAGGCCGCCGGCAGTGAGAGGATGCCAGCTCCCAAGTCCACGGGCGAAAACATGCTGCTCTCCCTGTCCTTCGTCGGTGCCATCGCCCAAGAGTGCCGAGACGCGGCCAATAATCCCAACCCCTTCTTCGGAGGAGTGGGAGGCGAGTACCCCATCGTCATGGACGCCGTCTTCGGCAACCTGGACGACGACTACCGCCGGCAGATCGCCAAGTTCCTCCCCGAAATGACCTCGCAGGTGGTCGTGCTGTCAAGCAAGGCCCAGGCCGACGGCGTCGCGGAAGACTCCCTGCGCCCGCGCGTCGGCCAGCAATACGTCATCACCACCCACACCACCAAGAGTGACCTGGTCGACGTCACAGAGAAGATCAGTGTGAACGGAAAGGACTACCCCTACCAAGTGCTGGGTTCTTCCTTTGACGGCGCAGAGTTCACCGAGGTGACGGACTCATGACGAGCCCCATCGAGCAGAGAGTCCGCCGACCCAAGGGCCACGAGACGCTGATCCAGCAGCTGAGCAAGGACGGCGATGGACCGTTCACCAGCATGGCCTCAACACTGCTGTTCGCAGCTTCCGTCGGATACGCCCACGGGCGGCGGAAGGAATTTAGCGACACTAACGAGCCCATCAGGTACGAAGTCTTCCGCCGATCCCCAACCGCCGAAGCATTCATCGACTCACTCGGAGTGCTCGAGCATCCGGGCGACCCATCCATCCTGAGCGAGGAACGACTTGGAGAGCGGGTGACGATCTTCGAAGAGTACGCCAACGGCGGCCTCAACTACATTCAAGGGGAGATCAACGCCAGCAAATCACGCGTCATGGACGTGCTCCTAGAGATGGTGCGCCAAGCCAGCCGCAACCAACCATCCGGAGATCTCCCTCCCGAGCTAGGCCAATTCTTCAGCCCGCCAGAGTTCTAAACCCCATGATGGGCACGTGAGCCTCGCACAGCAGCCAGGCGGCGCCTGGGAGACCGAGCGCCGCCTCACCGCCATCGGCAGAACCGGTCTCTCAGTACCGGCCCGTCAGGCCGTGGTCGATCAACAGATCACGCCCGAACGCTCTGTCCTGGATTACGGATGTGGACGGGGTGACGACGTTCGTGCCCTGCACAATCTGGCCGATCAGGTCACTGGTTGGGATCCGCACTACCATCCAGACGGTCACCTCGCCCCCGCAGATGTCGTGCTCCTGACCTACGTGCTCAACATCATTGAGGACCCCGAAGAACGACGCCAAACCCTCCTGCGAGCATGGGATCTCGCAGAGGAAACGCTGATCGTCTCCACCCGGCTCACCTGGGAGAAGTCAAAGGTCAAAGGAACGGGTTTTGGTGACGGGGTTCTCACGAGTCGCCGCACTTTCCAGCACCTATTCGGGGCCAACGAGCTGCGAAGCTACGTCGAAGACGTCACGGGCGTGCGAAGTGTCTCAGCCACGCCAGGAGTCGTCTACGCCTTCAAGCGAGACGAGGCGCGTCTCAGCTATCTGGCTCGTCGTATTGCGCCAGCGGCAACGTGGCTAGCGTCTGACGACGCAGCATCAGCGATCGCCGCGGTGATCGATTACACCGAACAGCGCGGCCGCGTGCCACGGGTGGAAGAGATGCCGGCCCCCATGGTGGAGCTCCTTGCACACTTGAGTCCAGGCGAGCTCCACAGACTCGTACGTGCGTCGGCTGATGCCGACAAGATTGCCGAAGCCGCTAGGCAGTCGACGCTCACCACGCTTCTCTTCCTCGGAGTCGAGCTCTTCAACGGTCGTGGGCCCTTCGGCTGCCTTCCGCTATCGGTGCAGCTCGACGTCAGAGCCTTCTTCAACTCCTATAAGGAGGCATGCCTTCGAGCCGATCGGCTGCTGCTCAAGCTCCGCGACGATGCCTATGTCCGTGGCGCAATGAACGGATCAAAGGTCGGCAAGCTCACTCCTACAGCTCTGTATGTGCATGGTCGGGCTGTCGAGCACATGCCTGTCGTGCTTCGCCTGTACGAACACTGCGCCTCTCTTGCGGCAGGCCGCCCTCCAGAGTGGACGGTGGCCAAGCTGCGGCACCAAGGCAGGGGAGTGAGCTGGCTCGACTACCCAGAGTTCGACGACGACCCGCATCCCAGACTGAGGTCTTCATACATGGTGGATCTCACCACGCTGAAAACCTCGTTCATGTCATACGAGCAGTCGACGAACCGGCCACTTTTGCACCGCAAGCATGAGTTCCTGCATCCCGATGATCCGGACGTACCCAAGTACCGTCGCCTCACCGACAGCGAGCTTCGGGCAGGCCTTTATGCTCAGCCGCATCTCATCGGCACAGAGCAAGGTTGGGAAGCCGAGCTCGCCCGGTGCGGGCGCCAGCTTCGTGGCCACCGCTTGATCAAGCGAGCGTAGAGGTCTGCACGCCGGCTTGGTAGCCGGCGATCACGTCTACGAACTCGTCGACATCGAGCTCGTTCGCTTGGTCGGGGAACCAGGACAACCGAAGACCGTTGCTGATCTGCTCTTGAGGCAACTGCATCGCGGCCAACACATGGCTCGGGGTGTAGGAGGCACTCGTGCAGGCAGAGCCGGTTGCAACCGCAGCGTAGCTCTTCAATTGCAAGATCAATGCTTCAGCATCCACGCCCTCGAAGGAGAGGTTGAGGATATGCGGCATCACGTGTTCTTGGTCGCCGTGCAGATGGAAGCGGGTCTTGCGCAGCGCGGCGAGGAGCCGTGAACGGAACTCCTCAGCAGCGGCCAGCCACTTTGTGCGTTCAATTTCGAAGGTCTCGAGCGCAGTCGAGAGACCCGCGATGAGCGGGACGGGAAGCGTCCCTGGTCGCAGACCGCGCTCTTGCCCGCCCCCGAACATCAATGGCTTCAAGGGCGCTGCCACCCGACCTCTGCGCCGCACGACGAGCCCGCCAATCCCCTTGGGGGCGCCGATCTTGTGGCCGCTAAAGCTGATGAGATCGATGGGTGCACGCAGACTCTCCGGCAGTTTGCCGAAGCCCTGTGCAGCATCCACGTGGAAGTACGTCTCAGTGGCGCGAAGATGCTCAGCTAGCTCAGCGACGGGTTGGATCACGCCGGTCTCGTTGTTGACCTGCATGACGGAGACAAGCAGGGTGTCGGGCCGTACCCGGTCAAGGACCGCCCCTACACTCACCCGTCCAGACGGGCCGGGCTCGATCAGATCGATCTCGAACCCTTGAGCCTCCAGGTGCTCGAGAGGCTCGAGGACAGCCTTGTGCTCAATGGCAGTACTGACAATGTGCCGGCGGCCATGTTCGGCCCCGTAGGGAGCCAGACCAAGCAGGGCGATGTTGTTGCTCTCGGTGGCGCCGCTGGTGAAAATCAGCTCATCTGGGCGGACTCCGAGGTGGGTGGCGATGCCTTCGCGGGCACGCGCGACAGCCTTCTTAGCACGTGTACCGTACTCGTGCGTGCGCGAGCCGGCATTGCCGAAATCTTCGGACATCCAGTGCAGGACGACCTCTGCCACTTGTGGCAGTACCCTCGTTGTTGCCGCGGCATCGAGGTAGGCGACCACGGTCTTCACCAGCTCTCATCTTGCGAGTTCCGACAACGTGTGTACGTTAAAACGCTAACGTACGATAGCCTGTGTCGGGTGGGAACACACGGGCTGGGGCGACAAGATGGAGACGCGACGACTGCGGGCTTCGAGTACATCTTCCCAGCGATCCGGGGCGTGCAGGCAGGGCGTGAGTACTACGTCTCCATGTGTCCTCTGCGTCTCATCCCCAAGATCTTTCTGTTCGATGAGGACGAGCTCGCGCCCGAGGTCAGGGCGCAACGGGTCCTGAATAAAGGTCGTGTCCCAGCACTTGCACGCTATATCCTGGAAAATCCAGACGATTACGTGTTTAGCGCGCTTACCGCATCAGTCGATGGATCGATGCGGTTTATTGGGGTTTCCGATCAAGGCCCTGGGATGAGGGTGGGGCAGCTCCACATCCCCATGGCATCGCGCTTTCTGATCAACGACGGACAGCATCGTCGAGCCGCCATCGAAGCCGCACTCAGAGAAAATCCGCCGCTAGGTGACGAGACAATCGCTGTCGTCTTCTTCCACGACGCCGGCCTTGAGCGCAGCCAGCAGATGTTCGCCGATCTCAACCGCCATGCGGTACGCCCTGCACGATCCATCGGCGTGCTTTATGACCACAGGGACGAGCTCTCCCAGCTCACACGGCTGCTGGCACTGAAATGCCCAGTGTTTAGAAACTATGTCGAGATGGAGAGCAGCACTCTCTCGGCACGATCGCGCAGGCTCTTCACCTTGAGCGCACTGTACTCGGCCACCAGCGCCCTGCTCCAGGGGCTCGAAGTGGAAGGTAAGCAGGGGGAGAGCCTTGCATGGAGCTTCTGGGAAGCCGTCGACGAGCTGATTCCAGACTGGCGCGAGGTCCGCGGACGCGCCCTGTCAGCTGCTGAGATGCGCAAGCAGTACCTCCACACACACGGCATCGCGCTCCACGCACTAGGCCTCCTCGGGAACACACTGCTACGAGAATCGCTTGATCCAGAAGAGTGGAAGCCTCGGCTCGCGCCGCTGCAGGACGTCGACTGGTCGCGTACCAACCCTGACTGGGAAGGGCGCGCGATCATCGGCGGCCGGGTCTCGAAGAATCACCAAAATGTCGTACTCACAGTGAATTATCTTCGACAGCAACTTGGTCTCGAACTGAGCATCGAGGAGCAGCAGGCCGAAGCCGCTTACCAACGAGGAGAGCGATGAGCACCCCGACACCTAGTGTCGTCATGCTGAACACACCGACCCGGCGGACCGTTCCGTTCGAAGGCCAGGGCGGTCTTGCCACCGTTGTGAGCGAGCTCACCGCAGAAATTCGAGAACTCTACCTAGCTGACCAGGTTCCCTGGGTCGTGGGTTACAGCGGAGGCAAAGACTCCACAGCCGTCCTTCAGCTCGTATGGATGGCCTTGCAAGGGCTCGAGCTGGAGCAACGCACCAAGCCGGTCTATGTCATCAGCACCGACACCTTGGTGGAAAACCCTGTCGTTGCTGCATGGGTTACCCAATCGCTCGAAACCATGCGCAAAGCTGCGGAAGCGCAGCAACTGCCCATTCAGCCTAATAGGCTGACGCCTGAGGTTAAGGACACGTTCTGGGTAGGGCTCATCGGAAAGGGCTACCCAGCTCCTAGCCCAAAGTTCCGTTGGTGCACCGAACGCCTAAAGATTCGCCCTTCGAACTCCTTTATCAGAAGAGTGGTTCATGACCACGGCGAGGCCATTCTGGTCTTGGGCATCAGGAAGGCGGAAAGTCAAGCACGTGCACGCGTGATGGAACGCCATGAGAAGCGGCGGGTTCGTGAGCGTCTCTCGCCCAACGGAAATCTACCGAACTCACTCGTCTATAGCCCGGTCGAAGCCTGGAGCAACGACGAGGTGTGGACCTTCCTGATGCAGCAACCT
Organism: Nonomuraea sp. NPDC001831; assembly: GCF_042892035.1. Classification (NCBI taxonomy): domain Bacteria; kingdom Bacillati; phylum Actinomycetota; class Actinomycetes; order Streptosporangiales; family Streptosporangiaceae; genus Nonomuraea; species Nonomuraea sp. NPDC001831. The sequence goes on along the minus strand of NZ_JBIATU010000030.1, from coordinate 39,120 downwards.
AACCCTTGGGGTCATCCCAACAAGGATCTCCTTACGATGTACCAAGGTGCATCAAGTGACGGCGAATGCCCGCTAGTGGTCGATAACACCACGCCCTCCTGCGGGGATAGTCGTTTCGGTTGCTGGACCTGCACTCTCGTGGACAAAGACAAGTCCATGTCAGCCATGATCCAGAATGACGAAGAGAAGGGGTGGATGCTCCCGCTCCTGGAGCTTCGTGACGAGCTTGACGTGCCCGAAAACAGTCACTTGCGCGACTTCCGCAAGATGAATGGCACCATCCAGCTGGTGGGCGATCGCAATATTCCCGGACCTTACACACAAAAGGCGCGCGAAGACTGGCTGCGGAAGCTCCTGAACGCTCAGGCTTGGATCAGGGAAAACGCGCCAGAGTACGTCCAAGGGATCGAGCTGATCACCATGGACGAGCTCCATGAGATCCGGCGTATCTGGGTCTTCGAGAAGCACGAGATCGAAGATTCGCTTCCCCGCATCTACAAAGAGGAGATCGGAGAAGACTTCCCTGGTGAACCGCTAGACCAGCACCTGGCAGTGGCGGCCGATGAGGTTGAACTGCTGCTAGAGGTCTGCGATGGAGACGATCTCCACTTCAAGACAATGCGCGAGCTGCTGTCGGTTGAACGAAACTTCCGGACGATGACCCGCCGTTCTGGGCTTTTCGACGCGCTCGAAAGTACTATCAAGCGCGGATACTACGTGGATGCAGAAGATGCGCTAGAGCTCGCTCGCCGTAACCACCAAAACAAGATCGCCCCACGACTGCCCGGACTGGATGAAGTGAGCCCCGATGCTCTTGCATGAAATCACGCTAGAGAACTTCGGCGCATACAAGGGTAAGCAAAGCCTGTCGCTGTCTCCTAAGCCAGGCCGGCCTATCATTCTGATCGGCGGACTCAACGGATGCGGTAAGACAACACTGCTTGATGCCATCCAGCTGGCGCTCTATGGCGCCCGCGCACGATGCAGTGGGCGAGGTAACCGCTCCTACGAGGCATTTCTGCGCGACAGCGTGAACCGCCAGGCAACCCCTAAGCAAGCTGGTGTGAAGCTCTGGTTCTCGACAACCATTGAGGGAGAACAGCGGCACTACCGGATCGAGCGATACTGGAAAATCTCCGGAAAAACCGTCCCAGAGTCACTCGAAGTATTCGTGAACGGCGAATACGACAGGGCCATCAGCGAAACATGGGCGAACTACGTAGAGGATCTCCTCCCTCTCGAAGTCGCGTCGCTGTTCTTCTTTGACGGTGAAAAGATCGAGTCACTCGCGGATCCGGAGCGCGCGGCCCCCGTCATCGAGTCAGCTGTGCAGTCTCTTCTTGGAGTGAGCACGGTCGAGCAGCTACGGACGGACCTGCTGGCCCTTCAGCGCCGTCAGAAGGTCACCGAGCAGGACGAGGCGGTCCTCGGACAGATCGCTGCCATCGAAGCTCAGCTAGAAGAGACCGAGCTGGCCAAAGCTGATGCCCTACAGCATGTAGCGGCGGTCAGGGCAGATCTCCTGCATGCGAAGAAGGAGCTCAAGGACATTGAGACCAAGTTCGCGAAGCAGGGAGGAGACCTTTTCCAGCGTCGTGCTGAGCTGCAGGCCCACAGGGACCAGGCTGAAAGACGACTTGCTGCCGTAAGGGAAACTCTGGCCAGCGCCGTGGCCGCAGGCCCACTGCCTCTCCTTCTCCTTCAGTCTCGATTCGCTGCGCTTAAGTCGCAGGTCGAAAGGGAGCAGGAAGCAACTCGTGCAGAGCAGATGCTCGGTGCCTTGCAGGAGAGGGATACAAAGCTCCTCGCCCTACTCGGCGAGGCGCAGGACACGACCGCGCTCAAGCAGGTGGCGGAGTTCCTGGAGAAGGACAGGTCCACGTGGAGCTCTAAGGCCGAGACTCCTAAGCCGATCCAGATGTCCTCCACCGGAATCAAGCAGCTCCAGCTCCTTGATTCAGTTCTCGCGGCCGAGACGCACCGAGGGCGCGAACTGCTGGCCGAGTCTGCGGACCTTCGCCGCCAGCTGGACACCCTTGACCGACAGCTCGCCGGCGTCCCCGCCGAGGACGCCATCGCGGACCTGATCGCCCAGCAGGAGAAGGCGCGGCAGAAGGTCACTGACCTAGAGCGCGAGCTGCGGGCAGTAGAAGAGGCACATGCCGCCCACACTCGTGAGCATGAACAGCTCGTGACAGCTCGTGATCGCGCATATAGCAAACGAGCCATCGACATCGCGAAGATAGAGCATCGCTCGCGCGTCGTCTCCTATTCCGAGCGCGCACGCAACACGCTCGAGAAGTTCGGCGAGCTTCTCCTCAAGAGACACATCAACCGTCTTGAGGTCGCCGTACTGGATAGCTTCACCCGTCTCATGCGGAAAGACGGGCTAGTCAAGGACCTCCGCATCGACACAAGTAAGTTCACGCTGGTACTGATCAACGAAGACGGCGAGGAACTCAATCCCACACGCCTGAGCGCGGGTGAGCGGCAACTTCTCGCAGTATCTCTGCTCTGGGGACTGGCACGAGTCGCCGGAAACCGTCTACCGAGTGTAATCGACACTCCGCTGGGCCGCCTGGACAGTCGCCATCGCCAGAACTTGGTCACCCGATACTTCCCGCAAGCAAGCCACCAAGTCTTGTTGCTTTCAACCGATGAAGAGATCACTGACGATCTCTTGAAGAGCCTCATCCCGTCGATCGCACAGACATACACGCTTGTGCATGACGACACAACGTTCACTACCACCGTCGAGCGTGGTTACGGGTGGGGGAAGACACGCTATGTCGCTTGACACAATCCGGTTGTCGCAGCCGGCCAAGGACCAGCTCATCAAGCTGAAGCGGGTCACAGGTATCAAGACGTGGAATGTGCTATGCCGGTGGGCGCTGGCTACCTCGCTCGCTGATGAGAGTACCCCGCTGGTTCGAGATATCGTGGCTGATTCAAATCTCGAGATGTCGTGGCGTACATTCGCGGGAGATCAGAGGGATCTGTACCTGGCGCTGCTGCGGCAGCGCTGTGTTGCGGAAGGGGAGCAGCCGAGTGATGAAGTGATTGCCCGGCTGCTGAGTATTCATCTGCATCGGGGGATCGGATATCTATCCGGACGAACGGATATGAAGTCCATCGAAGACCTCGTTGCTACCGTCATTAGATAGACGCGCTTCGGTCGGCATGGTGGTAGATCAAGCATCGCCTGATCTACCCACCAAGCGGGACTTAACCTCGCCTAAACTACGAAGACCTTGCCAGCGTCTGCGAGTAGGCTGGCGAACGGAGAGCCGTACTGCGTTCAGATTCCATGCTGAAGGCGAGCCGAGAGCTTGAGTAACAGAGCTCTCGTTCAATCTGAACAGGGCTGCTTGGCTGAGGATTCCTTGACCTCTTTTCATCCTCGGGCGACTTCGTAGTTCTGCAGAAGAGCGATGGCCTTGCAGAGGTGCCCAGCTTTGAGTGGGCAGCAGCGGAGCTTCCGCAGGATGCGCCAGGTCTTGAGCTGGGCGTTGGCACGTTCGCCTGGACCGCGAAGGCGGGCGTGTGATCGGTTGGCACGCTTCTGAGAGGCGGGCTTATCTCTGCCCTTGTAGGGCGTGATAACCGGACCACCGGCACCCTGGTAGCCCTTGTCCGCCAAGACAACGATCCCGGCCCGTTCCAGCTCCCTCAGGATGCCCCAGATCCGGGCAGCGCTGAGATCGTGCGCCTTGCCCGGCAGTGCCCCTGAGGTCCACAGGATCGCCCCGTCCGGTGCGGCGATCACCTGGATGTTCATCCCGTGCACGCGGTGCTTGCCGGAGAAGTACGGGCGGTCGGCGGCGACCCGGTCGGTGCGGATCAGCGTGCCGTCCAGCACCAGGTAGTGCACCCCATCGCGGCGGGCCTTGCGCAGCGCCTGCCCGATCTTGGGCGAACGCGCCGACAGCAGCATCACGGTCTCCTCCACATACCGCCAGGCGGTCGCGGTGGAGACGCCGAACCCGGCCCCAGCTCGGTGAACGTCTCCCCCTTGCGCAGGTGAACCAGCACCAGCAGGGCCTGCTGTCCCCGGGTTGAGCAGCCGCCAGGCCGACTTGATCGCCTTACGATGCCGGCGGATCACTCCGGCGACGTAGTTCAGCGTTGAACGCGACAAATCGACGGCGGCACGATAAAACAGCATCCGAGGCCCCTGGTTGTGACGGATCTGGTTGTGGTGATCAATCCATCTACCAGGGGTTTCTTACGTCGTCAGGCGATCGCCAAGCTCGCGATCAGGCTGTGACCAGCGCCCTGCCGCCAGGGGATGAAAAAGCCTCCTTGTTGAGAGCAGCAACATTGAGGCATCTCCAACCTGATCGCACCGGTCGGCAGGTACAGCACTGAGGCGGTTGGCATGAGAAGAGGCTCCCGGTAAGACAGCAGTCGACCAAGATCCGATGCCTCTACCGGAGAGCCTCGTTCCGTGCCGCGATCCCGCTGTCCAATCACACCCTGACCCGCCTGGCGACACTGATCCGCGCTCAGCGGGGCGAGCGGCGCTGCCGGTGGCGACGACTGGACCCATCCCGGCAGGCTCTGCTCGTACTTGCCCACCTGCGCAACCGCGACACCTACGCCCGCCTGGCCGCCGGCTTAGTGTCGGCCCAACCACCGCCTGGCGCTACGTCCGCGAAACAGCCGATCTGCTCTGCTCGCCACGCTCGCCGACGACGTCCATACCGCCGTCTTACGCGCCGGTCGACTGGCCTACGTCATCCTGGACGGCACCTTGATTCCCATCGACCGCTTGGCCGACGAGCGCCCGTACTACTCCGGGAAACACCGCCGCCACGGCGTCAACGTGCAGGTCCTGGCCGATCCCACCGGCCGGCTCATCTGGGCCTCGCCCGCGCTGCCCGGTGCCACGCACGACCTGACCGCGGCCCGCGCCACCGGCCTGATCGACGCGCTGACCACGGCAGGGGTGAAGACCTTCGCCGACAAGGGCCATCAAGGCGCGGGCGGCAGCATCCGTACCCCGTTCAAAGGCCATCGGCTGCGTCCGCCACTTTTACGCCACCAGCGCTCGGTCAACCGTACCCACGCCCGCATCCGCGCCTGCGGGGAACGCGCCGTCGCCACCTTGAAGACCTGGAAGATCCTGTTCCGGCTCGGCGCAGGTAACCTTGGCTGGTCTTGTTGGTGGCCGCTGCGTTGGCCAGCACCGGGTCGGGGCGGCACTACCGAGACGAGCTACTCGGTTCCGATCCAGCCTCAGGCGGCAGAGCGCGATTCTGTCCTGCTCTTCGACCGGTTATCACCCGTCATCAGCGGCTTACTGCCCTGTTCACAACCTAAATGAGTCTTGGTGTGGTCAACTTGCTGCAGGAATCTCCAACCCATGGTTAACCGAGGCACCCTGCGCCCACCGGGTGGGCCCCTTCTGCGCATGGTCGGGCCGGCGCACACCTGTCCTATTCCGGTGCGCCCGAGGGGGCGCGCTCGCCGTCTTACCGATCTCGTCACCCACGTCCCTGCGCGCCTGCATCGCCACCGGGACCCGCTCGAAGTAGCCGGGCAAGCCGCTACTGATGCAGCTTGGTCTCGCTCGCGGCTCGAAAGAGTGACTTCACAAAGTGAGGGACCAGTTCCGGCCAACTCTAGCTGTGCCTTCGATCGCTGAGTCCCAATAACCATCCGAGTCTCTTCGAAGTTAGCTGCAAGCTCATGGTTGCCTACCACTTGGTGGAAGCGAGATCACTAGTGTCGGAAAATGAGACGGCAAGTCGTAGATTGACGGCGCTATTGCGTTAGCGAGTAGAGCACTATTGTCAACCTTCCTTCAGGTGCGTGACCTTGCAACTGAAAGTGATACGTATCTCTCATAAGCCCATGGATCGTGGTCGGAACAGTAGACGGCAAAGTTTGCTGGGTTTAGGGCGCCACGAGCATTGTGTGGTCCCGCGAACAGTTCGTGTGTATCCAAGGTCGCGCTACAGCCAGATGGTTCTTCGCAATAGCCTGTCATGCTAACCAGGCGTAAGACCCAGAAGGGCTGAGGAACTGTCACCCATCCCAGGTGTGGGTTTAGGATCTTTCCTAGAGCCCAAGAGCCCACATCGTACAAGCTGCCATATTTGCTCTTAACGCGATTGCACCAGCCGCAAGCTAGCCGCAGATTGCTGATGTCAGTCAAACCCCCGGCTGTGACCGGCCGTACATGGTCTACCTCTATCCTAAGGTCCCGTTGATTCAGGCCACGCGGTCGTGTGAAGTCCACGAACAGGGGATCAGCGATGGGGGCGTTAAGGCCTGATCTTGTAAGACGCGCACCAGCCTGGGGAGAGAATCGGTAGCCACAAAGATAGCATCGAGGGTCTGGTTGCGCATTGGACCAGAGAAACCTCCTGTCGGCGAGCGTGATGCTGTGTCTCTTCCTCGCACGGCGCTGTAGGATTTCTCCCCAAGCTATCTCAGTGATTGTTGCGGCGAGCTGCTTGACCTCGTTGAGTGGAAGGGTTGGATAGCGGCGTCGGATCTCGCGGAGGATCTCAATTCCTAGATGAAGGATATGCTTACTCTCATCGTTCACATAAATAGCCAGATCGGCTACGCTCTCGATGAACCACCAGGCGTGAAGTACAGTTACATCAGCTTCTAGGAGTAACTGTTTCGGCCCAAGCATCTGGTTTGGCACCTTAAGTCTCGCGAGTTCTTGAAGTGCCTTACGGTCCCAGCGATTCCTATCAAGCTCCTCCAGAGAACGGAGGAAGCCCCGCACTTGATTCGACTGCATGGCTTCTACTTGGGGACGTACTCGTTGACCTTGGGAAGGCCAGCGGATGGATCGCGCCTATATTCCGACCATAGGGATGCCCACTTCACCTTCACGGGCCGCTGATCCTTTTTCATACCTGTGGGTAGTGGCCATTCGCGCGCAAAATAGGAGTCTTTGGCCCCGTCGAGCCAGTCCTCGAATGTTGCATCCACGTCGGCCATGTGATTAAGCGTCCTTTTGCGCATGCAGAGATACTCGAAGTAATCAGCCGCCAAGATCGTGAGGCTGACCATGTTGAAGAGGTTTCCTCTACTGCTTCCCCATGCATTAGGGGCTCGCATGTCATCGATCACACCGAATTTATCTCTTACGAGAGAGAAGAACCGTATGAAGACTGGGCGCCAGGGGCCATCTGCCCTGCTCCATATCTCGAATTTGGCCTCGTCTGTATCCCCTTCGGATACCAGCTCGCTTTGAGGAAGCAATTCGCGTCGCCATTTTCTGGCATAATCGTTCTTCTGGCCATACAGCTTTCCGCCTGTAAGTTCACGGAAAATTTGAACGAGACCCTTAAGTACCGTCCATTGAAGATGCTCTGGATTGTCGCCAGCGATTCCGGTCTGGACCAGCTTCGCAAAAGGGCTTTCCTCGGCGCGAGTCAAGTAGGCGACCGCGCGCGAGTCGTCTAGCTGGATCTTAGCATTCCTAAGTCGTTGGGCAACTGGCTCGAGCTCCTCCTTGCTCAAACTCGTTGAGACGATGGTGCCGAGAAGGGCTTTTCCCATTGGGGTAGCCTTCTGATTAACTACGACGAACTGGAACACATGTTCGCTGGGGCTTTCATCCATAAGAAGCGACATGGGAAGCCATCGATCGTTGTGTTGGATGAGGTTGCTGGCGAGCGAGTCGGGATCAATCTCATCAGGATCAGGGCTATCTTCGCCGAAGAGGGCCTCCATCAGCCGCGTCTTTCCATCAGGTGTCTCGAGCGACGCTCGGGCCGCCCTGACTGCTCCACGAAGGCGATGCTGCCCGTCGACTAGGACCACCGGAAGGAGATAGGATTTTACGGCTTCTTTGGTAAACCCTACTATTGAATCGGGGTCTTCTTCCGGGGGGAATTTTTCGAGTGCGGCAATGCGAGTCCGAATCTCGATATAGAAGTCGACGATCCTGGTTTCTTCGGCGAGCAAGATGCCTGAGATGTCGTCTGAATCATCTGTCGATGGATCGAAATCGTCGTCACTATCGAGGTCATCCAGATCGGTGTCTGGATCGTGAGGCATCCCATGCTCTTTAGCTGCCTCTGCCAGGGTCCGCTGATAACGATCCTGGGGGATCGTCGCGTTTAGGAGCCCTGGTAGACGTTGCTCTAGTCGGTGGCGGAGTCGTCTAAGGAGATCCAAGAGCTTAAGCTCATCGAGACTGTCGTACTCGATGACGACGTGACCGATACTCGGCTCTTCGTCAACTTGCTCGAAAGTCACCGACTGCGCGTTTTGGAGGGCGCCAAGTAGCGGATTCTGGACGATGTTGTGTGGATTGTCGAAGAAAGCAGATATTTCGGTGACTCTGGATGGACTCTCTTCGCGCTGGAAGCCGACCGTTTCTTCGCCATGGAGCCGCTGCCGCTGGGGTACGCCTGCCCATTGCTCGATCTCTGTTGCTGGAGCTGAGAAGAGGATTAGCGGTTTTGCCTCAGGCGTTTGCCGCATCAGGCATGCGGGATAGCGGAAGTGCATGGCTCTCCTGCAAGTAGACGTTGGTCCTCGTCATGTTAGCGTCATGACCCTATTGGCGCGAGGTCAAGCTGTCCAAGCAACTACTCCCGATGTGCACTATATGTGCCGAGATGTCCCGAGTTAGCTGTTTGGGTCCTATGGGCCGCCTGTCTTCAGAACTTCCTTGGTGATGAGCGAGCCATCGAGAAGCGTCAGTGGGGGTTTGCGGGTAGAGTCTCGGTCACTGGAGCCTTGATGTGGCGGAGCCTTTCATGCCTGCGTGACATCGCTGTGCCCAAAGACGCAAATGCCTCACAAAGACGCTACCGATGGTGCTGTAACGGTGCTCGCGCGCAGAATGCGTCGGTTCTTAAGCTGCCTATTCGGACGTTCGGTGCCGGGCCTCGCCGCGCTGATCCGCGACCAAATGGGATATCGAGGCCCTACACCATATCCGCGAAGTCACCTGTCGCGAGGGCGCGTGCCGCGCGCGGACTGGAACAGCTCCCCGACTCGTAGCTACCGTGCGCAACCTGGCCGTCGGGCTGGCCCGTCCACTACCCGCAGTGATCCTGCCGACTCTCTTCAGCTACTCGGTCTCGTCACATGAGAACGCTTCGGGCCTGGAGGTGGCATTACTACTTTCTTTTCCGTCTGATGAGAGGAAAGCGGTATGGGACGACGGGCTTTCTGCGGGAGTTCGGCGCGAGGTGCTGGACCTGCTCGAAGCGGGCAATGCGGTCTCTGGCCTGGTTGGGGACCTGGACTTCGGTGCCCAGATGGCCCACCTATGGCGCGGGAAAGGCTGCATCGACCGCAGTCTGGACCAGGCCTGACTAGTAGAGAAGGCGGCCTGGCCGCGCCAAGCGCTGCATCTCCGAGCTGAAGACCATGTCACAGGACACCAGACGAGCGATCAAGCTTGTTCGGGAGGAGAAGGTCGAAGTCATCGTCGTGATGGTCACCGAAGTAATCTTGGCCGAGATCGCATGCCATGTCCTAGACTCTCGATGCCTGGCGGCGTCCCGCGCGACCAGTCACTCTCGCCAGAAACGATCCGGCACGCCTGACTGATCGACCTGATCCAGGAGCTGGCTCGCCATCAGCCCAGCCAGCCACTCTCGCCCAACTACAGGTGTTCATTTGGGGCGCCTACAACCACCACCGCCACCAATCTCTTCCATACTGCGCAATCTCCGTGGCCGTCTACCTGGCCCTGCATGCTGGCGGGAGTGAGCGCGATGCCCACACGTATGCCGCGCGACCGGATCGATCCTTCCGGCGTGGTCACCTTAGGCGTGGGACGCCGCCGCTCCACATCTGCATCGGACGTACTCACGTCCATAGACCCATGTCATCCTGTTGTCGACGACCGTACGTAGGGAGCGGCAATGCCTTCACTGGATAGCTTCCCCGCTACTGATCTCCGACTCCGCGGCTGTCAGCCTCAAACAAGAGAAGACCTGAACTCGTAGGTCCGAGGACCCTCGGGGGCTGAGACATCTCAGGTACCGCCCGGCGGGGGTAAGAACCTGCGGCACCCGCGGTAGGAGTGCGAGAGCTACTCCGCTTGCTTTGGCTGTTTGAGCTGGGCAAATAGCCTGCGCGGCGAGCAGTCTGCGCAAGATCATCCCGTAGATGTCCCCAATCTCGAGGCGAGAGCGGCCACGTTATCTGGTGGCAGACCGACCGACCCGGAGCACAGGGCCGCCAAGCCGAGCACCGGAAGCGGCAGCATTTATGGCTACTACTACTCCTCCTCACCGTCCTCTGACTTCGCGGCAGCGAGTATCTGCTCAGCCAACCAGACGAGGCTTCCCGCTTCCGGAACGGACCATCGGGCGGTACCGCGGACCGTCACAGGTGCTGATTCCCATCCGGCAAGCTTCCACATGTGCTGGACCAGCCCTGTCGGAGAGTAGCGCCGTCCATCTGCAGCCCAAAGGAGCGGCTTGGAGCGATGATTCACCCAGGTCGCAAGGCTTCTCTTGGGGTCGGCATTCAGCCAGCCCCTCATTGCTTGTTCCTCAGCCTCCCCGATGACAGCGAAGGACAGCGTTGTTCCTTCGGCAATCCGCCCCGCCTGTACTAGGGTGCTGACGGCCTTGGGCTTGGGCGGCTGCGGCTTCTTGGCACTTGTGTAGTCGATCTTAACCGCAGGTGTTGGAGTACCACTTGCCAGTCCGTCGAGAGTCAACTTCACCAGCTGCTTGCCACGCTCAACGTTCGCAAACGTACTGCGAATGTAAGACGTCTCTGTGAACAAGTCATCGATATGGAAGATCAAACGATCGACGACGTCTTCGATTAGCCTCGGTACCTCATGCAGGACATCTGACCACTCGTCGCTCTCGTCCTCCATATGGCCCAGACCTACATGCTGGAATATGATGTGGGCCACCAGCAAATCACCATGCTCAGCGACAGAAGCCCCTCTGCCGCGGCGGCTCTTTCTGGTCTCGTGGAGTGCCTCACGGACTACCCGGTGAAGTTGGACCGAACGCCAAATACTCTCCGCCGCCGGAGGCCTGCCGAACAACCGCGGATAAATTTTGCCGTCAGGGCGCCACACCTCATCCTGGTCAGCTCTAGCCCAGACGGCCAGTGCGGGATCACGGTGGGCGCATAGTAGGGCCATCCCCGCCTCAACCATTGAGCAACCTGACTCGGGTGGAGGGTCTAGCTCGCTGCGCTGGAAGGCGTAGGTCTTCTCGATCGTCAGCAGAAAGTCGTCCCGAATGCGCGCCTGAGTCGGATCGAGCGCAGCGTAGTCGCGGGGCTCAAAGTTGTTCTGTGTGTTCGCGGCCTTAGTGATCGATGTACCGAAGTCCTCGAACCCGCCCAGGGTCGAAATGATCTTTACTGCAACTTGAGCTCCGAGGCCGGCGTCCGGGTAGCGGGTCATGGCCTCATAGCAAGCCGACACCGTCTGTGCCCCATTGACCACACTGGCGTTGGTCAGGGTTAGCGTCCGCGGTCCGTTCGGTGCGCCCCTGCTCAGCGGGACAGAAGCGACTTCGTCGCACAGGATGGTTATGCCGTTATTGAAATACCAGAACACCTCGGGACGTTCGACAAGCGTCGAAATAATCTGGCTGTTCACCGGCGTTAATCCGAGGGACTGTCGGACATTCTTGGCGAACAGTCGCCCTCCATGCTCCGCGTACCACTGGCCAATCTCTCCGGCGGATACCATTCCGTGGAATGCCTCGTAGGGATCGGCGATGTGATGCCACTTCTCCATCGGCATTGACAACGTGATTTGTTCGACGAAGTCGCGCTGGATGATCTGAAGGGCCTCCATTTCCCCGAGCACTGTGTAACCCAACGGGAGATTTGGATCAGGAACGTTGAAATCGCGCTTAGCGTCCTTGAAGACCTTTTCTACATGCTCGTTTAGGCGTGTAGGGCCCATGAGTACTGGAAGAAGTGTGACATGTGCCCGAGGATGGTTGAGTATCTCGTTGATCCGGTCTGCGAGTGGTCGGTAGCGGTCGTTCAGCCAGTCATACTCGCGGTGACTGATGGCCTTGAATCCGTCAACCAATTTCAGCGCGGCGTTCATATCGGCTGAAGCCTTCGCCTGATCGCTCCACTTCGACTGAATCAGCCAGATACGCGGTGCGCCATCCAAGATGGCCACCGCGTCGATTCCGAAGTCATCCCATCCATCTACTACAAATGAACTCGCTGTTACTGAGTCACATCCTGTGAGGCTTCGGGCGAACAGGGCAGCCAACCCTCGGGACAGGAACACTTGATCTATGCTCCGCGCGTCACGATTTTTCACGTCGTCCAACGAGATTAAACCGTCGAATTCTCGTCTAATCGCTGCGGCGACCTGTGCTACTGATCGTGGAGCTTGTGCGTCGCTGATGCCGCTCGTCCTCCGAGCCGGAGTCATGCCGGTTTTATCTGGCGTAGTCACTGTGATCAACGCTTCCAGTCGTCAATCTGCTGTGCCGTTGAGAGCATTGGAAATACTCTCAAGTTGAGTGAGGGCGATCTTGAGATCTTGGACAATTGATTGGGCGATATTTCCAGAGGATAGATGTTCGCTGTCGTTATCGCTTTCTCGGGACCAGGTGATATCAAGGTTGACCTTGTCGCGTTCGAGCAACTCCTTGTAGGTGAACTTCTTGAATCGTTCGGTCTCGACGCGCTCAGTGCGTTTTTTGTCGGGCAAATAGCAGTCCAGGAAGTCCTGCAGATGCTTTTCTTCGAGCCGATTTTGCTTAAGCGTGAAGCGCCTGCCGTTGGGAAGGCCGGTGCGGAAGTCGTACACCCATAGGGTAGTTGTGGCTGGCTCTGTGGTAGGGCGTGGATGTTCGAAGAAGAGGACGTTGGCCTTTACTCCACCAGCGTAGAAGATACCCGGCGGTAGACGAAGCAGCGTGTGGACGTCGTACTCCTTGAGTAGCCTACGACGGATCTTTTCGCCGGCCCCTCCCTCGAACAGCACGTTGTCCGGCAGTACGACGGCAGCCCGGCCACCGGTCTTCAGTAGCTTGGCGATGTGCTGGACGAAGTTGAGCTGCTTGTTCTTCGTAGTCACCCAGAAGCTGCGCCCTGAGTAGGTGGTGTCTTTCTCCCGGACTGCCTTGCCGTCCTCACCGATGGTGCTGATCGCCGACTTCTGGCCGAACGGTGGATTGGCGAGGACTAGGGTGGCGCGCATATCGGGTTCCTCTGCGAGCGCATCACCGACCTTGATAATCTCGTGGGTTTCGTCGGCCGCGACGCCGTGAGTGAACATGTTCATAGCCGCGAGCCGGGCGGTGCCGCGGACGATTTCGACACCGCGGAAGGCACGGCCCTTGACGATGCGGTTCTTCTCGTCTGGATCGAGCGTCTCGGCCGGATAGTGCTCCAGCAGATAGTCATGGGCAGCGAGGAGGAATCCACCTGTGCCGCAGGCCGGGTCCACGATGCTGTCCTGGAGGGTAGGGCGCATGCACTTGACCATGACCTGGATCAGGTCACGAGGAGTGAAGTACTGCCCGGCCCCTGATTTACCGTCGCTGACGCTTCGGGCAAGTAGCGCCTCGTAGGCGTCGCCCTTGACGTCCACGCCCTCCCGGGACCACTCGATTTTGCCGATCAGGTCACGGATCAGCCGCTCCAACAGCGCTGTCTCGTGGATCTTGTTCTGGGCGCCCGAGAAGATCAGGCCGAATGTGCCCTTCTTTTTTCCGAGTTCTTCCAGGACGTTCTCGTAGTAGCTCTTGAGCTGGGCGCCCTTCTTGCTGGCCAAGGTATCCCAATCGATCCCGGTCGGCAGGATTGGCTTGGGCTTGTCCTTACGCCTCTGCCGTCGCTTCTCCTGCTCATCCATCATCTTCAGGAACAAGAGGTAAGTGAGCTGCTCGACATAGTCGATGGCCGGTACACCCGCGTCGCGGAGCACATCGCAATAGCTCCACAGCTTGTCGACCAGCGCCCTGGTGGTGAGTCTTGCCTCGCTGGCCTGGGCTTCCGGCATCTTCGCCGAGTCGCCGGTGGTCGTGCTCACTGCTGCAACTCCTCCTGCTTGAACAGCGTCTCCTGAGTGCCGGTATAGCTGCCGCTTGGCATCAGTTCGATTGGTTTGACACGAGCGTCTGTCGTCGTACGGCTGGTGCGAGCCGCATGACGAGGCGATCTCGCGTCCGAAGCCTTCCGGTCAGCACAGATTCGTTCGAGCAACACTTTTACAGACTCCTCCGACGGATCCTGCGGGACCAAGTCGCCGGCGAAGGCGTCTGAGAGCAACGCTCTGCGAAGCACAGCCGACTGAGCCTGTGCCTGATTGATCTGGGTTGAGAGGCGGCCCAGCTCTATTAGCGTGTTTGTCACCCTGGCCACAATTTGGCGTTGTTCCTCAAGCGGGGGGATGGGGAATTCGACGCCTTTGAATCGGCTGGCTGACAGGTGGGCAATGTTCGTCGTGATGCGGGTCTCCTGCATGAACCGGCCCGCGTGCATATGACGCCGGAAGACGAGCAGCGCCCATTCGGGGTCGACCTCAGGTCCGGCCCGGAATCGCAAGAGGCTGTTGGTGAAGGCGACCTCTTCAGGGATCCCTCGATACATTGCCGGGCGCCCCAGATACTCTGGACTCTGCCCTTCATTGAGCAGAATATCTCCCTCGGACAGGCGGAAGCGTTCGAAGATCTCGGGAGGGAAGTCCATCTCCATGAGATCTGAGATGTCTATGCGATCCTCGAAAACGTTGGCGACGCGTAGGTACGGCCGCATGTTGGGGCCCTCGTGCCAGTTCGGGTGTCGCTGACGGCCGAGGTCCACTGCACCGACTTCGTTCACAGTGGCCGTCCTCCAGTGCTGTGGGCTGGGGATGGGTACCGCCTCGATGAGGATCTTCTTGATGAGAAGCTTCAGCTTCCGTGCCCCAGAGTCGATCGCTCCATCAGCGATATCCAGCCAGGAGAAGTGACGTTCCAACGCCGACACCAGTTGAGCCTGTTCGGCCAGAGGCGGGACAGGAACGGGTAGCTGTTTGATCTTGGACAAGCTGATGGAGGCGAGGTTGGTCGTCTGCGTACCGTTCGTCTCAAACCAACTTTGTGCGCACTCGTTGGCGAACCAGGCAAGAAGTTTGGGATGAAGGATTCCTTCTAGGATTCGAGCGCGGAAGACATGGTTCTGATGGATGCAGTTAGGGATCTGGTTTTCCCACACCCAGCCTCTGCCGAGCTTGTCACGATCTCCTCCCTCGTTCAGGAGTACGTCGCCGTGTTGGAGTCGGAGCCGCTCAGCTGTTGCTTGCGGGACGCGAATCTGGGCTACCGATGTCACGTTGAGGTGGCCGCGCTGTACGTTGGCGACGCGCAGATACGGCACCAGCGGCAGTGCGGGGTCAGACTGCTTCTTCGCGTCCTTGGTCACCCCACCGACCACATCAGCGATCTCTCCCAACGTTGCCCATGTCCACGAAGGAGGTGTCAGAAGCAGAGGCTTCATGCAGTGAGATCCCTTGCGAGGTCGTCGAGAACGGTCTGGGCACGGTCGCCGAAGGCAGCATAGAAGCCGCTCTCCCCGCCGTGCACATCGAACGGCGCCAACTCAAGGGCGTCATCGGGAATTTCGGCGCTGTGCACGACGGTGTCGCAGAGCTTGTCGAGGAACCACCGCTGCATCGGGGAGAACGGCCCCTGCGCCGCTTCGTTGCGGGCGATCCAGGCGGCATAGCGTTCCTCGATGAGGCTGCGGAACGGGCGCAGTTCCGTATCGAGCCCGAGTTCGAACCGGAGGATCGCCACCAGGTCGGTGAGTTTGGCTCTGTGCCCGGGCTGCTGCACCTGCACGCCGCAGTCCACGTAGGACTCCCAGAGGTGAACGACGTTGCCGACCAGAGACACCCGGTTGATACGGTTGGCAAGCTCGCGCACCTCGGCCCATGACAGGTGCGCCCCACCCTCACCGCGGACGGCCTGGATCAATGCGATCGAGTCCTTGTGCTCGTTCAGGTAGGCGCGAAATGACGCCACCGTGTTACGGGCCACCTGCTCTCGGGGTACGGCGCCAGCGTATGTGACCCGATCCTGACTGATCTCGTCGATCGTCTGGTCGCGCCGGTCACGGATCTCGGTGATCCGGTTGCGGAGCTCGGGGTTGTTGGCCAGCGGACTCGCGGCCTCGCGTAGTCGAACGGCCACGGCATCCTCTCCGCCGGCGATGAAGGTCTCCTCCAAACCCTGGGCGTCGACTGCGGTGGCGAGTCGCCGTACGAGGTCGCGAAGACTGGTACCTAGCCCGACCTGTGTCAGCTCCTCTCGCTCGGCGTCGCCGATCTGACGCTCCAACGCGTCCAGGCGGGAGGCCAGGGTCGCAGTCTGCTGTTCATCAAGCGAGAGTCGGGCCGCCCGGGAGAGGAGCTGTTTGAGGCTAAGGTTGCGGTTCGGGTCGCGATTTAGCGGGGTGGCATCGCAGAGTGGGTGGTCGGTGACACCGACGGCGTCCACGATGACGAAGCGGTCCTTGGACAGGACCTTCGGGTCGGGAGTTACCGCCTGGAGTTCATCGGCGTCAATCGTTCTGCAGCCGCGTCCCTTCATCTGCTCGAAGTAGATAGCACTCTTGACGCTGCGCATGAAGAACACGCATTCCAGTGGCTTGACATCTGTGCCCGTTGCGACCATGTCAACCGTGACCGCGATGCGCAGCTCGGGGCTGGTGCGCAGCCGGGCCAAAAGGTCCTTGGGATCCTCACCTGCGAGCTTCGACTTGTAAGTGATCTTCGCGCAGAAGTCGTTGCCCTTGCCGAACACATCCCGGGCGATCTGCACGATGTCGTCGGCGTGCGTGTCGTCCTGAGCGAAAATCAGCGTTTTGGGAATCGTCTGGGTATAGAGCGGGAACATTTGCGGGACGACCAAGTCCTTGTACGCGGCGATCACCGTATGGATCTGGTCCTTAGCAACCACCGAACGTCCGATCTCACGCGCCCCGTAGCTGTAGTCCTCCTCCAATTCCTCGTACCACTGGATCCGAGTGCGTCGGTCGCGTTTGGGCACGACCGTCTTGGTCCCCTCCTCATCCAAAGCGGCGATGGTCGATCCTTCCTCGCTAATCTTGGTCTTGACGCGAAAGACCGCGAAGTCGACGTTGACTGCGTCGGCGACCGACTGATCGTAGGTGTACTCGCTGGCCGGATGGCCAAAAAAGGCCAGAGCCTGCGCGCTGGGAGTCGCTGTTAGACCCACGACCGGAGCGTCGAAGTACTCCAGCACAGCCCGCCATCGACCAAAGATCGACCGGTGGCACTCGTCCACGATGATCAAGTCGAAGGACTCCGGGGGCAGTTTCGCGTTGTAAACCGCGTCCATCGGCTTGGGGGGCTCGAAGTCGTCGATTTCGCTGTCGTCAGCGTCTCCAGGTGGAAGCGGCTGACCACTGAGCACCCGATACAGTCTCTGGATGGTGGTGACCACTACGCTCGCTGAATCCCACACTGTGCCGCCGGAGAGACGCTGCACGTTGTAGTCCTCGCTGAGGGTCTGGTTGCCATCGGTGGAGATGTAACGATCGAACTCGCCCTTGGCCTGATCCCCCAAGTGGTTGCGATCGACCAGAAATAGGACCCGCGCTGCCCGGCTGTACCTCAGAAGTCGGTATGACAGCGTTACCGCTGTGTAGGTCTTTCCGGCGCCAGTGGCCATCTGAACGAGGGCGCGCTGGTGGCTTTCGCCTAGACGTGTTTCCACCGCCTTGATCGCGTCCGCCTGCGCAGTACGAAGGCCTTCCTCATCTAGCGCGGGCATGGCCCTGACTCTGGCCCGGAAGGTGGGTGCGCTAGGAGTAGCGTCAGCCTCGGCCATCCATCGGGCGATCGTCTCTGGGCGGTGAAAGGAGAAGATGGGACGGGATTTGGGCTCGGGGTCAAGTGTGCATGTAAACCGGGTCTCGATGCCGGTGCTTTCATACCGGAAGGGGAGCGGCTCGCGCCGCCGCCAGACCGCCATCCGGAACTCTCTCGGCAATTCGGTGGCATAGTCGGCCGACTGCCACTCAACGCCGGTCAAAGGTGTGCCTTCTCGCTTGGCCTCGATGACACCGATGATCTTCCCATCCACGTACAGCACGTAATCTGCGCGCTTGCGACCGATGGAGAACTCGCGGACCACAACGCCCCGTCCAGCGCCCACATTGAGCTGAGCTTCGTCCTGGACGATCCAGCCTGCTTCCTTCAGCATCTCGTCGATGTGGCGACGGGTCTGCGCTTCGGTGAGCGGAGCGGCCTGGCGGGCTCGCTGTGCGAACACTTCCCGCTCGCTCGCGCGAACCCTCGCAGGCACGGCGATGCGGCGCTCGAAGTCGGCGTTCAGTACCGCCAGTTGCGTCTCCAAGGCCTGGACTTGGGCCGCGACCGTGTCCCTCTCGGCCTGCGCCTGCTGTAGTTCCTGCTCGGCGGCAAGGCGCGCTTCGGCCTCTGCCTGCTCGCGAGTACGGGTGCCGTCGAGTACAAGCTTGGCCTCGGATAGCTCCTTCTTGAATCGCGCCAGCTCGGCTGCGATACCTATTCCCGCTAGCGCTCCAGATGGCGCTGGTGCGACGAACGCGATGAGCTCACGTTCGCCGCTAGCCGCTCGATGCAGCCGCAGTCCAAGCTGGAAACACTTTTCCACCGAGAGCAGTGCCGTACCGACATCGTCGGCATGACCATGCACCGCGCGGTTGCCCGCTAGGCGGACCTGGTGAAAGACGTCCTCGACACTCGAAGTGATCACGTCGTTGTAGCGCAGTGCCTTGATCCGGTCGATGAGCTTGTCGCTGCTCACCGCGATGCCGGCCCTACGGAGCATCACAACGACCAGCACTTCGATGAATTGTCGGCACTTGATCAGCGCCATGTTGGGATCGGTGAAGACGACCGACTCGGCACCGGCGCCGTAGATCAGCAGCAGCTTCTCGTAGCTGAGAAGTCGGCCGAAGTTGGGAGAACGGGCTGCCAGATCGCGCAGCTGAGGGTCTATGGCCACCCTTTGCCCCTCCGTCACTGTTCTCTTGCACGCTCCACGACTCAGTGTGCACGATCATCAGGGCCGGTTTCAGGACTATTGGGACATCTCAGGCCCATGATTTCTGGAACGATTTGATCACAGAATTGTCGCCTCCGCGGCGTACCCTATGGCTTTCGAAGTCACCCCTCGCAAGGAGCGTGCGTGCCGGACTACCCGCCAAAGACTCAGGCGTTCCTCGACTTCGAACGGAACCTGGACTACGCCAAGCAACTCGTTCAAGCTGGCAGAGATCTGACCGGAGTCGGCGTATCTAGCTTCGACGTAGGAGACCTCTACCGGGCGGCTTGGGTGCAGGCGGTCGCTGCCCTGGACCACTGGGTCCACCAAGAGGTCTACCACCGCGCCATCCTGCTCGCCCAGCAGCCGGGGGTTCACAAGCCACGCAAATTCCGCGAATTCGCCATCCCTATGGAGCTCTTCGAGGGCGTCCACCACGGCTCCGTGCCGCTTGACGAAGCTCTCCGTCGCCATCTCAGGCGGGTCGTCGGCCGCAAGACCTACCAGGGGCCCGACGACATCAGGGACGGCTTCGCGATCGTCAGCGACATATCTTTGTGGGACAGGGTCGTTAATATCATAAACAGTGAGCGTTCCTCGCATGATGGGAAGGTGACCGTCAAGGCGGTGCGGCGACTGATCGGCGCCATCGTCTGGCGGCGCAACAAGATCGCTCACGAAACCGATCGTGACCCGGTGGGTAACCGTAGGCGCCCTATCACCGCGCAGGAGGCGATGGACGCTGTGGAGACTCTGGAAATGATTGCGGCGACTATTCTAGTTGCCATTGATGGAAAATCTGATCGATGACGTGGGAAGCAGTCAGCAGTCGCCCCGTCATCTCGATGCCGATAGCGAAGGTACAAGACGTTCCTTCTTCGCTTGGGTAGATGATGCGGAGCTCTTGAGCAGGTCGGGCCGGTCCTTGCTGAGGTTCGGCCTACGGCTATGGGGTCTTCGTGGGCGAGCACCTCGTCGAAGGAGGCGTATCCGCTAACTCGATCGACCCGCGTTGGGGGATGCTCGTCGCCGGTGCGGCGGCTCTCGGGATTGGCGATGTCCTGCTGCCCATTTTGACGCCCTCGTCCCGGCAGAGCCGGCGCCGCTGCAAGCGCCCCATCGAGCGGTGATCCGATCGCAGGCCATGCACTCGCCGGGCCGAGAGGCGACAGCCCTTCCATGGGCTGCCCACTTATCATCTCTTATCAAGACGATCACCCCACCACCTACGGTGAGGACCGGAGCCGGCGATCGTTGGGGCCTCGGCGGAACACTTCATTGCGAGTGAAGCGGAGGACCGTGGTCGAGGACCGACGCTGCTGTTCAACCGTGCGACGGCGTACGGGACCATCAGGCTGCGTGAGGCGGTGTTGCTGTACCCCTCTGCTGTACAGCAGACCACAGCAACCCTCGTATCCGGTGGCAAGCCGACCCGGAGCGCAGGGCCGCCAGGCCCGAGCACCGGAAGCGGCGCGGCAGCAAGCCCACCTCTACAGTGAACGCTTTTCATCCTCATGCCGCCTGCGCAACGCGGTGGTTCTGAGGACGGCGATGGCCTTGCACAGGTGCCCGGCCTTGGAAGGACAGCACCGTAGCTTCCGCAGAATCTTCCAGCTCTTCAGCTGGGCGTTCGCGCGCTCGCCGGGGCCGCGGAGCCTGGCGTGGGAGCGGTTGGCTCGCTTCTGGGACTCGGGTTTGTTCTTGCCCTTGTACGGGGTGCGGACCGGCCCTTCGGCCCCCTGATGGGCCTTGTCGGCCAGGGTGATGATCCCGGCCTGTTCCAGGGCGCGCAGGATGCCCCAGATGCGGGCGGCGCTGAGGTCGTGGGTCTTGCCCGGCAGCGCACCCGAGGCCCACAGGATGGTGCCGTCCGGTGTGGCGATGACCTGGATGTTCATGCCGTGCACGCGATGCTTGCCGGAGAAGTACGGCCGGTCGGCGGCGACCCGGTCAATGGGGATCAGCGTGCCGTCCAGCACCAGGTAGTGCGGGCCATCGCGCTTGGCCCGGCGCAGTGCTTGTCCGAGTTTGGGTGAGCGCGCCGACAGCAGCTTGATCGTCTCTTCGACATACCGCCACGCCGTCGTCGTGGAGATCCCGAATCCGCCTCCGAGTTCGGGGAACGTCTCTCCCTTGCGCAGGTAGACCAGCACGAGCAGGGCCTGCTGTCCTGGGTTGAGCAGCCGCCAGGTGGAGCCGATGGCCTTGCGGTGCCGGCGGATGAGGCCGGCGACGTAGTTCAGGGTTGAGCGCGACAAATCGACGGCAGCACGATAGAACAGCATCCGAGGCCCCTGGTTGTGACGGATGTGATTGTGGTGATCACCCCGTCTACCAGGGGTTTCGCCATGTCATCAGGCGAATATCGACCTTGCGATCATGCTGTGATCAGCAGCCCGCCGCACGGGGATGAAAACGGCTCATTGATAGCAGCTGGATCTGCTTCCTTCATCGGCTCGGCTGTGCGCGCTGGCGGCGCTGGCCGTGATCGGCCGGAGAGCCGCAGCGCGGCCAGCGACCGCCCGAGCGCGCGGCAGCCCGCCGCAGGCGGGCTGCCTTGAAGCCGTGGAGAAAGTCCTCATCCAATCGTGGATCACGCATTGTCCTGCTCCGGTTGATGCTTGACACCTGAGCTTCGGTTGATGCTTTACACCCCTTCGGCTGACCTGCGTTCCTGGTGATCGGTGACGATCATCTGGGAGGTCGGGTTGGCGCTGGTGGAGTTGAGCGTCATGGAGCAGCGGTATCGCGCTGTGTTGGAAGTAGAGGCGGGCTGTCCGGTGGTCGAGGTCGCCGAACGGCATGGGGTGTCGCGGCAGTCGGTGCACGCGTGGCTGCGTCGCTATCGTGCCGGCGGGCTGGCAGGGCTGGCCGATCGATCCCATCGGCCAGAGCAGTGTCCGCATCAGACGGCCGTTTCGGTGGAGGCTTTGGTGTGTGAGCTGCGACGTTCGCATCCTCGGTGGGGTCCGCAGCGGCTGGCTTACGAGCTGGAGCGGCGCGATGTGGTGCCGGTGCCGTCGCTGGTCACCCTGTATCGGATTCTGGTGCGGAACGGGCTGGTCGTGCCTGGCGCGCGGCGGCGGCCGCGGTCGTCGTATGTGCGCTGGCAGCGTGAGCGGCCGATGGAGTTATGGCAGCTGGACATCATGGGCGGGGTGATGCTCCTCGACGGCCGGGAGCTGAAGCTGATCTCCGGGATCGACGACCATTCCCGGTTCGTGGTGATCGCGCGGTTGGTGGCGCGCCCTTCTGCGCGGGCGGTGTGCCGGGCCTTCGCCGAGGCGATGCGGGCCTTCGGGGTGCCGGAGGAGGTGCTCACCGACAACGGCAAGCAGTTCACCGGCCGGTTCACTCAGCCGCGGCCGAGCGAGGTGTTGTTCGAGCGGATCTGCCGGGAGAACGGCATCACGGCGCGCACGACCCGGCCGCGCTCGCCGACCACGACGGGCAAGGTGGAGCGCTGGCACCGGACCGTGCGGGAGGAGTTTCTGGCCGCGTGCGGGCCGTTCGACAGTCTGGAGCAGGCGCAGCTGGCGCTGGATGCCTGGGTGGCCGACTACAACACGGTGCGGCCGCATCAGGCGCTCGACATGGCCACCCCGGCCAGTTGCTTCACCGGCCCGACAGCACAAGCCGACAAACGCAGCGACGAAGAGCCTTCCTTGCGCCTGCCGACCGACCTGGCGGTACTGCCCAGCGCGCCGGCCAGGGTTGACCGCCCCGCTGCTGGGCCGGACGCGCCCGCCGGTCGCGACATGGTGACGGCAGCGGTGCCGTCAGCGGTGCCGGTGGCGGTGGAGTTCGAGCGCACGGTGCCGCCGAGCGGCAACCTGGGCGCGTGCGGGCGCCAGATCTGGCTGGGCCGGGCGCGGGCAGGGCAGCAGGTCACCATCTGGGCCAGCAGCACCACCATGCATGTCTTTGCCGGCGATGAGCGGCTCAAGACGCATCCGGTGACGCTGACCAGCGCCGACCTGGGCGGGTTGATGGCCGGCGGCGGACGGGCGGGGCGGGCCTTGCCGGCGAACGCGCTGCCTGTGGGCCCGTTGCCGGCCGATGTGGTGGTGGAGGTCGACCGGCAGGTCAACAACGCCGGGTGCGTGGGCCTGGCCGGCCAGTTGCTGAGCGTCGGCCTGCCGTTGGCCGGCAAGCGGGTGACCTTGCGGATCGATGCGCGAACCGTTCAGGTGATCGCCGATGGGGTGCTGGTGCGCACCAAGCCGTCCCCGCTGGCCCCGGCGCAGCGCGGACGCTTGCACGGCGTACGGCTGGCCAGCACACCTCCAGCCGCCCCTGGCCGCTTCCCGCGGGTGGAGCGGGTGGTGTCCAGCAACGGCAGCCTGAAGGTGGCTGGCTGCAAGATCCAGGTCGGCCAGGTGCACCGGGGCAAGGTCGTCACCGTGGTCCTGGAGGAGACGCAGTTGCGGGTGCTGTTCGAGGGCCAGCTGCTGTCGGTCCACCCGCGCACCATCGTCAAGGAGGTCAACCGGCTGCGAGCCAGCGGCCATATCGACTACGAGATCTAGGCACGGTGTGAAGCATCAACCGATGCCAAACCGTCAAGCATCAACTGAAGGTTGACATCGTGGATCACGCATCTGACCTGCGAGTTGTCAACGAGTCTGTCTGATCGCCATCGTGCTCGGCTATGGCTCCATGCCGGTTGTCTCAGGTCTCAGCCGATGTACGGGTCTGCTGCTTCGAGGTAGTGGTTGATGCGCATGCGCATTGACCGATCCATCGGGTGGCTCTCGATGTCCTGTCGCGCTACCCATCGGACCTCGCGAGACTCTGTGCTCGGAGTTGGCTCGCCCCCGGTCGGGCGTGCCGTGAGCACGATGGAGAACTCTTGTCGCGCCTCCCCGTTGCTGGTGTAGAGGATGACGTGCCTAGGGTCGCTGTACGTGCCGACGATCCCGGTGATCTCGCAGGTGATTCCCGTCTCTTCCAAGGTCTCACGGATGGCTGCGGCGGGGATGGACTCGCCGAGGTCGATGGCACCTCCGGGAAGGGCCCAGTTGTCGTTGTCGCTACGGCGGATCAGGAGCAGGGCGCCGGCCTCGTTGGTGACGGCCACATTGACCGAGGGCACGAGGCTGTTCGGCAGAGGGGCGTCTGGGGCGTCGTAGTAGTCGATCCGGCGGCTCATGCTCGGGGAGAGTACTCCGCCAATGTGCCGGGGCTTAGCTTTTCGTGGATTCGGCTTCGCCGGGTGGGCTGACGAAGCTGCCGAGGTTCGGCACGGTGTAGATCAGCCCTTCGTCGCGCAGCTGGCGGATCGCCTTGCGGATGGTGTCGCGGGCTACGCCGAACTCCTGGACGAGGCGGACTTCCGAGACGAGGTACTTTGGCGGGTATTCGCCGCTGCTGATGCGTCCGCGGAGGACGTCGGCGACCTGCTGCCAGCGGGGGCGGTCCGGCTCAAATTCGATCATGAGGCCCAAGCGTAGAAAGGGGACTTCAAGGGTCGTCACTCGCCTATAGGGATCTATCGATATCCCTCGGTATCCCTAGGGGTAGACAGGCTTCGCATGCAACTTCTACGCTCATGACATGGCAACCAAGAGTCACTGTCTTGTAGCGCTTCGCGCCTGCTTCCCGGCTGGTCCTTCTTCCAGAGTGACGCAGGCGCCTTCTATGGGAGCCGGAGCGGTGTACAGCTCAGCGACAAAGAGGTTGACGCTGGGATGCAGCAGACGGTGAGCGCGGATGACCTGGAGACCTTCGTCAGGCTGCTTCTCGCGCAGGCGCAGCTGGGGGCCGAGGTATGAACGTACCGTCGTGGCGCTTCGACCATCACAGCCATCACTTGGCAGTTCCTCAGGAGGATGTGCTTCAGGTGGCCTGGCAAGACGTTGTACGGCGATGCGATCGGATCAGGGTCCATGAGCACACGTGCTCCTGCATGCCTCCGATGTACGAGCTGTGCGCGGCCGGCGGGTTGTCGTTCATCCGACGCTTGTCATCGGACGGCCGTCCGCGCGTCGTTCAGACCGAATGGATGTCTGCTCGGGCTGCTCGGCAGCTATGGATGCAGATCCTCACCGGCTACGCGCGTTGATCCATCGGCACCACTTCGCGGCCGTAGTAGGCGCTTGCGATTTGCTGCGCTATCTCTTCCGGCACGATCAGGTCCGTTCGGTATCGGTGATGGAACGTGATCTCGCCATGGGTGTGCAGGTCGGCGAATGCCTCGTCCCATGCTGCCAAGCGGTGTGGGGTGTCTATGTCGAGGCGCTGTCGCGAGCGCTCCTCGCAGACCGCCCGCGGTACCCACAGCAGGATGACCAGCCAGGCTGTTGCCTCGGTCAGCCGGCGGATGTCGGCGATGGTGCCCAGATGGACGATCGGTACCTGGCCGGATGAGACCAGTTCGTCGATCTGGTGGCGGTCGATGGCGTACGTGTTGCCGTAGCGGCGCGTCTCCAGGAGCAGGCGGCCGGCGGCTCGCAGCCTGGCCAGTTCCTCGACGGTGACGAAGTCGTACTCGGTGCCGCGCTGGTTGCCGGCCTTGAGCTTGCGCACCAGGACGAACCGCGGTTCGAGTCGGCTGAGGGCGGCGGTGATGGTGCTCTTGCCGCTGGCGGGTGGTCCGTACAGGACGATGCCCCTCATGTGAGGATCCGCTTCAGGGTCTCGCGGGTCTGGTCGGCAAGGCTGATGGCGGCGCCGAGGCGGTTGTCGACGGTGATGTGGGCGGTGGGCGGGCTGGTCTCGGAGTTGAGGCCGCTGACGTACGTCTGCCAGTTGGCGAGCTTCCAGGAGTCTCGGGGAGCACCGCGGAACTCGATGTACTCGCGCATGGAGTCGGCGTCGCAGCGTACCCAGATCACGGCCACGTCGATGCCCTTGGCTGCGCATCGGTTGGTGAGGCGGGAGATCCAGTCGGGGTCTTGGAGTTCGGCGATGAACGGTGCCGCGAGGATGGCCGAAGTGCCGACCTTGAGGTTGTCGAACGCGGTCTCCATCAGGCACCGGTACTCCAGTGGGCGGACCTCGCTCAGGTACAGCTCTGTGTGCCGGTCGTGGGGGTCGCCGCCGAGGGAGACCAGCAGGCGCTCGACCATGGGTCGGGTCAGGGAGTCCTTGTCCAGGAAGGCCCAGCCGGTGATGTCGGACAGGAAGCGGGAGAACTCTGTCTTGCCGGATCCGGCGTAGCCGCCGACGAGGGTGAGGATGGGCTTGGGGCTGCCCTGGCCGTGGCGGCGTCGCCAGGCGTCCACGACTCGGTTGAGGAGGGCGTTCTGCTCGCCGTTGGTGGGAGCGCCCGAGACTTTGACGAGGGCCTGTTCGATCACCTCGGCGGCGGCGTTGTCCACGGCGGGGTCGGTGGGCTGGGCAAATCCGAGATGGAATTTTCCACTTCGGATATTTCACCGGGAAGCGGCAGCCGGAAACCCAGTGTGGGTTCGTTTGCCTGGTATAGGAGGCAATAGGCTCGTCGGTAGTGAGGCCCGGGATATACCGATCCCTGTTCGTGTGCCCAGAGTGTCTGGAAATTCGCGGCCGGCGCGGTGAGCCCGTGCCGGGCGGCGACCTGGCGTAGCTGGTCACCTGCGGCTTCGAGGGTGAGGCCGTGTGCTTCGCGGTACTGGCGCAGCAGCAGAGGTTGCCATCCGGGGCGGTGAATTGTCTTCATCGCATCCTTTTGCGCGCTTGGAGGGGCGGGCGTGTGTAAGCGCATGTGTAACCGCCGTGCAGGCAGCAATGCAGAAGCTTAGCTAACGCTCCGTGATACTCAACAGCGGCGATACGCGATGAACTAACGGCATCCCGCAGGGGATTACGAACCACCAGAAATGGGGTGCCGAGAGTGACCGCAAACGAGCGAATTCTGGCCGAACTTCAGGCCATTCGGTCGGAGATGGAAGAGTTGACCTGTCGGGTCAGCGAGATCGCTTCCGCTCTTGGAACACGGCCTTCTCCAGGTCGGCGATCCGCTCGCCGAGAGTCGCCAGAGTGCTCCGCATCTGAGAGAGCTGGTCCATGACGTCCGACGAGGCCGGCTCTTGGAGCGACTCCGCCGCGCCCTCCCGTACGAACACGCCCTTGCCCTGCTGGCCGACGATCAGCCCCTCGGTGCGGAGCACGCTGATCGCGGCCTTGACCACGCTGGCGGACACGTCATAGCGCTGGCCGAGCTGGGCGGTCGAGGGCAGCGCAGCGCCGGGTGCGAGTGAGCCCGTTCTGATCTGCGTACGAAGGTCGTCCGCTATCTGGAGGTAGCCGGGGCGACCGCTCTTCTCGACCATGCCGCGCCTTCCGTGAGGTCGTCTGGCCTCTACTTCAGCACACCCCGCACGACATGCCAACCAAGTCTTCGTGGAATCCCTTGACAACTTAGAATGCCAAGTGTTCCATGAGTACTAAGAGTCACAACGTCACTACGTAAGGAACTCACGCCATGCGCACCGTCCCCATCCCTGTGGACACCAGCAAGCTCGCGATCACCTGCGTGAAGGCGCCGCGCCCGCGGTTGCTCAACAAGGACACCGGAGAGATCAAGACCGACAAGAACGGCAACACCGTCTACGAGGTGACGGTGTCGGTAGAGGACGAGTTCGGCCGGATCGAGCTCGTGAAGATCGGTATCAGCGGAGAACCGCCCATCAAGGCCGGCGACGCCGTCAACGCGGTCGGCCTTCTCGGTTACGTCTGGGAGATCGCCGGCCGTTGGGGGATCGCCTACCGGGCCGCCGCCCTGCTCCCGCAGCAGGAGGCAGCCAGTGTCTGATCAGCTCTATACCCTGCTCGGAGTCCTGGCCGCTGTCGCGGCCGGGCTCTGGGCCTGGCGCCGCTGGCATCACCCGTCGTTCTGGCTCGTCGTCGGCTATCCACTGACTGCGATCAGCGTGCGGGCGTCCTGGCGCAAGGTTGCCCTCGGCTGTGGGCTGACCAAGAAGCGTCAGCGGTTCTGGTTCACCACCGTTCCGGGCATGGTGGCCTCGACGGGCGTCGTCCGCGTCCGGCGCAAGTTCCAGCGCGTCGCCGTGGACACCAAGCCGTTCATGTGGCTGCCGCTGCCGACCCGTTACGGCTGGCGGGTCACGCTGCACACCCTTGAAGGTCAGATTCCCGCGGACTACTCCGACGCCGCCGAACGGCTGGCGCACTCCTGGGGCGTGCATGCCGTGCGTGTCTCCTCTGACAAGCCTGGTCGGGTACGGATCGCCGTCACCCTGCGCGATCCGCTGGTCCAGGTCGATGACCTGCCACCCTCGACGGAATTGCTCAAGGTCACCGTCGGTCGGCTGGAAACCGGCAAGCCCTGGACCGTCGACTTCCGGACGGTCCCGCACTGGCTGAACGCCGGCGCCACCCAGTCCGGCAAGTCCAACCTGGCCAACGCGCTCATCGTCGGCCTGGCCCCGCAACCCGTCGCCCTGGTCGGCTTCGACCTCAAGGGCGGAGTCGAGTTCACGCCGTACGCGCCGCGGTTGTCCGCGCTGGCCACGAGCCGCGCCGAGTGCGGGGGACTGCTCGACGACCTGGTGGAGCTCATGGCCGATCGGATGGGCTTGTGCCGGATGGCCTCGGCCCGCAACATCTGGCAGCTCCCGCCGGGCATGCGTCCGGTCCCGGTCGTGGTCCTGGTCGACGAGCTGGCCGAGCTCTATCTGATGGCCGACAAGTCGGAGAAGGACGAGATCGCCAAAACCTCGACCGCGCTGCTTCGGGTGGCGCAGCTCGGGCGCGCGTTCGGCATCTACCTGTTCTGCTGTGGTCAGCGCATCGGCTCTGACCTCGGTCCCGGTGTCACCGCCCTTCGGGCTCAGTGCTCCGGACGGATCTGCCACCGGGTGAACGATCCCGAGACCGCCACTATGACCCTCGGCGATCTCGACCCGGCGGCGCTCGACTCGGCTCGCGCCATCGCCGCAGAGACGCCGGGTGTCGCCATCGTCGCCGGTCAGGACGGCCAGTGGTACCGGGCCCGATCCTTCTACGTCAGCGAGCAAGTCGCCGAACACGCCGCCCACACCTACGCCGACAGAGCGCCGAAGTGGGCGGATGTCATGGCCGCACAACCTCACCAGACACCCGACTCCCAGACCGCCTGACTCGCCGGAGAGGAGGAGCAAGATGCGACGCTTCGCCGCCTGGCTGCTCGACACCGGCCCTGTCGTCGTCCTGGCCCTCATCGCCGGAGCTGGATCCTTCACCCACATCCGCGACACCGCCACCGAGAACGGCCAGCAGGGCTGGATGGCGTGGGCCATCGCCGTCTGTGTCGATCTGACTTGCGTCATGGCTGCCCGGGAACGCCAGCGCGACAAGAAGACAGGCAAAGCTCGGCGCGGTCTCGTCTCCTGGCCCGTCCTCGTCCTATCCGGAGGCGTCGTTCTGTCCCTGGCCGCGAACCTGCAACAAGCCACCCCGACCGTCTGGGGCTGGATCACCGCGGCCACTCCGGCCGCCGCCTTCCTCGTCGCGGTCTCCATGCTCGAACGCCGTGCCACCACTGCCCGTACCGAACCGTCCCGGGACGTCCTACAGCCGTCCTCATCCTGGGCAGAAGCGTCCTCGTCCGTCCCTGAGACGTCCCAAGCCGTCGCGTACGAGGACCGTCCCGCGCTCGTCCCTGCTGACGACGACGGTCCCGCTCCCGCACCTGCCCTGGTCGACTACGCCCGCCGCGTGGCCGCCGAACACCAGACCAAGCACGGCAAGCCCATCACCTGCGACCTGCTGCGCGCCCGCCTGGGCGTGTCCGACCAACTCGCCTCAACCCTGCTCCGTGCCCTGCGAGACCACACCAGAGATCCCTTGAGAGGAACGTCATGCGCGACCACCGCCGAGAACTGATCAACGGCCTGCTCAACCTGGCCATCTTCCTGGAGACCCACCCCGACGTACCGGCTCCGCCCGACCCGACCCTCCACTACTTCTCCGCCCACGAAGCCGACGAGGACATGCGCGCTGAGATCGACCAGATCGCCGCCCGGATCGGATCACCCATCGAATTCGACAACTCGCCGTATGGCCACTACGCGACCTCCGTGCACTTCGGGCCGGTCGAATACCGGGCCGTGGCCATCCTCGCCGCCGCACAAGCCCGCCACGACGCGGTGAACAGCTACCGCGACTCCATCCAGCACGACGAGACCTAGGAGCTCATTAACATGCGTATCCGCCTCGAAGGTAACCGCGCAGAGATCACCCTCGGTCTGATCCACCTGCGTGAGGTCTTCACGGTCACCGCGATGTCCCGGGCGTACCCGGACCGCGCTCACCCGCGCAAGTACCGCGTGTACGTCCGCATCGTCCCTCGGGACAACCGGTGACCATCCCGATCCCGCGCTACTGCTGCTGCACCTGCAACGGCACCGGCATCACCGACGACCAGACCTGCGCCGACTGCCACGGCAGCGGCATCGACAACCACGGCGCATAACGCGTAGCGCCCCCCGCCTGGCCACACATCCACCAAGATCCGCGCCAGGCCGGGGGCCATCCACACCAGCGTCACTGGATAGGACGGAACCCATCTTGCCCCACCTTGCTCGCTCTCATGCGGTGGCCGGGATGATCGACCGGCTCCACCAACCCGACTACGACCGCTGGGCCTGCCAGATCAAGCGCACCGGCGGCTGCCGACAGCCCATCCACCTGCGTGGCAAGGTCGAGCACTACGACCAGGCCACCGGCCAACTGCTCCACCGCTACAGCACCAACCGCGAACCGGGCGGCGTCCTGCGCGTCCCGTGCAAGACCCGCCGCGCCTCCCGCTGCCCGGCCTGCGCCGAGGTCTACCGCGCCGACACCTACCAACTCGTCCGCGCCGGCCTCATCGGCGGCAAAGGCGTCCCCGAAACCGTCAGCTCGCACCCGTGCCTGTTCATCACCCTCACCGCCCCCTCCTTCGGGGCCGTCCACACCCGGCGGGAGAAGAACGGCAAGGTCCAGCCCTGCCACGCCCGCCGCAACGCCCAGACCTGCCCGCACGGACAGCTCATGTCCTGCACCGACCGGCACCACGCCGACGACCCGCGTCTCGGCGAACCGCTCTGCCCCGACTGCTACGACTACGACGGCTCAGTCCTGTTCAACGCCATCAGCCCCGAACTCTGGCGCCGCTTCACCCTCGCCCTACGCCGCCGCTTCGCCCGCCTCAACGGCCTCACTGTGAAGGCTCTCCGCCAGCACGTCACCATCGCCTTCGCCAAAGTCGCCGAATACCAGCGTCGCGGCGTCGTCCACTTCCACGCCGTCATCCGCCTCGACGGACCCGACGGCCCCAACTCGCCACCACCGGCCTGGGCCACCGCCGACGCCCTGGCCGACGCCGTCCAGCACGCGGTAACCGTCGTGACCGCCGAGATCAAGCCGCTGGGCCGAACGTTCCGATGGGGCACACAGCTCAACGTCCGCCGCATCACCATGAACGGCGACCTCACCGAACAAGCCGTCGCCGCCTACATCGCCAAGTACGCCACCAAGGCCGCTGAATGCGTCGGCACCCTGGACCGCCGCATCCAACCCCTCGACAACCTCGACGCCCTACCCGTCCGCGACCACGCCCGCCAGCTGATCGCCTCCTGCATGCGCCTTGGCGAGAACGCCGACCTGGCCGACCTACGGCTCACCCACTGGGCCCACATGCTCGGCTTCCGCGGCCACTTCTCCACCAAGAGCCGCCACTACTCCACCACCCTCGGCGAACTCCGCACCGCCCGCGAAGAACACATGCGCACAGAAGAGATCAGCCACGGGCGGCTGCCGCTCTTCGACGAGGACACCGTCCTCGTCGTCGCCCACTGGGAGTACGCCGGACAAGGACTCTCCCTCGGAGATCAACTCCTTGCGGCTGCACTCACCGGCACACCACTCGCAACGCAGTTGGTGACCGCAGATGAGTAGGCGCGACGAACTGCTGACCGTCCCGCAGGTTCTTGCCGAACTGGGCGGCGTCTCCCGGCGCACCTTCTACCGCTGGCGCGAGCTCGGCCGCGCGCCGGTCTGCATCCAACTGCCCAACCTCGAACTCCGTGTCTGGCGGAGCGACCTCACAGCCTGGCTCGACTCGCGACGGGGGGCCGTATGAACACCACTTACGACGTGAAGCTCGGCGAAATCCAGCACCGTACGGACCGCGAGACCCCTACGTTCATCGCCCGCTGGCGGGTCGCGGGCAAGCCCAAGTCCAAGAGCTTCAGGACCAAGGGCCTGGCCAACGCCTTCGTCTCTGACCTGCGCCAGGCTGCCAAGGCGGGGGAGGAGTTCGACATCGCCACCGGCCTGCCGGTGTCGATGCTCGCCGCCGGATCCTCCGGGCCGTCCATCCTGGAGTTCGCTCAGGCGTACGTTCTCCGGCGCTGGAACACCTCGGCGGCCCGGACCCGCGAGACGGACGCGTACGCGCTCCTGACCCTGATTCCGGCCCTCGTGTCCGATGCACCCCGCCGGCCCGCCCCTGAGGAACTGCGGGAGGTACTCAGGGTTCACGCACTACTCCCGGAGGGCAGACGTGCCCCTCTGACGACGGCCCAAGCAGCGGCATTGGCCTGGCTGGAGAGGGCGTCCCTCCCGCTCTCGGCACTGGGAGAGGCACACGTTCTCCGTACGGCCCTCGATGCCATCTCGGTCACCTTCGCCGGCACTCCAGCGGGGGCGAACACGGTACGGCGCAAGCGCGCCACCCTGCATCACCTGCTGGAACACGCAGTAGAGCAGAAGGTGTTCAACACCAACCCGCTGGACGAAATCAAATGGACGGCGCCGAGGGCCGTCACAGTCATCGACCCTCGTACGGTGGTCAATCCCGCCCAAGCACGGCAACTCCTCAACGCCCTGCCCAAGGTGGGCCGCAAGCGGGGCGCTCGACTCCAAGCCTTGTTCGCCTGCATCTATTACGCCGCTCTCCGGCCAGAGGAGGCGGCCGACCTCCGGCTGAGGAACTGCACCCTTCCTGAGGAAGGCTGGGGCCTGATCGTCCTGGAGAAGGCCCGTCCCCAAGGCACAAAACGCTGGACCAACTCCGGCGAGACCCACGAGTCCCGCAGCCTGAAGCACCGCGCGGACAAGGAGACACGAGAGATCCCCATTCCGCCCACCCTGGTCACCTTGCTCCGCGACCACGTCGCCGAGTACGGCACGGCCAAGGACGGCAGGATCTTCAGCACGGGCACAGGCGGCACCTACTCCAGTTCAGCGCACTCCTACGTCTGGCAGGAAGCCCGCAAGCTGGCTCTCACCCCAGAACAGGCCGCCTCCTCACTGGCAGCACGACCGTACGACCTCCGCCACGCGGCGGTGTCCCTCTGGCTGAACGCGGGCGTCCCGGCCCCCGAGGTAGCCAAATGCGCTGGTCACAGTGTGGACGTGCTCCTTCGGGTCTACGCCAAATGCATCGACGGCCAGCAAGAACACATCAACAGCAAAATCAACAACGCCCTCGACACATAGCCTCCCTTGCCCACCTTCGGCCCTGGATCTGCCGGGGCCATTTCGTTTCACGGTGTCACCCATGCGCGTCGTTCCCGCCGAAGCCCGTCACGCTGCGCGACCCTGTCATGCACGCAACGAGAGGAGGACCATGAACCCCGATCACGCCCACTCCGCGTCGTCCCCAGAAGAGCACCGCCCATTGCGGCGACCGCCCTACGGCCTCCCACTCCGGAACCGGCCTCGGCTTCTCAACGCGTCCGACTCCCTCGACTGGCGAACGTATTCAACTCCCGCCCCACCCGGGAGATCATCTCTGCGAATGCAGGATCGTCTGACCCGTTCGGTGCACATCGCCAGCCTCCTGGCCTGCGCCAGCATCGGCATTTGGTCAAGCGCGTGGGGCAATGACAACGCCTCACCTCAGGTGAAAGCCGTTTCGATGCCGAGGCCTCGCGAAAGCCCAACCGCACGCCCAACTGTGCTCACCTCACCGGCGACGCACACGCCTGCTCCCCATAAGCCTTCACCTTCGGCGGTGCCGCAGACAGATCACGAGCAGTCGAAGAACAAGGTGAGACGAGAGAGGAACCGTCATGAAGCACGACGCGGGACTGCGTCCCTTCAACGTTACGACGATGCCCCTGAAACGCCACACACGACGATTACGACGCCGCCCCGCCGTCAAAGGAAGACAAAGCCCGTCGTTCCTGAGAACCGCGGTAGGGGGAGAGTGGATTCCTTGATCGCCGCAACATGCGACGGACTGTTCCCACCTTCCCGTCCCGAGTTCCGCATCCGTAACCGTGCATGCCATCTGATCTACGGATAGCGTCAACGCATGTCAGCTCGGCTTAGGGGTGCATCTATGCAGTTCGCCGTACCGCTTCCGGGCGATGCTGAGCAGCTGCGTCAGGTCGCTGACTGGGTCGCGGCCCTTGGCGACCTCGGAAAGATCGACGCTGATCCACGGATGCTTGTCACCGCACCGGAACAGCATATGGGTGTAGTACGGGTTGGTGCGAGGCAGGCGACCGGTGTAGGAAATGAGCCCGCTACCGAGATTTGCCGGCAGGCCTGCCAGTTGATGGGCTCCGAAGTTCTCCTGTGCGAGGTCCGTCGCCTCCTTGCCGCCGAATGTGGCCCACACCACCGAGAGTCGGTCATATTCATTGCGAAGCGAGCATTGCCCATGAGATGCCGGTACTCCGCTCTTGCGCTCCTCGAGTGGAATGGTGAGCCCGGTGATTGTACGGATGGCCTGTTGTGGAAGAAAGTCGCACCAGTAGGGTGGAGAGTCGGTAACCGGACTAATGGGAGCCTTTCCGGTGGGACTCGGCGGCACTTGCGTGGGGGTACCGGTGCAACTGGTAGTCATAGCGAAGAGGAATGCCAGGCCAACAGTAATGTTGCGGCGGACGCGAACGACTCGAAGCGGCATGTCAGTACCTGCTGACATTGAGGTTTCCGGGGACAGTGGTCGTGGCGGTATTTCCCATGGTGGTTTGCAAGTCGTTCGCTGTGCTCTCAGTATTAGTGAAACGTTGTGCCCATTCAATGAAGTCGTCGAAAGTCGTCGGCTCTGCCAGTATCTCCTCAAGGGGTCTGATCTGGGGCGGCTGATCGCGGGTGGCGAAGCCCTTGCCTTTGACTGCTTCCATGGCGTTCTTGGACCAATCGCCTGCGGCAATCTTTGCGCTGATGATGGCCCTCTTCATCAGCCACCCCACCATCTCGGTTTGGTTTTCGGAGGTCTTCAACGCGTCGCCTGAGGTAACGCCCACCTCGATCACCTGTTTGGCGATGAATGAGGCGAGTGTGTCCAGCGACAATTCGGCGCCCTTTTCCCCAATCTTCCCGCCGATCTCTCCCGCCACCTTGGTGCCGAGTCTCCCAGTCGGCCCAGTCAGTTCGGAGAATGCGGAGTTGAGCGTTTCCTTCAGATCCTTTCTGGCCTGCTCGTCGCTCCAGGCGTTGGCGAGCAAGGCTTGCCTGCGGGCTTCCACCAGGTGTCCGAATACCCTCGCTTCTGGAATGAGCTGGTCCTTTACATGCTTTCCGCCGTCTACCTTGAAGGCATCGTTGACCCGATCGCCCACCCTGCCAGCTTCGGCAGCTTGAAGTTGCGTTGCGGCGTCCTTGTCGCCGCTCACTAGAACGAGTAGTCGATCCATGTCAGGCTTGTCGATGCCTGAAAAGCCATGGGTCTTGGTTTCGAACGTGCCGTAAAGCTGGTCGATATGTGCGGCTAAAGCACTGCCTACGGGATACCTGAGGAAGGTCAACTGATCGAACAGCTTTCGGTAGGTGATTGAGAGGCGGTTGTTGTCGTCTGGCCCGAATACCCTTTTGGCGTGCTCCTTGAGGGTGTTCAGCGCCTCTCCGGTTAGTTTCAGTGACGTGTCGTCCTTGCCTGTCATCGCCTTCCGCATTGCTTGCGCGAACGGGTCGGTGTTGCCGTGGAACTGGAATGCGGCGAGGCGGTCGGTCAGCATGTAGGACAGGACCGACTGCTTCCATCCGGCCGGCGTGTGATTGAGGAGGGCTTGTGAAGCCTTCGCATCGCTGGCCGCCGCATGGAACAGGTCGTCGATGACCGCTGAGCCAGGATGCTTCCGCGACTCGTCGATGGGCTGTTTTGCCGGGCCGATAGTAGGGGTCCTGGGAATCATCCACTGGGTCACGCCGAGCGTGGTGGCGAGGTCCGCCATCGGGACCTGTTGGCTGCCCAGGGCGCTCCCGATCGCGTCCTTGGATGCCTTCCAGCGATCTTCGAACTTCTCCTTCTCGAAGACGATGGCATCTCGTCCGACAACCTGCATGAACTTCTCGGAGAACGGCGGATTGCCCTCGCTTGCCTGCCAGATCATCGCCTGTGCTTGGTATCCAAAGTAGGAGATGCCGTTCAGCTTGAACTCGCTGCGGCCGTGCTTCACCAGATCGGTGAGGAAGGCGTCGCCCATGTACGCGGGATCGCTGGGATTGGTCCCCTTGGCGAGCGCGGTAGCGAGCAGTCGCATCGCCTCCCGGGCTTCCTTGGACGCCTGCCCGGTGCCACCTGCTGAGGCTGCCGCCTTGAGCTGACCGGCGATCGCGGCGGGCAGTTCCGTCACTCCCTTGGCGCCGAGTTGGGAGAGGAACGCCTTGACGAATGTGGCGTCGCGCGTCTTCGACACGTACGCCTGCAGTTGCTTCAACGCGTTCTTATCGCCTGCTGCCGCGGCCTTGGCCGCTCTGGCTGCGGAGGTGCCGTCGAGTTGCCCCTGAGCCTGTTGGAGAGAGTCCGGCATCGCGATGAGGGCTCCCGTTGCTGCGGCCGGTCCGAGGGGGACCTTCACACGTTCCATCTCCCGGACGATGCTCTGCCGTTTGCGCAAGTCCTCGGCTTCCTGGCCGACCTGCGTCGCTAGTCGCCTGATCCGTTCCGCCGGCGCGGTATCCAATCCTGCGCCATTGAGTTCGCCGTACAGCAACGAGGCCAGTTCTTCGATCTGCATGGCGGCCGCGGTGTGGCGGGTGACCAGGGTGTCGAACTCCGGCAGTTTCACTCCGCTGAAGCTCATTTCGCCCTCGCCAGCTCGTCCTGGGCTAAGGAGACGGCCTTGGCCAGCATCGCGCGCAGCTCCTGCTGGCTCTTGTGGACGGTGTCGCTGAAACGGGTCCCGCTCGGCCCGACCCATGCTTGGGCTTCCATCAAGGTGCAGGAAGCGTGCAGGACCCACCAGTTGTCATCGGACAGCTTCTGGATGCGGGACATCGCAGCCTGCATCGCCTCGCGATCAAGACCAGGCATGCCGATCTCTCCTCGTATGGCTCCTTAAGGACCCCCAACCGACGATAACCCGGCCCGTGCCGATTGCCTCGGCAACCAACCGATTTGCGATCCTTGCCGAAAAATCGATCCAAACGGCAGGTTCCTTGCGTACATGTACGAAGGGTTGTAGTTGCCCAATTCCTCGAAATGGACGCAGCGTAACGTCGGTCAGCTCAGGATGGACTCGACGGCGTCATCTACCCCGGACCCGCTCAGCCGAGCTATCAGTGATGCTGGTTGCGGATGACGGCAAATGCCTCGGCGATACCGGCCACCACGTGGTCGGCCCGATGCTTGTGACCTGGCCACGTCCCGCGATCGATCCAGATCGTGTGGAGGCCGGCTGTCTGGCCTCCTTCGACGTCGGCGATGAGATTGTCGCCGACCATCCAGCCGCCCTGGGCCAGGCCGGTTCCGCACCGCTGCGCGGCGATCTCGAACAGCCCGGTCTCGGGCTTCCTGACGCCCTCGACTCCCGACACGGCATAGCCATCGACCGCGTCAGCCAGGCCCGTTCGTTGGAGCTTGCCAAGCTGGTTGTCCGCCGTGCCGTTGGTGACGATCCCGACGCGCCACCCTGCCGCCCGCAGGTCAGCCAGCTCGGACAGGACGCCGGGATAGCACTGCACGAGGTACGGCATCCGCCGCCGGTAGCCGGCCCAAAGCTCCTCGACTGATTCCCTCAGCGCGAAGTGCTGCCGGACCTCGTTGAAGAACACCTCTCGATGGGGATGCACGCCCTGATCCAGGGAGACGAGCCAGGCGACGTCCTCGCCGCTCAGGTGATGCTGCTCGGCGAACTCCTCCGCCCACCGCGTGAACGCGTCACCGAGATCTATGAGCGTCCTGTCTAGATCGAAGAGGGCGAGGCGCTGCACGATTCCGATCATAGATACGACGAGTTCGTCCCAACAGACCGTCACCGATTCCGCTGTTGACCTCGGAAAACGCTTCCAAGATCATCCCCCGTATGTCCCCAAAGCTCTGTCCTACGGCTGCATAAGGCTGCCCTTGGTGACCTAACTGGGGCTTACAAGCAAAAGACCTGCGGTTGAGAAACCGCAGGTCAGAGGCCCAAATACCTGGTGGAGATGAGTGCCCCCGGCAGGATTCGAACCTG
Organism: Nonomuraea sp. NPDC001831; assembly: GCF_042892035.1. NCBI lineage: Bacteria > Bacillati > Actinomycetota > Actinomycetes > Streptosporangiales > Streptosporangiaceae > Nonomuraea > Nonomuraea sp. NPDC001831. Next base: position 818 of record NZ_JBIATU010000030.1, on the reverse strand, counting down.
CGGCACCCGCTTTAGGAGAGCTCGAGTCATTTCGAGTTCTACTTATCTACTGATGCGCGATATGCGGTTTCTGTCCAACGTGCATGGCGCCTCGGCAACGACCTCTCATTGTCCATCGCTCGACGGGTGTTTGGCCTGGTCAAAATGATACTCGCGGCCGGAATCTTGCAAGGCGTTCCCGCTCTTCAGCTGCGGGTGTGGGGACGTGGTTCGTCGCAGAAGAAGTGCGCTGATGATTGAGCTCGCGGGCAGGTGGGCCACCGTCTGGCCGACTCAGAATGGCCGCTCGACGAGCCGCGAGGACCGCGGAACAAGTGGAAACGGGAAACGACCAGCCTCCCTTGTCCATGCCGCTCAACTGGCGCATCCTTGCAGGCAGTGACTTCAACTGCTCAGCGGGCCGAGAGGGCGGTCAGGTGGTCCAAAAAGCAACTTGCTTCGGTCAGGAGCTGCGTAGGCGACGTCTGGCCGCTGGCCTCACGCTCACGGCTCTCTCCAACCGGGTCCACTACAGCAAGGCCCAGCTCAGCAAGGTCGAACGAGATTTGAAGAGCCCCAGTCGCGACTTCGCCCGCCTCTGCGACAGCGTGCTCGGCGCTGACGGCGAGCTGATGGCGCTGATCCCCGTACGGCCGAAGCATACGAAAGCCCTTCATGCGAGCGATGGAGAGGATGTGTGGTTGATGGCGTTGTCCGGGGACGGCCAGAGTTGGTTCCAGCCCTTAGAGAGTGTCTGACAAATGATCTACGTGCACGGTTGAATGGTTGTCGTGGTGCGACGCGGTGAGTTGACCGACAGGGCGTGGGCGCGGATCGAG
>NZ_JBIATU010000029.1:0-64286 GCF_042892035.1 Nonomuraea sp. NPDC001831 | reverse complement strand
AGCCGTTCAAGTCTCTGTCAAATTGACCGGACTTGCTCGACCTGCTGGAATTAAGTCGCGCCCCGCTTCCGGGACAACCCCTCTAACTTACCAGCCTGTCGCTCGGTTAGCGAACCGATCTTCAAACTCGCGAGCCAGAAGGGATTGCCGTCGATACACGTCGCAACGCACCAAAGTCACCGGAGTGAAGGGAGTGGGTTGCGCCGCACCTCGTCGGCTCCTAAAGATTAGCAGCGCTCCCGACCACTCGGGACGCGTTCGGCAGCTCTCCCGGCCACAGAACGATCACGGCCGAACATAGACTCCCCCCGTGAGCAGCAACACGCCGCCAGTGGCGAAGAAGGTACCGACTGAGCGCATCCATCACGGCGACACGTTCATCGACGAGTACGCCTGGCTAAGCAACAAGGACGACCCGGACACAACGGCGTACCTGGAGGCAGAGAACGACTTTCTCAAAGAGCACACCGCGCATCTCGCCGAGCTCCAGGAACAGGTCTTCCAGGAGATCAAGGGGCGCACTCAGGAGACCGACCTGTCGGTGCCGAGCCGTAAGGGGGCGTGGTGGTACTTCTCGCGTACCGAGGAGGGCAAGCAGTACGCGGTGTCCTGCCGGGTGCCGGCCGACAGTGACGCGCCGCCGCAGATCACCCCGGGCGAGCGCCTTGAGCGCGAGCAGGTCGTGCTCGACGGCAACGAGCTCGCCGGCGACAGCGCGTTCTTCTCCGTCGGTACCAGCGCCGTCGCGCCCGACGGGACGATGCTGGCCTACTCGACCGACTACAAGGGCGACGAGCGTTTCACGCTGAGGTTCAGGAACCTCGAGACGGGCGAGGTGCTGCCCGACGAGATCAAGGACATCTTCTACGGCGGCGCCTGGTCGGCCGACGGCTCGGCGTTCTTCTACACGCGGGTGGACGACGCCTGGCGTCCCTACCAGGTCTACCGGCACACCCTCGGGACGGAAGAGGACGTCCTGGTCTACGAGGAGACCGACGAGCGCTACTGGGTGGGCATCGGGCTGACCCGCAGCGAGCGGTACCTCGTGCTGGGCGCGGGCAGCAAGATCACCAGCGAGGTGCGCATCCTCGACGCCGCCGACCCCACCGGCGAGTTCCAGGTCGTCCGGCCCAGGAAGACCGGCGTGGAGTACGGCGTCGAGCACGCGGGCGACTTCTTCTACGTCCTGCACAACGAGAACGCCGAGAACTTCGAGCTGGCCACGGCCCCCATCGACGAGCCCGGCTCCTGGACCCCGCTGATCGGGCACCGCGAGGACACCAGGCTGCTGGAGATCGACGCCTTCTCCGACCATGCCGTCGTGCACTTCCGCCGTGACGGGCTGACCGGCCTGCGGGTGCTGCCCTACGGCGCCGCGGGCGCGGGCTGGCGGGAGCGGATCGAGGCCGCCGAGCGGAACGCGTACGAGATCGACTTCCCCGAGCCCCTGTACGACGTCGGCCCGGCGGGCAACCCCGAGTTCACGACGACGCGGCTCAGGCTGGCGTACACGAGCATGGTGACGCCGCCGAGCGTCTACGACTACGAGCTGGACTCGCACGAGCTGATCCTGCTCAAGCAGCGTCCGGTGCTGGGCGGCTACGACGCGGGCGACTACGAGCAGTTCCGGGAGTGGGCGACGGCCGAGGACGGCACGCGCGTGCCGATCTCGATCGTCAAGCGCAAGGACACCACGACGCCTGCCCCGACCTTGCTCTACGGCTACGGCAGCTACGAGACCTCGATCGACCCCGGGTTCTCGGTTCCCCGGCTGTCGCTGCTCGACCGCGGGTTCGTCTTCGCCGTCGCGCACGTCAGGGGCGGCGGCGAGATGGGCCGTCGCTGGTACGAGGACGGCAAGCTGACGAGGAAGCGGAACACGTTCACCGACTTCGTGGCGGCGGCCCGGCATCTCAAGGCGAGCGGCTGGAGCGGGCGGATCGTCGCGCGCGGCGGCTCGGCGGGCGGGCTGCTGATGGGGGCGGTGACGAACCTGGCTCCCGAGGAGTTCGCGGGCGTGGTGGCCGAGGTGCCGTTCGTGGACGCGCTCAACACGATCCTCGACCCGTCGTTGCCGCTGACGGTGATCGAATGGGACGAGTGGGGCGATCCGCTGCACAATCCGGACGTCTACGCGTACATGAAGAGCTATTCGCCGTACGAGAACGTGGACGGCAGGGTGTACCCGCCGATTCTGGCGATCACCAGCCTGAACGACACGCGGGTGCTGTACCACGAGCCGGCCAAGTGGATCGCGCGGCTGCGGGCGACCGCGTCCGGCGGGCCGTTCCTGCTCAAGACGGAGATGGGCGCGGGGCACGGCGGGCGCAGCGGCCGGTACGACGCCTGGCGCGAGGAGGCGTTCGCGCTGTCCTGGATCATCGAGAGGGGGACGGCGTGAGCTTCGTGGCCGATGAGCAGCGGTACGAGCGTCAGCCGTACAACCGCAGTGGGCGCAGCGGGCTGAAGTTGCCGGCGGTGTCGCTGGGGTTGTGGCACAACTTCGGCGACGACCGGCCGATCGAGAACTCGCGGGCGGTGCTGCGGCGCGCGTTCGACCTCGGGGTGACGCATTTCGACCTGGCCAACAACTACGGCGTGCCGTACGGGTCGGCGGAGCGGAACTTCGGGCGGATCCTGCGGGAGGACTTCGCGGCGTACCGGGACGAGCTGGTCATCTCGACCAAGGCCGGGTACGACATGTGGCCGGGGCCGTACGGGGAGTGGGGGTCGCGCAAGTACGTGCTGGCCAGCCTCGACCAGTCGCTCGCCCGCATGGGCCTGGAGTACGTGGACGTGTTCTACAGCCACCGTCCGGACCCGGAGACGCCGCTGGAGGAGACCATGGGGGCGCTGGACCGGGCGGTGCGCTCGGGCAAGGCGCTGTACGCGGGCGTCTCCAACTACTCGGCCGAGCAGACCGCGCAGGCCGCGCGGATCATGCGCGAGCTGGGCACGCCGCTGCTCATCCACCAGCCGTCGTACTCGATGATCAACCGGTGGATCGAGGACGACGGACTGCTCGACGTGCTGGAGGAGGCGGGCATGGGCTGCATCGTGTACTCGCCGCTGGCGCAGGGGCTGCTCACCGACCGCTACCTGGAGGGCGTGCCCGAGGGCTCGCGGGCGGCGACGAGCCGGTTCCTGAGCGCCGAGCAGATCGACCGGGACCTGGCGCGCGACCTCAACGAGATCGCCAGGGGCCGGGGCCAGACGCTGGCCCAGATGGCACTGTCGTGGACGCTGCGCGACCCGCGGGTGACGAGCGTGCTGATCGGGGCGAGCAGCGTCCGGCAGCTGGAGGACAACGTGGCGTGCGTGGACGGCCCGGTGTTCACCGAGAGCGAGCTGGCGGCGATCGACAAGATCACCGAGCCGGTCACGTCGGCCCGCTGACTCACCCGCGGCGCACGGGGTCCTGTTCTGCCCGAGTGCGGTTCACAGGGCCTCGTGCCGCTGGAGGTAGGTGAAGGCGGCCCAGCCCGGCAGCACCGGCAGCCAGAACGTGAGCAGCCGGTGCAGCAGCACGGCCGAGGCGGCCAGGTCCCATTCGAGGCCGGCCGCGACCAGGCCGAGGGTGAGCGCGTACTCGACGGCGCCGAGGCCGCCCGGCGTGGGGGCGGCCGAGCCGATGGCGTTGGCCGTGAGGTAGACGACGGCGACGGCGGTGAAGCTCAGCTCGCCGCCGAACGCCGCGACGCAGGCGTCGAGGCAGGCCACGAACGCGATCGTGATCATGAGCGTGCCGAAGGCGGCCTCGATCATCTTGGCCGGCGACTGGAGCACGTCGAGCAGGCGGGGCAGCACGTTCGAGAACAGCCTGCGCATGCGCACGGTCACCATCCTGCGCAGCGGCGGCACGCCGAGCACCACCGCGACCAGCAGCGCGATGGCGAGCATCGCCACGACCAGGCCGCGCGAGGGGGTGAAGGAGGTGGCGGCGTCGGAGCCGGTGATGTAGGCGAACAGCAGCAGCAGGGCGATGTGGAAGACCAGCATGATGAGCTGCGAGGCGCCCACGCTGGCCACCGCGAGCGCCGGCGCGATGCCGCGCTTCTGCAGGTAGCGGGTGTTGATCGCGACGCCGCCGACCGCGGCGGGCGCGACCAGTTTGACGAACGACGACGCGAACTGCACCAGGACGGTACGCCACAACGGCAGGCGTTCCGGGACGAACCCGCGCAGCATGAGGGCGGCGGCGACGAAGCTGGTGAACGAGGCGATCAGCGCCAGGCCGGACCACCCCCAGTTGGCCGTGGTCACCACCTTGTAGAGGTCGACCTTGCTGAGCTGGGACAGCACGACGTAGGCGGCGACCGTGCTGGCGATGATCGTGATCAGGGTGCGCGGGCGGAAGCGCTCCAGGCGTACCTCTTCGACCTTGCCCTGGGGCTTGAGGGCGACGATGTGGTCGCGCAGGCCCGTCAGCACGTTCTTGGCCTTGGACAGGGCCGAGCGGGTCTCCCTGGTCAGGGCGATGCGCTGGAGCAGCGGCATGGCGGCGGCGAGGGCGTCGGGGCCCATCACGGCGGCGGCGGCCCGGACCGAGCGCTCGGCGCCGACGCGCAGCGCCAGGTAGGTGAGGAGCTGGGCGATGTCGAGCCGGAGCAGCAGGTCGCCGGCGGCGATCTCGCCGCTGCGGGCGTCGGTCAGCACGACCCGGCCGGCGCGGTCGAGGTGGATGCTGTCGCCGGTGAGCCGCCGGTGTGCCAGCCGCTGGATCTGCAGCAGCTCGACCTGCTCCCAGATCTGGGCGAGCAGGGCGTCGTCGATCTCGGCGTCGGGCACCTCGTCGAGCGGGCGGGTCTCGATGTGCTCGTAGGCGAGCAGGGCGGCCTCGGTGCCGATCTCGCTGGTGCCGAGCAGGCGCGGGGTGCTGGCGCCGGCGGCCTGGGCCGCGTAGGCCATCAGGGCCTCGCGTTCCAGCTCGGCCCGGAGCGAGCGGATGGCCCGGCGCCTGGTCTCGGAGTTGAGCCTGATGCGCCGCCACAGCCGGTACGGCAGCCCGGCCACCTGGCGGTCGCGGTCGAGGACGGTGACGTCGAGGCTGGTGCCGTCCTTGAGGCCGATGGCGTAGCGGCGGCTGCCCTGGTGGTCGTCCTCGATGCGGCGGGCGGAGACGGGCGAGAAGGACAGCTTGCGCAGCGCGGCGACCACGGCGCTGCCGGGCGGGCGGGTGTTGGGGCTGCCGACGCCGTAGAGGGTGGCGTAGCCGATGGCCATGCCGACCAGGACGGTCACGATGGCGCTGGGCAGGGTGATCTGCCTGCCGGAGAAGTAGGTGAGGATGTAGAGGGCGATCGAGGTCCACATGAGCATGCGCCACGTGGGGCGGCGCGCGATGCGCACTGCGGTGGTGTAGGCGATCACCGAGGTGAGCAGCGTGTTCAGCGGCTCGATCGCGCGGTCGCCGGTGAGCAGGATGCGCAGGTCGGTCAGGCTGCTGGCCTCGATCCACTGGCCGAGCAGGAACGACCCGGCCATGCCGATGATGGCCGCGATCAGCCCTTCGGCGACGCGCAGGCCGTCGCGGTGGAAGACCCGCTCGACGGCGAACGCGGCGGGCACGATGAGCACGGCCGCGCTGCCGATGAAGGCCGCGACCCGGCTGAGCAGCGGGACCATCTCGGCGCCGACCTTGACGTCCTGCTCCAGGCCGTTGAGCGTCTGCTTGGCGACGAGGGCGAGCAGGATCACCGCCGCGAGCACCGCCAGCGTCGCGAAGAAGCGCAGCAGGTCGGACGGCCGCCGCAGCCGCTGGGGAAGGAGCGGCTCGACTACGTAGACGCCGCCGTCGGCGCGTGGCTCGGACACGGCTGGATCCCCCTCCGTGAGGTCCTCCGTGTCATCGTCTCGTTCCCTGATTTCGGCCACCGACAGTGATTCTGCACCTTCCCGGCCGGACCGTACGATCTCTGTTGTCCAGTGTCCTCGTTCGCCGCTCCGGCGCGCGCACCGGGTGAGGACCCGACCGGCGTCGGCCTGCCCGCGTGTCTGGCATGTTCACTCCCGCGGTGCCGGTGCCGGCCCTCGTCGCCCCCGACGCCCGGCGCCCGCGGGGAAAACCGCGCGGCCGGGCGGCCCGGTCACGACGCGTCGGCCGAGTACACCGCGGCCAGGCTGCGCGAGGCAGGGTACACGGTGGAACTCCTGCCGTTCACCTTTGACTTCTTTCACGAGGTCGGCTCGGCGGTGTCGCGGGGACGGCGGGCGCGGGCCTCTCGACGTAGGCTGTGCGCATGTCGGGTGATTTGAGGGTTTTGGGGGCATGTCCGCTTGACTGCCCCGACACCTGCTCCTGGATCGTGACCGTACGGGACGGGCAGGCCGTCAAGATGCGCGGCAACCCCGACCACCCCTACACCCGCGGCGCGTTGTGCGTGAAGGTCAACCGGTACCTGGAGCACACGCAGGCGCAGGACCGCATCCTGTACCCGATGCGGCGCACCGGGCCGAAGGGGTCGGGCCAGTTCGAGCGCATCACCTGGGACGAGGCGCTCGACGAGATCTCGACCCGCCTGCGCGCCATCGTGGACGAGCACGGCGGCGAGGCGATCTGGCCGTACCTGGGCACCGGGTCGCTGGGTTACCTCCAGGGCTGCGAGGGCGTGGCGGGCCGCCGGTTCTGGAACGTGCTGGGGGCGTCCAAGCACTGGCTGAACATCTGCTCGGCGGCCGGCAGCAGCGGGCTGATGAAGGCCAACGGCACCGCGGGCGGCATGGACCCGGAGAACTTCGCCCAGGCCAGGCTGATCCTGCTCTGGGGCACGAACACGCTGACCAGCGGCCACCACCTGTGGAAGTTCATCCAGGACGCCCGCGCGGACGGCGCGCACGTGGTCGCCATCGACCCCATCCGCACCAGGACCGCCGACCAGGCCGACCAGCACCTGGCGATCAGGCCGGGCACGGATGCCGCGCTCGCGCTCGGGCTGCTCAACGTCGTGCTCGCGGAGAACGCCCAGGACGAGGAGTTCCTGGCCGAGCACACCGAGGGCTGGGAGGACTTCCGCAAGGAGATCCTGGAGTACCCGGTGGAGCGGGTGGCGGAGATCACCGGCATCCCGCCCGAGGACGTCCACAGCCTGGGGATGCGTCTGGCCCACACCCGGCCGACCGCGATCCGCGCCACCATGGGCATCCAGCGGCACGCCGGCGGCGGCACCGCGATGCGCACGATCGCCGCGATCCCCGGCGTGACCGGCGACTGGCGGCATCCGGGCGGCGGCGTGGCGTACTCGACGAGCGGTCACGTGCGCGTGACCGTCGACACCCGCGACGACCTGCTGGCCAAGCCGGTGCGCACGCTGGTCATGACCAAGCTCGGCTCCCAGCTCGACGACGTCAAATGTCTGTGGGTGTACGCCGCCAACCCGCTCGGCTCGACCCCCGACGCCAACGCGATCAGGCGGCAGCTCGCCCGCGAGGACCTGTTCACGGTCGTCATGGAGCAGTTCCCGACCGACACCGTGGACTACGCCGACATCGTGCTGCCCGCGACCATGCAGACCGAGCACATGGACCTGCACGCCGGTTACGGCCACATGTACCTGCTGTGGAACGAGCCCGCCGTGCCGCCGCCCGGAGAGTGCCTGTCCACCACCGAGACCTTCCGCCGGCTGGCCGCGCACATGGGGCTGAGCGAGCCGTCCCTGTACGACTCCGACCTGGAGCTGGCCGAGTCGTTGTTGTCGGGCGGGCACCCGTCGCTCGAAGGCGTCACGCTGGACCGGCTGCGCAAGGAGGGGTGGGTGCGGATGAACTACCCCAAGCCGTTCGCGCCGTTCGCCGAGGGCTTCCCGACGCCGTCCGGGCGGCTGCGCTTCCCGCCCGCCGGGAAGGCGTACGTGCCCTCGCACACGGCGGCCGCCGAGCGGTCGGCGTACCCGCTGACGCTGGTCACGCCGGCCTCGCACACGTTCCTGAACACGATCTTCGCCAACAATCCGGAGCTGCGGCGGCGGGCCAAGGGGCCGGCCGTGCTGGTGAACCCGGCCGACGCGGCGGCCCGGGGGCTGGTGGCCGGGCAGCGCGTACGGGTGCACAACGACGGCGGCGAGTTCCTGGCCGACGTGGAGATCAGCGACCGGGTCGCGCCCGGCGTGGTGGCCTCGCCCAAGGGCCGGTGGCCGAAGCTGACCCCGGGCGGCGCGAACGCCAACGCGGTCGTGGCCGAGCGAGACGGCGACATGGGCCGGGGGCCCGCCTTCCACGACAACCTGGTCGAGATCAGCCCTTGCGCCGGTCCATGACCTGGTGAAGGTCAGCCCTTGTGCCGGTCCATGACCTGGTGAAGGTCAGCCCTTGTGCCGGTCCATGACCTGGTGGAGGTCAGCCCTTGTGCCGGTCCATGAACGCCACGACCGTGTCGAGCACCTTGGCGGCGTGCGGGCTGCCGAGCAGGGCCGAGGCGTGCAGCGACTCGCCCGGAATGATCAGCACCTGGTTGTCCGGGGACTTGGTCGCGGCGGCCTCGGTCGCGCGCATCGATGCGGCGCCGCCGTAGGAGTCGTGCTCGGAGCCGATCTGCAGCAGCGGCACGGTGAGCGCGGCGGCGTCGCCCTCGTCGATCTCGCCGGACAGGGCGACGACGCCGGCCACCTCGGCGCCCAGCCGCTCGGCCGCCGGGACCGAGGCCGTGGCGCCGATCGAGCCGCCGACCAGGAACAGCCGCTCGACGCCCTTCTCCTTGGCCAGGCGCTTGCCCATGGCGACCGCGCCGTCCTCCGGGAGCAGGCCGGCGTCCCTGGCGTACAGCAGGACGCGGTAGCCGGCGGCGACCAGGCGGTCCGACAGCGGGCGCCAGGAGCACACGGTGCCGCGGCGCTCGTAGCTGATCACCACGCCCACCGGGCCGTCGCCGGCGATCACGCCGGGCAGGCCGCGGACGTGGGTGAAGATCTTGCCGTCCCGCTCGGTGAAGCAGCCCGAGACGTTGGGGCCGGTCGGCGGCGCGCTCGTGGGCGCGCTCGTGGCGGGGGTCGTGGCGGGGGTCGTGGCGGGGGTCGTGGCGGGGGTCGTGGCGGGGGTCGTGGCGGGGGTCGTTTCCCCGGCAGGGGCGCGGGACTCGGCGGCCGTCGTGCGGACGGCGGTGGTGCCGGCGCCGACCGCGCCCCCGCAGCCGGTCAGCCCCATGGTGAGGAGTGCCATCCATCCGACGATCTTTCGCATGGCCGCCGCGCCCTTCTCCTGACTATGTCTGAACTGACATAGTGCCGCAAGCACCATATCCTTGGACCCACCATGACCTCAACGCTCGGATACGCGATCCTGGCCGTGCTGGCGCGCGGCGATCGCACCGGATACGACCTCGCGGCGGCCATGCGGCGGCCGGTCGGCTACTTCTGGACGGCCGGCCACAGCCAGATCCACGCCGAACTGCAGAAGCTGCGGGCGGCCGGGCTGGTCGGGTTCGAGAGCGCGCACGGGCCTGGGCCGCAGGCCAAGAAGGTCTACCACCTGACCGCCGAGGGCCTGGCGGCGCTGCGGGCATGGGTCACCGAGCCGCCGCGCGAGCGGCCGGAGCGCGACGAGCTGGTGCTGAAGACGTACGCGGCGTGGCTGGCCGAGCCGGAGCTGCTGCGGCGACTGTTCGCCGACCAGCTCGCCGCGCACGAGGAGCGGCTGGCCGACTACGAGCGGCAGGAGGCGTCGTTCGGCGGCCGGCCGGCCTTCGGCGACCCCGGGTTCGGCGGCTACGCGACGCTGCGCTGCGGGCTGAGCTACGAGCGGCACCGGGCCGAGTGGTGCCGCTGGATGCTGACCCAGCTCGCCGACGCCGCGTCAGCCGAGTGAGAGTTTGTAGCCCTCGTGGGAGGCGGTGAAGCCGAGCGCGTCGTAGAAGCGGTGGGCGTCGGTACGCGACTTGTCGGAGGTGAGCTGGACGACGGCGCACCCCCTGGCCCGCGCCCGGTCGACGGCCCACTGGATCATCTTGCCGCCGAGCCCCTGGCCGCGCGTCGAGGCGGCCACCCTGACGGCCTCGATCTGGCACCGCTCGGAACCCAGCCGCGACAGCCCGGCCAGGTACGTGAGCTGCATCGTGCCGACCACCTCGCCCTCCCGCTCGGCCACGATGAGCTCGTCGTGCGGGTTGGCCTCGATGCGGTCGAAGGCCATCAGGTAGCGGGTGTCGTCGGGGTCTCCCTCGCGGGCGGCGCCGAGCGGGTCATCGGCCAGCAGCCGGACGATGGCCGGGACGTCCTCCTTGCGGGCCTGGCGGAACAGCAGGGACAACACGTAGTGGGACTCCATCAGGGACGGGTTGGAGGGCAGGGCCATGACCTTGCCGCTGCGCACGAAGCCCTTGGCCGCGTAGAGCGCGCGGGCGGCGTGGTTGCGGTCGACGGCCCAGAGCTGCACCTGCTCGGCCCCGGCCGAACGGGCCCACTCGACGGACCGGTCGACCAGGCGGGAGGCGAGCCCGCGGCCCCTGGCCTCGGGGGCGACCCACATGGACAGCAGGTGGGCGCCGGTCTCCTCCAGGAGCATGCACACCAGGCCGACGTCGCCCAGGTCGTCGTCCTCGGCCACCCACCACCGCGAGTGCGGGTTCTTCAGCCGATCGGCCCAGTCGTCTGCGGAGAACGCGACCTCGCGCGCGTAGGAGGAGCCGAACGCGTCCGGTGACTCCTGCAGCGCCCGCAGCCGGACGTCCCTCAGCCGTTCTCCTTCGTCCGGCCCCAACTGCACAATGGCGATTTCCGTCATATGGGAATCATGTCAGGGACAGGTCAGGGTCCGTCCCCGATGCCTCATGGGGGCCCGTGGCGGCACCATGAGGACATGAACGAAATCAGTAGGCGCGACGAGGTCTCACTGTCCGCGGCGGCCCTGCGGGGCGCCCCTTGGAAGACCGCCGCCATCGGCGGCGTCGTGGTGTCGGGCGCCAGCTTCGGGATGGGCCTGGTCACCGGCGGCGGTGACCTGGTCTGGGCCCTGGGCCTCGGCATCAGCCTGTTCGCGCTGATCGCCGCGATCGGCGCGGTCGCCAAGCCGCACGAGGGCGACCGCGTCACCCGCCAGGCGCGGCTGTGGTCGCTGCGGCACCCGTGGAAGTTCGCGCTCCTGCCCGCCGCGATCACGGCGGTGCTCGACTACCCGGTGCAGCTCGTGCTCGACGACGAGGGCGTGTTCGGCTCGGCCGTGCAGGCGATGTGGCACGGCGCGCTGGTCTACCTGATCGCCGCGATCCTCACCCTCACGATGAAGGGACGAGCACGATCTTCCCAGTGAGACCTTCGAGCATTGCCCGGTTCTCCGCGGCGTGGCCCATGGACCACGCGCCCCGGTCGACGCCCACCACGGCCCGGTTACGCAGCAGCACCTGGTCGGCCGGCAGCCTCGCGATCCCGCCCGAGGCGAATCCGACGACCAGGAACCGCCCGCCCTCGCGCAACCCGCGAAGGGCCCGCTCGGACAGCTCGCCGCCGACCGGGTCGACGGCCACGTCCACGGACCACGCCCTGGCCGCTTCCTTGAGCCCGTCGTAGCCGATCACGTCGTCGGCTCCCGCCCGCCGGGCGCGCTCCCTCTTCTCGCCGGCGGACGCCGCCGCCAGCGCAACCGCGCGGCCACCTCAGGCGACGGCCCTCACGCTCATGGGGCAAGCTTCACCGACAGAACATCATTCCGGCAAGGCCCTCTCCGCCTCGCTCCGGCACACGCAGAACTCGTTGCCCTCGGGGTCGAGCATGGTCACCCAGCCCGTGCCGTCGGGCCTGCGCTGGTCCTGGAAGACGGTCGCGCCGAGGCCGAGCAGCCGCTCGACCTCCTCGTCACGCGTACGGCCCTCGGTGCCGTTGACGTCGAAATGCACCCGGTTCTTCCCCGTCTTGGCCTCGGGCACGCGGATGAACAGCAGGAAAGGGTCGCGCGGCGTACGCAGCATCACCTCGTCGGCGCCCGGCTTGTCACCCTCGCCGAGCGGCCACCCGGTGGCCTGGCTCCACCAGTTCGCGAGCTCGTAGGGATCGGCGGCGTCGACGGTGACAGCGTGAATCTCAATCATCGCACTAGTGTCCACCAGCCAGATTGAGCCCCACGACACCGGCCAGGATGAGCGCGATCGAGGTCAGGCGCAGCGGCGACACGTCGTCGCCCATGGCGACCATGCCGAGGATCGCGGTGCCGACGGCCCCGATGCCGGTCCACACGGCGTACGCGGTGCCGACCTCCAGGGACTTGAGCGCGTAGGCGAGCAGCCCGAAGCTGAGGGCGGCCGTGGCCAGGAAGGACAGGGTCCACCACAGGTTGCTGAGGCCGTTGCTGAGCTTGAGCGACAGTGCCATGGCCACCTCGAACAGGCCGGCCAGCACGATGAGGATCCACGCCATGATCAGACTCCTGAGGACGAGACGTACGGGTACGTGCGTCGTCTTGGCGTGTCCGGGTACGGCGCGTCTCGTCCGGGAGCGTCAGCTCAATTCATACAACGGCTGAGCAAAACGGATCATTCCCACCAGACGGTGACCCACCGATCGCGCGGCACCGGCCACATGCCCAGCTCGACGGCGGTCTCGGCCACCTCCGCCACCCTGGACGGGTCGAGGCACACCCGGCGGCAGGCGCTCTCGGCCAGCTCCTCGACGGTCGTGAAACGTTCCAGGGGCGCCTCCCGCTCCTCCACGCGCACCGGGAAGCCCAGCGCCGCGGCCAGGGCCACGCAGTCCTCCGCGATGGGCCGGACCGGGCGGTCGACGCCGTGGAAGTGCTGCCAGAGCGGCGTCATCCAGCTCATGGGATGGCGGTGGGGCAGTTCGAGCACCACCCGGCCGCGGGTGCGGCTGTCGAGCGCCTGGAGGAACTGCGCCAGGTCGGGCACGTTGTAGACCACGTGCGCGGCGACGGACACGTCGGCCACCGGCACCTGGTCGGCCACGTCGGGCCAGCGCCCCTCGACGGTGGTGGCGGGCACGCCGAGGTTCATCGCCCTGACCTTCAGGCCCTCCAGCATCGGCGCGGAGGTGTCGACCGCGTAGAGGTGACCGATGCGCTCGCGCAGCGGCAGCGACGCGGCGCCGGGACCCGAGCCGACGTCGAGCAGCGTGCCCTTGTCGGGCAGCGCCTCGGCGAGCCGGGTCATGGTCGGGCCGTCGTCGGGCTCGGCCAGCGCCCGGTCGGTCCGCGTGGCGAACCTTTCCGGCGAGTGGCTCCACGGATCGGCCGGAGCCTTGGCCAGGATCTCCTCGGGGATGGCCCAGGATTCCAGTCGCTCCCGCCATCTTGTGGCGAGTTCTTCGGCGTCCATGGAGTCGAGCATGCCACGCATGGGCGGGGTTACCCACGGGTAGCATTGCAGGTAAGGTTACTGGCCAGTACATGAAGACCTCGGTTCAAGGAGATCTGCACCCATGGGCCACTACAAGAGCAACGTGCGTGACCTGGAATTCAACCTCTTCGAGGTGTTCGGTCGACGCGAGATCCTCGGCACCGGGCCCTTCGGCGAAGTGGACGAGGACGTCGCGCGGAGCATCCTGGACGAGGTCAACAGGCTGGCGACCGGCGTGCTCGCCGACTCCTTCGAGGAGGGCGACCGCACCCCGCCGGTGTTCGACCCCGCGACGAGCACGGTGACCGTCCCGGCCGGCGTCAAGAAGTCGTTCAAGGCGCTGGTGGACGGCGGCTGGGCGCACCTCGACCTGCCCGCCGAGCTGGGCGGCCCCGGCATCCCGCGCAGCCTCGCCTGGGCGACGGCCGAGATGGTGCTCGGCTCCAACCCGGCCCTGTACATGTACGCCGCCGGCCCCAACTTCGCCTACACCCTGTGGAAGCTGGGCACGCCGGAGCAGAAGCGCTTCGCCGAGCTGGCCATCGAGAAGAACTGGGGCGCCACCATGGTGCTCACCGAGCCGGACGCCGGCTCGGACGTCGGCGCCGGCCGGGCCAGGGCGGTCCAGCAGCCCGACGGCACCTGGCACATCGAGGGCGTCAAGCGCTTCATCACCAGCGCCGAGCACGACATGGCCGACAACATCTTCCACCTGGTCCTGGCCCGTCCCGAGGGCCACGGTCCGGGCACCAAGGGCCTGTCGATGTTCCTGGTGCCCAAGTTCCACGTGGACCTGGAGACCGGCGAGCTGGGCGAGCGCAACGGCGCCTACGTCACCAACGTCGAGAAGAAGATGGGCCTGAAGGTCTCCACGACCTGCGAGCTCACCTTCGGCGACAAGCACCCGGCGATCGGCTGGCTGGTCGGCGACGTGCACGAGGGCATCAAGCAGATGTTCATGGTGATCGAGCACGCCCGCATGATGGTCGGCACCAAGGCCATCGCCACGCTCTCCACCGGCTACCTGAACGCCCTCGACTACGCCAAGTCCCGCTACCAGGGCGCGGACCTGACCAAGATGGCCGACAAGTCCGCCCCCCGGGTGACCATCACCCACCACCCGGACGTGCGCCGCGAGCTGATGCTGCAGAAGGCGTACGCCGAGGGCATGCGCGCCCTGGTCCTCTACACGGCCACCTTCCAGGACGCCCTCCTGATCGACCCGGCGGACCGGCACGCGGAGGCCATGAACGACCTGCTGCTGCCCCTGGTCAAGGGCGTCGGCTCGGAGCGCTCGTACGAGCTGCTGGCCCGCTCGCTGCAGACCCTGGGCGGCTCGGGCTACCTGCAGGACTACCCGATCGAGCAGTACATCCGCGACGCCAAGATCGACTCCCTGTACGAGGGCACCACCGCGATCCAGGGCCTCGACCTGTTCTTCCGGAAGATCCTGCGCAACCAGGGCGCCGCGGTGGGCGCGCTGCTCGCCGAGATCAACGAGTTCGCCGCCTCCGAGGCGGGCAACGGCCGGCTCAAGGAGGAGCGCAAGCTGCTCGCCGAGGCCGCCGCCGACGTCAAGGTCATGGGCGACACCATGGCCGGCTGGGCGCTCGGCTCGCTGGAGAAGCCGGAGGAGGTCTACAAGGTCGGCCTGAACAGCACCCGGTTCCTGCTCGCGCTGGGCGACCTGGTGATCGGCTGGCTGCTGCTGCGCCAGGCCGAGGTGGCCCTGGCCCGGCTGGCCGAGTCGGAGGACCCGTTCTACCAGGGCAAGGTGGCCGCGGCGTCGTTCTTCGCCACGACCGTGCTGCCCCGGCTGGCGGCCGAGCGGCGCGTCCTCGCCGCCACCGGCCAGGACCTCATGGAGCTTCCCGAAGAGGCCTTCTGAGCCTGATCCGCATTCCGGGACGCCCGCTCCCCGTCCGGGGGGCGGGCGTCGCTGTTAGGTTCCGGGCATGAGCTCCTCACCTCATGACCACCCCCTGCCCCCGCCGCGCGTCGAAGAGGTCTGCGAGGGCGTCTACGCCTACGTCCAGCCCGACGGGAGCTGGTGGATCAACAACACCGGCTTCCTGGCCGGGCGGCGCGGCGTGATCTGCGTGGACGCCTGCTCGACCGAGCGCCGCACCCGCGAGCTGCGGGCGGCCGTCGCCAAGGTCAGCGGCAGGCCGATCACCACGCTGGTCAACACCCACCACCACGGCGACCACACCTTCGGCAACTGGCTGTTCCCTGAGGCCACGATCGTCGGGCACGAGGGCGTACGCGCCCAGATCCTGGCCGACGGCGTTCCGGCGTACCGGGGGGCCTGGTCGCCGGAGGTCGTGTGGGGGACGATGGAGGTCGCGCCGCCGTTCCTGACGTACACCGAGGGGGTCACCCTCTACTCCGACGACCTGCGCTGCGAGGTGCGGCACGTCGGGCCGGCCGCGCACACGACCAACGACTCGATCGTCTGGATCCCGGAGCGGCGGGTGCTGTTCTCCGGCGACCTGGTCTTCAACGGCGGCACGCCGTTCGTCCTGATGGGCTCGGTGGCCGGGACGATCGCCGCCCTGGACACGCTCAGGGAGCTGGGCGCGGAGACGATCGTCCCCGGGCACGGCGAGGTGTGCGGGCCGGAGGTCTACGACCGGGTCGAGGGCTACCTGCGGTTCGTCCAGGAGACCGCCCGGCGGGGCCACGCGGCGGGCCGGACGCCCCTGGAGGCGGCGCGGGAGACCGACCTCGGCGAGTGGGGCGCGCTGCTCGACCCCGAACGGATCGTGGGCAACCTGCACCGGGCCTACGCCGAGCTGGACGGCCGCCCGCCGGGGGCGCCGATCGACGTCGGCGCGGCCGTCCAGGACATGATCGCCTACAACGGCGGGCAGCCACTGTCCTGTCTCGCCTGACGCGGCGAGGGTGTGGTCACCGATACCCGGGTATGACCGTGGGCACATCTCGCCTTTGCCTGGAGGTCGTCATGGGTGTCGGGGTCAGCATCTTCTTCCTCACGCTCGGCGCCATCCTGCGGTTCGCCATCGAACCCGACGTGTTCGGCCAGAGCGTGCACATGGACATCATCGGCGTCATCTTCATGATCGTCGGAGGCGTGGGCGTCGTGCTGAGCATCGTGCTCGCGCCCCGGCGCGGGCGCACCTCCGAAGACCGGCTGATGCACCGCGAGAACCACCCGCCCGAGTTCTAGAGGGCTCTAGAGGCTGAGCTGCACGGCGGCGCGGGTCGCCAGGATCGGCTTGATGTGCTCCGCGATCACGGCCTGGTGGCGGGGGTGGTCGCGGTAGATCACGAAGTCGTCCACGCTGTCGAGGTCGGCGACCACGGCGAAGTCGTGGTTGCCCTGGGTGATGCCGGCGTCGGGCCCCACCGTGTACGCCCGTAGCTGCGGGATCTCGCCCGGCAGCTTGCGCAGCTCGGTCGCGACCGCGGCCTTCTGCTCGTCGGTGGCGTCGTCGGACCAGGTGAACAGCACAATGTGACGGATCATGCGCCAACCCTATCGACACACACCCGTCGGCGGAGTTATTCTCAGATCGAGATTGACTCGAACTGAGAAGGACTTGGGGATGGAAGAGTTCCTGGCCGGCTACAACCCCCGGCTCTACGCGCCGGTCGCGGTCACCGTCGACGTGGTCGCGCTGACGATCCGCGACCGGCGGCTGCACGTCCTGATCGTCGAGCGCGGCGTGGAGCCGTACGCGGGCCGCTGGGCCCTGCCCGGCGGCTTCATCAAGCCGGACGAGGACCTGGCCGAGGCGGCGGTGCGCGAGCTGGCCGAGGAGACCGGCGTGGCCACCCGCCCGGCGCACATCGAGCAGCTCGCCAGCTACGGCGGCCCCGGCCGCGACCCCCGCATGCGGGTGGTGTCGATCTCCTACCTCGCCTTCGCCCCCGACCTGCCCGACCCCCGGCCCGGCACGGACGCCGCCGCGGCCGTCTGGCACCCGGTCGACGACGTGCCGCCGCTGGCCTTCGACCACGCCCGCATCCTGGCCGACGGCGTCGAGCGGGCCCGGTCGAAGCTGGAGTACACGCCGCTGGCCACGGCGTTCGCCGGTCCCGAGTTCACCGTCTCGGAGCTGCGGCTGATCTACGAGACCGTGTGGGGCACGCCGCTGCACGCGGGCAACTTCCACCGCAAGGTCCTGTCCGTCCCCGGGTTCGTCGAGAGCACCGGCCAGACCACCGAGACCGGCGGCCCCAGGGGCGGGCCGCGGGCCAAGCTCTACCGGGCGGGCGACGCCCGGCTGCTCCACCCCGCGCTGCTGCGGCCCGCCCGGGAGGAGGAGGTGCGGTGAACACCGAGCGGGCGGCGGCGATCGTCATGGGCGCGCGATCGGCCCAGGAGCTCTTCGCCGGCGGGTCCGCGGCCCGCGTCTACCGGCGGCTGGCCAGGGCGCTGCATCCCGACCTCGCGCCGGGCGGCGAGGAGGCGTTCAAGCGGCTGGTCGCGCTCTGGGAGACCTACCAGCGCGGTCAGCGGGTCGGCGACTTCCTGGTCGGGCCGCCGCTGCACAAGGGCGGCACCGCCGTGCTCTACCCGGCCGGGCGCGGCGCCGAGCGCGACTCGCTGCTCAAGGTGGCCCGCGACCCGGCCGCCGACCGGCTGCTGGTCCGCGAGGCCGCCGCGCTGCGGAAGATCGCGGCCGACGGCGACCCGCGCTTCCTGCCGTACGTCCCCCGCCTCGTCGCGAGCTTCCGCTACCGCGGCGGCGAGGTGGTCCGGCAGGCGAACGTGGTCAGCCGGGCGCCCGCCGGGTTCGTCACCCTGGAACGCGCCGGCACCGGGCTCGACCCCCGCGACGTGGCGTGGATCTGGCGGCGGCTGCTCGTGGCCGCCGGGCTCGCCCACCGGGCCGGCGTCGCGCACGGCGCGGTGCTCCCCCGCCACGTCCTCGTCCATCCCCTCGACCACGGGCTCGTGCTGGTCGACTGGTGCCACGGCGACCGGCTCGACGAACGCGCCGACATCGCCGCCCTGACCCGGTGCGTCGACCACCTGATGGGCGAGTGCCCGCGCCGGATGCGCGCCTTCGTCCGGGGCTGCCTGCTGCGGCCGCCGTCCGACGCGTGGGAGCTGCTGCGCGAGCTCGACGGCCTGCTCGACGACCTCTACGGGCCCCGTACGTACCGTCCGCTCCACCTTTGAGGGAGGCTGCCATGGGCAGCGGAATCTGGTCCACGAACGTCTACGACTCCGCCGCGCGCTACCGCGCGGCCACCGGCTCCAGCGCCTTCGCCTACAGCGACGGCGGAGCCCGGCGCGTCCACCCCGACCTCGACCCCTTCGGCGTGACGCGGGAGAGCCGCGACTCGGCCGAGCACCCCGACTCGCTGGCCATCGCCGTGCTGTTCGACGTGACCGGCTCGATGCGCGCGGTCCCCCGCACGCTGCAGACCCGCCTGCCGGACCTGCTCGGGCTGCTGCTGCGCAAGGGGTACGCCACCGACCCGCAGATCATGTTCGGCGCGATCGGCGACGCCACCTGCGACCGGGCGCCGCTGCAGGTCGGCCAGTTCGAGTCCGACAACCGCATGGACGACCAGCTCGGCCTGATCCTGCTGGAGGGCGGCGGCGGCGGGCAGAAGCGCGAGTCCTACGAGCTGGCCATGTACTTCATGGCCAGGCACACCTCGATCGACTGCCACGAGAAGCGCGGCAGGCGCGGCTACCTGTTCGTCATCGGCGACGAGATGCCCTACCAGCGGGTGTCCAGGAACCACGTCAAGGACCTCGTCGGCGACCGCCTGACCGCGCCCCTCGGCGTGGACGACGTCGTGGCCGAGCTGACCCGCAAGTACGACGTCTACTTCATCCTCCCGCAGGGGGCCAGCTACGCCGGCGACCCCGAGGTGCTGGACTCCTGGCGCGGCCTGCTCGGCCAGAACGTGCTGGAGCTGGACGACCTCGACGCCGTGTGCGAGACGATCGCGCTCACCGTCGGGCTCGGCGAGGACGCGATCGGCCTGGACGAGGGCCTTGAGGACCTGGCCGAGCTGGGCTCGACGGCCGGCGCGTCGGTGTCGCGGGCCCTGGCCAGGCTCGACCGCGGCACGGTGGTCACCGGCGAGCCGCTCGACGGGCTCGGCGACGGGCTCGGCGGCGGACTCGGCGGCGGACTCGGCGGCGGACTCGGCGGCGGACTCGGCGGCGGGCTGGGCGGGCTCCTGCCGTGAACGAGCACCTCGTCGTCGTCGACCTCGGGTACGGCGACGCCGGCAAGGGCACGGTCGTGGACTGGGCGTGCGCCACGCTGCCCGTCCACGCCGTGGTCCGGTTCAACGGGGGCGCCCAGGCGGGGCACAACGTCGTCCTGGACGACGGGCGGCACCACACGTTCGCGCAGTTCGGCGCCGGGACGTTCCGGGGAGTTCGCACGCATCTGTCGCGGTTCGTGGTGGTCGATCCGCTGGCGTTGTCGGCCGAGGCGGAGCACCTGGCGCGGCTCGGCGTGCCCGACCCCTTCGGGCTGCTCACGGTGGACCGGGACTGCCTGCTGGCGACGCCGTACCACGTCGAGGCCGGGCGCAGGCGGGAGCTGGCGCGCGGGGCGGCGCGGCACGGGTCGTGCGGGATGGGCGTCGGGGAGACGATGGCGTACCACCTGGAGCACGGCGCGCTCGCGCCCCGGGCGGGCGACCCGCCGCGCGAGCTGACCCGGAAACTGACCGTGCTGCGGGAGACGCTGCGGGAGGCGCTGGGGGTCGAGGGGCCGCCGGTGGCCGACTGCGTGGCCGTCTACCGGGCCTTCGCCGAACGGGTGCGGCTGGTGGACTCGTCGTACACCGCAGGGCTGGTCGGGCGGGGGCCGGTGGTGTTCGAGGGCGCGCAGGGCGTGCTGCTGGACGAGCGGCAGGGGTTCGACCCGTACACCACGTGGAGCACGACGACGTTCGCCAACGCGCTGGAACTGCTCGACGGGGCCGGCGCGGCGCGGCTCGGGGTGCTGCGGACCTACACCACCCGGCACGGCCCCGGCCCGCTGGTGACCGAGGACCCCGGCCTGGAGCTGCCCGAGCCGCACAACGTGACCGGGCCGTGGCAGGGGGCCTTCCGCCGCGGGCACTTCGACGCGGTCGCCCACCGGTACGCGGCCGAGGCGGCCGGCGGCGTGGACGGTCTCGCGCTCACCCACCTCGACGCGGACGTCTCCCGCATGTGCGTGCGCTACGACCGGCCCGTCACGTTCGCCGAGCCGGACCGCACGGCCCGGCTGCTGCGGGCGACGCCTGTCTACGAGGAGGGTGTATCAGACTGGCCCGCGGCGGTCTCTCATGTCGTGGGCGCGCCCGTGTGGCTGGAGTCGTACGGCCCCCGCGCGCGGGACAAGAAGGCGCCCTGGCCGAGCCTGCGGTGACCGCCGGGGAGAGGGGTCCTCCCGGCGGTCGCCGCCCGGCTTCAGTCCGGCTTCAGTCCGGCTTCGGCCCGGCTTCGGCCGGTTTCAGCCCGGCTTCGGCACGGCTTCGGCCCGGTTTCAGCCCCAGGCGAGCATGCGGAGCGGGTCCTCCAGCATCGCGCCGACGTCGCGCAGGAACATCGAGCCCAGCTCGCCGTCGACGATCCGGTGGTCGAAGCTGAGCGCGAGGGTGGTCACCTTGCGCACCGCCAGCTCGCCGTCCACCACCCACGGCATGTCCCTGACCTGGCCGAAGGCCAGGATGGCCGACTCGCCCGGGTTGAGGATGGGGGTGCCGGCGTCGACGCCGAACACGCCCACGTTGGTGATGGTGATCGTCCCGCCCGCCATCTCGGCCGGCTGGGTGCGGCCCGCCCTGGCCGTCTCCGCCAGCGCGCCCAGTTGCCTGGCCAGCTCGGGGAGCGGGAGGGCGTGGGCGTCCTTGATGTTGGGCACGACGAGGCCGCGCGGGGTGGCGGCGGCGATGCCCAGGTTCACGTAGTGCTTGACCACGATCTCCTGGGCCGCCTCGTCCCAGGACGAGTTGATCATCGGGTAGCGCCTGACCCCGGTGAGCAGGGCCCGGCAGACCAGGAGCAGCGGGGAGACCTTGACCTCGGCGAAGTCGGGCAGGGCCCGCAGCCGCCGGACCGCCTCCATGGTCTCCGTCACGTCGACCTGGAGGAACTCGGTGACGTGCGGGGCCGTGAAGGCGCTGGCCACCATCGCCTGGGCGGTCATCTTGCGCACGCCCTTGACGGGGACGCGCTCCTCCCGCCGCTGGGGCCCGGCCTGCCGGACGGGCTCGGGCGCCGCCTGCGGACCGCCCTGCAGATCACCCTGCAGACCACCCTGCGCGGCGGCGTGCACGTCGTCGCGGGTGATGGAGCCCTGGGGGCCGGTGCCGGTGAGCGTGGCCAGGTCGACGCCCAGGTCCTTGGCCAGCTTGCGGACCGGCGGCTTGGCCAGCACGGCCACGCGGCCGGAACCGGCGACCACGCCGGCGGCCGGCGCGGCGGCGGGGACGGGCTCGGCCGGACGGGCCGTCGGAGCCGGGCCGGGCACCTCCACGCGGGCCGGGTTGGCCACGGGCGCGGCCGGGATCGGCTCCGCCTGCTGCTTGCGGGGACGGCGCTTGGAGGCGCCGGTCTTGACCCCGTAGCCCACCAGGACCGCCTGCCGCTCCTCCTTGGGCGCGGGGCTGCCGTGGGCGCCGGGCTCGACCGCGCCCTCCTCCGGCGGCCTGGGGACCATGTCGTCGGCCAGCGCCTTGAGGCCCTGGTCGGCGCTCCCCTGGTCGGCACGGTTCCGGTCGGCCACGCCCTGGCCGGCTGGGCCCTGGTCGGGGCCGCCCGCCTCGCCGCCGGTGTCCACGGCGACGATCGGCGTGCCGACGTCGACCGTGCGGCCCTCCTCGACCAGCACGCCCGCGACCACGCCGTCCCAGGGGATCGGCAGCTCGACGATGGACTTGGCGGTCTCGATCTCCACCACGATCTGGTTGACCTTGACCTCGTCGCCCGGCCGCACGTGCCAGCGGACGATCTCGGCCTCGGTCAGCCCCTCCCCGACGTCGGGGAGCTTGAACTCGCGTCGCATGGAAGCGCGTCCCCCTTTCAGAACCCGAAGGCGCGGTCGACGGCGTGCAGCACCCGGTCCAGATCGGGCAGGTAGTGCTCTTCGAGCTTCGACGGCGGGTAGGGGGTGGAGAAGCCGCCGACCCGCAGGACGGGCGACTCCAGGTGGTAGAAGCACTGCTCGGTGATCCGGGCCGCCAGCTCGGCGCCGAAGCCGCTGTAGACGGGCGCCTCGTGGACCACGACCACCCGGCCGGTGCGGCGGACGGACTCCATGACCAGCGGCTCGTCCAGCGGGTTGAGCGAGCGCAGGTCGATCACCTCCAGCGAGCGGCCGTCGTCCTCGGCGGCCGCGGCGGCCTCCAGGCAGGTCTTGACCATCGGGCCGTAGGCCAGCAGCGTGACGTCGGAGCCGGGCCGTACGACCGTGGCCTTGTCGAACGGCGTCCACCAGTCGGTCGAGGCCGTGTCGATGTCGGCCTTCTCCCAGTAGCGGCGCTTGGGCTCGAAGAAGATGACCGGGTCGTCGCTCCGGATGGCCTGCTGGATCATGGTGTAGGCGTCGGCCGGGTTGGAGCAGGCCACCACGCGCAGGCCGGCCGTGTGCGCGAAGTACGCCTCGGGCGACTCGCTGTGGTGCTCGACCGCGCCGATGCCGCCGCCGCACGGGATGCGCACGACGACGGGCAGCTTGATCGCGCCGAGCGAGCGCATCGGCATCTTGGCGAGCTGCGTGATGATCTGGTCGGCCGCCGGGAACACGAACCCGTCGAACTGGATCTCGCACACCGGCCGGTAGCCGCGCAGCGCCAGGCCGATCGCGGTGCCGATGATGCCGGACTCGGCGAGCGGCGTGTCGATGACCCGGTCCTCGCCGAAGTCCTTCTGCAGGCCGTCGGTGACGCGGAACACGCCGCCGAGCTTGCCGACGTCCTCGCCCATGATGAGGACCTTGGGGTCGTCCTCCATGGCGCGGCGCATGCCCTCGTTAAGCGCCTTGGACAGGCTCAACACCGTCATTTCTCGAAGCCCTCCAAGTAGGCGGCGAACTGAGCGCGCTCTCCGTCGATGAGCGCGTGGGGCTCGCGATAGACGTGGTCGAAGATATCGAGCGGCTCGGGGTCGGGCATCGCCAGGCACCGCCTGCGCAGGTCGGCGCCGAGCTGGTCGGCCTCGGCGGTCACGGCGTCGAAGAAGCCCTGATCGGCCAGCTCGTTGCGGAACAGGTACGACTTGACCCGCTCGATCGGGTCCTTCAGCTTCCACGCCTCCAGCTCGCTGGCCACCCGGTAGCGGGTCGGGTCGTCGGTCGTGGTGTGCGCGCCCATCCGGTACGTGAACGCCTCGATCAGCGTGGGCCCCTGGCCCGTGCGGGCGGCTTCGAGCGCCTTCCTGGTCACCGCGAGGCAGGCGAACACGTCGTTGCCGTCGACCCTGATGCCCGGGAAGCCGAAGCCCGAGGCCCGGCGGTAGAGGGGGATGCGGCTCTGCTTCTCCAGCGGCTCGGAGATGGCCCACTGGTTGTTCTGGCAGAAGAAGACGACGGGCGCGTTGAACACGCTGGCCCAGATGAACGACTCGTTCACGTCGCCCTGGCTGGTGGCGCCGTCGCCGAAGTAGACGATCGTGGCGGCGGAGGCGTCGTCGCGCTGGATGCCCATGGCGTAGCCGACCGCGTGCAGGGTCTGGCTGCCGATCACGATCGTGTACAGGTGGAAGTTGTGCTCCTCGGGGTCCCAGCCCCCGTGGTTGACGCCCCTGAACAGGCCGAGCAGCTTCACCGGGTCGACGTCGCGGCACCAGGCGACGCCGTGCTCGCGGTAGGTGGGGAAGGCCATGTCGGAGTCGGTGAGCGCGCGGCCCGAGCCGATCTGGGCGGCCTCCTGGCCGAGCAGCGAGGCCCAGATGCCCAGCTCGCCCTGACGCTGCAGCGCCACGGCCTCCAGGTCGATGCGCCGGACGAGCACCAGGTCGCGGTAGAGCGACCTGACCTCTTCGGCCGTCAGGTCTATGTCGTAGTCGGGATGCTCGACCCTCACTCCCTCGGGGGTGAGCAACTGCACGAGCTCAGGGGGTGCTTCGGCACCACGAGAGGCGTCGACTGTCACGTGCCGCTCCTGTGCGGTCGGGGCCGGTGTCGATGGGGTCGCCACCTGAGGCCAGCCGTGTGTGCGTGCGAACCATGTGGTGGTGGTTCATACGCGTTTGGGGACATCGTGGCAGACGTCACAGCCCTCCGCGCAAGCCCCATGTCCTCCCCGTTCCCGTTGTGTTGACGGCCATGCGCGCCGGTAGGCTTGCTTTCCCAAGCACCCACTCCACCCAGGAGGAACGTAGTGGCGCGCGTCATCGTCGACGTCATGCTCAAGCCCGAGATCCTCGACCCGCAGGGCCAGGCCATCGCCAGGGCGCTGCCCAGGCTCGGTTTCTCCGGCGTCTCGGCGGTCCGTCAGGGCAAGCGGTTCGAGGTCGAGCTGGAGGGCCCGGCCGACGAGGCGGCTCTCGACGAGGTACGGAAGATGGCCGAGACACTCCTGGCCAACACCGTGATCGAGGACTACAGCGTCCGGGTTGAGGGGTAGAAGGCACATTTGATGCCTGGTTTTACCCCTGGTGAGTTAAAGTCGCGTTCGGGCATGCCACAATGCCACGGGCGTGCCAACACTAAATAACAACAACGTGATTTTGCGGTTAGCCCCGATTTCACAGGGAAACCTACTCCAGGTGACATTCCGGAGCCCGGAGGAGTCCGGTGGATATTGAGTTCTCGTTGGCGCTGCCTCGGGATGCGATCGGCATACCGATGGTCAGGCGAGTGCTTGGCGACGCGATGCGCTCACTCAACGTGAGTGAGACGTGCATCGCCGACATGCTGCTCGCCGTCTCCGAGGCGTGCTCCAACGCGGTGCGACACGGCGGCCCCGCCAACCGTTACGAGGTCTCGGCGTCGATCGGCTACGGCCGCTGCGACGTGCGCGTCGCCGACAGCGGCGACGGCCTCCCGTCGATGCCGCTGCACTTCCCTCCGCCCGACACCGAGAACGGCCGCGGCCTGCTCATCATGCGGTCCGTGGTGGACGAGATCTCCTTCGGCACCACGCCCGGCCGCGGCACCACGGTCCACCTGCGCAAGATGCTCGCCTGGGACGACGAGGCCGAGGGCGCCCGTCACCGCGAGCTGGCCGCCGTCTGAGCGTCATCTGAGCGCCGCCTGAGCGCGTCCCGACCCGCTGCCCGGAACACAGCCGTGCACCCGATAATCTGAGTACACCGCCGTAGACCGCCGTCCGCCCCCAAAGAGACGGTGGCACGCGCGTGCGCATTCCTCGGAGGGGACGACTGTCATGAGCGCTGCCCGTGTGGGCGTAGTCACGTTTCCAGGAACTCTCGACGACCAGGACGCCGCCAGAGCCGTGCGCCTCGTGGGCGCGCAGGCGGTCCCGCTGTGGCACGCCGACCACGACCTGAAGGGAGTCGACGCCGTCTTCCTGCCCGGCGGCTTCTCCTACGGCGACTACCTGCGTTGCGGCGCGATCTCCAAGTTCGCCCCGCTGATGGACGAGCTCGTCCCGGCCGCCAGGGCCGGTCTGCCGGTCATCGGCACCTGCAACGGCTTCCAGATCCTCTGCGAGGCCCACCTGCTGCCCGGCGCGCTCACCCGCAACGCCTCGCTCCACTACGTCTGCCGCGACCAGCGGCTCACGGTGGAGCAGACCGCCACCGCCTGGACCGGCTCCTTCGAGCGCGGCCAGGAGATCGTGCTGCCGGTCAAGCACGGCGAGGGCCGTTACGTCGCCTCCGCGGAGACGCTGGCCGAGCTGGAGTCCGGCGGCCACGTCGTCGTGCGCTACGCCGGGGGCAACCCCAACGGCTCGCTCAACGACATCGCCGGCATCCGCAACGAGGCGGGCAACGTGGTCGGCCTCATGCCGCACCCCGAGCACGCCGTGGAGGAGCTGGTCGGCGCGCCGAGCACCGACGGGCTCGGCTTCTTCACGTCCATCCTGAGGAATCTGGTGAACGCATGAGCACCGACAACGTCAAGCGGGCCGCCGAGACCCCCGACGAGCCGATGCCCTTCGCCGAGCTGGGGATGAAGCAGGACGAGTACGACCGGGTCAAGGAGATCCTGGGTCGCCGTCCCACCGGCTCCGAGCTGGCCATCTACAGCGTCATGTGGTCGGAGCACTGCTCGTACAAGTCGTCCAAGGTGCATCTGCGGCAGTTCGCCACCAAGGCGCCCAAGTCCGAGGCGCTGCTGGTGGGCATGGGCGAGAACGCGGGCGTCGTCGACATCGGCGACGGCTGGGCGGCCACGTTCAAGATCGAGTCGCACAACCACCCGTCCTACGTCGAGCCGCACCAGGGCGCGGCCACCGGCGTCGGCGGGATCGTGCGCGACATCATGTCGATGGGCGCCCGCCCGATCGCCGTCATGGACGCGCTGCGCTTCGGCGGCGCCGACGCCGTCGACACCCGGCGGGTGCTGCCCGGCGTGGTCGAGGGCATCAGCCACTACGGCAACTGCCTGGGCCTGCCCAACATCGGCGGCGAGGTCGTCTTCGACCCCTGCTACATCGGCAACCCCCTGGTCAACGCGCTGTGCGTCGGCCTGCTGCGCAAAGACCAGATCAAGCTGGCCACCGCGCCGGGGCCGGGCAACCAGGTCGTGCTGTTCGGCGCGTCCACGGGTCCCGACGGCATCGGCGGCGCGTCCGTGCTGGCCTCGGCGACGTTCGAGGACGAGTCGCAGGCCAAGCGGCCCGCCGTGCAGGTGGGCGACCCGTTCATGGAGAAGCTGCTCATCGAGTGCTGCCTGGAGCTCTACGCGGCCGACGTGGTCGTCGGCATCCAGGACCTCGGCGCGGCCGGCGTCTCCTGCGCCACGACCGAGCTGGCCGCCAAGGGCACCGGCGGCATGAAGGTCGACCTCAACCTGGTCCCGCTCCGCGACTCCTCGCTCAAGCCCGAGGAGATCCTGATGAGCGAGTCCCAGGAGCGGATGATGGCCGTGGTCCGGCCCGACGACATCCCCGCGTTCATGGCGATCTGCGCCAAGTGGGACGTCCCGGCCACCGTCATCGGCGAGGTCACCGACACCGGCCGCCTGGTCATGACCTGGGACGGCGAGGTCATCGTGGACATCCCGCCGGGCACCGCCGCCGACGAGGGCCCGGTCTACGAGCGTCCCTACCACGAGCCGGCCGGGCAGGCCGCGCTCAACGCCGACACCACCGACCGGCTGGCGCGCCCCGACGACCTGCGGGCCACCCTGCTGCAGCTCCTCGGCTCGCCCAACCTGGCCTCCAAGGAGTGGGTGACCTCCCAGTACGACCGCTACGTCCGCTCCAACACCGTGCTGGCCCAGCCCGCCGACGCCGGGATGCTGCGCATCTCCGAGGCCATCGCCGGGGCCGAGCCCACGACCCGGGGCATCGCGCTGTCCACCGACGGCAACGGCCGTTACGCCAAGCTCGACCCCTACGCGGGGGCGCAGCTGGCGCTGGCCGAGGCGTACCGGAACGTGGCCGTGACCGGCGCCAAGCCGCTGGCCGTCACCAACTGCCTCAACTTCGGCTCGCCGGAGGACCCCGAGGTGATGTGGCAGTTCGCCGAGGCCGTACGCGGGCTCGCCGACGCCTGCCGCACCCTCGGCGTGCCGGTGACCGGCGGCAACGTCTCCTTCTACAACCAGACGGGCTCGACCGCCATCAACCCCACGCCGGTCGTGGGCGTGCTCGGCGTCATCGACGACGTGGCCAAGCGGGTGCCGTCCGGGTTCACCGCCGAGGGGCTGCGGGTGGTGCTGCTCGGCGACACCGCCGAGGAGTTCGGCGGCTCGGAGTGGGCGCACGTGGCCCACCGCCACCTGGGCGGCCTGCCGCCGCACGCCGACCTGGAGGCCGAGCAGGCGCTGGCGACCGTGCTGGTCGAGGCCGCCGCCCGCGGGCTGCTGGAGGGGTCGCACGACCTGTCCGACGGCGGGCTGGCCGTGGCGCTGGCCGAGTCGTGCCTGGCCCGCGGCATCGGGGCCACGGTGGCGCTGAGCGGCGAGCCGTTCACCGACCTGTTCAGCGAGTCGGCGGCGCGGGCCCTGGTCGCGGTGCGGCCGGAGGCGTTCGAGGAGTTCGCGGCGCTGTGCGGGCGGCACGAGGTGCCGTGCTACGGGCTCGGGGTCACCGGCGGGGCGTCGCTGGTGGTCGAGGGCGTGTTCGAGGTGGGGGTCGAGGAGCTCCGCGAGACCCACTCGGCGACGCTGCCGGCGCTGTTCGGCTGACGTCGAACGAGAAGGGCCGGTGCGGGGTCACCCCGCACCGGCCCTTTCAGCATTGTCAGACGCAGATCACATAGACGGTGCCATTGGCGATGCTGTCGAACGTGACCGTCCAGCCCTTCGGGGTGCCCCCTTCGACAGTCGGGTAGCTACCCGTGATCTTGCCGTTGGCGCCAGCGGAGTAGCCGCCACCGGTCGCGATCTTGCCTGCCGGGCAGCTCGCGCTGGCGGACTTGTCGTGGTAAAAGTTCGCACTGACAACAGTCGCGCTGGTAACACCGCCACCGGTGCCGGGCTCACCCTTGGGGCCCTGCGGGCCCTGCTTGCCGTCGTCGCCCTTCGGGCCCTGGGGGCCGGCCGGACCGCGCTCGCCGTCCTTACCGGGGAGGCCCTGCTTGCCGTCCTGGCCGTCCTGGCCGTTCTTGCCGGGGAGGCCGTCCTTGCCGTCCTTGCCGTCGTCGCCCTTCGGGCCCTGGGGGCCGGCCGGGCCGCGCTCGCCGTCCTTGCCGTCCTTGCCGGGAAGGCCGTCCTTGCCGTCCTTGCCCGGGAGGCCGTCCTTGCCCGGGAGGCCCGGCTTGCCCTGGGGGCCCGTGTGGCCGTTCTCACCGCGGGGGCCCTGCGGACCCTGCGGGCCCTGGGGTCCCTGGTCGCCCTTGGGGCCGGACGTGCCGCCGTTCAGCTGCGTCGTGCTGCCGCCGATCACCACGCGCTCCTCGGTCTTGCGGCACGGCGTGGTCGGGTTGACGATGCGGACGTACCGCGTCTTCTTGTGCACGCAGGCGTACACCTCGCTCGCCGCCGACGAGGCGGTGGCCACGCCACCGACGGCGAGGAGCGAGGCGGCGAGCGCTCCGACAGTGGCGAGGGTGAGCGTACGCCCACCGCGAACGTTGATAGCCACGGCTTTCCTTCCAGGGAACAAGTGATGCTCATGTGCTGCATGAGATTCACGTTTCAACCGTTCCAAAGGTTGGCAGAAACTACATAACGTATATGTCACGAAACAGAGGGTTACTGACCGGATTGACCGACTGTCGCCGTCACAGTGGGTAAAAGGACGCATTGGCGGCGGCGATCCCGCGTGCATAATCGGGTCTGTGCCCAGCACCTACCTGCCGCCGGCCACGCAGCCCGTCCGAGGCGTGGTCTGGGTCATCCATCTCGCCCTTCCCCTGCTGGGGCTCTGGTTGCTGCTCTCCCAGCCGCACCTCAACGTCGTCTGGCAGCACAACGCGAGCCACTTCTGGATGATCCTCGCGGTGGCCGGGATCAACGTGGCGCTCGGCGGGCTGATCACCGAGGCCGCGCGCCGCCGTCAGGACGCCCGGCTGTTCCTGGTCTCCATGGTGTTCCTTAGCAGCGCGGGGTTCTTCCTCCTGCACGGCCTGGCCACGCCGGGGATCATCCTGCCCACCGGCTCGCTGGGCTTCGACCTCGGGCAGCAGGTGGGGCTCACGATCGCCTCGATGTTCGCGTTCGCCTCGGCCCTGCCGCTGGGCGAGCGGGCCGCCCGGAGCGTCCTGGCGGCGCAGCACTTCGTCCGGGCGATGTTGTTCGGGTTCATGCTGCTGTGGGCGCTGGTGTCGCTGGTGCCCGAGCTGACCGAGCTCAGCCGGCCGCCGCCGGTCGCGCCGATGAGCTGGCTGGGCGCGGCCTCGATCCCCGGCGTCCTGCTGTACGGCGCGGCCGGCGTGCTGATGTTCCTGCTCCACCGCCGCCGTCCCTCGGCCATGCTGGTCAGCCTGATCACCGCGTACGCGCTGCTGGCCGAGGCGATGGTCGCCGGGATGTCGCAGCACAACTGGCACCTGACGTGGTGGGAGTGGCACGTGCTGCTCACCCTCGCCTTCGTGTTCGTGGCCTACAGCGCCTACCTGCAGTTCCGGCGGGAAGGGTCGAGCGCGGGGCTGTTCGACTCGGTGACGCTGGCGGCGACCGTCGCCCGCCTCCAGCAGGACTACGACCAGGCCCTGGAGGAGCTGGTCGAGCACGTACGCCGGGGCGAGCCGCTGGCCGCGGCCCGGTTGTCGGGCAAGTTCCGGCTGAACGAGAGCCAGGCCGCCGTGCTCGACCGGGCCGGGACGGCGCTGGCCCACGAGCGGGAGTTGTCGGAGCGGCTGGCCGCGCTGGTGGCGGTGAGCGCGCAGACCCGCGTGGGCCTGCCGGAGGGCGAGCTGCTGACCACCGCGCTCGACCGGGTCAGGCAGGCGTACGGAGACGTCAAGATCGCGCTGGTGTCGGAGGGGAAGACCCAGATCGGCTCCCGCGCGTACGAGTTCGAGGGCGACGGCCCGATCCGCCGCGACCACCGGCTGGCCTATCCGCTCACGGTCAGGGGCCGCCTGGCCGGCGTGCTGGAGGTGCCGGTGGGCCGCAGCGGCCACGACGAGGCGCTGGCCGCCACGCTCGCCGGCCAGTTGTCCATCTCGCTGGAGAACGCCCGCCTCTACCAGGAGCTGGACACCCTCTTCCGCCAGTACATGTCGCCCGACGTGGCCAACGCCCTGCTCGCCGACCCGGCGCGGGCGGCGCTCGGCGGCGAGTTGCGGGAGCTGACCGCGCTCTTCGCCGACCTCAAGGGGTTCACCTCGTTCTCCGAGCAGGTCACGCCCGGCGAGATCGTCGAGATGCTCAACCGCTACCACACGGCCGCCGTCCCGTGCGTGCTGAACAACGGCGGCACGATCGTGCAGTTCGTCGGCGACGCGATGCTGGCCCTGTTCAACGCGCCCGCCCCGCAGGCCGGTCACGCCAGGGCGGCCTGCCGGGCCGCGCTGGAGATGCAGCGGGCCGCCGCCGAGGTGGCCGAGGAGATGGCCTGGAAACGCACGGACGACGTGGAGTGGCCCACCTTCCGGGTGGGCGTCAACACCGGCCCCGCGCTGGTCGGCAACATCGGCAGCCCCGAGTTACGCGGCTTCAACGCGATGGGCGACTGCGTCAACGTGGCCGCCAGGCTCCAGGCCCTGGCCGAGCCGGGGACCGTGGTGATCGGCGAGACGACGCTCAGACAGCTCGGCCGCGACGCCTCGGTGAACGCCCTCGGACGGCTCAGCCTGAAGGGCAAGGAAGAACTCGTGGCCGCGTACGTTCTGACTGGAATGCCATAGAACGGCAATAGCCGTACGTACATAATCGGCGCATGGATCCAGAGCCCGGCGAGTTCCTTTCCCTGCTCACCGCCGAGGAGATCGAGGCGCTGCGAGCCGCCGGGCGCCCGCGCCGATGGGACCGCGGCACGACGGTGATCACCGAGGGCGACGCGGCCGACTGGGTGCTCGTGCTGACGCAGGGCCGGGTCAAGGTGTCCTCGCACACGAGCGGCGGCACCGAGGTGGTCCTCGCGGTCCGCGGCCCGGGGGCGCTGCTGGGCGACATGTCGGCCGTGGACGGCTCGCCGCGCTCGGCCACCGTGACCGCGCTGGAGCCCATCGAGGGCATCGTGGTCCGCGACTTCAGCGGTTTCCTGGCCGCGCACGGCCGCATCGCCGTCCTGCTGCTGCAACTGGTCGTCGGCCGGCTGCGCGACGCCGACCGCAAACGCGTCGAGTACGGCGCGTTCGACACCACCGGCCGGGTGGCGACCCGGCTGCTCGAACTGGCCGACCGGTACGGCGAGCGCACCAGCACCGGCGTGCGCGTGGCCCTGCCGCTCAGCCAGGACGAGCTGGCCGGCTGGACCGGTTCCTCACGGGAGGCGGTCAGCAAGGCGCTGCGATCCCTGCGCGACCGCGGGCTCATCGAGACCGGCCGGCGACGGGTGGTCATCCACGACGTCGAGGGGTTACGCAAGCGAGCCAGGTGACCCCTGGTACAAAACGGACGTACGACGTACGTCATAGTGGGAGGCATGGTCGCGGTCACCCCCGAAGCCGGCACCCGCATGCGCTACGCCTGGCGCGTGTGCTCGGTCACCAGTCTGGGCCTCGTCCTCATCGGCATCGCCGGCAGCACGCTCAACGTCGCGCTGCCGACCGTCGTGCGGCACTTCCGGGCCGACGCGACGCAGTCGGGATGGATCCTGCTGGCCTTCCTGCTGGTCAACACCGCGAGCCTGGTGTTCTTCGGCAGGGTCGCCGACCTGCTCGGGCGGCGCGAGGTGTACCTGGCGGGCTTCGCCCTGTTCACCGCGGCCTCGCTGCTGGCCGGCTTGTCACCGGACGTCTGGTTCCTGGTCGGCATGCGCGTGCTCCAGGCGATCGGCTCGGCCATGATCCTGGCCAACGGCACGGTGATCATCACCGACGCGTTCCCGCCCGAACGGCTCAGCCAGGGCATGGGCGTCTACATCGGCACGTTGTCGGTGGCCCAGCTCGCCGGTCCGACGCTCGGCGGCCTGATCGCCGAGACCGCCGGCTGGCAGTGGATCTTCTGGGTGAACGTGCCCGCCGGGCTGATCGCGCTCGGCTGGGGCGCGGTGATCTTACGCAAGATGCCGAAGAGGCCCAGGCAGCCGGTGGACGCGCTCGGCAACGTGCTGGTGTTCGCCGCGCTGTCGGCGGTGCTGCTGGCGGTCAACGAGGCCGGGTCGGGCGGCCTGACCAGCCCGGTCGTCCTGACGGGGGCGGCGCTGTTCGTGCTGCTGGTGCCGCTGATCGTGCTGGCCGAGCGGCGCTCGGCCAACCCGGTGCTGGACCTGCGGCTGTTCGGCGGCCGGCTGCTGGCCTACGCGAACCTGGCCTCCTTCTGCAACGCGCTCGCGCGGTCCGCGCTGATCCTGGTGGTCGCGCTCTACTTCCAGGCGGCGCGCGGGCTCGACGCGTTCTCGGCCGGGCTGAGCGTGCTGCCGGTGCCGGTGGGCATCGGGCTGGCCTCGCCGATCGCGGGCCTGCTCGGCCCGCGGGTCTCGCCGTACGGGCTGTCGATCGGCGGCGCGGCGATGAGCGCGCTCGGGCTCGGCACGCTCATGCTGACGGCCGACCCGGCGACGCCGTACTGGGTGACGGGGATCGCCCTGTTCGTGGCCGGCTGCGGCAGCGGAACGTTCCTGACCGGCAACACCACCCAGGTCATGGCCGCCCTGCCGAGCGGCAGCCTGGGCGTGGTCAACGGCTTCCGAGTCATGATCATGAACGTCGGCATCGTGATCAGCGTGGGCCTGTCGCTCAGCGTCGTGACCAGCTCCGTGGGCCCGGCGCTGCGCGCCCAGGTGTACGCGGGCACGCTGTCCACGCTCTCCCCGGTGGCCGTCGGGCAGCTCATGGACGGCTTCCAGCGGGCGTACGCGGTGCTGTTCGCCGTGGCGCTGGCCGGCGCGGTGCTGGCCGCGCTCGCCCGCTCTCAGAGGGCTCCGGCGAGCCTCGACTCCACGTCGCGGTAGCGCGAGACCGGGATGAGGTGCACGCCGTCGAACGCCCCCGAGTCGCGCAGCGCGAACACCTGCTCGCAGGCCGCCTCGACGCCCGCCATGCGGTCGGCGGCCACCCGCTCGACCAGCTCGCCGGGCAGGGCGATGTCGGGGATGGCGGCGGCCAGCGTACGGGCGTGGCGCTCGCTGGCCAGCACCATGACGCCCGCGTAGACCGGCACGTCGACCTGGTTGGCCTCGCGCCACCGGACCTGCGCCTCCACCGAGAAGCTGACCTGGGCGAACAGGAAGTCGGCCGCGCGCTTCCAGGCGGGCAGCGGGCGCAGCCCGGCCGCCGCGCCGACGCGGAAGGCCGGTGAGAAGCCCCTGGCCTCCTCGATCATCGAGCGGACCGTCAGGTCGCTGGTCCGGCTGCCGCTGACCGGCTTGTCACCGTGGACGAACAGGAACTGGTCGACGCCGTACGCCGCGGCCGTCAGCAGGTCGCGGTGGAAGCCGAGCAGGTTGCGGTCGCGGGAGTTGAGACAGGCGATGCTGCGCCCGCCCATCGCCTCGACCTCGTGGGCCACGGCCACGCTGGACACGGTGGCCCGGCCGATGTGGTTGTCGGGGATCAGGAAGGAATGGGCGACCTGGCTGAGCGTGCCGATCTGGTGGCGTACGCGCTTCAGATCGGGCTTGGTGGGCGGTTCGATCTCGCAGACCAGCTCGAATGGCATGATCCCGACCCTAACGCCCGGCGGCCAGCGCCTCGATGCCGCGCAGCACGAGATCGACGCCGAAGGAGTCGTAGAAGGCCGGGTCGGCGCCCGCGACCAGCGGTGAGGCCATCTCGACCAGGTACGGGTACTTCTCCGGCGGCAGCGACTGGAGGCCGGCCCGCTTGCCCCTGACCAGCTCGGCGATCTCCTCGCCGGTCCGGCCGGCCTTGAAGTGCACGGGCGCGTCGGCGATCGACAGGGCGCTCTGCAGCAGGTACTTGGTGATCAGGCAGCTCTCCTCCACGTCGAACCCGGCCGTACGGGCCAGGCCCAGCGCCTTGTCCCAGACGACCAGGAAGTTGGGGACCGAGATCGGGTCGATCTGCTCGATGACGTTCTTGGCGCAGGGATGGGTGCGCAGGGTCCTGATGAGCCCCTGAGTCAGGTCGCGGAGCTGTTCCTGCCAGGGCCGCTCGTCGGCCGGCTCCGGCACGAAGCCGCCGATCAGGTGGTCGGCCATGCCGACCAGGAGCTGGTCCTTGTTCTTGAAGTGCCAGTAGAGGGCCATCGGCGTCACGCCCAGGTCGCTCGCCAGCCGGCGGATCGTCACGGCGTCGAGCCCCTCGGTGTCGCCGATCTCCAGCGCCCGCTCGGCGATGGCCCGCGCGTCCAGTTTTCCCATCACGGTTGACAACTATACGCCGTACAAGTTGAACTGTACGACGTACAAGTACGGCGTATAGGAGGTTGGCGACATGCGATGGTGGGCGCTGGGTGCCGTGACATTGGGCACCTTCATGACCTATCTCGACAACAACGTGGGGAACGTCGCGCTGCCGACGATCCAGCGCGAGCTCGGGCTGACGATCTCCGGGCTGGAGTGGATCGTGAGCTCGTACATCCTGGTCTTCGCCGGGCTCATGCTGGTCGGCGGCCGGCTGGCGGACCTGTTCGGGGCCCGCGTGGTGTTCCTGGCCGGGCTCTCCGTCTTCACCGCGGCCTCGCTGGGCGCCGGGCTGGCCACCTCGGGCGGCGCGCTGATCGCGGCGCGGGCCGTCCAGGGCGTGGGGGCGGCGCTGCTCACGCCCACGTCGCTCAGCCTGATCAGCCAGATCTTCCCCGAGCCCGGCGAGCGCGGCAGGGCCGTGGGCATCTGGAGCGCGTCCGGGGCGCTGTCCATGGCGCTCGGCCCGGCGGCCGGCGGTTTCATCAGCGAGCACCTGCACTGGGGCTGGATCTACCTGATCAACGTGCCGATCGGGATCGCCACCCTCGGCTTGGCCCTGTGGGCGGTCCGGCCCGCGTTCACCCGCCGGCGGCACCGGCTCGACCTGCCCGGCCTGGCCACCTCGGCGCTCGCGCTGGTCTCCCTCACCTACGCGCTCATCGAGGGCGACCGCGCCGGATGGACGTCGGCCGAGATCCTGGCCGCGTTCGGGCTCGCGGCGGCGGCCGCCGTGGCGTTCGCGCTGGTCGAGACGCAGTCCGAGCGCCCGATGATCGACCTGTCGCTCTTCCGCTCGCGGGTGTTCACCGGCGGCGCGCTGACCATGGGCATCTGGTCGTTCGGCGTGTTCGGCATCTACTTCTTCAGCGCCCTGTGGCTGCAGAACGTGCTCGGCTTCTCCCCCATGCAGGCCGGTCTGGCGTTCGTGCCGATGGCCCTGGTCATGGCGGTCGTCGCCATCACGTCGCAGCGGATCTCCGCGCGGCTCGGCACCGGCCGCACGGTGGCGCTCGGCATGGCGCTCATGGGCGCGGCGATCTACCTGATCTCCGGCGTCGGGGCCGACGGCGACTACGCCGACGTCGCCCCCTGGTTCCTGCTCTACGGCCTCGGCGGCGGCCTGCTGGTGCCGCTGACCTCGGCGATCCTCGGCGGCCTGCCCAAGGACAGGGCGGGCGTGGCCTCAGGCGTGCTGAACGTCTCGCGGGAGGTGTTCGGCCTGCTCGGCATCACCGTGCTGGGCGCGATCCTCAGCTCCCGCCAGAGCGGGAGCGATCAGCCCCCGCTGGCCGCCTTCCTCGACGCCTACCAGTTCACGCTGGTCATCGCGGCGGTGATCGTGCTGGCCGCCGTCCCGCTCGGCCTGTACGCGCTGCGCCCGTCCCGCCGCCCGCCGGTGACGGACGAGCCTCAGGCCACCGCCCCCGCGACCGTCGGCTCGTCGAACTGAGTGCGGTACAGCTCCTCGTAGCGGCCGCCCATGGCCAGCAGTTCGGCGTGCGTGCCCCGCTCGGCCACGCGGCCGTCCTCGATCACCAGGATCTGGTCGGCCGCCCGCACGGTCGACAGCCGGTGCGCGATCACCACGGCGGTCCGCCCCGCCAGCGCCTCCCCCAGGGCCTCCTGCACGGCCGCCTCGGAGGTGGAGTCGAGCGCGGCGGTGGCCTCGTCCAGGATCACCACGCGCGGCCTGGCCAGCAGGAGCCGGGCGATCGTCAGCCGCTGGCGCTCGCCGCCGGACAGCCGGTAGCCGCGCTCGCCGACCACCGTGTCCAGGCCGTCGGGCAGCGACTCGATCAGCGTCCGCAGCCGGGCCCTGGACAGGGCGTCCCAGATCTCCTCCTCGCTCGCCGCCGGCCTGGCCAGCAGCAGGTTCTCCCTGATCGTGTCGTGGAAGAGGTGGCCGTCCTGGGTGACCATGCCGAGGGTGTCGCGGATGGCGTCGAAGGTCAGGTCCCGTACGTCCACGCCGCCGAGGCGGACCGCGCCTGAGTCGACGTCGTACAGCCTGGGCAGCAGCTGGGCGATCGTGGACTTGCCGGCCCCCGACGAGCCCACCAGCGCCACCATCTGGCCCGGCAGGGCCGTGAACGAGATGCCGTGCAGCACCTCCTCGCCGCCCCGCGAGTCCAGCGTGGCGACCTCCTCCAGCGAGGCCAGCGACACCTTGTCGGCGGCGGGGTAGGCGAAGCGCACGTCGTCGAACTCGACCGCGACCGGGCCCTCGGGGACGTCGCGGGCGTCCGGGCGCTCCTGGATCAGCGGCTTGAGGTCGAGCACCTCGAAGACGCGCTCGAAGCTGACCAGGGCGCTCATCACGTCCACCCGGGCGCTGGCCAGGGCGGTCAGGGGCGCGTAGAGGCGGGTCAGCAGCAGGGCCAGCGACACCACGGCGCCGGGTTCGAGCTGGTCGCGCAGGGCGTAGAAGCCGCCGAGGCCGTAGACGAGGGCCAGCGCGAGCGCCGAGACCAGGGTCAGGGCCGTGACGAACACCGACTGGTTCATGGCCGAGCGCACGCCGATGTCGCGCACCCGCCGCGCCCGCGCGGCGAACTCCGCGGACTCGCGCGCCGGACGGCCGAACAGCTTCACCAGCGTCGCGCCCGGCGCGGAGAACCGCTCGGTCATCTGGGTGCCCATGGCGGCGTTGTGGTCGGCGGCCTCGCGC
Source organism: Nonomuraea sp. NPDC001831 (assembly GCF_042892035.1). Taxonomy (NCBI): domain Bacteria; kingdom Bacillati; phylum Actinomycetota; class Actinomycetes; order Streptosporangiales; family Streptosporangiaceae; genus Nonomuraea; species Nonomuraea sp. NPDC001831. Next base: position 26,361 of record NZ_JBIATU010000029.1, on the reverse strand, counting down.
CGCAGCCGCGCGATCCTGACGCCCATCCGGCGCGCGGGCAGCACGAACACCGGCAGGAGCAGCAGCGCGAGCAGCGTGATCTGCCACGAGATGCCGATCATCACGGTGAGCGTCAGCACGAGCTGCACCAGGTTGCCCGCCACGCTGGACAAGGTGTCGGTGAAGGCCCGCTGCGCGCCGATCACGTCGTTGTTCAACCGGCTCACCAGCGCCCCGGTACGCGTGCGCATGAAGAACGCGACCGGCATCCGCTGCACGTGGTCGAAGACCGCCGTGCGCAGGTCGAGGATCAGCCCTTCGCCGATGGTGGCCGACTGCCAGCGGTTGAGCAGGCCGAGCCCGGCCTCGGCGAGCGCCAGGCCCGCGATCAGCAGCGCGACCACGACCACCACGCCGAGCGGCTCACCGTTGAAGATCGCGTCGACCACCCGCCCCGCGAGCAGCGGCGACACCACGGCCAACCCTGCCAGCACCACGCTGAGCACCAGGAACAGCACGATCCTGCGCCGGTGGGGACGGGCGAACCCGCCGATACGCCGGAGCGTCGCCCTGTTCAGCGGGCGACGCTCCGGCCGGTTGTTCATCGAGTAAAGCTGATGCCAGGCGGTCACTTCCATGCTCATGCATGGGAGACTATTTCCTCAAGTTAACTTGAGGTCAACCGGTTTTCGCCGGGGAGCCGGGGATCAGCTGCCGATCTTCCTGCCCCTGCCGTGCCAGACCACCGCCACCGACGGGCGCGGCTGGTCGCCGTCGGGCCAGCGGCTGGCCGGGTTGTCCGGGGTCGCGCCGTCGATCTCGCCGGGGTGCTGCACGGCCACGAACACGCTCTTCTGGTCCTCGGTGACCAGCGGGCCGCAGGTCTCCGCGCCGAGCGGGACCGTGAGGAACTGGCGCAGGTGGCCGCGGTCGGAGCCGCGTACCGGCATGACGAACAGGCCGTCGTTGCTGCCGAGCTGGTTGCCGTCGGTGGAGATCCACAGGTTGCCGTCGGCGTCGAACGTCACGTTGTCCGGGCACGAGATCGGCGAGACCTTGGTCTTGTCGAAGCCGGCGAAGTAGGTCGCGGGGTCGTTCGGGTCGCCGCAGATGAGCGGGAGCGACCAGGCGAAGGTGGTCTCGCCCGCGTCGTTGCGCCGCTCGGCCACCTCCAGGATGTGACCGTGCTTGTTGGACGGGCGCGGGTTGGCCTCGTCCACCTGGGCGGCGGTGCGGTTGGAGTTGTTGGTCAGGGCCACGTAGACGCCGCCGGTGACCGGGTTGCGCTCCATGTCCTCCGGACGGTCCATCTTGGTCGCCCCGACCTTGTCGGCCGCCGTACGGGTGTAGACCAGCACCTCGGCGGCGGTCATGCCGTCCACGTACGACCTGTCGCCCGACACCAGCGGGATCCACTGGCCCGAGCCGTCGAACAGCCCGTCGGAGGGCAGCTTGCCGGAGCCGTCGATCTCGGCGGCCGGGCTGTCGCCGGTGAACTTGGCGACGTACAGGGTGCCCTCGTCCAGCAGGGTGCGGTTGTGGCGGTCGAAGCCGGGGATGTACCGGTTCTTGGAGACGAACTTGTAGATGTACTCGAAGCGCGAGTCGTCACCCATGTAGACGACCAGGCGGCCGTCCCTGGCCAGGGTGGTGTTGGCGGCCTCGTGCTTGAACCTGCCGAGCGCGGTGCGCTTGACGGGCGTGGAGTCGGGGTCGAACGGGTCGATCTCCACGATCCACCCGAACCTGTTGGCCTCGTTCGGGTGCTTGGCCAGGTCGAAGCGCTCCTCGACCCGGTCGAAACGGCGGTTGCCCGCCGGGGTGCCCGTCGTGATCGTGTACCGCGAGATGTACGGCCGCTGCGCCTCGGGCACCTTGTCGCCGTTGACGAAGTACTGGTCGAAGTTCTCCTCGGCGGTCAGGACCGTGCCCCACGGGGTGGAACCGCCCGAGCAGTTGTTCAGCATGCCGACCGGCGCCAGGCCCTTGGGGTCGGCGGCCGTCCTGAGCAGGGCGTGACCGGCGGCGGGGCCGGAGAAGCGCATCGGCGTCTGCGCGGTGACGCGCCGGTTGTAGCGGCGGCGGCCCTTGGTGGTGAGCTTCCACTCGCCGGTGCCGTGCGCCCGCTCGATCTCCACGACCGAGCCGCCGTGCGCGGCCAGCGCGATCTTGATCTGCTCCTCGGTCGCCGCCGCGCCGCCCGTGTACCCGCGGAACATCAGGTTCTCGTCGGTGTACTCGTGGTTCACCCACAGCAGGCCGCGGTTGTGGCCCATCGGGAAGAACGTCACGTAGTCGCAGTTGTAGCCGAACTGCTTGTTCTGGGCGTCGGCCGTCTGGTTGGCGAAGTCGAAGGCCGGCGCGTCGGGCAGCACCGGGTCGCCCCAGCGCACGACCACGGAGGAGTTGTAGCCGTCGGGGATGCGCAGCGCGTCGTCCTTGTTCGGCGGCACCGGGGTGAAGGCGATCCCGCTCCCGCCGCGCAGGCCCTCCGCGACCGGCCCGGCGGCGGTCTCGGCGGCCGCCTCGGCCGCCGGCTCGTCGGCGAACGCCGGGACCGCGCCCGCCACGCCCACGCCCGCCACCAGCGCGCCGAGCGCGCCCGCGCGCAGCACGCCGCGGCGCGTCAGCGCCTCCTTCACCACGTCGCCGAAGTAGGCGTTGCCCGTCGTGTTGGCCACGTCGTGCGCGCACGCGTTCCCGCAACGGAACTGACAGGTCAGAGCGGATCGGCCACCTTTGTGCGGGGTGGAAAGCAGCGGCAGCAGCCGCCCCGCCTCAGGGTTCGCCACAGGTCCTCCAGATATGTGCGCGGTTGTACGGCGGGGACGTTACGGTCGCCGACGAAACCCGGGGTGAACGACGACCTCCGTCCCGATGAACGCTTGCCGCGAGACAATGGACCCGTGCCACCACGCAAGATCGACCCGGAGAAGCTGCGCGCGGCCCTCGACGGCCAGCTCGTCGCCCTCGACGAACCGCCCTACGACGGCCCCGCATCGGCCCTGCCCGACGCCCTGGTCGCCGCGGTGCTGACCGCCTACGACCGCGGGCTCGTCCCCGAACGCGACGCGGCCCGGCAGGCGGTGCGCCACCTGCTGGAGAAGCTGGCCGCCGCCGCTCCCGGCCGCACGGTCGAGGTGCGCGTGCCGCCCTACGCGGCCGTCCAGGCCGTCCCCGGCCCCCGCCACACCCGCGGCACGCCGCCGAACGTGGTGGAGACCGACGCCCGCACCTGGCTGGAGCTCGCGCTCGGCCGGCTCACCTGGGACGAGGCCGTGGCCAGGGGCTCGGTCGCGGCGAGCGGCTCCCGCGCCGACCTGTCAGCCCACCTGCCGCTCTAGCGGCCCTTGCTCATCCAGGGGAACCTGCTCTCGAAGCACTGGTCGGCGAGCTGGCCGGGAAGCTGGCCGCACTCCTGGACCACCTTCCAGAACCAGATCGCGACGATCGCGAACAACACCAGCGACAGCGCGCTGATCACGATCCCGGCGATGGCCCGGCCCCTGCCCACATGCTTGGCGAGCGCCACACAGCCGAAGACGATCGACAGGATCGCCGTGAGCACGCCGGTGAAGCAGACGAACACCAGGAACGGGCTGGCCACGCCCAGCACCAGCGAGGCGGTGGCCAGGCCGCTGCCGGGCGGCGCGGGCGGCTGGGCGCCGTAGGGGCCGTACTGGCCGTAGGCGGGGGCTCCCGGCGGCGGGCCGTAACCGGGCGGGCCGCCGTAGGGGCTGGAGGGGGTGGTGCCGGGGACGGACGCGTCCCGGCCGCCGGTCTCGTACGCCCCCGGCGCCTCATAACGCCCGCCAGCCGCCGCCGACCCCCCATAGGCCCCCTCACCGCCCCCGCCGACCCCCGGCCCGCCATACGGCCCCTCACCACCACTGCCGACCCCCGGCCCGCCATACGGCCCCTCACCACCTCCGTTGGACCCCGGGCCGCCATACGGCCCCTCACCGCCTCCACCGGACGCCGTCGGCCCGCCAGAGGCCCCGCCGGACGCTGTGGGCCGGGCGTAGGCTCCCTCGCCCCCGTAGGCCCCCGGCCCGCCGTAGGCTCCTTCGCCCCCGTAAGGTGCGCCAGGACCTCCTGTGGGCCCTCCTGCGCCTCCCGAGGGGGGCGTCACGCCTTCCGCGCCCGCGGTGGCACCCGTGCCTACGGCTCCTCCGGGGCGCTCGATGCCTCCTGAGGTTTCCGCACCTCGTGGGCCCTCCGTACCGCCCTCCGCGCCGCCCGGCCGCGCGCCCGGCTCCTCGGGGCCGCCGGCCGCGTGGGTGCCGGTGGGCGGGGGCTCGAAGGTGGGCACGTCGCCGTATTCGTACCGGGAGGGCGCGGGGCGGCTCGGCTCCTCGTCAGGTTGCGTGCCCCAGCCCGGATAGGCCGGGGTGCCGCCGGGCATCGGATAGACCTGCGTCTCCTCGGCGTCCCTGCCGGACCATCGCGTCCCGCCGGTGCCGCCCTCGGCCGGTTGCGGCGTCTCGGGCGAGGTGGGCAAGTCGGGATGGTCGGGACGTCCCCCGGGCCTGGGCTCGTGCGACGGCGGCACGTCGGGTGGCGGCGGTGGCACCAGGGGTGGCACGGGCGCGATCGGCTCCTCGCCCTCCCGCTCCTCCTCGAACGGCCACTCATCCGCCCACCGCCCACCCCCGGACCGCCCTCCGGCTCCTTCACCCTCAGACCGCTCCCCCGGCCGCTCCCCCGGCCGTTCACCGGGCTGCTCGCCGGTCCGCTCGCCGGGCTGTTGGCCCTCGTGCCGCCCGCCGCCCGACCGGCCTCCCTCTCCGGGACCTACGCCCTCCCCGGGGGCCGCGCCCTCCGGAGTGTCCGCCTGACGAGAGGCGTGCTCGGGCCCAGAGACGTGCTCGGGTCCAAGGGCGTGCTCGGGTCCAGGGGCGTGCTCGGGGGCGTGTTCGTGGTCGGGGGCGGTCCAGCCCTCCGGGGTGCCGGCGCCGCCGGTCGGCCCCGCGCCGGGCGGGCCGCCGACGGCCCACTCGCTCGGGCGCCACTCGTTGCTCGTCGGCCCGCCCTCGTACGGCCCGATCTCCGGCGGCTCCTCCTCGGGCGCCGGCCGATCCTCCTCGGCCGTCCCCTCCCGCCACCATTCGGGCGTGTGCTGCGGCGGCGCGGATTCGGGCCGGCCCTCGCGGGGGTGGCCTTCGCGGTGCTGCGGGTCCTGCCCCTCGCGGGGTTCGTTGGGGTCCCCAGGTGTGGTCACGTCTGCGTCTCCCGACGGGTCTGCATGCCGGATACTTCACCTTTTCGCGGAGGGCATCGGCTAAAGCGCACGACACGGTAAGACGGCCGCCATCCTTGGGTCACCATGCGCCAAAGCGGCAGGCGGCGGGCAAGATGAGTGCATGCTGGACGAGACCCTGACGTACGCCCTGATCATGGTCATGAAGACCCACCGCAACCGGATGGCCGCCGCCCTGGCGCCACTGGGCCTGCACACGGGCCAGGAGCTGCTGCTCAACCAGCTGTGGCGGCAGGACGGCCTCACCCAGGGCGAGCTGATCGCCCGGCTGGGCGTGGAGCCGCCGACCGTCACCAAGACCCTCCAGCGCCTCGAACGCGCGGGCTTCGTCCACCGCTCCCCCGACCCCGACCGCCCGCGGGTGGGCCGCGTCCACCTGACGGAGGCGGGCAAGGCGCTGCGCGAGCCGGTCGAGGAGATCTGGGCCAGGACCGACGAAGAACTCCAGCACGGCCTGGACGACACCGAACGCGCCCTGCTGTCCCGCCTCGTCCGCGCCATCCCCCAGTAACCCTCTTCACCAAGAGCGAAACCCCCTTGCCTCCAGCACCCAAAAGCGACTTAGCTGGCTAATTAGTCGGCTAATCAATCAAGAGAGGCATCCTATGCACGCGTTCATCACCGGCGGCTCCTCCGGCATCGGCGCCGCCACCGCGCTCGCCTACGCCAGGGCCGGCGCGCGGGTCACCATCACCTACAACACCGGCCCGGACCGCGCCGCGGAGGTCGTCAAGCGCATCGAGGAGGCGGGCGGCCAGGCGGCGGCCGTCCATCTCGACCTGGAGGACCACGCCACCGTCGCGCCCGCCGCCGCCCAGGCGGGCCCGGTGGACGCCCTCGTGCTCAACGCCGTCCGCTGGGGCACGATCATGCCCAACAGCATGAGCTTCGAGGAGGTCCCCGCCGCCGAATGGACGGCCGCCCTGCACGCGAACGTCGTCGGCAACGCCCTGCTCGTCCAGGCTTTCCTGCCCGGGATGCGGAGGAACGGCTTCGGCCGGATCGTCTTCGTCTCCTCGGGCGCCGCCGAGGAGGGCCAGCCGGGCCCCGGCCCGTACGGCACCGCCAAGATGGCCCTGCACGGCATGGCCCGCGCCCTGGCCTGGGAGGCCGGCCGGGACGGCGTGCTGGTCAACGTGGCCGTGGCCGGGCTCACGATCACCGAGGCCGAGCGCCCGGTCACCCAGGAGGTCCTCGACCGCATCGCGGCCCGCACGCCCAGCCGCCGGCTCTCGACCGCCGACGACATGGCGGCGCTGATCCATTTCCTCGGATCGGCGGCGAACCGCAACGTCACCGGAGAGTTCGTCCGCGACGGATCCAACGCCGGCAGATCCTCCCACGCCGGCTGATGAAGCACCCGGGTGTGCGAGCACGGAAGCCCGCAACCTAAACTGAGGCATGTGCTGAAGGGCGACGGCCGGCTCGGCCATGACCTGGACCCCCACGACCGCGCACCCAAAGACGCTTGTGGTGTCTTCGGCGTCTGGGCACCAGGCGAGGAAGTTTCCAAACTCACCTACTACGGGCTGTACGCGTTGCAGCACCGCGGCCAGGAGTCCGCGGGCATCGCGGTCAGCGAGGGCAGCCGCATTCTCGTCTACAAGGACATGGGCCTGGTGGCCCAGGTCTTCGACGAGTCCGTGCTGGGCACCCTCCGCGGCCACCTGGCCATCGGCCACTGCCGTTACTCCACCACGGGTTCGAGCGTGTGGGAGAACGCGCAGCCGACCCTCAGCTCCACCGAGGTCGGCGGGCTCGCGCTCGCGCACAACGGCAACCTGATCAACACCCCGGAGCTGGCCGAGCGCCTGGCTCCCGGCTCCACCCGGGCGACTACCGACACCGAGGTCCTGGCCTCGCTGCTCGCCCAGGATCGCACGCGTTCCATCGAAGACTCGGCGGCAGAGCTGTTGCCGCAGGTCAAGGGCGCGTACTCGCTGGTGTTCATGGACGAGAAGACCCTCTACGCGGCCCGTGACCCGCAGGGCATCCGCCCGCTGGTCCTGGGCCGTCTGGAGCGCGGCTGGGTGGTGGCCTCCGAGACGGCGGCCCTCGACATCGTGGGCGCCACGTTCGTCCGCGAGATCGAGCCCGGCGAGCTGCTCACCATCGACGAGGACGGCGTCCGGTCCCGTCGCTTCGCCCTGCCCGACCCCAAGGGCTGCCTGTTCGAGTACGTCTACCTCGCCCGTCCCGACACCACGATCGCGGGCCGCGGCGTGCAGGTCACCCGGGTCGAGGTCGGCCGCGTGCTGGCCCGCGAGCACCCGGTCGAGGCCGACCTGGTCATCCCCACGCCCGAGTCCGGCACCCCGGCCGCCGTCGGCTACGCCGAGGAGAGCGGCATCCCCTACGGCCAGGGCCTGGTGAAGAACTCCTACGTGGGCCGCACGTTCATCCAGCCCTCGCAGACCATCCGCCAGCTCGGCATCCGGCTCAAGCTCAACCCGCTGCGCGAGGTCGTCGCGGGCAAGCGCCTGGTGGTCGTCGACGACTCGATCGTGCGCGGCAACACCCAGCGCGCCATCGTGAAGATGTTGCGCGAGGCGGGGGCGCGTGAGGTGCACGTCCGCATCTCCTCGCCGCCCGTGGCCTGGCCGTGCTTCTACGGCATCGACTTCGCGACCCGCGCCGAGCTGATCGCCGGCTCGCTGTCGGTGGAGGAGATCAGGGCCTCGCTGGGCGCCGACTCGCTGGGGTACATCTCCCTGGAGGGCCTGACCAAGGCCACCACCATCCCCGCCGGGCGGCTCTGCCGGGCCTGCTTCGACGGCTCGTACCCGATCCCCATCGACCAGGACAACGTGGGCAAGTTCGTGTTGGAGAGCAAAGCGTGAGTACCTACGAGGCCGCCGGCGTCGACATCGAGGCGGGCGAGCGCGCCGTCACCCTGATGAAGGACAAGGTGGCGCGGGCCCGCCGGCCGGAGGTGGTCGACGACGCCAGCGGCTTCGCCGGGCTCTTCGACGCCTCGGCGCTGCTGCGTTACCGGCGTCCGCTGCTCGCCTCCTCCACCGACGGCGTGGGCACGAAGGTCATGATCGCCCAGCGCTACGGCAAGCACGACACGATCGGCATCGACCTGGTCGGCATGGTCCTCGACGACCTGGTGGTCTGCGGGGCCGAGCCGCTGTTCATGACGGACTACATCGCCGTCGGCAAGGTCGTGCCCGAGCGCGTGGCCGAGATCGTCGGCGGCGTGGCCGAGGGCTGCCGGCTGGCCGGCGCGGCGCTGGTCGGCGGCGAGACCGCCGAGCACCCGGGCGCCATGGGCCCCGACGAGTATGACCTGGCCGGAGCCGGCACCGGCGTGGTCGAGGCCGACGCCATGCTGGGCCCCGACCGCATCCGCGAGGGCGACGTGGTCCTCGGGCTGGCCTCCTCCGGCGTCCACTCCAACGGCTACTCGCTGGTGCGGCACGTGCTGCGCGAGGCGTCGCTGTCGCTCGACGCGGTGCTGCCCGAGCTGGGCCGTCCGCTGGGCGAGGAGTTGCTGGAGCCGACCCGCGTCTACTCGCTCGACTGCCTCCACCTGGCCCGTTCGACCGAGGTGCACGCCTTCGCGCACATCACGGGCGGCGGCCTGGAGGCCAACCTGTCGCGGTCGCTGCCCGGCCACCTCGACGCGCTGCTCGACCGGTCGTCCTGGACCCCGCCGGCGATCTTCGAGGTGCTGGCCGGGCACGGGCGGATCACCCAGAAGGACATGGACCGTACGTTCAACCTCGGCGTGGGCATGGCGGCCGTGGTGGCGCCCGGCTCGGCCGACGAGGCCGTCCGGCTGCTCGCCGAGCGCGGTCTGCCCGCGTGGGTGCTGGGCGAGATCGTCCAGGGCTCCGGCCAGGCGCGCTACCGCTGACCCGCGACGGGGGCCGGCTCGACGCCGGCCCCCGTTCAGCCGGTCCTGTGCCGCTGGTAGTGGCGGGCGACGCGCACCCGGTTGCCGCACAGCTCCGGTGAGCACCAGCGCCGCCGGGGGTGGGCGGGCAGGAAGATCATGCGGCACCGGGGGCCCTCACAGGCCCTGATCCGGCTCGCCGCCGGATCGGTGAGCAGGTCGGCCGCGGCCTCGGCGAGCTGCGCGAGCAGGCGGGCGAGCCGGTCGCCGTCCCTGTGCGCGCCCTTGGTGAGCCCGCCGTCCGTGACGTCCAGACGCCCGTACGCCGGCGCGGCGCGCATCGCGTCGTTGATCGCCGCGACCGCCTCGCCGGGCGGCCGCTCGCCCCGGCGCACGGCCTCGACCGCCGCCGCCACGTGCGCCCGCAAGCCCCGGAGCACGCCGAGATCGTCCGCCGTGAACGGCCCCCGGACGGACGCCAGCCGGCCCGCCTGACGATCGAGCCAGTTCCCGAACACCTCGGGCGTGTCGAGGACGTCGAAGTCCTGGGCCCGGGTGTTCACCAGGTCCAGCGCGAGCGGCTCACCGATGAGGAACTCCATGAGTTCTAATGCTACATCTCCCCCTTGACGCGTTAGAAGCCTGCCCGTTATAACTAACGCATCATTGCGCGAGAAAGGCATTAGGCATGGAGATCCCGCAGATCCGCCACGGTTTCGTGGACGTGGAAGGCGTCCAGGTGTTCTACCGGGAGGCGGGCCCGCGCGACGGCATCCCCGTGCTCCTGCTGCACGGCTTCCCCTCGGCCTCCCACCAGTACAGGCGCCTGATGGACGCCCTGGGCGCCCGCTACCGCCTGATCGCGCCGGACTACCCCGGCTTCGGCCACACCGAGGCCCCCGGCGACTTCGTCTACTCCTTCGACCGCCTGGCCGACGTGGTCGAGGGTTTCGTGCGCAAGATCGGGCTCGACCGCTTCGTCTGGTACGCCTTCGACTTCGGCGGCCCCGTCGGCTTCCGCCTGGCCACCCGGCACCCCGAATGGATCGCCGGCCTGATCGTCCAGAACGCCAACGCCTACGACGAGGGCCTGTCGGAGCTGGCGCGCACCACGATCCACGCGCCCGCGGAGAACCTGGGCGACCTGTTCACCCTGCCCGTCACGCGCGGCCAGTACGAGGGCGGCGCGTCGGACGTCTCAGCCGTCGCACCCGACGGATGGACCCTGGACCAGCACTTCCTCGACCTGCCCGGACGCCGGGAAGCCCAGCTCGCGCTGGCGCTCGACTACCGCTCCAACCTCGCGCTCTACGCCGACTGGCAGGCATGGCTGCGCCGCCACCGGCCGCCCACGCTGATCGTGTGGGGCCGCAACGACGCCTTCTTCCCGGAGCCGGGCGCGCACGCCTACCTGCGGGACCTGCCGGACGCCGAGCTGCACGTGCTGGACACTGGGCACTTCGCCCTGGAGGACAAGCTCCCCGAGATCGCACCGCTGGTCGCGGGCTTTCTCGACCGCACGCAAGCGTGACGAAAGCCCCACGGTTGCCCGTGGGGCTCGACGCTCATGAACGAGGATCCGGCACATGCCGGATCCTCGGCCACGTCACTCTGAAGAACGGCTATCGGCGACCCGAAGGACGGCCGTCTTCGTCGTCCCCGGAGCCGTAGTCATCGGCGTAATCGGCATAGCGATCCGCCAGCTCATCGTTGAGGTCGTCGGCGTCGTCATTGCTGGAGTCTCCGACCCCGAGTTCGTCGCGCAGACGGTCAAGATCCGTGCCACCGCTGTTGTACTTCAGCTGGCGAGCAACCTTGACCTGCTTGGCCTTTGCTCGGCCGCGCCCCATTGGCTCGACCCCCTCGTGTGGGGTCGTCCCCGACCCCTCGTCGCTAACGCACCACACACTGACGCCGCCTGACTTTGGACGTCAGCCTATCGTTCGCCTATTACCGTACCTGTTTTGTGCCCAGCTCGGTACGTCGTATGGGCGTGGGGCGTCAGTGGCCCAGCCAAATGGCCCCAATACGCCCGACTTCCGACATTCTGCGCTCGGCTAGCCTATCCGCTGCCACAGCCGGCGGGACGCCCTCGTCCGCCGCGATCCCGAAGATCTTCAGGGTCGTGTCGTAGATCTGGGCCGCCTTCGCCCTGGCCCGGTCCATGCTGAAGCCCTCGATCTCGTCGGCGACCTGGATGACGCCGCCGGAGTTGACGACGTAGTCGGGCGCGTACAGGATCCCGCGGTCGGCCAGCTGCTTCTCGACGCCGGGATGCGCGAGCTGGTTGTTGGCCGCGCCGCAGACGATCTTCGCCCGCAGACCGGCCACCGTGGCGTCGTCGAGCGCGCCGCCCAGCGCGCACGGCGCGAAGACGTCGATGTCGGACGTGGTGAGCGCCTGGGCGTCGGCGACCACCTCGACCTCCGGATGCCGCTGGCGCACCCGCTCGACGGCCCGCGGATCGACGTCGCAGATCACGACCTCGGCGCCGTCCTCGCGCAGGAGGTCGACCAGGCGGTGGCCCACCTTCCCGACCCCCTCGACGCCGACCCGCCTGCCGTGCAGCGACGGCGTGCCGAAGACCCGTTCGGCCGAGGCGCGCATGCCCTGGAAGACGCCGAACGAGGTCAGGACGGAGGAATCGCCGGCGCCGCCGTGGGCCAGGGTGCGGCCGGTGACGTGGCGGGACTCGCGGGCGACGACGTCCATGTCCTCGCTGAAGGTGCCGACGTCGCAGGCGGTGATGTAGCGCCCGCCCAGCGACTCGACGAACCTGCCGTAGGCGCGCAGCAGCGCCTCGCTCTTGACCTTGGCCGGGTCGCCGATGATGACGGCCTTGCCGCCGCCGAGGTCGAGGCCGGCCAGGGCGTTCTTGTAGGACATGCCCCTGGCCAGGTTGAGCACGTCGGCCAGGGCCGCCTGCTCGTTCTCGTACGGATAGAACCTGGTGCCGCCGAGCGCGGGCCCGAGGGCCGTGCTGTGGACGGCGATGATCGCACGCAGGCCGCTCTGCTCGTCGGCGCAGAAGACGACCTGCTCGTGGACGTCCTTGTGGGACGTGCCGAAGACGTCGGTCACGGTAGTGACTCCCTGTCCGGTCCACCGCTCCTTCGCGGCGGAGGTCACTCTCAGACTAGTGAGCCCGACGGTGCGCGCAGGTGCTCTTCGTGACACGATGCCTCCGTGCTGCCCTATGCCGCCTACCTCCGCGTCTATGAGCCACTGACCGCGTTCGCCGAGTCCGAGCGCAAGCTGTGGGCCGACTACGCCGACTCACGCGACCGTCCGCGCCGGGCGAACGCGCTCAACGCGGAGCACAGCGAGTCGGTCATGCGCCTGCTCGGCATGCCCCCTCAGCCCGTTCCCGCCCAGGAGAGCCCCAATGCCTATCTGCGGCGCGTTGAGGACCGTTTGTACGTATGTCCCTGGCAGACGCGTCTGCGGTCGTGGCTGGCCTTCTCACGGCTTCGTGGCGCCACTCCCGTGAAGCTGATGGACCGGCTCGTGCCGAAGGCCATCGCCGAGCAGACGGCCGACGACTTCGACCGGTTCAAGCGCCGGGCCGGTTCGTCCGCCTTGCGTACGCACATTCGCACCACGGCGTGGCATGTGCCGCCATCGTGGTTCGTGCCGTTTGATGGGAACGAGCGCTGGCTGGTGCTCGGCTCCTCCACCCCGGGACAGGACGTGACGACCACTACGGGCCGTAACCTCATCTACGTCACCTCCATGGCCCAGGCCAGGAGGCGGGCGGCCCGCGCACTCAACGTGATGCGCCGGCACCTCGGCGACGCGTCGTCCAACTTCGACGTGGAGGACATCGCGCGCTGGCTGGAGGAGTTCCACCCGCACTCGCTGGTCGAGCTCGACTACGGCGGCCTGGTCCACCTGATGAACGACGACGCCCTCCAGGCCGACCAGTCGGTTGCTGAGCTTTCGGCCGCTTTGACCGGTCTGGACACGGGTCAAGAAGAACTTGCCTATGCCATGTACCAGCGCGTCATCCTTCGGTGGAAGTCAATGCAACAGCTGGAATCCGCCAACTGATTCCCAAAACAACCGTCTGACCTGCATGAGTAGGTCACGTCTCGCGGCTGCTCTCTTCTGCGAACTGAGTAGTTTGCCGTTTTCACTGCGATACCACGAACCGTGTCGCTAGAATCACCGAGCGTGACATCGCCATAGGGGCGGGCAGTTGGGTCAAAGAAGGGCTCGCCAATCGCTCTGCGTGGCGGTATGGTCACATCGGGTGATGCCGCATATGGCTCAGAAAAGCCGCACGCTCTGCGCCATAGGGGGACATCCGTGACACGCGCAAAGGCAGTCACAGGATCGCTAAGCCGGTCCACACGGAGGAGAGGCCGCACAAATGTCAGCTCGTACACCCGAGGCCGAGCCACTGCTCACGCCCGCTGAGGTCGCGACCATGTTCAGGGTCGACCCCAAGACCGTTACGCGGTGGGCCAAGGCGGGCAAGTTGACGTCGATTCGTACCCTCGGCGGTCATCGGCGTTACCGGGAGACCGAGGTTCGCGCACTGCTGGCGGGCATTCCACAGCAGCGTTCCGAGTAGTTCGCAAAGGGTCGTCACGAACCTCAGGGGGGTTGAGGGTGGACCAGGTACGCTTGCCCGGTCCACCGACGTGACGTCGCACGGGGAAGTTGGCGTCGCCCGCCCGGCGCCACTCTTCCCCCGCTACGCCAGTTGCTCGCCGGTGAGCACGTCGAGCAGCTCGCCGACCTCGCCGTCGTAGGCGGCGGCCACGCCCAGCAGGGCCACCATGTGGTCGACGAGCATCTTCTCCAGGATCGGCCGCTCGACGTCGCGGTGCTCCAGCCAGTCGAGACCGGCCGTCTCCACGGAGGCGATCCACGAGCGCAGCGTGGTGCGCAGCACCGGGCTCGGCTCCTCGACGCGCATCTGCTTCTGGATGAGGCGGAACAGCCTCCGGCGCACGCCGTCGACGATCTCCCCCACCTCGCCCGCCCGGTTGGCGGGCCCCCCGCGCAGCAGCGCGGCGAAGCCGGCGGCGTGCTCCTCGACGAAGTCGAAGTAACGCCCGAGGCCCGCGGCCAGCTCGTCGAGCGGCCTGCCGCCCTCGGCCGGGCGCAACCGCGACTCCAGCTGCTCGGCCGCGCTCCTCAGCGCGGCCACGTAGAGCTCCTGCTTGCCGCCGAAGTAGTGGTAGACGAGCGCCCGCGAGGCGCCTGCCGCGGAGGCGACGTCGTCGATCGAGACGTCCTCGGCGTCACGGGTGCTGAACAGCTCCAGCGCGGCCGCCATGAGCTCCTCGCGACGGCGGTCCACGCTCAGCCTTCGGCGTGCGGGGCGTGCCGTCTCGGCTGACTTCCCGGGTGTCACACCTGCACAGTATCCGACGACGTGCCCAATAGCGGACGTGTGGCGAATGGGTCAATATCAGGCTTCCCTAACCCGAAGCCGTACCCTGCGGCTTACTCGATCGTTTGGTGAGACAGGTGCCCATATCCGCATCGCGGGGGAGACACATGTCAGGACCGCCCGTCAACACTTCAACCATCGCCGAGCTCCGCGAGGTAGACCCATTGCCTCGGCCACGACCCACCATCCGCAACGTCGCCGAGCGAGCCGGCGTCTCGAAGTCGCTGGTCTCACTCGTGCTGCGCGGATCCCCGCACGTGAGCGAGCACCGGCGGCAGGCAGTGCTCCAGGCGGCGCGCGAGCTCGGCTACCGGCCGAACGCCGTCGCGCGCAGCCTGGTGGAAGGACGTACCCATCTGGTCGGGGCGCTCGTCGCCGACCTGCACAACCCGTTCTACGCCGAGTTCCTCGACGGCCTGCAGGAGAGCCTGCACGGCGACGGGCTGCGCATGCTGATCGGGAACAGCCAGTGGGACCCGGCGTTCGAGGACGAGGCCGTCGAGGCCTTCCTGGAGCTCCGGGTCGACGGGCTGGTGCTCTTAGGCATCGCGCCGACCAGCGAGACGCTGATCGAGGCCACCGCCTACACCCCGACCGTCGTCGTGGGGGAACGTGACATCGAGCTCGACGGCGTCGACATCGTGGTCGACGACGACCAGCTCGGCGCCCGGCTGGCCATCGACCATCTGGTGAACTTCGGGCACAAGCGGATCGCGCACATCGAGGGCCCCCGGTCCTCGCGCTGCGAGGGCTACCTCGTGGCGATGCGCAGGCATTCGCTGGCCCCGTACATCATGGTCGAGGCGGCGGACGCGACCGAGGAGGGCGGCCGCGAGGCGGCGATCGCCCTGCTGACCCGCGACCCGCGGCCGACGGCCGTGTTCGCGGCCAACGACGTGGTGGCGCTGGGCGTGCTGGCCGCCGCGGCCGAGCTGGGGCTGCGGGTGCCGGAGGACCTGTCCGTGGTCGGCTACGACAACACCCACCTGTCGGCCTCACGGCACATCTCGCTCACCTCGGTCGACCAGCCGCGCCGCGCCATGGGCAGGTCGGCGGCCGCGTTGCTGAGCGACAGGATAGGCGAGCCGGCCAAGGGCGCCCGGCTGCGCGAGATCCAACCCGAGCTGGTCGTGCGCCGCAGCACAGGACCCGCCTGAGGGGATATCTGCCGGTTGCGCTGCCGTTGCGGGCCTTTACCGGGCGCCGCAATGGCACGGCGGGCCAATGCGCAGGTCTCTCGTCGGCAAGCCCGACCAAAGCCTGGGTCAAGCCGTACGGCAACGTCGCCGGACGGCGGTTTACTCGTCAGGGTCATGCTAATTGTGGCCGAATCTGGTTCGGTCACGATCTGATCCGGGGGACAGTCATGCGTGATCCAGAACTGGTGTCCTGCGCCCAGCGCGCGGCGGCCGAGCTCGAACGCGCCTGGGGGCACTGGCGCGCGGGCAGGGGGCGGGGCACCGACGTCGGCGCCGAGTCCGTCGCCAGCTACGTGGCGCATTCCCTCGACCATCCGTGGGGCCGCCCCCGCGTCGTCCTCGGCCTCGACGCCGAGGACGCGCGGGAGCTGGCCGCCCTGCTCGAACGGCAGGAGGTTGGCGAGCACGTGTGGTGAAGCGGACGGCGAAACCGCCAGACGGACCGTCGCAGCGGTCCCGATCCGGCACTTCGGCAGGGTCGCGTGCCGACTCGCAGGATTGCTGTTGATACGGGCCTGAACGCGTGGCTTCACGTAAGTTGGAGCCCATGCGTGCTCTACCAGCCACCGTCCTCGCCGCCTGCGGCCTGATCGCCTCCGCGTGCGGCGGCACCGAGCCTGGTGGCGCCGCGGCAGGTCAGGCCCCCTCCACCGCCCAAGGGCCCAGTAAGGCGTCCGTCCAGGACGGGACGACGGAGACGGCCACGGCGAAGCAGGCGCCGCCCGGCGCCAAACCGCTCGTCGGCAAGGTCATCGTCATCGACCCCGGGCACAACGGCGCCAACTACCGCCATCCGGCCGAGATCAACCGCAAGGTCAACGTGCTGACCCAGATGAAGGCCTGCGACACGACCGGCACGGCCACGAAGAGCGGTTACAGCGAGGCCGCCTTCACCTGGGACGTCTCCAACCGCATGGCGAAGATCCTCAAGCAGCGCGGCGCGACCGTCAAGCTGACCAGGCCGGACAACGACGGCGTCGGCCCGTGCATCGACCAGCGGGCCGCGATCGGCAACAAGGCCCATGCCGACGCCGCGATCTCGGTCCACGGCGACGGCTCGGACAACCCCTCGCACCGGGGGTTCCACGTGATCCTCCCGAAGAAGATCAACGGGCCGGTCGACAAGGTCGTGGGCGCCTCGACCAAGCTGGGGATCGACGTACGCGACGCCTACCTCAAGGGCACCGGCATCCCCTACTCCAACTACATCGGCAGCAAGGCGCTGAACTTCCGCAACGACATCGGCGGGCTCAACCTCTCGACCGTGCCGAAGGTCCTCGTCGAGTGCGGCAACATGCGCAACGCCGTCGACGCGGCCAAGTTCCAGGACCCGAAGTTCAGGCAGCGGATCGCCTTGGCACTCGCGAACGGGATGCAGCACTATCTCGAAGCATGATTCCTCGCCCAGAGCTGCTCAGTGATCTTTCCGGCTCCTTCGAGCTGACCTCGGGCGCGACCGTCGCCGGTCCGTACGCGGACGCGGTACGTCGCGCGCTGCCCCTCCTCGACCTGCGCCCGGGAGACTCCGGCGAGATCGAGGTACGCCAGGATCCCGCGCTCGGCGCGGAGGCCTACCGGCTGACCACCGGGTCGCGTGGGATCGAGATCGTCGCCGGCGGGGCGGCGGGCGCGTTCTACGCCGCGCAGTCGTTGCACCAGTTGCTGCCGGACGCCTCCTACCGGTTCGCCGACGGCGCGTCGTGGCCGGTGCCCGGGGTGCGGATCGAGGACGCGCCGCGGTTCGCCTGGCGTGGGCTGCACCTCGACGTGGCCCGGCATTTCTCCCCCAAGCGGGAGGTGCTCCGGCTGATCGACCTGATGGCCGTGCACAAGCTGAACCGGCTGCACCTCCACCTGGTCGACGACCAGGGCTGGCGGGTGGAGAGCCGGGCGTACCCGCTGCTGCACGAGGTCTCCTCGCACCGGCCGCGCACGGCCACCAACTACTACCGGGAGCCGGAGGCGTACGACGACATCCCGCACGGCGGCTACTACACGCTGGAGGACCTGGCCGAGATCGGCGCGTACGCGCGGTCCAGGTTCGTCACGGTGGTGCCCGAGATCGACGTGCCGGGGCACGCCTCGGCGATCCTGGCCGCCTACCCGGCGCTCGGCGCCACCGGCGAGCCCTACGACGTGCTCGACCGGTGGGGCATCTCGCCGGCGATCCTGTCGCCGCTGCCGCCGACCGTCGAGTTCCTGATCACGATCTTCGACGAGATCATCGGCGCGCTGGGCGAGGTGCCCTTCTTCCACATCGGCGGGGACGAGGTCGTGCTCGACCACTGGGCGCAGTCGGCCCAGATCACGGCCTACCGCGAGTCGCTGGGGCTGTCCACGGTGCCCGACCTGCAGGCGTGGTTCCTGCGCGCGCTGGCCGACGCCCTCGCCGAGCGCGGCGCGCGGGCCGTGGTGTGGGACGAGGCGTTCGTCAGCGGCGGGCTGCGCCAGGACACCGTCGTCATGCCGTGGCGCGGCATGGGCGTCGGGCGGCGCGCCGCCGCGGCCGGCCACGAGGTGGTCGCCACCCCGGTGTTCCCGCTCTACTTCGACTACGCCGAGGCGGCCTCCGCCGACGAGCCGATGGCCATCGGCGACACCACCACGGTGGCCGACGTGGCCGCGTTCGACCCGGCCCCCGCCGACTGGACCGACGAGGAGCGGGCGCGCGTCATGGGCGTGCAGGCCCAGCTCTGGACCGAGCGCGTGCCCGACCCCCGGACCGTCGACTACCGGCTCTGGCCGCGGTCGTGCGCGCTGGCGGAGGTCGCCTGGGCCGGCTCGGGCGGCGACGGGTTCGCCGAGCGGCTGGAGCGGCACCTGCGGCGGCTCGACGCGATCGGCGTGGAGTACCGGCCGACGGCGGGCCCGCACCCGTGGCAGCGGCGGCGTCCGCACCGGCCGAGCGGCGTGAAGGTGAACGAGGTGATGGAGCGCATCGACGCCATGACGCACGACGCGGAATCGACCAGGCCGAGCGTCTGACCGTCGGTCACATGGGCGCGGGGCGGTCGTTGAGTATGCGCTGGAACAGCACGTGGTCCTGCCACTCGCCGTCGATGCTGACGGCGCGGGGGGCCAGGCCGTACTCCTCGAAGCCCGCCTTGCGCAGGACCGCCTGCGAGGCCTTGTTGTGCGGGAGCGTGCCGGCCTCCACCCGGTGCAGGCTCAGGTCCTCGTCGGCGGCCCGGCATGCCTCCAGCACCGCCTTGGTGGCCAGCCCCCGCCCGTTGTACGCGGCGTCCACCCAGTAGCCCAGCGACGCGCTCTGGGCGGCGCCCCGGATGATGCTGTTCAGGTTCATCCGGCCCACGACGCGGTCGCCGTCCGTGAGCACCCACGGCATGACGAAGCCGGCCGCACGGTCCTCGGCCAGTCGTTCGAGGCGTGCGGCCTGGCCCGCGGTGGTGAAGAAGTCGGCCGGCCTGCGGGGCTCCCAGGGGCGCAGGAACTCGCGGTTGCGGCGGTAGGCGTCGGCCAGCGCCCGCGCGTCGGACCTGGCGACGGGGCGCATGACGACGTCGTCGGTGAGCTTCACCTCGGCATTGATCACGATTCCACGATAGGGGCCCTAGGCGGTGCGGCCGATCGCCTCGGTGACGGAGGACAGACCGTGGCGGCGGACCCGGCGGGCGAGCTGCCGGTGGATGCGGGCGGCCCACAGCGGGCCGCCGTAGATCCAGCCGGTGTACCCCTGGACCAGGGTGGCCCCGGCCAGCAGGCGCTCCCAGACGTCGTCGACGTCCTCGACGCCGCCCACGGAGACCAGCGTGAGGCGGTCGCCGACCTTGGCGCGCAGCCGGCGCAGCACCTCCAGCGAGCGCCCCTTGAGCGGACGCCCGGACAGGCCGCCGGTCTCGCCGCCGTGCCGGATGGTGGTGTTGGTCGCGATGATGCCGTCGAGGCCCAGCTCCACGGCCAGGTCGGCGACCGCGTCGACGTCTTCGTCGGCCAGGTCGGGGGCGATCTTCACCAGCAGCGGCGTGCGGCGCGGCGTCGCGTCGGCGACCTCCTTGACCGCGACCAGCAGCGGGCGCAGCAGCTCGACCGCCTGGAGGTTGCGCAGGCCGGGCGTGTTGGGCGAGCTGACGTTGACCACCAGGTAGTCGGCCAGCGGGGCCAGCTCCCTGGCGCCGGTCACGTAGTCGGCCACCGCCTCGGACTCCGGCACCACCTTGGTCTTGCCGATGTTCACCCCGACCACGACCGGCACCCCGCGCGTACGGCGCAGCCGCCGGGCGGCGGCGCGGGCGCCGGAGTTGTTGAAGCCCATCCGGTTGATCACCGCCCGCTCCCCCACCAGCCGGAACAGGCGCGGCTGCGGGTTGCCGGGCTGGGCGTGCGCGGTGATGGTGCCGACCTCGACGTGGCCGAAGCCGAGCGCGGCGATCGCCTCGGCGCAGGCCGCGTCCTTGTCGAACCCGGCGGCCAGGCCGAACGGGCCGGGGAAGTGCACGCCGAACGCGGTCACCCGCAGGACCGGGTCGTGCGGGGCGAACGCTCGGTGGAGCAGCCGCTTGAGCAGGGGCAGCCGGGCGAGCACGGCCAGGCCCTTGACGGTGAGACGGTGCACGGCCTCGGCGTCGAAACGCCGCAAGACCTGCGTGAACACGAGGCGATACATCACGGGTCAGGCTACCAATCCCGCCTCGTGGGCGATGATCGCGGCCTGGACGCGGTTGCGCACGTCGAGGCGGGTCAGGATCGTGCTCACGTACGCCTTCACGGTGCCCTCCACGATGTGCAGCCGCTTGGCGATCTCCGCGTTCGACAGGCCCGCGCCGAGCAGGGCGAGGACCTCCCGCTCGCGATCGGTGAGCACGCCGGCGCGGTCGCGGGCCTCGGCCTCGCGGGCCATCCGGCCGCCGCCGAGCTGGGCGATCACGCGCTGGGCCACCTTGGGCGACAGGTACGCCGCGCCGTCGGCGACCGCGTGGATGCCGGCGATCAGCTCGCGCGGGTCGCCGGACTTCAGCAGGAACCCGGCGGCCCCCACCTCCAGCGCCCTGGCGATGTAGTCGTCCTCGCCGAACGTGGTCAACATCACCACGGCGGTGGCGGGCGCGACGCGGCGCAGCTCGGCCGCGGCGGCCAGGCCGTCGAGGCGCGGCATGCGGATGTCGAGCAGCGCGACGTCGGGACGGTGGCCGATGGCCAGGTCGACGGCCTGTCTGCCGTCGCCTGCCTCGGCGACCACCTCCAGGGACGGGTCGGAGTCGAGGATCGCCTTGACCCCGGCCCGGATCATGGCCTCGTCGTCGGCGAGGAGTACGCGGATCACGCCCCCTATATTGCCGACATGGCACAAGTGAAGGTTTACGGGCGTCGTGACGTGTGGGCCGGACGGCAGCGTGAGATCTCCGATCTGCTGCAGTCGTGCCTGGTCAGCGCGTGGGGCGTGCCCGAGGAGAAGCGGTTCCACCGGTTCCTGCTGCTGGACGCCGACGACTTCGTCTGCCCGGGGCGCAGCGCGAACTACCTGATCATCGAGGTCGTGTGCTTCACGGGACGCAGCGACGACGCCAAGCGCGCGCTGATCCGCTCGATCTACGAGAAGTCGGGATACGACCCTGAGGATGTGGAGATCACGATCATCGAGATGCCCAAGGTGAACTGGGGGATCCGGGGCGTCCCGGCCGACGAGCTGACGCTGTCGTACAAGGTGGAGGTCTAGCGTCAAGGGTGACCTGGGGCGGGCGGTATGGTCCGAGTCATGAGCACTCACTATGACGTCGTCGTTCTCGGCGCGGGTCCGGGAGGATACACGGCCGCCGTCCGCGCCGCCCAGCTCGGGCTGCGTACCGCGGTCATCGAGGAGAAGTACTGGGGTGGCGTCTGCCTGAACGTGGGCTGCATCCCGTCCAAGGCGCTGCTGCGCAACGCCGAGCTGGCCCACATCTTCCACAACGAGGCCAAGACGTTCGGCATCAGCGGCGAGGTGAGCTTCGACTACGGCGCGGCCTTCCAGCGCAGCCGCAAGGTGGCCGACGGCCGGGTCAAGGGCGTTCACTACCTGATGAAGAAGAACGCCATCACCGAGTACGACGGGCGCGGCACGTTCCTCGACGCCAACACCCTGCAGGTCAACGATGAGACGATCACGTTCGACCACTGCATCATCGCGGCCGGGGCCACCACCAGGCTGATCCCGGGCACGCAGTTGTCGGAGCGGGTGGTGACGTACGAGGAGCAGATCCTCACCGAGAACCTGCCGCGCAGCATCATCATCGCGGGCGCGGGCGCGATCGGCGTGGAGTTCGCGTACGTGCTGCACAACTACGGCGTCAAGGTGACGATCGTGGAGTTCCTCGACCGGGTCGTGCCGCTGGAGGACGAAGAGGTCTCGGCCGAGCTGGCCAAGCGCTACAAGCGACTCGGCATCGAGGTGCTGACCTCGACCCGCGTCGACGGCATCGAGGACACCGGCGGCTCGGTCAAGGTCACCGTCACCCGCGACGGCCAGACCCAGGTGCTCGAGGCCGACAAGGTCATGCAGGCCATCGGCTTCCAGCCGCGCGTCGACGGCTACGGCCTGGAGAAGACCGGCGTGCAGCTCACCGAGCGCGGCGCGATCGCCGTCGACGGCCGCTGCCGCACGAACGTGCCCCACATCTTCGCCATCGGCGACGTCACCGCCAAGCTCATGCTGGCCCACGCCGCCGAGTCGATGGGCATCATCGCCGCCGAGACCATCGCCGACGCCGAGACCATGGAGCTCGACTACGTGATGATCCCGCGGGCCACGTACTGCCAGCCGCAGGTGGCCAGCTTCGGCTACACCGAGGCGCAGGCCCGCGACCTGGGCTACGACGTCAAGGTGGCCAAGTTCCCCTTCACGGCCAACGGCAAGGCCCACGGCCTGGGCGACACCGCCGGGTTCGTCAAGATCATCAGCGACAACACGCACGGCGAGCTGCTCGGCGCCCACCTGATCGGCCCCGAGGTCACCGAGCTGCTGCCGGAGCTCACGCTGGCCCAGCAGTGGGACCTGACCGTGCACGAGGTCGCGCGCAACGTGCACGCGCACCCGACGCTCGGCGAAGCGGTCAAGGAGGCGATCCACGGCCTCGCGGGCCACATGATCAACATGTGATCCGGTCGCGCGGATGCGCATCCCGGTGCTCGTCCATCGGGATGCATCCGGCCAGGTCAGACCCAGACGTACAGGGCGACGCCGAGCAGCGCGACGGCCAGCGCGGAGGCCCAGCCGCGCAGCGTGTTCCACCGGGTCCAGCGCGGCGCGTACGCCTGCCAGGCCAGCTCGCCCGCCTCCAGGGCGTTGTTCATCGGCACGTTGATCGCGGCCGTGACGGCGATCGAGCCCAGGAAGTAGACGACGGCCGCCGCGAACGCCAGGACGGCCGGCCCGCCGTCCCCGCCGATCAGCAGGAACACGCCGGCCAGCAGCGAGGCCACGGGCGCGAGCATGAACGTCGACAGGAATCCGGGGTTCAGGATCTTCCTGTTCATGCTGCGCATGGCGGCCGCCGCGCCCTCCGGCCCCGCGGGCTCCCCCAGGGCGTCCAGGCCGGGCATGACGGAGGTGGAGAAGGCGAAGAACACGCC
Source organism: Nonomuraea sp. NPDC001831 (assembly GCF_042892035.1). NCBI lineage: Bacteria > Bacillati > Actinomycetota > Actinomycetes > Streptosporangiales > Streptosporangiaceae > Nonomuraea > Nonomuraea sp. NPDC001831. The sequence goes on along the minus strand of NZ_JBIATU010000029.1, from coordinate 3,112 downwards.
CGCCATCAGCCCGTTCAGGACGAGGGCGAGCACCGAGGAGACGGCCGCGAGTACGCTCACGTCCCTATGATCCCTTAAGTCACGCTTGTCCGGAGCATCCGCCGACGCCCTCGATTCTCATTGAACGTTCATTTATTCCTGAGACGTCTCTGAGACCGGGGGCACAACGTGGTGCCCGTGCCTCCAACGAACGCGCAAACTCAGATCGGACGGCTCGGCGCCGTCACGGTACGCCTGGGGCTCTTCGGGCTGGTCGCGCTGGGCATCCTGGGCGCCGGCCTGGAGCTGGCCTTCGAACGCCACTGGCAGTCCTGGCAGCAGTTCGTCCCCTGGGTGGCGCTGCTGGCGCTCGGGGCCGCGCTGGTGCTGCTCGCCCTGGACGCCTCGCCCCTCACGCTCAAGGTCGTCCGCGGGATCGCGCTTGCGGTGCTGCTCGCCTCGGCCTACGGCGTGTACGCGCACATCTCGGCCAACCATGGCATGGGCGCCTTCGACCCGCGCTACGCCGACACCTGGCAGACCCTCTCGCCCCTCACCCAATGGTGGTACGCGCTGACCAAGTCCGTCGGCCCGGCCCCGCCGCTCGCGCCCGGCATGCTCGCCCAGAGCGCGCTCCTGCTGCTGCTGACCACGCTGGCCCCCGCCAGGGCCAGGCAGGACGCCTGATCACATCCCGCAGGCGGCCCGCACGTCGGCGACCAGCCGTTCGGCGGCGGCCACCGTACGGGTGATCTCCTCCGGCGTGCCGCCGACGGAGGCGAGCAGCGTCTGGGCCCGCTCGCCGAACCCGGCGGGCGCCGAGGGCAGCCGGCCGGCGGCGGCGACCATGCCCTTCTCGTTGATCAGCCAGGCGCCGTCGGCCGCGTGCAGGGCGTGGCAGGCGACGCCGATCGCGCGGAACAGCGCCCCGGCGGCGTACACCGGGTCGCGCCCGGCGGCGCCGTACTCGGCGATCGTGAGCGAGAAGCCGGCCTCCCACAATCCCTGGACCAGCGCCTCGCGCAACGCGGGCGGGTACGCGGCGGTCTCGGCGCGCAGGGCCGCCAGCTCACCGGACGGGTCGGCCAGCACCTTGCACAGCGCCACCTCGCCCGCGTAGGCGTGGGAGTAGAAGCCCAGCGGGTGGCCCGGCTGGACGCCGATCTCGTACCGTCCGGCGCGGCAGTCCCGCCAGACGCGGCGCACCCGGTCGAGGTCGCGGTAGATCCAGTCAACCCGCCACCCCTCGACGGTGAGCCAGCCGCCGCCGTCGACCCACGGGCCCCAGCCGCCGGGCTCGGTCACCTCGGTCGGCTCGCCGGTCATCTCCTGGGCGAGGGCGCGCAGGTCGCCGACGGCGAGCGGCCCCCGGTAGTACAGGCCCAGATCGATGTCGGAGTCCGGCCGGTGCGTGCCGCGGGCCCGGCTGCCGCCGAGCGCGACCGCCACCACGCCGGGCACCTCGGCCAGCTTCGCCGCGATCTCCCGCAGCCGTTCGTCACGCATGCCGGTCCGCCATCCGTCCAACCTACCGAAGGCCCAAATCACATATTTCCGAACCACTCCGGCATTTTCCGCGTCACACTCAAGCACAGCCCGGTGTGTGATCCACGAGACTGGAGAGACCGAAGTGGCGTCAGGTCGCAAACTCGTTGCCATGGCCGTGATGACGGCCGCCGCGCTCACCACGGGAGGGGCCGTGGCCCGCGGCGAGGCCCGCCCGGCCGCCGCCGCCCAGGAGCCGGCCCCGGTGACCACCACCGCTCTGACCACCCCCGCTCGGACCACCCCCGCTCTGACCACCCCCGCTCGGACCACCCCCGCCGCCACGGCGGAGCCCGCCTGCATGCGGGTCAAGGGCGCCGAGGTCTGCGTGGGCCCGGACGGCAGCGACCGGCCCGGCATCTGGGTCGAGGACACCCGCAACGACAAGCTGCACGCCGCCGTCGAGTACCACCTGAACGAGTACCTGGGCACCAAGTACGTCATCCACAACCTGGGCGGCAAGGGCGAGATCCGCGGCAACCGCGAGATCGGCAGGACGGTGACGTTCCGGGCCGCCGTGTACGAGGGCAACCACCGCGTCCGCGTGGGCCGTTGGAAGACCGTCCGCAACCTCACCAAATACCCGGTCAAGCGCGACACCGGCGTCACCCCGGCCGCCGCGCGGGGCCGTTCGGAGCTGTGCTCGTACACCAAGGGCGGGGCGAGCGTGTGCTTCCACGAGCGCGACACGTACGTCTTCGCCTGCGACACCAGGGCCGACGAGTACCAGGCGCGCGCCGAGTACTTCGTGGCCGGCGACCCGACCGCCCGGTACGAGATCCACCAGCTCGCCGGCCTCAACACCTGCGGCAAGGCCGAGCACGGCGACCAGTCGATCAGCATGTTCCGCGCGTCGGTCTACAACGGCTCCCACCGGGTCGCGACGCGGCAGTACAAATACAACTAGTTTGCAAGCGCCCCCGCAAGCCGGTTGAAATCGGGCCAATGCACTGTGTGGTCATCCCAGAGAGGAAGGAACCCCTCGATGACCGCCTCCCGTACCGCCGCCGTCCTGACCGGTGTCGCCGCCGCAGCCCTGGTCGCGCTCGTCTCCTCCCCCGCCCAGGCCGCCTCGGCCGCTTCGTGGGGTCCCTACTACGCCCCTGGGCAGGCCGCCAAGGCCACCGGCTCGCTGAGCGCGACCGGCGAGGACCACGCCGACCTGCCGACCGCCGACGTGGTGCGGATCTCCGGCAAGCTCACCGACCGCACCCGCAAGGACTCCGCCTGCGGCTGGGCGGTCTTCCGCATCACCTACCGCGACGGGAGCAACCTGCCCAACAAGGAGCGCAGCATCCGCAACTGCTCCTCCACCTCCGTCAAGCGGTTCTCCTTCGAGTCCCACGACGTCTACCAGGTCGAGCTGAAGGTCTGCGCCGAGGGCAAGGGCGCCAAGCCGTCCCTGAACTGCCTGTACGCCGGCACCTGGAAGACCCTCTACCTGTCGAAGTGAGGCCCCCCGGCGGGGGGGGGGCCCCCCCCCCCCCCCCGGGGGGGGGGGGGGGGGCCCCCCCCCCCCCGGGCCGGGCCCCCCCCCCCCCCCGGGCGCGCAGAGGGACGCGGCGCCGCCCCCCCCCCGCGCCCGCCC
>NZ_JBIATU010000028.1:0-68595 GCF_042892035.1 Nonomuraea sp. NPDC001831 | reverse complement strand
GCGTCGACGCCGGATCAAGGCGGTCATTCCGGAGAAGGCCGACCAGGCGGCCAACCGCAAGAAGCGCGGATCTGCCGGTGGCCGGCCGGTCACCCGTGATCCCGAGCTCTACAAGCAGCGCAACACGGCCGAACGCTGCATCAACCGGATCAAACAGTGGCGTGGGCTGGCTTTCCGGTTCGACAAAACGCCCGAAAGCTATCTGGCCGGCTTGCACCTACGCGGGGCCGTCTTATGGATCCGAAGCCTCCGACCAGCCTAGAGATCCGAACTCCGTACAGGCTCTAGAGCGGATTGATCCTCAAGAAGCCGACCGCATCCGCCGGTCTGGCTTGTCACTGGATGAGTAGCTCTTTAGTTCTTCAGGGTCTGCAGACAGCCGCAGACCTCACGTCCGAGATGCGAGGTCAGGGTCTGCCCGGCGCTATATGGCATGTTCGTAAGCGGCGCCCCGTCTAGCGCTGTTGGGCCCATGGTCGGCAGCGGCGGCCGCTGCAGGGACTTGACCGTCACCTTGGATGGCAGTGACGGCGTTGCGGGCAGGCTCCTGATCATGACTCTCGAGCGGTTCGAAAAGGCGCTTCTGATCGCCTACTTTGAGGCGGCCCATCGACCCCACCGCTGCTCTGCTCGGGCGCAGCGGGGCCTACAGCTATGTGGTGATCTGGCCCGCAGACTCCGCGTTCGCATGCTGGCTGGTCGAGCAGCGGATCGCCGTAATTTGCGCGACGGGAGAGGTGGCGTTGCCCTACGTGGGCAGCTACTCGCAGGCGCTCGAATTCACTCACTCGTTGCGGCGGGCAGCCGATCGGCGTAGCGGTCCGGCAGCGCCCGCATCTGCTGGGCCAGCCGCCTACCGGCGGGCCGCGGCGCCGCGACGGCCTTTGAGCGCCGCCGGTGGCGCTCCACCACAAGCGGGCGGCGGATCGTGCGAGCCAGGCGGCGTCGCGCAGGACCTGCATGACCTTCCCCTCAGGCGATCGCCTGCGGCGCGTGCGAAGGGCGTGGCCGGTGCCGTGCGACGTGGAGTTGGGCGGGCACGGACTTACCTCCGGTCACGCTCTGATTTCCACGCATGCCGAGGGGCCGGTGGCGCTGTTCAACCACGCGGTGACGTGGCTGCGCCGGCACCGGGTGCTGGTGCCGGGCGTCTCGGTGCTGGCCCGGCAGGTGTCGGAGTCCCGGACGATGGCCGAGCGGCGCCTGTTTGCTGCTCGGCCGGGCGCAGTCCCGCGGTCCACTTCTCCTCGATGCGGCCGAGCTTCCATACCGCCAGGGAAGATCTGAGCTGCGTCAGGCCGCCGTTCGAGGTTGTCCGGCTCAACGGCTCGGGTCGAGCAGCAGCTTGCCGGAGGTGCGGCGCGATTCGATGTCGGCGTGGGCCTGCTCGGCGGCGCTCAGGGGATAGCGCTCGCTGATGTCGATTTGCAGCTTGCCCTCGCGGATCTTGTCGAAGAGGTCTCCGGTGTGCTGGAGCAGCAGCTCCCGGGTGTGGATGTGGTCGGCGAACACTGCGTAGGTGAGTTTGATGCTCTTGGGCAGGTCGAACAGCCGCACCGTGGGGATGTCGCCGATCAGCGGGCCGTAGTAGACCAGGGTCCCGACCCGTCGCAGTACCTCGACCGAGGACCAGAACGTGGCGGCGCCGCCGCCGTCGAAGACCGCGTGGACTCCCTCGCCGTCGGTCAGGTCCTTGACCCGATCCACGAAGTCGCCGCCCGAGGAGACGAGGACCTCGTCCGCGCCCGCCGCCTTCGCGGCCTGGACCTTCTCCTCGCGGGAGACCAGGCCGATCACGCGCGCGCCGCGCAGCTTGAGCAGTTGGGTCACGATGCGCCCGACCCCGCCGGCGGCGGAGTGCACGAGCGCGGTCTCGCCCTCGGCCAGGGGCGCGGACTCGGTGACGAAGTGGTGTGCAGTGAGTCCCTGCATCATCGTCGCGGCGGCGATGTCGCTGGGGATGTCGTCCGGGACGGGGACGAGCTGGGCGGCGGGGACCGCGATCCTCTCGGCGTAGCTGCCGTGGACGTAGGCCCAGGCCACCCGGTCGCCGATTGCGAAGCCGCTGACGCCCTCGCCGATGGCGGTGACCCGTCCGGCGCCCTCGACCCCGGGGACGAAGGGTGGGTTGCCGGGCACCGAAAATCCGGAGCGGGTGCCGGTGTCCATGAAGTTGATACCGGAGAAGTCGATGTCCACCACCAGCTCGCCCGGCCCTGGTGCGGGGTCGGGGCATTCCTTCAGCTGGAGCACTTCCGGTCCGCCCAGTTCTTCCACTACTACGGCGCGCATGGCGCATACCCTCTTTCTCTCGGTTCTGTCGGTACGCCTGCCGGACGGTCGGCACGCGTCAAAGGAATGGCGGAGCGGCCCCGCTCAAGCCTGCAACAATGTGGACGCGTAGGCGGGGTTGGTGTAGTCGCGCCAGGCCGCGATCCTGCCGTCGCGGAGCTCGTAGATCGCCATGTTCATCACCGGGGCGAGCTTCCCGCCGGGCAGGGCGAGCCCGTGGATCTGCTCGGCGATGACGATGTCACCGTTCACCGCCTGGTGCACGGTCTCGAACTTGATCTGTGCGAACTTCGCGAAGATGCCCTTCCACAGGGCGACCACCGCGTCGCGCCCCTCGACCGGGGAGTCGCCGTAGGCGGTGAAGACGACGTCATCGGCAAGGAAGGGGGCAAGGGCGTCGGCGTCCTGAGCGTTGAAGGCGTTCACGAAGTCGCGGACGAGTGTGTCGTTGTGGGTGGCAGGCATGTCGAGGTTCTCCCCTTGGGTCGGTGTATGTGTGTGTTCGGTTGTCGCTGAGCGCAGGAGGAATCTTCTGGACTAGCAAGTCCGGAGAATCGCTCCCCATGATGCGCGTCTATGCCGGAACTGGCGTCGGTGGCGACAGGGGCGGGCCCGGCTGGGCTGTTGCGCCGCGGGAGACGGTCATGTCCCGGGGAGACTCGGCCGTACCGCGGTCGGACAGCACCCGGTCTGGCAGCGGCACGGTGTGTGGCCTGCTGCTTCCGGGACTGGAGCAGGAGGCCCGTCGCCCGCGGGGTCAGCCACCGATCCTGCGGAAGGTCTCGATGAGGTCGGAGGTGAACGCCTCGGGGTTCTCGTAGTGGACGAAGTGGCCGCCCTTCATATGGGCATTGACGTTGACCACGTTGAAGGAACTGCGCGTGGGCCCGTTCTCGAAGAGGGCGATGCGCTCTTCGACGGTGTTGATGGCGGGCGGATAGGCGTCACCGAGCAGGAAGGTGAAGCCGGCCGGCGGCTCGACGACGGGCCGACGATCGTGGGAGGGCACCCACGGATGGCGCACCGCGTTGCGGTACATCCGGATCGAGGTGCCGATGGACTGCGTCACCCAGAAGACGGTGGCCTGGGTGAGGATGAAGTCGCGGGGGAAGGCGTCCTCGAAGTTGCCCCGCTTGTCGCTCCACTTCTTCCACCGCCGCAGCAGCCAGGCGAGCATCCCGATGGGGGAGTCGTTCAGACCGTGGGTGAGGGTCGAGCCGTCCAGCATGTGCACAGCGACGTGGGAGACATACGTGTTGACGAAGTTCTCCAAGCCCTCCCGCAGCTCCGGTGAGGCGTCCTCGGGGATCTTGCTGCCGTCGGTCAGGTCCCAGAACCGCTCGTTGGCGAACTGGCCCGGAGGCATGTCGTGGCCGTAGTGCAGGCCGATGATGCTGTTGGCGTACTTGTGGCCGAGCGCACTCGTCACCAGAGCACCGTAGTCGGAACCCGCCGCCCCATACTTCTCGTAGCCCAGCACCTCGGTCATGAGCTTGTGCAGGATGTCGGCGATCTTCCAGTAGTTCAGATCGCCTCTGACGACAGGGGTGGACCAGGCGAAGCCGGGCAGGTCCGGGATGATGACGTCGAACGAGACGGACGGGTCACCGCCATGGGCGGCGGGGTCTGTCAGCGGCCCGATGAGCCCGTAGCTGAACTCGCCGGGCCACGGCCATCCGGGGCTGATGATGAGCGGGATCGGGTTCGGGCCCTTGCCGCGCTCGTACACGAAGTGCACGGGTGCGCCGTCGATCTCGACCTTGTGCTGGTTGTAGACGTTGAGCCGCTTCTCCTGCGCACGCCAGTCGAAGCCGTCCGCCCAGTACTCCACGAGCGGCTTCAGGTAGGCGGTGCTGATGCCGTAGTACTCCTCCTCGTTGTCCAGGTCGTCGAAGAAGCGGGTCTTCTGCAGGCGTTCCTTGAGGTCGTCGAGGGCGTCCTGGGAGACGTCGATGTGGTAGGGCGCCAGCGCGACGGGCTTGTTGCTGTTGCTCATGGCGATGCTGCTTTCTGCTGGAATGAAGGGGAATCTGTTGCCGAAGGGGTCAGGCGGTGAAGTCCAGACGGACTCGGGTCTGCTTGAGCTCGGCGATCTGCCAGGAACCATCGATCTTGACGAAACGTGCGTGGTAGTGGCCGAAGCCGTGCATGCCCCTGAAGGGAATGGTCTCGGACACCGCGGCGCCCTCGGGACGGGTGACGATGTCCTCCATCGCGAACACGCCGTGGGCGGTGGTCTCCGAGTCGACGTCGATCTCATCGGAGAACAGGTGGTGGATCAGGGTGACGCCGGGGCCGCCGCTGGAGCCGACCGTCGCGGCGATCTCGTCCCGGCCGTTCATATGCAGCCACACCGTTCCGTCCGGCTTGTGCGGGCTGAACGTGCCGTCAGGTGTGAACAGGTTCGCCAGGTCGTCCCAGCGCTGGTGATCGGCATAACGGACATAGCGGGCCATCAGGCGGCGGAGTTCCTCGGTGATGCTGAGGCGCTCAACAGCTTCCATGATCGATCTTCCTTCTTGACGTCATGCACGTGCACCGTGGGCCGGCGACCATGCGGCCTGCGCTGCGGCCACCACCGGGGTGCCCCGAGCCTCTGTGGACTGTTTGGTCCATTCATCATGCATCCTCAAAAATGGACTGGCAAGTCCAAACATGAGAGACGTCGGCCACAGGACCCGACTGGCTGCGTCATGCAGCAGCCCTCACGCCAAGCAGGCTGCCGACAGGCGCGGCATGCGTGCCGGGCGAAGCTGCGGCAAGTCTCCGGCCGGTGCAAGGTGTGCGGCGAGTCGGTACGGAATTCCAGGTGGTGGAAGCAGCAGGCGGGGCCCCATTCGGCGGAGCAGCCGGACGGTGACCGTCCAGGCCTGGAGGCGGTTCGGGATGCCGTTACGGGCCAGTGGTGGACCAAACAGTCCAAAAGTGTGCGATGATGTGAAGATGAAGAAGGGGCTGACTGCGAAGGGCAGGGCGACTCGACAGCGCATCGTTGTTGCGGCGGCGCTTCTGATCCGGGAGAAGGGGATCGCCGACACGTCGCTCGACGATGTACGGGCGGCCACGGCGACCAGCAAGAGCCAGCTGTTCCACTACTTTCCCGAGGGCAGGTCCGACATTCTGGCAGCCGTCACCGAGTACGAGGCCGCGCAGGTCCTGGAGGCGCAGCAGCCGTTTCTGGACGATCTTTCGACGTGGGAGTCCTGGCAGGACTGGCAGCACGCGGTGCTCGCCCACTACACGGAACTGGGGCAGCGCTGCCCCCTCGGCAGCCTCACCGCAGAGCTGGGCAAATCCTCCCCGCAGACTCGCGCAGTCGTCTCCTCTCTCTACGACAAGTGGGAGGCGGCCCTCGTGCGCGGTGTGGAGACGGTGACGTCCGCTGGGCGAGACGCGGCACTCGGTCGCGCGCGCAGCATCCTGACCGCCGTCCAGGGCGGGGTCGTGATGCTCCAGACGACCGGGCGCACGGACTATCTGGAAGCAGCGCTGACCGAGGCACTCAGCCCACTTCGACCCGTGGGTACTCAGGCCGTGTCGGGGTGAGTGATTTCCCTGCGAGGTCTGCGGAGGCAGCCGACTCGCGGGCCCGCAGCGCTTCCCGCCCCGGCACGTGTTCGCCTTTCCTTGTCGAGACACCGACAGGCCACTGAGCATCTTCAGCAGGATGTCGACGTTGTCGATCGCGTCGACGAGGCACTGGCGGGCCGCCTCGATCTCGATGCCCCCTCCTTGACCGCCTCCACATCGGGCACCCGCCCGGTGCAGGCGATGCCGAGGAGCTTTTGCAGGCCCTCGGCGGCGTGCGCGGCCGCCAGCGGGACCGGCCCGGTCGAGGGGGCCTGGGCGACGAGCTTCAAGGGGCCAGCCACCCGCAGCACCTGCCAGCGCAGTAAGGGCGGCCGTTAAGAACCGCGCCACCAGCCCCAAACGAGCGAGAATATGCAGGTCAATGGCTTACACGTGAGAGCTGCGGCGGCCCTGGCGAGACGACGCTTCTCCGGAGGACACCCCGCTCGGCCTGGGAAAACAAGCTGCCGCTTGGGGTTGGTGGCGCGGTTCTTAACGGCACCCAGGATGCATGACCGGAGACGGCTGGCCAGCGGTGGCGTCCCTGACTCCTGGACGAACAGCGCGACGGAAATGGTGCGGGCGGACGAAGTCCACCGCTCTCGCTGTCGGCAGGATGAACGGATGGCTGACCTTAACCATCTGCAGAGCCTGCTCGACAGCAAGGTGAAATCCCTCCATGTCCCCGGTGCCGCCGTCGGCGTGCTTTTCGATGGCGCGGACCACGTCCTCACCACCGGCGTCACCAGCGTCGACGCGCCGGCCCCCGTGACGGGCGACACGCTGTTCCAGATCGGATCGACCACCAAGACGATCACGGCGACAGCGATCATGCACCTCGTCGAGCGCGGTCGGCTCGACTTGGACGGGCGCGTGCGCCAGTATCTGCCCGGCTTCCAGCTCGCCGACGAGCGGGCCGCCGACGAGCTGACTATCCGGCACCTGCTCACCCACACCGGCGGATTCCTCGGCGATATCGACGACGGCGAGAGCTGGGACACCGGCGCGCTGGCCGCCTCGATCGGTACCTACGACCAGCTGCCCCAGCTCTTCCCGCCCGGCACGCTCGCCTCCTACAACAACGCCGGGTTCAGGCTGCTCGGCAGGGTCATCGAGGTCGTGTGCGGCGAGCCGTACGAGAGCGCGGTCAGTCGGATCGTGCTCGAACCCCTGGGCATGAGCTCCAGCTTCTTCTTCCCCTGGGAGGCCGCGACGCGGTCGCACGCCGTCGGGCACACCATAGGAGAGGACGGCCCGCAGGTCGCGCACACGTGGGGGCTGTTCCGCGAAGGCATGCCCGAGGGCGGGCTGGTGTCGTCGGTGCGCGACCAGCTCCGCTACGCCGCCTTCCACCTGGGTGCGAGCGGCGAGGAGCCGGTCGGAGCCGCCACCAGGGAGCTGATGCAGGCGGAGCACGTCCGGGTCGGCGTGCCGTGGACCGGCATCGGGCTGCCGTGGCTGCTGGATGAGCAGGCGGGCGTGCGACTGGTCACGCACGGCGGCAACATCGGCAACCTGCAGCTGTCCACGTTCGTGCTGGTGCCCGAGCGCGGCTTCGCCGTCACCACGCTCACCAGCTCCGCGCCCGGCAAGGTGCTGGGCAAGCTGGTGACCGACTGGTGCCTGGAGCATCTGCTCGACGCCAAGCCGCAGGCCGTACGGCTGGCGCTGCGCGAACCCGCGCCGGAGTACGCGGGCAGCTACGACGCGGGGCAGTGGACCTTCGAGGTCGACGAGGGTCTGACGGCGCGATTCGTGCTGCGACCCGAACTGGTGGCCGCGGGTGTGGAGGGCATGCCCGACATGCCGCTCGCGCTGGTCGAGGGCTGCGACGACGTGACGATCGCCGCCGACCCGCAGCGTGCCGTCGGCCGCTTCCTGCGAGACGACGCGGGTGAGGTCGCGTTCCTGCACCTGGGCGGTAGGGCGGCCAGGCGGATCCGCTGAATCGGCCTGCCGTCAACGAAGCTGCTACCGGGCACATCCGCGCCCACCCGCAGAAGGGTATTAAGTGCGCCTTTCTGTCCGTTCGCGCTGGGCGGAGCCCAAAAACACGAATCAAGCACATGATCCTGCAGATGCACTGGCCGACCAAGCCCGGCCAAGGCTCCCAGGATCTCTACGGCAGGTGGTTCGACGCCAAAGAGATCGAGACCACCTCCCAATCGTCGGCCGGGCCGATCATTGTCAGCGTTCGCCGGTGTGTGACGGTCGTGGCGAGCATCAAGATCAGCAGCGACCTCGGCTACAGCGACATGGCCGCCTGCTGAACATCCAGGCCGTGCGTGCAGAGATCGGGTTCGGCATCAGCCGGCTGCTGAACGTCGACCTGCTGCCGCGCATCAATCAGATCAGCCACGTACGGCTGTACCAGGCAGAGTCGGGCGAGCCGCCCGCTTCAGCCGCCTGGCGCCGGCGCTGACCCGGCCGGTTACTGGTGGAAGGCTGCACTATTCACGACCGACGTTCGCTTGTCCCTGACGCTGTCAGGGCTGTGATGACAGGTGATGCATCCGTCACTTCAGGTGCCGTGCGACGGACGCGAACGGCAGTGTTGAAGCATGTCTGTGCCGACGTCGAAGCCGCTGGACGGTCGTCCCCGACGCCGAAGCCGGGTGACCCTCATCGCCTCCACCGTGCTATTGGCCAGCCTCCTGATGGTAGGCCTGGTTGGACTGGTGACCGATCCGTTGCATCTGCCTCTGCCTCTGCTATCAGTGCTGGATCAACGTGCCAGTGTGATCAGCATGTTCATCGGTGCGGCAGGGCTAGCGGTCTCGGTGGTCGCACTGTTCCGTCGTCCTGCGGATGAGGGACAGGCGTCCCTCGACCATGGGGAGCACCTCCATGGGCTTCACGGCGACGTGGACGTCGGCGCCTTGCCTACTGCGGCGCACACCTTGCCTCCCGATGTCGCCTCGTTCACCGGCCGCCACGCCGAGATAGAGCAGGTGCTCAAGGCACTGCCGAACGGGACACGTCCCGGGGTGGTGGGGATCAGCGCGATCGATGGGATGGCTGGGGTGGGCAAGACCGCTTTCGCCGTGCACGCCGCCCACCGGCTCGCTGCCCGGTTCCCTGACGGGCAGTTGTTCGTGCGCCTTCACGGCCATACTCCCGGGCAGCTCCCGAGGGATCCCGCTGACGTCCTGTCCACGTTGCTGTTGTGGGCCGGTGTCGCACCGCAGCACATCCCTGCAGACGCAGAGGCCCGCGCTGGGTTGTGGCGGGATCGGATGGCAGACAAGAAGGCGCTCGTGGTGCTGGACGATGCCAGTGGCAGTGAGCAGGTCCAGCCGTTGTTGCCTGGCGCCTCCGGAACGTTGGTTCTGGTCACCAGCCGTCGGCGGCTCACCGCTTTGCCCGGTGCCAAGACCATCACGCTGGATGTGCTGCCATCGCGGGAAGCCGCGGAGTTACTCGTCCTGGTGGCGGGCCGTCCCGGCCTGTTCTTCGGCGATCCTGAGGTCGCTCAGGTCGTCGCATTGTGTGGATCCCTGCCTCTAGCCATCAGCCTGGCGGGCGGACAGCTCAAACATCATCCGGCGTGGACCGTCGCCAACCTGGTAGCTGACCTCGCCTCGGCTGCGGGTCGCCCGATTTGCCTGCAGGCCGAGAATGTCTCGGTCGCCGCCGCCTTGGACGTGTCGTACCGGAATCTGTCGGCAGACCAGCGGCGTTTGTTTCGCCGGCTCGGTCTCCATCCCGGAACGGACATCGATGTCTACGCCGCGGCCGCTCTGGGAGCCATTGATCTGGTCACGGCCCGTCGGCTACTGGACGATCTGTTCGCCTACCACCTGGTCGACGAGCCGGTTCGGGGCCGCTATCGCCTTCATGATCTGATCCGCTGGCACGCCCGTGCTCGCGCCTTGGCGGTGGAGCGCGAGAAGGTACGCAACGCGGCCGGGAAGCGGCTGCTGGATTACTACCTTCACGCCGCCCGCGACGCGGATCGTCATACAACGCAAGGAGTTCCCGCTGGCGTGCCGGAAGTGAGCGCCGTTCGGCCGGCGTGGCTGCCAGACCTGTCGACCTGGGAACGAGCCGTGGCCTGGATGGAAACCGAACGGCTCAATCTCCATGCCGTCGTCGACCACGCCGTGTCGCACGGCTGGTTCGGACATGCGGTCGCCCTTCCCGCCGCGATGCTCGGCTTCCTCCGCGTCCACGGCCACTGGCACCAGGCACTGCACCTTCATCGAGTCGCCCTGGAGACGGCACGCAGCGTCAGCGATCCCCTCGCCGAGGCCAACGTGCTCAACGACCTGGGCGTCCTTCAGAGCTGGGCAGGCGACCATCGGGAGGCCACCGCGACTTTGTCACGGGCGAGGGACCTGTACCACGCTTCCGGCAACTCGCTCGGCGAGGCGAATGCGCTCACGTACCTGGGCTCCCTCCAAGGCCGCGCGGACGATCTTGAGATGGCGACGGCCAGTCTCACCCGGGCCCTTGAACTGCATCGAGCCACCGGCAACCGGATCGGGGAGGCCAACACGATCAACAACCTGGGGATCGTCCGACACCTGACCGGGGATCACCAGGCGGGGATCGCCAACCTCATACACGCTCGCGACCTGCACCGTGCCATGGGCAACCGGCTTCGGGAAGCCAGCGCCATACACAATCTGGGCTGCGTGAAGCAGGCGACCGGGGAGCACCGAGCAGGGATGGCCGATCTCGTATGGGCTCTTGAGGTCTACCAGGTCATCGGCGACCCCCTCGGGCAAGCCCACGCGCTCAATGACCTGGGAGCCGCCCAGCAGGCGACCGGAAATCTACTCGCGGCCACCACCAGCCTCACGCGTGCGCTGGAACTGTATCGAGCCCTCGGCAACCGGGCGGGCGAGGCCGAGGCGCTCACTGTTCTTGGCGTCGTCTGCCGATTGACCGGGGATCTCCAAGCCGCCACGGCCGCTCTCGTCAAGGCCCAGGAACTGCTCCGAAACCTGGGCAATCAGTCCGGAGAAGTAGCGGTCCACAACGATCTGTGCGAATTGTCGCGCGCCTGCTCCAGATCGTGTGGAGCGGGAGCCCTTAATCCTCTGCTAGAGCATGACCGATCGTCAGCCGTAGCCCTCTCGCGCAGGCGTAGAGCCATCGCAGTCCGGCGGTTCTCGTATCGAGGCTGGTAGCCCTACGCTTGTCCGTCGCCGTATCCGCATGCTGCCCCCCTTGCCCCGGCAAGCTACTCCTGAGCAGGTACTTTGCGTTGATCGACACCTGTTTCACTGGTGGAAGGGAGTCATTCCGACCATGCGCTATTCCTCCAGTCCGGAGAGTCGCTCGTGAGGCTCGGTGAGCAGCGCAGCCGCCCAGAGGAACACCCACCTGGGACACCGCCAACCGCGCCAAGACCGCCACCGACCCGGTCGCCGGCCGCACCTGGACCTACGGCTACGACAGGGCCAACCGCGTCACCAGCCTCACCTCAACAAGCCCCGCCAACACCCAGACCTTCGGCTACGACGACCTCGGCCGCGCCACCTCCCAGACCCTCAAGAGCAGCAGCGGCACCGAACTCGCCAAGATCACCTACGGGTGGGACCTCGACGACAACCTCAAGACCAAGACCACCACCGGCCTGGCCGGAGCCGGCACCAACAGCTACGGCTACGACCACGCCGGCCGCCTCACCTCCTGGACCGCCCCCGGCGGCACCACCACCGCCTACGAATGGGACGCCGCCGGCAACCGCACCAAGGCCGGCACCAAGACCTACACCTACGACGAACGCAACCGCCTCACCGAAGGCGACGGCACCACCTACACGTACACCCCCCGCGGCACCCTGGCCACCCAAACCAAGGCCGGCAACACCACCCAGCTCACCTTCGACGCCTTCGACCGCCTCATCGCCGACGCCGACAGCCTGTACGCCTACGACGTCTTCGACCGCGTCACCACCCGCACCAGCGCCACCACCAGACAAACCCACCAGTACTCCGGCCTCAGCAACGACCTGGCCGCCATCAGCGTCAGCGGCAACATCCAAGCCAAATACTCTCGCGACGCGTTCGGCGCACTTCTCGGCCTGCAAGAAGGGGCCGCCCCCGCCACAGGCGCACTGAATGACCTGCACGGCGACCTGGTCGGCACCTACACCGGCACCGCCCTCGTCAGCTCAACCAGCTACGGACCCTTCGGCGAGGTAACCGCCCGAACAGGCGTCCAGAACAACCTCGGATACCAGGGCGAATACACCGACCCGGACACCGGCAAGGTCAACATGCACGCCCGCTGGTACCAGCCTGATACTGGCACCTTCACCAGCCGGGACACCGCTGCCCTCGATCCCGACCCGTCCGTGCAGGCCAATCGTTACACCTACGCCAACGCGTCCCCGCTTACCGGTACTGACCAGACCGGCCACTTCACCACCAGCAATAACTCATGGTCCATGCCTGGTACCGCGGGTTGGGGCGACACCTCCGGTGGCTACACCGGTAATGTGTGCGGTGGGATCATCAACCAGTGCGGTAGTGGGAGCGGCAGCTCTATCGGAGACGGTGGCGGCCCCCTCGCTTGCGCCGGAGCGGCACTGAATTTCTGTGGCGGATTCGTGCCGGGCGAGTATTGGGACGTCGACCGCCACGCGTCATTTTCCGAAGATGAAGCACGCAGAACCAACGTGGTCGATGTAGGACTGGGAGCCGGCCGTGATGTCCCTGGCGCAGACTTCTGGGGAGACAACTCGGCCATAGGCAAGAGGGCGCGCCGGAATTTCGCAGCTCATTACGACCCGTTGAACGGGGTCGATAACGAAGCCTTTCTCTGGGCTGCGGCAAAGAACGCGGCTAGGACCAGCAACTGTGTCTGTTTGGTAGCTCCGGCGGCAGCGGCAGGCAAATTCAACTCGATCACGTGCTCAAGCTACTACGGCGAAGCGGCGTGTCGGGAAATCAAGGAGACGGCGAAGCTAGCCAAGACGGCTCAGCAGTTCTTGAACGAGTGTCTTGTTGACGCCCTTGAACGATGCTACAAATGGCGTGACGAGCTCGGCATTGATGACAAGCTCTGGCTAAGGTTGCGAAGGGAAAATATCGATAGGGTCATCGGAAGCGGCAAAAATCTAACCTTGAAAGATTTCCTTGACTTCTTCTTCGGCGATGCCGTGGACTGTCTTAATGGAAGCATGGCCTCGTGCGGGCTCTTTGCCATCAATTTCCTGCCGGAAGTCGGAGTGGCGGCAAAGGCGGGCGTTAAAGGCCTCGGCAAGGTGTTCGGAAGACTCGGATCGGCAGGCGTAAAAATTGCAGAAAAGTGCAATAGCTTTGCGCTGGGCACTCTGGTGCTCATGTCAGATGGAAGCCGTAAACCCATCGAAGAGATCCGCGAGGGAGATCAGGTCCTACCCACCGACCCAATCAGCGGGAAGACGGTAGCTAGGACGGTTACAACCCTTATCAGCGGATCCGGCATCAAGAATCTGACGGAGATTACTGTAACGACAGGGCGCGCAGTCGACGCCAACTATCAGTCGCTGATCGCAACCGCTCAGCATCCCTTCTGGGTTCCTTCTCTCCAAGAATGGGTTGACGCAACATATCTTCAGCCAGGCGACTGGCTCCGCACCTCTACGGGTACATGGATCCAAGTCGCTGCGGTGAAGCGATGGACGGCTTCACGGGCTGTTTACAACTTGTCGGTCGCTGACCTCAACACGTACTACGTCACAGTTGGCACAAGGGATATTCTTGTCCACAATTCCAACTGCATCGCCGGATGGGTCAAGCGCGCCGACTTCTCAGATCCGAGTACAATGTCGAAGAAATTCGATGCCCACGCTAAGGACTTCGATATCAAGGCAACCAGAAACAAGGGAACTCTGGCGGCGTTTGAAGCTAAGATGCGCGAACACATTATGGCACCTGGAACCAAGATTTACAGGTTTAATTACAGAAGCCAGGGCCAAGCGGTGGGATTTATCGATCCCAAGTCCAGAAAGATGGTGATGTTGAACACCTATGGGCGATTCTGGACAGCATATAAACTTAACAACGCACAATTCAAGGACATCATAGATAACGGTCACCTGTGGTGACGCCTTTTGAGGTGTAGGGAGATGAAGATCTTCGGATGATCGACCGTCTCACATCCCTTCTGCAAGATGAAGGGCGACGATTTAACACTGAGTGGTTGGATCTTGGGGACAAGACTGTTGTTCCGGTCCTCAACGCGTCCTTCCTTAGAAGAACATTGACAACACGGCTATCTGCCGCCGCTAGTGAGGTTGGTGTGTCGCATGGAATGATCGCAGAAGTGCGGCAGGGGCGGATTGTCGGTCACATCACCCAGATTGACATGTCGGCTGCAGGTCTTATGGCAGTGCTTTCCGGATGGAATGCACCCACATACCTGCTTGCGCTGACGGATCTTTCCGGCGCGCTGCTTGTAGCAGATCCGGAGTACTCGCTATTGGGCGGCCGTTACGAATTTGTTCGAGCCTGCCTCGATGTCGGAGTCGATGAAGCACGGGCGCAGTTCTCTCGATCCGCTCGACAGCTCGCCAAGGCGCACCCTGATCTTATGAGCGTCGCAAACGAATACCGTCCACGCTGGCGGTCCTGGGGTTCTCCGGATGAGGTACAAGCTGCTTCGTATACCGCACGACAGCTACATTTGATGAAGTTGCTAGGCGAGGGCCAAATCGAAGTGTCAGAGTTCATCAGCGAATGGCTCGCTGCCCGCAGACAGATCCTATGTAGAGGGGAACGACTTCACGGTAGATTCAACGAGCTCATGAACTCCGTCTTTTACGCAATTGACGATTTCGTCCTTGATCCGACTCTCCGCGATGTGGGGGATATGTCGGAGCGCGAATTCCAGAACCGTGTAGCAAGCGTGTGGCAACAAATGAGCTCCTTGGGATGAATGAATGTGGGATGAGTGCGGGCGTGATTGTAGGCCAATAGCTCGAGCCGAAGCGTGATCCCGCCGAGGAGGATGGGCAGCCTTCGTCGCCCGAAGGGGTCTTACCGTCACCCGCGCCGAGCCCTGGCGACGGCGAGCAGGTCGTCGGTCACCCTGGCTGCAGCGCAGGCCGCCACTCCTTCAGCAGTGACTGCTCCCCAACAGCTGCTTCCCACCCCGTGCACCGCCACGATCTGCGTCGTCGCCCCACCCTCGCTCGCCTTTCACGCCCGTGTGATGCGACGGCAATGCGGCCACGACCTCACGCACAGCGACTTGACAGACAGAACATCACGATTCGACGCCCGCCAGCCAACTCGCCAAGCACGTGAGCAAGTAGACGGCGCAGAGGCATCTCCACCACCAGAGCACCTGGGCACGCCTTCGGCACAACTTGCCGTGGAGGTTGGGCCTACTTGCCTTACGTGCCTGACAAGATCATCAAGCTCCGACCTGCGAGAACAGGCCAACAACCCAAGATAACGATGGCTGTCCTCAGCCCGCAGGCAGGCTTCGGCGATCAGCAGACCGCGCAGGCCATCCGCGGTGATGACGCTGCCGAACTCCGGCACGTTGATCGGCCCGTTCTGGCCGAACTCCCTTAGGGACGATCTGGAGCGCTGCTTCCCCGGGCTGCTTGCTTCGATCCTCACCGCGGCCCCGGCGCACCGCACTGCCGACTGAGGCCGTCCTCGATCGGGTGTGCTTGGCGCGGACCCCGGGCGGAGGGCCCGGCGAACCTCTTGCCAGGATGATCTGTATGTCTCTTGGTGAACCGTCACGCGCCCTTTTGATCATCGGCACGGTGGGAGCGGGTAAGACCTCGGTCGCGGACATGGTGGGCGACCTGCTCGCCGATGCTGGGGTGGCCCATGCTGTCATCGACCTGGATGCCCTTCGACGATCCTGGCCCCCTGCGCCCGGTGATCGTTTCAACTTCGAGGTGGCCGTGCGGAACCTGCGCTGCGTCGCTGGAAACTATCTGGAGGCTGGGGCCGTCCGACTCGTCATGGCAGGTGTCGCAGAGACCCGCGAGGAGCGCCGGCGGTATGCGGAGGCGGTGGGGATCGAGTTGGCCGTTTGCCGGCTCCGGGTGGAGCTCCCTGTCGTCCGGCAGCGCCTGGCTCGGCGCCACCAAGATGAGGGGGAGGCTCTGCGGTGGCATCTCGACAGGTCGGGCGAGCTTGACCGGATTCTGGAAGAGGCTCAGGTCGAAGACGCTGTCGTCGAAGCCGGCGAGGGTTCTGTGTCCGAGGTGGCCGAGGCTGTGCTGAAGGCCGTCGGCTGGAGCTGATTGTCCCTGAGAAGGGCATGTACGTGCTGCCCGCCCGCCCGGCGGGTCTGGCGTTCGTGCGTACCAGGTGCTGGCGGCGGGAGGCGCGGCACCGAGCCGGTGCGACCTAGTCGATCACCGCACTGGCGCGATCCCCTTCGACGCGGCCAAACGCTTCAGGCAGCCATCTCGCGGGAGGCGGCGGCTGGACCACCTCGGTGACCAACCGGCCGGGCCCGGACACATCACCCTGCATGCCACGGCCACCGGCCTGTGGGGAGGGGCTCAAGCACACCATCACCTGGGCTTACGCCGTCCAGAACTGATCATCTGCGACGCCCGCCGTCCACCGGTTGGCGGGCGTCCACGTGGCACGCCGTGAAGCGACCTGGCCTGGAAGTTGATCGAGAATCGGTTCGCCGGAGGTTCAGGGAGACGCCGGTCACGACGCTTCTTCGATCATGACCCCGACAGGCTTGGCCAGCTCGGCCAGGTCGGCGAAGAAGCGCTCGGGATCGATGATCACTTCCGGGGGGTGGACTCCTGGCCGGACGACGGTGCCGTCGAGCAGCTGGGCGAGCCCTGCGGCTGCCGGGATTCCGGTGGCTTCGGACATGTTCTTCATCAGCCCGCCCGTATTGACCAGATGGGCCAGGACGGTGAGCGGGTGACCGTCCCGGGTTCCTGTGGCGGCGGCGAAGAACGGCGGCAGAGAGCCGGGCGTGCTGAACCTGACGGCGCGCGCGGCGGCCCGCAGAGCGCGGCGCATCGTGGGTTTCGCCAGGTCCACGGCGGCCGTCTCGTTGGTGAGCCGGCCGCTGTCCAGGTCGCTGCGGAGGACGTCCAGATAGGCTACGGTGCCAGGCGTGATGACCATGAGGTTGGCCGCGTCTCCGGTGGGCCGATAGCTGCGTTGCAGGGTCACCGGTTCGGGGTGACCGACGGTGTACGCGGTGCCCTTGCGGCCACCCGGCAAGGTGAGCGCGACCGGCCGCAGCGGCTGCTGCTGCACGAGCTCGCCGTTGCTCACCACGGCAACCGTTCCCCTGATCTGCTGCATCCAGTGCACGGCGGCCGCGATCGGACGCCCGTCCGGACCGCGTAAATCGGTATCGTCGCCGCCGGCTCCAGGCACGTCGACGGGCCAGGCCGTGTAGAGGTCCGTCACGGTGTCGAGCCGGGCGACCGCCCTGGCCGCGAGCAGGTTGCTGATGCCAGGGCTCGCGCCCATCCCGATGACGGCGCACACCCCTGCGGCACGGGCGTCGGCGTCGAGAGCGAGCATCTCCAGCGTGGGTTCCCAGTCGTCGCAGATGTCGAGGTAGTGCGTACGGGTACGGATCGCCGCCCGCAACACCCCCAGGCCGAACCGGTAGTACGGGCCGACGGTGTTGAGAACGATGTCGGCCTCCTTCAGCACCGCGTCAAGCTCGGCCTCGTCGGTGACGTCTACCTCACGCGCGCTCATCCGTACCCCCGAACCGCCCAGTTCCTGGGCGAGTCGCGCCGCTGCGTGCGCGTCGCGGTCGGCGACGACGATCTCTTGGACGCCGGGCAGCCCGATGGCCACACGCACCGCGACCCGGCCCATCGCACCGGGTCCGCCGAGGGCGAGGATTTTCATCAGCCACTCCCTGAAGAACGATGACTAAAACGATCGTTGGAGTTACGATCGGGAATGTGACGAAAGTATCATTCGCGATACTGATCCGCGAGCGGCCGATGAGCCGGATTCTCGCCGTCGAGGCGCTGAGCGCCCTGCCGATCGGCGCGCTGACCCTGCCCTTCTCGACGCCGGACCGCGACATCGTGCCCGACTGGGTTCAGCTTCTCGGGCTGGCGATGCTCGTCGTGCTGTACGGCACCGCGCTGTGCACCTGGCGCCTGGTGATGGTCGGCGGGCTGCGTCCGTCGCCGACGACCTGCCATCAGGTGCGAGACGACCGGCGGCTGCGGCTTCTCGTGCTGTGCTACCCGCCCGTCCTGGCGATCCTCCTGGCCCTGCCGCCCACCTGGACGGCGTTCTGGTTCGGGCTGACGCTGGCCACAGTGGTCGGCGGCGCGGTCTCGCTGATCCGGATCGCGATCATGTTCAACGCTTCCAGGGCCTGATTCGCCTGCCCTCTCGGCCGTTCACAACGCTGGCGGACCGCCGCCGACTGTTGTGCGTCCGCCGCAGGAGTGTCTGGAACAGGGCAGCGCGAGAACTCTCGTCCATCCGAAACCGCCACGCATCCCAAAGCGTGCATTCTGTTACTATCGTTTTTATGACGAACGTTCAAATCTCGAAAGAGATGCGGCATGTGGACGTGCTGGTCATCGGAGCGGGCCTCGCAGGTGTCGGCGCCGCCTGGCGGTTGCGCAAAACCGGCCGTACCTACGCGGTGCTGGAGGCCAGAGCCCGCCTCGGTGGCACGTGGGACCTGTTCCGCTACCCGGGCGTCCGCTCGGATTCAGACATGTTCACCCTGAGCTACCCCTTCCAGCCGTGGCGGGAGAGCAAGTCGCTGGCGGACGGCGACAGCATCCGCCGCTACATCGAGGAGACGGCTCGCGAGCACGGGATCGACCGGCACATCCACTGCGGCGTCAAGGCGGTGGCCGCCGCATGGTCCTCCAAGCAGTCCCTGTGGGTGGTGGAGACCGAGGAGGACGGGCAGGCCCGGGTATGGACGTGCGCGTTCCTCTACGTCTGCGCCGGCTATTACGACTACGAGCACGGCTACCAGCCGGACTTCCCGGGCCTCGACGCCTTCACCGGCCGGTTCGTGCACCCGCAGTTCTGGCCCGACGACCTCGACGTGACCGGTGAACGAGTGGTCGTGATCGGCAGCGGCGCCACCGCCGTCACGCTCATTCCCGCGATGGCCAGGACCGCGAAAAGGGTCACGATGTTGCAGCGGTCGCCCACCTACCTGGCCTCCTTGCCCGAGGTCGACCGCGTGGCCGACGCGCTGCGCCGATGCCTGCCCGCCCGGCTCGCGCACGCGGTGATCCGCGGCAAGAACGTGCTGAACAGCCAGCTGACCTACTGGCTGAGCCGGCGATTCCCGGAACAGACCAAGCGGCACCTGCGCACGGCCATCCTCCGATATCTTCCGGATTCCGGCTATCTGGACCGGCATTTCACCCCCCGCTACCAGCCGTGGGACCAAAGGCTGTGCGTCGTACCCGACGGCGACTTCTTCCGTGAGGTGACCGCCGGCCGAGCGGCCGTGGTCACCGACAAGATCGCGCGGTTCACGGAGCACGGGATCGTGCTGGAGTCGGGGGACACACTTGAGGCCAGCGTGGTCATCTGCGCGACCGGCCTGTCGCTGATCCCCCTGGGCGGGATCAGCCTCTCGGTGGACGGGCGCACCGTCGACCTGCCCAAGACCACCGCCTACCGTGGGCTGATGCTCAGCGGCGTCCCCAACCTCGCCTTCTGCGTCGGCTACACCAACGCCTCCTGGACGCTCCGTGCCGACCTGTCCTCCCGCTACGTCGTCCGCCTGCTAGACCACATGAGACGGCGCCGCCACACCGTCGCGATGCCCGCCATGCCCCCGGACGAGATCAGGCGGCCGCTGCTCGGCCTGACCTCCACCTACATCGCGCGCGCCGCGCACCTGTTCCCGCAGCAGGGCGAGCATGCCCCCTGGACGGTCGGCCAGAACTACCTGCTCGACCGGGCCAGGTTCCCCTTCCTCGACCTCCGCAAGGGAATGGTGTTCGATGACTGATTCGACCGGCCGCCGGGTGGTCGCCCTCGGCGGCGCTGGGGCGATGGGCCGCCCCGCAGTCGAGGTGCTGGCCACCCGGCGGGACCTCGCGGAACTGGTGATCGCCGACCGTGACCTCGCCGCCGCCGAACGGCTCGCCGCGCTGGTGGCGGGAACGGGCACCGCCTCTGTCGTCCCGGTCGCCGTCGACGCGGCCGACCCGGTGGGGCTGCGCGACCTCTTCCGTGACGCCGACCTCGTCGTCAACACCACAGGCCCCTTCTTCCGGCTGGGAGTGCCCGTACTGCGGGCCGCGATCGACACGCGTACGCACTACGCCGACATCTGCGACGACTGGGAACCGACGCTGGACATGCTCGCGCTCGACGCCGAGGCGCGCGGCGCGGGAGTGACCGCCGTGATCGGCGCGGGGGCCAGCCCAGGCACCAGCAACATGCTGGCCGCGCTCGCCGTACGCGAGCTGGAGAGCGTGGACGATCTGTTCACCGCCTGGCCCGTGGACGTGCCCTTCGTCGGCGACGACCCGGCCGAGGACGCCACCGCCGACGTTTCCGCCGCCACCGTCCACTGGATGCAGCAGCTTTCAGGAACGATCCGGATCTGGAGCGCCGGCACGCCTGCCGTACGACCGCCTCTTGAAGCGGTCACCCTGGACTATCCAGGGCTGGGCAAGGGCACCGCGTACACCGTCGGCCATCCCGAGCCGGTCACGCTGCCGGCCACCCTCCCGGTCGCCGGTGACTCGGCCTGCGTCATGGTGGTCCAGTCGGCGACCGCCGCATACCTCATGGCGCTGCGCGACGATATCGATCGCGGAATGCTGACGCTGGAGCAGGCCGCCGCCGCCATCGAGCATCCGGCCGCGGGCTCCCTAGTCCGCTCCGCCCTTCGCCGGTTCTCCCTGCGCGGGCCCGGCGCCCTGCCCGCCTTCTTCGCGCTGGCCACGGGCAGCCGGTATGGCCGGCCGTGCACTGTCGGCGCGCGGCTCATCGCCTCTCCGCGGGGAATGGCCAGGGCGACCGGAATACCCCTGGCGCTCACGGCGGGGCAGATCCTCGACGGCAAGGTCTGTGACCGCGGCGTCCACCCGCCCGACGCGGTGCTCGACCCTGACCGGTACTTCGACGAGCTGGCCGCCCATTGCGATCCGCCGCAAGGCGGCCGAGACGACGTGGTCGCGGTGGATCGCGCCTGATGACCGCCCCGACGCTCCACGGCGATGTCGCCTCCGGCTGGGAACCCGTCCGCGACGCCTTCGCCGCGATCGTGGACGGTCCGGCGCAGCGCGGCGCCGGGCTGCACGTCATCCACCACGGCGTCACCGTTGTCGACCTCTACGACGGCGCCCATGGCCCGGACACCACCCAGGTGATCTTCTCTGCCTCCAAAGGCGTCGCTGCGGCGTGCCTGGCGGTGCTGGCCGACCGTGGCGACCTCGACCTCGACGCCGCCGTGACCAGGTACTGGCCGGAGTTCGGCCGCCACGGCAAATCGGCGATCACCGTCGCGCAGTTGTTGAGCCACCAGGCCGGACTGATCGCTCCCTTCCGTCCCGTCACGCTGGCTGAGGTGCTCGAGGGACGCCCGCTCGCCGCCGCCCTGGCGGCCGAGCGACCCCGCTGGCCTCTCGGCACGCCCGCCTATCACGCGGTCACCTGGGGAACTCTCGCCGATGAGCTGGTGCGCCGCATCACCGGCGGACGGCTCGGCGAGGTGCTCGCCGACCTGGTCTGCCGTCCCCACGGCCTGGCGATCGGCATCGGTGTCCCCGCTGGCTCCGCGCCCCTGCCGGTGCACGCCGCCGCCCGGATCCCCGTCACAGTACGCCTGGTCACCGCGATCTTCGCCCGCCGGGGAACGCCGCTGTGGCAGGCGATGACCGTGCAGGGCGCCATCGACGAACCTCCCGACCTGTGGGTGCGCCGCCCGGAAACCCTCGACGCCCACCTTCCCGCGGCCAACGCCGTCGCCACCGCCCCCGCGCTGGCCCGGCTCTACGCCATGCTGTTGCCGGGAGCCGAGACTCCGCTGGTCAGCGAGCGCACTCTGCGTGCCGTGATCCGTCCTCGGGTCGCCGGGCGGGACCGGGTTCTCGGCGTTCCTTCGGCCTTCGGGTGCGGGTTCGCGCTGCCGAGCCGTGCCTGGCGGCTGGGATCCGCTTCCGCCTTCGGCCATCCGGGGATCGGCGGCGCGCTGGGCCTGGCCGACCCTCGCCGGGACCTCGCCCTCGCCTTTCTCCCGCTCGCCATGCCCGCCGACGCCCTGAACGACGCCCGCCACCGCACCCTGCTGGACGCGGTGACGAAGGTCATCGGACCATGACGGCCGTCGCATCACGCGGGGAAGGCGCACCAACTATCGTGCATGTTCGATAGTTGAATGACGGATAGACGAGGAGCGTCCCGTGGGGGACCGCGGCGCCTCGCTGTCCGCACGTACCCGACAGAGGGCGGCGTCGCCATCCCAGCGTGCCGCCCGGCCGTACTTGGAAGGCCCGCAGCATGACCGCCGAACCCCAGATCCCGGGAGACGACGTCCAGGTCCCCACCCGGATGCTCGTCGAAGCGCTCGTCCGTACCGACCTCACTGTCGACACCGGCGAGCTCTACGCCACCGCCAACCTGCTGGGCATGACCGACCAGCAGGTGCGCCTGTGCATCAAGCGGCTGGTCGCCGAAGGGCGCTTCACCCACGAGGGCCGAGGACGCAAGGCGACCCTGCGCGCCACCGGCGCCACGGAACGGATGCTGGGCCTCGACGTCGAATTCGTCACCCACGCCTTCCGTCAGGACGCCGGGCTCGCGCCCTGGGACGGGACGTGGCACCTGGTCGCCTTCGCCGTTCCCGAGACCGCGCGCGCCGCCCGCGACGCCCTGCGCGCCGCGCTGACCCGCCTGGGCGGAGCCCCCATCCAAGGCGGCCTATATGTCAGTGCCAACCCGTGGGAGCCCTACGTCGAGGGCCACGCCCGCCACCTCGGCGTTCTCGGCCATCTCACCGTCGCGACCACCCGGGACCTGCGCCAGGGCGAGGAGGACGACCCTGCCGCACTGGCTCGCGCCCTGTGGCCCCTGGCCGAGATCGCCGAGCGCTACCACCGGCTCACCGCCGTCGCCGAGCCGCGCCTCGACCGCCTCCGCGACCACGCCGGTCTGTCCGAGGCAGAACGGCTGACCATCGCGGTGGAACTGGCCGCCGAGTTCACTCGCGCCATGGAGCCCGACCCCCTCCTGCCTCCCCAGTTGCTCCCACAGCCCTGGCCGGGCAGTCAGGCCCGGGCGCTCCTGGCCCAGTGCTGGGCGCTCCTGGCCGAGGCCGCCGCTCCGGACAGCAGCGAGAGCACCCGCGTGTTCCGCCTCTACGACGACATGGCCCGCACGGCAAGGGGCCGCCGGTAGGCGGCGGCCGCCTACCGGCGCAAGCACCCTGGGCGTGCTCCTTCATGGTCAGCGCCCGTGCTTCTTCGCGTACTCGGTGAGCATGTCGAGGTAGCCGGGCACATAGAGCGAGCGGGGCGCGGCGACGGCTGTGATCACGGCCCAGAGGCTGTCGGGGTTGTCCAGTTCGTTCTTTACTGCGTTGTGGGAGCCGTTCGGGAGGTTCGCGACCGTGAGCAGGTCCCGGGGGACGCCCGCTCGATAGGCGGCCTCGGTCTCCTTGACGTCGACGTTGCGGTCGAGCTCCCCGAGTACGAGAAGCGTCGGCGTACGCACCTTCGGAAGCTGGCCGGTCACATCCGCGCGGAAGTTCTTGAGCACGAACCCCCAACGGTCCTTGCTCATAGGCGGGTTGTCCAGACCGGAGGCGACGTACTGGTCATATCCGACACCCTTCTCCAGAAGGCGGATCTGAGCAGCACGCCGACGGAGTTCGCTGTCGAGCTTGGCTTCCGGCGCGCCCTGCTCACGAAGTTCTGTCCGCAGGTTGTACTCGCCCTGCCGCAACCAGTTCACCGCCGCCCCGACCAGGATCATGAAGCGCACATCGGTACGCTCTCCCGCCACCTTGGGCAGCACCCAGCCGCCCTGGCTGATCCCCCAAAGTCCCAGCCGGTTCGGGTCGATCTCCGGTCGCTTCTTGGCCCAGTCCAGCGCGGCTTCCACCTCGGCGCTGCGATCGCTCATGCTCTGGTGGAGCCAGTTTCCTGGCGCGCCGCCGATGCCGGGCTTGTTCCAGGACAGCGAGGCGTAGCCGGCACGTGCGAAGGCCTCCCAGATGGGCCGGTAGAACCCGTCTCTGGAAGCATCCGCCTCACCGTCTCCGTGAGCGAAGATGACCAGTCCTCGCCGCCCTTCCCCCTCCGCCGGCAGTGCAAGCACCGCCTTCAGCGGCTGCTTCGGTCCGGGAATGGTGACCTGCACCTCGCGCACGGCGAAGTCGTTCTGCACGACGACCCACACACCTAGCCCGGCCACCAGGGCGAACACGCAGGCGAGGGAGATCCAGAGTCGCTTGACCCAACCTCTTATTTTCATGGAACTATCGTAACAGCTACGATAGTGTTTAAAATTAACGAAGCGCTGCACGTCGCCACTGACGGGCAGATGTGGCCGCGCACCTTCAGGCGTATGACGCGCACGTCGGGCGTGTCGACGCAAGCCCTCGCGCGCGTGGGGGATGTCGTAGCCAAGGTTGGGCCCGCGGCCTGCTGGATCTGCATCGCGTCTACGCCGCGCCGCAGCCCGCCCGGGCGTCCTCGACCTGGTCCGGCCGGGCCACGATCGTGACCGACTCGAACGCTGCGATCGCCCGCGCCACCGCGGCGTACTCGGCCCTGGCCTCGGCCAGCATCCCATCCCACAACTCCTCGCGGGTCGGCCAGGCCATCAGGCACCCCTCGTGCGCCTCCCACTCGGCCGGCATGCGCAGCTCGTCCAAGGCTCCTCCTCTGATCCGTGTGGTCATGCTGCGCAGAGGCGTTGTAGGACGCCGGTGAGTACCGACAGCCCGGCCACCATGTCGTCGTCGGTGGTGAATTCACCCTCGTTGTGTGAGATTCCGTCCTTGATCCCGGCCGCGTCGCTGCCGGCCGCCGCGCCCTCGCCTCGACCACGGCGCCCTCTCCTTCGCACCCCGACTCCTCGCCCTCCGACCACAGGAAGAACTGATGCGTCTGACCCCCACGGAACAGGACCGGCTGCTCCTGTTCACCGCCGCGGAACTCGCCAGGGCGAGGCGCGCCCGGGGACTGCGGCTCAACGTCCCCGAGGCGACCGCGCTGATCGCCGACACCGTGTGCGAGGCCGTCCGGGACGGCGCCAGGCTGGCCGAGGCGATCGCCGCCGGACGCGCCGTCATCGGCGCCGACGACGTCCTGCCCGGCGTCGCCGACATCGTCACCGAGGTCCAGGTAGAGGCCGTCTTCGAGGACGGGACCAGGCTGGCGGTGATCGTCGACCCGGTCGGCGCGGGCTCGCTCGGCCCGCTTGCCCCCGGAGCGATCATCCCGGCCGACGCGCCGCCGGCCGTGCCCGAGCCGGTCGTGACCGTCGAGGTCACCAACACCGCCGACGTGCCCATCGGCGTCACCTCCCATTTCCACTTCTTTGAGGTCAACCCGAGGTTGCGGTTCGACCGCCCGGCCGCCTACGGGAGGAGGGCGGCCATCCCGGCCGCCTACGGGAGGAGGGCGGCCATCCCGGCCGGCGCCACGTTGCGCTTCGCGCCGGGTGACACCATCGCCGTCCCGTTGACGCCGATCGGCGGCGCGCGGGTGGCGGTCGGGTTCGCCGGGCTCGTCGACGGTCCGCTCGACGCCCCCGGAGCCCGTGGGGAGGCATTGCGGCGGGCCCGCGCGTGCGAATACCTCGACGGAGAGGACGCATCATGACGACGAACGCCTTCCAGTACGCCGCCGTCCACGGGCCGACCACCGGCGACCTGGTCCGGCTGGGGGACTCCGGCCTGGTTGTACGCGTCGAACATGACGCGCAGCGGCGCGGCGAAGAGTTCCTCGCCGGCTTCGGCAAGACGGCCAGGGACGGCATGCATCTCAAGGCCGCCTCGGTAGGCGGGACCTGCGACCTGGTCATCAGCAACGTGCTGGTGATCGACGCGCTGCTCGGGATCCGCAAGACCTCCATCGGTATCCGGGCCGGACGGATCTGCGCCGTCGGCCGCGCGGGCAACCCCGACACGCTGGACGGGGTCGACGTCGTCGTCGGTACCGGCACCACCATCGTTCCGGGGGAAGGGATGATCGCCACGGCCGGCGCCGTCGACACCCACGTCCACCTGCTCTCGCCGCGGATCATGCAGGCGTCGCTGGAGTCCGGCGTGACGACGATCATCGGCCAGGAGTTCGGCCCCCTCTGGGGCGTCGGCGTCAACTCCCCGTGGGCGTTGCGGCATGCCTTCAACGCGTTCGACGCCTGGCCGGTCAACATCGGCTTACTGGCCCGCGGCTCCTCCTCCGACCCCGCGCCGCTGATCGAGGCGCTGGACGAGGGCGGCGCTTCCGGGTTCAAGGTGCACGAGGACATGGGCGCGCACACTCGCGCCCTGGACACTGCGTTGCGGGTCGCCGAGGACTACGACGTCCAGGTGGCCCTGCACTCCGACGGGCTCAACGAATGCCTGTCGGTGCGCGACACCCTGGCCGTCCTGGACGGCCGGACGATCCATGCCTTCCACATCGAGGGGTGCGGTGGCGGCCACGTCCCCGACGTGCTCGCCCTGGCCGGGCTGCCCAACGTCATCGGATCCTCCACCAATTCACGGATGCGGATCTGTAGTACTCGGGCCCAGTCCAGCGGAATGCTCTCGGCCGCCGCCAGGGCGTTGACCCGCGCCACCCCGCTCTCGCCGAACCGGGCCAGGCTCTGCGCGAGCTTCGACTCGCCGCCCACCGCGCCGGGCTCCACCTGCCAGGACCGGATCGTCAGCTCGACGTGCCCGCCCTCGGCTCGGAAGCGTGCGGCGGCTCGCCGGTATCGGGTGAAGGCCAGGTAGGACCAGATGCAGCTGATGTCGAGGGTGATGTCCACGGGTACGGTGTTCGTCATGGTGTCCAGCCTCACCACTGCCTCCACCTGCGGCAACGCCCGTTTTCGCAACGATCGCTAACGTACGGGTTATGGAACGGCGTGACATCGAGATCTTCCTGACCCTGGCCGAGGAGCTGCATTTCGGTCGTACGGCAGAGCGCCTGGGCGTCAGCGGCGCCCGGGTGAGCCAGACGATCAAGCAACTGGAGCGCCGGTTCGGTGTCGCGTTGTTCCAGCGGACCAGCCGTCACGTGACAC
The DNA here is from genome assembly GCF_042892035.1 of Nonomuraea sp. NPDC001831. Lineage (NCBI taxonomy): Bacteria > Bacillati > Actinomycetota > Actinomycetes > Streptosporangiales > Streptosporangiaceae > Nonomuraea > Nonomuraea sp. NPDC001831. Next base: position 41,578 of record NZ_JBIATU010000028.1, on the reverse strand, counting down.
TCACCCCGGTGGGCAGCCAGCTCCGCGACGACGTGCAGGCGGGCTACCAGCGCATCCAGGAAGGCATCGCCAAGGCCGTCGCCGCCGGCCGGGGGTTCGCCGGGACCCTTCGGGTGGGCTTTTCCAGCCCCCTGGTGGGCGAGGCCATCATGGCCGCCGCGCAGGCGTTCCGCGCCCTCCATCCGGACTGCGAGGTGCGCATCCGCGAGGTGCACCTGTCGGACGCCTTCCGCGCGCTGCGCGGCGACGAACTCGACCTGCAGATCACCGAGCTGCCCGTCCGGGAGAACGACCTGTCGAGCGGGCCCGCCCTGCTACGCGACCCCCGCCTGCTGGCCGTCTCCGCGCGGCACCCCTTCGCCCGCCGTACCGACGTCACGGTGGAGGACCTGGCCAGGGACACGGTGCTCGTCCCCGCCGACGCGCCCGCCTACCTGCTCGACGCCCTCATCCCGGCGCAGACCCCCAGCGGCCGCCCCATCCGGCGGGAGCAGGTGCTGACCTCGCGGCAGGAACTGCTCACCCTGGTCAGCGGCGGCGCGGGCATGGCCGTCGTGGGCGGACAGGCCACGCGGTACCACTCCCGGCCGGACCTCGCCTACGTGCCCATCGCCGACCTGCCGCCGATCGAGTACGGCCCGGTCTGGCCGGTCGGCGGGCAGACCAGCAGGGTGCGCTCCTTCCTCAAGCTCCTGCGGGCCGAGCTCGATCGCTAACGCAGGGGTTAAGGATCGTTTCGGATCTCGTCGTTGGTGCAGGTCGGCGCGGCGCCCAGGATGGAGGCATGACAACGACGAAGGAGCACACCATGACGAACCCCATCCCCGAGGAGTACAAGGGCGGCGTTCCCTACCTCAACGTGCACGACGCCAAGGCGGCGATCGCCTTCTACCGGGAGGCTTTCGGCGCGGACGTGCGCATCGAGATCCCCCGCCAGGGCGACAAGATCGCGCACGCCGAGTTCCGGATCGGCGACGCCGTCTTCATGCTGCGCGACGAGTACCCCGAGTACCGGTTCCGCAGCCCGAAGACGATCGGCGGCACTCCGGTCAACCTGATGGTCTTCGTCCCGGATGTCGAGACGTTCGCGACGCGCGCCATCGCGGCCGGAGCGCACGTCATCCGGCCGGTGGAGATGCAGTTCCACGGCGATCTGCAGGTCGAATTGGAGGACCCCTTCGGGCACTCCTGGTTCTTCACCAGCCGGGTGGCCCACATGGACGAGGCGGAGCTGAAGGAGACCGCCTCGGCGGTGAACCTCTGAGCCGGCCGAGCCCCCGTCGCGGCGTCCGCCATCCTCGACATCTGCGGCGACGCCGGCCTGCACATGGTGCGCGCGCAGGAGCGGAGAGCGTAGGAATGACGGTGCCCCTGGACGTATGAATCAGGGCCAGCTCGGGCGCATGGCTTCACGCCAGCAGTCAAGATTCTGGTCACTTTGAGTGGCCATCGGTGGCGTAGCGGCTCCAAGGGCATCGGTTTACGGCACCCCGGGATGGGCCTCGCCGGGGAGCAACCGCCCACCTGTGGACATATGGGCGGTTATCCCTGGATGATTCCCCTCATGAAGATCAAGAAATTGCTTCCCGCCCTCGCGGCGTCCGTCCTTGTCCTGTCTCTGACCAGCGTCCCGGCGCAGGCGTCAGCCGCGATGGGTTACGTGGTCGCCACCACCGTGGGCGGCGGAAGCGTGTACGGCGAGGCCCACCTGGGCCCGAGCGGCGGGCAGACGTACCTGAAGGTCCAGGACTTCACCGATCTCGGCAACTGGCGCATCAGAGGCAGCATCGAGAAGTACTACCGCGGCGAGTGGGTCCAGGTCGTCGCATGCACGGCCAAGGACACCTACTCGACGACCTGCTACGCGAGCATCCCCGTGGGCACGCTGGTCAGGTCCCATGTGTGGGCGTTCCTCAACAACACCGTCCGCTACCACGGCTACAGCCCCTCGACCCGCGTCTGACGAATGCAGTACTGCCCCAGCCTCCCGGCGGGGCCGCACACTTCCGCACCGCTGGGCCGGCTCAGGGCGAGCAGCGCGGCGCGGGCCGCGTCGTGGACGTGGACGAAGGAGGTCACGGCGTCATCCGCGCGCAGTTCGCCTGCCCGTAGCCGGGCGGCGATGCGGCCATGGGGGGCGTACCAGGTGCCGGGGCCGTACAGGGTGCCGTAGCGCAGCACGGCGTGGTCCTCGATCTCGGCGGTCGTGGACTCCAGCGCGTGGATGCCACCGATGGTGGCGGCGCGCGGCGGGGACGTGTTCAGGTCGAGCGGTGTGGACTCGCCGGCGGGCAGGTCGCCGGGCTCATACGCCCAGGCGATCGACTGGGCGACGATCCGGATGACACCGGCCTTGTGGGCGGCGTCGACCAGGTTGCGGGTGCCCTCGCGGCGGATCCGGGCGTTGTCGGCCAGGCTGCCGCCGCCGAGCGACCTGGTGGCCCGTCTCCAGTAGGAGCGGGACGAGCGCGCGGCCGATGACGCCGGTCGCTCCGGCGGGGAAGACGCGCACGTCAGCCCCCTGCCGGTATGGGAGGAGTGCCGAGACGCAGCAGGGTCGTCACGCTCATCGGCTCGCCGTCCGGGCCGGAGTTTCCACCGGTACGGGGGTGGACGTGAACCGGCGGGCCGAGACGTACAGAGCCAGGAGAGCGAGAGCGACCGCCACGGCCGCCGCCACGGCGAGCACGCCCGGGCCACCCGCTACGGCGAAGGCGCCGACGCCCCCGGCCACCGCCTGACCCGCGTAGATCGCCGAAGAGTTCAGCGACAGCGCGATGGGACCGGTGGGGCCGGTCGCACCGAGCAGCCGCTGTTGCTGGGCGGGGTTGAACAGCCAGCCGATCAGCGACCAGAGCCCGAGCGCCACGCACAACACCACCACGTGGGTACCGGTGAACCCGAGCGCGGCGAGCACCAGCGTGAAGACCAGCAGACCGGCCATGCCGGCCGTCGCGACCCTGGTGGGCGGCATATGGTCGATCAGCCATCCCGCGGCCAGGTTCGACAGCACCGCGGTGATGCCGGCGACCAGGTACAGCACGGTCAGCTCGCTGCCGGATACACCCGCTGTGCCGCCCGCGAACCAGGCCAGGTAGGAGTAGAGGACGAACACGCCGGCCATCGCCAGGGCAGTGGCGACAAGAGTGGGCAGCACGCCGGGAATCCGGGCCACCGCCAGGCGCTGCGCGAACGAGGCGACACCGGGCGAGGGCATCGAGCCGAGGGTGAAGCTGAGGCCGGCCAACGCGATCAGGCCCAGGACCGCGACGAACACGAACGTGCCCCGCCACCCCGTCGTCTGGCCGATCAGGGTTCCCAACGGCACCCCGAGAGCGTTGGCGACCGTCAGGCCGCCCAGCACGGTCGCCAGCGCGCGTCCGCGTTCGGCGGGGGAGGAGAGTGTCGCGGCGGCCGCCGAGGCGGCGGGGGTGAACAACGCCGCCGACAGTGCGGCGAGACCCGGCTGACCACCATGACCGGATAGTTGGGGGCGACGGCGGCGAGGAGGTTGGCCGCGACGAAGACCGCCATGGCCACGAACAGCGCGGTACGCCGGTTCCAGTTGCCTGTCAGCACCGCGAGTACGGGAGCGACCGGCGCGTAGACCGCGGAGAAGATCGTGATCAGTTGGCCGGCCGCGCCGACGCCGACGCCGAGACTCTGCCCAATCACGGGCAGCACGCCGCTGATGACGAAGGCGTCGGTGCCCAGCGCGAAAGTGCCCAGCGACAGCAGCAGGACCGGCTTGCGGGCTCGCCCTGTCGGCAGTACGGAGTGGAGTTTCATGCTGATGCCGTAGGGGTGACAGGTGTGGGGATCCGGGCGGCGAGGCCGGCGACGGTGACCGTGCGCAGCGAGTCCCGCCAGGCGCGTTCGGCCTCGCCCATCGCGGCGTTGATGAGGCAGGGGCGGACGCACTGTTCGGGTGAGAGGGCGCCGCTGCCCCGCCGGCGGATCTCCGTGCACACGAACAGCTGCGAGGTGCCGTCGATCGCCTCGACGACGTCGAGCACGGTGATGTCGGCCGCCGGCCGGCCGAGGCGGTAGCCGCCCTTGGGCCCTGGCGCGGCGTGCAGTACTCCGGCCCGGGTCAAGGCGTGCAGGTGCTTGGCCAGATTGGGCTCGGCCAGACCGTGGTAGCCGGCGAGGTCGGCACGGCGTACGACGGTTTCGGCGGGCAGGCGGGCCAGCAGCACCACGCAGTGCAGACCCCACTCAACGCCTTGGGAGAGCTTCATGTGATCCACTCTAGACCTATTGTCGATATTGTTTATCCACGATGCAGCTATTAAGTAGAGGTTCGAGACCGGCAGACTTCCCGCGAACGCTCGACGTCGCACTCCGCGTGACGGGCGGCTGACGGTTCTCCTGCCGAGGTGGTTTCACGCCATCATGTGGTCCACCGGCCGGAGAGGGAGAAACCGGCACAACATCCACGGAGGAGATCATTGTGGCCCGGCTGATCCGCAGCGTCCGCGACGAGGCGCCGACCTCGTACGGGCGGTTCGTCCTGTACGACGCGTGCCGAGACGGCGAGATCGAGCAGGAGAGCGAGCACGGCGCGGTGGTGGCCGAGCCCGACGGCATCGCGCTCGGGGCCGTCGAGCTGGTGAGCCGGGTCCGGGCGCGGCTGGCCGGCGTACGGCTGGAGGCGTGGGACGCCGAGCCCGCGGAAGCACCCGGCGAGTCGTGGGCGCCGGCGGGGCGGGTGCTGTTGTGGAGCCCCGGCGGCATCGTGGCGGTCAGCGGCACGGGCTACAGCCCCACCGGGCAGAAACTGCTCCTGGGGCCGCCGTGTTTCGCCTACTGGCTGAGCGCCTACACCGGCCCAGTGCGGAGCGAGCCGACCCCTTGGGATCCTGACGAGGTCGAGGCCGTAGAGGAGAGCTGGCTGCTGCGGTTCTGGCCGGCCGCGGACGCCGCGGGGCCCGCCCTTCGGGGGGAGGACGACGACGGATGCAGGGCCAGGATGCGCGAGATCCTGGCGCTCGCCCCCGGGTCGGCGGCGCCGCGGGCGGCGGAGTGGCCGGCGCTGCGTCCGCATCCGCGCCCCGACACCGCCACGGCTGTCATGCGTTACGACGCGTCGGTTCCGCCGGCCGAGAGGAACGAGCCGAAGGCCGGAGAAGGGCACGCCGACGCCACCGGCCCTGAACTGGTGCACGAGACGCTGGGCGACCTGATGTACGACGTCCTCGGCAACCTGCCGCAGAACCTGTGGTCCTGGTCGCGGCCCATGCTGGACGACTACGCGAGACGGTTGCGCGTGGACCGGCGCATCGGCCGCGAACTGAACCCCGACGGCGCGCCCATGCTCGTCCTGCCGGCGTCCAGCGTGCGGACGCCGTTCTTCGGCGTCGAGCCGGGTTTCAGCGGGCGGGCCTGGGTGTGGGGATCCGGCGAGGACGCCTACGCCGACGTGCTGTCGGTCGACCGGGAGACCGTGGCCCGTGACCGGATCCGGCAGAACACCCTGTTCACCGGGATCGTCACCGTCCTGCGCGTGGAGAACGACTTCGTCGAGGTCCGCGCGGCCACGAGGGCGGAGGCCGCGCGGGTGCTCGACGTGGAACGGCTGCGCGGCTGACGTCCCGCGCACCCGGCGGCGAGCTCTCGGGGCGCCGGCGGTCACGGCCCCGCGAGCGCCCGGAGCACGCGGGCCTCTCCCGGACGGTGGCCGGTCTCACGGTGCACGGCCAGGGCGAGCGAGCACCGTGTACGCGAGCCCCTCCGACCGGCGGTCGCCCACGTCGCGGCTGACCGCCAGGGCCCGTTCGGCCAGGGACTGCGCGACGTCGTGCTCGCCGTCAGCCAGGCGGCGGCGGAGGAGGCCGGGTCGTCGAAGGAGCGGACGGCCACGCCCGCGGGCGCCGGGCCGAGCGGCAGCCTGGCGTAGTAGGGGTGGCAGCGGCCGACGGCGGCGCGCGTGTTGAGCAGGTACCAGGTGTGCAGCCGCTGCCTGGCCTCGGCGAGGTCACCGGAGCTCTCCTCCGCCGCGGCCCGTTCCGAGAAGTACAGCCGCAGCAGGTCGTGGAAGCGGTAGCGGCCGGGCACGTGCTGATCGACCAGGTAGGCGTCGGTCAGCGCGGACAGCTGCCTCCTGGCGACGTCGGCGCCCGAACCGGTGAGCGCGGCGACCGCGTCGAGCGTGAAATCCATCCCCGGCACCAGGCTGAGCAGCCGGAACACCGGGGCCGCCGAAGAGGCCGGCGCCGAGTAGGAGAGCTCGAACGCCGCCTCGACCGCCGTGCCGCCGGTGCCGCCCGTGCCGTCGATCGCCAGCTCCGCCAGGCGGTCGCCGCCGCGGAGGGCCGTCACGTACGCGGCCGCCGTGCCGTAGCCGCCCGGCCGGATGTTGGCCGTCGCGATCCGCAGCGCGAGCGGCAGGTTCGCGCAGAGCCGGGCGAGCTCGGCGAGGACCTCGGGCGGCGTGTGGGCGGCGGCCGCCCTGAGGACGCGCGTCAGCAGGCCGGCGGCCTCGCCGGGGGCGAGCACGTCGAGCCGCGTGGTCCCGTCGCTCACCGGGGGCTGACCGGGGGCTGACCGGCTCCGGACCGTCGGCCCGCTGACGTCGTCTACCCGCCCAGGAGCAGGGTCACGACGACGCCGGCGATGAAGAAGAACGCGCCGCTGACGATGTTCAGCCACATGCCTTGCTTGAACGATTTCCTGCCGCTCTCCTCCAGTCGTGCCGCCAGCCGCGCATCGAGCATCTTCTCGACCGCGGCCTGAGCGTCCTTGTGCATCGAGGCGATGCTCTCGGCGTGCCGGGCCTCGGCTTGCAGCTCACGGACTGTCGCGGTGCGTGCCTCCATCTCCGCCGAGAGTTCGGCGAGCAACGCCGTCGAGCGCTTGAGGAGATCAGCCAACTCGTCGGCCCGCTCCTCGATGCCGGGAGCGCTCGGTGCTGGTGACTCCTCCGCGCTGCCGGGCCGTCTGAGTCTGCTCTGCACCTTTTCCAAGGCGCCTGATCCCAGCCCGCTGAGCACGGCGCCGACGATGGTCGAGATGAGAAGGGGGTCCACGTCCACGCGGGCAGGTTAGGAGCAGCGACCTGACGTGGGCGCCACAACGAACAAGCGGTGATCGGATCGATACACGCAGCCATGTCACGGCGCACCATGAGCTCACCCGTCGACGAAGTGAGCCTCGCACCACCTCCGGGCCGCCCACTTGCCGGGCCCCCTCCCAGCCCGTTCGGTGACAACGGCCCTGCCGGCCGTGCAGTGGGCGGTTCCACCGGAGCTCACCGAAGCCGCCCGTGCGGGCTGGGCGATTACTTAGAGTACGGGTATGGATCCCCTGAGCGTTGTGGGGGTGTTGACGGGAGTGGCCGCGGCCGTCATCGCAGCCCTGCAGTTGCACCGGACTCCCCGCCGGAGGAACGCGGTGCCCGTCGTCCCGCCGTCGCTCGTCGTGCCCGCGGTCGAGGGACAGCCGGGAGCGCTCGTCGTCCCGGTCCTCCGTGCACCGGTGGGGCGGCTTCCTCAGGTGCACGGCAGGCAGGGCCTGCTGCTGGACCTGGAGCAGCGCCTGACCGAGCCGGACGGAGACTTCCATGTGCTGGGCGGTCTCGGGGGAGTCGGCAAGACCACGGTCGCGCTGGCGCTGGCCGAGCGGGCTCAGAAGGCGGGGCGGCCCGTCTGGTGGATCGCCGCCACGGACGTGCAGGCCGTGACGTCCTGCCTGCTGGCGCTGGCCGCCGAGCTCGGCGCGTCGGCGACCGAGGTCGAGGAGGCGCGAACCGGACGGCGCAATGCCGCCGACGTCCTCTGGAGGCGGCTGGAGGAGCGGACCGGCTGGCTCCTCGTCCTGGACAACGCCGACGACCCGGCCACGCTGGAAGTGGCGGAGGCGCCGGTGCGCGACGCTACCGGCTGGCTGCGGCCCACCACGTCCGGGCTCCTCGTCGTGACCAGCCGCACCGTCGAGCAACGCGTCTGGGGCCGGTACGGCCGGGTCCACCACCTGTCGTGCCTGTCCGAGGACGACGGGGCACGCGCACTGCTGGACCTCGCCGGGCACGCCGGCAGTCCGGAGCAGGCCCGCGCGGTGTCCAGACGGCTGGGTGGGCTGCCGCTCGCGCTGTCCCACGCAGGCAACCACATCGCTTCTCCCTTCAGCACCGAGCAGACCTTCCCCGACTATCTGCTTGCCCTGGATGACCGCTTCCCCAGGCTCCTCGGCAGCAGCGGCGCGGCACCATCGATCGCCACCACCTGGGAGATCTCCCTCGACGCCCTCGCTGAGCGCGGGTGCGGGCAGGCCCGGCCGCTGTTGCGGGTGCTCGCCTGCCTCGCACCCGCCGTGGAGGTCGACGCCGCGCTGCTGGACGACGCCATGCTGGGCGAGATCTGCGGCGGGGAGCACCAAGTGCGCCCGGGGCTGGAAGCGCTGAGCTCCATGGGCCTGATCGAGGTCCGCGGACCCACCCGTACGGCGCGTTCGGCGCTGGTCGTTCATCCCCTGGTCGCCGAGGCGAGCCGGACGCACGTCACACCGGTGATCACCACCGTCGCGATCGCCCTCATGCGTGGCGTGGTGGACGGCAGACGGCATGACACGCCGTCCGACTGGCCCGTCTGGCAGCAGCTGATGCCTCACCTGCGTGCCCTGCTGTCCCTGGCCCCCGCCGTCCTGGAAGAGCGCGCCCTGGGGGAGCTGGCCGGGGTGGTGAGCCGAGGGTGCGGCGCGCTGCGGGCAAGCGGCTACTACGCCGCCGCCGCGGAACTTGCGACGCTCTCGCTACGCCAGGCCGACGTCCTGGGGGCGGATCACCCGCGGGTTCTGGCCCTGCGCCATCAGCGCGGTGGCGCGTGGGCGTCCATGGTGCACGCCGTCGAGGCGGAGGCGGAGCTGGCCGACGTCCTGCGGGCCCGGTCCGCCGTCCTGGGCGAGGAGCATCCCGACACACTGGCGAGCCGGCACGAGTTCGGTTTCGCCCTGTTCGAGCAGGGCCGCTACGTCGAGGCTCATCGTTGTTACGAGCAGACGCTGTCCGTCAGGGCGCGGGTCCTGGGCGCCGACCATCCGGACACCCTCGCCACCTGGCACGAGATCGGCCGTGTCCTGTCCATCCGCGGCCTCCTCGACGAGGCGGAGGCGGTGTGCCGGAGCGTGGTGGAGGCGCGCGCCCAGGTCCTCGGCCCCGAGCATCCCGACACGCTGGCCAGTCGCTTCTACCACGTGCGCGCCATCGGCGATCTCGGCGACTACGCGACGGCGGAAAAGGGCTACGCCGACCTCGCCGCCGCCCGTGCCCGCGTGATCGGCCCCGATCACCATCTCACCCTGCGTACGCGGTTCAACATGCTGATGAACGTAGCCCTTCAGGGGCATACGGCCGAGGCGGCGACGGGCATGGCCGACCTGGCGGCGCACCAGAGCCGGGTCCTCGGCCCAGGGCATCCCGATATCCTGCTCACCAGGTCGAACAGGGGCTGGATGCTTCGTGACCTCGGCCGGCATGCCGAGGCCGAACACGAACTGGGCACGCTCGTGGCATCGGCCCGGCGGGTGTGGGGCGATGACCACATCTACACCTTGGACATACGTTACGAACTCGCGCGGACGTGGCGGGTCGCCGGCGCCCACGATCGAGCCGAGCGCGAGCTGCGCGACGTCCTGCGACGCCAGGTCCGCGTGCTGGGCCCGGCACACCTCCAAACGATCGCGACCCGTTACGAGATCGCCCGCGTCCTGGAGGAGCGCAACCTTCAGGAGCAGGCGTGCCGCGAATACCGCGCGGTGATCGAGCTGTACCGGGGCACCTGCGGGCCCGACCACCCGCAGACGAAACGCGTAGAGGAACGACACAGATGGGCGTCCCTGCAAGCCCGGTAGACGATGGCCGCTTCGAACCGCCCGAATCCGGGACGAACGGCACCCGCTGCCACTCAGGTGGCTGAGGGATCCCAGGCGTCTCCGCCGTAATCAGTCGTGGGCGGGCCATTCCTCGGCCAGGAGCGCGTACGAGAGACCGTCGATCCATCCCTTGGTGCGGTGGAGCGAGTCTCTCACCGTGTGCTGTTCGCGGCGCATCCCGACCCGCTCCATCAGCCGCCACGAGGATTCGTTGTCGTAGAAGCAGTCCGCGTGCAGGCGGCGCAGGCCAAGCCTCCTGAAGGAGATGTCGATGAGGGCGCGTACCGCTTCGGTGGCGTAGCCCTTGCCGCCGTAGGCGGGATCGAGCGTCCACCCGAGCTCTCCTTGGACGCTTCTCGCCTGGTCAGCGACCTCTTCCTGGGCCCAACCGTCCTGGACCCTCAGTGTCAGGTCGCCGATCACGCGGCCGTCCAGTTCGATGAGGAGCAGGTCTGCGAGCCGCTCCTCGCTGAGGAAACGCTCACGGTAGTCGTCGTAGGTCTCTGTGGCGGCCGCGATCCATTCGTGCGTCTCCGGCAGTTGCCGGAAGACCCAGGTCGCGTCAAGGTCGTCGGGGGCAGCGCGGCGCAACAGCAGCCGCTCGGTGGAAATCGGCCAGTCCAGCGTGTCAAGAGGGTGACTCATGGGCCCTCATGGTGACAGCGGGCTGTGGTGACACACAAACGGATTTCCTGCGGACGACTGCTTCCTGGAGCCGGAAGCCCACGTTGATCGCGGTCTGGCCGTCCAGCGGGTGCCGTCCGGCCTCGCTCTCCACGATGCCGACCGCGACCGACAATCGTGCTGAGAGCGCGGCCACCAGCAGCGTGAGGACGGCGACGCCGTACCATCGTCCGTGGATCACGGCCACGCGGTCACCCCGGCCGCCGGTCAGCCTTCCGGGTGCCCGTCGTAGACGCGGATCTTGTATTCGGTCGTCTCCAGGGCGAGAGTGAGTTCGCGGATCTGCCGCACGATGCGGTCGCGCTGGTCGAGCATGATGCGCCGGCGTTCCGGGACGGTGCTCGGGCCCTGCTCGACGAGGGCGATGTAGCGCTTGAGATCCTGCATGGTCATTCCCGACACCCGCATCCGGGTGAGGAAGATGAGGCGGCGCAGGTCGAACGCCGAGTATTCGCGGTAACCGGAGGCGTTGCGTGCCGGCCGCAGCAGCCCCTCCTGCTCGTAGTAGCGGAGGGTGTGGGGGGACAGGCCGACCAGGCGGGCGGCCTCGGCGACGCTCCTGGGCGTCGCCGAGGCCTCGATCGTGGTGTCGTCGAGGAGGTCGTGCAGCGCGTCGATGACCGATGCGGACGGTTCGTCGTCGGCGGCGAGGATGCGCTCGATCAGGTCTTCGGTGGCCATGTTCGACAGGGTACGGAGCTCAGAACGCGCGTAGCGCCGGCGGCATGCCGGGAAAGTCGGCCGTTTGGCTGACATACGCCCACTTCTCGACGTCGCTGAGCGCGTTCCGGTAGGCGCGGGTGAGATTGCGCACGGCCTCGGCGCCGAGCGGAAGCCTGAGCGGCGCGTCGGGCGTGTCCAGCATGTCGCGGATGGCCGAGGCGGCGCGTGCCGGGTCGCCCTCCTGGACGCCGTCGGCCTCGGCCATGTTCGCGCGGACGGCGCCGAGCACGTCGTCGTAGACCGGGTGCTGGTCCACGGTCCTGAGCACGTCGGCGGAATTGAAGGCGGTGCGGAAGCGGCTCGGCTCGGCGATGAGGACGCGCACGCCGAACGGCGCGACCTCGCCCGCCAGCGCCTCCGACCAGCCTTCGAGCGCGAACTTGCCGGCCGAGTAGCTGCCGACGGCGGGGAAGGACATCCGCCCGCCCTGACTGCTCATCTGCACGATCGCACCGGAACGACGCGCACGCATGTGCGGCAGCACCGCGCGCACGTAGGCGGCCGGGCCGAAGAGGTGCTGCTCCAGCATGTCGCGCAACTGCGCGTCCGTGACCTCCTCCGCGGCGCCCACCTGGCCGGCTCCGGCATTGTTGACAAGGACGTCGACGTGCCCGAATGCGTCGAGCGTGCGCCGTACGACCGCTGCGGCCGCGTCCGTGTCGCGCACGTCGTGCTCGACCGGCAGCAGCCGGTCACCGTACCGAGCCCGGAGCGCGTCGAACCGGTCGGCACGCCGCGCCGTGCCGACCACCTGCTCGCCCGCGGCCAGCGCCGCCTCGGCCAACGCCAGGCCGAGCCCGGAGCTCGCACCGGTGATGATCCAGGTCTTGGTCCCGTTTGTCGTAGTCATGACGGCGAAGATAGACATTCGAGCGCGCTCGAAGGCAAGCAGGCCTTCCGGTGATGCAACTGGCCACAAGGCTCCCGAACCTGACGTCGTAACGGGCCGGCAGGCCAAGACGAGGGTCGTCACCCGCTTGATGACGGCAGGGCGGCACGCAGAGCGTCCAGGTTTGCGGTCAGGAACTCCTTGAACGTGCGGGGCGGACGGCCGGTGAGGTCCTGCACCGTCGTCGTGGTAGCCGTGAGGGAACCGGATGCCACCTCCAGGGAGAGCGCGCTCACATCGTCGGCGAACCCGGCCGGGAGTCCCTGCGCCCGCAGAGCCGCGGAGAGTTCGGCGGGCGACAGGTCGACGTACTCCACGGGCCTTTCCAGTACGTCCGAGATCTGTTCGGCCACCTGGGCCTGAGTGAGCGCTTGGGGACCGGCCACGACGAAGGTCTCGCCTCGACCGTACGGCCCGGTCAGGAGCACGGCGGCGCAGTCGGCGATGTCCTGGCAGTCGACGTAGGACACGGCGCCGTCGCCATAGGCGCCCAGTAGCCGGCCGTCGGCGGTGAAGGAGCCTGCCCCTGTGACGAAGTTCTGCATGAACCCGCTGGGTTGCAGCACCGACCAGGCGAGCCCCGACTCCCTCAGATGGCGTTCGATCTCCCAGTGCGCGCCCTCTGCCAGCCTGCCGCCTTCATGGGCGTGCCAGACGGAGATCTTGACGATCCTGGACACTCCGGCGGACCGCGCCGCGTCGATGGCGGTCTTCTGCTGCCGGACCATCGGTTGCTCGCCGGGCGCCGGCAGTGCGCCGCCGGCGTTGAGGAACAGCCGGTCGACGCCCTCCATCGCGGAGGCGATGGAGGCTTCGTCGTCGAAGTCGCCGACGACGAAGTCACACCCCAGCGCGTTGCCCTTGGCCTCGTCACGGACCAGCGCCCTGAAAGGCACAACATCGCGTTGGAGGCGCCGCACCAGGTGCGTGCCGATGGACCCGGTGGCTCCGGTTACCAAGATCATTATTGTTCCTTCCGGGCGCGGGGATCGCCGCCCGGTAAGCTGAGGCGGCCTCGAGAACAATATACTGAGGCAGCCTCGAATAAACAGGGGAGCCAAGATGAGCACCACGGGCCGACGCCCCCGCGCCGACGCGCGGCGCAACTACGAACGCCTCCTCGCAGAGGCTGACTCCGCCTTCCGCGAGCACGGCGTCGACGCGTCGCTGGAGAGCATCGCCCGCCAGGCCGGCGTCGCGATCGGCACGCTCTACGGCCACTTCTCCAGCCGTCGCGCGCTGGTCGGCGCGCTGCTCCGGGAGCGCAACGAGGCCCTGTTCGCGTACGGGGACCGGTTGGTCGCCCTGCTGGAGGGCCCCGAAACGCTCTCCAGTTGGGTGAACGCGGTGATCGAGCATGCCGCCACCTACAGCGGGCTAGCGGACATGCTGATGAACGGCCTGGACGACGAGGCTTCCGAGCTGCACGCGTCATGCCTGCGGATGACCGACCTCAGCGAGCGGCTGCTCGCCGGCGCCCGCGAGCGGGGTGTCGTCCGCTCTGAGGTGACAGGGGTCGACATGTTCGCCCTGATCAACGCGGCCACCTGGGTCCGCGAACGCCTGTCGCGCGAGGAAGCCGACCGTCTCGTACGCTTCACGATCGACGGGTTCGCGCCCCGCTGAGCGGACGTGGGGCATCAGCGGACGCCAGAAATACCGCTGGCGACACGTGCTCACTGTCGCCCAGCGGAACTGATGACCACGAGGTTGACTCCCCTCGGTGGCGAACCTGGTCTGCAGGCGGGTCCCGACCGACCAGCAGTCCACCGCCCGGCAGAACCTCGTCCTGGACGGGACCGCAGAAGTGGAGGGTCTAGTTGTCGCCGCCGCGGACCACCGCCAACCCGCCGACCCGGGTCGTGATGCCCGCCGGTCCGCGTCGGGCCGAAGCGAGCACGCTGGCCGGTCGCCCCAGGGCGTCGCCCTGCTCCACCTCGATCGCGACCGTCTGTGCCCCTGTCGTGTCGAGCAGGTGGGCGGCCAGGCAGCCGGTGCTGTTGGCGTTGGCGACGTCCTCGTCGACACCGATCGCCGGCGCGAACATCCGCGCCGCCCCCGGGCGGTCGCCCACCGGCGGTACGTACACGAAACAGCCGAGGAGCCCGAACCGCCGGCACGCCGCCGTCAGCCTGCCGAGGTGCGGGTGGATTCGCAGCAGCGCCGACCGGTCGCGGACCGGTACCAGCATGCGCGGTGCGCCGGGCGCGGCGATCCGTGGCGCGTCGGTCGGATGCGGGTCGTCCGCGGTGAGCCCGAGCGCGGTGACGATCGCGGCGCGTTCGTCCGGCGCCGGGTGACGCAGCTCGACGATGCCCTGGTCGAACCACACCTCGATGCCGGCGGGGCGGCGGATCGCGACGGTGTCGAACGTGCGCCCGCCGGTGTGCTGGCGGTCGTTCAGCTCGCCCAGCGTGGTGCGGGCCAACCGGACGGCCTGCGCGGCAACGGTGCCGTGGCCGCAGCCGGACAGTTCGGCGGTGGCGGTGAAGAACCGGACCGGCCGGCCACCGTCCGGCGTCCGCCCCGGGCCGAGGAACGCCGCGTGCGAGGCGCCGGCCGCGGCAGCGACCGCACGCCGGTCCGCGTCCGTCGCGGCCGGGTCGTCGTCGGTGACGGCGGTGGGGCTGCCGCCCCGGCCGTCGCGCCGCACGCACGCGTCAACCACCGTGACATCCGGCCAGGCCATCGGCCCTCCCTTGACGCTCGACGAACAGGTACCCGCGAACGGCGGCCGCCGACAGCCGGGCTTGGCCGCGGCGGCCGACCGAACGTGTCCCGGAGCGTACCGCCTGCCTCAGCCGGTGCCGTCCTGCACCGGATAGTGGATGACGATCGCACCGCCGGTGGCGTAGTTGGCGAGATCGGCGGTCAGGCGCTGGGCCTGCGGTGACGACTGCGCCGCGGCCATGGCGGCGGCGTCCGCGAATTCGGCCTCGAAGACCGCGAAATACGGATTCTCTCCCCTGGTCGCCGCCACGTCGAAGCTGTAGCGCCACGCAAGCAGACCGGGCCATTCCCTGACCAGTGGAAGGTGCTTGGTCACGTAGTAGTCGCGGAAGTGGTCAGGGTCGGCGGGCTCGGGATACAGGACCAGCAACTTATGCATGACGACCTCCGTCCAGAGCCGTGAGGGCGAACTCGAAGTCGGCGACGTCCCGTATTGCGGTCATTTCTATCGTCATATGCGCAGGTTAGGGCTTGATGTGCGGCCGAGGGAAAGATCAGTACGGGATAGACTCAGAACGGATCGTTATCAATCGGCAGGGAGGCCAAATGGCGCCGGATACGGTGAGCCTGCGGTACTTCCTGGTGCTGGCGCAGGAGTTGAACTTCACCCGCGCGGCCGCACGGATCGGCATCGCACAGCCCGCGCTCAGCGCCCGGATGCGCCGACTGGAGGCCGAACTCGGTACGGCCCTGCTGGTCCGCAACACGCGTAGCGTCGTACTGACCACGGCCGGTGCGGCTTTGGCGGAGTCCGCGCCGCCCGCGCTGGCGGCGCTGGACCGGGCATGGGACGCCGCCCGGAGCGCGGCGGCCGGTGAACTGGGCACGCTGCGCATCGGATACAGCCTCAGCACCGGGGCCGAGACGGCACCGGCCCTGGTGGACAGGCTGATTCGCGACAACAGCGGACTTGAGGTCAGCGCGGTCCCGATGGCGACACCGGAGATCTCCCCGGCGGTCGCCGACGGCCGCATCGATGCCGGGATCACCCGCGGTGAACAGCCGGGCCGTGGTGTGCGCCGGTTCCCGCTGCGGCGTCAGCGCATCGGGGTCCAGCTGGCGCAGCACCATCCGCTGGCCGTACACCCGGAGATCGAGATCGCCGACGCGGCCGCGTATCCGCTGCGACTCCCGGACCGTGCGGCCAACCCCGTGATCCACGATCAGCTGTCCGCACTGTTCCGAGACACCCGACCCCACCCCCGGTTCCACACGCCCGCAGTCTCTTTCGACATGTCTCAGCGCGACCTGCGCGACGGGCTCACCCTCGCCCCGGCCGGAGAAGCCGCGGTCGCGGCATCACCGGCCGACATCACCTGGCGACCGCTGCGGGGCGCCCCCAGCCTGACGATCCACCTGGTCCTCCCACGCGACCCGTCGCCCCTGCACCGCCGCGTCCGTGCCGTCGCCAGAGCCCTGGCGCACGAGCTGCACTGGCTGCCGGGCTGACGCGTAAGAGACCAACGATGGCCAGTCGATCCGAGCCGTTCACCGCATCACGGCAACGGCCTGTCGGGAAGCCTTCTGGACTGCGAAGATCAGCCGAGCGTGAACGTCCTGGCGCGGATGCGGCGCCGGCTGGGAGGGTGGACCTCATGATGGAGGACTTGCGGGACGCCGAGCGCCGGCTCCAGGCCGCGCAGCTCGCTGGAGATGTCGAGGCGCTGGATCGGCTGCTGGATGATCGGCTGATCTTCACCTTCGGCGCGAACACTGCGACCAAGGCGGACGACCTGGAGCTGCACCGCACTCGGACACAGGTGATGACGAAGGTGACCGAGGAGGATCTGACCGTGCTCGCCGATGGGCGCACCGGAGTGACGTGGTTTCTCGGCACCGTCGAAGGGACCGTCTCCGGTACGCCGTTCGCGGCCAGGATGCGCTACACCCGTACCTGGATATACGACGAGACGCACGGCTGGCGAATCATCGCCGCGCACGCCAGCACGACCGACTGACCTAGCCAGCAAGTTGTCCGACGACCAGCCGGCCGGATGGTCGTCGGAAAGGATCAAGCCAGAGGGGAAAGAGGCAAGGATGCCACCGCGTTGGGCCTTCCTGAATCTCCGCTGTATGACCCGGAGACGAAGATGGTCTTCCGGCACACGCTCGGCACAGTCGTGCGGCCCCGCTAAAGGCGTGTCGCGGTTCGGACGAGGTCTGCGACGGCCTTGGATCTGCTGTGTGGCGGCCAGGCGATGACCGTCGTGACGGCCGGTGCGTCCGGCACCGGCACGATGGCGTAGTCGTCGCGCAGCTGGTCTCGGAGGGACTCGGGCACGACGGCGCAGGCCAGTCCGAGCGCGATCAGTTGGAACAGTTGGGTATGGTCACGCACCTGCGGGCCGGGGCCGTCCGGATGGCCGCCGTCCCGCCCGGGCCAGCGCGGCAGGGGCAGGTCGGTCTGGGCCTTGACCTCGGCTGACGACAGATACGCCCGGTCGGCGAGGGGATGCCCCTTGGGCAGGACCACGACCTGCTGTTCGGTGTGCAGATCCTCGGTGTCGAATCCGGCTGTCGTGTCATAGGGCCGGTGCAGCAGAGCGACGTCGGCACGCCCGGTGCGCAGCAGACTTTCCGGCTCGCCCGGCCCGCACAGCATCACCTCGACGGGCACTGAGCCCGGTTCGGCGGCGTAGGCGTGCAGGAGCTTCGACAACAGTTCCCTGGACGCTCCGGCCTTGGTGGCCAGGACCACGCCGGGCTGGTCGGCAGCGGCGCGGCGGGTGCGGCGCTCGGCGGCTTCGACCGCGTCGAGCGCGAGCCGGGCCTCCCGCAGCAGCACCGACCCGGCCTCGGTCAAGGCGACACCGCGAGCGCCGCGGTGCAGCAGAACGACTCCGAGCCGCCGTTCCAGTTGCTGGATCGCCCGCGACAGGGGTGGTTGAGCCATCGAGAGCCGTTGTGCCGCCCGCCCGAAGTGCAACTCCTCGGCCACGGCGACGAAGTATCGCAACTCCCGCGTCTCCACGAGCTCATCGTAGCGTTGACCACGGCCGATACCTGTGCGGTATCGGCGTCCACCTGACCGGTCTTGGACGCCCCGCCTGGGTCCGCAACATGATCGACGGCATGAGCGAACGGAAGATCGCGCTGGTGACCGGCGCGAACAAGGGAATCGGATACGAGATCGCCGCAGGGCTCGGCGCGCTCGGCTGGCGGATCGGGGTGGGCGCGCGGGATGCACACCGCCGCGACACCGCGGTCGAGAAGCTGCGCGCGGCCGGGACCGATGCGTTCGGCGTGCCGCTCGACGTCACCGACGACGAGAGTGTCGCCGCCGCGGCCGAGCTGATCGCCGGTCATGCCGGAGGGCTCGACGTCCTGGTCAACAATGCCGCGATCACCGGCGACATGCCACAGACGGCCACCACGCTGGAACCCGCGACCGTGCGAGCGGTCGTGGAAACCAACGTGATCGGCGTCATCCGGGTCACCAACGCGATGCTGCCCATGCTGCGCACCTCAGCGTCGCCGCGGATCGTCAACATGTCGAGCAGCGTCGGGTCCCTCACCCTGCAGACCACCCCCGGCATCGACATGGGCGCGGTTCCCGCCGCCTACTTGGCCTCGAAGACCTTCCTCAACGCCCTCACCGTCCAGTACGTCAAGGAACTGGGCGACACCAACATCCTGATCAACTGCGGCTGCCCCGGCTACACCGCCACCGACCTCAACGGCTTCCAGGGCGTCCGCACACCGCAACAGGGCGCGGCCATCGCGATTCACCTCGCCACCCTGCCCGACGACGGACCGACCGGCGGATTCTTCGACGACGCCGGAACGCTGCCCTGGTAACCGCCACACCGGCATGAACCGTTCCCCTTCTCGACGTCAGCCGCGCAGCGCCCGCCACAGGAGAGCAAGCCAATGACAAAGGCAGTCAGATACGACGAGTTCGGTGGAATCGAGGTGTTGCGGGTCGACGAGGTGGACCGGCCGGTGCCGGAGAGCGGGCAGGTGCTCGTACGGGTCAAGGCCGCAGGCATCAACCCCGGTGAGGCGGCCATCCGCACCGGCGCCATGGCCGACCTCTTTCCCTCGACCTTCCCGTCCGGGCAGGGCGGCGACCTCGCCGGGATCGTCGCCGGGGTCGGCGCCGGAGCCGGCCGGTTCGTGGTCGGCGACGAGGTGATCGGGTTCTCCGAGCGGCGGGCCGCGCAGGCCGAGCTGGTCCTGGTCGACGTCGGCAACCTCATCCCCAAGCCGGACGGCGTCTCATGGGAGGCGGCGGGCGGCCTGTACGTCGCCGGAGTGACGGCGTGGCGGGCAGTGCATTCCCTGCAGCTCGACATCGGGGAGACCGTCGTCATCTCCGCAGCAGCCGGAGGAGTCGGCTCGCTCGCCGTTCAGCTCGCGCGCCGCGCCGGAGCCAGGGTCATCGGCCTGGCCGGCGAGCACAACCATGAGTGGCTGCGAACGCACGGCGTGATCCCGGTCGTATACGGCGACGGCGTCATCGATCGGATCAAGGCCGCCGCACCGGGCGGCGTCGACGCCTTCATCGACGCCTACGGCGGCGGGTACGTCGAGATGGCTCTCGCCCTAGGCGTCGCAGCCGAGCGGATCGACACCATCGCCGATTTCGCGGCAGCCGCGCGGTACGGAGTCAGGACCGAACCCGGCCCCGACGCCAGGCCGGGCGCTGAGGTACTCGCCGACCTGGCCGCCCTGATCGCCGACGGACACCTCGAAGTCCCGATCGCCGGCGTCTACCCGCTGACGCAGGTCCGCCGGGCCTACGCCGAGCTCGAACGCCGACACACCCACGGCAAGATCGTGCTCATCCCCTGACCGGCACCGTGTCGATCCGGCGGGGTCAGCTGAACGCCGCGGCGTTGCGGGCCGCCCAGTCGGCGTAGGTGTGCGGTGCGCCGCCGGTCAGTTCGCGCACGACCGGGGACACGTCCGCGGCCCTGCCGACGAACGAGGCGAACAGCGTGAGCATCGAGTCCACGACCGGCGCGGGGACCTGCGGGATCAGCTGCTCGCGCGCCTGCTCCGGAGACAGTTCCTCCAGACGCAGGTCGCGGCCCAGGACCTCGCCGAGGATCCGTACCCGCTCGGCCGTCGTCAGCGAGGCGGGCCCGCTCAGCTCGTACGCCTTGCCCGCGTGCCCGTCGTCGAGCAGCGTCCGCGCGGCCACCGCGGCGATGTCGCGTTCGTCGATCGGCGCGGTGGCGGCCTCGGCGAACGGGGCGCGCACCACGCCGCCGTTCTTGACGCCGGGCGCCCACCGCAGGTCGTTGGCCATGAACGCGCCGGGACGCAGGAACGTCCACGGCAGCCCCGACCCGGCCACGGCCCGCTCGTACTCGGCGTGGGCGCTGCCCAGCACGCCGGCCTGCTTCATGGTCACCGCCAGCGCGGACAGCAGCACCACGTGCCCGAGGCCGGCCCTCGCGGCCTCGCGCACGAAGCCGTCCACCTGGCCGGCGGCCGGGAGCAGGAACGCGCGGTCGGCTCCCCGCAACGCGGCCCGCAGGTCCTCAGGCTGCGACAGGTCGGCTCTGACCACCTCCACGCCGTCGGGCAGGCCGGCCCGCTCGGGGTTGCGGCTGATCGCCCGGACCTGCTCGCCCGCCCCGAGCAGCAGGTCCACCAGATGACGCCCGACGTTACCCGTGGCGCCTGTCACCAGAATCACGTCTACCTCACTTCGGATATCCGAACTGTTTGGATATGGGCACTGTAACCTGTGACCGTGACGGACCCCGTTTCGCCCCCGCGACTGCCACGCCCCGAGGAGGTCAGGGAAGCCCTCGGCTTCGTACCCCTGGTGGAGGCGTATTTCCGGCGAGCCCAGGCCGAGATGCCGGACCGGCTGCGGGAGATCTTCCGCAGCCACGGGCTCACCGGGAGGCACGGCGCGGTCATCCCGCAGCTGACCGTCGAGTCCTCGCTCAGCGTGAGCGAGCTGGCCGACAGGATGGGCATGTCGCTGCCGACCGCGAGC
Organism: Nonomuraea sp. NPDC001831; assembly: GCF_042892035.1. Classification (NCBI taxonomy): domain Bacteria; kingdom Bacillati; phylum Actinomycetota; class Actinomycetes; order Streptosporangiales; family Streptosporangiaceae; genus Nonomuraea; species Nonomuraea sp. NPDC001831. The sequence goes on along the minus strand of NZ_JBIATU010000028.1, from coordinate 20,729 downwards.
GAGCTGGTGGGCGACCTCAGCAGGGCCGGCCTGGTCGAACGCCGGGAGGATCCGGCCGACCGCCGCCGCACCCTGGTGTCGCTGGCCCCTGACCATCGGGCCATGGTCGAGGGGTTCGTCGCCCTGCGTGCCGCGCCGCTGCTGCGCGTGCTGGACAACCTTTCGCCGTCGGACCGTCAGGGGTTCGTGGCGGGGCTGATCGCGTGGGCGCACGAGGTGCGCACCTGGTGAGGCGAGGTCCGCGACGGAACCGTGCCCCTATGACCGGGACGGGGACGCGCAGCGAGCGGCCAGGCCGTCCAGGAGGCAGTCGAGGCCGAACGTGAAGCGCCGCTCGCTCTCGCGTTCGACGTCGATCTCGCCCGTGGCGGCCATCCGGCTCGCCAACGTCGGGTGGCGTTCGGCGACCTGGCGGAGGTAGTCGGCCGCCTGCTCGTCCCAGCCGGATCCGGTCCCGCTCATGCGGGCCAGCGTGTCGCGCCAGGCGACCTCCGCGATGACCGCGCCGACCACATGGTCGTTGACGGCGGCCATGGCGGCGTCGAGGTCGGGGCCTGCGAACCCGGCGCGGTCCAGCAGCCGCAGCCCGGTCTCGGCCAGGGCGAGCGCGTTCGGGCCGAGGTTGGGCCTGACGGTCAGCTCGGACAGGGCCCACCGGTGACGCAGCAGCATGGCGCGGTTGCTGCGGGCCAGCGCCGCCAGGCCGTCCCGCCAGCCGGGCGTGCCGGGGCCGGCGCGCACCTCGCCCAGCACGCGGTCGAGGGCCAGCTCCAGCAGGTCGTCCTTGGTGGCGACGTACCAGTACAGCGACCCGGCGGTCACCCCCAGCTCGGTGGCGACGCGGCGCATCGACAGCCCGCGGTGACCCTCGGCGTCGAGGACGGCGACCGCCACCTCGACGATCCGCTCACGGGTGAGCTGGCGGTCGCGCGGCGGCCGCTCGGGACGCAGCCACACGGACCCGCCGGAGAACTCTGACGACGGCACGCGATCACCCTACCCGCCTTGACGTCGCCATCCATTCCCTTATACAACGTTCAAGAACATTGAACGCTGTTCAAGGAGGAGTCGGATGTCCGCCCCCGCACTGATGTTCCGCGCGAACGGCCCGCTGCCGGGCGACGTGCACGTGACCGCGCTCGGCCCCGAGTCCGGGCCGCCGGCGGTCTTCGTGCACGGCTCCACGAGCTGGGGCGACGACCCGGTGTACGGGTTCGCGGCGCAACGCCCGCTGGCCGGCCGGTTCCGGCTGCTGCTGATGGACCGCCGGGGCTACGGCGGCAGCCCGGACGCCGGGGACAGGTTCCCCGGCGACTACCTGGCCGACGCCGACGACGTCGCCGAACTCCTCGGCGCGGGCGCGCACCTGGTCGGCCACTCCTACGGAGCCGTCGGAGCCATGATCGCGGCGGCGCGCCGGCCCGAGGCGGTGCGCTCGCTCACCTTGATCGAGCCGGGCGGCTACCAGGCGGCCGCCGACCACCCCGCCGTGGCCGAGGCGCTGCGCGCCAACCGCGCCGCCTACGCCGACCTTCCCGACCTGACGCCCGAAGAGTGGCTGCGCGCCGCCGCCGGCTCGACCGGCATGCCCGAGCCCGGCACGGGGGATCGGCGGTTGCGCGCGGCCGCCACGGCGCTGCGCGAACGCGTCTGCTGGGAGGCGGGCCTCCCGCTGCCGGCGCTGCGGGCGGCGTCCTTCCCCAAACTGGTCGTCTCGGGCACCTGGGAGGGCGCGCCCGGGCCGTACCGGGAGCGCGGGGGCGTCCCTCTCATGGCGTGCGCACGGGTCACGGCCGAGCGGATCGGCGCCCGGCACGAGCAGGTGCCGGGCAGCGCCCACTACCCGCACGTCGAGGCGCCGGAGCGGCTGAACGCGCTGCTCAGCGCCCTCTGGTCGGACGCCTGACCGCCCCTCGGACGCGTCATGACCGCGCCGGAGGGGCGAGGCCCGTCAAGCCAGGAAGAACCTGGCCAGCGTGCGGGCGACCAGCGCGGGGTCGTTCTCCATGGGGATGTGACCGGCCTCGGCGACCCGCACCAGCGTCGTGTTCGGCACCTCGTCGGCGAACCGCTGGGCGTAGCCGACCTGCTGGAAGGTGTCGTCCTCACCCCACACCAGCAGCTTCGGCGCGTCACAGGCGAGCAGGGCGGGCATGAGGTCGAGGGTGTAGCGGCTGTCGGCGGCGCCGGCCAGCGCCATCCAGGACCGCCCCACGCGTGCTTCGCGCCACGGGTCGAGATAGTCGTCCACCTCGCCTTCGGCGACGGGCCGGGCCAGGGCGGTGGTGACGGCCACGCGCCGGGCGGCGAGCAGGTCCTCCACGGTGGTGGCGGCGACCACGGCGGGGTCGCGGTAGCGCGCCACGCCGGGCACCGGCCAGGAGTCGTAGCTCACCGAGTTGACCAGCGCCAGCCGGGGAACCGTCAGCTCGCCGCCGACCAGCAGGTGCTGGGCGACCGCGCCGCCGATGTCGTGCCCGGCCACGCCCGCGGGCGCGTCCATGCCGAGCGCCGCCGCGAAGCGCGCCACCCAGGCGGCCAGCGCGGGCACGGTGGCCGTCTCCAGCGTCAGCTCCCCTTCCGAGCGGCCCAGGCCGGGCAGGTCGACTGCCACCGGCCGCAACCCGGCCGCGGCCAGGTCGTCGAGCACCGGCAGCCAGACGCGGCTCCAATACGTGCCGTGGAGCAACAGGACCTGCGGGCCGTGCTCGCCCGCCGTCAGATAGCTGGCCGTACGGCCGTCGACGTCGATCGTCATGCGTGTGGACATGGCCATAACCATCGGGGAATGCGGCAATGCCGGTCAAATACCACTTAGGGTATGGCCCCATGACGTTGACGCAGCTCCGAGCGCTGATCGCGGTGGCCGAGCAAGGCGGGTTCACCGCGGCGGCGGACCTGCTCGGCATGTCCCAGCCGGCTGTCAGCCGCGCCGTCGCCAGTCTCGAACGCGAGCTCGGCGCCCCCCTGTTCGTCCGTCACAGCGACGGCATCGCCCTCACCGAGGCCGGGCGGCGCGCCCACCTTCGCGCCCGCGAGGCCCTGCGCCACTTCGACCTGATCCGCGCGGAGGTGGCAGCCGCCGCCGGTCAGGTCACCGGGCCGCTCCGGCTGGCCAGCCTGCCCAGTGCCACCGGCACCCTAATCGCCCCCCGGTTGCGGACCTTCACCGATCGCCACCCCCAGGTCCAGGTACGCCTGTTCGAGGGGGCCGACGACGACGTCCGCGGCTGGCTGCGCAGGGGCGCGGCCGAGGTCGGCGTGGTCACGCTCCCGGCTCCCGGCCTGCACACGATCCCGATCAGCACGCACGAGATGGTCGCCGTGGTGCCGGCCGGCCATCGCCTGGCCGGGCAGGAGACCGTCCACATCACCGACCTGACCGGGCAGCCGTTCATCCTCACCACGGCGGGCTGCCGTCCGCTCATCACCGAGGCGGCACGCCAGGCCGGCGCCGAGCTCGACGTCGCCTGCGAGGCGGGCGGCCAGTCGGCCATCCTCGAAATGGTGGCCGCCGGCCTGGGGGTCAGCATCGTGCCCACGCTCGGGCTGCCGGCCCAGCTCGGACCGGTCACGACCAGGCCGCTCGAACCGCGCCTCACCCGGACGCTCGCCCTGGCCGTCCTGTCGCCGAGCGACTGCGGGCCCGCCGTGCGCGCCTTCCTCGACCTGGCCGACGTCCCGTACGGACAGGCCTTCGGCGGGTAGGCCGACGGGCGGGGCATCGTCTCACCGGCCAGGCGGTGGTGATCGGCGGGGCCCGGGCTCCCGATACCTGTGCTGGAGGGGCCGGGCGGTGGCCGGGGGGCCTTCAGCGGATGGTGATGCTGCGGCTGTCCTCGTCATTGAAGGGCGGCATGATGCCGGCGAAGGTGGCGCTGGCGTCCACCTGGTCGCCGCGCTGGAAGGTGTTGAAGGTGGCGTTGATGGTGAGGTTCTCGTTGTGGCGCAGGCCGTCGCAGATGACGTCGTCGGTGCCGCCGTTGGGAGAGCCCCAGCTGAACCACAGGGTGCCGACGACTCTGGCCAGCTGGATGTCGGTGCAGGTGTAGGTGACGTTCATGACGGCGGTTCTGGTGGGGCTGCCTTATGCGGTGACGGAGTTGAGGGTGATGGAGGCGTCCTGTGCCACCGCCCGACGGCCGCACGACCGCGGCCGGGCCGGCGCGGCGTGGCGGGCGGTGGTGACGGGGCCAGTGGCGCGTTTCGGTGGGGTGTGAGCGCCGATCTCTTTGGTCAGTACGGCTGGCCGGCGGCGCGCCGGATCGGCATCCAGGTGGGAGCCGGGGCGCTGGTCAGGAAGTCGCCGACCAGCCGGACGCACAACTCGGGCCTCTCGCGCAGCAGCAGGTGCGAGGTCTGCGGCACGACGGCCAGCTGCGCCGCGGGCAGCGTCCGGTACAGCTCCAGGGTGTGCTCCAGGGTGATGATGTCGTCGTCGGCGGACATGACCAACGTGGGGCAGGTGACGGCGGCCAGGTCGTCGGGGGTCAGCGGCCGGTCCGCGGTGACCGACCGGGCCGCCTTGGCGATCACGACGGGGAAGTGGCCGGCCCCGTCCGGCGACACCTCGGCGTAGGCGGACAGCAGCGGCGGCGGAGGCGGCGCGTCGGTGCTCGGCCGCAGGATCATCCCGTCCGGGTGGAAACCGCCGCTGATCAGGACGAGCCGTTCGACGAGGTGCGGATGGCGCACGGCGGTCCACAGCGCCACCATCGCCCCGGCGCTGTATCCGGCCAGCCGCACGGGACCGCCGACCGTCTCGCCGATGAACGCCGCGGTGTCGTCCGCGAACGCCTCCATCGAGAACGGCCCCGGCACGTCGGGCGTGTGGCCGTGGCCCCGGCGCTCGGGAAGCAGGAGCCGGAACCGTTCGGCCAGCGCGTCCAGGTTGCCGGTGAAGTCCCGGCTGTCGGTCAGGCCCCCGTGCAGGAGCACCAGCGGGTCTCCGGCGCCGCGCTCGTCGTACCAGGTGCGCACGCCGTTCACTTCGATGTGGTCGGCCATCGTGCCGCTCGTTCCCTTCGTCGCGTACGGGTCTACGAGACTGGTACGACACGGCGGCCGGAAACTCATCGCACGTCACCGCCAGGGCGCCCGAGCGAGCCGGGAGCCCGCGGGGTTCAGCGGCAGACCGTGCCGGGCACGGGAAGCGTCCCGGAGATCAGGTAGCGGTCGACGCTCCCGGTCGCGCAGGCGTTACGCAGGTACGAGGTGTGCCCGTCGCCGTCATAGGTCAGCACCTGTGCCCCCTTGATGCCCCTGGCCAGGCTCTTGGCCCAGGCGAGCGGCGTCGCGGGATCATGCGTGTTGCCGACCAGCAGAACGGGCGGCGCCTGGGTGATGTGCACCGGCCGCTGCGGATTGGACGGCGGCACGGGCCACCCCACGCACCCGGTCGTCATGTCCCAGAACTCCGACGTCCCGCGCATGTGCGGGGCCCTCCGAACGACGTCCCGCGCCCGCGCCCTGAGCTGCGGGAATCCGTTGATCTCAGGGGAGATGTCCTGGCAGAGGACCGCCCGGTAGGCCGAGGTCGTCGCGGGGTGGTCCAGTGCCTCGGCCCGCATCTGCCCGAAGAGCACCGCATCGCCCTGCTCCGCCTGGACGATGCCCCGGGCCAGACCGCCGTTGAAGTCGGGGGCCATCGTGAGCATCGCGTACGCGACGTAGCGCAGTTCGTCCGCCGTCAGCGGACGTCCGCCGGTGACCGGGATCGGCCTCTCCTCCGCCTTGCGCACCAGCGCATCCCACACCTGCGGTACCGACCGGCCGTGCAGCTCACATTCCTGCGTCCGCTCGCACCAACCGGCGAACCTGCCGAACCCGTCCTCCACCGCCGCCGCGGCATCGCGCACCATCTGGCGCGAGCTCATCCCGTGATCGACGATCCCGTCCAGGGCCATCGCCCGCACCCGGCCGGGGAACCGTCGCGCGTACTCGGTGCCGAGCATGCTTCCGTAGGACCGTCCCAGGTAGCTGATCTGCTCCTCGCCCAGCGCGGCCCGCACGGCGTCGAAGTCCCGTGCCACGCTCCCGGTGTCCATGTGCCGGATCAACGGCCCGCAGCTCTCGCCCACGGCCCGGTTGTGCGCGACGAGCCGGTCGTACTCCTGCCGCGTCTCGGGGAACTGCGTGACGGCCGGATCGTGCACCGCCTTCCCGCATCGGATCTGCTCGCTGCCGCCGACCCCGCGCGGATCGATCCCGACGATGTCGAACCGCTCGCGCAGCTCCTCGGAGAAGTAGTACGGCGCCCAATCCCGCACCAGGTCGGCCGCACCCGTCCCGGGTCCGCCGGGGTTGTAGAACAGCGCCCCGATCCGTTGTCCGGTGGCCTTGCGTCGCGTCATGTTCAGCGAGACCTGCGGCCCGTCCGGCTTCGCCCAGTCCACCGGCACGGCGAGGGCGCCGCACTCGGCTCCCGGCTCCTTCCCGCAGGCTCGCCAGTCGATCGCGTCCGTGCTGGTCATGCCTGCTGCTGGGGTCGCTTCGCCGGTCGCGGAAGCGGGGGCCGCCGGGATCGCCACCGCGATCAGCGCCAAGCCCGTGACGAGAGGGGTCCAGTTCATGATCTAGATCGTCTCCGACTCGCCGGCCTCCGCCATCGGCCTTTCGGACCTGCCGCATCGGCCGAACGGCCGACAGTTCATCTCGTACGGCTCTGGGGAGCTGCGGCGTCGATGCTGCCGACGATCAGGTCCGTCAGCGCCGCGACGGCCGTGGCGACGGTGGCGCGCCCCCGGTTCAGCTCCGCGGCGATCGCCTCGGCCGCGCCCAGCACGCCGACGCAGCGAAGCCGGAGGTCTTCCCGCGGGAGCCCGGAGTGCGGCCGCAGGGCGGTGACCATCAGGTCCGTGTAGGCGTCGAGCAGCTCGCGCTCGATCGCCTCCATCTCCTGGCTGCCCTTGAGCGCGGCCGAGACGGCGGTCCACTCCGGCATGTCGGCGGCGCAGGCGAAGTAGGCGGCGCTCAGGACGCGCGCGATCTCGCGGGGGACGGCCGGGGCGTCACGCAGAGCCTGCTCCGAGGCGGCCCGGTGCCGTTCGTCGAGCCGCCGGTAGAGCGCGATCAGCAGCCCGGGACGGGTGCCGAAATGGTCGTAGACGACCGGCCTGCTCACCCCGGCGGCCTCGGCCAGGCTGAGCAGCGTGAGGCCGTCGGTGCCGTGGGCGCGCACGATCGTCATGGCGGTGTCGAGCAGCTGCTCCCGCCTGGCCGGCTTGGACAGGCGGGTCGATCCCGTGGTCATCGTCCTCCCTTGCGTCGCCTCACAGCTTAAGCTACAAAATGTAACTTACAGAATGTAGGTTAGCGGGAGGATGTCACCGTGGAGCACTCCGTACTGATCATGGGTGGATCCGGCCAGGCGGGCGCGGGCGCCGCGGCTCTGCTGCGCCGGTGGCACCCGGAGCTGCCGCTGACGATCGCGGGCCGCGATCTCGGCCGCGCCCGGCGGGTCGCGGGCGAGCTCGGCGGCGCGACGGCCGCGACCATCGATCTGCGGCGAGGCGACCTGGGCCTCCAGGGGGCCGGCGGCTACTCGGCGGTCGTGGCGACGGTGTGGGACAGCCACCTGAACGGACTGCGTTACGCGCAGGACCGCGGCCTGCCGTACCTCAGCATCTCCAGCGGCCTGGTCGACATCGGCCCCGAGGTCGTCGCCGCCGGCCTGCGGGCCGGCGCGGCGCCGGTCCTGCTGGCCGGCCACTGGTACGCGGGGCTCGTCGTCCTTGCGGTGCTCGGCCTCGCCGGGGAGTTCGGCCGGCTCGACACCATCGACGTCGGCGGCGTGCTGGACGAACAGGACAGCGGCGGTCCCGCGGCCGTGGCGGACATGGAACGCCTGATGGCCGCCGTCTCGGCGGGGCACGTTCGCCGCGACGGCGTGTTCCGGTGGATCGCCGGCCCCGACGCGGAGGTGGCGGTCACCGGCATCGACGGCGCCGTGCTGCCCGGCCAGGTCGTCCCCATCCTCGACGTGCCGAGCCTGGCCCTCGCGACGGGCGCGTCCGACGTGCGTTTCGCGTTCGCGGTCGGTGAGTCGGCGGGCAGGCGGCGCGGCGGGCCCCCCTCCGCGGAGGTCAGGATCGACCTCGAAGGCGTGGACCGCGCGGGCGCGCCGCTCAGGACGAGCCGTTACCTCTTCCACCCGGAGGGGCAGCGCCCCCTGACGGCGCTCGGCGTCGCCCTCGGCGTCGAACGACTGCTCGGCCTGCGCGGCGGTCCCGTGCCGCCCGGCCTGCACACCCCCGAGGCGTTGATCGACCCCGGGTACGCGGCCGAGCGGATGGCGGAGATCGGCGCCACCCTCACCGGCGCGCACGGCGATCGCTGACTCCGGTTCCGCCAGACCTTCCGACCGGCCCGCCGTGCCCATCATGTTGAACGCACGTACAAGTTGTACTAGCGTTCAACATGATGAGAGCGAGGGGGACCTGATGACACGGCAACAGTTCACGCGGGCAGGGGCGCGCCAGTGGGCGGGCCTGGGCCTGCTGGCCATGCCGACGGTGCTGCTGGGCCTGGACGTGACCGTCCTGTACCTGGTGGCGCCGAGCATGGCGGCCGACCTGTCACCGTCAGTCGGCCAACTGCTGTGGATCATGGACGCCTACGGGTTCCTCGTCGCCGGGTTCCTCATCACCATGGGCACCCTGGGCGACCGGATCGGACGGCGCCGGTTGCTGCAGGCCGGGATGGCCGCCTTCGCGGCGCTCTCGGTGCTCGCCGCGTTCGCCCCCACGGCCGAGCTGCTGATCCTCGCGCGAGCCCTGCTGGGGGTGGCCGGGGCGACGCTGATGCCGTCCACGCTGTCGCTGATCTCGAACATGTTCCCCGACGCGCGGCAGCGCGCGGTCGCGATCGGGGTGTGGGCCACGATGTTCGCGCTCGGCATGGCCGCCGGGCCGATCGTGGGCGGAACCCTGGTGAACTCCTTCTGGTGGGGAGCGCCGTTCCTGGCGGCGGTGCCCGTCGCCGTCGTCGTCCTGGCCGGGGCGCGCGCCCTGCTTCCCGAGTACGCGGCCCCGTCCGGCGGCCGGCTCGACCTGATCAGCGTGGGCCTGTCCCTGGCGGCGATCCTGCCGGTCGTCTACGCCGTCAAGCACCTCGCCTCCGACGGCCCCGGCGGGCCGGCCCTCGGCTGTGCCGTGGCGGGCGTTTCGGCCGCGATCGTGTTCGTCCGCCGCCAACGCCGCCTGCCCGATCCGCTGCTGGACGTGACGCTGTTCGGCGACCGGGCCTTCGTCGTGGCCTCGGGCGTGCTGCTCATCGGCCTGGCCGGGGCCGGGGGTTCGATGTACCTGGTCACGCAGTACCTCCAGCTCGTCGAAGGGCTCACCCCCTTCGACGCGGGGCTCTGGATGGGACCGCCGGCGCTGGCGATGTTCGCCGCCGCCATCGGCGCTCCGCTGGTCGCCCGGCGCTTCCGTCCCGGCTCGGTCATGGGCGCCGCCCTCGGGGCGTCCCTCGCCGGTTACGCGCTGCTCGCCACCGCGGGGCTCGACGACGAGGTGCCGGTGGCGGCCGGCTTCACGTTCGTCTATCTCGGGCTGGGCGCCCTCGCCGCGCTGGGCACCGACATGGTGGTGGGCGCGGTGCCGGCCGCGCGGTCGGGGTCGGCGGCGTCGATCTCCGAGACGGTCCAGGAACTCGGCATCGCCATAGGCGTCGCCCTGCTCGGCAGCCTCACCACCGCCGTCTACCGTGCTCAGGTGACGGTGCCCGAAGGTCTGACGCCGGAGAGCTCCGGCCTCCTCACCGACAGCCTGAACGCGACCGTGGCGATCGCCGACAGCCTGCCGCCCGGGACCGTCGAGGCGGCCCGGCACGCCTTCACCACCGGGCTCAACGTCGCCTCCCTGGTCGCGGGGGTCGCCATCGCCGCCGCCACGGCCCTGTGCCTCGCGCTGCTGCGTCACGTCCCCGCGCTCAGGGCGGCGCAGAACCGCGACCCCGGCGTTTGAACGATGGTCCGACTATCCTGGGCCCGTGCCGAGGAGCAGCAAGGACGACGCCACCGACGACAGCGAGCACGTCGACGGACGCCGCGCGCGTGGCGAGAGACGACGCGCGGAGATCATCGAGGCCACCCTCGCCGTGGTCACCCGCGACGGCGCGGCCGGCGTCACCCATCGCACGGTCGCCAAGCAGGCCGGCATCACGACGTCCCTGAGCACCTACTACTTCGCCACCCTCGACGACCTGCTGGTGGCCGCCCTCACGACGGTCGCCGACGCCTACACCGCCCGCATCCGCGACATCATCGACGCCCCCGGCGACAAGCTCAGCGGCCTGGCCCACCTCATCGCCGAGTCCGCCGGCTCCGGACGCGAACGCGCCCTGGCCGAACGCGAGCTGGCGACCCTGGCCGCCCGCCGTCCCGCACTGCGTCCCGTGGCACGACGCTGGCGGCAGAACATCGCCGAACTCGCCACCACGCTGACCGACGACCCCGCCGCCGTCGCCGCCCTCGTCGCGGCCTCCGACGGGCTGTGCACCGCGATCCTCCTCGACAACGTGCCCGCCGACCCTGATCACATCCAGGCCGTCCTGCGACTGGCCGTCCGCGGCTGAGCGTTCGCCTACGTTTTCACCCGCACAGCAACTGCCCTGGGCTGGTGCCGGGGAAGGAGTTCATGTCGTGGAGTCGTCCCGGCGGCGGCTCAGCACCGCGGCGATCGGCAGGGCCGCGGCCAGGCCGCTGAGCAGGACGGCCGCGAGCGCGCCCAGAACGGCCGGCTCGTCGCCGAAGGCGATGCCGACGGCGGCGAGCGCCGGCCCGGCGTTGCGTACGGCCGCGACGCCGCCCATGGTGGTGCGGCGTGGCCATGTTCCGGTGGCCAGGACCGTACCGAGCACGAAGGCGGCGGCGGCCAGGAGGAAACCCGCCAGCAGGCTGCGTGAGGTGATCAGCGCGACGACGTCGCGCCAGTTCCCGACGAGCATGCCCGCCAGCACGGCCAGGAACGTCACGTTGGAGACGGTCGCGGCCGCAGGATGCCATGCTCGTGCTGCGGATGGCGCGTGATGGCGCATGATCAGGCCGACGGCGAACGGGACGAGCTGCAGGACCGCCACGGTCAGCATCAGGGTCGCGACGTCCAGGGAGAGCCCGCCGCCCACGTCGGCCGCGTTGAGGAGGATGTTCGCCGTCGGGCCGAAGGTGATGCTGCCGATGGCGGCCAGCAGGACCTGCATCGCCGCTCCTGCGGCCACGTCACCGTGCTGCACCATGCCGAGTTTGGCGCCGAACGGCCCGCCGGGTGAGGAGGCGATCAGCAGCAGCGCGACGAACGCCGGCACCGGCAGGCCGAACAGCGCGGCGACGCCCCAGCCGAGCAGCGGCAGGACGAGCAGGTTGGTCAGGAGCACCAGGGCGAGCAGCGGGCCGTCAACGAGGACGGCGCGCAGGTCCGGCAAGGTCGTGCCGAGCCCGGCGGCGAACATGGTGGCCGCGATGAAGATGACGGTGACGGCGTTGAGCAGCAGGTGCAGGGTGTTCACGAACACCTCCGATCATCGGGCCGGAGCGGTGCCATCACCCTCACCCGGTGAGGTCGCCGAGCCAGCGCAACGCGCTCAGGCTCGGCATGAAGCAGTACTCGCCGCCACGCGTGACGACGAATCGGGGCAGGGAGCACAGGCGCCGCCGTACGGGACGCCGGGGAATGGTGAAATCGCCGGAGCCGTCGGCGGAACCGGTGAGAGGGTCCCTGGCCGGGCCCGCGCCGAAGAAGACGCCGTCGTTCATCCATTCGGTCTGGACGAACTCGAACTGCCGGCCGAGGTGGGCTCCGATGAAGGCGAACATCAGCCCCCGGTCGGCGCCGTCGTCGTCCAGGACGCCGTCGGGCAGCGGCGGCCCGTAGACGGTGCCACGTCTGATCATGCGGTGCAGCCTCGGGACGCCGGCCACCGCCGCGTCACGAGGGTTGGCCCGGCGGATGTGGCAGCCGCCGGGGGTGACGAAACCCGCCGGGTCGTCCCGCTGGTAGAGGAAGGCGTTGCGGCGTGCGTCGTCGGCGCCGAGGACCGGGTCGTCGTGGTCCGGGCAGAGGGCCAGCGGCGCGCCGCTGCGCCAGCGGCCCATGATCTTCGCGGCCAGCAGTTCCTCGTCCTGCGGGCTCGTGGCGTTGTCCTTGAGGTAGCGCCGGAACAGCGCGACCCGCTGGTGCAGCTTGCGGAAGGCCACGTAGGTGCCGTTGCGTCCGAGCACGTCGGGTCGCGGCGCCTGGGTGCCGCCGAGCTCGTCGGGGTAGCCGAGCACGAACTCGCCCGCCTTGAGCGGCACCTCCAGCGGGTTGGAACCGGCGACGCCGCTGCCCTCGATGGCGGGATGGCTGATGCCGTCGCGGTAGCCGAAGGGCTCGGTCTCGGTGGGCAGGGCGTGACAGTTCTGCCGCCAGATCGCCGTCACGCCGGGAAGGGCCTCATAGGCCGGGCGGGCGCTGTCGAGGGCGGCCTCCAGCCGCCCGTCGTCGGGCGCGAGCGCCACCAGCAGCACATGCGCGTCGGACGTGCCGAGCGGCGGCTCCCAGCGGGCCGGGTCGCTGTCGCCGGTGTCGCCCAGCGCGGCGGCACGCGCCGCCATGCCCTGCCGGAACTCCCACGCGAACGTGTCCAGCGACGCCTGGGGCACCCCGAGGGCCTTGAGACCCTGGTAGGTGAGCGCGACGCTGACCCAGGTGTCCCCCAGCGGGCTCACGGAGTCGGCGGCCGAGGTCACCACCGCGCTCAGCCGCCGCATCAGCTCCCGGCCCGGTACGCGGTCGTCCACGCGGAACAGGACGTAGGTCGCCGCGTACGGGGTCGGCCGCGGGCTGAGGACGCCGCGCTGGATGTCGTCCAGGTCGAGCACGGCCGGAAGGTGTTCGTTCACCGGATCCCGCTCACGTGGCTCTGAGGAGGTTGTTCCAGAAGGCGCGCAGGCTGTCGTCGATGCCGAACAGCGAGCTGAAGATCGTGGAGTCGGCGAAGATGACGTCCCCGGCCCGGTCGCCGCGCGGAGGCAGCCACAGGAACATGTTGAACTCGGTGTTCCCCGCCTCGACGAACGGGTGCGTCGGCCTGGTCAGATCGATCGGCTGCCGGCCCAGCACCCGGACGGCGTCGGGGTCGTCGGTGGTGACGGCGTAGTGGGGGAGGTGCATGTGGAAGTTGAAGTGGGACACCCCTTCCAGCCACCCCTTGGTGTCCAGGTCCCTGGCGATGGACAGCGGGGCGTTCTGCCCCGTCCCCATCACGGCGGGACGCAGCCCGTACCGGTTCTCCACCGGCAGCCCCAGCCCCGCCATCAGCGACCGGGTGTACCGGCCGAAGCGCTGCTGGCGGGGCACGAGCGCGTCGCCGTGATGGTGGTACTCGACGTCGCGCATCGCCAGGTCGTCCGTCGCGCCGACGTCATGATGGGGCCCCAGGGCCAGGCAGGTCCCTTCGCGGGTGAGGAAGTCGCGTACCGCCTCGATCTCGGCGGCCGTGGCCTCCTGTCCCGTGATCATGTGGTCCAGTCCCCACACGAACAGCGTGTCGGTGTCGGCCAGCACCCGCTCGTCCAGCGGGGTGTGGAACCCGGCCTGATCCACGCGCTGGTAGACCGGCACCTGATATCCGGTGGCCTCCTGGACGAACCGCTGGAAGGGCAGCCAGCCCCAGAAGAACAGCTCCAGGCCGCCCGCGATGCCCTGCTGGAAACGCAGCGGGTCGGACCACTGCGGGTCCTCGTAGGCGGGCCACTGCACGCGGCGCACCTCGGTCATCGTGGAGAACCGGTTGTCCAGCCCGGTGACGTCCCGGCCCGCCTCGGCCGGATAGCTCCATGCGACGTAGACGCTCACCCGCCGCCGGCCGGGGGCGTACGGGCGCGGCACGTGGTTCTGGTTGTAGGTGCGCGCCGTCTTCGGCTCACTCATCTGATCTCCTGCGCCTCTCCTGCGCCGTCCGTGGCCGTCACTGCAGCTGGTCGAGCATGTCCGACAGAGCGCTCTTGATCCGCAGAGCCTTCTTGATCTCGTCGGCGGTGACGTACGGGTACTCGCCGTACTCGATGAAGCTCGGGCAGTGGTGCTCGCGGACGAACCTGACGAACGCCTCCGGGTTGGTCTTCCAGTCCTCGGGGAAACCTTCGAGGTTCTCGAAGACCGTGTTCACCCCCGCCCTGGTGAACAGCGCGATGGCGTCTTCGGTGTACTTGTCGAAGTCGGTGTCGAAGATCCCCTGGTACATGAAGCGGGTGTCGTCGTCGAACAGCACCCAGCGCAGGTAGTGCAGCTTCAGGGGGGCCAGCAGGTCGGGATCGTCCTTCAGCGCCTCGGCGAGCGTGTGGCCGTAGCCCCGGATGGCGTCGGCGCGGCCGGGCTTGACCCTGGCGATGACGGTGAATCCGTAGCAGGCGGGGCTGCGCGGGAAGACGGGCCCGTACTTGCCCTGTTCCAGGTGGTCGGTCTCCTTCGGGATGACCATCGCCTGCGGCCTGATCTGCATGGCCGTCCTCTCCATCGTCGTGCTCATGGGAGGAAGGCTGACGCGACCTGACTGACACCAGTGTCCCATAGTGGGGCACCGGGTCCCGTTCTCCCACGCGTACCCCGGGCGTGCACTTTCGCGGCTTGCTGTAACGCATCACCGCCCGCCGCGTCGAACGGGCGCGAATGGCTGATGGCGGCTACGTCATGCGGAGGATGACCTTGCCGGTGGTGCGGCGGGTGGTCAGGGCGGTGAGGGCGGTGGCGGCCTCGTCGAGCGGGTATTCGGCGCCCACCACGGGGTGGACGCGTCCCGAGGCGGCCAGGGCGAGCAGGTCGTGCAGCGGCTCGGCGGCACGGCTGCCGGGAAGGCGCAGGTGGGCGCCCAGCCAGTAGCCGCCGACGGTGATGTTGCGCTCGCTCAGGATCCCGGGGTCGATGGGGGCGGCGTCGATCCCGCCGGAGGTGCCGTAGGCGATCAGGCGGCCGAAGGGGGCCAGCGCATGGGCGGCTGCCTCGAAGACGGGGCCGCCGACGGCGTCGAGGATGACGTCGGCGAGGGCGCCGTCGTTGGCTTCACGGACGCGCTCGGCGTAGCCGTCGGCGTCGCCGGGGATGGCGGCGTCGGCGCCGAGCCGGCGGACCAGCGCACGTTTGCCGGGGGTGGAGGCGGTGCCGACGACCCGTTCGGCGCCGAACTCCTTGGCCAGCTGGATCGCCAGGTGCCCGACGCCTCCGGCGGCGGCGTTGACGACGACGGTCTCGCCGGGGCGGACCCGCGCGGCGGTACGCAGCAGATGCCAGGCGGTCAAGCCCTGGACCAGCAGGGCGAGCGCGGCGCCCGCGGAAAGGTCTTCGGGGATCTCGACCGGATCCGTCACCAGCGCCTTGGTGGCGAAGGCGGCGCCGGCGAAGGCCAGCATGCGGCGACCGTCCGGGGCCCGGCCGACGACCTCACCGCCGGGGACGAACGGCAGTTGCGGCGGCAGGTAGGTGCCGCGCAGACGTTCGGCGTCGGCGAAGTTGAGACCGGCGGCCTCGACGTCAAGGAGGATCTGGCCGGGGCCCGGCGTCGGGTCGGGAAGGTCGGCGGGGGTCAGGACATCGGGTTCGCCAAGGCGTTCCGCAACCATCGCTCTCATGCCGTAGACGCTAGGAGCCGCACGGTCGCGCAGGCAGCGGGCACGATTTGTGGATGAGACGGAATCCATGAAGAGTCTTCATGCATTTCTTGCGGCGGCTGACGATGAGGCGGCGCGTCACTCGGGCGGGGGCCTGCGGGCCGGCACTCGGGGATGTCCGGGGTTCACGCACTGCTCTTTGGGCCGCCGGTTCCGCGGACCGGGTCAGGCGAGCAGCCGGTCCACCAGCCCGTCGAGGTAGTCGGGGGTGAGCGGCCCCGCGCCGAACAGGACGCGCATGTAGATCGGCGCCAGGAGGTGGTCCAGCACCTCCAGCACGTCAGGCGGGTCCTCGCCGCGGTCGCGGGCGCGGTCGAGCACCGCCTGCAGCTGGCTGGTGCGGTCGGCCAGAAGCTCGTCGCGCGCCTGAAGGCCCTGCTGACCCTCGCCGGACAGCGCGAGCGTCAGCCGCACCAGCGCCAGGCCGTCGGGGCCGGTGACCTCGCGGGCCACGTTGGCGGCGTGAGTGCGCAGGTCGCCGGCCAGGCTGCCGGTGTCAGGCATCGGCGACTGCGCGTTGAGCCGGGTCAGCAACACATCGCTGAGCAGGGCCTGGAGGTTGCCCCACCGGCGGTAGAGGCTGGTGTCGGCCACGCCCGCACGGGCCGCGATGTCGCCGATCGTGAAATGTCCGTAGCCGCGCTCCCTGACCAGCTCGGTGACGGCTTGATGCACCGCCGCGCGGACCCGGGCGCTGCGCCCGCCGGGCCGCTTGGCCCGCCCCTGCTCATCCATGCGTCCCACCTTAACGCAGTTGGGACTTGCGTTAGAGCTCAAGTGGGTCTACGTTAACGCAGTCACCAACTGCTTTTAGGAGAGATGTACGTGAGAGCGTTGCTTACCCTGACCTGCGCAGGTCAGTTCATGGTGCTGCTCGACAACACGATCGTCGGCGCCGCCCTGCCCGACATGCAGCAGCGGCTTCACACCGGGCTGACCGGCCTGCAGTGGATCGTCGACGCCTACGTGCTGCTGGTGGCCATGCTGCTGCTGGCGGGCGGCGTCTTCGCCGACCGGTTCGGCCGCAAGCGGGTGTTCCTGGCCGGGGTGGTGGTGTTCACGGCGGCCTCGGTGGTGTGTGCGCTGGCGCCCTCGCTCGGCTGGCTGATCGCCGGACGGGTGCTGCAGGGCGTCGGCGCCGCGGCGCTGAGCCCAGCCTCACTGGCGCTGCTCGCCGCCGCGTATCCCGGCCCGAAGGAGCGCGTCAGGGCGATCGGGTTGTGGGCCGGGTTCAGCGGCATCGGCCTGGCCGCCGGACCGCTGGCGGGCGGGATCCTGGTCGAGTCCTTCGGCTGGCCCGCCATCTTCCTGGTCAACGTGCCCATCGGGGCGGTCCTGCTGCTGGCCGGGCTGCGCGTGCTGGGGGAGTCCCGCAACCCGGGCGCGCCGCCGATCGACGTCCCCGGCACGGTCCTGTCCGCCGCGGGCGTGGGCGCTGTGACCTACGGCCTGATCGAGGGCGGTTCCCGAGGCTGGACCTCGCCGGTGATCCTCGGCAGCTTCGCCGCCGGACTGGCGCTCCTGGCCGCGTTCATCGTGGTCGAGGGCCGGGTGCCGACGCCGATGCTGCCGCTGCGGCTGTTCCGTCAGCGGCTGTTCACGGTGTCCAACACGGCGATGGTCGCGGTCGGGTTCGCGCTGATGGGGTCGTCGTTCTTCTTCTCCCAGTTCTTCGTCTACGTCCAGGGCACTTCGATCCTCGTCGCCGGGCTGCAGACCCTGCCGGTCTCGCTGACCATGGTGGTCGTCAGCCCGTACGCGGGCCGGCTCGCGGCCAGGTACGGCTTCCGCGTCGTCGCCGGCGTCGGCCTGGCGCTGGCCGGGGTGGGGCTGCTGGCGCTGGGCTTCGTCCACGCCGACACCGGTTACGGGAACGTGTGGTGGCGGCTGGCGGTCGCCGGCATCGGGTTCGCGCTCACCATGTCGCCGCTGACCGGGGCCGCGATCCAGGCGGTCAGCCCGCAGGAGGGCGGCCTGGCCTCGGGCGTCAGCAGCACCACCAGGCAGATCGGCGCGGTGCTCGGCGTGGCGGTGCTCGGTGCGATCGTGCACCTGCGGGAGTCCGGCGGTGCCTCGTTCGAGTCCGGCCTCAACAGCGCCTTCCTCGTGGCGGGTGCCGTGACGCTGGTCTGCGCCGTCTTCACCGGCTTGTGGCTGACCGCGGCCCGGACGCCGAGCGACGTCCGGACGGACAGTCGGGAGGCCGAGCGGTCGGCGAGCGTCCGCTGACGGCTCGGCCCGGCCGGCTCACGTCCTTGAGCGGATTGTCAGTGGCGTCTGCGACCGTGTGCCGCATGGGCGAGCTGGTCGAGCGGGTGGACGAAATCGTATGAGGACGCGGCGGTTCGCGAACTGGTCGAGGAACTGGGTGTCGGCGTCCCGGTCCGGTTCTTGTTCACGTTCCTGTGCCAGGCAGGGGTCAGCCCTGTCTGGTTCGGGGTGCACGAGGCTTTGATCGCCGAGCCGTTGGCCCCCGACCCGTCCGAGATCGGTTGGCACGCCTGGCTCACGGAGCCGGAACTGTGGAAGCTGGTCGACCGAGGGCCCTTCGTCCCAGCTGGACGACATGCCCTGCGCCGATATCTCGGCCACTCTGCTGCATGACGAACAGCCGCCCCCCGGCGGCAAGGCCGGGCAGGCGGTGTTGTGGGCCGCGTCTGGAGGGTTGAAAGCGCGTTGCAGGCGGTCTACCGCTCAATAGTGGTCAAGCCCCCATACAGCAGGAGGTTCCGATGAACCGCAGCTTGCGCACCCTGTTCGGCCTGACCGCCACCGCCGCGACCATCGCCCTGACCGTCCCGGCCATGAGCGGCGCCGCGAACGCGTCGACGGCCTCGCCTTCCGACCTCGACAACACCAGCCACGTCCAGGAGCTCGCGCAGGCGCGCTCCTTCCTGTTCACCTACACCTTCAACAACCACCTCAAGGTCGCCGGCGGCAACTTCACCGTCGACCACCGCGTCTTCCTGACCGTCAAGTTCAACAACGGCGTCAGCAAGTTCTCCAGGTGGGTGGTCGCGCGCACCCACCCCGTCACCCCCGGCGGCGCCATCTACGTGGAGACGACCATCGCCGCCCCCTGCTACGGCGGCAAGAACGGCTACGCGCAGGCTTATGACGAGGCCACCCGCACCTGGTCGCCGCGTCTGCCGGTGACGATCTGCCAGCGCATCGACTGAGCGGGTGCTGACCGGCCGATGCCCCGGCTTCCCGGGCGCGCCAGGTGTGCGCCGCGGCCTTGAGGCACTCGCCGCGCGGCGCGCCCGGCCGCTTGATTACTGTGACGTCCCATGACCGACACCGAGATCGACGTCACCGCCGACCTGGTCCGTGACTTGCTGCAGGAGCAACATCCAGACCTCGCCGGGCTGGCCATCCGGGAGGTGGCGGGTGGCTGGGGCAACCAGATGTGGCGTCTCGGGGACGAGTTGGCCGTGCGCATGCAGCGGATGGACCCCACCCCGGAGCTCCAGCTCAAGGAACGGCGGTGGCTACCCGTGCTGGCCCCGCGCCTGCCGCTGCCGGTGCCGACTCCTGTGCGGTTCGGCGAACCGTCAGGGCGCTTCCCCAAGCACTGGACCGTGATGACGTGGGTTCCCGGCGAGCCGCTGGACCACGGCTCGATCAGCAGGGGCGCCCACGCGGCCGACACGCTGGCGGGCTTCCTCAGAGCGCTTCATGTGGAGGCGCCCGCCGAGGCCCCCGCCGGTTCGGACCTCGGCGCTCACCCCAGGAGGTGCACGAGCGGCTTCGAGCGGTCCCTGCAGGCCGTCGACCCCGACGCCGTCGGCGATGTCGAGGCCGTCCGTGACGTGTGGGCCGATGCGGTCGCCGCCCCCGAGTGGGAGGGCCCGCCGGTGTGGGTGCACGGCGACCTCCATCCCGCGAACGTCGTCGTCTCGGACGGGACGCTCTCGGGCATCATCGACTTCGGTTGCCTGTTCGCCGGCGATCCGGCGTGGGACCTCGCCGCCGCCTGGACGCTGCTCCCCGCGGGCACGGCCGCCCGCTTCTTCGACGCGTACGGACGTGCGGACGAGGCGGCGATCCGGCGCGCCCGCGGGCTGGCCGCCATGAAGAGCCTGTTCCTGCTGCTCATGGGGCAGAACGGAGATCGGGGCCTGCCCGGCGGCAAGCCGAACTGGGGACCCGCGGGCCGGGCGGCACTAGATCGGGTGCTGAAAGGCGTGTGAGACACACTTCCCGCACACGTGGGGCCGCCCGGCGTTCGATCGCCGCAGCCCGTCCTGCGCCGTGGTGATTCCGTCACCGGAAGAGGTGGACGTTCTCGCGGACCCAGTCGTGGAGGGTCAGCGGCGTCCGGCCGGTGAGCCTTTCGACGGTGTCGAAGATCTGCCAGTCCCAGGCAGCCGATTGACGCTTGAGCTCCAGCAGCGCCTCCAGACGCGGCCCCGACCAGCCGAGGCGGTCGAACTCCGCCCGGGTCTCGGCTGCGCTGCGTTCGACGAGCTTGATCGGCCGGTCCAGGATCTGGCCGACGACGTCGGCCTGGTCCCGGGGTGCGAGGGCCTGGCCGCCGGTGAGGGTGTAGGCCCGGCCGTCGTGGCCGGACGTGGTCAGGACGTGCGCGGCGACGGCGGCGATGTCCCGGGGATGGATCATCGCGGAGACGGGGTCGCCTTCGGTGACGTACATGGTGTGCTCGGCGGCGATGGCGGGGGCGTAGCCGTACAGGTAGGCCATGAAGGTGCCGGGGCGCAGCATCGTCCACGGCAGGCCGGAGTCCATGACGACCTGTTCGCCGAGCCGATGGCCGGTGCTGATGGGGTCGGTGGCGTCGAAGGTGACGCCGCTGGTGGACAGCTTGACCAGCTGGGAGACCCCGGCGCGGGCCGCCGCGGCCACCAGGTTGCGCTCCTGGACGGGGCCGTCGGGGCCGTACCCGGGCGGCAGGACGAAGGCCTTTCGGACGCCGTCGAGGGCGGCGTCGAGAGTGTCCGGCCGGGGGGGGGGGGGCGGGGGGGGCCCCCCCCCCCCCGGGGGGGGCGGGCGGGGGGGGGGGCGGGGGGCGGGGCCGCGGGGGGGGGGCGGGGGGCGGGGGCGGGGCGGGGGGGGGGGGGCC
>NZ_JBIATU010000027.1:0-100951 GCF_042892035.1 Nonomuraea sp. NPDC001831 | reverse complement strand
TCCTCGACCACGCCGGCCTTCTCGGCGCTGATGACGTCGCCGGCGTCGGTCGCGGCACGGTACTCCATGCCGGTGCCGACCAGCGGCGCCTCGCTCTTGAGCAGCGGCACCGACTGGCGCTGCATGTTGGAGCCCATGAGCGCGCGGTTGGCGTCGTCGTGCTCGAGGAACGGGATCATCGCGGTGGCGACCGACACCATCTGGCGCGGCGACACGTCGATGTAGTCGACTTCCTCGGCACGGGCGAGCTCGGTCTCGCCGCCCTTGGTGCGGACCAGGACGCGGGACTCGGCGAACGACCCGTCGGGGTTGAGCGTCGTGTTGGCCTGCGCCTTGACGTAGCGGTCTTCCTCGTCGGCCGTCAGGTAGTCGATCTGGTCGGTCACCCGGCCGTCGACGACCTTGCGGTAAGGCGTCTCGACGAAGCCGAAGGCGTTGATGCGGCCGTAGGAGGCCAGCGAGCCGATCAGACCGATGTTCGGGCCTTCAGGGGTCTCGATCGGGCACATCCGGCCGTAGTGGGACGGGTGCACGTCACGGACCTCGAAGCCGGCCCGCTCACGGGACAGACCACCGGGGCCGAGCGCGGACAGACGCCGCTTGTGCGTCAGGCCGGCCAGCGGGTTGGTCTGGTCCATGAACTGCGACAGCTGCGAGGTGCCGAAGAACTCCT
This sequence comes from Nonomuraea sp. NPDC001831, assembly GCF_042892035.1. NCBI lineage: Bacteria > Bacillati > Actinomycetota > Actinomycetes > Streptosporangiales > Streptosporangiaceae > Nonomuraea > Nonomuraea sp. NPDC001831. The sequence goes on along the minus strand of NZ_JBIATU010000027.1, from coordinate 100,278 downwards.
TGATGGAGGCCACGACGGGACGGATGTTGATCAGGGTCTGCGGCGTGATCGCCTCGACGTCCTGGGTGGTCATCCGCTCGCGGACGACGCGCTCCATGCGGGCCAGGCCCAGGCGGACCTGGTTCTGGATGAGCTCGCCGACGCTGCGCAGGCGGCGGTTGCCGAAGTGGTCGATGTCGTCGATCTCGACGATCACCTCACCGTTGGCGCCCGGCATCGACTCCTCGCCCGCGTGCAGGCGGACGATGTACTCGATGGTGGCGACGATGTCCTCTTCGGTCAGCGTGCCCTGCGTGATCTCGGAGTCGACCCCGAGCTTCTTGTTGATCTTGTAGCGGCCCACCTTGGCCAGGTCGTACCGCTTGGGGTTGAAGTACAGGTTCTCCAGCAGGGTCTGCGCCGACTCCTTGGTCGGCGGCTCACCCGGCCGCAGCTTGCGGTAGATGTCGAGCAGGGCGTCGTCCTGGCCGGCCGTGTGGTCCTTCTCCAGCGTCGCGCGCATCGACTCGTACTGGCCGAACCGCTCGAGGATCTGGTCGTTGGTCCATCCCAGTGCCTTGAGAAGCACGGTGACGGCCTGCTTGCGCTTACGGTCGATGCGCACACCGACGCTGTCGCGCTTGTCGATCTCGAACTCCAGCCAGGCACCCCGCGACGGGATGACCTTGCAGCCGTACAGGTCCTTGTCCGAGGTCTTGTCGACGTTACGTTCGAAGTAGACACCGGGCGAACGGACCAGCTGCGAGACCACGACACGCTCGGTGCCGTTGATGATGAACGTGCCCTTCGGCGTCATGAGCGGGAAATCGCCCATGAACACCGTCTGGCTCTTGATCTCACCGGTGGTGTTATTGATGAACTCCGCCGTGACGAACATCGGGGCGGAGAAGGTCATGTCCTTGTCTTTGCACTCATCGACTGAGTACTTGGGCGGCTCGAACCGGTGGTCGCGGAACGACAAGGACATGGTCCCCGAGAAGTCCTCGATGGGACTGATCTCTTCGAAGATCTCTTCGAGGCCCGACTGGGTCGGGACGTCCCTGCGCCCGGCCTGACGAGCCGCCTCTACCCGGCCCTTCCACTTCTCGTTGCCCAGCAACCAGTCGAACGACTCGGTCTGCAGGGCGAGGAGGTCAGGAACTTCGAGGGGCTCCTGGATGCGCGCGAAAGAGACGCGACGGGGACCAGCGGGTACGGCGGAGGCGTTGCGCGAGGCTGCCAACAGATGTCCTTCCGAGGGCTCGCGGCGGACTGACTACACGCACGCCAGACAACCTCGCAACGTGAGCAAGCATCACGGGTCGTCAAAGGGCAGCGCAAAGGGGCAGTGTAGCCGAACGGCACACGCCTGTCCACTTCGCTCTCGCTGCATGCTCCACGTTGGTCGCAGCATCGCCCGTTCAGCCGCAAACGTCAAGCCCGCAAGCCCGACTTTTAGCCGCCTAGAGGCCCGGACGCTGGGTTTTCTCCCCAGTGTGATCGGGCGCCTACCGCCAGGCCCAAGACGATACCCGCGATCGTGGGCGGTTAACGCTCCGTCACCCCGGGGGTCGAACCCATGCCGACCACCGATGTAGCTGTGACTGGAGTACCCCTATCAAGGGCTTCGCCAAACCTGATTTTTGGTAACAATTGAAGGTAGCGGCACGCCCGGCGGCTCAGGCCGTTCCCAGCAGCGTGGACAGCCCCTCGACCAGCCATCGCCCGTCTTGCCTGACCATGACGAACCGGGCCCGGTTCTGGGTCACCTGTTGCTGAGGCCTGTCCTGGTTCGGCACTACTTTTACCGTAACCATGTTCACGAACAACAGGACCTCGACCCTGTCCGGCGTGGCGCGCTCGACGCCGGCGTCCACCACGGCCGCGGTGCGGACGGTCTTCTCGGCCTTGGCCTTGGACACCAGCGACGTGGTGAGCTCCTTGTAATGCCTGGTCAGCTCGCCCGTCGTGTACGCCCCGGCCCGGGCGAGGTCGGCCTCCACCGAGCGGTAGTCGTAGGAGAACATGTCGGGGGCGACCTGGCGGGCCGTCGCCATCGCCTCGGCCCCGGCTCCTTCGGCCCCCCGCAGGTCACGCAGGTCGAACCACATCCTGGGCACCAGCACGCCCGCGACGATCACCAGGACGCCGAGCAGCACCACAGTGACGGTTCTCACACCACCTGCACCACCTTCGACACCAGCCACACGCCGCCGACCTTGGTCACGTCCATCGTCCAGCGGTAGAAGCGCTCCTGGGGCGGGCTCTTGGAGCCGTCCCAGCGGATCTCGGCGTCGGCCACCACCAGCACCTTCGCCGTGCCGCCGGACATCGACACCAGGCCGGTGGCGCGCAGGACGCCGTGCTGGACGACCTTGTTGGCGACCGTGGTGCTCTTGAGCTTGCCCGCGATGGCCTGGTAGCCGGTTCTGGCCCCGCCCGTGCAGGTGTCGAGGATGCGCTGCACGTCGGCGTCGACGGTCTTGTAGTCGAGCGAGATCAGGTTCTTGGCGTGGGTGCCGGCCGCGAGCAGCGCGGCCTGCCGGTCGTCGGCCAGGGCCTGCGCGTCACGCGCCTGGAGGGAGATCCACACGCCGGCGGCGACGAGCGCCGCCAGCGTCACGCTGAGGGCGGCCACCAGGATGCGTGCCGGGCGCGCGGGAAGTGCTCCCACCTGTGCTCACCCCTTCCGGCCGGTCGCCGGATCATAACCCGCGAGCCAGTCTTCAAGCCCTGGAATCGACGGAGGGGGTTGGGGAGCGGGGGCGTTGCGGGCGCCGCGCACGCCGGTCGCGCTGCCGCGCGGCTCCCTGCAGAACGCCTTCGGGTCGGGCGGCCGGGTGCTGACGTCGTGGGGCTGTCGCCTGCGTACGCCCTCGTAGCCGCGGGTGCACGGCCTGGGCACGTTGAGGTCGAGGTCGAGGCCGAAGTGCAGGCCGTCCCGGTCGACCACGGAGAAGGCGCCCGCGACGGCGGCCGGGTAGCCGATCAGGAGCTGCCGGAGGGCGGTGACCCGGGCGGAGACCGTACGGCCGCCGATCAGCAGGTGGGTCAGCAGCGGGCGCAGGTGCGGCGCGACGCCGGCGGTCAGCCGTTCGAGCGACTCGGCCGCGCGCGGGGCGCGGCCGATCAGGTGGGCGAGGTCGCCGCGACCGTCGCGGAGCGAATCGGTCAAGCTCGCCAGATTCCCGGCAAATGCCTTCAGATGGCCCCCAGAGGCCCGCTGAGCGTCGAGCACGGTCTCCCCGTCGTGCAGGACCGCGACCGTCTCGGGAAGCACGCTCTCGGCCTGTCCGAGCAGCTTCTCGCCCGCGTCGGCCAGCCGTCGCAGGGCGGGCCCGTTGCCGCCGAGCCCCTTGTCCAGCTCGGTCACGACCGTCTCCAGGTCGCGCGGGTCGACCGAGGCCAGCAGCCGGTCGGTGTCGCCGAGCAGCCGGGCCGAGGGGACCGGCAGCCGCGTGTGCGCGCGGTCGATCACGTCCCCTTCCCGCAGGTACGGCCCCGCGCCCCCGGCGGGCCGCAGGTCCAGGTACTGCTCCCCCACGCCCGACCGGTTGGCCACCACCGCCAGCAGGCCGCGGGCCGGGACGGGGTCGCCGGACCCGAGCCTGACCACGGCCCGCGCGCCGTCGCCCGCCACCGCCAGCGACTCCACCCGGCCGATCGGCACCCCTCGGTAGGTCACCTCCGAGCCGTCGAACAGCCCGCCCGCGTCGGCCAGCTCGACGGTGACCCGGTAGGCGGGGTCGAACAGGTCGGCGCCCACCCGGGCGTACCTGACCAGCGTGTACGCCACCGCCACCACCCCGATCAGCGCGAACGCCAGCAGCCTGACGGTCATCGCGCACCGCCGAGCAGGTTGCGCAGCGTGGCGCCGGGCGAGGCGTCGACGGTCAGGTCGGTGTTGGCGTAGTCGCCGCGCAGCATGGACGAGGCCGACCCCGGGAACGGGAACGTGATCGCTGTCGCCAGCCCCGACGCGACGCTGTCGCGCGCCCGGTCGAGGTTGAGCAGGAGCGCGCGCAGGTGGCGCAGGTCGGCCAGAGTGTCGGCCTGGGAACGCTCGACGACGCGGGTGGCGGTGCGGCCGAGCCGGTCGAGGGCGGCGAGCATGGCGGTCAGGCCGGCGCGCTGGTCCTTGAGCAGGGTGACGGCCGGGCCGATCTCGGTGGCGGTGGCCCTGATCGTGGCGCGCTGGGCGGCCAGGGTGCCGGTGAGGCCGTCGAGGGCGTCGATCAGCCGGACGATCTGCTTCTTGGAGCCGTCGAGCCCCGCGGCGAACGCGCCGAGCCTGCGCAGCAGGTCCTTCAGCCGGGCCGAGCGGCCGTCGAGCACGGCGGCCAGCTCCCGGTTGACGGTCGCGAGCTGGTCGAGGCCGCCGCCGTCGACCAGCAGCGACGCGGCCGACAACACCTCCTCGACCTCGGCCGTCGTGCTCGTCCTGGCCGCCGGGATCGGGCCGCTGAGCCGCCCGCGCCCGGCGGGCAGCAGCTTGACGAACTTCTCGCCCAGCAGGCTCGTCTGGGAGATCGCCGCCGACGTGCGGTCGGGCAGGGCGACGTCGCCGCGCACCTCGCAGACGACGTCGGCCCGCCAGTCGTCGCCCAGCTCCACGCCGGTGACCTCGCCCACGGTGACGTCGTCGACCTTGCACGGCGAGCGCGGCACCAGGTCGAGCGCGTCGGCGAACCGGATGGTCACCGCGTACGGCCGCTCGCCCAGGTCGGCGCCGCCGGGCAGCGGCAGCGAGGCCACCCCCTCGAAGCCGCAGCCGACCAGGGTCGAAAGCAGCAGCGCCAGGACGAGCGGGCCTCTCATCGCACGGGTCCTTCCGGCAGGGGGTCGGGCGGCTGGACGGAGGCGGGCAGCGGGACCAGGTTCTGGATGATCGTGTCGAACCAGCGTCCGTTGCCGGTCGCGTCGGCGAGCTGGCGGGCGAACGGCCCGAGCAGGGCCAGCGACCGGTCGAGGCTCTCCTCCTGGCGGCGCAGCACGGCGACGAACGAGCGCAGCCGTTCGAGTGCGGGCCTCAACGTGGTCCTGTTGTCGGCGACCAGCCCGTCGACCTGCCCGGCCAGCGCCACCGTGTTGACCAGCAGCCCGTGGACGACGGCCCGCCGCGCGGAGACCTCGCGCAGCAGCAGGTCGCCGTCGGTGACCAGGCCGTGCAGGTCGGCGTTGCGGCGGGCCAGCAGGCCGGTGACGGTACGGGCGTGGCTGACCAGGTCGTGCAGGCGGGCGTCGCGGGCGGCGACGGTACGCGAGAGCCTGCCGAGCCCCCGGAGGGAGGCCCTGATCTCCGTCGAGGAGCCTTCCATGGTCTGCGACAACACGGTCATGGCCTTGGCCAGGGCCCGCTCGTCGACGCGTCCCGCGGCCGCGCCCAGGTCCGCGACGGCGGGCGCGACCTCGTAGGGGACGCTCGTGCGCGACAGCGGGATCTGCCCCCGGAGCCGGCCGCCGCCCTCGGGGACGAGCATGACGAAGTGGGCGCCGAGCAAGGTCCTGATCCGGATGTCGGCCCTGGTCAGCGAGCCGAGCCGGACGTCGTCGGCCACCCGCAGATCGACGCGGACGTGGTCGCCTTCGAGATCGACGCCGGTGACCTCCCCGACCTTGACCCCGGCGATCATCACGTCGTCGTGCTCGCGCAGGCCCGCCGAGTCGGCGAACGCGGCCGAGTACGTGCTGCCGCGCGGCAGGCCGCCGACCGCCAGGGCCGCCACGACCAGCGCGACGGCCACGACGATGCCGCCGACGCCCAGCGGCACGGGATCGTGTCTCCTGAAGGGGGTCAGCGGCATCGCGGGCTCCCGTTGACGATCTTCGGAGTGCGCACGCCGCCGCTCCTGACCGTGAGCGAGCAGAGGTAGAAGTTGAACCACGACCCGTAGGAGGAGGCCCGGACGAGCCGGCCGAGACGGTCGGGCGCGCGGGCGAGGGTGTCCTCGACCAGGGCGCTCCTGGCGTTGAGCGCCTTGAGCAGCCCGTCCGCGTGCCGGACGCTCGCCCGCAGGTCGGGCCGGGCCCTGCGGACGAGATCGCCGGTGACGGCGGTGAGGCGGTCGAGGGTGGCCAGCGAGTCGCCGATGGCCTCGCGGTCGCCGGCCAGGCCGCCGATCAGGGCGCGCAGGTCGATCAGCAGGCGGTCGTAGTCGTGCTCCCGGCCGGCGATCTCGCCGAGCACCGCGCCGAGGTTGGTGATCACGCGGCCGATCACGGCGTCGCGGTCGGCGAGCGTGCCGGTGAGGGAGGCGATGTGGCCGAGCAGGGCCTCGACCGTGCCGCCCTCGCCCTGCAGCACCTGGACGATCTGCCAGCTCAGCTTGTTGACGTCCTGGGGGCGGATGGCGTTGAGCAGCGGCCTGAAGCCGTTGAACAGGGCCGTCACGTCGAGGGCCGGGCGGGTGTCGGTCACCCGGGCGCCCGGCGGGAGCAGGCCGGGACCGCCCGGGCCGGTGGACAGCGTCAGGTAGCGGTCGCCGACGAGGTTGCGCCAGCGGACGGCGGCCACGACCCCGCGGGGCAGCGCGGTGGTGCGCCGCACGGAGAAGGCGACCTCGGCCTGGACGCCCGCCAGCGTGACGCTCTCGACCCGGCCGACCCGCACGCCGGCGATGCGCACCTCGTCGCCCTCGCGCAGCCCGGAGGCGTCGGTGAACAGGGCGTGGTAGACGACCGCGGCGGTGAAGCGGGCGCCCGAGATCGTGATCGCGAGGGTGGCCACGCACAGGGTGGTGACGAGGGCGAAGACGGCCAGCTTGAGCGCCGGCCCGAGCGTGGTCATCGCAGCATCAGCCGCGCCAGGTCGGCGGTGCCGTCGTCGAAGCGCACCCCCGGGAAGGGCACGGGCGCGTGGTCGGGAAGGCCGTAGCAGGCCGGGCCTCTGCGGTCGGCGTAACGCGGGGTGTCCTTGCCCGGTTCGTACGGGTGCGCCGGCCGGACGATCTCCAGCACCGCCTTCGCGCTGCCGTGGCCGAAGGCGTTGTCCAGCAACGGCCGCAGGCGGTCGAGGCCGCGCAGGACGCACGGGATGACGGGCGCGTGGTGGGCGGCCACGTCGAGGGCCGGCCGGACGACGTGCGGCAGGCCGGCGATCCCGGGCTCGTCCGTGCGCAGCAGGCGGTCGGCGGCGGTGGCGGCCCGGGTGACGGCCGCGGTGGCCGGGCCGATGGGGGCAGCGGTGAGGGTGCGGCCGATCGCGGCGCTGTTGGCCAGGGTACGCAGCAGGTCGGGGGCGGCCTGGCCGTACCGGGCGGTGACGTCGGCGAGCTTGGCGATGTCCCGTTTCAGCGCGGGCAGGTGGGGCTGGAGGCGGCGCAGGTAGGCGTCGGTCCTGTCCAGGGTCGTGCCGAGCCGGGCGCCGCGGCCGTCAAGAGCGGTGGCCAGGGCGTTCAGGACGGCGTTCAGGCGTTCGGGGTGGACGGCGCGCAGGTGGGCCAGCAGGCGGTCGAGGATCTCGGTGATCTCGACGGCGGCGGACGAGGCCCTGATCACGTCGCCGTCGCGCAGCGGGCCGCGCGGCGAGGCGGGCGGGATCAGGGCGACGTACTTCTCGCCGAACAGGGTCTTGGCGCGCAGCTCGGCGGTGGAGGCGCGGTCGACGTCGTGGTCGAGGGCCAGGGTGAGGCGGGCGCCGTGGTCGGCGGGCGCCAGGTCGGTCACCTCGCCGACCACGACCCCGTTGACCTTGACGTCGGCCCGGCGGTCAAGCTGCAGCCCGGCGGCGGGCAGCAGCAGCGTGACGTGCCGGGCGGTGGAGAACGCCTTCGAGTAGACGGCCAGCGTCAGGGCCGTGAAGGCGGCGATGATCGCCAGGAGCGCGGCGCCGTGTCTCATCCGGCCAGCCTCACCGTCGTGGTCGTGCCCCAGATGGCCAGGCCGAGCAGGAGGTTGGCGACGTTGACCGTCACCAGCACCGCGCGCACGGCCCGCCCGACCGCCACCCCGACCCCGGCCGGCCCGCCGGTGGCGTGGAAGCCGTGGTAGCAGTGGATGAGGATCACCAGGACGGCGAAGACCATCGCCTTGCCGAAGGACCACAACACGTCGTAGGGCGACAGGAACAGCTCGAAGTAGTGGTCGTAGGTGCCCGTGGACTGGTCGTGCAGCACCGTCACGATCAGGCGGGTGGCGACGTAGGAGGCGAGCAGGCCGAGCACGTACAGCGGCATGACGGCGGCGAAGCCGGCGATCAGCCGCGTGGTGACCAGGAACGGCACCGGCGGGACCGCCATGACCTCCAGCGCGTCGATCTCCTCGCCGACCCGCATCGCGCCGAGATGGGCGGTGAACCCGCAGCCCACGGTGGCCGACAGGCCGATGGCGGCCACCAGCGGGGCGATCTCGCGGGTGTTGACGTAGCTGGACAGGAAGCCGGTGAAGGCCGAGCCGCCGATGCGGTCGAGGCCGGTGTAGCCCTGCAGGCCGACCTCGGTGCCGGTGAAGAAGGTCATGAAGGCGACGATCGTCATCGTGCCGCCGATCACCGCCAGGCCGCCGCTGCCCAGCCCGACCTCGGCCAGCAGCCTGAGCACCTCCCGGCGGTAGCGCGCGCCGGCCGGAAGGGCCCTGATCGCCCTGGCGTAGAACGCGCCCTGCCGGTCGAGCGCCCTCATGACCGCACCAGCTCGTTGTGGACCGCGCTGATCAGGAAGTTCTCGGCGAACAGCAGCAGGGCGGCGAACACCACGGCCTGGTTGACCGCCTCCCCCACGCCCTTGGGCCCGCCCGCCGCGCCCAGCCCCTTGTACGCGGCGACGAGCCCCGTCGTGACCCCGAAGACCAGCGCCTTGCCCTCCGAGACCCACAGGTCGGAGACCTCGGCCAGGGCGTTGAACGACTGCAGGTACGCGCCGGGCGAGCCGCCCTGGACGACCACGTTGAACAGGTAGCCGGCGACCAGCCCGACCGTGACGACCAGGCCGTTGAGCAGCGGCGCGACCAGCGCGCACGCGGCGACCCTGGGCACGACGAGCCGGTGGAGCGGGTCGACCGCGAGCACCTCCATGGCGTCGATCTCGTCCCTGATCCGGCGCGCGCCGAGGTCGGCGCAGATCGCGCTGCCGGCCGCGCCCGCGATCATCAGCGCGGTCACCACCGGGCCCGCCTCGCGGACGATGCCGAGCACGGCGGTGGCCCCGGTGAAGGACTGGGCGCCGAACTGGCGGATGAGGTTGCCGGTCTGCATGGCGAGCACGGCCCCGAAGGGGATGGCGACCAGCGCGGTGGGCAGGGCGCTCACGCTGACGATGAACCACGCCTGCCGGACGAGCTCGCGCACCTGGAACGGCCGTCGCGCGGCGGCCCTGGCGGTGTCGAGCGACATGGCGACGAACCGCCCGACCTCCGCCGTCACCATGTGCGGCCGATCGGATGCTTACGGTAACGCTCGCAGGCCGCGAGGAGGCACTTCTCGGTCGGATTCATGGTCTAGGCGACGCCGTCGGCGTGGGCGTCGATCAGCCGGGGGTACTCCTCCAGCCAGTTGCGGCCGCGTTCGTCCACGAACGAGCCCTGCGGCGGGATCACGCCATGGGCCGCCAGCCACCGGCCGGGCGGCTGCTGCGAGCGGCGCAGCACGTTGCCGCTCGGCATGAGCTGCGGCGGGATCGGCGGCAGCCCGCCGGGGTCGTGGCCCATCTGGGCCTCGGCCTCCAGCTCGGAGATGTCCTTCTCCTCCGACATGCCGATCGGGCCGTGCCTGCGGGCGTTGAGGAACTGCCGCACCACCGGCTCGTCGCTGGACAGCAGCATCTCGCGCGGCCCGAACATGACCAGCTCGCGGCGGAACAGCAGCCCGATGTTGTCGGGGACCGTGCGGGCGGTGTTGATGTCGTGGGTGACGATCAGGAACGTGGCCTCGATGTCGGCGTTGATGTCGACGATCGTCTGGTTGAGGAAGGCGGTGCGGACCGGGTCGAGGCCGGAGTCGGGCTCGTCGAACAGGATGATCTCGGGATCGAGCACCAACGCCCTGGCCAGGCCGGCCCGTTTGCGCATGCCGCCGGAGATCTCACCGGGCAGCTTGCCCTCGGCGCCGACCAGCCCGACCAGGTCGATCTTGTCCATCACGATCCGGCGGATCTCGGCCTCGGTCTTCCTGGTGTGCTCGCGCAGCGGGAAGGCGATGTTGTCGTAGAGGTTGAGCGAGCCGAACAGGGCGCCGTCCTGGAACAGCACGCCGAACAGCCGGCGCAGCTCGTAGAGCGTGCGCTCGGGGCAGCTCGCCAGGTCGTGGCCGTCGATCCAGATGTGGCCGCGGTCGGGACGCAGCAGGCCGACCAGTGTCTTGAGGAAGACGGACTTGCCGGTGCCCGACGGGCCGAGCAGCACCGAGATCTCACCCGCGGGCAGCGTGAGCGAGACATCCTCCCAGATGACCTGCCGACCGAACGACTTGGTCAACCCCTCGACCACGACCTCGACGCCCACTGGCCACCTTCCCGATCACAGGGAGCACTCAGGGGATAACGTGCCGCACACTTTACTTCCAGAATGCCCTCACGGTAGCGGCGAACCGAGGAATTGGAACCGGTTCCAATAACTTGTTACCCGGCGGTTATCAGACGTCCGGTCCAGTAAGACCGCGCAGGCTCGGGCGCAGCAGCCGGGCGATGCGCTCCGGCGGGACGTCGCGCAGTTCGGGCAGTTCGAGCAGCTGGTGGCCGACGGTCACGCCGAGCAGGATCGTGGTCATCAGCGCCGCGCGCAGGCGGGCGTCCTCGCCGGGGATCGACGCGGCGAGCCTGTCGACCTGCCGGGCGAGCGCCTCGCGGGCCGCCGTGCCCGCCTCGGGGTGGGTGAGCATCGAACGCATCATCGCCAGCGACCCCTGGGGCAGCTCGCCCATCTTCACGTCGAGGGTGCCGAGGAGGTGCTCGACCAGCTCCTCGGGGGTGGTGGCGGCCTCGGGGGCGGGCGTGGCGCGCACGGCGGCCCTGAAGAGCTCCTGCTTGTTGCCGAAGTACTGCATGACCAGGGCCGGGTCGACCGCGGCGGACTTCGCGACCGCCCTGATGGTGGCGCGCTCGTAGCCGACTTCGGCGAACAGCGCCCTGGCTGCGTCGAGGATCCTTCCCTCGGTTCTGCGCCGTCGTTCGGCACGGGGAAGCACTCGCTCGCTCACGGTCCGACTCTACCTGTGTTGACCGTTCGTCCGGATTCGCTCTACGCTCGTTGAGTCAACGGATGTTGAGCGAGATGTGAGGAGTGGTGGTCATGACCGTCGAGGAGATCGTCGGCGCCTTCCACGGCGCGATGCTGCGCAAGTCGGCCGACGAACTGGCCGACCTGTACGCGGAGGACGGCAGGCACGAGTTCCCGTTCGGCGGGCTGCCGCCGTACGAGGGGCGGGAGGCGGTGCGGGCCGGGTACCGGGCGTCCTGGGGCGTCTCCCCCGCCGTGCCGCAGAAGGTGGAGCGGATCGCGTTGCACCGTACGGACGATCCCGAGGTGGTGGTCGTCGAGCAGAACGCGCACGTCAAGGTGGGCGAGCGGGCGATCACCGTCCCGGGGCTGCTGATGCTGCGGATCAGGGGCGGGCGGATCGTCCACTGCAAGGACTTCATGGACGCGAGCGCCATCGCCAGGGTCCGGGAGGCGGCCCGCGAAGCCGGAGCCACTTCCGGGTGATGCCGCCAAGGGGGTCCCGCGTGGGGTCGGCGCCGTCCCCGTACATGCGAAAAGAGGCGGTCACACCCGGCACCAGGGTGTGTCCGCCTCTTCCGAAGAGCTGTGTGAAGTGGGAAGTTACTTCACGGTCACGGTGGCGCCGGCGCCCTCGAGGGCAGCCTTGGCCTTCTCCGCCTGCTCCTTGTTGACCTTGCCGTCGAAGACCGGCTTGGGAGCGCCGTCCACCAGGTCCTTGGCCTCCTTGAGGCCCAGGGACGTGAGGGCGCGGATCTCCTTGATGACCTGGATCTTCTTGTCGCCGGCGGCCTCGAGGATGACGTCGAACTCGTCCTGCTCCTCAACGGCGGCGGCCTCGCCACCACCAGCGGCGGCGGGGGCGGCGGCGACCGCGACGGGGGCGGCGGCCTTGACGTCGAAGACCTCTTCGAAGTGCTTAACGAACTCGGACAGCTCGAGGAGGGTCATCTCCTTGAACGCGTCGAGCAGCTCGTCGGTGCTGAGCTTCGCCATGATGCTTTTCCTTACGTTTAGGACTTGCAGAAAACTAGGAACGGGACCGCGGAAGTTGCGGCAACCCCCGTGTTACTCGCCCGCTTCTTCGCGCTTGGCACGAAGGGCGTCGGCCAGCTGAGCCATCTGCGTGGGCAGCGCGGCGAAAACCGCGGCGGCAGCGCTCTGCTTCGCCTTGAGAGCACCGGCGAGCTTAGCGAGGAGGACCTCGCGGGACTCGAGGTCGGCGAGCTTGGTGATCTCGGTGGCGTCGAGCGTCTTACCGTCGAGCACACCACCCTTGATCACCAGAAGGGGATTGGCCTTGGCGAAGTCACGCAGACCCTTGGCCGCCTCGACAACGTCGCCGTTGACGAAGGCGATCGCGGTCGGGCCCGTGAGCAGGTCGTCGGGGAACGACAGACCGGCCTCGTTAGCCGCGATCTTGGTCAGGGTGTTCTTCGCCACGGCGAACTTCGCATTCTCACCAAGAGCAACGCGCAGCTGCTTGAGCTGAGCGACGGTGAGACCGCGGTACTCGGTCAGAACGGCGGCGCTGCTGCCTTCGAACTCGCTCTTGAGCTCGGCAACGGCTGTCGCCTTATCCGCCCTCGCCATGGGCCTCCTTCCAGGTGTGCCGCCGGCGAAGGCCCCTGGAAATGAGAACAGCCCCGGGCGCAGGGGCGCACGGGGCTCACATATGGAACTGCACCATATGGGAAACTCGCATCACACCTGCGCGGGCCGTCCACAGAACGTGGATCCTTCGGTCGCCAGGACTGATGCACCTGACGACGACCGGCGGTCTTCGGCAACGACCAGAGTACGTGCTGGTCGCCGAGTTTCCAAATCGGTTCTCAGTTGACGGTCGTCTTCGGCAGCTCACCGACCTGGTCCGCGGGCGGGGCCTCGACCTTGACGGGCTCGTTGAAGCCCTTGAACAGCAGGGTGGCGTCCAGCGTGGCGCCCTCCTTGGAGCCGTTCAGGGTGAGCTTGCGGGGCAGGCCGTCGCCGGCCACCCAGATGTCGAACTTGACGTCCTTGAGCTCGGCGAGGTTCGTCCTGGCCTGCTGCTGCTTGTCGGCGGGCAGCTGGCCGACGGCGGCGTCCACGGGGAACGTGCCGCTGTAGTGGGTGGTGTCCGCGCCGTTGACGCTCTCGGTGCCGACCTGCTTCACGTCCTTGGACACGGTGACCAGCTTGGTCACGTTGGCGAGGTCGAACTGCTGGATCTGGCTGAGGTACTGGTTGACCTGGTTCTGGTCGCCCACTTCGTTGAGCGCGACCTTGATCCACGGCTTGGTGGCGCCGACGAGCTGCTTGAGGGCCTCGACCTTCACATAGACGGTGTCACCCTGCAGGACGGCGCGCACGCCGCCCGGCAGGTTCCGGCCGCCCATGTCGACGGTGTCGAGGGTCAGGTCGACGGCGAGCTGGGGCTTGCTCTGGTAGAGCATGCGTCCCTGCACCTTGCCGTTGCCTTCTTGGGGGTGCGTCACGTTCGCGACGGCGTCCACCGTGTAGCTGGTGACCTCTGCGGTCTTCTGCGCGGCCTGCGCGAGCACCTCTGAGGCGGCCAGGTTGACCTGGATGGGCTGCACGTTCGTACCGCACCCGGCGACCGAGGCCGCGACGAGAGCAGCTCCGGCCACGGCGGTGGCGAGACTTATCCTGCGCTTCAGCATGTTTTGACCCTACGGTTGGCTTGTCCCATCGTGGCGACTTCCCCGCATAATTCGGGGAAAACCCAGGGTTCTCCCCCACAGGCTGTGCACGATTTCTGCACATCCCCGCTCACCTGGAGAGATCATCCCCGCCGAGAACTCGGGCTCGACCCGACGCTCGTCGGCACGCAGGCGAACCAGAAGCCGCCGCTCGGCGGCACCCGGGCGAACCGGAACCCGACGCTCGGCGGCACCCGGGCGAACCAGAAGCCGACGCTCGGCGGCACCCGGGCGAACCGGGACCCGACGCTCGGCGGCACCCGGGCAAAGCGAAAGGCCCCCGCCTGGGACAGGCGGGGGCCTTTCGAAGAACGTGCGGCCGTTACGCGTCGAGCTCGGCGGTCAGGCCACGGGTGAGGTTGGGGTCGACGGGGACGCCGGGGCCCATGGTGGTGGAGAAGGTGACCTTCTTCAGGTAACGCCCCTTGGCCGCCGACGGCTTGAGACGCAGCACCTCGTCAAGGGCGGCGGCGTAGTTCTCGATGAGCTGACGCTCGGGGAACGACGTCTTGCCGATGATGAAGTGCAGGTTGGCCTGCCGGTCGGTGCGGAACTCGATCTTGCCGCCCTTGATCTCCGTCACGGCCTTGGCGACGTCGGGCGTCACGGTGCCGGTCTTGGGGTTGGGCATGAGACCGCGCGGGCCGAGCACGCGGCCCAGACGGCCGACCTTGCCCATGAGGTCGGGGGTGGCGACCACGGCGTCGAACTCGTTGAGCCGGTTGCCCTTGGCGATCTCGTCGATCAGCTCGTCGGCGCCGACGATGTCGGCGCCCGCCTCGCGGGCTGCCTCGGCACGGTCACCGGTCGCGAAGACCAGGACCCGGGCGGTCTTACCGGTGCCGTGCGGGAGGTTGACCGTGCCGCGCACGATCTGGTCGGCCTTGCGAGGGTCGACACCCAGCCGCAGCGCCACTTCCACGGTGGCGTCGAACTTGGTGGTCGACGTCTCCTTGGCCAGCTTCGCGGCGTCGGCGGGCGTGTAGAGCTTGTCGCGGTCGACCTTGGCCGCCGCGTCCTTGTGCGCCTTGCTGCGCTTCATGTCTGTCTCCTTGTGGTACGCGGGCCGGGACCCGGCCCTCCCACGGATCTGGGAAAAGGTCTTAGTCGGCGATCGTGATGCCCATCGACCGGGCGGTGCCGGCGATGATCTTCTCTGCAGCCTCGACGTCGTTGGCGTTGAGGTCGGGCATCTTGGTCTCGGCGATGCTGCGCAGCTGCTCGCGCGTCAGCCGGCCGACCTTGTCCTTGTGGGGGACGGCGCTGCCCTTGTCGAGACCCAGGGCCTTCTTGATCAGCTCAGGCGCCGGGGGCGTCTTCGTGATGAAGGTGAAGCTGCGGTCTTCGAAAATGGTGATCTCAACGGGGATGATGTTGCCCCGCTGGGACTCCGTCGCAGCGTTGTACTGCTTGACGAAGTCCATGATGTTGACGCCGTGGGGACCGAGGGCGGTACCGACCGGCGGAGCGGGCGTGGCCTGGCCAGCGGGGAGCTGGACCTTGACGAGCGCCGCGATCTTCTTCTTCGGAGGCATGAGTCCTTCTCCGGGTCCTGATCGTGATGCCGTCCGGACGCGGATGCGCCCGGACATGTCGGAAGGCCACCCTTCGCGAAAGGCGGCCGACCGAACGTCTAAGTGTAGGTGATCGTCTTAGATCTTCGAGACCTGGTTGAACGAGAGCTCGACCGGGGTCTCACGACCGAAGATCGAGACGAGCACCTTGAGCTTCTGCGACTCGGGGCTGATCTCGCTGACCGAGGCGGGCAGAGTGGCGAAGGGGCCGTCCATGACCGTGACGGACTCGCCGATCTCGAACTCGACCGTGGGGCCGGAGGCCGCCTTGGTGGTGGCCTTCTTGCTCTCCTCGGACGGCTCGGGCGCCAGCAGCTTGGCGACCTCGTCGAGGCTGAGCGGGCTCGGCTTGTTGGACAGGCCGACGAAACCGGTCACGCCGGGCGTGTTGCGCACGGCGGCCCAGGACTCGTCGGTCAGCTCCATGCGCACCAGGACGTAGCCGGGCAGCACGCGCTCCTTGACCGGGACCTTCTTGCCGCTCTTGAACTCCTGGACGGTGTGCGTGGGCACCTCGACCTGGTAGATGTAGTCCTCCATGTTGAGCGACACGTTGCGGCTCTCGATGTTGGACTTCACGCGGTTCTCGTAGCCGGCGTAGGAGTGGATCACGTACCACTCGCCGGGGAGCCCGCGCAGGGAGCTCTTGAACTCCTCGACCGGGTCGACGTCGGGCAGGATCTCGGCCTCCGCGTCGGCGGGGGCCTCCTCCGACTCTTCGACCTCGTCGGTCTCGTCGGCCTCCTGGAGAGCCGCCTCGACGCCTTCGTCGCGAGCCTCACCCAGCTCGTCGCCCCATTCGTCGGTGGCCTCTCCCAGCTCGTCGTCGCCCCGCTCGTCGCGGGGTTCCTCGGCCGGAACAGAAGACTCGGACACGTGACCTTTCCTCATTTCCTCGAATCGAATGGTGTCGCCGTCAGCCGACACCACACGGTGTCGAGCTAGGCGGGATCACTCCCCGCCGAAGACGCGGAGGACGGCCCAGCCCAGAGCGGCGTCGAGCCCATAAACGATCGCCACCATGATCAGAACGAATACCAGAACGACCGTGGTGTAGGTGATGAGATCCTTGCGTGTCGGCCAGATGACCTTGCGGAGCTCGTTGACGACCTGCCGGTAGAAAAGGGCAGGTGAAGTGCGTGTCTTCTTCTCGCCACTGGGCTTGCCTGCGGTCTCGCCGCGCGTGTCGATCGCCACAGTCCTCACCTGAATCTGTCGTATCCAACGCAGTTTTGCGGCGCGCTTACACGCCATTATTGCGCGGACCGCACTCGCAGGGCACGAGGGACTCGAACCCCCAACCGCCGGTTTTGGAGACCGGTGCGCTACCAATTGCGCCAGTGCCCTATGTCGTCAACCACACTACCCTGATTGACTCACTGCCTGGACCGAACCGCTCGCCGACATGCGGCGGAAGGACCAGGCGAAAGCATACGGGGGATTGCCCGGTACGTCGAACCCAAACCTGATCGCCCAGGTCACGCCCGCGTGGGAGCATGGGAGGCATGTCCACGCGACCCCGTATCTCCGCAAGAATCTCCGCGATTTCCGAGTCCGCCACGCTCGCGGTGGACGCCAAGGCGAAGGCGATGAAGGCGGCCGGCCGTCCGGTCATCGGCTTCGGCGCCGGCGAGCCCGACTTCCCGACGCCCGGCTACATCGTCGAGGCGGCGGTCGAGGCGGCCCGCGACCCGCGCAACCACAAGTACACGCCGGCGGGCGGCCTTCCCGAGCTGAAGCAGGCCATCGCCGACAAGACGCGGCGCGACTCCGGCTACTCCGTCGAGCCGTCCCAGGTGCTCGTCACCAACGGCGGCAAGCAGGCCGTCTACGAGGCGTTCGCCACGCTGCTCGACCCGGGCGACGAGGTCGTCGTGGTCGCCCCCTACTGGACGACCTACCCCGAGGCGATCAAGCTGGCCGGGGGCGTGCAGGTCGACGTGGTGACCGACGAGTCCACGGGCTACCTGGCGAGCGTCGAGCAGCTCGAGGCGGCCCGCACCGAGCGCACGAAGGCGCTGCTGTTCGTCTCGCCGTCCAACCCGACGGGCGCGGTCTACTCGCGCGAGGAGACCGTGGCGATCGGCCGGTGGGCGGCCGAGCACGGGCTGTGGGTGATCACCGACGAGATCTACGAGCACCTGGTCTACGGCGGCGCGGAGTTCACCAGCATCGCCACGGCCGTGCCCGAGCTGGGCGACCGGGTCGTGATCCTCAACGGCGTGGCCAAGACGTACGCGATGACCGGCTGGCGGGTGGGCTGGCTGATCGGCCCGTCCGACGTGGTCAAGGCCGCCTCCAACCTGCAGTCGCACGCCACCTCCAACGTGGCCAACGTGTCGCAGAGGGCCGCGCTGGCCGCGGTCTCCGGCGACCTGTCGGCCGTGGCCGAGATGCGGTCGGCCTTCGACCGGCGGCGCCAGACCATGGTGCGGATGCTCAACGAGATCCCGGGCGTGTTCTGCCCGGAACCGAAGGGGGCGTTCTACGCGTACCCGTCGGTCAAGGGGCTGCTGGGCAAGGAGCTGCGCGGCCGGCGGCCCGGGTCGTCGGCGGAGCTGGCCGAGCTGATCCTGGAGGAGGCCGAGGTGGCGGTCGTGCCGGGCGAGGCGTTCGGCACCCCCGGCTACTTCCGGCTGTCCTACGCCCTCGGTGACGACGACCTGGTCGAGGGCGTCAGCCGGATGGCCAAGCTGCTGTCCGAGGCTCGCTGAGCGGCCTACGCGGCGCCCTGCCGGCCTTCCGGGGCCACGGCGGGGCGCCGACGCCGGCTCAGGAAGCGGCTCAGGAAGCGGCTCAGGAAGCGGCTCAGGAAACGGGTCGGAAAACGGCTCGGGAGCGGCTCAGAGAACGGCTTGGGAACGGCTCGGGAACAGGTCAGGAGGCGGCGGGTCTGACGGCGGCGGCGGTCTGGCGGAGCTGGGCGGTCATGCCGGGCGTGGCGGCGAGGTAGACGGCCGTGCCGGGGCTCTCCAGCCACATGAAGTTGCGCAGGCCGTCGCGGCTCGTCCAGCGCAGCGCGGGTTTGCCGCGGTAGGCGGTCAGGGTCGAGCGGGCCACCAGCGTGGCGAACTGCTCGGCCGTCCGCACGCCGCACACCACGCCCACCCGCAGTTGCTCGTCCTCGTCGTCGCGCCACATCACGCCCTTGACCGTGAGCCGCCTGGCGAGCCCGCCCAGGCGGCCGAAGGTGCCGGCGCGGGCCAGCGGCGGGGGCGCGCCGGGGATCTCCAGCCTGGTCGACCCGCAGGCCAGCCTGACGGGCTTCCCGGTCGCCGGCTCGCTCGCCGACGGCGGCGGCGGGGTGGTGCTGGGCGGTCGCGGCGGGTCGCCGCCGCACCCGCCCGTGCCTGCGGCCAGCGCGAACGTGATGAACACCGCTGCCGGGCGCCGCATCGTCCCCCCATGACTCGTGGGATCAACCAGGGTAAAGGCTCCTAGTCTCCTACAGGAGCGCGGGCCGAGGCGGCAATAGGCAGCAGCTCGCCGCCGAGGGAGTCGCTCACCCGGATCCAGGCGCCCGTGCCCGGGCGTTCCAGCCAGGCGATCACCCTGCCGCCGCCCGGATGCGCGCCGACGACCGCGGGCCGGCCCCTGATCGTGGTCTCGGCGGGGTCCAGCACGCCGGCGTGCGCGCGGTAGGTGTCCCAGTCGGCGGCCATCGTGCCGTGCTCGACCTGGGCCTCCACGTAGCGCTTGGCGGTGCCGTACCTGGCCCGGACGCCGTCGGGGACGACCGGGCCGCCGCCGCTGCGGCGCAGGCCGCGGGGCAGGTAGGTGAGCCAGAGGTCGTCGGAGACGACCGCCAGCGGGGGCTCGGCCCGCGCCGCCGCCGCGCCGGGGCGGGACGGCGCCTTCAGGGGCGGCGGGGGCACGTACGACGAGCCCGCCGAAGGCGGGTGCGGACGGCCGAAACCCGAGTGGAACAGGGCGTAGATGGCGAAGGCGGTCACCGCGAACGCCAGTCCGGCGAGCAGCGCGCGTCGGCCCTGCCCCGCGACGCCGGCACCCTCAGGGATCATGGACGGTTGATCCCCCGATCCGGGCGATCTCTACCGTGCCGATGCCGGTCCCGCAGCCTTGGGCGACATGCGAGTCCGCACCTGGGGCCAGTGGCAAAATATGGAAATGCACCGGCCCCTGCACACGCTGCCCAAAGCCCATCTCCACCTGCACTTCACCGGCTCCATGCGGCACTCGACGCTGATCGAGCTGGCCAGGGAGCAGGGGCTGCACCTGCCCGACGCGCTGGAGCAGGACTGGCCGCCGCGGCTGCGGGCCACCGATGAGCGCGGCTGGTTCAGGTTCCAGCGGCTGTACGACATCGCCAGGTCCGTGCTGAGCCGTCCCGAGCACGTCTACCGGCTGCTGCGCGAGACGGCCGAGGACGAGGCGGCGGCCGGTTCCCGGTGGCTGGAGATCCAGGTGGACCCGTCCGGGTTCGCCGCGCGGTTCGGCGGGCTCACGGCCACGCTGGAGCTGATGCTCGACGCGGCGCGGCAGGCCGCCGAGCACGCCGGGGTGCACATGCCGGTGATCGTGGCGGCCAACAGGACCAGGCATCCGCTCGACGCGAACACCCTGGCCAGGCTCGCCACCCAGTACGCCGGCCGGGGCGTGGTGGGCTTCGGCCTGTCCAACGACGAGCGGCGCGGCGCGGCGCGCGACTTCGAGCGGGCCTTCCGCATCGCCAAGCGCGGCGGGCTGCTGGCCGTGCCGCACGGCGGCGAGCTGCTCGGGCCGCGCAGCGTGAGCCAGTGCATCGACGACCTGGGCGCCGACCGGGTCGGGCACGGCGTGCGGGCGGCCGAGGACCCGTGGCTGATGCAGCGGCTGGCCGACCGGCAGATCTGCTGCGAGGTGTGCCCAACGTCCAACGTGGGGCTGGGGGTGGCCGAGCGGGCGGCGGACGTGCCGCTGCGGCGGCTGTTCGACGCCGGGGTGCCGATCGCGCTGGGCGCCGACGACCCGCTGCTGTTCGGCACCCGGCTGCTGCGCCAGTACGAGCTGGCCAGGGAGGTCTACGGGTTCTCCGACGCGGAGATCGCCGAGCTGGCCCGGCAGTCGATCCGGTCCTCGACCGCGCCGGAGACGGTGCGCAAGGAGCTGCTCAAGGGCGTGGACGACTGGCTGACCGGCTCACCGGAGTGACCCGGCGATCCGCACCGCCCGTTCCCTGGTGCCGGCGCCCTCCAGGCGGTAGGTGAGCGCGTCCCGCTGCCAGACGAGGGTGGGGGCGGCCTGGCGCAGGGGGATCTCGGTGCCGTCCTGGCGGCGGATGTAGCCGAGCGGGTGCGCGCCGGGGATCCACCAGGCCGTGGTCCCGGCCATCTCGACGTAGTCGGGCCAGGGCGGGCCGAGCTTCTTGAAGAAGAACGGGTCAACGCCGCCCTGGAACTGGTCGAGCCGGACGCCGTCCGGCCAGAACATCGACACCAGCCGGCCCTGGTCGGCGACGGTGGCGCGGGCGGGGGGCCCGAGCTCGGCCGGGGTTCTGACGTGGAACCTCACCAGGTCGGGCAGGTCGTCCGGCGCCACCGGGTGCTCGCCGGGGAGGTTCGCGGTGGTCCGTACCGGGGTGGGTGGTGTGTCGCCGAGCTGCAGTTCGACGCCGGCCAGGCGGAGGACCCGGGCCACGGCGGCGCGGCCCTGCGGGGTGGCGGCCGTGACGGCGACGACGGCCAGCACGACGGCAGCCACGATCCGCCACCGCGCCCGCCGTGTCCGCCGTGTCCGCCGCCTGTGCTTCTGAGGCTGGAGCTCCAGGCGGGCGCGCACGGCGGCGGCGACGTCGTCCGGCGGCGGGGACGGGGCGTCGAGGAGGGGGCCGAGGGCGGTCAGTTCGGCTTCCAGGTCGTCGAAGGGGTCATGCGAGTTCACCGCCCACCTCCTCCCTCAGCCGGGCCAACCCCCGATGGGTGCTGGACTTGACGGTACCGACCGGCCAGCCGAGCACCTGGGCCGTCTCCGCCTCCGACAGTTGCAGGAAGTACCGGCACACGACCGCCTGGCGTTCCCGCTCGGGCAGCCTGCGTACGGCCGCCAGCAGCCGGGCCCGCCGGTCGGTGGCGACGGCCGCGCCCGCCGGGTCGTCGGGGGCCACCGCACCGGCGGGCTCTGCGGCGGTGAGCCGTACGGCGAGGTCGGAGCGGCGCCCGCGGGCCCGGGTGAGGTTGTGCGTCTCGTTGGCCACGATCCGCAACAACCAGGGACGGAAAGGCGCGTCCCGCCGGAACTTGGACAGATGACGGAAAGCCTTGACGAACGCCTCCTGCACGACGTCCTCGGCCTCGTCGCCCGCGCCGAGCAGGGCGGCGGTGCGGTGGGCGAGCGCGCTGTACCTGGCGACCAGGACCTCGTAGGCCCCCAGGTCACCGTCGAGCGAGCGGGCGATCGCCTCGTCGTCGTCCATGGCGTGTCAGATTCCATCGCATCGGCCCGCGCCCGGGGAAGGGTGTTTCACGCATCAGGTCATCCTCGGGGGCATTAGACTCGTGCAATCCGTCTGCCCCTCAAAGGAACGGGACTATGTCTTCTGGGTATGACCGTGTAGTGCAACCGGCGGCCGGTGACGAGGCCCTGGAGAACCACCTGGGTGGGGACGAGGCCAAGAACTATCGGCAGTACGAGTTCGACATGGTCGCCCCGCACGTCGGCCGTTCGATGCTGGAGATCGGCTCCGGGCTGGGCCACTTCGCCGAGCAGTTCCTGCCGCGGCTCGACCGCCTGGTCGTCAGCGACTTCGACCCCTACTGCGTCGAGCAGCTGGAGAAGCGCTTCGAGGGTCGCGACGACATCGACGTCCTGCAGTTCGGCCTGCCGACCGAGATCCCGCTGAAGGACAAGGTCGACACCGTCGTCATGATGAACGTGCTGGAGCACATCGAGGACGACGCCGAGGCGCTGCGCTCGCTGGCCCGCGTCACGCTGCCCGGCGGCCGGATCATCATCTGGGTGCCCGGCTACATGCAGCTTTACGGAGACTTCGACCGCAAGGTCGGGCACGTCCAGCGCTACACGCCCAAGACCCTGCGCGCCACGGTGGCCAGGGCGGGGCTCGACATCGACGTGCTCAAGCCGATCAACTTCCTGGGCGGCATCGCCTGGTGGGCGGCGGTCCGGCGGGGCGGCGTGGGCTACCCCGACCCGCGCCTGGTCAAGATCTACGACCGCAC
Organism: Nonomuraea sp. NPDC001831; assembly: GCF_042892035.1. Lineage (NCBI taxonomy): Bacteria > Bacillati > Actinomycetota > Actinomycetes > Streptosporangiales > Streptosporangiaceae > Nonomuraea > Nonomuraea sp. NPDC001831. The sequence continues at coordinate 77,703 of NZ_JBIATU010000027.1, read as the reverse complement.
GGTGGTCCCGGCCACGCGGCTGATCGAGCGGTTCATCACCCCGCCGTTCGGCCAGACGGTGTTCTGCGTGGCCCGCGTCCCGCAGAAGTAGCCCGCGGAAGTGGGCCCGGCCGCCACCCGGTGGGTTGGTGGCGGCCGGACGTTTTCTACTTGATCGAGCCGGCGGTCAGTCCGCCGACAACCTTCCGCTCGATCAGCGCGAACAGGATGATCACCGGGATGGTGGCGATCACCGAGCCCGCGAAGAGGTTCTGCCAGTCCACCTGGTACTGGCCGATGAACGAGTTCAGCGCGACCGTGAGCGGCTGGTTGGCCGGGGTCGTGGTCAAGGTCAGGGCGACCACGAACTCGTTCCACGCCGCGATGAACGTGAAGATCAGCGCGGTGATCACGCCCGGCATGGCCAGCGGCAGCGTGATCCGGAACAGCGCGCCGAAGCGGCCGTTGCCGTCGATGAAGGCGGCCTCCTCCAGCTCACGCGGGATCGAGGCGAAGTAGGCGTTCAGGATCCACACCGCGAACGCCAGGTTGAAGCCGCCGTTGACCAGGATCAGCGACCAGATCGAGTCCACCAGGCCGAACTGGTAGAACTCGCGGTAGATGCCGACGAGCATGGCCGTGGGCTGGAACATCTGGGTGATCAGCACCAGGATCAGGAACGCGGTGCGTCCGCGGAACTTGTGCCGGGCCGAGTAGTAGGCGGCCGGCAGGGCCACGAGCAGCACCAGGATCGTCGAGCCGCCGGCGACCTTGAGCGTCACCCACAGGTTCCCGGCCAGGCCGCTGGTCCAGAAGTTGGCGAGGTTCGACCACACCCACTCGTCGGGCCAGAACGTCACCTCGCGCAGCGACTCCTGCGACCGCAGCGAGGTCAGCAGCATGACGAGGTACGGGAACAGGAAGACGAACGCGACGATGTAGGCCGCGGCCGCCACGATCACGGTCTTGAGCCTGGGCATGCGGCGCTGCGCCCGTCCGCGGTGTCCGGACTGGTGGCGGGTACCGGCCTTGGGCATGGTCTGCACGGCCATCACGCCACCTCCTTGTTCCAGCGCGACACCTTCAGGAAGAGCGCGGTCAGCACGATGACCATGCCGAAGTTCACGACGGACATCGCGGCCGACTCACCGATGTTCGAGCCCTTGAGGATGAACATGAGGATGGTCGAGGTGGCCGTCGAGTACCCCGGCTGCCCGTGGGTCATCGCCCAGATGATCGGGAAGCTGTTGAAGACGTTCATCACGTTGATCAGCGCGGCGACGGTGAGCGCGGGGCGCAGCAGCGGCAGCGTGATCGACCAGTACGTCCGGAACTTGGTGGCGCCGTCCATCTTGGCCGCCTCGTAGACGTCGGCGGGGATGGTCGCGAGCCCGGCCAGCAGCGCGTACGTCGTGAACGGCACCGAGACGAAGACCGCCACGAACACCAGCCACGGCATCGCGCTGGAGGCGTCACCGAGCTGGTCGGCGGAGGCGCCGCCCATCGCGTCGATGAACCCGAGCTTGACCCTGATCTGGTTGATCACGCCGACCTCGGGGTCGAGCATCCACTTGAAGATGATCGCCGTCATCAGCACCGAGGCCGCCCAGGGCGCGATGAGCGCCCAGCGGGCGATCTTGCGGCCGGGGAAGCGCTGGTTGAACAGCTGGGCGAGGGCGAGCGAGATCAGCACGGTGAGCGCGACGACCGCGACCACCCAGATCACGCTGCGGATCATGATGTCGGCGAAGTCCTTCTCGCCGAACAGCTTCGTGTAGTTGGCCGGGAAGTTGTTTCCCTGGACCACTCCGAACCGGCTGATCTTGAGAAACGACGACCGGATCATCTCGATCACGGGCCAGAGCACGACCAGCGCGATCAGCACCACGGCCGGCCCGATCCAGGCCAGGGGTTCGAGGGCGCGCAACCTTCTCATGAGGAACCTTCCATGACGGTGGAGCCGGCGCGGGGACGCGACCCGCGCGCCGGCTCCACAGACCCCCGCTGGATCAGCTGGCTTCGGCGGTCTTCTGCAGCTCGCCGAGGACCTTGGCCGGGTCGTCCTTGACGGCGCCGCCGATGGTCTGCTTGATCGCCGGGTTCACCTCGGCCCACTTCGGGTCCTGGAACGGGTAGAAGCTGGCGTTGGGCAGCGCGTCCAGGAACGGCTTGAGCTTCTCGTCACCCGACAGCTTCTTGATGCCGCCGTTGGTGACGGGCAGCAGCTTGTAGGTGTCGGAGATCTTCTGCGCCGCGTCGCCGGTGTAGAAGAAGTCGAAGAACTTCTTGATCTCGGCGGCGTGGCCGTTCTTGTTGAACGCCATGATCCAGTCCATGACGCCGAGGGTGGTGTCGAGCGGGCCGGACTTGCCGGGGATCGCCGTGACGCCGTAGTTCTTCAGGCCGGCCGCGTCGAAGATCGGGATGGACATGGGTCCGCCGTTGACCATGCCGACCTTGCCCGCGCCGAAGTCCTCCCAGACCGTCTTGCGGTCCTTGGTGCCCGGGTTCGGGGTGGTGAGGCCGGCGTCGACCAGGCCCTTCATGTAGGTGAAGGTCTCGATGTTCTGCGGCGAGTTGATGGCCCACTTGCCGGAGGCGTCCTTGTAGCCGCCGCCGTTGCCCAGCATCCACAGGAACGACTCGCCCTGGGCCTCCTCCTGGCCCAGCGGGAGGCCGAACGGCTGGCTCACGCCGGCCTTCTTCAGCTTCTCCGCGGCGGCCTTGAGCTCGTCCCAGGTCTTGGGCGGCTCGGCGATGCCGGCCTTGGTGAACAGGTCCTTGTTGTAGAACAGCGCGCGGGCGGAGGAGACGAACGGGATGCCGTAGCCGGTGCCGTCCACCTTGCCGAAGTCGGCGAACTTCTGCAGCATGTCGCCGGAGACGTTCGGGGACAGGACCTCGTCGACCTTGTAGAGCAGGCCGTCCTTGACGAAGCCGGAGTAGTCGCCGGTCTGCAGGATGTCGGGCACCTGGCCGTTCTGGACCATGGTGGCGACCTGCTTGTCGATGTCGTTCCAGTTGATGACCTGGACGTCGACCTTGATGTTGGGGTTGGCCGCCTGGAACTGGTCCACGACGCCCTTCCAGAACGTCTCGCCCGAGTTCGGCTTGCCGGGGCCGTCGCCGTAGTCGGCGGCGACCATCTTGAGGGTGACCTGGCCGCCGCCCGAGGCCTGGGTGTTGTTCCCACCGCCACCCGAACCGCCGTCGGAGCCGCAGCTGGACAGGACCAGCATCGTGGCAAGGCCGAGAGCGGCGCCGCCCACAAGCTTCATGTTCACTGGTGATACCGCCTTCTCGTCGGACGGGTCGCTGGTCCGTACCAGCCACCTGACCCCGTCCAAAGGGATGAGGGGTGCGAGAGCCACAGCTCAACGCGTTTGCGCCAGAGTAAGCCCGTGTTCAGCAGCCGGTCTATACCGGCTGGTATCGGTTTGAAAACACTCAGGGCAGAAAAAGCTCACAACCGGTCTAGACCGGGCGTCACAGGATCTTTCTCCGCACGTTCTCGCCGCCGTCCGGGGTGCCGATCCACGGGCCCTCGATGGACGGGTCGAGGATGCCCTCCTCCAGGAACTCGTAGCGGCCGTCGAGCACGTACCGGGCCAGGCGCACGTCCTGCTCGTCGCTGTTGTCCCAGAGCTCGTCGAACAGCGTGCGGATGCGGCGCCGGGCCTGGTGGCAGAAGGTGTCGGCCAGCTCGTACGGCCTGCGCCCGAGGTCGTCGGCGTCCTCCTCGGCCTTCACGCAGACGGCCGTCATGGCGAACAGCTCGGCCCCGATGTCGACGATCCGCCCGAGGAAGGACTGCTTGTGCTCCAGCCTCCCCTGCCACCGGGACATGCCGTAGAAGGTGGACCGGGCCAGCTTCCTGCTGGTCCGCTCCACGAACCGCAAGTGCTGGGCCAGCGGGCCGAAGGCGGCGTAGCCCGTGGGCAGGCTGCCCGAGCCGGCCACCAGGGTGGGCAGCCACCCGGCGTAGAAGCGGCTCGCCCGGCCCAGCGCGCGGGCGCGTTCCTGGGGGGACGCCTCGGGGTTGATCAGCTCGCCGGCCGCGGTCAGGTGCGCGTCCACGGCCTCGCGGGTGATCATCAGGTGCATGATCTCGGAGGAGCCCTCGAAGATGCGGTTGATGCGGGCGTCGCGCAGCATCTGCTCGGCGGGCACGCCGCGCTCGCCGCGGGCCGCCAGCGACTCGGCGGTCTCGTAGCCGCGGCCGCCCCTGATCTGGACCAGTTCGTCCAGCGCCCGGTACGACAGCTCGGTGGCGTACAGCTTGGCGAGGGCGGCCTCGATCCTGATGTCGTTGCGCCGGTCGTCGGCCAGGCGGGCGGTGAGCTCACTGACGGCCTCCAGCGCGTACGCGGTGGCCGCGATGAAGGCGATCTTGGTCGCCACGGCCTCGTGCCGGCCCACCTTGCGTCCCCACTGCTCGCGGGCGTTGCCCCACTCGCGGGCGATCTTCACGGCCCACTTGACGCTGCCCGCGCAGGTCGCCGGGAGGGACAGGCGGCCGGTGTTGAGGGTGGTGAGCGCGATCCGCAGCCCTTGGCCCTCCTTCCCGATCAGGTTCTTGGCGGGCACTCTGACCTGGGAGAACTCGGTAACGCCGTTCTCGATGCCGCGCAGGCCCATGAAGCTGTTGCGGCGCCTGACCGTGATGCCCGGGCTGTTCCCCTCGACCACGAACGCGCTGATCTTCTCGCCGGTCCTGGCCATGACCACCAGCAGGTCGGCGACGACGCCGTTCGTCGTCCAGAGCTTGACGCCGTTCAGCACGTAGTCGTCGCCGTCGCGCACGGCGGTCGTGGACAGGCGGGCGGGGTCGGAGCCCACGTCCGGCTCGGTGAGCAGGAAGGCCGAGATCTCGCCGGCCGCGCACCGGGGCAGGAACTCCCGCTTCTGCTCCTCGGTGCCGAACTGCTTGAGCGGCTGCGGCACGCCGATCGACTGGTGCGCAGACAGCAGCGTGGCCAGGGCGGGGCAGTAGGAGCCGACCAGCGTGAGGGTGCGGCAGTAGTACAGGTAGGGCAGGCCCAGACCGCCGTACTCGGTGCCGATCGTGATGCCGAACGCCCCGAGGGCGGCCAGGCCCTTGACCACCTCGTCGGGCACCTGCGCGGTGCGCTCGATGAGGGCCGGGTCGACGTGGGCCTCCAGGAAGCGCCGCACCGCCCGGACGAACTCCTCACCCCGCTCGGCGGCCTCGGCCGGCAGGCTGGGCGCCGGATGCACCAGGTCCAGCCGGAGATCGCCGAGGAACAGCTGCTTGGCGAAGCTGGGGAGCCGCCATTCGCGCTCCCTGGCCTGCTCGCCGACCTGCCTGCTCTCCGCGTACGTCGTCTGCTCACTCATGGCACCCTCCCGACGGTGCGCCGTCATGTGCTGGGAGTACTGCCCGCCTGGCGGCTTTAAGCACGCCCAGCGCGACGACGGCCAGCACGGCGGGCACCGCCAGGAAGGCTCCGCAGCAGGCCAGCGCGACCATCGACATGCCGGTCGCCACGACGGCGGTGACCCGCGGCCGGCCGGCGGGCAGCACCCGCACCGCCGCCGCCACGCCCGCCGCCGTGACGGCCGCCAGGCACGCCGAGGTGGCCCGCATCAGCAGGTCCAGGTCCACCGCCCACACCACGACCGGCACCGTCAGCACGGCCAGCGCCCCGAGGCTCCGGTACGGCCCCCGTCCTCCGGCGAGCCAGGCGGGCATGGCCCCGTCCCTGGCCAGCGCCACCCCCAGCCGCGCCGCCCCCGCCAGGTACGTGTTGACCGCCCCGAACGTCAGCAGCACCGCCAGCACCCCGGTCACCGGCCGCGCCACTCCCCCGAGGCCGGTCTCCAGCAGCGCGTTCAGCGGCACGCCCGGCATGTCCGCGCCGAGCACGCCGACCGAGGTGACGCTGACGCCCAGGTACAAGACGCCGACCACGACGAGGGTGATTGTCGTGGCTCTCGTCAGCCCGCGCTGGCCGGTGGCGAACTCGGCCGACAGGTGGCTGGCCGCCTCCCAGCCCACGAAGGCGAACATGAGCACCCCGGCCGCGCCGGCCACCCCGGCGAGCCCGTACGGGGCGAAGGGGGTGAAGCGGTCGAGGTCGGCCCGCGGGGCGGCGGTGATCACGGCGACGGCCAGCAGCGCGACGAGCAGCGCCACGGAGACGAGCTGCAACCGCCCCGAGGTACGCAGCCCGGCGGCGTTGGCGGCGAACGCCGCGGCCAGGATCAGCACGCCGGCCAAGGTGCCGTCCACGCCCAGGGACGCCTCGACGTACCGGCCGCCCACCAGCGCGCCCGCGACGGTCCCGACCGGCACGGCCCCGTAGAACCACCAGCCCACCACGGCGGCGGCCCGCGGCCCGAAGGCCAGCCCCGCGAAGCTCGCCACCCCGCCCCCGCCGGGATGCCGGACGCCGAGCGCCGCGAACGTCAGCGCCACCGGCACGCTCAGCGCGAGCAGCCCCGCCCAGGCCAGCACGGAGGCCGGCCCCGCCGCCGCGGCGGCGAGCTGCGGCAGCACCAGCATCCCCGGCCCCAGCACTGCGCCCACCAGCAACGCCGCGCCCTGCCCCGCACCCATCCGGCCGTGTTCAGTCATGCCCGCGAAAGTAGCCCGATCGTTCGGCCCTGCCACCGCTCCACCGAACGAACGATCGGAGATGGATGCAGAATCAGGTCATGGACGAACTTGATTCGGCGATCATCCGCCTGCTCCAAACAGATGCGCGGCAGTCCAACCGGGAGCTGGCCCGCCGGCTCGGCATCGCCCCCTCGACCTGCCTGGAACGGGTCAGGGCGCTCACCCGGCGCGGCGTGATCCGCGGCTACCACGCCGACATCGACCCCGCCGCGCTCAACCGGAGCACGCAGGCGATGGTCTCGGTCCAGGTGCGCCCGCTGAGCCGGGCCGTGATCAACGCCTTCAAGCAGTCGGCCGCCGGAATGCCCGAGGTGCTGAGCGTGTTCGTGCTGGCCGGCGGCGACGACTTCCTGCTGCACGTCGCGGTCCAGGACCTCGACCACCTCCACTCCTTCCTGCTCGACCGGCTCAGCAAGCGCAAGGAGATCGTCGGCTTCCGCACCTCGGTGATCTTCCAGCAGGTGCACGACGCGGTGCCGGAGCGGCTGCCGTCGCCCACGGAGACCTGACTTTCGTCAGGGGTGCTTCTGGACGGTCGGCAGATCCGGCGGTGGGGGCGTTCTCCGTACGTTTGCCTGCATGAGCTTGAAGATCGCCCTCGCCGGGCTGGCCGCGGCCCTGTCCCTCACCCCCGCTGCGGCCCCGGCCCTGGCCTCTGCCCGGGCCTCGGCCCCCGTCGAGCCGACCCCCGCCGCCGTGGACGCCTACCTGCGCGAGGCGCTGGAGGCCACCGGCGTGCCGGGCCTGTCGGTCGTGGTGACCCGCGGCGACAAGGTCGTGCACGCCGCCGGGTACGGCAACGACTCCGAAGGGCGTCCGGTCACCGCGGCCACGCCGATGCGGGTGGCCTCGGTGAGCAAGTCGTTCACCGCGATGGCCGTGATGACCCTGGTGGAGCAGGGGAAGATCGCGCTGGACGAGCCGGTGGCCGGGCAGTTGCCGGGTTTCCGGATGGCCGACCCGCGCTTCGCCGAGATCACCGTGCGCCAGTTGCTGAACCAGACCTCCGGGCTGTCCGACAGCTCGCTGGACATCGGCGACCTGGAGTCCGCGAGCTCGCTGGCCGACTACACCGCCCGCCTGGCCAAGGGCCGCCTGGCCGCCGACCCGGGCAGCCGGTACGCCTACTGCAACGTCAACTACGACCTGGCCGCCCGCCTGGTCGAGACCGCGAGCGGCCGCCCCTTCGACGCCTACATGAAGGACCGCGTCTTCGGCCCGCTCGGCATGACGAGCAGCGCCGTGAGCGCCCAGGCCGTCCGACCGGCGGACGGTTTCGTCTCGGTCTACGGGATGTGGCTGCCCCGGCCGGAGGCGTCCGGGTTCCTCGACGGCAGCGGCTCGGGCGCGGTCATCACGACGGCCGCGGACATGGGCAAGTGGCTGACCGCCCAGAACGGCGCCGGCCGCCCGCTGGTCAAGAAGCAGAGCATGGAGACCATGCACAAGCCCGGCCCGCACGGTTACGGCATGGGCTGGAGCCTGGAGGAGGAGTCCGGCCTGCTCGTGCACTCGGGCAACCTGTTCACCTACAACGCCGTCGAGGCCGTCTCGCCGAAGACCGGCTACGGCTTCGCCGTCATGACCAACGGCGCCTCGCTCTACGACCCCACCTACGACATCATGCGCGGCCTGGCCGCGATGAGCGAGGGCCGCGTGCCGGCGGCCCTGGGCGGCGACCGGCAGCTCTACGACCTGGTGCTGGGGCTGCTCGCCGTCGTGGCGGCCGGGCTCGGGGTCATGGGCGTGCTGCGGGCGCGGCGGTGGGCGTCCCGGCGGTCGGGGCGGCCGTGGTGGCGGATCGCGCTGCGGCTGGCGCCGGTGCTGCTGCCCGTCCTGGTGTTCGCGTTCTACCCGAATTGGGTCTCCGTGCTGCTCAACGGGCGGTACGTGACGTGGGAGCAGCTCACCTACTTCCCGGCGTCGTTGTCGCTCACCCTGCTCGCCGCGGCTCTCGCCGGGCTTTTGACGGCCGCCGTCCGGATTTGTGTACTATGTAAGCTTACAAGGTACGCAAATTCGAGGAGATCCCGATGACCGCGGTCGCCGTCGCCGTCCCGCTCGTATGGCTCGCCTGGCTCGTCGTCACCGACTGGGTGCCCATGTTCCCGCTCAACGACCTCAACGGCGCGAACGTCAGGGGCCGGGCCCTGGCCGCCGCGATCAACTACCCGTTCCCGCTGCTCATCGCGGCCGGCGTCGCGCTGCACCGCACGTGGTCGCTCACCGCCGCGACCGTCCTGTGCGTGCTGGTCATGGCCGGGCACGTACGGAGCTGGTGGCTGCCCTACTTCGGATTCGCCACGGCCGAGCAGCGCGAGCTCTACCTGCGCGAGTACAGCCGCACCTGGAAGATCCTGCCGGCCGCGGGCCACGCCGTGGTCATCGACGTCCAGCACATGGTGGTGGGGCTGCTGTCCCTGCTCATGCTGGCGGCCACGATCGTCGTTACGCTGACCGCATGACTCAGGCACCCAGGCGGGCGGGGCGACCGGCCGTGCTCACCGTCGAGCGCATCGTGGCCGCGGCCGTCGGCATCCTCGACGCCGAGGGCCCCGACGCGCTGACCATGCGCCGCCTGGGCGCCGACCTCGGCGTGGCCGCCATGTCGCTCTACCGCCACGTGCCCAACCGGGACGCGCTCGTGTCCCTGGTCGTCGACCGGCTGTTCGCCGAGGCCATGGCCGGTTACACGCCGGTCCCCGACTGGCCGCGGGCGCTGACCGGGTTCGCCGTGGCCTACCGCCGCTTCCTGCTCGCCCACCCGCGCGCCGTCCCGCTGCTGGCCACCCACCCGGTGGACGTACGGCTCGGCACCGAGCTGATGTCCGGCCTGCTGGCCCGCTTCGAGGCGGCCGGGGTGCCCCCGGGCGACACCGTCAACGCGGTGCAGTCGGTGGCCGTCTACGTGCTCGGCCACGCCCTGGCCCAGGTCGGCTCGACCGCCGAGACCCACGACCCGGCCGCGCTGCGCTTCTACGACCAGTGGTTCGACGCCGGCCTGCGGGCCATGGTGTCGGGCTTCGAGCAGCACCTCGCGGCGCCGCGTTGATTCAGTTGCCCGTGCAGCGGCTCGCGGCGACGCGTTGATCAGGTGGCTCGTGCAGCGGCTCGCGGCGAGGCGTTAATTCGGTTGCCCGGCGTTGCGGACAGGCCATAGCTTGTCGGTCATGCGCCTTTACCTGTGACAGCAGCCACCTCAGTCCATCGTCCGACAGACGCGGCCACGCTGTGCTCGTCGACGCCCGGCCCTCACCGAGCCGCGTCCTGAGTTCGCGTAAAGGAGCTTCGCATGCGAGTTCGCTCAGCCATTCACTCAGCCAAGAAGAAGACCGTCACGCCCGTGCCGCCCCGGCAACTGCCCAAGACGCCGCAGCGCCCGGTCGTGCCGCCCCGGCGGATCATCCCGCCCAAGGGCCGCTAGACAACTACCGGGATGGTAGTTAACGAGCGCCGCCTCCCCTCGTACGCCCGGGAGGCGGCGCTCACCCTTTTCCGCTTCGGTTCCGCTAGAGCCGCTCGATGATGGTGACGTTGGCCTGGCCGCCGCCCTCGCACATCGTCTGCAGGCCGTAGCGGCCGCCCGTGCGCTCCAGCTCGTGCAGCAGCTTGGTCATCAGAATCGCTCCCGTGCCGCCCAGCGGGTGGCCGAGCGCGATGGCGCCGCCGTTGGGGTTGACCTTGGCCGGGTCGGCGTCCAGCTCCTTGATCCAGGCCAGCGGCACCGGGGCGAACGCCTCGTTGATCTCCACGACGTCGATCTCGTCGATCGACATGCCCGCCTTGCGCAGCGCTCGCTGCGTGGCCGGGATCGGCGCGGTCAGCATGTAGACCGGGTCGTCGCCCATGAGCGCGAGCTGGTGGATGCGGGCCCGCGGGGTCAGGTTGTGCTCACGCACGGCCTGCTCGGAGGCGATCAGCACGGCGCCGGAGCCGTCGGAGATCTGCGAGGAGGTGGCCGCGGTGATCCGGCCGCCCTCCTTCAGGGTCTTGAGCCCGGCCATCTTCTCCAGCGTCGTGTCGGGCCGCGGGCCCTCGTCGTCCTCGACGCCGTTGATCGGGGCGATCTGGTCCTTGAAGTAGCCGTTCGCGACGGCCTTGGCGGCCCGCTGGTGGGACTCGTAGGCGAACTGCTCCAGCACGTCACGCTGGAGGCCCCACTTCTCGCACATCAGCTCGGCGCCACGGAACTGCGAGATCTCCTGCTTGCCGTAGCGCTCGACCCACTTGTCGCCGAACGGGAACGGCATGCCCTTCTCCAGCGCGGCGGTGATCGACGCGCCCATCGGGACGATGCTCATCGACTCCACGCCCGCGGCCACCACCAGGTCCTGGGTGCCCGACAGGACGCCCTGGGCGGCGAAGTGGATCGACTGCTGGGACGACCCGCACTGCCGGTCGATCGTGACGCCGGCCGTCGTCTCCGGCAGCCCCGCCGACAACCAGGCGTTCCGCGCGATGTCCATGCTCTGGGGGCCGAACTGCATGACGCAGCCCATGATGACGTCCTCGACCGCCGCCGGATCGACGCCGGTGCGGTCGATGAGCGCCTTCAGCGTGTGGGCGGCCAGGTCGGTGGGATGGACGGTGGAAAGCCCGCCCTTCTTCTTGCCGACCGGAGTACGGACCGCTCCGACGATGTACGCCTCTGCCACAGTGCCTCCTGGAAACCGAGCATTATTCGGTTATTGAGGAGAGACTACAACAGAACGACGTTCTGTGGCTCGTCACTCCGGGGGCAGAAGGTCCTCCGCGGCGTCGATCCTGAACCGCCACCGGTCCACCACCAGGCCGTTCAGCGATTCTGCCAGCTCCAGCGCCAGACTTCCGAGCTTGACGGGCTCCTCGCCGCGCAGCTCGATCGCGGTCAGCTCGGTGGCGAACGGCAGCAGCTCCCCCACCGCCGGCGGCTGCCCCTTCTGCGGCACCAGCGCGGCCCGGATGTCGCCCGACGTGTACGTGAACTCGTCCTCCCCCTGCTCCAGCAGCGGCGCCAGGTCGTCGGCGGACGGGCGTACGGGCAGGATGACAGCGGGACCGCCCTCCTCGCCGTCGGCCGGATCGCTCACCTCGCCCCGGCACACCGCGAGCCCCTTGAGCCGGAAGGCCAGCCCCTCGGCCAGGTAACGGTCGAAGAAGTCGAACGGCAGCGGCCCCTCGGCGGTGACCCGGCAGGCCCACGCCTTCTCCAGCAGCCCGCCGGTCAGCTCGGCGTCCGCCTCGACCGGCGCGCACACCCGCACGTCGGCCCCCACGATGTCGTCGCCCTCGCGCCGCGCGCCGGGATCGGCCAGCCGGACGATCCGCAACAACTCGGCGGGGTCCGGTCTGGCGGGCAGGGCCGCCGTCGGGCCAGTACGCAGTTTCCGCTTCGCCAGCCAGCCCATGCCCGCCTCCGCCAATCAGCTTCGATAGGAGCTCGTCATCGTCGCGTAGACGATGATGTTGTCGTTGTAGTGACCGATGGTGCGATCGTAGGCGCCACCGCAGGTGATGAGGTGGAGCTGGGCGTTCTCCCGGCTCCCGTAGACGCGCTCGGTCGGGAACGTCTTCTTGCTCGCCTGCTCCACGCCGCCGACCGTGAACACGGCGGTCGTCCTGTCCTGGCGCTTGACCTCGATGGTGTCGCCGTGCTTGAGCTCGCCGAGGCGGCTGAACACGGCGCTGCGCGTCCGGGTGTCCTTGTGCCCGAGCAGCACCGCCGGGCCCTCCTGACCCGGCGTGGACATGTTCCGGTACCACCCGACCAGGTTGGGATTGTCCGACGGCGGCACCTCGATCGTCCCGTCCTTGGCCAGCCCCACGGACTTGATCGGCGCGTTGACGCCGAGCCGCTTGATCACGATCCGGATCGGCGTCGAGGGCAGCATCGGCGGCGCCGGCTTGATCTCCGGCAGCGGCGGCGGCTGGTCCGGCGGCGCCTGGAACAACGCCTGCTGCGGCTGCCCGGACGCCTGCGACTGCACGGCCACGGGCAGGGCGTCCCTGTCCATGCCGTACTCCTCGGGCGACTGCAGCACGATCAGCATTCCCGCCACGACCGTGACGACCCCGGCGATGGCCGCGCCGATCAGCACGGTCCTGAGCGCGGTGCTCCCCCGGTCCCGCGGTGGCGGGCCGCCGTACGGATACTGCCCGGCCACGCCGGTCAGCCCCTGCCCGCGGTACGCCGGCGCAGCACCAGCCCACCGGCCGCCGCGGCCGCGATCAGAACGGCACCGGTGAGAACGAACAGCCGCCCGTCGGGCCCCGCCATACCCCCGGCCCCGGTGTCGGCCCCCGCCTTGGGCGTCTTGGACTTGTCGGGCGGGGTGACGGTCACGGTGGCGGTGCTGGTCTTGGTCGGCTTGGGGGTGGGGGTCGGCGTGGGGGTCGGCGTAGGCGTCGGCGTGGGGGTCGTTCCCGAGCCCGCGGCCACCTGGAAGGTGTGGTTCTTGACGCCCGTCGTGGGAGCCACGCACTTGATCGCGCTGCCGGTGGTCGCCGTGGCCGAGGTGCCGAGGACCAGGTCGCCGGGGGTGAGCGTCACCGTGCCGGTCGTGGTGGGCTTCACCTTGAGGGTGACGCTGGGCAGCGTGGTGATGTCCTGCCCGACGACGACGTTGGTCAGCGCGCCCTCGGCCGCCGCGGGCTGGGTGACCCCCGCACCGGACGCCTTCACGTTGAGGAAGTACTTGCCGCCGCTCGTGGGGAAGCCGGTGGGGGCCTTCAGCGTGTCAAGGCTGCCGGTATCGATGGTGCTGGTCCACGAGATGCTGACTTCCTCGTTCGCCTTGGCGTTGGTGGGCAGGGTGCCAGGGGTGATCTTGATGTCCACGTCGGCCGGATAGGCCGGATCGTTGATCGTCGTGTCCACCAGGTCACACTTGTACTTGACCACATCGGTCCCGGTGCCGCCACCGCCGGTCCCGATGGGGATGTCGAGGACTTCGGTGGAGACCGTCGTGCAGGTCGTCGCGCCGGTGGACCCGCTGGCCAGAGCGAGCTTCACCTCGCCGGGCTTGATGCTCACCTTGGTCGTCGTGGTGGTGGGCACCGACACCTTGTACTTCACCTCGCCTGCCGGCACGGCGGTGGAGGTGGCGGACACTGCGGCGCCGGACTTCGCCCCCGCGTCGCTGACCGTGCCGCCCGTCGGCGTCAGCGTGGCGGTCACCTGCACGGTCGTCGCCTGTGTGGGTGCGGTCGTGAGGGTCAGCGCGGGGATGCTCACCGACACGTCGAAGGTGCCGCCTGCGGTCACCGAGTCAGGACCGCTCAACCCGATGCTGATCGACGTGTTGCTGAAGGGGCCACCAGGGGCGCACGTGTAGGCGAACTGCTTGGGCACAGCCGCCGAGACCGTCGCCGAAGCCGCGGTCGCGGTCGACAGGGCGAAGACCGAGCCGGAGAAGGCGGCGAGTGTGCCCATCAATCCCAAGGCGGAGGTCTTGTGGGCGAGGCGGCGCCACGCCTGGGACGTAAGCACGGGTCCATCTCCGTTTCAGCGCAGTGTCAACAGTCGTGCCAGAATTCCAGCCGATGGTCACGGTTCGGTTGAGATCCTACGAACTGTCCCTGTCAACTTCCCGTAAAACCCAAAATCCGTCCCAAAAACCCCATCAGCCCTTCTTCTTCGACAACGTCGCGTACACCACGATGTTGTCCGTGTAGCTGTGCGCCTCCTTGTTGAAGACGCCACCACACGTGATCAGCCGGAGCTGCGAGTCCTTGGTGTTCCCGTACACCCGGGACGTCGGGAACGCCGACTTGCTGACCTGCTCGATCCCGCTCACCGTGAACCGGGTGACCTTCCCGTCCGACCGGTACACGTAGATCTGGTCGCCCTTGGCCAGCTCGCGCAGACGGTCGAAGACGGCGGGGCCCTTGCGGGTGCTGACGTGGCCGTTGATGATCGCGGGCCCGAGCTCGCCCGGCACCGGCGAGAAGCGGTACCAGCCGGTCTGGTTCGGCCGGGTCAGCGGCGGGGTGCCCAGGTTGCCCTTGATGTCCACGGTGACGCCGCCGATGGGGGCGTTCACCTTGATCTTGGGAATCTTGATCCGGCTGGGCTTCGCCTTGGCCTTGGCGGCCTTCGTCCTGGCCTTGGGGATCGGCGGCACGGTCGGAGCCGCGGCCAGCGGCGGCGGCGCGTCCGGCCGGGCCGGGGTCAGCGTCGCGCCCTTGCCGCCCGGTCCGACGGTCGCGGGCAGCACGAACGCGCCCGCGTTCTCGATCTGCACGGCGGTCGGCCGGTCGGCGGCGGCCAGCGTGCCGGAGCCGTCGTCCACCTTGGGCGCCACGGAGAGCAGGCCCACCATGATCGCGCCGACGCCGGCCAGCGAACCGGCGATCAGCAGCCCGGGCATCGCCCGCTGCATCGGAGTCTTCTGCTCGGCCATCACTTCGTTCCTCCCGCGTGCGCGGCCCGGCGGCGGCGCAGGACGAGCCCGCCGCCCGCGCTGCCCATGAGCAACATCGCCCCACTGGCCATCAGCCCGTACGGCCGGTCCGGCTCGTCGGGCGCCTCACCGGTGTCCACCCCGCCCTTGGGGATCTTGGCCACCTGCGCCCTGACGTACGCGGTCGCCGTCGGGCCGGTCGCGGTGGGCGTGGCCGTGCTCGTGCTCGTCCCCGTGACCGCCGGCACCACGACCACGTGCCCGAGCCCGTTGGTCGGCGTGGGCTGGGAGTGGTGACGCGTGGGGGTGCTGGTGGCGGTGGACGTGCCGGTCGGGGTCCGCGTCGGCGTGGAGCTCGTGGTGGGGGTCTTCGACGGGTCGGGGGTGGTGGGGGTCTGGCTGTTCGTCGGTCCCGACTTGTCCCGTACGGTCACCGTCACCGAGACCGGCCCGCCGACGAGCTTGCACTTCGCGCCGTGGTAGCCCGTCGGGATCTTGGCGGTGTTGGTGGACACCTTGAACGCGTCGAGCCAGGCAGGCTTGCTGGAGGCGTTCACGATCCTGATGGTGTGCTTGCCGTACTTCAGCTCCGGCGACTTCCAGATCGTGAAGCCGCCGTCGAGGTCGTCGTTGACGGGCAGGTCGTCGTCGGAGCGCGAGGGGTCCTCCGTGGCCACCTTGCTGCCGTCGATGTAGATGTCCACCGGGCCGGCGTCCTTGTCGTGCGGCCCGATGTACTCCACGCCGGTGCCCGTGAAGCTCAGCTCGGCCCAGGCGCCGAGGTCGTTGGTCTCGTGCAGGTCGTTGTGCACGTGGTTCTCGGAGCCCGGACGGTCGTCGATCGAGGTCCAGCCGGGGCCGTAGTTGACCTTCATGTCGGTCGGGTTGTCGCTCTCGTTGCCGTCGTTGGCGACGACCGTGCCGTCCGGCGGGGTGAAGTCGAGCTCGATGTCCTTGGGCGTGACCTTGATGGTCCCGACCTTGTCGATCAGGCCGGGGTCGTTCAGGGACTCGGGCAGCGACAGTTCGCCGTCGGGGCGCAGCTTGCCCTTCTGCTCGACCGAGCCCTTCGGCTGCAGGATGCCCTGCCAGCTGCTGGTCAGCTCGACGTTGCCGGTGGCGTGCACGTTGGCGCCCGGGGCGAAGTAGCCGGGCGACTGGAGCCGTCCGTGGTCGGCGTAGTCGAGCTTCCAGGTGAAGTTGAGCGGGTCGCCGACCACCAGGTCGGTGGCGAAGGTGAGATGGGTGTTCAGACGTACCGGCCCGTGCCGCACGATGCTGTCGGCCCCGGAGGGAACGCATTCGTACTGCACGTCCAGGTCGGCCGGTGCGGCCGAGGCCGGGACGCCGGGCAACGCGACGACCCCGACGGCCGCCACCGATGCGATCGACGCGGCGAGCAACGACTTGCGCCACCGACTCACGGGACACTCCGATCATCACAAATAGACCGAGGGTAGATCTTAGAGTCGAAAACACCCGCAACGCAGGCGGTTTCCCCCAAGTTCCAGCACTTGTGATGAAGCCGTGTCCCCTGCCGTGCCCCCTGCCGCCTCACCCACCGCGAAAGCGGGTATACCTCCGGGTAACAGAATCGTATTCTGTCGTGCACGACACCTGCTGGGAGGCGAATCGATGCAGCGAGACCTCTTCGACGAGGAGCACCTGCTCTTCAGGGAAACCGTGCGCGAGTTCATGGCCCGCGAGGTCGTGCCGCACCACGCCCAGTGGGAGAAGGACGGCATCGTGCCCCGCGAGGTCTGGAAGAAGGCCGGCGAGATCGGCATGTTCGGCTTCGGCGTCCCCGAGGAGTACGGCGGATCCGGCATCACCGACTTCCGCTACAACGCGGTGATCGTCGAGGAGATCATCAGAACCGGCGCCTCCGGCCTGGGCTTCTCGCTGCACAACGACGTCATGGCCCCGTACGTCGTCGAGCTCACCGACGACGAGCAGAAGCAGCGCTGGCTGCCCGGATTCGCCTCCGGCGAGCTCATCACCGCGATCGCGATGACCGAGCCGGGCGCCGGCAGCGACCTGCAGGGCATCAGGACCACCGCCGTCCGCGAGGGCGACCACTACGTGGTCAACGGCCAGAAGACGTTCATCACGAACGGCGTCAACGCCGACCTCGTGGTCGTGGTCGCCAAGACCGACCCGGAGGCGGGGGCCAGGGGCACGACGCTGATCGTGGTCGAGCGCGGCATGGAGGGCTTCAACCGCGGCCGGAACCTGGACAAGGTCGGCATGAAGGCCCAGGACACCGCCGAGCTGTTCTTCGAGAACGTGCGCGTGCCCGTCGCCAACCGCCTCGGCCCGAACGAGGGCGAGGGCTTCTTCCACCTGATGAACAATCTGCCCCAGGAACGTCTGTCGATCGCCGTGGCGGCGGTGGCCGCGGCCGAGACGGTGCTGGAGCAGACGATCGAGTACTGCAAGACCCGCCAGGCGTTCGGCCGCAACATCGGTTCGTTCCAGAACACCCGCTTCGTCCTGGCCGAGCTGGCCACCGAGACGGAGATCGCCCGCCACTACGTGGACAAGTGCATCCTGGCGCTCAACGCCCGGCAGCTCACGGTCGTGGACGCCGCCAAGGCCAAGTGGTGGACGACCGAGCTGCAGAACAAGGTCATCGACCGCTGCCTCCAGCTCCACGGCGGCTACGGCTACATGATGGAGTACCCGGTCGCCAAGGCGTGGCTGGACAGCCGCGTCCAGACCATCTACGGCGGCACCACCGAGATCATGAAGGAGATCATCGGCCGGTCCTTCGGATTCTGACGGCGGGCGCGCGCCCGGCCGGGCCGCGCCGCATACTGTCAGCATGGACGGCGGCCTGATCCTCCTCGTTTTCCTGGCATTACTGTTCGCCTGGGGGCTCAACCGCGTGCGCAGGGCGTTCCGGCTCGGCCCGGTCGGCTACGCGGGCGTGATGATCGTGTTCGTCATCGCCATGCTGCTCGTCTGGGGCCAGACGATGCGCTGAGCGCCGGGAGGCTCACCCCAGCATCCCCTGCACGAACCTGGTCAGCAGCCGGGCGAACTCGGCCCGCTCGGCCGCCGACCAGTCGGCCGTGGCCGACGCGAAGGCCGCCTGCCGGGCCTGCCGGGCCTGCGTGAGCGCGGCGGCGCCCGCGTCCGTCAGCACGAGCCACGCCCGCCGCCCGTCGGCCTGGTCGGCCTCCCGCCGTACCAGCCCCGCCGTCACGGCGGCCGTCACGAGCCGGCTCGCCCGCGGCTGGTCGACGTTGAGCGCCTCGGCGACCGCCGACACGGTGAGCCGCCCGCCGGCGCCCTCGATCACGTCGAGCACTTCGTATTCGGGGCCCGCCGCGCCGTGATGCCGGGCCAGCGCCCGCCTGCTCTGCCTGCGCCTGATCGCGACCATCGCGCGTTCGATCGCGGCAATTTCCTTGTCTTCGTACATATAGTTGCTATTATACATGCATGGACAGACCTATCGGATATTGGGTGAAGCACCTCGACAACCTGCTGGAGAGCGCGATGGGTCAAGCCCTGGCCGCGTACGGCGCCTCACGCAGGGAGTGGCAGCTTCTTCACGCCACCGCCCAAGGGGAGAGCGCCACCGCGCTGGCGCCGTTCGAGGGGGTGGAGCAGGCCGTACAGAGCCTGACGTCGAGGGGATGGCTGGCGGACGGGCGGCTGACCGACGAGGGCCGGGCCGTGCACACGGCCGTCTCCGAGCGCGTCACCCGGTTCCGGCAGCAGGTCACGCAGGGTGTGAGCGCGCAGGAGTACCGGACCGCCGTCGACGTGCTGCGCCGCATGGCGGCCAACGCCGAGCGTTAGGAGGCCGTGCGGTCGGCCGCCAGCACGACCCGGGCGACCAGCTCCGGATCGTCGCTCATCGGCACGTGCCCGCAGCCCTTGAGCAGCCTGACCCGCTGCCCCGACCAGCGCGCCGCGCGTACGGCCTGGCGGCGCGGCAGCAACCGGTCGCGCTCACCCCAGGCGATCGTGATGGGCGACTTCGGCGGGGCGGGCGGCATCAGGCCGCCGAACGACTCCAGCGTCTCGTCGAAGCCCGCCGCCCCCGCCAGCGCCTGCGTGGCCGCGACCAGCCCGGCGGGGTCGAGCCGGCTCGGCCGGGCCACCAGCACCCCGCTGGACACCGCCCGCATGAACGGGTTGCCGGCCGCCCTGGCCGCCTGCTCTGGCGACATCGCGCGCGCCGAGCTCCGCAGGGCCTTCAGCGTCGTCTGGCAGTAGAGCAGTTCGGAGCGCGACCAGAAGCCGGCCGGCGACAACGCGGTCGCCGCGCGCACGACGCCGCGCGAGGCCAGTTCGAGCGCGATGTAGCCGCCGAGCGAGTTGCCCACCACGTGCGGCTCCCGGATGCCGAGCAGCGCGCAGAACGACTCGACCGCGTCCGCCAGCGACTCCGCGGTGTACGGGGTCCCCGCGGGCAGCCGCGGCGACACCCCGAAACCGGGCAGGTCGACGGCGATCACCGTGTGGTCGGCGGCCAGCCGGTCCATCACCGGCAACCACGCCTGCCAGTGGTGTCCGATGCCGTGGACGAGGATCAGCGGCTCGCCGCTGCCCCGGCGTTCGAAGGCCAGCTCCATGCGGCCCAGTGAACCACTCACCTGCTCCGGGTGGGAATCTCGAACCAGACCGCTTTGCCTTCCCTGGTGGGACGGGATCCCCAGCGCTTGGCCAGCTGGTCGACCAGGTAGAGGCCGCGGCCGCCTTCGTCGTTCTCCCCGGCGCTGCGGATGCGGGGCAGGCGGAGATCCTGGTCGAACACCTCGACCCAGACCGACTCCTCGCCCCTGCGCAGCCGCAGCGTGAACTCCTTGTCGCCGACCGGCTCCTCCTCGAAGCCCGGCATGTCCCAGGACTCCTCGAACGGCAGCGGCGGCCCCTCGACGACCAGCTCCCGGCGCGGGGAGTTGGCGGTGGAGGCGTGCAGCACCACGTTGGTGACGACCTCGGAGACCAGCAGGCAGGCCAGCTCGGCGCGTTCCTCGGGCACGTTCCAGCCGGAGAAGGCCTCGGAAGCCATGCGGCGCGCCTCGCCGACCATGATCGGCTGGGCCGGGAAGGTGCGCTCCTCGACGTCGAGGTCGACGTCGCTGGAGCGGACGACCAGGATCGCCATGTCGTCGTCGATCTCGCCGGGCACCGCGATGGTGGCGGCGTCGGCGATGCGCTCGACGTCGGCGTCGGCCATCTTGGCGAGCTTCTCGCACAGCACGCCGAGCGTCTCCTCCTCGCTCGGCATCCTGCCGTCGCGGCCCGGACGCCGGTCGACCAGGCCGTCGGTGTAGAGCAGCAGCGCCGCGCCCGGCGGGAGGGTGCGGGTCTCCTCCTTGTAGACCAGGTCGGCGTGCAGGCCCTTGGCGCGGACGCCGAGCGGCTGGCCGACCTCCTCGATGTCCATCTCCAGGCACTGGCCGTCGACCACCAGCAGCGGCGGCGCGTGCCCGGCGTTGGCGAAGGACAGCTGCCGGGACCAGGCGTCGTAGACGAGGTACTGGCAGGTGACGATGGGCGGGATGCTGACGTCGGCGCCGTTGTCGTCCTGCTCGGGGGTGGCGATGATGCGGGTCCACTCGTCGAGCCTGGCCAGGATGTCGGCGGGCGACTTGTCGTCTTGTGCGAAGGCCCGCAGCGCCGCCCTGAGCTGGCCCATGATGGCCGCGGCCTTGGCGCCCCTGCCCTCGACGTCGCCGATCACGATGCCGACCCGGCCGGCCGAGAGCGGGATCACGTCGTACCAGTCGCCGCCGACCTGGGTCTGGATGCCCTGGCCGTGGGAGGCGAGCGGGGCCGCCGGGTAGTAGCGCACCGCGATGTCGAGGCCGTCGAGCTGGGGCAGCGCCCTGGGCAGCAGGTGCTTCTGGAACGACTCGGCGGTGTGGCGCTCCTCCTCGAACAGCAGCGCGTTGTCGATCGCGAGGGCCACGCGGGTGGCGATGGCGCCCACGAAGTCGCGGTCGAAGGCGTCGTAGTGGGGGCTGCGCCGGTCGGTCAGGTTGGACAGGCCGAGGTACATCAGGCCCAGCGTCTCGCCGCGCACCAGCAGGGGGGCGACGATGGCCGAGGTCATGCCGATCTCGCCGGCCAGGCGCGCGCTGCCCTCGTGCGGCGACGGGTAGCTGGTGGTGGAGAAGTCCTCGACCAGGATGGTCTCCTGGCGGCGCAGGGCGGTGTCGGCGTAGTGGCCGGAGGGGTAGCGGATCTCCGCGCCCACCGGCTTCCAGGTGCCCGCGGGCGGGGTCCAGCCCTGGACGTGCTCCGAGACCCGGCGGACCAGCCGGTCGCCCTCCATGAGCTCGATGAAGCAGTGGTCGGCGAACTGCGGCACGAGCATCTCGGCGACGCGCTTGAGCGTCTCCTCGACGTAGAGGGAGCCGGCCAGCCGCTCGCCGATGCGTTCCAGGAGCCCGAAACGGTCTTTCTCGCGTTCGTTGCTGCGCAGGGCCTCGCGGGCCAGGATGACGATGCCGGTGACCGACCCGGACGGGTGGCGCAGCGGCACGGCCTGGGCGCGGACGTAGACGATCGTGCCGTCGCCGCGCCTGACGTCGAACGTGCCCTCCCACACGCCGCCCTTGAGCACGTGCTTGGCCAGCTCGATCGCCAGCGGGTGGTCCTTCTCCATGATCCCGAGGGACAGGACGGACGCGTCACGCGCCGGCGCGTTGCCGGGACGGCCGAACAGCTGCTCGGCGAAGGGATTCCAGTAGAGGAGATTGCTGAAGCGGTCTGTCACGACCACTGCCATTTCGGCATGGTCCAAAACGGACCCGGCACCAAGGTGATCAGCCGTTTCTTGTGACAGATCCCCCCATCGCTTCATCCGGAGACCACTCCTTGGGGTGGCTTGTGCGCACAGCGGACCACGGGTGCTCCTGCAACTGTCTTGGCCAGGGGAGAGTGGAGGGCCTCCCGAGAGGGATTCAACCAAGTGGCTGCGCGCGCGTCAGCGCTTGGAGACAAAAACGTGCGCGGCAACGTCACGCGGAAGCTCCGCGGGAGTGTCGTTCGCGTCACCGTCACCTGTCACCCGCACACCGTCGTCGCTCGCCGCGAGCGTCACCTCGCGTCCGGGTTGTATCCCAACTTGCTTGAGTTTAAGCATCACAGCAGGATCGCTTTGCACTTGTTCGCTGATCCGGCGCACCACGACCGGGATGTCACGCGGCCCGGCGGCCTCGGACATCGAGGTCAGGACGTTGGCCGCGCCCTCGGTCACCTCCTGCGCCCCCAGCTCGGCCAGCCCCGGGATGGGGTTTCCGTGCGGGCAGACCGTGGGGTTGTCGAGCAGCGTCACCAGCCGCGCCTCGACCGACTCGGACATGACGTGCTCCCACCGGCACGCCTCGATGTGCACCTCTTCCCAGGGAAGGCCGATGACCTGGGTGAGCAGGCATTCGGCCAGGCGGTGCTTGCGCATCACCCGGGTGGCCAGCGTGCGGCCCAGGTCGGTCATCGACAGGTGCCGGTCGCCCTCGACGCGGACGAGGCCGTCGCGCTCCATGCGGGCGACGGTCTGGCTCACGGTGGGGCCGCTCTGCTGGAGGCGCTCCGCGATGCGGGCGCGAAGGGGGACGATGCCCTCCTCTTCGAGCTCGTAAATCGTGCGGAGATACATCTCCGTCGTGTCGATCAGGCCGTGTGCGGTCAAGGCTCCTCCCAACTGAAATGCTACGCCGGTCGTGGCGGGGACTGAGCCCGTCCGCTACGGGCACAGAAGTCTTCAGGAACCCTATTGGGAGAACGACCGACGATGGTTAAGGACGGCAACAACGGAGCGGCCGAGTTCCTTCCCGCCCGGCGCGACCTCGGCTCCCTGCGGACGGCGGCCGCCCGCTGCGAGGGCTGCGACCTGTACGCGAAGGCCACCCGGACGGTGTTCGGCGAGGGCCCCGAGCAGGCCCGTTTCATGCTGGTGGGCGAGCAGCCGGGAGATCGCGAGGACCGCGAGGGGCATCCGTTCGTGGGGCCTTCGGGGCGCGTGCTGGACCGGGGCCTGGAGGAAGCGGGAATCGAACGGGACGCGGTTTATCTGACGAACGCCGTCAAACATTTCTCCTTCACTCCCAGGGGGAAGAGAAGGATTCATCAGAAGCCGACGGTCGCCGAGATCGAGGCGTGCCGTCCGTGGCTCGGCGCGGAGCTGGAGCTGGTGCGTCCCGACGTGGTCGTGGTGCTCGGCGCGACGGCGGCCAGGTCGCTGCTGGGCAGGACGTTCCGGCTGACCGAGCACAGAGGCGAGCCGGTGCCGCTCGGCGACGCGCTCGCGGTGGCCACGATCCACCCCTCGGCGGTGCTGCGCGCGCCCGACCGGGACGCGGCCTACGCGGGCTTCGTCTCCGACCTCAAGGCCGCGGCGCGGGTGTCGGAGCGGTAATTGCGGAACCCGGCCACCGACAGGCCGACGACGAGCACGGTGACCGCGCACGCCAGTCCCCCGCCCACCCAGGCGCCGGTGAGCCCGAAGGCGGTCGCGGTCGCCCCGGCCCGCAGGTCGCCGAGGCGCGGGCCGCCCGCCACGACCACCATGAACACGCCCTGCATCCGCCCGCGCATCTCGTCGGGGGCGTAGAGCTGCAGGATCGACTGCCGCCACACCGACGAGATGACGTCGGCCACGCCGCCGACCGCCATGAACGCCACGACCAGCCACAACTCGCGCACCAGCCCCGCGGCGGCGACGGCGAGCCCCCACATGGCGATGGCCAGCACGAGCGCGACGCCCTGCCGCGAGATCCGGCCCACCCAGCCGGAGAACAGCGCGCCGGCGACCGAGCCGATCGCCATGGCGGAGGTCACCCAGCCGAGCGCGGTCATCGAGCCGCCGAACCGATCGGCGGCCAGTTCGGGGTAGAGGGCGCGCGGCATGGCGAACACCATCGCGATGATGTCCACGACGAACGACATCAGCAGCACCGGGCTCCTGGCGATGAAGCTGAGCCCCTCCCAGACCGCCCGGGCCCCCGGACGTGTCACCTCGCCCAGCGGGGGCAGGGCGGGCAGCCTGAGGGCCGCGTAGAGGCCGCCGCTGAACAGCAGGGCGTCCACCGCGTAGGCGGCGGCGTAGTTCGGGTGGTCGCCGCCGGTGGCCAGCAGCACGCCGCCGAGCATCGGGCCGACGACCGCGCCGAGGCTGTAGACCAGCGAGTTGAGCGCGTTGGCGGCCGGGACCAGCTCGGGGTCGAGGATGCGCGGGATCACCGAGCCCCTGGTCGGGCCGGTGATCGCGAACCCGGTCGCGTTGACCGCCGTCGCCGCGAAGATCAGGTACACGTTGCCCAGCCCGAGCAGGGCCTGCGCCAGGATGACCAGGGTGGCCGCCCAGGTGATGAGCGAGCCGATGACGAGCAGCCTGCGCCGGTCGAAGGCGTCGGCCACGGCCCCGCCCCACAGCCCGAAGACCAGCAGCGGGACGAGGTTGGCCATGCCGAGCAGGCCCACCCACAGCGAGGAGTGGGTCAGGTCGTAGACCTGCTGGCCGACCGCCACGACGGTGACGGCGACGCCCACGTTCGAGACGGCCTGGCCGGACCAGATCCGCCGGTACGCGGGCACGGCCAGCGGCCTGGTGTCCACAAGATGACGTTTGACCAGTTCCCCGAATGCCACCTAAGGCAATTTATGGTGCAAGTCTCTCCAAAGCCCAACCGGGTCGGGTACGCCGGTAGCGCAGCCTGTCGTGCATCCGGTCGAGCTGTCCCTGCCAGAACTCCACCTCGGTCGGGGTCACCCGGAAGCCTCCCCAGAAGTCGGGCACCGGCGGATCCTCCGGCCAGCGGGCGGCCAGCTCCTCGTAGCGCTCGTCGAGCTCCTCGCGCGAGCGCACGACCGCCGACTGCCGCGAGGCCCAGGCCCCGATGCGGGAGCCGTACGGGCGGGAGTTGTAGTAGTCGGCCGACTCCTGGTGGGAGATGCGGGCGACGGTGCCCTCGATGCGGATCTGGCGGCGGATGGCGTGCCAGGGGAACAGCAGCGAGGCGCGTCCGTTCTCGGCCAGGTCGCGGCCTTTGCGGGACTCGTAGTTGGTGTAGAAGACGAAGCCGTTCTCGTCGTAGCCCTTGAGCAGGACCGTCCTGGCGCTCGGCCGGCCGCCCGCGGAGGCGGTGGCGAGGACCATGGCGTTGGGTTCGGGCAGGCCGGCGTCGAGCGCGTCCTGGAACCAGACGGTGAACTGCGCGACGGGGTCGGACGCGAGGTCGGTCTCGAGCAACGGCTCGCCCTCGTACGTTCGGCGTAGCGCCGCCAGCAGGGGCGGGCGCGGGGTGGCATCCACGAGACGGTATTCTTGCGCGCTCATGTGGCAGATCCCACGCTAGGGCGCGTTCGGCGGCCTGACGCAGGTCGCGGGACACGTGCCCACAGCAGGCTCCCTACCAGCGGGTTTGGCGTTTCGGCGGGTCCCGAGACCGACCATGACCTGGGAGGGGGTTAAATTGACCCGCCGGTATCTCGACATCAAGGCATTGCCGTTACATGGCAAGAAAGGGAGGCGGCCGAGCATGTCCGACTTCAAACCCGGCCTCGAAGGCGTCGTAGCTTTCGAGACCGAGATCGCGGAACCGGACAAAGAAGGGGGCGCCCTTCGATACCGGGGCGTCGACATCGAGGAGCTGGTCGGCCGTGTCCCGTTCGGGCACGTTTGGGGCCTGCTGGTCGACAACAAGTTCCAGCCGGGCCTGCCCCCGGCGGAGCCGTACCCCATCCCTGTCCACTCCGGTGACATCCGCGTAGACGTGCAGAGTGCGCTGGCCATGCTGGCTCCGGCCTATGGCTTCAAGCCCCTGCTCGACATCAGTGACGAGGAGGCCCGCGACCAGCTCGCGCGCGCCTCCGTGATGGCGCTCTCCTTCGTCGCGCAGTCCGCGCGCGGCCTCGGCCTGCCGATGGTGCCGCAGAGCCGGGTCGACGAGGCGAAGACCATCGTCGAACGCTTCATGATCCGCTGGCGCGGTGAGCCTGATCCCAAGCACGTCAAGGCCATCGACGCCTACTGGACCTCGGCCGCCGAGCACGGCATGAACGCGTCCACGTTCACCGCCCGCGTCATCGCCTCCACCGGCGCCGACGTGGCCGCGGCGCTCTCCGGCGCCGTGGGCGCGATGTCGGGCCCGCTGCACGGCGGCGCACCCGCCCGCGTGCTCCACATGATCGAAGGCGTGGAGCAGCTGGGCGACGCCAAGAAGTACGTCCAGAGCGAGCTCGACAAGGGCAACCGGCTCATGGGCTTCGGCCACCGCGTCTACCGCGCGGAGGACCCGCGCGCCCGCGTGCTGCGCCGCACCGCCAAGGAGCTCGACGCACCCCGCTACGAGGTCGCGGCGGCGCTGGAGCAGGCCGCCCTGGAGGAGCTGCACGCCCGCAAGCCCGACCGGGTGCTCGCCACGAACGTCGAGTACTGGGCGGCCGTGGTGCTGGACTTCGCCGAGGTGCCCTCGCACATGTTCACCTCGATGTTCACCTGCGCCCGCACGGCCGGCTGGGCCGCGCACATCCTGGAGCAGAAGCTCACCGGCCGGCTGGTGCGCCCGAGCGCCAACTACATCGGCCCGGCTTCGCGCCCGCTGAGCGACGTGCCCGGCGCCTCCGAGGTCGTCGGCACGATCTGACACGTTTTTCACCCGTGTCATGAACGGCCCGCCCGCTCAAGGGGCGGGCCGTTCCGCGTCTCATTCGGCGGACCCGTGCGACGTCACCCGGACGGCCTCAGTAGGCTTGGCACGTGGCTGACATCGTGATTCCCGCTGACATCAAGCCCGCCGACGGCCGCTTCGGCTGCGGGCCCTCGAAGGTTCGCACCGAGCAACTGGCCGCGCTCGCCGCCTCCGGCGCGAGCCTCATGGGCACCTCCCACCGCCAGAAGCCGGTCAAGAACCTGGTCGGCCGCGTGCGCTCCGGGCTCGCCGACCTGTTCTCGCTGCCCGAGGGCTACCAGGTCGTGCTGGGCAACGGCGGCACCACCGCGTTCTGGGACATCGCGGCCTTCGGGCTGATCAGGGAGAAGTCCCAGCACCTGTCGTTCGGCGAGTTCTCCTCGAAGTTCGCCGCCGTCGCCAAGAAGGCGCCCTGGCTGGCCGACCCGAGCGTGATCAAGTCCGACGTCGGCACCCACCCTGCCGCGGTGGCCGAGGACGGCGTCGACGTCTACGCGCTCACCCACAACGAGACCTCGACCGGCGTCGCCATGCCGATCTCCCGCGTGGGCGGCGACGACTCGCTGGTGCTGGTCGACGCCACCTCCGGCGCGGGCGGCCTGCCGGTCGACATCGCCGAGACCGACGTCTACTACTTCGCCCCGCAGAAGAGCTTCGCCTCCGACGGCGGCCTGTGGATCGCGATCATGTCGCCGCGCGCCCTGGCCAGGGTCGAGGAGATCGCCGCCTCCGGCCGGTACGTCCCCGAGTTCTTCAGCCTGCCGATCGCGATCGACAACTCCGGCAAGGACCAGACCTACAACACGCCCGCGGTGGCCACGCTGTTCCTGCTGGCCGACCAGCTCGACTGGATGAACGGCAACGGCGGCCTGGCCTGGACCACCGCCCGCACCGCAGAGTCCAGCCAGCGCCTGTACACCTGGGCCGAGAAGTCGTCCTACGCCACGCCGTTCGCCGCCCCGCAGTTCCGCTCGCAGGTGGTCGGCACGATCGACTTCAACGACGACGTCGACGCCGCCGAGGTGGCCAAGGTGCTGCGCGCCAACGGCATCGTCGACACCGAGCCCTACCGCAAGCTGGGCCGCAACCAGCTCCGCATCGCGATGTTCCCGGCCATCGAGCCGTCCGACGTCGAGGCTCTCACGGTCTGCGTCGACCACGTGGTCGAGCGCCTCTAGCCCAGCTCTAGCCCATCGCCCGCCGGCCCGTGCGGCGGGTCAGCTCGTCCAGGAGCGCCAGGGCGTCCGCCTCCTCGACGCTCTGCGCGAACCTCGTCAGCACCGGCAGCCTGTCGGTGCTGACGGCGAGGGCCTCCAGCATCAGGCGGCTGACGTGCTCGGCCCTCGAGCAGGCGGCGGCATAGCGGAAGGCGTTGCGCGCGGGCGTGCGCACCAGCAGGCCCTTGCGCACCAGCCGCTCGGCGACGGTCTGCACGGTCGTGTACGCCAGGTCGCGGTCCTCGTTGAGGCTGTCCAGGAGCTCCCGCACGCGCATGGCCCTGCCGGCATCCCACAGCACGTTCATGATCGCGCGTTCCAGGGATCCCAGGTTCGCCAATTCACCAGTCCTCCGGCTCGATCAGTAGGAAACATTCTTGCCCGAACAGCCCCCGATCGGCCAGGGGCGAGCGCTGCCCCGCGGCCTCGGCTACCTCATGTTCGCCAGCCGCTGGCTGCAGGTCCCGCTCTACGTGGGCCTCATCGTGGCCCAGGCGGTGTACGTGTGGCAGTTCATGACCGAGCTGTGGCACCTGCTGAGCAGCGTCTTCCTGCACCCGGCGACCGGCGACGGCACGTCGGCCGAGGTCGTCGTCATGCTGACGGTCCTGGCGCTGATCGACGTCGTGATGATCTCCAACCTGCTGATCATGGTGATCATCGGCGGCTACGAGACGTTCGTCTCGCGCATCAACCTCAACGACCATCCCGACGAGCCGGAGTGGCTCTCCCACGTCAACGCCAACGTGCTGAAGGTCAAGCTGGCCACGGCCATCGTGGGCATCTCGTCGGTGCACCTGTTGCAGACGTTCATCCGGGCGCGTGACGTGCCCAACGACAAGATCATGTGGCAGACGATCATCCACCTGGCGTTCGTGGCCTCGGCGATCGGCCTGGCGCTCATCGACCGCATGCTCTCCAGCTCACCGGCCGAGCACACCAAACCGCACCTGTAGGGCTCAGAAGCGGGCCGGCAGCTCTTTCCTGCGGCGCAGCACCCAGGCGGCCACCACGCCGCCCAGGAGCCCGAACAGGTGGCCCTGCCACGAGATGCCCTGCTGGTTGGGGAGCAGGCCCCACAGGATCGAGTAGTAGGCCACGCCCACGCCGATGCCGATCAGGATGTCCACCAGGCGGCGGTCGAACAGGCCCCGGGCCAGCACGAAGCCGAAGTAGCCGAAGATCAGGCCGCTCGCCCCGATCGTGATCACGTCGGGGCTGGACACCCACGTGCCGAGGCCGCCGATCAGCACGATCAGCAACGTGGCCCACAGGAACTTGCGGATGTCGCGCACCGCCGCCAGGAAGCCCAGCACCAGCAGCGGCAGCGAGTTGGCCATCAGGTGGCCGAAGCCGCCGTGCAGGAACGGCGCGAACAGGATGCCCACCAGGCCGTCGGCGTCCCAGCCCGCGATGCCGTAGGAGTCGAGCGCGCCGTCCATCACGTAGTCGACGCCCTCCAGGACCCACATCACGGCGAGCATGGACCCGAGGATGACGATCGCCTTGATCGCGTTCGACAGGAAGGTGCCGGCGCCGCGCCTGGCCGACTCGAACCTCGAACCCGAATGGTCGCTCATGCGCTCTCCTGGTGGTCGTCTCCTCCCTTTACCGTACGCAGGAAAGGTCACGCACGCGCGTTGACGCGGCCCCTTCCGGAGGTACGGAAGGGGCCGGCGTACGGGTGAGGGTTACTCGCCCTTCCACTGGGGGGCGCGCTTCTCGGCGAAGGCCGCCGCGCCCTCCATGGCGTCCTTGGAGCCGAACACCGGGTTGATGATCGCGCCCTGCTTCTTGAACATCTCCTCCAGGGGCCAGTCCTGAGACTCGATGATCACCTTCTTGGTCGCCGCGAGCGCCAGGGGAGCGTTGGCGGCGATCTTGCGGGCCAGCTCGAGCGCGCCCTCCAGGGCGGCCCCCGGCTCGGTGATCCGGTTGACCAGGCCCAGCTCGTACAGGCGGGAGGCGGGGTAGTGGTCGCCGGTCAGGGCGATCTCCATGGCCACGTGGTACGGGATCCGCCGCGGCAGCCGCATGATCCCGCCCGCGCCCGCCACCAGCCCGCGCTTCGGCTCGGGCAGCCCGAACGTGGACTCCGCCGAGGCCACGATGACGTCGCAGGACAGGGCCAGCTCGAAGCCGCCCGCCAGCGCGTACCCCTCGACCGCGGCCACCAGCGGCTTCTTGGGCGGCGCCTCGGCGATGCCGCCGAAGCCGCGCCCCTCGACCACCGGGAAGTCGCCGGACAGGAACCCCTTGAGGTCCATGCCCGCGCAGAACGTGCCCCCGGCGCCGGTCAGCACGTACGCCGAGATCTCGGGGCGGGCGTCGAAGGTGTCCAGCGCCTCGGCGATCCCCCGGGCCACCGCGCCGTTGATCGCGTTACGCGCCTTCGGCCGGTTGATGGTGATGACCGCGACGTTGCCGGACTCCTCGACGAGCACTTCGTCAGACACGGGACCTCACTTGGGCTGGAAGCGGATGCCGCCGTCGAAGCGCACGACCTCGGCGTTCATGTAGTCGTTCTGGACGAGCGAGTGCACCAGGTGGGCGAACTCGTCGGCCCGGCCCATGCGCTTGGGGAAGACCACGGGGGCGACGAGCTTGGCCTTGAACTCCTCGGCGTTGCCGGAGAAGCCGTAGATGGGGGTGTCGATGATGCCGGGGCAGATCGTGTTCACGCGTACGCCGATGGCCGCCAGGTCGCGCGCGGCGGGGACCGTCATGCCGACGATGCCGCCCTTGGAGGCGGAGTAGGCGAGCTGGCCCGTCTGGCCCTCCAGGGCGGCGACGGAGGCCGTGTTGATGACCACGCCGCGCTGGCCGTCGGCGTCGACCGGCTCGGTGGCGGCGATGGCGGCCGCGGCGATGCGCATGAGGTTGAAGGTGCCGATCAGGTTGACCTCGATCACCTTGCGATACGT
The DNA here is from genome assembly GCF_042892035.1 of Nonomuraea sp. NPDC001831. Taxonomy (NCBI): domain Bacteria; kingdom Bacillati; phylum Actinomycetota; class Actinomycetes; order Streptosporangiales; family Streptosporangiaceae; genus Nonomuraea; species Nonomuraea sp. NPDC001831. The sequence continues at coordinate 46,905 of NZ_JBIATU010000027.1, read as the reverse complement.
GGCCGGGTTGTGCGGCTTGCCCTCGCGGTTGACCGTGCGCTCGGCCCAGCCGATGCCCGCGCTGTTGACCACGACGCGCAGCGGCTTGCCCGTGGCCACGGCCGCGTCGACGGCCGCCTGCACCTGATCGTCGTCCGACACGTCCGTCCTGACGAAGACGCCGCCGAGCTCGTCGGCGACGGCCTTGCCGCGCTCCTCGTTGAGGTCGGCGATGACCACGGTGGCGCCCGCGCGGGCGAGCTCGCGGGCCGTCGCCTCACCGAGGCCGCTGGCACCGCCGGAGATGATTGCTGCAGATCCGTTGACGTCCATATCCCGGACCTTAACGCGCCAACCGAATGAAGTTCTACTCGGGGCGGGTTAAATCTCCCCCACGGCGCTGTCGACGTCGGAGTACACCTTGATCCGCCGGTCGAGCCCCGTGGTCCGCAGGATGCGCGCCACGGGCGCCTGGGGTGCGGCGAGCGACACCCCGCCGCCCTCTCCCGTGGCCAGCCGCCAGGCCTCGATCAGCACGGAAAGCCCGCTGGAGTCCATGAACGACAGCTGCTGCAGGTCGAGCACGAGCCTGGCGCTGTCCTGCTTGATGGCGTCGCGGACCTCGTCGCGGAGGAACGGTGCGGTGAACAGGTCGAGCTCTCCCTCAACAGCCACCACCACGGCGTCACCCAGGGCGTGTCGCGCAAGCCGCAGCTTCATTTGGCCCCTCCTCGATGAGCCACTGTACTTCGACATCCCCGGATAGCGGGCATGCACAAACTACGAAGAGCCGGATACAGAAGGACTAGACCGGACTAATCATGCGCTAGACGCGGCGCTGAGGGTTCTTACCCGTCCGGCCGGCCGTCCCGCGACCTGGGGACCAGGTTGCCTCACCCGGCCGGGACGGCGAAGCCGTACGGGAGTTCCAGGCGGTGCCCGGCCAGCAGCTCGGCGTCGGCCAGCAGCTCGCGCGTGGGCCCGTCGGCGGCGATCACGCCTCCCGACAGGATCAGCGAGCGCTCGCACAACTCCAGCGCGTACGGCAGGTCGTGGGTGACCATGAGCACCGTCACGTCCAGCGAGCGCAGGATCTCGGCCAGTTCCCGGCGCGCGGCCGGGTCGAGGTTGGAGGACGGCTCGTCGAGCACCAGGATCTCCGGTCGCATCGCCAGCACCGTGGCCACCGCCACCCGGCGCCGCTGCCCGAACGACAGGTGGTGCGGCGGCCGGTCGGCGGCCTCCAGCATGCCGACCCGGTCGAGCGCGTCGTGGACCACCTGGTCGAGCTCGGCGCCCTTGAGACCGGCGTTGGCCGGGCCGAAGGCGACGTCGTCCCGGACCGTGGGCATGAAGAGCTGGTCGTCGGGGTCCTGGAAGACCAGGCCGACGCGCTGCCTGATCTCCTTGAGCGTGTCCTTGCGCACCGGGACGCCGCCCACGGCCACGCTGCCGTGCCCGGCGGTGAGGATGCCGTTGAGGTGCATGACGAGGGTCGTCTTGCCGGCGCCGTTGGGGCCGAGCAGCGCCACCCGCTCACCGCGGCCGATCGCCAGGTTCACGCCAAACAGCGCCTGAGTGCCGTCGGGGTAGGCGTAGGCCAGGTCACTGACCTCCAGAGAGTTCACCATGAGAGCCCCAGAACCGCGAGTGCCACGACGGGCAGGGCGAGCGCCGCCGCCCACTGCCCGATGGATGCCGAAATATCTTGAATTATCGGCATCCGTCCAGCGTAGCCGCGACTCAGCATCGCCAGATGCACCCGCTCGCCCCGCTCGTACGAACGGATGAACAGCGCCCCGGCCGAACGCGCGATCACCGGGATCTGCCGGAAGTTGCGCGCCTCGAACCCGCGCGACTCGCGGGCCACCCGCATCCGCCGCATCTCCTCCAGGATCACATCCATGTACCTGAGCATGAACATGGCGATCTGCACCAGCAGGCTCGGCAGCCGCAGCCGCTGCGCCCCGACGAGGATGACCCGCGGCTCGGTGGTGGCCGCGAGCAGGATCGAGGCGATCACCCCGAGCGTGGCCTTGACCAGGATGTTCCAGGCCGCCCACAACCCCGGCACGCTCAGCGAGAGCCCGAGCACCGTCGTGCGCTCGCCCATCCCGATCACCGGGATCAGGAACGCGAACAACACGAACGGCAGCTCGATCACCATCCGCCGCAGCACGTGCCCGACCGGCACCCGCGCGGCCAGCGCGACGCCCCCGAGCAGCGCCGCGTAGACCGCGAACGCCCAGAAGCGCTCCCGCGGCGTGGCCACCACGACGACGGCGAAGGCGAAGACGGCCAGCAGCTTGCACTGCGGCGGCAGCCGGTGGACGAGGGAGTCGGCCGGCAGGTAGAGATCGTGCCGATGCCCCGCGCCCACCGTCACTCACCGTCTCTCACAGATCAGACACCCACGTTCGTACGGCTGCGCGCGGCGAACGCCACGGCCCCGGCGATGAGCAGCACGAGCCCGACGCCGACGATCCCGGCCACGCCGACCGGGATGCCGCCCACCTCACCGTAGTCGGCCAGCGCCCACGACCCGAACGCGTGGTCGGCCGCCTGGCCGCTGAAGCCCTTGTTCTCGGCCACGGCCTCCAGCCCGTCGGGGTCGGAGGCGGCGAAGAAGGACACCACGCCGGCCAGCACCAGGGTCAGCCCGAGCCCGCCCAGCAGGAACGGCTTGAGCGCGCCCGGCCGGGCCGCCGGCGCCGGCTCGCCCACGGTCGTGGTGGCGCCTTCGGCCCCCTTGAGCACCAGCGGCCTGGCCAGCCCGCGGGCGCCGTACACCAGGTCGGGCCGTACGGCCAGCACGGCGGCGACGGTGGTGGCGGTGATCAGCGCCTCGCCGATGCCGATCAGCACGTGCACGCCGCCCATGGCCGCGGCCACGGCCGACACCTCGATGGGCGCGGTGCCGCCGATCCAGAACAGCAGGGAGAACACCAGCGCCGAGGCCGGCACCGAGATCAGCGCCCCGAGGAACGCCCCGAGCGTCACCCCGCCGCGGCCCCTGGCCATCGCGGTGACCAGCCGGAAGACGCCCCACCCGACCAGCACGGTGACGATGCCCATGATGGTGATGTTGACGCCCAGCGCGGTCAGCCCGCCGTCGGCGAAGAACACGGCCTGCACGAGCAGCACCACGGCCATGCAGAGCACGCCTGTGTAGGGCCCCACGAGTATCGCCGCCAGCGCGCCGCCCAGCAGGTGGCCGCTGGTGCCCGCCGCGACGGGGAAGTTCAGCATCTGGACCGCGAAGATGAAGGCCGCCACGAGCCCCGCCATGGGCGCGGTCCGGTCGTCCAGCTCGCGGCGGGCGCCCCGCAGGCAGACCGCTACCCCGGCGGCCGCCACCGCTCCGGCGGAGACGGATGTAGCTGCGTTGAAGAAGCCATCGGGTACGTGCACGGCAACGCCTCCAGAAGGACGAACAAATCCTCCTCACTTTAGAGCATCGCCTTGCACCTGCACATAGGTGGCAATTACTGAAGGAGCTTCCTGAGGATCGTTCGCGGCGTCAGCCGGCGCACGACCGTGCTCAGCCGCCCCTTCCCCGAGGTCGCGTACGGCCGCACGCTGCGCAGCAACGCCGCACCCCGCCACCTGCTCGGGCCGGCGACCGTGTCGGCGTCGGTCTCGATCCTGAACAGCGCGGGCGGTCCGCCGAGGTCGAGCTCCAGGTAGGCGTCCCAGGTGCCGGGCGGGAGCCGGCCCACCGCCGGCCTGGCCGCGAACCCGCCCCCGGGCAGCGCCGTCACCCGCTCGGCGCGCTCGCGGCCGGTACGCCGTTCGCGCCAGACGATCTGCCTGATCGCCGCGCACTCCGGGGCCTGCCCGGCCACGCTGACCTCGCCGTGCACGACGAGCCGGTGACCCAGCCCCCACCTGGTCCGCTCCAGCCGGACGGTGCCGGGCACGGCGACGACATGGCCGCCGACGTCGATGCTCAGATTGCCGTTGTCCCTGGTGAAGTACGGCAGGGTCACCACGCCGCCGATCAGGCGCGGCTGCGGCCGGGTGACGCCGTTGTCCCGGTCGGCGCCCAGCCGGCCGTGGCGCACCACCCCCTCCAGCTCGACCGCCACCCGCAGGTCCCAGACGCCGGAGGCGAGCGCGGCGGCCTCCACCCGGGCGGTGAACTCCGCGCCCTGCCGCTCGGCCGGGACGACGAGCTCGCCGTGCGGGTCGTTGCGGGCCCGCAGCACCAGGGCCACGCCGTCGTCCTGGCTGATGCCCTCCAGCCCGGCCGTGCCGCTCACCACCAGGCAGTCCTCCTCCCAGCGCAGCCCGGTCAGCCGCCGCCGCACGGTGGCGCTCTCGATGCGGGCCAGCCGGACCAGGCGGTCGACGTCGCCGAGCGCGGCCACGCGCTGCTTGTCGATGGTGTTGAGGCGGTCGTGCACGCCGGGGGTGAACCACTCGTCGCACAGCGCCGCGACCTCCTGGGCGATCTCCTTGCGGCGCACGTCGTCGCTCTCCAGGAACACCGTGCCGAGCTGACTGAAGGCGTCGAGCCTGAAGTGCCGGCGCAGCAGGTGGTCGCGCAGCGGGCCGGGCTCGACGTGCCGGGCCATGAGCCGGATGGGCCGCCGGATCATGGTCAGCCAGGCGATCGGGTCGCGGCTGCCCGCCTGCTGCATGATGCTGCTGCCGTCGGACCTGGAGACCAGGTGGTAACAGTCGTAGTCGGCGACCACCGAGATCACGCCGGCGTGGCAGTAGGCGTGCACGGTGAACATGATGTCCTCGCCGACCAGCATGTCCTCGGCGAAGCGGATGCCGTGGCGCTCGACCATCTCGCGCCTGAACAGCTTGAAGCAGCTCAGGCTGTTGTAGACGTTGCTGTCGGCGAGGGTCAGGCGCTCGGCGTTCTGCTGGAACATCGAGGCGGGGGCCCGCCTGCCGTGGCCCACGATCTTGCCGAGCACGATGTCGGAGCCGTTCCTGTCGGCCATGGCGACCATGCGTTCCAGCGCCTCGGGGCCGAGGTGGTCGTCGGCGTCGCAGAAGAAGACGTACCGGCCGGTGGCGTGGGCGAGGCCGACGTTGCGCGGCCGGCCGGCGCCGCCCGACCCCTCGATGTGCACGACCTTGACGCTGGACTGGTGGTAGGTGGCGTAGAGGTCGAGGAGCTCGGCGCCGCCGTCGGTGGAGCCGTCGTCGACGACGATGATCTCCTTCTTCACCCGCTGCACGAGCGCCGAGGTGAGGCACCTGTCCAGATAGGGACGGCAGTTGTGCACCGGGATGACGACGCTGACGTCGACCGTCTCGTCGTTGTTGCCCGCCGCCATCGCCATCACTGCCGTCACCTCGGAGTCACGTTGCGCCGCCATGTCGTTTCAGTATGTGACGAAAGCCCGTCGCCGCGGGGGCCGATCGGCCGTCTTGGAGTCACCTATTTGCCGACCTTGGCGATTCGTAGCATTCCTCAGATAGACCACCCAGATGGCTCTAATCAGCGCATTCACCAGGGACCGAATGAGTTTCAGGGGAAAATCCTCGACCTGCCAGAGGAAGAAAACTCTCCGCCGGGATCAAGGACGTACTCCGTGGGCGTCTCAGGTCATCCTCCGGCGGGGTACAGACGTCTACAGTTAGGCAACCTTGACCGGGGAGGTGGCGGTAATGGCATCGAATCTTCGCTGGCATCGGGCGGGCGGCACGGGCATGGGCAAGGCCGAGTTCGCTCGTTCATCGGCGCGCCTGACGGAGCTCTTCCAGTGCTCGGCGATGCTGCGACGTACGCGGATGCGGGCCGAGGAGATCGTCGACGAGGCCCGCACGCTGCTGGCCGAGGCCGAGGCCGAGGAGTTCGCCGACCCCGACCGCATCGAACGTCTGCGTGGCCAGCTGGAGGAGGCCCGGGCTTCCTACTCCAAGGTGCTGACCGCATATGTCACGATCTGCCGTAGGATCAACCAGGAGCGGCAGGAGATTCTGGCGATGCAGATGGACATCGAGTTGAACCGTGATTCCGGCCTGTCAGGAGTTGCCTGATGATTTGTCCGGGACAATTCCTGTAACCCTGGATGGAATGACTCCCCCTCCCTCCGGCCCGCGCCTCCCCTGAGAACGTTTCAGATAGATGTGAACCTATGTGACATCTGAGACGTCTTTTGTTCAGGGAGGCCCACCATGCGCGTCCTTGACGGTCTGGCGTCGCCGGACCTGGAGGAGCTCAACCTGGAGCTGATCCTGGTCGCGGCGCTGCACGAAGAGGCGGAAAGGCTAGCCGCCGAATGAACGGGCTCCAGCTCCCCGGCCCCGCCGGGGAGCTGGAGCAGGGGGCCGCGGCGTAGGATCACGGATCATGCTGCGCTGCGCCGTCCTCGACGACTACCAGGGCGTGGCCCTCGGGCTGGCCGACTGGTCGCGGGTCCGGGCCACGAGCTTCCGGGCCCACTTCACCAGCCAGGACGAGCTGGTGGCGGCCCTGGCCGACTTCGAGATCGTGGTCGTCATGCGGGAGCGCACGCCGTTCGGGGCGGAGCTGTTCGAGCGGCTGCCCCGGCTGCGCCTGCTGATCACCACGGGCATGCGCAACGCCTCCGTCGACCTCGACGCCGCCCGCGCCCGCGGGGTCACCGTGTGTGGCACCGGCAGCGCCTCCACCCCGCCGGCCGAACTGACCTGGGCGCTCATCCTCGGCCTGGCCCGCCACCTGGTGCCCGAGGCCACGGCGATGCGCTCCGACGGCCCGTGGCAGAGCACCGTCGGCATGGACCTGCACGGCGGCACCCTCGGGCTGCTCGGCCTCGGCAAGATCGGGGCGCAGATGGCCCGCATCGGGCAGGCGTTCGGCATGGACGTCATCGCCTGGAGCCAGAACCTGACCGCGGCGCGCGCCGGCGAGCTGGGCGTGCGGGCGGTCGCCAAGGAGGAGCTGTTCGCCGAGTCCGACGTCGTCTCCGTCCATCTCGTGCTGAGCGAGCGCAGCCGCGGGCTGGTCGGCGCGCGCGAGCTGGCGTTGATGCGGCCCAGCGCCTACCTGGTCAACACCTCGCGGGCGGCCATCGTCGACCAGGCCGCCCTGGCGTCGGCGCTGCGCGAGGGGCTGATCGCGGGGGCCGGGCTCGACGTGTTCGAGACCGAGCCGCTGCCTGCCGGGCACGAGCTGCGCAAACTGCCCAACGTGCTGGCCACCCCCCATCTCGGGTACGTCACCGGCGGCAACTATGAGACCTACTTCCGCGACGCCGTGCAGGACATCGACGCGTTCCTGGCCGGCGCGCCGATCCGCGTCCTGGCCTGACCCGGCTCACTCCGGCTCACTCCGGCTCAGTCCGCTTTCGTCCTGGCCCGGAAGGCGGCGGTCTTGACGCGGTTCTGGCAGGCCGTGGAGCAGAAGCGGCGGGTGCCGTTGCGGGAGACGTCCACGTAGACGCGGTCGCAGTGGGGGGCGGTGCAGACGCCGAGCCGGTCGCTGAACTCGCTGCCGAGCACGATCGCGAGCCCGGTCGAGCAGCTCGCCGCCCAGTCGCCCGCCACCGAGCCGCCGGGGCCGTGGAAGTGCAGGTGCCACGGCTCGCCGTCGTGACGTTCGAGCATCGGCCTGGCCCTGCTCTCCTCCAGCAGCGCGTTCGTGGCCATGGCGGCGCTGTCGACGTCGCCGTCCGCCACCGCGCGGAACACCGCGCGCAGCCGGGCCGCGACCTCGGCCAGCTCGGCGGCGTCGGCCGCGCCGATCCCGCGGTGGCCGGGATAGACGCTGCCCAGCGCGCCGGAGGCGGCCGCGGCGAGGTCGTCGGGGACGGCGAACTCGCGCCCGCGCTGCTCGCCCGGGGTCAGCGCGTTGACCAGTGCCACGGCGACCCGGACGATCCCATCTGTGTGACTGTTGTAATCCACTTGACCAGTTACACCTTCGCGTTCTAAGTTGTGACTGCTCAAATCCTAGACGACAGTTACAGGGAGATCCGATGCTCACTCAGGAAGCCGCGCTGGCATGGATCGAGCGCTGGGACCGTCAGCAGGAGGGCTACCTGCCCGACCGGGAGGCCCGCTTCACCGCGCTGATCGACGCGGTCGAGGCGCTGGGCCGGCCGGATCCCGTGGTCATCGACCTGGGGTGCGGGCCGGGGTCGTTGTCCGCCCGGCTGCTCGAACGCCTGCCCTCGGCCACCGTGATCGCCGTCGACGCCGACCCGCTGCTGCTGGGGCTCGGCCGGGCCGCCTACCCGGGGCTGCGCTTCGTCTCGGCCGACCTGCGCACCGGCGGGTGGACCGAGGCGCTCGGCCTTGACCGTCCGGCCGACGCCGCCGTCAGCACCACCGCGCTGCACTGGATCTCGCCCGAGGAGCTTCAGGAGACGTACGCCGAGCTGGCCGGCGTCCTGCGCCCCGGCGGGATCCTGCTCAACGGCGACCACATGGACTCCTCCTCCCCCACCCTGGCCCGGCTGGAGCACGCGGTGCACCAGCGCGAGACCGACCGCGTCTTCGGCGACCGCCGGCCCGAGGACTGGCGCGCCTGGTGGGACGCCATCGCCGCCGACCCCGCCTTCGCCGATCTCAACCAGGAGCGCAGCACGGCCGGCGCATCCCATCACGGCTCGGAGTCCCACCTGGTCGAGCAGCACGTCAGCGCGCTGACCAAGGCCGGGTTCGGCGAGATCGGCACGTTGTGGCAGCGCGGGAACAACCGCCTGCTGTGCGCCGTGCGAAGCTGACCCGCGACGCCATCCGGCGGGCGCGGGCAGGCGAGACGTGGTTTCCTGTAGGTCATGGACGAGTCGCAAGTCACCCGCTACCTGGACAGATTCGGAGCGTCCCGGCCGGTGCCGCCGGACGTCCACGGCCTGCGGGCCCTGCAGCTCGCGCACCTGCGGGCGGTGCCGTTCGAGAACCTGAGCATCCACCTCGGCGAGCCGATCTCGCTCGCGCCCGACGCCCTGTTCGACAAGCTCGTCACCCGCCGCCGCGGCGGCTTCTGTTACGAGCAGAACGGCCTGTTCGCCGCGCTGCTCACCGCGCTCGGCTACCGGGTGACCCTGCTCGCGGCGCGGGTGTTCGGCGGCGGCCGGCCGGGGCCGCTGTTCGACCACCTCGCGCTCCGCGTCGACCTCGACGAGCCGTGGCTGGTGGACGTCGGCTTCGGCGACTTCGCCGACGAGCCGCTGCGGCTCGACGAGCGCGCCGAGCAGAAGGACGGCGCCGGGGTGTTCCAGATCGTGCCCGCCCCCGGGGAGCACGGCGATCTGGACGTGTCGCACAACGGCGAGCCCGCCTACCGGCTCACCGCGCGGCCGTACGAGCTGGCCGACTTCGTGCCGACCTGCTGGTGGCAGGCGACCTCGCCGGACTCGCACTTCACCAGGTCGCCGGTGTGCTCGATCCGCACGGCGGAGGGGCGTACCACGATCAGCGGGCGCAAGCTGATCGTCACCCGGCAGGGCGAGCGCGCCGAACGCATCCTGAACGAGAACGAGCTGCTTCCGGCCTACCGGGAGCACTTCGGCGTGACGCTCGACCGGGCGCCGGCGGCGGGGGCCTGACCCGGGCGACGTCCGTGTCGGCTGAACTACGGTGGCCGACCATGGCCGACTACATCTCTCCCGTCTTCTACGACCTGCTCGCCGTGCACAGCCACATACCGGGTGTGCGCGAGAAGCTGCCCCCTCTCCTGGCCGGAGTTCGCCGCAGCCTTCTGGAGATAGGCGCCGGAACCGGGCTGATCACCACGTCCCTGGCCGAGTGCACGCCCGCCGAGATCTTCGCGCTGGAGCCCTCGGCCACGATGCGGTCGGTACTGATCTCCCGCCTGGCCGAACGTCCTGACCTGCTCGAACGGGTCACCGTGCTGCCCTGCGACGCCCTGAGCCTCGACCTCGACGAGCCGGTCGAGGCCATCGTGATGATCAACGTGTTGTACGCCCTGGAACCCGGCTACCGCGGGCGGCTCTGGCCCGTCCTGGCCGACCATCTGGAGCCCGGCGGTCTTCTCGTCCTCACCTGGCGCGACGGCGGCCCGCCGAAGCCCCGTCCCATGCGGCGACTGGACTCCCGCCGGGTGGGCCGCCACACGTACACGGTCTCGTCCGAGATCGTCGAGTCGGACGGCGAACGCGCCACGTGCCGTTACCTCTACCGGATCGCGCAGGGCGACGAGGTGCTCAGCGAGGAGGAACTCGTCGGGCACGCCTACCGTCCCGCCTGGGAGACCCTCCGGGAGGAACTCGTGAGCGCGGGTTATGTCCGGACCGCCGCCCCCGACGGCCTCCTGGCCTGGCGACGCACCTGATCGAGGTCAATATTCGACCTTCCGGTTTCCCGGAAATCGTCGGCACACGATTGTTACGAGATATCACCCATCAATCCAGCACCGTTCTCTTACTCTTTTCCCTGCTATATCCACAAAAAGAAGGACACTGATGAAACTCCTCTTCGCGGGCCTCGCGACCACGGCGGCGGTCGTGTGCGCGGCAGCCGTACCTGCTCAGGCCGCATCCCCGGCAACCGCGCAGGCCGCTCTGGCGGACGCGGTGAAAATCCTGAAAGCCCAACTACTACCGGGCAAGAGCGTGAAGATCGCCCAATTAAGCAGCATCACCGTTGATTTCTCCGTCGACGACCAGGCCATGCAGGTGCAGGTGAACACCCGCACCGACGGGACGCTGGCGTTCGGCAAGGGCAAGGTGGCGGCCGCCGACCTGCGCGTCCGCATGTCGTCCCGCCAGGGGGCCGAACCTCCCTACCGGGTCGTCGCCGAAGGCAGGAACGCCTACGTGACCAACCCCGGCATCGCCAAGGCGTTGCCCGCCGGACGCTCCTGGATCGGCTCGCGGACCAGCGAGCGCGAGAACCCCATCCTCGACACGGGCGTCAGCCCTGCGGACCTGAAGTTCATGCTGGACAGCTCCTCCGAGGTGGCCACCGGCGAATACCAGGGCACCGCCACCCTCGCCGCCTACCGGCACGACAAGTCGGCCGGCGAAGGCAGCGTCGAGTTCCACCTGTACTTCGACAAGAACAACCTGCTCACCCGCGCGGTCGTCGACTCGACCTCCTCCTCGGACGGCGACGCCTACCGCCAGATGGCCTTCCACACCGACACCAAGTACTCCGGCTGGGGGGCCAAGGCGAAGATCAACGTGCCGGCGGCCGGCAAGGTCGTCAGCGAGAAGAAGCTCACCCCGAAGACCCGCAGGGCCGTCATCAAGGCCGGCTACCCGCAGACCGGCCCCTTCTGACCCCTTCACCGGGCCCGGCGCCACCGGCCTGCCACCCGCAGGCCGAGGTGGCGGGCAGGCGGGGCTGCCGCCCGCAGCCCCGCCCGCAGGCGATACACGGCCATGAATCCGGCCGCCGTCCTCCAGCAGGGATGCTGACCCACCCCTGGACTTTTCCGCACGACGCACGCAGGCGGCCGCCTACTGACGACGCGAGCTGTTCCTGTCGGTGCCGCGTGCCAGCATGACGGCATGTCCTTGCAGCCCCTTGATCTCTCCTGGCTCTGCGGCGAATACGCCGAGGAGTGCTACAGCTTCATCTACGTGCGTGCCACGCCCGAACAGGTGGTCGCGCGCCTCGGCGGCCGCTGGGAGGACTTCACACCGGGCCCCTTCCCCGATGACCCCGACTACTTCTCGAACCCGGGAGACCCTGTCGGCGTCGCCTCCATCGGCGACTGGACGTTCATCTTCGACCCCGACTGGCTAGGCACCGGCGAAGACCTGATCATCGAGCTGTCCAAGGGCACCCGCCTCGTCTCCCAGGCCGCACTCGGCGTCAAGGACCTCGACTACTTCTACTGGTGCGAGGACGGCGAGATCAGATTCGGCTGGGGCGGCGACGACGGCTTCCTGACCGAAACGCCCGCCGAACTCGTGGACACGATGGAGGAGATCGACAGGCTCTACCCGTCGCGTCCCCGGCTCTACAGAGGCCCGTCCTTCCTGCTCGTCGAGCACCTGACCGGCATCAGGGCGACGGAGCACCTGCTGAAGAGCTCCACGTTCAGATGGGGCGTCATCCCACCCGCGACCAAGCCCTGACGTCGGCAAGCCCGACACGCGTCGAGGCCTCCAGACGGCTCTTCGAGCACATCGCCCGAGGAGATCCTCGCCGCCCACCTCTACGGCGGCTGCACGGACACCCGATTCCTTTGGATACTGCCGGCCATGGTCATCATCGAAGTCGTCCTGGAGACCCACGACGCGGTGGACTTCACGGCCTGGCCGATCACCGAGCCGTCGAACGACCGCCTTCTGGCCCTCTCCGGCCGGATGTCCCCCGCCGACGTCGGGACGGCCATGGCCGTGATCTTCAGCTGCAACGGCCTCCCGATCACGCACGCCGCCGAGTTGACCGAGGCGCAGCTGCGACAACACCTCGCCGAAACGGGCGGCCTGAGCGCTCCGGGCGGTCTGCGCTTCCGCGACACCACCACCGACGTCGACGTCCCGCCCGGTTGCTGTTTCGGCCTGGAGAACTGGCGGGACTGGTGGGACGTGGCCCGCGGGCACGAACCCTGGCTCGGACACGACCCCACGCCGCACATCACCCATGTGGGACACGTCATCCAGCTCCGGCAGCACGTCGATGACTCCCCGTCCATCGAGATCACCCGCGACCAGCTCGCCGGCCTGCTCACCACGGCCCAACAGCACTTCTCCGGGTTCCTCGACCTCGCCCGGCAATGGGCGACGATCACGACCCCGGGGCCGGCCGACCGGCTCGTCGCAGCCCTCGACCAGCACTTCGCGATCACTTGAGCCTTCTCACCCTCGGCCGGCTCCCCCAAGGCCGCATGTTGTGCCACCATGATCGCCTCGCAAGCGGCAAGGGAGGCTGTTTGGTCGTCTTCTCCTGTACGTCGTGCGGCGCCGTGCTGACCGCGCGGGTCGCGCGGGTGGCGCTCCCCGACCACTCCGGCCAGAAGTACGGCCATGACCTGCTCCCCGGTCTTCTGGAGCCGGGAACATACGTCGTGGACCCTGGACATGGCCGACCATGGGCTCCCTTGATGCCCGAACCAGAAGATCACGGCGTCCGGCAACTGACGTACCACATCACGGGCCCTCCGGACAGGATCGGGATCGCGCCGGGCGACCTCCGCGGGACCGCCTTCATCCCGGACCGGTTGGGCGGCTGCTGTTGCGGCTGGGACGGCCAGTACGGTCCCAACCTGGCCTGCGCCAGCTGCGGCTGCCCGGTGGCGACCCGCGTCGACGACTGCGGGTTCTGGCAGGTGGTGTGGCTGGAACCGGACGTCGTGCGCCCCGTCGCCGTCGCCGGCCCTGTCCAGCGGGTGATGGACTGGACGGAACTGCCGAGCACGCCGCCCGTTGATCCGCTTGGTTTCTGGAGCCCCCGGTGGGAGGCCGCAATCGCGGTGGCCCTGGCACACCTGGTGGCGGTTTCGGGCGGCAGGCGGGTGTCCGTCCCTGAGGGGCTCGTCGCGGAGACGTTTCGCCGGACGATCGACAGCCTGCTCCCTCCCGGGCCGCCGGAACGACACCTCGTCCTGGCCGGCCCCGGCCTGTCCACGCCGATCACTGACATGGCCCTGGTGCCGAAGCACCCGCAGACCGGTGAGGCATGGCCGTGTGACGCGGGCGCGGTGGTGCCGCTCGCTGCGGACGTGTGGACGTACCTGGCCTTCAACGACGATCGGCGGCTCATGCCCGCGGCGTGCGGGATGCCTGCCGCCGTCCGCCGCGACGACCCGCCCGCGCTGCTGCCGCACAGGCTGTTCCATCCCGATGGCCGCATCTTCTTCAGCTCACTGGAGCGACTGACGACGGTTCGGTCACCGTGGCTGCGCCGCATCCACGACTCGATGAAGGACCGCCCGTACCTGGCCCCTTTCGCGTAGACCTCCCCGCAGCAGCGCGGGACCCGGTCCCGCCGGCAATAGCATCGCCCCGAACGCACGGTCGTCCAGTCCCTCGCAGGCGGTCACCGCCAGGGCCAGGATCCGGCCAACTGTCAATGATCACTCGTCCACCGGATCCTGAGGATTGTGACTGGCAGATGAGAGACGCTCCCGACCATGCTGGATACGGCGAGGACGAACGCTCCGCAATTCACGAACGGTGGCTTGGGGAGCGTCATCGGCGTACCGAGGATTCCCATTATCAAGAAGAGTGGTACGCCGAGCAGTGCGGTGCCTGCCGATTCTGGTTCCCGCTGGCCGGCGCCCTCGGCAATGACTACGGTGCGTGCGCGAGTGCGGCGTCCCCCTTCGACGGCCGGATCCGTTTCGAGCATGACGGATGCGACGCCTTCCAGGAGTCGGGAACCTGGTCCGTCCCGGAAGACCACGAGACGTGTCGACGGCGGCGGCTGTACCTCGACGCGCTGGACAATACGGATGAGCGCGGCTTGTCACTGCTGCGCGACGCGCTGGCCGAAGAGCCTGACCGGGAGCTGGCACTGGCCGTGATCCTGCGCGCGCTGGAGGCGGTGACCGCTGACGAGCGGCGCAAGTGGATCGATCTGGCCCCTGCCGGACAGGACCGGGAGCGTGCCGAGGCCCGCGCGAAAGATCTGGAACTCCTGACGAGCGGGCCGGTCGGTCAACCCGGCGAGTGGTCGGAGTGGCTGCAGCTCAGACTCGCCGCGACCACCTCCGATCCGGCGACGCTCGAAACCCTCGCCCGGGCGGGGCGCACGAAACGCGTCAGGCGCCTGGCCTCAGAGCGCAAAAGGGCGATGCACGACCCCAGCCCCCCGCCCATCCAGTGAGGACGAATCGCCCAGCACTTGTACGACCACCTGCTCCTCGACATCGTCAAGAACACCAACTCCAACCATCGATTCCTTCGTGGCGCGAGGGAAGCGGGCCTGGTCACGAGGTCGAGGTGAAGTGCTCCACCAGACGAACGACATCGCCGCCGTCGCCCAGGCCCGCCCGGTTCGTCCCGTGTCGACGGCAAGCGGGATGATCAAAATGTGCCTAAGCCGCCCATGAGCTCGGCGTGCGACTGGAGAGCCATGCCACGTAGGCGCTCATTCAAGATCCGTACCTGAGATCGGCGTGCGGGACCCGCAGAGCTGTGATCCATCAGCTTCCCGGGCTTGGCGGTCGTCCCGTGGCCGCAGTCATGGCCCGCAAGCACGCTCGCATGTGGCCAGGAGCGGTGACGGCCTTGGCGGCCTGGTCGGCGTTCAACGGGTCCACGCCGAACCTGATCCCCAGGAACCTCCGCGCCCCCAAGACTCACAACCGCCCGGCCGACAAGGTCCAGGCGGAGTTCCTGGCGTCGCGGAAGAACGTCGGCCAGCCCGAAGATGAGCTGGCTGGAGATGGGGCCGGGCGAGCCGTTCAAGGCGCCGGGCACTCCGAACTCGGCCCTCCTGGCTGACACATCCACCCTCTCGACAGCCTCGACGCCCTGCCCACCCGCGACCACGCTGCTCCTGGCCGGCGTTCCCGTCCACGTCGTCGCGGCCCGGCTCGGCCACGCCGCCCCCGCAATCACCCTTCGGGTCTACGCCCACGTCATCAACGAGCAGGCGGCCACCGCTGCCGACGTCTTCGCCCAAGCCGTCGGAGGGTAGCGGCCGTGTAAGCAAGCCCGTTAGCAAGATTTCGATGTTGTCCTGACAAATCAAGAGGCCCCTGAACCGGAAACACCGGTTCAGGGGCCTCTTCACGCAGAGCCGACGAGGGGAATCGAACCCCTGACCTTCTGTTTACAAGACAGATGCTCTGCCGATTGAGCTACGTCGGCACGGCCTACCAGTGTAGACGCTAGCGGCGCCTGTGACGAGCGACCTCGTACAGGGCCACGCCGGCGGCGACCCCGGCGTTGAGGGATTCCGCGGCGGCCTGCATGGGGATGCGGACGACGACGTCGCACTGCTCTCGCACCAACCGGCCGAGGCCCTTCCCCTCGGAGCCCACCACGACCACGAGCGGCTCGGCGAGGAGGTCGGCGTCGCCGATGTCGATCTTGCCGGCGCCGTCGAGGCCGACGATGAAGAGGCCGGCTTCTCGGTATTCGCGGAGGGCGGCCGTCAGGTTGGAGGCGCGGGCGACGCGCAGTGTCGCGAGCGTGCCGGCCGAGGTCTTCCACGCGCCACCGGTCACCCCGGCCGAGCGGCGGGACGGGATGAGCAGGCCATGCGCCCCGAACGCGGTGGCCGAACGGGCGATGGCGCCCAGGTTGCGCGGGTCGGTGACCGAGTCGAGCGCCACGATCAGCGGGACCTCGGCCGCGTCCTGGGCCAGTTCGACCAGCTCGGACGGGTGCGCATAGTCGTAGGCGGGGATCTGGAGCGCGATGCCCTGGTGGACGACGCCCTCCGTCATCCGGTCGAGCTTGTCCCGGGTGACTTCGAGCAGCGCGATCCCGCGCTCCGCCGCGATCTTGATGGAGTCGCGTACGCGGTCGTCGTTCTCGACGCGCTGGGCTACGTAGAGGGCGTTGGCGGGCACCCCGGCCTGCAGCGCCTCCAGCACCGGGTTGCGGCCGCCGATGTATTCGGGGGCGTCCTCGGAACGCTTCTGCCGGGCCGGGCCGCTGCCCGGACGGCGCGTCTCGCCGCCGCGGTCCTCCCTGGCGATGCGCTCGGACCTGGCCTTGTCCTTGTACCAGTGGCGCATCTCGGCAGGCGGCGTCGCGCCCCTGCCCTCGAGCGACCGGCGCTTCTGGCCCCCGGTGCCCTTGGAGGGGCCCTTCTTCTTCGCGGGCCTGCCCGATGCCCTACCGCCTGCTGCCATGCCATCAAGGGTATCGGCCCGCCGACCCACCCGGTCCCGCCGGGCAAGGCCCGCACCTGATCCCGACGTCCGCATACGACCGGCCGCGGCACACCTGGCGAGCCGCCTGCCCTCAGAACACACGTAGCGCGCCACTCACTGCCTCACCGAACGTCTGTCACTCCATCGGGCTGCACACGAGACGGTATCCGCCCAGCACGACGACCACAGGCCCGCCCGCCCCTCTCCCAGCAAACCCTCCCCAAACAGCGCAAAAGGCGTCCACCTCTGAACCGGCCCCAGGCAACTCCTGGAGCCCCCAAGGCTGGTTATCGTCCTGGGCCATGACTGAGTCCGCCTACCTCCACGCCACCCGAACGGCCTACGACACCGTCGCCCCCGAATACGCCGAACTGCTCAGGAACGAACTCGACACCAAGCCCCTGGACCGGGCCATGCTGGCCGCGTTCGCCGAGCTCGTGCGGGGCCCGGATGCCGGAGAGGTGGCCGACCTGGGCTGCGGTCCGGGCCGCGTCACCGCCCACCTGCACGCGCTCGGGGTGACCGCCTTCGGCATCGACCTGTCGCCAGGGATGATCGACGTCGCCCGCCGGAGCCACCCCGGCCTCCGCTTCGACGTCGGCTCGATGACCGCGCTGGACCTGGCGGACGCGTCCCTGGCCGGCGCCGTCGCGTGGTACTCCACCGTCCACACCCCGCCGGAGTTCCTGCCGACGGTGTTCGCCGAGATCCACCGGGTGCTGGCGCCGGGCGGCCACCTGCTGATCGCGTTCAAGGTCGGCGACGAACGCCGCCACCTCAGCCAGGGCTACGGCCACAAGCTGTCGCTGGACGTCTATTGGACTCCCCCGGAGCACATCGCCGACCTCCTCGACAGGGCCGGCCTGTCCCTGGACGCCCAGCTCATCCGCGAGCCCGACGAGAGCGAAAGACCCCGCTCAGGCCGGCAGGCCTTCTTCCTGGCCCACAGACCAACCGACGAACCAACCGCCAAGCCGGAAAACGCAAGCACCGGTTCTTAGCCACAGCCCAGAAGACCGAACCCCCACTGACGGAGGATGTCAGCGACCACCGAATAACGTGCCGCCCACCCAGCACTTCCCCGACCGGAACGTCCCCCCGAAGGAGCACCCGCATGATCCTGGAGATCCGCACCTACCGCCTCAAACCTGGCACCCGCGCAGACTTCCTCCGGGTCATGCACGAAGAAGCCCTCCCCCTGCTGGCGAAGGCCGGCATCGACGTGGTGAGCAGCGGCGCCTCCCTCGTGGACGAGGACGGCCACGAGGAGGCGTACCTCATCCGCGCGTTCCCCTCGAAAGAGACCCGCGACGAGCAGGAGGACGCCTTCTACAGCAGCCCGGAATGGCACCAGGGCCCGCGTGAGGGCATCGTCTCGCGCATCGACGGCTACCACACGATCGTGATCGAAGCCACCGACGCCGCCGTCGCGGCTCTCCGCGGCTGACGGCGGACGCGGAAGGCGCCCGCCGCAGCCGACGACGGACGCGGAAGGCGTCCGCCGTGGCCGACGACGGACGCGGAAGGCGCGCCCGCCATCAGTTCAGGAGCGGCGGAAGGTCAGCGGGAAAGCTCCCAGCGGGCGCCGTGCGGCGTGTCCTCGACCGTGATGCCCGCCGCGGCGAGCTGGTCGCGGATCGCGTCGGCCGCCGCGTAGTCCTTACGGGCGCGCGCGGCCTTGCGCTGCTCCAGGGCCACCGCCACGAGCGCGTCGACCACCGGCGACAGGTCGGAGCCGCCCCCGCGCCACTGCGGCGAGCGAGGGTCGAGGCCGAGCACGTCGAGCATGTTCTGGGTCTCGGCGAGCAGCCGCGCGATGGCCTCCTTGTCGCCCCGAGACAGCGCCACGTTGCCCTCGCGCACCACCTCGTGCACCACGGCGAGCGCCTGCGGCGTGCCGAGGTCGTCGTCGAGCGCGTCGGCGAACGCCTGCGGAAGGGGCGCGTCGGCGTCGACGTCGTGGATCACCTCGGCGGCGCGGGTGACGAAGCCCTCGATGCGCTGGTAGGCCGCCGCCGCCTCCAGCAGCGCCTCCTCGGAGTACTCGATCGAGGAACGGTAGTGGGGCGCGGCCAGGTAGTAGCGCAGCTCCACCGGACGCACCTTCTGCACCATCTCGGGGATCAGCAGCGAGTTGCCGAGCGACTTGCTCATCTTCTCGGCGCCGATCTTGAGCATGCCGTTGTGCATCCAGTAGCGGGCGAAGCCGTCGCCGGCGGCCTGCGACTGGGCGATCTCGTTCTCGTGGTGGGGGAAGATCAGGTCGATGCCGCCGCCGTGGATGTCGAACGTCGGCCCGAGGTATTTGGTGGCCATCGCCGAGCACTCCAGGTGCCAGCCGGGACGCCCGAGCCCCCACGGCGTGGGCCAGGTCGGCTCGCCCGGCTTGGCGCCCTTCCACAGGGCGAAGTCGCGCGCGTCGCGCTTGAGCGACTCGTCGTCGGTGTCGGCCGCGGCCCGCATGTTCTCCAGCTTCTGGTTGGAGAGCTTGCCGTAGTGGTCGGCGTAGGACTGGACGCTGAAGTAGACGTCGCCGCCCGAGGCGTAGGCGTGGCCGCGCTCGATCAGCCGCTCCATCAGCGTGATCATCTCCGGCACGTGGCCGGTCGCCCGCGGCTCGACGGTGGGCGGCAGGCAGCCGAGCGTGTCGTAGGCCCAGGTGAAGGCCCGCTGGTTGCGCTCGGCGATCACGAACCAGGGCACGTCCTCCGCGGCCGACACCCTGATGATCTTGTCATCGATGTCGGTGACGTTGCGGCAGAACGTCACGTCGTAACCGGAACGCGTGAGCCAGCGCCTGAGCACGTCGAAGTTCACGCCTGAGCGGATGTGCCCGATGTGCGGAGGAGCCTGCACGGTCGCCCCACACAGGTAAATCGACGCCCGGCCGGCTTCGACCGGAACGAATTCACGGGTGGCGCGCGTGCTGGTGTCGTAGATGTGCAGGCTCACAAAGGCAAGGCTAACGCCTCGGAGGCTCTTGTAGGCCGATTACTCAGCCTCGCACCGTGACCTTGTCAGGACGGATCCGGATGATCAGGCGCTCGGTGCCCGGCTTGTCCTCCCAAGACTCGCCTGTGTACTTCTGGGCCAGCTCCTGGATCAACGCGCCCTCGGGGTCCTCCTCGATCGTCACCCGGCCGCGCACCTCCAGGTAGCGATAGGGATTGCCGGGGTCGATGACCAGCAGACTCGTCCGCGGGTCGCGCTCGAAGTTGCGCGGCTTCACCCGCCCCCGGACGGTCGAGAACAGGACGTCGTCGCCGTCCGTGCGCACCCACACCACGGTGGACTGCGGTCCGCCGTCGGGGTTGAGGCTGGTCACCGTCGCATGATTCGGGGCATCCAGGAGTTCGCGCGCTTCTTCCGGCAGCTCGGGCATGTGTCTCCCTCGATCGGTCGTGATCCCCATTCTTCTGTAGTCTCGAAGGCGCCATGGACGTGACTCCCCCCTCTACGCTCCGTCGCCTGGGCATCGCCCTGGCCGGGCTCGCGGTGGCCGCTCTGACCGGAGCCGCCTGCGCGCTGTCCTTCGACGATCTGCGCGCGCTGGCCGTCACCGGCGAGGCGCGGCAGGACCTCGCCTTCCTCTATCCGGCCGCCTTCGACGCGCTGCTCGTGGTCGCGCTGCTCGGCGTGCTGCTGCTGCGCCCAGCCCGGCCGCTGGTGCGGGCGCAGGCCGCCACCGTGCTGGTCCTGCTCATCGTGGCCGCCGCGGCGGCCGACGTGGCGACCGCGCTGCGGTTCACCTTCGACGCGCGCCAGGTGGCCGTGGGCGTGGCCCTGGCGCCCTGGGTCATGCTGGCCGTGGCCCTGTGGCTCTGGCTGCTGCTGATCAAGCACGTCCAGGCTCACCGGGCCGCGGCGCGCGAGGAGGATGACGACGACGACTTCGTGCCCTTCCATCCGGGCCGCGCGGCCGACACGCCGCCGCCGCTGGTGACCGAGGCGCCCCCGCCCGTGCTGGAGTCCACGCCGCTGGTGGGGCCCACGGCCGCGCCGGAGACGCCCCCGGTCCCGACGCAGGTGTCCGAGTGGCAGGCCGTCCCGCAGGAGCCGGAACCCGAGCCCGTACGAGCCCCTGAGCCCGTACGAGCCCCGGAGCCCGTACGAACGCCCGAGCCAGAACCGGAACCCGAGCCCGAACCGGAGCCGGAACCCCAGCACGAGCCGGACCCCGAGCCCGAGCCCGAGCACAAGCCGGAGCCGGAACCAGAGCCGGAACCCGAGCCCGAGCCGTTGAGGCGGCCGGTCCGGTGGGGCGACCGGGTGAAGCCGACCGACGTCCTGGTCCACCCCCGATCCGACACCCGGGCCACCGACACCCGCGACGTCGACACCCAGCCCGTCCCCATCATCGAGGACGACCGCCGAAGCCGCCCCGCCGCCGACGAGCCTCGAACGCCCCAGAGCGACTCTGAGGACACCGCACCCCACCCGGTGATCCACGAGGACACCCAGGCCCCGTCCGGCCGCCTGCGCAGCACTCCGCGCCCGCCGGACCCCGAGGAATAGCGGCCACACCCCCAGGAAACGCAAAAAACGAGAGGCCCGTCCGGGATGATCCCGGACGGGCCGTTTCGTGTGCGTCTATCTCGTCTACACCCCTGGCGCCGCTAGACCCTGGAGCCGCGGCGTAGGCCCGCGACCAGGCCGACACCGACGATCGCCAGGACGACCTGCATCACAAGCTCGATCCAGTCGATGCCGGGGGTCGTCTCGACGCCGAGCACCTGGGCGATGAGGGTGCCCAGCAGGGCGGCGACGATGCCGACGACGATGGTGAGGATCCACCCGATGGCCTGCCTGCCGGGCAGCAGCAGGCGACCGATTGCGCCAATGACGGCGCCAATCACGATGGCGCCAAGGATGGACTGAATGGTCATGACACGAAACCTCCCCGTGAGAGTGAGCCGTTCACTCTCACGGGGAGCTTCGCTACCCGATCGCCGACGATTATGCGCCGGCTTTACGAACGAGCAGGTCAGGTCGTGGTTCGACCGGTGCGGCCACCGCGTCCGCCCCAGCCCATCCGCGTCACGAGGAGCACGCCGACCACAGCCAGGACGAGCTGGAGTATGTGTTCGAGCCAGTCGATGCCCTTGGTGTCGGCCCAGCCGAACGCCTGTGCGATCAGGGTGCCGATCAGGGCGGCCACGATGCCCACGATGAGCGTCAGGCCGATGGACATGTTCTGCCTGCCAGGCACTATCAGCCGGGCCAGCGCACCGACGATGGCGCCGATGACTACTGCGGAAACGATCGCGCCGATCATGTGTAGCTCCCCCCGAGACGTTCACATGTCTTAGATGGGGACATACCCGACACCTGGGGAAACTACCCACTGAGGAAGGCGGCGGTCCGTACCGCGCCAGTGACGAACCGCCGCCCCCACAGTTGGCGGGTTCGGCGACGACCCGCCGGGACACCCTCACGCATCCCACACATAAGACGCTGAATGCCTAGGAAAGGTTGACCACGAGGGCCGTGGCGATCGCAGCGATCCCCTCGCCGCGCCCGGTGAGCCCGAGCCCGTCGGTGGTGGTGGCCGAGACGCTCACCGGCGCCCCCACGGCGCCGCCGAGCGCCAGCTCGGCCTCGGCACGCCGAGGAGCCATCTTGGGACGGTTGCCGATCACCTGGACGGCCACGTTGCCGATCTCGAAGCCCGCCGCGCGCACCTGGCGGGCGGTCTCCTCCAGCAGGGTGACCCCGGAAGCACCGGCCCAGCGGGGATCGGACGTGCCGAACAGCCCGCCCAGGTCACCCAGGCCGGCCGCGGACAGCAGCGCGTCGCAGGCGGCATGCGCGGCGACGTCGCCGTCGGAGTGGCCGTCGAGCCCGAGCTCCGCCGGCCAGCGAAGGCCGGCGAGGCTGAGCTCACGCCCCGAGTCCGCCGAAGCGAACGGGTGGACGTCGACTCCGACGCCCACCCGTGGAAGATTCGTGTTCAGGAGTTGAGAACCTCGTCGAGCAGGGCCTCAGCCTTGTCCTCATTGGTCTTCTCGGCGAGCGCGAGCTCGCTGACGAGGATCTGACGAGCCTTCGCGAGCATGCGCTTCTCGCCCGCTGACAGGCCGCGCTCGCGGTCGCGACGCCACAGGTCGCGAACCACCTCCGCAACCTTGTTCACATCGCCGGAGGCGAGCTTCTCCAGATTGGCCTTGTAACGGCGCGACCAGTTGGTCGGCTCTTCCGTGTGCGGCATCCGAAGAACATCGAAAACCCGCTCAAGGCCTTCCTGGCCGACGACGTCGCGCACACCGACGAGTTCCGCGTTTTCTGCTGGCACCTGGACGGTAAGGTCGCCCTTGTCGACCTTGAGCACCAGGTAGGTCTTTTCCTCACCCTTGATGGATCGCTTCGTGATTGCTTCGATCCGAGCAGCCCCATGGTGGGGGTAGACGACAGTGTCGCCGACCTGGAAAGTCATGTGACAAGTACCCCTTCCGCTGTACTCCAGGGTACCACGCATCCACAGGCTCCCGGAACAGTGAAATCCTCATAACTGCAGGTCAAAGCCGCATATTGGGGCTTGACAAGTCCTCGACCGTATGAATCGCATTTCCGGACATAGCGAATGACCTGCGGGGGTGCGGATATGACCATGGATTCAGGTGGATATGGTAGGCGCTGCCCAACACCCCATGCGCCATACCGCGCAAGAGCAAGGAGAACCCGCACGTGACCAGCCGTCGCTGGATTGTCGTAGCCGCCGCGTTCTTGGCAGCCCCCGTGCTCGCGGGCTGCGGGGCAGGATTCGACGCCAACACCAACAAGCCGTACGCCCCGAACGAGGCGGTCGCACTCATCGACCAGGGTGCTTATGGCACGCGCGGCATTCACATCCCGCAGGCGTTCATCCTCGGCCCCGACTCCGGCGCCCAGCTCCCGTGGCGCGGTTCAGCCCCGATCTACCTGAACATCCTCAACACGGCGGGCGCCGCCGACACGCTCCAGGCCGTCTCCGCGGGCTCGGTCGGGTCCGTGAAGGTCGCCACGCCGATCCAGCTTCCCCCCAACCAGCTCGTCAACACCGGCAAGCCGCAGCCCCAGCTGATGCTGGAGAGCATCTCCACGAGCCTCAGGGGCGGCGAGAGCGTGCGCCTGGACCTCCAGTTCGCCAACGCCGGGACAGTGACCCTGAACGTCCCTGTGGTCACGCGCAGCCGTGAGTTCAAGGACTACCCGGCCGCCCCCAACGCCACCCCGGTCGCGACGCCCTCGGCGTCGCCCACCCCGACGGCCACCGAAGAGGCCCACTGACGGCATGAGAGAACCCTTGTTCTGGTACGAACCCACGTACCAGAACAAGGGTCGTTCACTCCTCGACGGCGTCGAACTTGTAGCCCAGGCCGCGCACGGTGAGGATGCAGCGCGGGTTGGACGGGTCCGCCTCGATCTTGGCCCGCAGGCGCTTGACGTGGACGTCGAGCGTCTTGGTGTCGCCCACGTAGTCGGCGCCCCAGACGCGGTCGATGAGCTGGCCGCGGGTGAGCACCCGGCCGGCGTTGCGCAGCAGCACCTCCAGCAGCTCGAACTCCTTCAGCGGCAGCTGCACCTGCGCGCCGCGCACCGCGACGACGTGGCGGTCGACGTCCATGCGCACCGGGCCGACGGCCAGGACGGCGGTCTCCAGCTCCTCCACCACGTCGCCCTGACGGCGCAGCACCGCGCGGATGCGGGCCACCAGCTCCCGCGAGGAGAACGGCTTGGTCACGTAGTCGTCGGCGCCCAGCTCCAGACCCACGACCTTGTCGATCTCGCTGTCCTTGGCGGTCAGCATGATGACCGGCACCTTCGAGCGCTGCCGCAGCGAGCGGCACACCTCGGTGCCCGGCAGGCCGGGCAGCATCAGGTCGAGCAGCACGAGGTCCGCGCCGTTGCGGTCGAACGTGTCGAGCGCCTCGGGCCCGGTCGCCGCGACCGACACCTCGAAGCCCTCCTTGCGCAGCATGTAGGACAAGGCGTCGGAGAAGGACTCCTCATCCTCAACCACTAGAACTCTGGTCATTTTGCGGTCTCCAGGGGAATCGAGGGTGGTACTGCCACCGCCGTGCCGCCGAAGGCGGGCAGACGGAGGGTGAAGGTGGAGCCGGAGCCTTCCTTGCTCCAGACGGACACCTCGCCCGCGTGGGCCGCGGCGACGTGCTTGACGATGGCCAGGCCGAGCCCGGTGCCGCCGGTCGCCCGCGACCTGGCCGCGTCGACGCGGAAGAAGCGCTCGAAGATGCGCTCCAGAGACTCCTCGGGGATGCCGATGCCCTGGTCACTGACGCTGATCTCGACGGAGTCGCCGGCCGGGCGGACGCTGACCACGACCCGCGTGTGCTCGGGGCTGTAGGCGACGGCGTTGTCGATGAGGTTGCGCAGGGCGGTGACGAGCAACTCGTCGTCGCCCCAGATGCGCAGGCCCTCGGTGCCGCCGGTGACCAGCGTGATGTCCTTGGCCACCGCCTTGGTGTTGCAGTGGTCGATGGCGTCGTGGACGGCCTCGTCGATGGCGACCTGGCCCGGCGTGGGGATGGGCTCGGCGCCCTGGATCCTGCTCAGCGTGATCAGGTCCTGGACCAGGTAGGTGAGCCGGGCGGCCTCGTGCTGCATGCGCCCGGCGAAGCGGGTGACCGCCTCGGGGTCGTCGGCGGCGTCCTGGATGGTCTCGGCCAGCAGGCTCAGCGCGCCCACGGGAGTCTTCAGCTCGTGGCTGACGTTGGCGACGAAGTCGCGGCGCACGGCCTCCACCCTGCGCCGCTCGGTCTGGTCCTCGGCCAGCACCAGCACCTGGCCGTAGGAGCCGAGGGGGGCGACGCGGACGGCGAAGTTCGTCGTCTCCTGACCGAACTTGTGGCCGGCGACGTCGATCTCGCTCTCGCGGATCTCGCCGTCGCGGCGTACCTGTCTTGCCAGTGCGAGCAGCTCCGCGGCCATCAGCCTGTCGCCCTTGACCAGCCCGAACGCGCGCGCGGCCGAGCTGGCGCGCAGCACGCGGTCGTGCGCGTCGAGCACGACGGCGGACGAGGGGAGCACGGCGAGCACGGAGGCCACGCCCTGCGGCAGCGCCGCTCCGGTCTCGACGCCGTCGGCCGATTCGGTCCTGTTCGGAGCCTCGATCTGGTTCCGGTAGAACAGGACCGCCAGGGCTCCCACGACGAACCCGGCCAGGGCCGCGAAGCTCATGGCCATCTCACTCATGCCTCCGATGGTAGGTGGCGAAGTTCAAGGGACAGACCTCTCACCTGCGGATGAACAGCCCTTTCCTGGAAAGTTCATCTCGCAGTAGAGGTTCGTTCATCGAGTGGCACGTACGGTGACGACATGCGCGACGCGTACCATGAAGAACTTGATCTCCTGACGGGCAAGCTGGTCGAGATGACGAGGCTGGTCCGCTCGGCCATCTCCCGTGCCACCACGGCCCTCCTCGACGCCGACCTCCAGCTCGCCGAGAGCGTCATCTCCCGTGACCAGGAGGTGAACGCCCTCTTCGCCGACATCGAGTCGTCGATCTTCGAGCTGATGGCCAGGCAGCAGCCGGTCGCGGTGGACCTGCGGATGGTCATCACTGCGCTGCGCATGGGCACCGACCTCGAACGCATGGGCGACCTGGCCGTCCATGTGGCCAAGGTGGCCCGGCTGCGGCACCCCGACTCGGCGATTCCGCCCGAGACTCGCTCGACCATCGTGGAAATGGGGCAGATCGCCGAGAACCTGGTCACCAAGGCCGGGAGCTGCGTGGCCTCCAGGGACGTGGAGTCGGCCCTCGAGCTGGAGGAGGACGACGACGCGATGGACCGGCTGCACCGCCGGCTGTTCCGCAACATCCTGGCCAAGGACTGGCAGCACGGCGTGGAGCCGGCGATCGACATCACGCTGATCGGCCGGTACTACGAGCGGTACGCCGACCACGCGGTGCGGGTGGCGAGGGACGTCGTCTACCTGGTCACCGGCTCCCGTCCCAGCTGACGGCCTCCCCGGGAGGCAGGCTCTTCATCCGGACGCAGCGGGCGGCACCTGTCGGGGGGCCGCCCGCTTCGCATGTCCCCCGCCATGGGGGCCAGACAATCCGGCATGGGGACAAGACAATCCGGCGGGACGAACAGCGGCGAACAGCGACAGACGCCTGCCAAGCGCCCTGTCTCCTGGCCAAAAGCGGATGCGGCGACGTCTCCGCATGTGGCAGGCTCCGCCGGTGAATCGTGAACAGATCTCCCGACTCGCCCACGCGGACCATCCGATCGCGGCTCCGCTCGACGACGACTCGGTGCGCCGCCTTCTCGACCGCGCCCTTCCCCCGGGCGACTCGCGCGTGCTCGACCTCGGCTGCGGCGGCGGGGAGTGGCTGCTGCGGGCACTGGGCACGCACCCCAAGCTGCAGGCGGAGGGCGTGGACATCGCCGAGGGCTCGCTGGCGCACGCCCGCGACAGCGCGGAGGCGCTCGGCGTCCACGACCGGCTCGTCCTCCATCGTGCGGACGCCGCCGAGTTCACCTCGCCGCACGCGTTCGACCTGGTGATCAGCGTCGGGGCGACGCACGCGTTCGGCGGCCTGCTCCCCACGCTCGCGGCGGCGCGCGAGCACCTGGCTCCCGGCGGACGCGTCCTGGTGGGAGACGGTTTCTGGGCCCAGGAGCCGTCCGCCGAGGCGGTGGAGATGCTGGGCGAGCTCACCGGCCTGCCGGCCCTGATGGACCGGGTCACCGCCGACGGCTGGACGCCGGTGCACGGCCACATCAGCACGCGCCAGGAGCTCGACGACTACGAATGGGCCTGGACGGGCTCGCTGGCGTCCTGGGCTCTGGACAACCCCGACCATCCGGACAGGTGCGAGGCCCTCACGACGGCCGACACCCACCGCGCCGAATGGCTGCGCGTCTACCGGGACGTCTTCGGGTTCGTCACCCTCGTCCTGCGCCCGACGTCCGACTGACGGGCCGCGCGCAGGCCCGGTCACGTCAGGAGGCCGCCTGCCTGCTCCTGCACACGTGCCGCCGCGCCAGCTCGGCCCAGACCGCGGCGGCACGGGCGTACGGGCCCCTGGCGGTCTCCTCGTGGTCCCCTCGCTCGGTGACCCGCCGCACGAAGAACTGCGCCGCCTCGAAGCACAGGACGTACTCCTCGCAACAGGACGCTTCGACCACGCGTACGAGCCCGCGCGACACGCAGGGCTCCCACGTCGGCACGTCAGACCGTCCCGCCCGGAACGCGGGCTTCCCCGGCGGACGGAAGGGGGCAGGAGCGCTCAGCTCTGGCAGAGGTGCTCACATCCCCGAAAGCATAGGCACCTCGCCCCAGAACGGCGCACACATTTCAGTGTCCGGCATCAGTGCCATACCTTTCCACCCCGCCCCCCGGCCCACGCCGGGGAGCGCGAGGGGACGGGAGTCCCCTCGCGCGCCCGACGGGCTGTGGGGGTCAGCGGCCCTGGTTGGCCACCGCTTCGATGGCGGCCTTGGCGGCCTCCGGGTCGAGGTAGCGCCCGCCCCGCACCTGCGGCTTGAAGTCGGCGTCCAGCTCGTACGCCAGCGGGATCCCCGTGGGGATGTTGAGCCCGGCGATGTCGTCGTCGCTGATGCCGTCGAGGTGCTTGACCAGGGCCCTCAGCGAGTTGCCGTGCGCGGTCACCAGGACCGTGCGCCCGGCGGCCAGGTCGGGGACGATCTCGTCGTACCAGTACGGGAGCATGCGGTCGACGACGTCCTTCAGGCACTCCGTGCGCGGCATGAGCTCCGGCGGCAGGAGGGCGTAACGGGGGTCGCCGGCCTGGGAGTACTCGTCGTCGTCGGCGATGGGCGGCGGCGGCACGTCGTACGAGCGGCGCCAGAGCATGAACTGCTCGTCGCCGAACTCCTCACGCGTCTGGGCCTTGTTCTTGCCCTGCAGGGCCCCGTAGTGGCGTTCGTTCAGCCGCCAGCTGCGCTTGACCGGGAGCCAGAGCAGGTCGGCCTCGCCCAGGGCGAGCTGGGCCGTCTGGATGGCCCGGGTCAGGAGGCTGGTGTGCAGGACGTCGGGCCGCAGACCGGCCTCCTGCAGGAGCCGGCCGCCGCGCCGGGCCTCGTCCTCGCCCTTGGCCGACAGGCTGACGTCCACCCAACCGGTGAACAGGCCCTTCGCGTTCCAGTCGCTCTCACCGTGCCGTAGCAGCACCAAAGTCGCCATGCGGCCAATCCTATGGCCGCCGCCCGCGGCGCCGTCAGGTCACTGCCCGGGGTCGGCGAAGCGGGCGAAAGCCTGCAGGTTGGCCAGGGATTCGCCGCGTTTGGCACGCCATTCCCACTCCCGCCTGATGGAGGAGGCGAAGCCCAGCTCCAGCGCCCGGTCGAACCAGTCGTCGGCGTACGTCAGCACGCAGCCGAGCAGCCGGTCGACCTCCTCCTCGCTGACGGCGGCCAGCGGCACCCGGCCGACGAGGTAGACGTCGCCGACGGGGTCGAGGGAGAAGTGCACGCCGTACATGGTGCCGTTCTTGCCGAGGAGCCAGCGGTAGAACTCCTCGTGGTTCTCGTCCGGCCGGCGGCAGAAGAACGCCTCGACGTGCAGCACCCGCTCGCCGACGATCAGCCAGGTCATCGTGGCGAGCTTGTGCTGTCCGGGCAGCCTGACCAGGAACGCCCCGGGCCGCGGCTCGTCGTAGGTGACGTCCGCGGCCTTGAGCGCGGCTTCGACGACATCGCGCATGGGATACAGCTTAGGAGCGCGCGACGCCGGGCCGGCAAGCCGCTA
The DNA here is from genome assembly GCF_042892035.1 of Nonomuraea sp. NPDC001831. Taxonomy (NCBI): domain Bacteria; kingdom Bacillati; phylum Actinomycetota; class Actinomycetes; order Streptosporangiales; family Streptosporangiaceae; genus Nonomuraea; species Nonomuraea sp. NPDC001831. The sequence continues at coordinate 17,513 of NZ_JBIATU010000027.1, read as the reverse complement.
GAAGTTGAGCGCCACGGGCACCTTGTGCAGATTCGCGACCGCGCCCGCGTACACCTCCATGAGCCGGCCCGCCGTCGCCTGCCAGCCGAAGGCGGCCGCGTGCGTACGCGCCCCCCGCGACAACTGCTCACGCCATTCCGGCAGGGTGACCAGGCGGTGCAGGACGCGGGCCCATTCGTCGGGGTCGTGCCCGTCCACCAGCACGCCGGAGACCCCGTCGTCGACGGCGGTGCGCAGCCCGCCCACGGCGGCCGCGGCGACCGGCGTCCCGCAGGCCTGCGACTCCAGGGCCACGAGCCCGAACGACTCGCTGTAGGACGGCACGACGGTCACGTCCGCCGCCCGGTACCAGTCGGCCAGTTCCTCCTGCGGGGCCGGCGGCACGAGCCGGACGACGTCCGAGATGCCCAGCTCACCGGCCAGTTCGGTGAGGATGGACGGCCGGGCCAGCCCGTTGCCCGACGGCCCGCCGACGCAGGCGACGACCAGCCGGCCGCGCAGCGAGGGGTCGTCGATGAGCATGCGCGAGGCCGCGCGCAGCAGCACGTCGGGGGCCTTGAGCGGCTGGATGCGGCCCACGAACAGCAGCACGCGGGCGTCCTGCGGCAGGCCGAGCCGCTGCCGGGCGGCGCCCTGCGAGGCGGGCTGGAAGACGGTGAGGTTGACGCCGGGGTTCACGACGGCCACGCGCTGCCGGGCGGCGCCGTACAGGTCGATGAGCTCGCGGGCCTCGTCGGCGGTGTTGGCCACGAGGCGGTCGGCGATCTCCACGACCTGTTCCTCGCCCACCACGCGGGCCTGCGGCTCCGGCTTGTCGTCCTGGGCGAGCAGCAGGTTCTTGACCTTGGCCATGGTGTGCATGGTGTGCACGAGCGGCACGCCCCAGCGCTCCTTGGCCAGCCAGCCGACCTGCCCGGACAGCCAGTAATGGGAATGGATGACGTCGTAGTGGCCCGGTTCGTACATGGCCTCGGTGCGCAGCACCTCCGACAGGAAGGCGCACAGCTGCCCGGGCAGGTCCGCGCGGTCCATCTCCTCGTACGGCCCGGCCGTCAGGTGACGTACCAGGACGCCTGGGGCGAGTTCGGCCACGGGCGGCTGGTCGCGGGCGGTGGCCCTGGTGAAGATCTCCACCTCCACGCCGAGTTGCGCCAGTCTCCTGGCCGACTCGACGATGTACACGTTCATCCCACCGGCGTCGCCCGTGCCGGGCTGGTCCAATGGCGATGTGTGCATGCTGATGGTCGCGACCCGGCTGACCCGTCGTCGCCTCACTCGACATCACCTCCAAGCGGAATACAACTATCCGAATTTTTTCGACATTCCCTGCCGCGGTTCGCACCGCGTCCGCCCTGGCAGGATGAGGGGCATGCAGAGAACGGCAGTGGTGACCGGCGCGAGCGGCGGCATCGGCGAGGCGACCGCGCGGCGGCTCGCCGCTGAAGGTTATGTGGTGGTGGCGGGCGCGCGGCGCCGCGACCGGCTGGACAAGCTGGCCGCGGAGGTGCCCTCGATCAGGCCGGTGACGCTCGACGTGACCTCTCAGGAGTCGGTTGACGCGCTGGTGGGCTCGCTCGACCGCTGCGACGTGCTGGTCAACAACGCCGGTGGCGCGCTCGGCATGGAATCGGTCACGGACGCCCTTCTGGACGACTGGCAGCAGATGTACGACACGAACGTACTCGGCTCCCTACGCATGACCCAGGCGCTGATCCCCAAACTCGTGGAGTCGGGCGACGGCGTGCTGGTGATGCTGACCTCGACCGCCGCCCTGGTCTCGTACGAGGGCGGCGGCGGCTACTGCGCGGCCAAGCACGCCCAGTCCGCGATGGCCGAGACCCTCCGCCTGGAGCTGGTCGGGCAGCCGGTCCGGGTGGTCGAGATCGCGCCGGGCATGGTCAGGAGCGAGGGCTTCGCGGTCACCCGCTTCCGCGGCGACGAGGCCGCCGCCGCCCGCGTGTACGAGGGCGTCCCCGACCCGCTGACCTCCGACGACGTGGCCGACGCCATCGCCTGGTGCGTGACGCGCCCGTCGCACGTCAACATCGACCGCCTGGTGATCAGGCCGCGCGCCCAGGCCGCCCAGCACAAGGTGCACCGCGTCAGCGGCGGCTGAGCCGGATGGCCAGACCGGTCGGCGCGATCACCCGCGGCACGACGTGGCACAACCGGCTGCGCCGGGTCGACCGCTGGACGGCCGCCGTGCACGGCCCTGCCCTGCGCGCCGCCGTCCGCCCGCTCGTCGTCGACCTCGGCTACGGCGCCTCGCACACGACGACGCTCGAGCTGTTCACCCGGCTGCGCGCGGTCGCGCCCGACGTCGAGGTGGTCGGCATCGAGATCGACCCGGCCAGGGTGGCCCTGGCCAAGCCGTACGAGCGGGAGGGGCTGAGCTTCGTGCTCGGCGGCTTCGAGCTGCCCGTCCCGCGCCCGCCGACGCTGGTCCGCGCCTTCAACGTGCTGCGCCAGTACGGCGAGGCGGAGGCGTGGCACTACTGGGACGTGCTGTGCGGCAAGCTGGCCCCCGGCGGCGTGCTGGTCGAGGGCACCTGTTCCGAGACCGGGCGGCGGGCGGTCTGGGTGGGCCTGTCCCCCGACGGCCCGCGCACGCTGACGTTCTCCGCCCGGTTCGACGCCTTCGAACGGCCTTCCGACCTGGCCGACCGGCTGCCGAAGACCCTCATCCACCGGAACGTCCCGGGTGAGCGCATCCATGCGTTCCTGCGCGACTTCGACCACGCGTGGGCGGTCAGCGCCCCTTACGGGGTGCACGGGCTGCGGCAACGCTGGTTGGCGTCCGTGCGGCTGCTGGCCGGGCAGTGGCCGGTGGCGGTGCGGCCGCCGCTCGGCGGCCCGGCCCGATGGCGGCTCGGCGAGCTGACGCTGCCCTGGTCGGCGGTGGACCCGCGCTGACGGGATGTGCGCCGACGGGATCCGGGCTGACGGGATCCGCGCCGACGGGATCTGCGCCGACGGGATCTGCGCCGACGGGATCCGGGCTATCGGGAGACCTGGGCGAGGAACACCTCGTAGGCGGCGGTGTCGAAGAGCACGAACCTGACCTCCTCCACCGACGTCACGGCCGCGCGCACGGCGGCGACGGCGATGCGGGCGGCGTCGTCGAGCGGCCAGCCGTAGACGCCCGTGGAGATCGCGGGGAAGGCCACCGTCCGCGCGCCGAGCTCGTCCGCCACCCGCAGCGACTCCTGGTGGCAGGAGGCCAGCAGCTCGGAGCGGTCCTGCGACCTGGAGTAGACCGGCCCGACGGTGTGGATCACCCAGCGGGCCGGCAGCAGCCCGGCGGTGGTGGCGACGGCCTGTCCGGTCGGCAGGCCCTTGCCGTAGTGCCCGGCGCGCAGCCGTCTGCACTCCTCCAGGATCTCCGGCCCGCCGCGGCGGTGGATGGCGCCGTCGACGCCCCCGCCGCCGAGCAGCGAGGAGTTGGCCGCGTTCACGATCGCGTCGGCCCGCTGCTCGGTGATGTCGCCCTGCACCAACGTGACATTCATCTCACCGAGCCTGCCAGGCGGGTTTCCGCGCCGCCACTTGCCGCTCCCGGATGCCAGCTCGACGCTTTGTAGAGCTACCCTGAAGGACGTGAAGGGTCTTGGCGAGCTTGAGCGCAGCATCATGGACATCCTCTGGGCGGAGCACAACCCGCTGACCGCCCGCGAGGTCGGCAGGCTCATTGCCGATCGCGACCTCGCCCCCACGACGGTGATGACCGTACTCGACCGCCTCACGCGCAAGGGCTTCCTGGAGCGCACCAGGGACGGCCGCGCGTGGCGTTACGAACCGGCCGCGAGCCGTGACGCCTACATCGCCGAGCTTATGCTTGAGGCGTTGGACCTGACGGGCGACCGATCGGCCGCCCTGACCCGCTTCGCCCAGGCCGTGTCGGGCCCGGAGGCGGAGATCCTGCGGAGAGCCCTCACGGAGCTGGAGGAAGAGTGATCACGGCAGCGGTGCTAGCGGCGCTCGCCACGGCGTGCGCGCTCGGCTCCTGGCGTTTCACGACGGCCCGGTGGACCTCCCGTGCCCCGAGGCTCGCCATCATCGTCTGGCAGTCCCTGGGCGTGGCCTGGGGCCTGGCCACCACCGGCGCCATGCTGGCCTACGCGGTCCAGCCCTACAACGTGGGCGTGCTGCCCGGGCTGATCGCCTTCGCCCGCGGCAGGACGCCGGTCGAGGCGTGGGACCCGCTGCACGTCCTGGCCATGATCGCCGGTCTCACGTCGCTGGCGGTGCTGGTCGTGGTGCTGCTGACGGCCGGCGTGCAGGCGTTGCGCGCGCGGCGGCGGCATCGCGTGCTGCTCGCGCTCATCTCCCGCGACGATCCGGGCGTGCCGGGGGTGCGGGTGCTCGACCATCCCAGCGCGGCGGCGTACTGCGTGCCGGGGTTGCGCTCGCAGGTCGTGGTCAGCGCGGGCGCGCTCGAGCTGCTGTCGCAGGACGAGATGGCGGCCGTGCTGGCGCATGAGGCCGCCCACGTGCGCGAGCGGCACGACCTGGTGCTGCTGCCGTTCGCCGCGCTGCGCCGGGCGCTGCCCTGGTCGAAGGTGGTGGCCGACGCGCAGGCGCAGGTGGAGCTGCTGATCGAGATGGCCGCCGACGACCGCGCCCGCCGCTACTGCTCGCCCCGCAGGCTGGCGACGGCGCTGCTGCGGTTCGGTACGGCCGGCGCCATGCCGACCCCGCAGGGCATGCTCGGCGTGCACGCGCACAACGTCATGGCCAGGGTGGACCGCCTGATCAAGCCAGGGCCGGAATTGTCAGCATTTGTCCGGTACGGCTACCTCGCCCTCTCTGTGAGCTTGCTCACCACCACCCCCTTCCTGTGGGTCTACCAGCTCTAACCGCTTGCAGGTGTTAGCCGTTCCGTTTGCAATTGCAAGCACAGGACGGCAGACTGTGGGTATGGCACTACCGAAGGTCGGCTCGATCGGCGAATACATCCGCGAGCAACGGCAACAGGCGAAGATCTCGCTGCGCCAGCTCGCGCAGGCGGCAGGGGTCTCCAACCCCTACCTGAGCCAGATCGAGCGCGGGCTGCGCAAGCCGAGCGCGGAGATTCTCAACCAGATCGCCAAGGGTCTGCGCATCTCCTCGCAGGCGCTCTACGTGCAGGCCGGCCTCATCGAGGACCGGGAGCCGCCGAGCGACGTGATCACCGCGGTCAACGCCGACACGCTGCTCACCGAGCGGCAGCGCCAGGTGCTGATCGACATCTACGAATCGTTCCGCAAGGAGAACCGCACCGAGGGCGAGCAGACCTCCCAGAACGCCCGCCCTCAGCACGACTCCACCGCGGACGACGAGCCATCGCTGCCCGAGGAGTATCTCGCCGCGCTTGAGCCCTACGCGGCCTCCCCCGGCAACGGGACCGTCACCCAGGAAACCAAGGAAGGTTAACCCATGACGCTTGCCACCGAGGTCAAGAAGCTCACCGACTCCAAGCCCTTCTACGCCTTCGCCGGCGCCGGCGACTTCGCCGTCGAGAAGCTGCGCGAGCTGCCCGAGCAGCTGCGTCAGCTCCAGTCCCGCCGCTCGGAGCTGGCCCGGGACCTGCCGGAGAAGACCCGCGCGTACGCCGACAAGGCCGAGGGCTTCGTCCGCGAGTTCCCGGACAAGGCCCGCGAGTACGCCGACCAGCTGAGCAACAAGGCCACCGAGGTCTACGAGGAGTTCGCCACCCGTGGCCGCAAGGTCGTCAGCAAGACGACCGGCGAGGCCGCCCTTGAGCTGGAGGAGGTGTCGGAGGCCGCCGAGCCGCCCGTCGCCGAGCCCGTCAAGAAGACCACGCGTACGCCTCGGGCCAAGGCCTGAGTGAGCGAGCGGGCCCGCCTCCCCGGAGGCGGGCCCGTTCCTGTTCCGGTGCCCGCTTGTCGGGGACGCCTATTAGGCTGGGGCCGATTTCATCGCGGCGTTGGGTGGAGCCAGCAACATGAATATGATCAACGGCGTTTTCAACTTCCTCTTCCTGGTGCTCGCCGCCGTCATCTTCGGCATGTCGGTCTACGCGCTGGTGCACGCGGCGCGCGTGCCGACCAACGCGTTCGTCTCGGCGGGCAAGCTGCAGAAGAAGATCTGGGTGCTCATCCTCGCGCTGGCGACCCTGCTGTCCGGCGGCGGCGCGCTGGGCTACTTCAACGACTTCATGCTGATCGGCGGCTTCCGGTTCATCGGCCTCAACGGGCTCGGCCTGTTCTCCATCCTGGCCGTCATCGCCGCCACGATCTACATCGTCGACGTCAAGCCCGCCGTCAAGGGCATGGGCCGCGGCAACAGCGGCCCCTACGGCCCCTGGTAGGCCGGACCGGCCCCGATCAGGCCAGCTCCGCCGCCAGCCAGGCGGCGATGCGCTCGTGCCCGGCGAACGTGGGATGCACGCCGTCGGGCAGCACCGTCTCCGACGGCCTGCCGGTCACCCATTTCCGGCGCATCGGGTCCAGGAACGGCACGCCCGCGGCGTCCGCCACCTCCGCCAGGGCGTCGCGCACCCGGTAGGCCTTGGCCGGGGTGTCCTCCAACCAGATCGGGCCGATCATCACGACCTTGGTGACCGGCCAGCGGCGGCGCACCTCGGTGAGCAGGGCGGCGGCGGCCTCGCGCACCTGCCCGGTGCTCCAGCGCTGGTCGTTGTGGCCGCCGGAGATCACCAGCACGTCGGGGGCCGGCCGCCAGGCCAGCTCCTCCTCGAACGACCGCCGGAACGTGCGGCCCACCTTGCCCTCGTTGAGGTAGCCGGTGCCACCCGCGCCGGCGATGACCGGCTGCCAGCCGAGCAGCCGCGCCGACTCCGAGGCGTAGGTCCGCCAGGGCGGCACCGGGCCGGATCCGACGGTGAAGCTGTCGCCCACGAACATCATCACCGGAACCGCCGGACGGACCGGCGGAACGGCCTCCGGCACCCGCTGCGGCGGCGTCCGGGCCACCGCACTCGTACATGCTGAAATTCCAGCAAATATCCCCATTATTGCGATGACCGGGGCGATTCTTCCTCGAAGCGTCAGGCCACGCATAATCACCCCGGGGCACTAGGCTGCCGATATGACCGCCGACCTCCACGGGCGCACGCAGCGGCTCGAACTGTCCGACCAGAGCCTGCGAGATTTCGAAGCCGTCGTGCTGGACGCGACGCCTGAGGGGATCGTGCTGAGCAGGTCGGCATTCTATCCAGGCGGGGGCGGCCAGCCCGCCGATCACGGAGTTCTGGTCTGGCAGGGCGTGGAGACGCGCATCGTCGGGGTGCGCAAAGGCGACGATCTCTACCTGATCCCCGCCGAGGGCGACCCGATCCCGCCCGCCGGCACGGTGGTCGAGGCCGCCGTGGCCGACGCCCGGCGTTCGGCGCTCATGCGTACCCACTCGGGGCTGCACGTGTTGTGCGGCGTGGTGTTCAGGGACTACGGCTGCCTGGTCACCGGCGGCAACATGGACGAGCTGAGCGCCCGCATGGACTTCGACCTGCCCGAGGTGCCGCCCGGCTTCAAGCAGGCCGTCGAGGACGCGTGCAACGCCGAGATCGCCGCCGACCGCCGCATCGACGTGCGCGTGCTGCCGCGGCGGGAGGCCTTCGAGATCCCCGACATCATCCGCACGGCAAGCAACCTGGTGCCCGAGGCCGTCCAGGACGTGCGCGTCGTCGACATCGTGGGCCTCGACACGCAGGCCGACGGCGGCACCCACGTGGCCTCGACCAAGCAGATCGGCCGCATCAAGGTGGCAAAGATCGAGAGCAAGGGCCGCGGCTTCCGCCGGCTGCGCATCGCGATCTCCGACTAGCGCCCCTCGACCAGCCCGGCGAGCCCGTCGAGCAGCGCGTCGAGACCGAAGGCGAACAGCCGGTCGAGGTCGAGGTCGAACTCGCCGCCCAGCTCCTCGATGACGCCGGTGAAGGCGGTCAGCCGCCCCGACTGCGCCAGCGCCTGGAGCTCCCCCTCCCGGCTGCTCATCCACTCGTCGGCGGTCAGCCCGGTCGCGGCCTGGGCCCGCTGCTCCATCTCGATGTTGGCGGCCAGGCCCTGGACGAAGCTGAACAGCAGGGTGTGCACGTGCATCTTGCTCATGGGATCGAGGGGCGAGCCCTCCAGCGTGCGCATGACCCACTCGGTGTGGGCGATCAGGCTGGCCGAGGGCAGCGGCCTGGTCAGTGACGTGACCCTGGCCATCCACGGGTGGGTGCGGTAGCCCGCCCACTGCACCCGGGCGGCGGTCTCCAGCCTGGCGCGCCATCCGTCGGGCGGCGGGTCGGGCAGCGGGAACTCCCTGATCACGTGGTCGATCATGAGCATGACCAGGTCGTCCTTGCCGCCGACGTGCCGGTAGAGGGACATGGTGGCCACGCCCAGCCGGCCCGCGACGCCGCGCATGGTCAGCTCGGCGAGCCCGTCGGCGTCGGCGATCTCGACGGCCGCGGCCACGATGCGGTCGCGCGTCAGGTCGTCGCCGGACGGGACGGGGGCCCGCCGCGCCCTGCCGCCGCGGGTCTCGGCCACGATCGTGCCGACGCGCGGCTCGGCGACCACCACGCCGTCCTGGGCCAGGACCGTGAGCGCCTTGGCGGCCGTGGCCAGCGCGACCTCCCAGTCGCGGGCGAGCTGCCTGGTGGAGGGCACCCGGTCGCCGGGGCGGAGCCGGCCGTCGGCGATGCGGCGCCTGATGTCCTCGACGATGCGCGCGTAGGGCGGAGCGGTCATCACTACCCCTTCTCTGTACTAGTACAGATCGTACCAGTGAACCCTTGTAAGCTGCTGTATGTACGCCGTACATTCAGCTTCGCGTACAACGTCAACACAAGGAGCGGGGTCATGAGGGTTCTGGTCTCAGGAGCGAGCGTCGGCGGTCCCGTCCTGGCTCACTGGCTGCGGCGGCGCGGCTTCGAGGTCACGCTGGTCGAGCGCGCGCCGCGCCCGCGCAAGGGCGGCCAGGCCGTCGACCTGCGCGGCGCCGCCCTGGTCGTGGCCGACCGGATGGGCGTCCTGGAGCAGGTCAGGGCCGCGCGGACGACCATGCGCGGCATGTCCATGGTCGACGGCGACGGCAACGAGATCATGCGCAGCACCGAGGAGACGATCAGCGGCGGCCGGCTCGACAGCCCGGACGTCGAGATCGCCCGCGACGACCTCACCGCGATCGTCGGCGCCGTCACCGACGCCCCCTGCCGCTACGGCGACTCCATCGCCACCCTCGCCCAGGACGCTGACGGCGTGGACGTGACCTTCGACAGCGGCGTCCGGGACCGCTACGACTACGTGATCGGCGCCGACGGCCTGCACTCCAACGTCAGGCGGCTGGCGTTCGGCCCGGAGGAGCGCTTCCTCAAGCACCTCGGCATGTACGTCTCCCTCTACACCTCCGACAACTTCCTCGGCCTGGACCACTGGCAGCTCTGGCACCGCGAGGGCGAGGCCGGTTTCGGCCTGTTCAGCGACCGCGAGCCGGCGGTGATGAAGGTGAACATGGGCTTCGCCGCGGGCCCGATCGACTACGACCACCGCGACGTCGAGCAGCAGAAGCGCCTGGTCCAGGAGCACTGCTCGGGGCTGCGCTGGGAGGCGCCCAAGCTGCTGGCGGCCATGTGGCAGGCCGACGACTTCTACTTCGACGCCATGGCGCAGGTCGAGATGGACCGCTGGTCGCAGGGCCGGGTCGCGCTGGTCGGCGACGCCGCCCACTGCCCCTCGCCGCTGTCGGGGCAGGGCACCAGCCTGGCCCTGGTGGGGGCGTACGTGCTGGCCGAGGAACTGGGCCGGGCCCCCGAGGGGGCGTTCGACCGGTACGAGCGGCGCATGCGGCCCTACGTCGCCCTGAACCAGGCCCTGGCCCTGGAGAACCCGGGCATGGCCGCCTCGCCCGAGAGCGTACGCCGGGCGGCCGACGCCATCACCCTGGATTGACACCCGCAACCGCTACGATGTCCCGCCATGACGGGTTTCAGACTCACATTGGCCGCCCTGGGAGCCACCGCGCTGACGTTGCTGGCCACCCCCGCCCTGGCGGAGGCCGGGATCACGGACCAGGTGACGATGACGCTCGCCAAGGACGGCACTCTCCACGTGGTCGAGAAGATCACCGGGGCGTCCGGCGGCCTCAAGCGCACCCTGCTCACCAAGACCCGCTACGACGACGACAACGACCGCGTCTACCGGGTCACCAATGTCAAGGGCGGCAAGCTCGACGGCGACGTCCTGACCGTGACGGGCCAGACCGTCGAGTACGACGTCAAGGGCGCGGTGACCACCTCAGGCGGGGCCGAGGAGCTGCGCTGGTTCGCCGTCAGCGGCTGGAACGTCCCCGTCACCAAGGCGACCGTCCAGGTCAGCGGGCCCGGTCAGGTGCAGAACCTGTCGTGCTTCGCCGGTGACCTGACCTCGGCGATCGGCTGCACCTCGGCCTCGATGGACCACACCGCCACCCGGGCCGAGTTCGAGCAGGACAACCTCGCCGCCGGCCAGGCCCTGACGGTGGTCGTCGGCTTCCCCAAGGGGGCCAGCTCCGGGACGCCCATCCTGGAGCGGCGTTTCTCGCTGGCCTCGGCGTTCACCCTCGACCTGGTCACCGGCGGCGCGCTGGCCGGCCTGCTCGTGCTGCTGCTCGGCGGCGTCGGCCTGCTCTACTGGACGCGCGGCCGGGACGCCCGGGTCGCGGGCCACGAGAAGGGCGGGGTCGATCCCATCCAGAACGGGCACTTCACCCCGCCGGACGGCGTGCGTCCCGGCCAGATCGGCACGCTGGTGGACGAGCAGGCCGACGTGGTCGACGTGACCGCCACCATCGTCGACCTGGCCGTCCGCGGCTACCTGCGGATCGACGAGCAGCCCCGCCAGACCTACGACGCCCCCGACTGGCTGCTGGTCAGGCTGCCGAACGCGCCGGTCAACTCGCTGCTGACGTACGAGCGCGCCCTGTACGACGCGATCTTCGACGGCCGCGACGCGGTGCTGCTCTCCCAGCTGTCCGGCTCGTTCGCCGGCCATCTGGGCAAGGTGCGCGACGCGCTCTACTCCGACGTGGTCGAGCAGGGCTGGTTCGCCCGCCGTCCCGACACCGAGCGCACCCGGTGGACGACGATCGGCGTCGTGCTGATCGTCCTGGGCCTGCTGGCCACGGTCGGGCTGGCCTGGTTCACCACGTACGGGCTGCTGGGGCTGGCCCTGGTCATCGCGGGCGGCGCGCTGGCCGTCGGCGGCCAGTACATGCCGGCCAAGACCGCCAAGGGCTCGGCCGCGCTCGCGCACACGATGGGCTTCCGCGAGTACCTGTTCTCCGGCGACCTCGGCGAGGTGCCCGAGCAGCACCGGGTGGAGCTGTTCTCGCGCTACCTGCCGTACGCGGTGATCTTCGACGGGGTCGAGCACTGGTCGCGGGTGGTGGCCTCGGTGACCGGCAACGGCCACCAGGCCGACAACCTCTACTGGTACCACGGTCCGGCGGAGTGGGACCTGTCCAAGTTCGCCGGGTCGATGCGCACGTTCACCACGACGACCTCGGGGGCCATCTCCGCCAGCCGCCAGTTCCGCACCCTCTAGACACTCCGCGTGGCGGCGGCTCGGGGCTCACCCCGCTAGCGGATCCGCAGCTCGCCGACCGGCCGGCCGCCGCCCAGCAGCGCCGGCCGGGCCAGCTCGGCCAGCTCGGGCGCGTCCAGGCCGAGCGAGCGCAGGGCCGCCACGGTGACGGGCACGCGGGCCCGCTGCGAGCCGTCCTCGATCTTGATCGTGCCGGCTCGGCCGTCCTCGAACGCGAACGCGTCGAACGCCTCCGCGCCCGCCTTCAGCATCAGCCCGGGGATCGCCCGCATGAGCTTGGCCTCGGGCCGGTCGGTGCCGGACGTCCACTCGGGGTGGGCGCGCATGGCGTCGAAGACGCGCCGCTCGAACGAGCCCTCCGCGGCCAGCGGGAAGGCCCTGAACGCCTTGGTCACCCCGAGCATCGAGACGAAGAACAGCGGCGCGCCGCAGCCGTCCACGCCGGAGGCGGCCACCCGCTCGCCGGTCAGATCCTCGACCGTCGCGCGGATCGCGCGCTGGAGCGGGTGCGCGGGCTCCAGGTACGTCGTGACCGGCCAGTCGTTGAGCACGCAGGTGGCCAGCATGGCGGCGTGCTTGCCGGAGCAGTTCATGTAGACCCGGCCGAACTCGGTCGAGGTGCGCTCGGCCGGGTGGTCCTCCGGACATTGCAGGGCGGACTCGTCCAGGCCCGCCCCGGTCAGGATCTTCCGTACGCCGTCCACGTGGAACGCCTCGCCGGAGTGCGAGGCGCAGGCCAGGGCCAGCAGCTCACCCTCCAGCCGGAGGCCGTTGCGCAGCATGCCGAGCGCCTGCAGCGGCTTCATCGACGATCGCGGCGAGGCCGGCACGTGCACCGCTCCCCGCGTCTCCACCGGGACGCCCTGCGCGTCCACGGTCAGCATGCGGGCCAGATGGGTGGACTCCACGAACCCAGACCGGACAACCTCGACAACAAGCGACATTACGCGCCCCCTTTCGGCATGAGTCTACGAACAGTTCTTTCTGCGCCAGAATGGGATGCCATGCGGGCAGTCGTACAACGAGTGAGCTCGGCCTCCGTCGAGGTCGAGGGGCAGACGGTCGGCGCGATCGACGAGCCGGGGCTGCTCGTCCTGGTCGGCGTGACGCACACCGACACCCGGGCCGAGGCCGCCAAGCTCGCCGCCAAGTTGTGGGGCCTGCGCGTGCTGCACGGCGAGAAGTCGTGCTCCGACGTGTCCGCCCCGCTCCTGGTGATCAGCCAGTTCACCCTCTACGGCGACGCGCGCAAGGGCCGGCGCCCCACCTGGCAGGCCGCGGCCCCGGGGCCGGTCGCCGAGCCGCTGGTGCAGGCCGTGGTCGAGGAGCTGAGGGCGCTCGGCGCGCACGTGGAGACCGGCCGTTTCGGCGCCGACATGAAGGTCTCGCTGGTCAACGACGGGCCGATCACGCTCGTCCTCGACCTCGACGCCTAACGGGGTCAGCGGATCCGGCGGCGCAGCGAGGGGTCGATGCTGACGTTGCGGCCGGCGTCCGGCGGCACGACGACCTCCTGCGCGGCGGCGACGCCACCGGCCAGCAGCGGCGCGTCGACCGGGACCGTGCGCTTGACCACGGCCAGCGCGATCGGGCCCAGCTCGTGGTGGCGGGCGGCCGAGCCCACGACGCCGATCTCCTGGCTCTCGAAGATCACCGGGTCGCCGTGCGCGGGCAGGGTGTCGACGCTGCCGTCGAGGTGCAGGAACACCAGGCGGCGCGGCGGGTGGCCCAGGTTGTGCACGCGCGCGACCGTCTCCTGGCCGCGGTAGCAGCCCTTGCTCAGGTGGACGGCCGAGCCGATCCAGCCCACCTCGTGCGGGATCGTCTTGTGGTCGGTCTCGAAGCCGAGCCGCGGCCGGTGGGCCTCGATGCGCAGCGCCTCGTACGCCCACAACCCCGCCAGGGGCCGGCCCAGATGATCGGCCAGCTCGGCCCGCGGCACCAGGAAGTCTTCGGTGGCCGTGGAGAGCACCGCCAGGTCGTCGGCCCGCGACACCTCCACGCGCAGCATGAACCGCATGCGGTCGAGATAGTCGACCAGGCTCTGCGCCGTGCCGGGCTCGACGTGCGCCAGCACGCTCTCGCCGTCGTCGACCAGCGTGAGGTGGTGCAGGACGCGGCCCTGGAGGTCGAGGTCGAGCGTCTGGGTCCACTGGCCGGGCGTCAGCGTGTCGAGCTTCTGCGAGGTCAGGTCGTTGAGCCATTTCAGCCGGTCGGCGCCGGAGATGCGGACCACCTCGCGGTTGCTGCGGTCGACGACCGCCTCACCCTTGGCCAGCGCGCGCTGCTCGGCGAACAGGTCGCCATAGTGCGCGGCTACGTCGGCGTCCGGCCCGTCGGCCGCGACGGCGCCGGGGAGATCGAGCAGAGGGCTACGCATGCATCCAAGGCTATCCGCCCCCGCGACGGCGCCCGACGCCGGTGCCGCGGGTCAGCGGCAGTTGCTGCAGCGGCCGAACACCGTGAGGTGATGGACGTCGGCCGCGAACCCCAGCTCCTCGTCGAGCCCCTTCACCAGCCCCTCGGCCAGCTCGGGACGCACCTCGAAGACCTCGTCGCAGCCCCGGCACACCAGGTGGACGTGGTCGGCCTCGGCCGCCAGGTGGTAGGTCGGCGCGCCGTGACCGAGGTGGGTGTGGGTGACCATGCCGAGCTCTTCGAGCAGTTCGAGCGTGCGGTAGACGGTGGAGATGTTGACCCCGCGCGCCGTCTCGCGCACCTTGGTGCAGATCTCCTCGGGCGTGGCGTGCTCCAGATCCTTGACCGCTTCGAGCACGAGCTGCCGCTGCGGGGTGACCCGGTAGCCCTTGGCGCGGAGTTCCTCGTGCCACTGCGTCTCGGTCATGCCCCCGAGTGTAAAGCGCACGATCGCCTGTTCGCGGCCGTCCGATAATTACTTGCCCCCGGCGCTCGCGACCGCATAGCTTCATGAGTACGCGGAAAGGAGGTGGTCCGAATAATGGATAGTCATAGTCGGGCTAGCGAGGTGGTTGTCCGCTAGCGCTGCGGACTGTTGTCTCGTGTCGCAAGCGAATCCGAGGCAACCACCGGGGCCCCTGGCAGCCGGAGGGCGGGATGACGCATCCCGACCATGGTCCATCCGGCCCGTCTGCTCGGCAGGCGGAGTGTTGCCCGGGGCCCTTCTTTGTTTTCTCCCCTCAGTGTCCCCCTCAGTGTTCCCCGTGGGGTTCGACGCCCAGCTCGGCGCAGGCCGCCCGGTAGAGGCGCACGACCGCCTTGCGCACCTGGGCGCGCTCGGTCAGCGTCTCGCCCCAGGGCACGCGCACCCGCTCGCCGCCGTCGACCGTGAACTCCATGGCCTCGGCGTCGACGTCGCTGGTCACCGCCGAGGTGGCCTGCGGCCGGCCGCCGAGCCCGCGCACGATGACCAGGGCGTCGCCGGTGTGGTCGTCGTTCATGTGGCGCTTGATCGCCTCGACGGCGTCGGGGGTGAAGGGCGAGGTCATGCTCAGGACACCTTCTTCAGCTCGGCCGACATGTGGTCGGTGAGCGGGTGGCCCACGGCGGCCATCTCGTAGGCCCACATCAGGTTGCCGTTGACCAGGCCGTAGAGGCGGTGGCCCGCGGTGTACTCCTTGGCCGTGGAGGTGCGGGCCACGACGTCGGTGCGCAGCTCGATCTTGTGGAAGACGACCTCGCCGATGTAGATCTCGACGATGCCGGTGGGGTGCGCGAGCACCACCTCGATCTGCCGGTCGGGCTGCGGACGCCAGTAGCCGGACTCGGTGGCCAGCGGCCTGACCCGGTTGCCGTCGTTGTCGAGCAGCCAGGTGCGGCTGACGTAGGTCAGGAACGGCTTGCCGTTGTGGCCGAACTCGATCTCCTGGCCGAAGTTGAAGCTCTCGATCGTCGGATAGCCGCCCACGCCGGCGCCCTCCCAGCGGCCGAGCAGGAACGCGATCTGCTCCAGAGCGGGGTGCACCTCAGGTTCTTCCATGCTCACCAAGCCTAGCGCCGGTGACTAACCTTCTGGATCGGGGAGAGGTCTAGCCGGGGGGAGTCGCGATGCTGGATGCCTGGGCCGTGCCGCCGCACGTCGACGTGCTGTTCGTGGGCGCCCATCCGGACGACGAGTACCAGTCGTTGTCCACGTTCGGTCAGTGGCGGGAACGCCTGGGGCTGACCACCGGCGTCGTGACGATCACCCGCGGCGAGGGCGGCGGCAACGCCGCCGGGCCGGAGAAGGGCGCCGCGCTCGGCCGGATCAGGGAGGCCGAGGAGCGCGAGGCGGTCGCGCACGCGGGCATCCGCGACGTCTTCTACCTGGACAGACCGGACTTCTGGTACACGCTGTCGGCGCCCCTGACCGCCCGCGCGTGGGGTCCGGGCACCCTCCGGCGGCTGGTCGAGACGATCAGGGCGACCAGGCCCTCGACCGTGGCGACGATGGACCCGCGGCCCTTCAACCAGCACGGCGGGCACCAGCTCGCCGCCCGGCTGGCCGTCGAGGCGTTCCGGCTGGCCGCCGACCCCGCCGCGTTCCCCGGGACGGGCGCGCCCTGGCGGGCCACCCGGCTGCTGACCCAGAACTGGGGGCTGCGCGGCCCCGTGGGCCCCGGCTGCGCGACGGCCGGCATGCGCGACCCGGCCACCGGGCTGCCGCAGCTCGGCGTCTGGGCGGGCGCCTGGTCGCCGCGCCACCGCGTCACGTGGGCCCAGCGGGAGCGCGACGCCGAGCGCGTGTACCGCACGCAGGGGTTCGCCGCGCGACCGGCGAAGGTGGCCGGGCCGTTCGGCTGCGACTGGTTCTCGGTCGTCTTCGACGGCGGGCGGCCGGTGCCCGCTCCCGTCATCGAGCAGGCGGGCCTGCGCCCCCTGTACGCCGAGTTCCGCGACTGGGCACGCGCGACCGGCCTGCCCTGGCTGGCCAACCGGGCACAGCCCGACTATCCCGAGCCGCCCGCCACCACGCTCCCGGTCGCCGGACGCGCCCCCAAGCTCGACGGCCTGGCCTCACCCGGCGAGTACGCGGGCCCCGCCCTGCCCCTCGCCCACTGGGAGGGCGAGCGCTGCCCGGCGGCCGACTGCGCCGCGACCGCCCGGCTGACCCGCCACGGCGCCGACCTCTACGTCCAGGTCGAGGTCACCGACGAGGCGCGCGGCGCCGCCCTCGACGAGTGCGAGCGCCACTGGCGCACCGACGCGGTCGAGATCGCCCTCGACCCGCGCGGCGACTCCGACGACACCTCGACCACGTTCAAGCTGGGCGTCCTGCCCTACACCGCCGAGGGCGGCCCGTGCGCGGCCCGGGACGCCGACGCCCGCCAGGGCCCCGCCCCACGGGTGGGCGTGGCGTCCGCGGTCCACGACGGCGGGTACGGCGTCGAGGTGCGCATCCCGTTCGCGCTGCTGCCCGCCCCGCCCACCGCGCTGAGAGCGAACGTGCTCGTCTACGACTCCGACACCGGGGACAGGACCGGGCAGACGCGCCTGGCCTGGTCGCCGTTCGGCAGCGCCCAGGCCGATCCGTACGTGTGGGGCCGCGTCGGTCGGGGTTAGGGTGACGCCATGGCACGATCTTTGGTGATCAAGGTGACCGCGGGGGCGGACGCCCCTGAGCGGTGCAACCAGGCATTCACGGTGGCGGCGGCCGCGCTCGCGAGCGGCGTGCCGGTCTCCCTCTGGCTGACCGGCGAGTCGTCCTGGTTCGCCCTGCCGGGGCGGGCCAAGGAGTTCTCCCTGCCGCACGCGGCGCCGCTGGCTGACCTGCTGGAAGCCGTCCTGGCGGCCGGCCGGGTGACCCTGTGCACGCAGTGCGCCGCCCGCCGCGACATCACGGTCGACGACGTGATCGAGGGCGTGCGCATCGCCGGCGCGCCGGCCTTCGTGGAGGAGGCGGTCAGCGAAGGCGCCCAGGCCCTGGTGTACTAGTGAGTTGATTATGAGGATGAGGGTCACCACTTGAGGTGTATTTCGTCCCTGATTCGGGGAGCTGTGGTGACGCTGACCGGCCGGTGAGGT
>NZ_JBIATU010000026.1:0-103519 GCF_042892035.1 Nonomuraea sp. NPDC001831 | reverse complement strand
CACCACCGCCAGCTTCAACCCGGCCTCGGTGACCTCGGGCAACTCCTCCACGCTCACCCTGTCCGTCGGCGCCTCCACGGCCCAGGGCACCTACCAGGTGACGGTCACGGGCACCGGCTCGACCACGCACACCGCGACCTACACCCTCACGGTCGGCACCGGCGGCCCCGGCGGCCAGGACCCGCCTGACGTCAGCGTCGCCAACGTCAAGACGCACCTGGCGCAGCTCCAGAGCATCGCCACCGCGAACGGCGGCACCCGCAGGTCCACCGGCCAGGGCTACCTGCAGTCGGTCTCCTACGTCGAGCAGAAGCTCCAGGCGGCCGGGTACACCGTGACCCGCCAGGCCTGCAGCGTCTCCTACTGCACCAGCGGCGCCGGCCCCAACCTGATCGCCGACTGGCCCGGCGGCGACGCCAACCAGGTCATCATGTCCGGCGCCCACCTGGACAGCGTGGCCGCGGGGCCGGGCATCAACGACAACGGCTCCGGCTCGGCCACCCTCCTGGAGGTCGCGCTGACCCTGGCCCAGAAGAACCCCACGCTCACCAAGCACGTGCGGTTCGGCTGGTGGACCGATGAGGAGCAGGGCCTGAACGGCTCCGAGGCCTACGTCGCCTCGCTCAGCTCGACCGAGCGGTCGAAGATCAAGGTCTACTACAACTACGACATGGTCGGCTCGCCCAACGGTGGCTACTTCATCAACAACATCACCACCACCGGCGCGTCCTACCTGAAGGAGTTCTACGACAAGCTGAACCTGCAGCCCGAGGAGAACACCGAGGGCGCCAACCGGTCCGACGACGCCTCCTTCCGCAACGCCGGCATCGCCAGCTCGGGCGTGGCGGCGGGCGCGAGCGCCATCAAGACCTCGGCGCAGGCGACCAAGTGGGGCGGCACGGCCAACCGGGCCTACGACTCCTGCTACCACTCCTCCTGCGACACCACCTCCAACATCAACGACACCGTCCTCGACCGGGCGGCGGACGCCGCGGCGTACGCCATCTGGAAGCAGGCGGTCGGCGGCACCACCCAGCCGCGTGACTTCTCGCTCTCCGCCAACCCCGGCTCGGGCACGGTGCAGGCCGGCTCCACCGCCACCACGACGATCGGCTCGACCACCACGAACGGGACCGCCCAGACGGTGAACCTGTCCGCGAGCGGCCTGCCGACCGGCGCCACGGCCTCGTTCAACCCGGCCAGCATCACGTCGGGCGGCTCGTCCAGCCTGTCGATCGCGACCTCGCCCACCACCCCGGCGGGCAGCTACCCGATCACCGTGACCGGCACCGGCGAGACGACGACGCACACCACGTCGTACACGCTGACCGTCCAGGGCACCTCGGGCAACCGGACGTTCACCAACGACACCGACTACCAGATCAGGGACTACGCCAACACCCAGAGCTCGATCACGTCCACGGCGACGGGCACCGCGGCCTCCCCGGTCAAGGTGTCCATCACGATCAGCCACACCTGCGCCGAGGACCTCGACATCTGGCTCCGCGGCCCGAGCGGCACCTGGTACGTGGTCGACGCCTACGGCGGCACCACCTGCACGCAGTACGGCACCAGGACCTTCTCGATCCCGGTCAGCCAGCAGGCCGCCGGCACCTGGACGCTCGACATCGAGGACGTCTACGCCGGTGACACCGGATTCCTGGACTCCTGGAGCATCACGGTCTAACCATCGGAATCAGGAGTAGCGAGCCCCGGCCGGTCATCCGGCCGGGGCTCCTTCACGTCGTTGCGGGTGCGCACGCCGAGCTTCTGCAGCACCCGCGCGACGTGCGTGTCCACCGTCCGCCGGGACAGGAACAGCACCTCGGCGATCTCCCTGTTCGTCCGGCCCAGCGCGACCAGCCTGGCCACCTCGGCCTCCCGCGGCGACAACACCCCGCTGCGGCCCTTCCTGCCCCGGCGCGGCGCGCTGCCCGGCCCGATCTCGCGCAGCAGGTGGCGGCAGCGGGCGGCGTCGTGGGTCGCGCCCAGGCCGGCGTACCGCTCGCAGGCGTCGGCGATCAGGTCGGCGGCCCGTGCCCGGTCGCCCGTCGCCAGCCGGGCCGCCGCCTCGGACTCGGCCGTCCTGGCCACGCTGTAGGGCCTCGGCATCGCCTCGTACGCGGCCCGCGCCCTGGCGAAGCACCTGGCCGCCTCCTCGTACGCGCCCCGGTCCAGGGCCAGCGAGCCGACCGCCGCGTCGAGGCCGGCGTGCGCGGAGGGGGCGTCGCGGCCCTCGATGCCCGCCGCGAACTCGGCCACCAGGTCCTCGGCCTCCTCCGCCCGTCCGGCCTTCAGCAGCGCCGCCACGGCCGGCGGCACGAGCTGGTCGCCCCACACCCACATGCCCTTGCGCCGCAGCCTGGCCACCGCCCGCTCGGCCTCGGCCAGCGCCTCGTGCGGGCAGTCGCGGGTCAGGTGCAGCTCGATCAGGCCGCCGGAGGCCACGGCGGCGACCGGCAGGAACCCCGACTCAAGGTCGTTGACCCCGGCCGCCACCAGGTGCTCGGCGGCCTCCTCCCACTCGCCCCTGGCCAGGGCCAGCATGCCCAGCGCGAGCCGGGCGTCCACGGCCAGCAGCGGCGCCTCGGCCGTCATCTCGACCGCCGCGACGGCCCGCTCCCGCAGGCCGTCCCAGCGGCCGGTGAGCAGGGCGAGCCGGATCGAGGACATCTCCACCAGGAACACCGGGTACTGGGCGCCCGTCTCCTCGGCGATGCGCCTGCTCTGGTCGGCGAAGCGCTCGGCCGCCGCGTAGTGGCCGAGCGCGATGGCCGCCTCGAACAGGTTGGAGTAGCCGCGCGCCACCTGCCGGCGCACCGCCGCCGACGGGTCGTTCGCGGGCAGCGTCGCGGCCAGGTCGAAGGCGTCCGGCGAGCCGAGCATCATGGCCAGGCTGATCTTGTTGGCGTGCACGGCGGCGGTCAGCTCGGGATCCTGGTCCTCGACCGTGGCCAGCAGCTTCTCCGCCTGGTTCATCCACTCCTCGTGCACGGCCAGCGGCTCGTCGCCCCAGGCGGGCATCGCCAGCAGCGCGAGCCCGCGCGCGGCCAGGCTCGGCCGGTCGTGCAGGTCGGGCAGGGCCAGCAGGATCTCCTGGCGGCCGGCGGCGACCAGGCCCGCCTGGTTGGACAGCAGCACGCCCAGGTTGAGCCGGGCGGCGCCGCGTACGTGCCGGGACAGGAAGTCCTCGGCCAGCAGGTGGCGCAGCGAGCGCACCACCCGCCGGTAGGACAGCCCGATCGCGGCCACCCGGCTGAGCCGCAGCGCGAGCGGGCCGCGCGCGTCGTGCGGCAGCTTCGGGTCGGCCAGCATGCCGGCCAGCACCTCGACGGCGAGCGGGATGTCGCCCATGGCGGCGGCCTGGTCGGCCGCCGCCGGGCCGTGCCGCTGCCAGGACTCGAAGTCGCCCGCGCGCCTGGCGTGGTAGGCGAGCTGGACGAGCGGCGGCGGTTCGAGTGCGGACAATGCGGTCACCGCCCGCTGGTGGGTGAGCCGCCGGTCGGGGCCGGGGATCGCGTCGTAGACGGCCTGCTGGGCGAGGGCGTGGCGGAAGCCGTACTGGCCGTCGTGCTGTTCGAGCAGCACGCCCGCCTTGAGCGCCTGGCTCAGCCCGTCGCCGAGGGGGTGGCCGGAGACGGCGGCGATGAGCTGCTCGTCGGCGGGCAGCCCGAGCACGGCGGCGGCGTGCACGGCGTGCAGCGCGGCCGGCGTGAGCCCGGTGAGCTGCTCGGTCATCGCCTCGCGCAGCAGCAGCGGCACCGCCATGCGCTCCAGGACCTCCGGCTCCTCCTCGCCGCCGAGTAGCTGGCCCTCGTCGTCGAGCAACGAGCGCACCACCTCCTCGATCACGAACGGCACCCCCGCCGTGCGGTCGTGCAGCTTCGTGACGAAGTCGGAGGTCAGCGTCGAACGGCCGAGCAGCGCCCCGGTCAGGCGGCGCACCCCCTCGACGTCCAGCGGCGTCAGCGAGATCACCTCGCTGCGCACCCCCGGCGGACGCCGGTACGCCCGCCCGAACGGCAGCCCCGGCACCGGCAGGCCCTCCCGGCGGAACGTCACCACCAGCGCGAGCCCCGCCGGCGGCTGGTCGGTGAGGAAGCGCAGCAGGTCACGGGTGCCGTCGTCGGCCCAGTGGAGGTCCTCGATCACCAGCACCGCCGGGCCCGCCGCGGCCAGCAGCGCGTGCACCGCGCGGAACAGGCGGTGGCGCTCGGCGCGCGGATCGTCCAGCGGGGGCGGCGACGGCACCGGCGGCAGGTGCCCGGCCAGCTCCGGCAAATAGCCGCGCAGGGCGCCGGTGACCGGGTTGAGCGTGCCCGTCTCCGGCAGCGCGCACCCGACGTGCCGCAGCGCGTCGAACACCGGGCCGTACGGGAACGGCTCGCGGATCTGGTGGCAATGGCCGATCAGGACGGTGCGTTCGCCGTCGGGCAACAGGTCGAGCGCGGCCCTGACCAGCCGGGTCTTCCCGATCCCCGCCTCGCCCTGCACGAGGATGACGGCCGGAGGGCCGGTGATGGCGTCGACGAGTGAGCGTAACTGGGCGTCACGCCCGATCAACCCAGGAGAAGCCAGGCTTGTCATCGGGGTCTCCGTAACAGTGCAGGTTTACTCCCCCTGTCGGAATACTGTTATCCATCACGGGTCAGCGCGGGTCAACCCTCTGTTTTCCGGTCAAATGCCGTGCCCTTGGTGGCGCCGGTGATCCCGGCGCCCTCGGCCGCACCGTCCCGCGCGGGCGGCGCCTCAGGGGGCGACGGGGGTCCTGCCGTCGCCCGCCGGGGCGGGTTCGGCCAGGTCCACGCTGTCGCGGAGCTTGGCCGGCTTGAGGAACAGGGTGGCGATCACGCCGATCACGGCGATGCCCGCCGAGATCAGGAAGATGTGCCCGGTGGCGTCGCCGTACGCGGCCCTGACGATGCCCTTGAACGGCTCGGGCAGCGCCGCGATGTTGAGCGTGCTCCTGCCGCCCGCGGCCGCCTTGGCCGGGTCGATGCCCGCCTTGGCCAGCCCTTCGGCGATGCCGGTCGCGACCTGGTTGGCCAGCACCGCGCCGAGCACCGACACGCCCACCGTGCCGCCCAGCGAGCGGAAGAACGTCACGGCCCCGCTGGCCGCGCCCAGCTCGCGCAGCGGCACGGTGTTCTGGATCGCGAGGACGAGGTTCTGCATCGACATGCCGACGCCCGCGCCGACCAGCACCATCGCACCGGCGATGAGCACGAGCGAGGTCTGGTGGTCCATCGTGGACAACACCAGGAACCCGACGGTCAGCACGACCGCCCCGGTCACGATGTACGGCTTGACGTTCCCGCTCCTCGACACCATGCGCCCGGAGATCGCCGACGACAGCAGCACGCCGAGCATCATCGGGATCGTCAGCAGCCCCGCCTCGGTCGGGCTGTAGCCGCGGCCGATCTGGAAGTACTGGCCGAGGAAGACCGAGCCGCCGAACATCGCCATGCCCACCGCGAGGCTCGCCAGGATGGCCAGCGCCGGCGTCCGGCGGCGGATGACGTGCAGCGGCACGACCGGCTCCTTGACGACGGTCTCCACCCAGGTCGCGACCGCCAGGACGGCGACGCCGCCGAGCACCATCGCGGCCGTCTGCCAGGACAGCCAGTCGAAGGAGTTGCCGACGAAGGTCACCCAGATGAGCAGCACGCTCACGCCGGCCGCGATCAGCGTGGCGCCGACGTAGTCCACCTTGACGCCCTCGCGGCGCACGTGGGTCACCCGCAGGGTCTTCTGCAGCAGCAGGAAGGCGACCACGGTGAACGGCGCCGCCACGAAGAAGCACCAGCGCCAGCCGAGCCAGGAGGTGTCCGCGATCAGGCCGCCGAGCAGCGGCCCGGCCACGGTCGCGACGGCCATGACGCCGCCGAGGTAGCCGTTGTACTTGCCCCGGTCCTTGGGGCTGATCATCGCCGCGATGATCACCTGGACCAGGACCTGCAGCGCGCCCATGCCGAGGCCCTGCAGGGCGCGGAAGGCGATGAGCTGGCCGGTGTCCTGGGCGAAGCCGCAGGCCACCGAGCTGACCATGAAGATCACGATGGAGATCTGCAGCAGTAGCTTCTTGCTGAACAGGTCGGCCAGCTTGCCCCAGATCGGGGTGGAGGCCGTGGACGCCAGCAACGAGGCGGTGATCACCCAGGTGTACTGCGACTGCGTGCCGTTCAGCGCGCCGATGATCTGCGGCAGCGCGACCGACACGATCGTGCCGCTGATCATCGCCACGAACAGGACGAGCAGCAGCCCGCTCAGGGCCTCCATGATCTGCCGATGGCTCATCTGGCCCGGCGGCGCGGCCGGGACGGTCGGTGCGCTCATGCGCGGCCTCCTCCTACGTTAAAACAATGCCCAATGGGAAAGTTTGCCCGCTGAGCATATATTCCCGGACGGTAGGCTTGGCGCATCATGGACAGCACCGGCGGGCTGCGCGAGCGCAAGAAGGCCGAGACGCGGCAGGCCGTGCACGAGGCGGCCATGCGGCTGGTCGGGGAGCACGGCCTCGACGCCGTCACGGTCGAGACCATCGCCGACGCCGCGAACATCTCGCGCCGCACGTTCTCCAACTACTTCGCCGGCAAGGAGGACGCCGTCCTCTACGGCGAGGAGCAGCGCATCCGCGACCTGGTCGAGAAGGTGCGCGCCCAGCCGGCCGGCCGTACCGCCTGGCAGGCGCTCTGCGGGGCGATCGACGACGTGTTCGAGGAGGTGGGGGAGCCGGCGCGGGAGTGGGCCGTGCGCGCCCGCCTGGCCAAGCGGCACCCGTCGTTGCTGGCCCGGCAGCTGGCCAACCACGCGGCGCTGGAGCGCGACCTGGTCCAGGCGATCTCCGAGCGGGAGAGCCCGGTGCGTCCCCAGGTGATGGCGGCCGGGTTCCTGACGGCGTTGCGGCTCGGGTCGCATCTGTGGGTCGAGGAGCGTCAGTCGCGCTCGTTGCGGGAGGTCATGGCCGAGATGCTCGACCAGATGTCCCGCCCGTTCAGCTGACCGCCCGCGTCCCCGTTGGGGAACGCGGGCGGGCGGCGGGGGTCAGGAACAAGCGGCGTTCGCGGGGGTGGCGGCGGGGCCGTCGGCGGTGAAGCCGATCACCACCGACGCGCCCGGCGCCAGGTTCTGGGCCCAGTCGGGCCCCTTGGCGGTCCAGGTGGTGCCCGAGACCGTCACCACCGCGTTCCAGGCGTTGTTCAGGGTGACGCCCGAGGGCAGCGTCCAGGTCGCGGTCCAGGCGTTGATCGGGGACGTCCCGGTGTTCTTCACCGTCACCTCGCCCTGGAAGCCGCCCTGCCAGGCGTTGGTCTGCTTGTAGCCGACCGTGCACTGCCCCGGCGGGGTCACCGTCGGCGACGTGGTGGGGTTGCCGCCGCCCCCGGCCGGCGGGATCAGGTACGGCTGGAGGATGTCCTGCTTGGCCTGGTTGATGGTGGTCCAGTCGTCATTGGCGATGCCGCCGGTGTCACCCGAGTTCGGGTTCCACGACCAGTACGTGAACGACATGCCGTTCACCCCGGTGCCGGTGTACTTCATGAGCTCCTGGAGCCAGACCTTGTCGACGTTCGAGGCCAGCGTGGTGCCGAACTCGCCCATCATGATCGGCGCGATGTTCTGCCGGTACAGGTATCCCCAGTACTTGTCCCAGATGGCGGGCATGTTGGCGGGGTAGTCGGGGGCGTCGAACCAGGTCTGGTGGTAGACCGAGGTGGCGTACTCGTGCGGTGAGTAGACCAGGCGGTTCGCGACATTGAGCCGTACCGGGTACTGGCCGGCCTTCGACAGGTTGCCGCCCCACCAGCCGCAGTCCTCGTCGTTGCTGGGATCGTTGTCCCAGACGTTCGACAGGCCGCCGCTCGGGCAGCTCACGCCCTCGACGAAGATCAGCCAGTTGGGGTTCACGCCCAGGACGGCGTTGCCCGCCCGTTCGGCCGCCAGGCGCCAGTCGCGGGCCTGGTCGCCGCAGCCCCAGCAGGCGCCGGTCGCGTTGGGGTTGGTGCCCTCGGCGTGCGGCTCGTTGTGCAGGTCGGCGCCGATGACCGTGGGGTTGTTCGCGTAGTGCTGGGCCAGGGTCTTCCAGTCGTTGATCCAGGTGCTCTCGGGGGTGGCGCCGACGTACCAGAGCGGGGACTGGCCGGCCGCGGTCGGGCGGTGGCGGTCGAGGATGATCCGCATGCCCTTGACGCCCGCGTAGTCCACGACCTTGTCGAGGATCTGCATGGGGGACAGGCCGACCAGGTCGGGGTTGACGTAGTCGTTGATCCCGGTGGCGGTGGCCCCCGGCTTGAGCGCGTCGTTGGAGTACGGCACCCGCAGCGTGTTGTAGCCCAGCGCGGCCATCTTGTCGATCTGGCTCTTCCAAGGGTTGCTCGACCACAGGCCGTGGAAGGTCTTGTTGTCCGTTTCCATCCCGAACCAGTTGATCCCGGTCAGCCGCACGGTCGCGCCGGTGCTGTCGAGGATCTTGTTGCCGCTGGTGTGCAGGTAGCCGGTCCCTGTTCCGGTCGCCGCGCCCGCCGGGGTGGTGGTCAGCGCGACGGCGACAGCCGCTCCGGCCACCACCGTGGCCAGGGCGGTCAGTGCCGCCTTCGAGGTCTGCATGGGGTGCCCTTTCCGCGAGGGGGAGCGCGGCGTCATGCTCGGCCGCCGCGTTCGGGCACGTCAATGCGAGCACCCCGGTCAACCCCTCTGACCTGCGCGAACGCCTGAAACTTTCATGCCCTGGTAGTGCCAGGTGGAGTGCGGGTCCTCGCGTCCGCGCCAATGTGCCCGGACGCGTCCGTCACTTGAATGGCGGGCATGACGATCACGCGCATGACCATCCCCGGGCGCTGGGTGGAGGGCGCCGGGCTGGTGCTCGGACCGGTACTGCTGCTCGCCGGGGTCCTCGTCCGCCTCGGCGCCGACGACTTCTTCCCCGGCCAGCTCGCCGCCTACGCCGCCGGCCCGGGCCGCATGGCCCTGTCCTACAGCCTGTACGCCGCGGGCGCCGTGCTGCTGTGGCCGGCGGTGACCGCGCTCGGCCGGGTGATCGCCGCCACCCGTCCGGTTCTGGCCGGGTGGGGCGTGACGCTGGCGGTGCTGGGGCTGTTCGGCAGGGTGTTCCACGCCGGGGTGAGCCATCTGGCGTTCCAGCTGGTGGACGCGCTCGGCCCGGAGGCGGCCGAACAGGTCGTCGCCGGCACGTACGGGGCCTTCCACGTGTTCAAGGCGGTCAACGTCTGCATCATGGGCGGCTGGGTCGTGCTGGCCGTCGGCGCCTTCCGTGCCCGGGCCTTCGGGGACGGGCCGGTCGGCGTGGCCAGGTGCGTCGCGCTGGCGCTGGCGGCCGGGCTGCCGCTCGGCGTGCTCAAGGGCAGCAGCGACCCGGTCTCGCTGGCCGCGCTGGCCGGGCTCGCCGTCGCGCTGGTGCCCATGGGCGTCGCGGTGCTCCGGACGGGCCCCGCGCCCCGCTGGTGGGCGCTCGTCCTCGCGCTGGCGCTGGTCCCGGCGGCGTTCCTCGTGGGGATGGCGGGCTGACTCCTCTATAGTTGACATCAACTAGCCGACGATGGATAGTTGACATCAACTAAAGGGGACTCCGATGGAGAAGCGCCGCAAGGTGGCCAACCCGCTCGCGCTGGCGGTGCTGGCGTTCCTGCTGGTCGAGCCCATGCACCCGTACGAGCTGGGCCGCCGCCTGCAGGAGACCGACAAGGACAAGAGCTTCAAGTACAACCGCGGCTCGCTCTACATGGTCGTCAAGCAGCTCGCCAAGGCGGGGTTCATCGTCGAGCGGGAGACCGTCCGCGACACCGAGCGGCCCGAGCGCACGCTCTACGAGCTCACCGGCGAGGGCCGCGAGGAGCTCTACGACTGGCTGCGCGAGCTGGTCTCGACGCCGCAGGAGGACTATCCGCACTTCGGCGTCGCGCTGTCGCTGATCAGCGTGCTCGACCCGGCCGAGGCCGTCGGGCTGCTGGAGCGCCGCGCGGCGGCGATGACCGCCCAGCGGGCCGAGCTCGCCCGCACCGCCGACGCCGCCCGCGCGGGCGGCGTGGCCTGGGTGTTCCTCGTGGAGGACGACTACCGCCTCGCGGTGCTCGACGCCGAGCTGGCCTTCGTCGCCCGCCTCATCGAGTCCCTCAGCGCACCTGACTACGCCAGGACCTGGCACGAGATGTTCGGGAGTCGGCAATGACAGCAGTGAGCACGGCAGTGAGCACGGCATTGGTGATCGGCGGGGGCATCGCCGGCCCCGTCACCGCGATGGCGCTGCGCCGCGCGGGGATCGAGGCGACCCTGTACGAGGCGTACGACCGCGGCGCGGAGGGCGTCGGCGGCACGCTCACGATCGCCCCGAACGGGCTCGCGGCGCTGCGGGCCGTCGGCGCGGAGGAGGCCGTCCGGGGGGTCGGCCAGCCGGTGGCGCACACGGTCGTCCGCGACGGCGCGGGCAGGCGCATCGGCGAGCTGGCCGGCCTGCCCGACCTGCCGCCCAGCCAGGCGATGTGGCGCTCGCAGCTCTACGGCGCGGTCCGCGACCGGGCCCTGGCCGCCGGCATCCGCACCGAGTACGGCCGGCGCCTAGTCGGCGTCGAGGAGCACCCGGGCGGCGTCACCGCGCGCTTCGCCGACGGCGGCAGCGCCAGCGCCGACATCCTGGTCGGGGCCGACGGCATCCGTTCCGTGGTCCGGTCCCTGATCGACCCGGCCGCGCCGGGGCCGCGCCACGTGCCCCTGCTGAACTTCGGCGGCCTGGCCGACGTCGCCGTGCCGGCCGGGAGGCAGGCGTCCTACTTCGTGTTCGGGCGGCGGGCGTTCCTCGGCTACTGGGTGCAGCCCGACGGGCGCACGGCCTGGTTCTGCAACGTCCCGCACGCCGAGCCGACGACGTCCGCGCAGGCGCGCCGGGTGCCGGCCGCGGAGTGGCTGAGCCGCCTGGGCGAGCTCTTCACGGGTGAGGAGCCGGGGCGGGAGCTGGTGCGGCACACGTCCCCCGAGAACCTGGTGGCGCTCGGCACGGTGGAGATCATGCCGAGCGTCCCGCACTGGCACCGCGGCAGGATGGTGCTGGTGGGCGACTCGGTGCACGCGCCCTCGCCCAGCTCGGGGCAGGGGGCCTCGCTGGCCGCCGAGAGCGCCGTCCAGCTCGCCCGCTGCCTGCGCGACCTGCCCGGCGTGCCCGCCGCGTTCGACGCCTACGTACGGCTGCGCCGCGACCGCGTCGAACGGGTCGCCGCCCGCGCCTCCCGGACGAACAGCAGCAAGACCCTCGGGCCCTTCGCCGTCACGATGATGCGGCTGATGATGCCGCTGGCCACCCGGACGTTCCTCGCCCCCGAACGCGCCCTCGGCCCCGAGCAGCGCCACCACGTCGACTGGGACGAGCCGGTGACGGCCTAGGCGGCGGTCAGCAGCTTGACGATCGCCACCACCCCGATGCAGACGACCGCACCGCGCAACACCGGCGCGGGCAGCCGGCGTCCCACCCGCGCCCCCAGGAACCCGCCGACCGTCGAGCCGAGCGCCACCAGCAGCACGGCCCACCAGTCGACGTCGGCCACCAGCGTGTAGAGGACGGCGGCCGTGGCGTTGACCACGAGCGACAACACGTTCTTGGCGGCGTTGACGCGCTGCAGCTCCTCGTCGAGGAAGATGCCGAGCAGCCCGATGAGCAGCACGCCCTGCGCCGCGCCGAAGTAGCCGCCGTACGCCCCGGCGGCCAGCACGCCCAGCCACAACCAGGGCCCGCCGTGCGCCTGACGCGGACGGCTGGCCAGCAGCCGGCTGATCCTGGGCTGGGCCAGGACCAGCACGCACGACAACCCGATCAGCACCGTCACGACCGCCGTGAACGTGCGCTCCGGCAGGTTGAGCAGCAGCAGCCCGCCGATCAGCGAGCCCAGCGCGGAGGCCGAGGCCAGCCGGAGCAGGCGGCCGCGCTGACCCTTGAGCTCGGCGCGGTAGCCGAGGACGCCGGTCACGCCGCCGGGCACCAGGCCGATGTTGTTCGAGACGTTGGCGGTGACCGGCGGCAGGCCGACGGCCAGCAGCGTCGGGAACGTGATCAGCGACCCGGAGCCGACGACGGCGTTGATGCCTCCCGCTCCGACGCCCGCCGCGAAGACCGCGGCCATCTCCCAAGGTGTCATGGCGGGTGACTCTAGTGCGTGGCCCTGGTGCGCTCGCTGGTCAGGTGGGGGTCAGCGGGTGAGGGTGCCCGCGCGGACCAGCCAGTCGACCGCCTCGGCCACCGCCTCCAGCGAGGTGTGCCGGGGGCGGTGGCCGAGCAGCCGCGCGGCCTTCTCCATGCTGCAGTGGGGGCTGTGCGCGATGTGGTCGTAGGTGACGCGGGCGTGGTGCTCCGGCACGGTCTCCCGCCACTGCTCCCACGGCAGGTACGACAGCCGCGCCTCCCGGCCGGACCAGCCCGCCACCGCCTCGGCGTAGCCGCGCAGCGTCAGCGCGGTCACGGCCACCGAGTGGAAGCTCTCGCCCCTGGCGGCGGCCGGGTTGTTCATGGCGTCCACGAACAGCCGGGCGACGTCGTCGGCGTGGACGTGCTGCACGGTCTCCATGCCCAGGTTGGGCAGCCGCACCTCCTCGCCGTCGGCCAGGGCCTGGAACACGGCCGGGTCGAGGTTGCCGGCCGGGTTGACCGGGATCCAGCCCGGGCCGGTGATGTGCCCGGGATGGACGATCGTGGCCGGGAAGCCCTCCCGCGCGGCCAGGTCGAGCAGGTACGCCTCGATCGCGGCCTTCTGCCGGCCGTACTCGCCGATGGGCCGCTTCGGGCGGTCTTCGGTGGTCGGGACGCGGGTGCTCGGGCCGTGCACCCAGATCGTGCCGCAGTGCAGGAACTGCCGGACCCGGCCGGCCAGCGCCCCGGCCAGGTGGCGGGCGCTCGCCTCGGTGAAGCAGATGAGGTCGACGACGACGTCCGGCTCCAGCTCGGCGATCCGCCGCCCGAACGTGCCCGCGGCCTCCTCGGCCTCCCGGTCGGCGACCACGCCGGCGACCCGCTCCCACGCGCCGTGCGGCGTGTACGGCTCCCGCTTGCCCCGGCTCACCGCGACCACGTCGTGGCCCGCGTCCACCAGGCGCGGGACCAGATAGGTGCCGATGTGCCCACTCGCCCCGATCACCACTACGCGCATGCACCCACCCTAGACCGGCTCGAACCGGCCCCCCGATCGCCGTGCCCAGCGGCGATCAGGCAGGCCGCCCGATCGCCAGGTCAAGGGCGCTCGGGCAGAGCGGCCGATCGCCAGGTCGGGGGCGTTCAGGCAGGGCGCCCGATCGCCAGGTCAAGCGCGTGGGCCGGGTCCTGGCCCGGCGACGGGCGCCAGGCCACGTGCTGGTCGGGGCGGACCAGGGCCAGGGTGCCGGCCGCGTCCGGCAGGTCCACCTCCCGCAGCGGCACCCCAAGCTCCGCCGCCCGCTCCACCAGCACCTTGGCCTCCGGCGACGACAGGTCGCCCACCAGGCTGAACCCGGGCCCGAGCCGGTCGTAGAGCGACTCGCCCGGAGCGAGCCATCGGTGCGGCAGTCGCTCGCCGCACCCGCCGGCCACCACCGGCGACCCCGTGTACGTGTACCCCAGCACCAGGTCCAGGCTGTGGAACTCGCTGTCCTTGGTCCGCCGCACCGCCTCCGCGACGGCCGGGCGCACCCGCTCGAACTCGGCGTCCGACCCCATCAGCGCGGGATCGGCCAGTTCAGGCGCGAGCGTGGCCATGTTGGCGGCGGCGGCCTCGATCGTGGCCGCCGCGACCGGCCGGCGCTCGGCCTCGTAGCTGGTCAGCAGGGCCGCCGGGGCCCATCCGTTCAGTACGGCGGCCAGCTTCCAGCCGAGGTTGACCGCGTCCCCGATGCCGGTGTTGAAGCCGTGGCCGCCGTAGGGCGGGTTCTGGTGCGCGGCGTCGCCCGCCAGGAACACCCGCTCGCCGGCGTACCGGTCGGCCAGCAGCATGCGCGCGGTCCACGGGTCGGTGGCCAGGATCTCGACCTCGACGTCGGCCCCGACCAGGTTGCGGACCAGGCGCACCGGGTCGGTCCCCTCCGCCGGGACGCCCTGGGCGATGCACCACCACAGGTCCTCCAGGTCGAGCCGGCCGAGCATGCCGGGCTGGGCCGGGTTCAGCACCCAGTAGTGCACGGCGGGGCCGTGCGGGACCCGTTCGGCCAGGCCGGGCGCGCGGAAGACGACGTTGAAGTTGGGCCTGGCGTCCTGGCGGCCCTCGTAGCGGGCGCCGATGGCCGGGCGCGTCACGCTGCGGGCGCCGTCGCAGCCGACGACGTACGCGGCGCGCACCTGGCGGGTGCCGCCGTCCGCGGCGGCCAGGTCGGCGGTGACGCCGTCGGCGTCCTCGCGCAGGCCGGTCACCCGCCAGCCGGTGAGCAGCGCGTCACCGGCGGCCTCGCGCAGCACCTCCTCGACGATCGGCTGCGGCACCTGCTGGCCGGGTTCTGCGGCCAGGTCGGAGCCGGTCAGGTCGAGGCCGAAGCAGCCGCCGATCCTGGTGATCTCGCGGCCCAGCAGGCCGGTCGTGAACACCGCCTCGTCGGACCAGGAGACCGCGAGCGGCGCGCGGGCGCGGACCGTCTCGGCCAGCCCCCACCTGCGCAGCAGCTCCATCGACCGCGCCGACGTGGTCTTGGCGCGCGGACGCAGCCACGACACGCTCTCGCGCGGCTCGACGACCATGCTGCGCACGCCGTGATGGGCCAGCTCCACGGCCGTCGCCAGCCCGACGGGCCCGCCTCCGGCGATCAGTACCGGTATGTCGGTCTGGCGCACGCTTGCTCCCATTCGTCATGGTGATCATCGGCATACTCCAAGCGCCGCGCGTCCCACGTCAAGCTCGGGCCGAAACCGCCCGCCGGATCACCGATCGGGAACGATCTAGAGGACGGCCGCCGGACTTGTTACGGTCGTTCCATGACTGAGTCCTCGGCGGTGCCGCTGCACATGCGGCGGTTGGAGTTCGATCCGGCCCCCGAGCTGGGCGAGGTGCGCGACCAGGAACGGATCAAGCGCATCGACACCCTCCTCGGCCTGGAGGCGTGGGTGGTGACCCGGTACGCCGACGTCCGCGAGGTCCTGGGCGACGCCGACCGGTTCAGGCTCGCCAGGCAGGGCTCCGCCCGCATGCCCGGAGCGCCCGAGCTGACCGAGGAACAGCTCGCCGAGCTGCGCGCGGGCAACCTCCTCGGCCAGGACCCGCCCGAGCACACCCGGCTGCGCAGGATGCTGACGCCCGAGTTCACGATCCGCCGGATGAAGCGGCTGGAGCCCCGCATCAGGGACATCGTGCGCGAGCACCTCGACGCCATGGAGGCCGCCGGCTCCCCGGCCGACCTGGTGTCGTCGTTCGCGCTGCCGATCCCGTCGCTGGTGATCTGCGAGCTGCTGGGCGTGCCGTACGAGGACCGCGCCGACTTCCAGCGGCGTTCCGGCCGCATGCTGGACCTGTCGCTGCCGGTCGAGGAGCGGGTGGCGGCCAACTTCGAGTCGCGGGCCTACATGCGCGAGCTGGTCACCCGCATGCGCACCGATCCGGGCGAGGACCTGCTCGGCATGCTCATCCGCGAGCACGGCGACGACCTGACCACCAGCGAGCTCGTCGGCATCGGCAACCTGCTGCTGCTCGCCGGGCACGAGACCACCTCCAACATGCTCTCGCTCGGCACGCTCGCCCTGCTGCGCAACCCCGGGCAGCTCGAACTCCTGCGCAAGGAGCCCGAGCGCATCGACGCGACGGTCGAGGAGCTGCTGCGCTGGCTCAGCATCGTCCACTCCGGCACGATCAAGATCACGTCCAGGGAGGTCGAGCTGGCCGGGCGGACCATCGGCGCGGGCGAGATGATCCTGTGCTCGCTGCCCGCCGCCAACCGCGACCCCGGCTTCATCGCCGACCCCGACACCCTCGACATCACCCGCGGCGCCCCCGGCCACGTCGCCTTCGGTCACGGCGTCCACCACTGCCTGGGCGCGCCGCTCGCCCGCATGGAGATGAAGATCGCCTTCCCCGCGCTCTTCGAACGTTTCCCCGGCCTGCGCCCGACCGGGTCCACGCCGGAGTTCCGCTCCTTCAACGTCGTCTACGGCCTGACCGAGCTGGAGGTCGCCTGGTAGCGGCGCGCACGCGGATTTTGTCGGCGGCGGCGGATAACGTGCGGGTGTCATGCCAACCGAAGCCAGGCCACACGAGCTGATCGGCAGGGACCACCCCGCCGCGCTGCTGCGCGCCGAGGTGGCGCGGGTGGTCGACAGCCACGGCGGCCTGGTCCTCGTCACCGGCGAGGCCGGCATCGGCAAGACCACGCTCGTCACCAGCGCCGCCGCCGAGGCCAGGCGCAGGGGCGCGCTCGTGGTCGGCGGCGCCTGCTGGGATTCCGGCAGCGCCCCCGGCTACTGGCCGTGGGTCCAGGTCATCCGCGCCCTGCGCCGCTCGGCCGCCCCCCACGAGTGGGCCGAGGCCGAGCAGTCGGCCGGCGGCAGCCTGGCCGCCCTGCTCGGCGAGGCGGCGGCGCTCGCCCAGCCACACCTGGAGGTCACCGCCGCCGACACCGACACCGCCTCCGCGTTCCAGATCTACGACGCGGTCACCACCGCCCTGGTGTCCCTGTCCCAGCACCACCCGCTCGTGATCGTCATCGACGACCTCCACGCGGCCGACCCCGCCTCGCTGCGGCTCCTCGAGTTCGCGGCCCGTCAGACCTGGTTCGAGCGCCTGCTCCTCGTCGGCACCTACCGCGACGCCGAGGTCGAGCCGGTCGACCACCCGCTGCGCGACCTGCTGTCCCCGCTCGTCGCCAAGGCCACCACCATCACGCTCACGGGCCTCGACCAGGCCGGGGTGGGCGCCCTCATGGCCCGCACCGCCGGGCTCGACCCGCCCCCCGACCTGGTGGCCGAGGTCCACGTGCGCACCGGCGGAAACCCGTTCTTCGTCGAGCAGACGGCCCGGCTGTGGCGCAGCGGCGGCTCGGCCACGGCCGTCGCGCCCGGCGTCCGCGACGCGCTGCTGCGCCGGCTGTCCCTGCTGCCGCGTCCGGTGTCGGAGCTGCTGCCCGCCGCGGCCGTGCTCGGGCGCGAGTTCCACCGCCAGGTGCTGGCCGCCACCGTGGCCGCGCCCGTGGCGCACGTCGACCGGCTCCTCGACACCGCCGTGATCGCCCGGCTGGTGGTCACCAAGGGCGGCGGCCGGTTCGCCTTCGCCCACGACCTCGTCCGCGAGACCCTCTACGACGCCGTCCCCGACGTACGCGACCTGCACGCCGCCGTGGTGCGCGCCCTCGACGGCGCCCCCGACCTGGCCCGCCGCGTGCTGCCGAGCGACCTGGCCCGGCACGCCTACCTCGCCGGCGACCGCGTCGACCCCGAGCGCGCGATCGACCTGCTGCAGGCCGCCGCCCGCGCCGCCCGCAGCCGGCTCGCCGGCGAGGAGGAGCTCGGCCACCTGCGCCGCGCCCACGAATTGAGCGTCGCCGCCGCGCCCCGCCGGCGCGTGCTGGTCTGCCTCGACCTCGGCCGGGAGCTGCACCACCGCGGCGATCGCGACGCGGGCCGCCGGCTGTTCGAGGAGGCCGGCGCCGTCGCCGCCGAACTCGGCGACCCCGAGCTGACCGCCCGCGTCGCGCTGGTCTTCCGCTCCCACTACGGCCACGACGACTCGCTCGACCGGTTGCGCCGGGCCCACGCCGAGCTCGTCGGCGAGCCGGCCCCCGACGACCGCCTGGCCCTCGACCTGGTCTTCCACCTCACCGCCCAGGCCCGCCAGGGAGGCGACGACGACGTCCTGGCCTTCAGCCTGTGGGCCCACCACGACATCATCTGGGGCCCCGGCACGGCGGGCGAGCGGGTGGCGCTGACCGGCGAGCTGCTCGACGTCGCCCGGCGCACCTCCGACCGCGAGCTCGAACACTTCGCCGGCGCCCTGCGCTGGGTGGCCATGATCGAGGAGGGTGACCCCCGCTACCTCGACCGGTTCCACGACTACGCGGCCAGGGGCCGCAGCACCGACGACGCCCACCTCAACCTCACCACGTCCGTCGACGCCAGCATCGTCGCCGCGCTCGCCGGCCGCTTCGCCGAGGCCGAGTCGCTGATGACGGGCCTGTCCCTCGACGGCAAGGACCACGACTTCGACGTCATGCTCGACCACCACCGCTGGGCGATCGCCTGGCTCCAGGGCAGGGTGGAGGAGCAGGAAGACGTCCTGCGCAGGCTCAGGGCCGGCCGCCACCCCGACCGCGGCCTGCTGGAGGCGCTGACCGCCCTGCAGGCCGGCGACGTCGGCACCGCGCTGCGCCACCACGCGGCCGGCGCGCGGGTGGGGCGCATGGCGGAGCCGCTGTGGCTGCGTTTCCAGGCGGAGCTGGCCGCCGCCACCCACGACCGGGAGCTCGCCGCCGGCGCGCGGGCCGCGCTGCTGCCGCACCGGGGGCGGTGGGCGGTGTCCTACTACGGCTGGGACATCAGCGGCCCCTACGACCTGTGGATCGCCCTGCTCGACCTGGCCGAGGAGCGGTGGGCGGAGGCGGCCGAGGGGTTCGCGCGGGCGTACCGGTCGGCCGACCGCATGCGGGCCCGCCCGTGGTCCGTCCTGGCCCGTGCCCGCCTGGCCGAGGCCCTCCTGGCCGGCGGCGACACCACCGGGGCCCGTCCGCTGCTGGAGGAGGTTCGGCGCGAGGCGGCCGAGCTCGGCATGCAGCACGTCCTCGACACCCTCCCGTCGCGGGGCGGCGCCGCCCCCGAGCCCGCGCCCCCGCGGGCCCCCGCACGTGACGAGGGCCCCGAGCCGGCCACCGGCGACTTCCGCAAGGACGGCGAGGTCTGGGCCCTCAGGTTCGCCGGGCGGCTGGCCCACATGCCCGACGCCAAGGGCCTGCGCGACCTGCACCACCTGCTCGGCCACCCCGGCGCCGACATCCCCGCCGTGGCCCTGCTCGCCCCGGAGGGCGGCGACGTCGTGCTGGCCGCCCGCGCGATGGGCGGCGACGCCGTGCTCGACGAGGAGGCCAAGGCCGACTACCGCCGCCGCCTGTCCGTCCTCGACGACGAGATCGACCGGGCGGCCGAACGCGGCGACGACGACCGGGCGGCCGAGTACGACCGCGAACGCGCGGCCCTGCTGGAGGAGCTGCGCACGGCCGCCGGGCTGGGCGGCCGCTCCCGCCGTCTGGGCGACGAGGCCGAACGGGCCCGCAAGACGGTGACCGCCAGAATCCGCGACACCCTCCGCAAACTCACCCAGACCCACCCCGAACTCGCCACCCACCTCCGCGCCACCATCTCGACCGGCGCCACCTGCCGCTACCAGCCCACCACCCCCATCACCTGGCGCCTCTGACCGAGCCGCCCGTCCCGCGCCGCCGGCACCGCCGAGTTCACCGCCCGCGTCCCGCACTACTGCTAGCCCGGGGGCAGCCGCACTTATCGAAGCAGCACGGATCGGGCGCGAAGGCAGGGATGCCTGCTTCGCGCCCGATCCGTGCGGTGGTGGGCTACTTGCGGTTGTAGAGGCGCATGGTCAGGGTGCCGAAGACCGCGATGAGAAGGACGGACGCGATCAGCACCCAGGTCAGTTCACCCACGTCCGGGCTGCCCGCCATCAGGGAGCGGACGGCGGCCACCAGGCGGGTGATCGGGTTGACGTTGACGAAGATCTGCAGCCAGCCGGGCATCGTGGCCGGGTCGACGTACACGTTGCTGAGGAAGGTCAGCGGGAACAGGACGAGCATGCTCATGCCCATCACCGACTTCTCGCTCCGCATGAGCAGGCCGAACATCGTCCACACCCACGAGAAGGCGAAGGAGAAGCCGAGCAGCAGCACGATCCCGGCCAGCACGCCGGTGACGCCCCCCTGCGGACGGAACCCCAGGGCCAGGCCGACGGCGAGGATGACCGTCGAGGCCAGGGTGTAGCGCAGGACGTCGCCGAGCAGGTAGCCCACCATGGTCGAGGGACGCCAGATCGGCAGGGTGCGGAAGCGGTCGAACACCCCCTTCTCGATGTCCTTGTTGACCTCCACCCCCGTGTACATGGTGATCATCACGACGCTGCTGACCATGATCCCCGGCAGCAGGAACTGCAGGTAGTCGGTCGGGGAGCCGGCCAGGGCGCCGCCGAACAGGTACGTGAACATCAGCGTCATCATGAGCGGGAACGCCGTCACGTCGAAGAGCTGCTCGGGCACGTGCTTGATCTTCAGGATGGCCCGCCAGCCGAACGTGACCGACGCCGACCACGCGCTCGGCCGAGGCGGCTTCACCCCGGGGGCCAGGACGGTGCCGAGCACGTCGGCGGCGGGGGAGTAGGTCGTGGGGGTCTCGGTGGTGGCGGTCATGCTGCGGCCTCCTGCGCGGTCGCGGACTCGGCGGTCTCGGTGGCGGGGTGGTCGGTGAGGGCGAGGAAGACCTCGTCCAGGCTGGGCTGGCCGAGGGAGAAGTCGTCGACGACGATCCCGGCCTCGGCCAGGCGGCCGAGCGCGCGCGAGGCCTGCTCGGCGGCGGCGGCCTCGCGGCCGTGGCCGGTGATGCGGGCGGTGAGCGAGACGGGGTCGGCGTCCAGGTAGACGGGCGCGTCGAGGACCTGGGACAGCAGCCGTTCGGCTTCGGGACGGGTGGCGGGGTCGCGCAGCCGCACGTGGACCGAGCCCGCGCCGACGGACGACTTGAGCTCGCCCGGCGTGCCCTCGGCGATGACCCTGCCGTGGTCGATGACCGCGATGCGGCCGGCCAGGCGGTCGGCCTCCTCCAGATACTGGGTGGTGAGCAGCACGGTGGTGCCGTGGGCGACGACGATGCGGACGATGTCCCAGACCTGGTTGCGGCTGCGCGGGTCGAGGCCGGTCGTCGGCTCGTCGAGGAAGAGCAGGTCAGGCGTGTTGAGGATGCTGGCGGCGATGTCGATGCGCCGCCGCATGCCGCCCGAGTACGTCTTGACCTGCCGCCCCGCGGCCTCCGTCAGCCCGAACGCCTCCAGCAGCTGCGCCGCCCGCTCCCGGGCGGCCGGCTTGCGGTGGCCGAGCAGGCGGCCGAGCAGGATCAGGTTCTCGGCGCCGGTCATGTCCTCGTCGACGGAGGCGTACTGGCCGGTCAGGCTGACGCGCCCGCGTACGGCGTCGGCCTCGCGCACCACGTCGTGCCCGAACACGGTGGCCTCGCCGCCGTCCGGCCGCAGCAGGGTGGCCAGCATGCGGACGGCGGTGGTCTTGCCCGCGCCGTTGGGGCCGAGCACGCCGTAGACGGTGCCGGCCGGCACCTCCAGGTCGAGGCCGTCCACGGCGCGGTTGTCGCCGAAGACCTTGACCAGGCCGGAGGTCTGTATCGCCAGGTCTCGCATGGGTGTTCCTCTCATGAGCAGTACGGCTGGGCGCGCCGGGCGTCGCGCAACGCCCGGCCCCACCAGGTGAGCTGGTCGAGCATGGCCGCGACCGCACGCGCGCGGTCGTCGGTGTCGTACGGTTCGCCGCTTCCGGCCACGTCGTCGCCCAGCAGGTCGAGGCCGACCCAGTCGCGCATCGTCACGACGTGCAGGGCGGAGAAGACGGTACGGAGCTGCTCGACCGCGTACAGACCGGAAGATCCCGAGCCGTAGGCGACGAAGCCGGCCGGCTTGGCCTGCCATTCGTCGTAGGCGTAGTCGATGGCCTGCTTGAGCGAGGCCGGGAAGCTGCGGTTGTACTCGGGGGTGACGACGGCGAAGGCGTCGGCCTCGCCGACGGCCGCGGTGAAGCGGCGCATCGAGGCGGTGCTGCGCTCGGGGTAGCGGTCGGGGAAGGCGTAGTCGGCCAGGTCGAGCAGGCCGACCGCCAGGTCGGGGCGGTCGCGGGCGCGGCCGGCGAACCACTTCGCCACCGTCTCGCCCATCCGCCCGACGCGGGTGCTCGCGATGATCACCGCGAGCCGGAGCGGTGCGGCGCTCCCACCCGCGGTGTCGTCCCTGCCCGTCATCGTCCACCTCCCTCGGCCCGTTCCGGGCTCTCACCCAGGAGGCGCGAGACGGCCGCCAGACGTCCGCTAGACGGGATCTAGCGGGCCGTCAGGCGGCCGGTCTGAGCACGTAGCCGACGCCGCGCAGGGTGTGGATCATCGGACGGCGGTCCGCGTCGATCTTGCGGCGCAGGTAGGAGATGTACAGCTCGACGATGTTGCCCTGGCCGGCGAAGTCGTAGGCCCACACCCGGTCGAGGATGTGCGCCTTGCTGAGCGCGCGTCCCGCATGGCGCATGAGCAGCCGCAGCAGCTCGAACTCGGTCGGGGTGAGCCGGACCTCCTGGCCGGCCCGCCGCACCTCGCGGGTCTCCTGGTCCAGGGTGAGGTCGCCGACGGACAGGGCGTCGGCCGAGTGGCGCAGCAGGCCGTGCAGCCTGATCACGACCTCGTCCACGCCGAACGGCCGCATCACGTAGTCGTCGGCGCCCGCGCGCAGCCCGAGCGCCGGGCCGGGCAGGGCGTCCGGCGCGGTCAGGAAGAGGACCGGCACGCCGGGCAGCGCGGCCCGCAGCCGGGGCAGGACCCGGCCGCCGCCCCTGACGTCCAGGACGATCGCCCCCGGACGGAACCCGCGCGCGGTTCTGATCGCCTCGCCGCCGTCCAGGCTGCGCACGTCCCAGCGGCGCATCGCGCGGGAGAGGGACTCGCCGAGCGGGCCCTCGTCCACGACGAGGACGGCGTACGAGTCGCGCGCGGACCTGGGCGCGACGGTCGGACCGGTCGGGTGCATGCCGGAAACGATGCCGGTCGTGCATGAGGTTTGTCTGAGGACGGCTTGTGACGTGGATGAGGATCGGATGGGGACCCCGGGGCGGGTACGGGGACGCGCAGAAGGCCCGGGAAAACGGAAGGGCCCGGCCGCAGCCGAGCCCTTCCCATCCCTTGAAGCGCGATCACCGTTCCTGCCGCTACCCGGAATGTGCGGCTTATCACTTCACCGAGTCGGTTCTGTCACTAGACCTTGACTGCGGTTGAGGTTCTAGGCTGCCTTCCATGAGCGGAATTCTGGTGACCGGCGCGACCGGCAACGTGGGCAGGCATGTCGTCTCCTCCCTGGCGGAGGCCGGACACGAGGTGCGGGCGCTGGTGCGCGACCCGGCCCGGGCGGTGCTCCCGGAGGGCGTCGAGCCCGTACGCGGCGATCTGGCCGACTCCGGCAGCCTTGAGCCCGCCCTGCGCGGCGTCGACCGGGTGTACCTGATGTGGCCCGGCATCCCCGTGGATCCCCGGGTGGTGACCACGGTGGCCGGACGGGCCGAGCAGGTCGTGTACCTGTCGGCGGACGTGCCCGACCTGGCGGACGGCGAGCCCGCCACGATCTACCACCAGGAGATCGAACGGCTGATCCGGGCCTCAGGGATGCGGTGGACCTTCGTCCGGGCCATCGACTTCGCCACGAACACGCTGGCCTGGGCCGCCCAGATCCGGCGAGGAGTGGTCCGGCTCCCGTACGGCAAGGCCGCCAGATCGCTGATCCACGAGCGGGACATCGCGGACGTCGTCGCCCACGTGCTCACCACCCCCGGCCACGACGGCGCCAAGTACCTGATCACCGGCCCCGAGTCGATCACCCAGGAGGAGCTGGCGCGGACCGTAGGCGAGGAGATCGGCCGCGAGGTGCGCTGGGAGGACCTGCCGCCGGAGGTCGCCCGCGAGCAGCTGACGGCCGCCTGGGGGGATCCGGCGTTCGTCGAGGCCCGGCTCAGGGCGTGGGAGTCGTTCACGCACACGCCGGAACGCGTGACCGGCACGGTCCGGGAGCTGCTGGGCCGGCCCGCGCGCACGTTCCGCTCCTGGGCCCGCGACCACGCCCCCGACTTCCTCGCGGCCTGAAGCCCACGCCCACGCACCCGGCCTGGTCGCAGCCTGGAGCCCGCCTACGCGGTCAGGGTCACCGCCGCGACCGTCTCGCCCATGTCGTCGAGCAGGTCGGCCACCACCGGGCCGGCCTGCAGCCGCCAGGCGAGCGCCTGCAGGCCGTGTCCCGGCACCGGCACCTCCCGCCCGGCCAGCCTGACGGTCTCCACCTCGGCCGACAGCCGCAGCAGCCCGTAGGCCACCCATCGCTTCGGCCGGGGGAACCAGCGACCCGCGTTGGTGTCGAAACGCCCGTTCTCGTCGGTCAGCCCGTGCTCCTTGAGGACCGAGACGCTCTGGCGGTGGGCCAGCAGGTCGTCGCTGCGCGCGGCGGACATGCTGTCGCCGGAGCGAAGCGCCCAGCGTCCGCGGCGGAACGACAGCAGCCAGACGTCCACCCAGGACAGGCCGAAGCCGTCCAGGCGGGCGAAGGCGGTCGCCGCGATCCGGTCGCCGACGTACAGGGAGGCAGGGGTGAAGCGGAAGCGTCCGCTCAGGTTGCCGGGAAGGGGCCTCGGCAGCCCGTGATCGATGAGTCGCAGGCTCTCGACGGCGGGGTTGTACCCAAAATCATGAGTACGTTCCACAGCCTCACCATACACACGGACAGCCCGGATGAGACGCGCGCTTTGTTCCTGATGGGTGAATGATGAGGTTCATGGACCGAATCGAAGCTTCTGACCGTCGCCGGGCCCTCGTTCTCGGGGGCGGCGGCGTGGCCGGCATCGCCTGGGCGACCGGCGTGCTGGCCGGGCTGGCCGACGAGGGCGTGGACGTACGGGACGCCGACCTGATCGTGGGCACCTCGGCCGGCTCGGCGGTCGGCGCCCAGGCCCGCAGCCGGCTGACCGTCGAGGAGCTGTTCCAGCGGCAGGTCGATCCCGCGCTGCAGGCCAGGGAGATCCCCGCGGTGTTCGACGCGGCCTCCTTCGCGGTCGCCCTCCAGGGCATCCTGGCCGGCGCCCACGACCGGGACGAGCTGCACCGGCGCATCGGCGCCTGGGCGCTGGAGGCCCCCACGGTCGGCGAGCCGGAACGGCGTGCCGCGGTGGCCTCGCGCCTGCCCGAGACCGACTGGCCGCAGCGCCCGCTCGTGCTGGTCGCGCTCGACGCGGCGACCGGAGAGACCCGCCTGTTCGACCGGGCGTCCGGGGTGGACCTGGTGGACGCGGTGGCGGCCAGCTGCGCCGTGCCGGGGGTCTGGCCGCCGGTCACCATCGACGGCCGCCGCTACGTCGACGGCGGCGTGCGGTCCAGCGACAACGCCGACCTGGCCGCCGGCTTCGAACGGGTGCTGGTGGTCTCGCCCCAGCCGCCCGGCGCCCCCGCCTCCCCCTGGACGTCCCTCGAACAGGAGGTGGCCCTGCTGCGCAAGGAGGGCTCCGCGGTCGAGGTCGTCAGCCCGGACGAGGGGGCCGTCGCGGCCATGGGCGCCAACCCGCTCGACCCCGCCGTCCGGTCACCGGCGGCCCACGCCGGCCGCGAGCAGGGCCGGCGGGTGGCCGCCGTCGTCCACAGCCTGTGGACCTAGCCGGCCGCGGCGCGCTCGGCGAGCGGGCGGCGGCGCAAGGCCGGGTCGGTCAGTGACGCCGGACGCCACGCGCCGTCCGGCTGGTACATGTCACGGCCCGGCGGGACGATCTCGTCGATCCGGTCGAGCGCGGCGTCGTCGAGCGTGAGCGTGGCGCCCTTCAGCAGGTCGTCGAGCTGCGCCATCGTCCGCGGCCCGGTGATCACCGAGGTGACCGCCGGGTGGGCGGCGGCGAAGGCCACGGCGAGCTGGGGGAGCGTGCAGCCGAGGTCGTCGGCGAGCTCGACCAGCTTCTCGACGGCGTCGAGCTTGGCGGCGTTCTCCGGGATCGACGGGTCGAAGCGGTGGGGGGTCAGCGCGGCCCGGCCGGTGGTCAGGTCGATGTCGCCGTTCTTGCGGTAACGGCCGCTCAGGAAGCCCGACGCGAGCGGGCTCCAGGTCAGGACGCCCATGCCGTACCGGCGGCAGACGGGCAGCAGGTCCTTCTCGATGCCGCGGGCGAACAGCGAGTACGGCGGCTGCTCCGTCCTGAACCGGTGCAGCGCCCGCCGCTCCGACACCTGGTGGGCCTCGACGATCTCCGCCGCCGGGAACGTCGAGCAGCCGAACGCGCGGATCTTGCCCTGCCGCACGAGGTCGGTCAGCGCCGACAACGTCTCCTCGATGTCGGTCGTGTGGTCGGGCCGGTGGATCTGGTAGAGGTCGATCCAGTCGGTGCCGAGCCGCCGGAGGCTCTGCTCGACCTC
Source organism: Nonomuraea sp. NPDC001831 (assembly GCF_042892035.1). Lineage (NCBI taxonomy): Bacteria > Bacillati > Actinomycetota > Actinomycetes > Streptosporangiales > Streptosporangiaceae > Nonomuraea > Nonomuraea sp. NPDC001831. The sequence goes on along the minus strand of NZ_JBIATU010000026.1, from coordinate 77,394 downwards.
CTTCATGATCCACAGGCGCGAGTTCCCGGACCTGTTCGGCCCCTCGCCCATCCGGAAGTGCACCTTGGTGGCCAGCACGACGTCGTCGCGACGGCCCTTCAGCGCCTTGCCGACGATCTCCTCGGACTCGCCCGCGGAGTACATGTCCGCCGTGTCCACGAAGTTGACGCCCTGGTCGAGCGCGGCGTGGATGATGCGGGCGCAGTCGTCGTGGTCGGGGTTGCCGACGGCGCCGAACATCATCGCCCCAAGGCAGTGGACGCTGACCTCGATGCCGGTGCCGCCGAGTACGCGGTAGCGCATTGTCATAGTCTGCGACTTTAGGACCTGGAGTCCACTCCACTTCAAGGGCTCGCGGCCCTGCAGGCGGCAGGTGTGACAGGAGCGTCCAGGGGCACCGGAGGCGGATGGGGATGGTGACGGTGTCGTCCTGGCGCGAGCTGGACGACGCGATCAGCGCGGCCGGCCACACCGAGGGCCCGGCCCAGGCGCACTCGACGCTGGTCTTCCGCGGCCTGGCGAAGAGCACGTACTCGCACGTGCACAGCCTGGCGCGGCTGGCGGGCGACTACGCCACCCTAGAAACCCACTTGATACGAAATTTTAGGAAATACGCGCATAGAGCGGCCCCTGGCCCTTCCGTCTGGGACTGGCTGGCCCTCGGCCAGCACCACGGCCTGCCCACCCGCCTCCTGGACTGGACGTTCTCCCCGCTGGTCGCGCTGCACTTCGCCACGGCGTCCTGGCCCGGCGACGACGCCGTGCTGCTGGCCGTCGACTGCGCGGGCGCGCACCGCCTGCTGCCCGAGCCGCTGCGCGAGGTGCTCGACGGCGAGGGCGCGCTGCTGTTCAGCACCGAGATGCTCGCCGAACGCGCCGCCGGCCTGGCCGGCTTCGACGCGCTCGGCCGCGATCGCCCGTTCGTCGCCTTCTTCGAGCCGCCGTCGCTGGACGAGCGCATGGTCAACCAGTCGTCGGTGCTCTCGGCGATGTCGGGGGCGACGTACCAGCTCGACGACTGGCTGGCCGAGCATCCCGGGCTGTGGCGGGGCTGGTCGATCCCGGCCGGGGTCAAGGTCGAGATCCGGCGGCGGCTCGACCAGGCCGGGATCACCGAGCGGGTGCTGCTGCCCGGCCTCGACGGGCTGGCCGAGTGGCTGCGCCGCTACTACTCCCCGGGCAGCGTCGACGTGCCGGCCGGCGGCTCCAGCATGTCCGGGCCCGAGCGCCTCGGCCAGCAGGAGGGCCGGATGAACGACTGACCGCTCATCCGGGCAGCGTGCCGCGCACGGCGTCCTCGGTGCGGCCGATCACGGCGCGCCCGTCGTCGGCGGTGATGATCGGCCGCTGGATCAGGATCGGGTGCGCGGACAGCGCGGCGATCCAGCGCTCGCGGGCGTCCGGGTCGCGCGGCCAGGCGTCGAGGCCCAGCTCGGCCGCGACCGGCTCGCCCGTACGGGTGATGTCCCACGGCTCCAGCCCGAGCCGGGCCAGGACGGCGCGCAGCTCGTCCGGCGACGGCGGGTCCTCCAGGTAGCGGCGGACCTTGTAGCCGGCCGATTCGGCGTCGAGGATCGACAGGGCCGAACGGCACTTGGAGCAGTCGGGGTTGATCCAGATTTCCATGACGCCGAGGCTCTCACGCCCGGGGCGCCCGGCGCGGGTCAGCCGGCCGATGCGTCGAGCCGGGCCTGCAGGCCGTCGAGCACCCGGTCGAGGCCGTAGCGGAAGTCCTCCTCCCGGACGCGCTCGGGGTCGTCGAACCCCTTGGCCGCGTACTCCGCCCGCATCCACGGGTGGTCCTCGAACGCCTGCTCGGTGGTCGGCCGCACGGCGTCGATCCACTCCTGCTCGGTGCGGCCGCTGCGGGCCAGCGTCGACAGGTAGGCCGCCTCGGCGATGGTCACGCCGATCACGTACGCCAGCACGGTGTTGACCGCCCGGTCGGCCTCGCCGGGGACGAACCCGGCCGAGTGCGCCAGCGCCAGCAGGTCCTCCGAGCGCCGCATCACGTTGGGCCCCAGGCTGGTGAGCCCGACCTGGCCGAGCACGGCCGCCATCCACGGGTGGCGCAGGATCACCGCGCGCAGGCTGTGGGCGGCCACGGCGAGCCCGTCGCGCCAGCCCCCTGCCTCCTCCAGGGACGGCACGCGCAGTTCGCCGTAGACCTCGTCGACGACCAGCTCGATCAGCTCGTCCTTGTTGGCGACGTGGCGGTAGAGGGAGGTCGCGCCCGCGTCGAGCCGGGTGCCGAGGCTGCGCATGCTCAGCGCCTCCAGCCCCTCCTCGTCGAGCAGCTGGACGGCCTCGGACACGATCCGGTCGAGGCTGAGCGCGGGCCGCTCCCGCTGCCGGCGCTGACGGACCCAGACCGAGGGGACGGGCGGCTGCGATGCTGGCATGACCCGAGCCTAGCGCACACTGTACGCATCAGCGAACACCCGATTGCGTACATCGCTTTCTTGTGCGTACAGTGTGCGCATTCCGAGAGCGACGTACGCAAGTCGAAGGGGAGAAACCCATGAACCGCCGCTGGTGGATCCTGGTGGTGTTGTGCCTCAGCACATTGGTGCTGGTCGTGGACAACATGGTGCTGACGGTGGCGGTCCCGCCCCTCGCGGCCGACCTGGGCGCCGACGCCCAGGACCTGCAATGGATCCTCGACTCCTACATCCTGGTGTTCGCCGGCCTGCTGCTGACCGCCGGCAGCCTGTCCGACCGCTACGGCCGGCGCCGGGTGATGATCATCGGCCTGGCGCTCTTCGGCGGCGCGTCCCTGCTGGCCGCCTACGCCGCCGATCCGGCGCAGCTCGTGGCGGCCCGCGCCGCGATGGGCGTCGGCGGCGCGCTGATCATGCCGAGCACGCTGTCGATCCTGATCACCGTGTTCGACGAGGCCGAGCGCCGCAAGGCGATGGCCGCCTGGAGCGCGGTGGCGATGATCGGCATGATCGGCGGCCCGGTCCTGGGCGGCGCGCTGATCGCCTGGTTCTGGTGGGGCGCGGTGTTCCTGATCAACGTGCCGGTCGCGCTGCTCGCCATCGTCGCCTCCCTGCTGCTCATGCCCGAGTCGAAGGGCCCCTGGACCAAGCCCGACCCGCTGGGCGTGATCCTGTCGGCGACCGGCATGTCCGCCCTGGTGTGGACGATCATCGAGCTGCCGCACGGCGTGTCCTGGCCGGCCCTGGCCCTCACCGTGCTCTCCCTGGCCGGCTTCGTGATCTGGGAGCTGCGCACGCCGCACCCGATGGTCCCGCTCGCCCTGTTCCGCGACCGCACGTTCAGCGGCGGCAGCTTCTCCCTGACCCTCGTCCAGATCGGCAACGGCGGGCTGCTGCTCGTGCTCACCCAGTACCTGCAGTACGTGCTCGGCTACACGCCCACCGAGGCGGGGCTGGCGTTCCTGCCGATGGCGGTCGCCTCGCTGCTCTTCAACGGCCTGGGCGCGAGCCTCGGCGCCCGGCTCGGCAACCGTCCCATGATCGTCAGCGGGCTGCTCGTCTGCGCCGCCGGGTTCGGCCTGCTCGCCGCCGTCTCCTCCGGCAGCGGCTTCCTCCTTGCCGGCACGGCCCTGTTCGTGATGGGCGCCGGCGGCGGTCTGGCGATGCCCGCGGCCATCGCCGCGCTGATGGGCACCATCCCGCCCGAGCACGCCGGCGTCGGCTCTGCGCTGAACGACACCATCCAGCAGGCGGGCGCGGCGCTCGGCGTGGCCGTCCTCGGCAGCGTCCTGGCCGGGGCCTACACCCGGGGGATGCCGGCGAGCGCGCCCGAGGCGGCCCGGCGCTCGATCGGCGACGCGCTCGCCCTCGGCGACGCCGGTCTCGCCCAGGTGGCCCGCGAGGCGTTCACCTCGGCCATGTCGGCCGCCTTCGGGATCAGCGCGGCCGGGGTGGTCGCGGCCGCCGTCCTGGCGCTGGTCGTGATGCGCGGCGAACGCAAGCCGGCCCAGGAACCGTCCCTCACCGCGACCCACTGAGACGCGACCCACTGAGACGCGACCCACTGAGACGCGACCCACTGAGACGCGACCCACTGAGACGCGACCCACCGAAACGCGACCCACTGAAACGCGACCCACTGAAAGGGACCCTCATGAACGACGCCCCCGTCACGCTTCCCGTCACCCGTCCCGCGGGCTGCCCCTTCGACCCGCCCGCGGGCCTGGCGGAGCTGCGCGAGCAGGCGCCCGTCACCCCGCTGGCCTTCCCCGACGGGCACCGCGGCTGGCTGGTGACCGGCCACGCCGAGGTCAGGGCGGTGCTGGCGGACCGGCGGTTCAGCTCGCGCTACGAGTCCCTGCACCACCCGACCGCCGCGATCGGCCCGCTGCCGGCCGCCCCGCCCGGCGACCTCACCGGCCTCGACGCGCCCGAGCACACCCGCTACCGCAGGCTGCTCACCGGCAGGTTCACCGTCCGCCGGATGAACCTGCTGACCGAACGCGTGCGGCAGATCACCGCCGACCACCTGGACGCCATGGAACGCCTGGGCCCGCCCGCCGACCTGGTACGCGTCTTCGCCCAGCCCATCCCCGCGCTGGTGATCTGCGAGCTGCTGGGCGTCCCGTACGCCGACCGCGACGCCTTCCAGCACCACGCCGCCGCGCTGACCGGCGTGGACACCGACGAGCAGGAGCAGCTCGCCGCCTACGGCGAACTCCAGCGGTACGTGGACGGCCTGGTCCAGGCCAAGCGCGCCCGGCCCACCGACGACCTGCTCGGCGACCTGACCGCCACCGACCTCACCGACGAGGAGCTGGCCGGCGTCGGCACCTTCCTGCTCGCCGCCGGGCTCGACACGACCGCGAACATGCTGGCGCTCGGCACGTACGCGCTGCTCAGCGACCCCGCCCAGCTCGACGTGCTGCGGGCGGAGCCGGAGCGGGCGGCCCAGGCCGTGGAGGAGCTGCTGCGCCACCTCACCATCGCCCACACCGGCGTACGGGCCGCGCTGGAGGACGTCGAGCTGGCCGGCCGGCTGATCCGGGCGGGCGAGTCGGTCGTCGTGTCACTCGCGGCCGCCAACCGCGACCCCCGCAGGTACGCCGACCCCGACCGCCTGGACCTGCGCCGCGACGCGACCGGCCACCTGTCCTTCGGCCACGGCATCCATCAATGTCTCGGCCAGCAGCTGGCCCGGGTGGAGCTGCGCACGGCCCTTCCCGCGCTCGTCACCCGCTTCCCCGGCCTGCGCCTGGCCGTCGCGCCCGAGGAGGTGCAGGTGCGCGCCGGAACCGACATCCACGGGGTGCTCGGTCTCCCGGTGCGGTGGTGACCGCACGGACTATCATCGTGATCATCCTGGCCGGGTACCACTGCGCGTCACCGAGGCGAAAGGACCGCCATGTCCGGGGAGACCAGCAGGCGAGAGCAGACCGAGGTCGTCGTCATCGGAGCCGGTCCGGCCGGGCTGACCCTGGCGAGCCTGCTCGGCCAGGCCGGCGTCGAGTGCGTGGTGCTCGAACGGCAGAGCCGCCCCTACGTCGAGCACCGCCAGCGCGCGGGCATCCTCGACCACCACGGCGCCCGCGTCTTCGAGGAGTGGGGCCTGGCCGACACCGTCCTGGCGGGCATGCCGCAGGAGACCAGGTTCGAGTTCCGCGTCGACGGCGAGCGGCGCTTCCTCGACGTCCCGGCGATCACCGAGGGCCGGACGGGCCGGCTCGTGCCGCAGCAGGTGCTCGTCGGCAGGCTGCTGGCGCGGCTTCTGGAAACCGGCGGCGACCTGCGATTCGAGGCGGCCGAGGTGACCCCGCGCGGCGTCGGGGGGCCCGCGCCGACGGTCACCTACCGCGACGCCGACGGCGTCACGCACGAGATCGCCTGCTCCTACGTCGCCGGCTGCGACGGCCACCACGGCGTCAGCCGGGCCTGCGTGCCCGCGCACGCCCTCACCACCTACTCCCACGACTACGGCATCGGCTGGCTGACGGTGCTCGCCGACGTCCCGCCGCCGAGCTACCCGCTCATGGCGATCACGGCCCACGGGTTCGCCGCCCACTTCCCGCGCGGACCCCGGGCCAGCCGCTTCTACCTCCAGTGCACCCCCGACGCCACCGCCGCCGACTGGCCCGACGAGCGGATCTGGGCCCAGTTGCGGCTGCGCCTGGCCGACGACGGCCTGCCGGACGGCCCGATCGGGGAGAAGGCGTTCGTCGAGATGCGCAGCCACGTCGTCGACCCGATGCGCCACGGCCGGCTCTTCCTGGTCGGCGACGCGGCCCACATCATCACGCCCATGGGCGGCAAGGGCATGAACCTGGCGGTCGCCGACGCCGACGTGCTGGCCCGCGCGTTGCGCGCCGCCCTGCGCGAGGGCGACGAGGAGCCGCTGGCCGCCTACTCCGCCACCTGCCTGGAACGGGTCTGGCAGCACCAGGAGTTCTCCCGCTGGATGACGGAGATGACCCACGAGGCCGGCGACGAGACGCTGGCCGGGCCGTTCCGCCGCCGGCTGGCCAGGGCGCGGCTCGACCGGCTGTTCACCTCGGGCCCGGCGGCCCGCGCCTTCGGCGACATGATGGCCGGCGGCTGAAGTTGACTTGAACCGCGGTTCAAGTACGACGATCGTCCCCATGAGGATTCATCACCTGAACTGCGGATCCGTACGGACGATCGAAGCCACCTACGACGGCCCGCCCGCCACCCCGGCCGTGAACCACTGCCTGCTGGTGGAGACCCCGGCCGACGGGCTCGTGCTGGTCGAGACCGGGCTCGGGCTCGGCGACGTGCGCGACCCGGCCGGCACGCTGGGCGCCGACTGGGTGGCCATGGCCGAGCCCGCGCTGCTGGAGGAGGAGACCGCCGTCCGCCAAGTCGTCCGGCTCGGCTACCGCCCGGACGACGTGCGCCACGTCATCGTGACCCACCTGGACGTCGACCACTGCGGCGGGCTGCCGGACTTCCCCGGCGCGCGGGTGCACCTGCTGGCCGCCGAGCTGGAGGCGGCGCTGGCCGAAGCGCCGAGCTACCGCTACCGCCCGGCCCACTGGGCGCACGGCCCCGACTGGGTCACCTACACCCCGGAGGCGAACGACGACTGGTTCGGCTTCGCCTCGATCAAGCCCGACGGCCTGCCCGAGGACATCAGGCTGGTCCCCCTCGGCGGGCACACCGCCGGGCACACCGGCGTCGCCGTCCGCGAGGGGGACCGCTGGCTGCTGCACTGCGGCGACGCCTACTACTACCACCGCGAGCTGCAGCTGGACCCGCATCCGCACCCGCTCATGGACGTCGTGCAGACCCGCTCGGAGGTCCATCACGACCTGCGGCTCGGCACCCAGGCCCGGCTGCGGGAGCTGGTGCGGGACCACGGCGACCAGGTGAGCGTCTTCTCGGCCCACGACCCGTGGGAGCTGGCCGCCGCGGTGGCCGGTTGATCAGACGCGGTCGGCCGCGATGAGCAGGTACTGGAAGCTGCCGTTCTTGTAGGCGTCGAGGAAGGACTGCTCGATGCCCGTGGCCAGATGGGTGCGGGCGCGCAGCTCCCAGTACGGGATCGTGGCCGCCGTCAGGTCGACGACGCTGACCGGGACCAGCCGGTTGGCCGCCATCTGCTCGAAGTACGTGCTGCGGGGGTGGATGTCGCAGATGTAGTGGGCGTTGATCTGGCTGACCGCCCGGGACGGCAGGCCGTAGGCGTCGTTGTAGCAGCCGGTGACGCAGACGTACCGGCCGCCCCGGCGCAGCAGCCGGGCGTGCTCGGCGAACAGCAGGGACAGCTCGACGTACATGGTGCTCTCGTTGTTCCAGCTGGCCTGGAACGATCCAGTCTCGAAGCCGGTCTCCAGCATGTTGCGGAAGTGGAAGCGCACCTTGTCGTCGACGCCGCGCTTCTTGGCCTGGTCGTTGGCGAAGGCGACCTGCGACTCGGAGATGGACACGCCGTCGACCTCGCAGCCGTACCGCATGTTGACCAGGAGGCTGCTGCCGCCGCGGCCGGAGCCGGCGTCGAGCGCCCGGTGGTGGGGTTCGAGCGGGCCGAGATGGCTGATCAGCAGGTCGGCCTGGGCGGTCTCCAGGCGGTGGAGCTCCTTGACGATGCGGTCCTCGCGGGTGTCCTCGGGGCCGTCGAGTACCGTCCAGTTCACCTCGCCGATGCCGTAGTGGTGGTGGTACAGGCCGTCGACGTCGCCCAGGCGCAGGTTGACCGGGTTCTTCTCGGCGTTCCAGTAGCTGGCGACGGAGTGCTGGTAGTGGCTCGTGAGGACGGGGGACTGGGTGTTGACGGTCACCTGGGAAGAGCTCCTTTCCGGCCGGGGGCGGCCGGTCGTCATCAGTGGTAGCGGCTGCTGCTGCCGTGCCATTCGAGGCAACCGGCCATCCAGCCCTGGGCGCCGCGCAGGAATCGCTGCAGTTCCACGGACGGAACGGCGGCGAGCTCGCGCTGGCTGGTCTCGAAGCCTTTGACGAAGTCGTTGTGCAGCGCGACGGCGCGTTCGGTGGCCTCGCGCGCGGAGCACTTCTCCTCGCCCGCGATGAGCAGGACGACGTTGGAGTCGGGCAGCTCGTCGGCCGCCTCCCGCGCGACGGAGTGGAGGTCGTTGACGATGACGCTGGCCGTGCCGGCCTGCATGAGCGCGGTGTGGAAGCGCCGGTCGTAGAACAGGTTGGCGGGCAGCTCGTAGGCGGCGACGACGTCGATGAGGGTCATGGAGGTGTAGAAGCTGTCGTGCTGCCGGGCCGCGAGGTAGCGCCAGACGGGCGGCGGGGTCTCCAGGTAGCGCCAGGCGGCGTAGGCGGTCCAGCTCACGTACATCTGGAAGGTGGTGTTGCAGGCCCGCATGACCTGCGACGGGGTGCCGTGGCGGGACAGGTGGCCGGTGGCCGAGCGCAGGGAGACCAGCACGGGGTCGGCCTCGATCGCCGCTTCGAGCTGCTCGGTGTACACGCCCGCGGGCGGGGGCGGGTCCATGGCCGACATGACGAGCGCGAGGCGCGGCGGCAGCTCGGTAGGGCTCGCGCCGAGGTCGGTCTCGTCGGCGTAGTAGTCGTCGGCCGCCCACCAGGCGGTGTTCATCTGCGCCGCGATCAGCAGCAGGTCGGGGTCGTCGCTGTCGGGGTGGGCGAGCATCGCCAGCCGGCCGAACCCGGTGGCGGCGAACTCGTCCATCCGCCCGGCGTGCAGGCCCACCTGCTCGGCCCACGCCACGAGCCGCCGGTCGACCTCCGCGCCGAGCGCCGGGTCGTCGCGGACCGTCTCGGGGCAGTAGAGCGGGGGGTAGGAGCCGTCGCCCCACTCCCGCTCGACATAAGGGATCGGGGCCGGGAGCTGCCTGGGGGCGGGGGGTGGAGCGGGGATCGGAAGGTGGAGCGCGGAGGTTCCGAGGCCGGTGGGGCCGGTCGGGAGCCGCGGGACCGCGGCGTACTGGGGCATGGCGCGCCTCTTCCCTGAGGAGGAGCAGGACATTACCGAAAGTAGTTATTCAGCTACTAAAAGTAGAGTAGCCAATCGGTAATGAGAGCCTTACCCTCAGGTGGGCGCACTCTGCCGGTCAGGGCCTTGTGTGCAGGCTTTCGAAGTCGTCGAGGTTCTTGCGGTAGAAGGCCAGGTCGTCCTCCAGCTTCGCCCGGGTCAGGCGCTGCGGCTCGGTCTCGCGCACGGTCCTGCCCAGGTCGCTCCAGAAGGCGTCGGGCGGCAGCTCGGCGGCCTGCGGCGGGAAGAACTTCAGCGCCTCGGCCACCGCGTCGGCGGCGAAGCGCCAGCCGGTCGCCACGGCGTCGTACCGCTCGGGGGAGGCCGGGCCGGCGGCGTAGAACAGGCCCTCCTCCAGGGCCCGGCTCGCGTACGTGGTGGCGATCAGCACCCACTGGCCGGGGTCGAGCAGCTCCGACAGGCCGGTGCCGAACGTCGCGCCGGTCTCCCTGGCCGCGCGCTCGGCCTCGACGGGGACCTCGACCTCCACGTCGCCCAGCCGCACCCGCAGGCTCCCGGCGTCCTGGTCGACGGTGGCGCCGCGCGAGGCGCCCGGCGTGCCCGAGTGGGCCACCAGGTCGATGTAGACGTACGCCTCGACGAGCGAGCGGCCCAGACCCTGCTCAGGCATACTCACCCGCCAGCGCCTGGTAGGTGTCGCGGACGACGAGCAGCCGGTCGAGCTGGAACCTGCCGGGCTCGGCCGCGCGCACCTCCTGCCCGCGTTCGGACCAGAACCCGTCGTCGGGCACCGCGTCCGCGCCCGCCGGCACGAACTTGACGACCTCCTCCACCGCCGCGGCGGCGATCCTCAGCGTGCGCAGGGCCTCGGCCCGGTCGGCCACCGGCACGTCGCTCGCCGTCAGGTCGGCCACCCACAACCACTCGCCCGCGTCGAGCAGCTCCGACGGCTCAGGGCCGCCGAACGTCGGGAACCCGGCGGGCATCACCGGACGCTCCGGCAGCCCGAACACGAACTCGCGCGGCGTGCCGCACTCCTCGCACGGGCCGAAGTACCGGTTGACCAGCTCGCCCTCGACGTCGACCAGCCCGTTGCGCCAGGTCGTGTCGGTGGACCCGCAGGCGCAGGGGTTGAGGTCGAGGTACAGATGCGCCTCGTCCCTCGTCCGCGCCACCGCGAAAGCCATAGCCGTCCTCTCCTCGGGGTTCCCATGATGCCCGACGTCCCGCCTGTCACACCGCCACCGCCTCGGGGGCCGGCGTCACCAGCGGGGTGTCGTTCAGCCGGAGGCCGCACACGCACGGGCCGTCGGCCGGGCACACGCACTCGGCCTCGGGCGGGTTCCAGCCGGTCGTGTTCGCCGTCGCGCGGATCCGGTCCAGGATCGCGGGCCAGTCGCGGGGGCGGCCGTCCGCCAGGGTGGCCAGCTCGGTGGCCACCTGCGGCGGAAGCAGCCGCAGGATCTCCGGACGGGCCCTGGTGACCAGGTCGAACAGCACGCCGAGGCGGCCAGAGCGCTGCCTGATGTTGGCCACGCGGGCCTGGCGCACCGCCTCGTGCAGCTCGGCCAGCTCCTGGCTGTCGGCCGGCGGCAGGCGCAGCGCGCGGGCGACGGCGGCGGCGGCCGTCCCGGCGGCGGCCCGCTCGTTCGCGCCGATCGTGCGGGCCGGGTCCACCTCGTAGGTCAGCACGCCGGGGTGGGGCTCGCCGGACCCGGGCGGCCGGACGTCCACGGTGATGGGCGCCCGGCCGGGCAGCACGATGTCGAGCAGGCCAGGACCGTGTATCACGACGCGCGCGCCCATGAGGGCGGCAGCCCGTACGACGGCTCCCGCGGCGGCCGTCTCGGGGAGCGTCGCGTGCCCGCGGATCGCCGTGACGTCAGCGGGCGTGAGGTGGCCCGAGCGGGACAGCTCCACCAGCCTGGACGGCGCGCCCTGCCGGTCGCCGGTCAGCCCCAGCCGCCGGGCCTCCTCCTGGAGCGCCGCCCGTTCGGCGCGCGAGCGGATCGGGCCCGCCTCGGCGACCGCCCGCGCCAGCCCGCGCAGCCGGGCCAGCGCCGCCGCCTCGGCCGGACCGGGCCGCCCGGACTCCGTAGGACGGTTCTGCGCCGGACGGCCGGCCGCGGGATCGCCCGAGAGCGTGGCGGCGTGGGCCGCGACGTGCTCGGCGACGGCCGTCGTGGCCCGGGAGCCGGCGTCGGCGGGCACCCGCAGCGTCAGGTGGCCGGGAGCGCCCGGCTCGACGGTCACCTCGGCCGCGCCGGGCGCGGCCTCGGCCAGCGTCAGCGTGAACTCGCCGCCGGGGGTGGTCACCGTGAACGTGTCCGCGGGCCCCACCTGCGGGGCCGCCCCGTTGACGGAACCGGCTCCCGGGGTGATGGCGGGCACGCCGGCGATCTCGGCCAGTTTGCCCAGGCCGGGCGGCGAGGTGTCCAGGCCGGTGGCCGAGCCGCCGTTGAGCAGACGGGCGATCCGGCTCTGCGGCTCGGGGGCGGCCGGCGCCCGCGGCCCGGTGCCCCACGGCGGGGCCGGCGGGGTGTGGCCGCGCCGGCGGATGTCCTCGGCGACGGCGTCGATCGCCGCCGCCAGGCGCTCCCGCCGGGCCGGGTCGGTGGTGGCGTGCCACTTGTCGGACAGGTGGGCGTGCTCGTCCATGCGGGGGAGCAGGCACAGGTCGGTGCCCTCGGCCTGCTCGCCCTGCGGCGACGTCCTGAGCACGCCCTGCGGCATGCCGGCGGCCGCTGCGGTCGCCGCCTGGGTGACGTGTGAGAGGTCGTGGACCAGGACCGACGACACCAGGTCCGGATGCACGCGTCCCCAGATCCGCAGCAGGTGCGGATCCGCGGCCGTGCCCGCGCGCGGCACGGTGACCGCGTTCAGGCCCTCGCCCGGCTCGCCGACCTCCACGCGGACGTGCTGGTCGGGCGCGCCCGGCACCTGGACGGTCAGGACGTTCTCCCCGGTCCAGCCCACGTGGGCGGCGGCGCCGCCGAGGTCGACGGCGGACAGCGGCTGGCCGCGCAGCTCGTCCAGGCTCAGGTCGGGGACCCCTTCGGGGCGCGACGACCTGCTGAACGGCGTGTTCTCGATCGCCGGGGACGGCATCCCGGCGGCCGCCGTCGCGCCCTGCGCCACGCTGCCGCCCATCGGGTCCGGGTGCCCGGCGGTGGCCGGAGCCCCGGCGGGCCAGGCGGGCGGCGGGGCGGGCGCGGGAAGGGCGTCGAGGGCCCCGAGCGCGGCGTTGACCTGCTCGGTGAAGGTGCCGTCCGTGGCCGGGTTCATGAAGACGTCGCGCAGGTCGAGTCCGGCGCCGCGGGCCGCGTCCAGCAGGTCGGGCGCGAGGCCGGCGATCGACTCGGCGAAGCCGCCGTCCAGGGTCTCGCTGTACAGCGAGCCGTCGGGCATGACGCGGTAGCGGTGGAGGCCGTCGGCCTCCCGGATCGCCACCCGGGCGACCTCGCCGCGGTCGCGGGCGGCCAGGCGGGCCTCCTGGAGGGTCTGGATCGGGTTCTGGTTCGCGGAGGCGGGCACGAAGGTGAACGTCGCGGGCGGCGGGCCGTCGGCACGCGGCGGCCCGAGCCGGACGCCCGCCGCCATGCGCTCGCGCAGCTCCTCGATCTCCTCCCCGAACATGATCACGTCCACCTCGCCGGTCGAGGCGGACGGCAGGTGGACGGCGTCGCCGACCGGGTGCTCGTTGCCGTCGCGCAGCCGCGCCATGTACTGGAAGTCGAGGTCGTAGTCGACCCGGAAGCGTACGGTGTAGAGCTTGCCCTTCTCGAACATGCTGCGCTCGCGGCGCGCCCCGTGGTGGTCGCTGACGCTCTCGGACGTCTGCTCCCCGCCCTTGACGCCGCCGTTGACCCCGGTCGAGGCGTCCGACCCGTTGACGCCCCAGCCCAGCGGGGTCGTGTGCCCGCGGGAGACGGTCACGTTCTGGGCGTCGGCCTGGCGGTCGACCTGGCCCTTCTCCCCGTCGTACGGGCCGGCCACGATGGTCAGGTCGGACAGGCGGGCGTGAGCGGTGACCGTCACGCCCTGGTCCTTGAACTTCTGCCTGGACACCGGGACGATCGGCTCGCCGGAGGGGTCCGTCATCCGTTCGAACGCGGTCAGCAGCGCCGACGGCGCCAGCCGCCTGATCAGCTCGGGACGGCGTTCCTGCACCGCCGCCGCGCCCAGCATCTTGGTGAGCTGGGCGGTGACGACCTCGTACAGGCTGGGCTTGGCCGGGTTCTCCCACAACGACTCAGGGAAGAAGCCGGGATGCAGCTCGGCCTGCCGGGGGTCGGTGTTCATGACGACCGGCCCCGGATCCTCGGCGGCGGGCCTGGTCATGCCGGTCGGGATGCGCCGCACCAGCGTGGCGTCGTAGACGACCGGCGGCGTGGCGCGCGGCTTGCGCTGGAGCCTGTCGGCGATCTTCTTGGCGCGGCCCGGGATCCTGCCTCCCCGTACGGGACGGCGCTCCACCTCGATGACGACCCGCATCTGCTGCTCCACCTCGGTCAGCCCGTTGAACAGGCCGACCCGCTGCAGCCGCGTGTTCTGGTGGTTGGTGGAGCCCGAGTACCCGCGTCCGCGGTCGGTGGACAGGCCGCCGCCCTGGCCGCCGGCCGGATCGCCGGTGGTCGAGTCGAGACCGGCCGAATAGGACCCGTTGTACGACTCCGCATGCGTCTTGTCGGTGTACCGGTAGCGCTGGACGATCAGACCGGCCTGCGACGTCTGACTGAGGAGCGTGGCCGAGCGCGGGTCGCCGACGGGTTCGAGGCGTACCCTGACCGTCACCTCCTCGGCCTGCGTCACCTGCGCGCCCTGCTGGACGTGGTAGCTGCGTTCGAAGCCCCGCGACGACCACATGTCGGCGACGTGAATCACCGCGGCGTCCTCGGAGAAGTCGACGTTCAGCTCTTCGGCGAGGGTGGTGCTCTCGTCCAGCGCCCCGGGCACGGCGTCCTGCACGGCGCTCCGGACCGCGTCGATCACGTCGACCGGGTCGCCGTTCTCGTCCGTCAGGGTCAGCGACTCGGTCGCGCTCGCGCCCACCGACCGGTCGTACGGCGCTGCGAGCACCACGTCCCTGGAGCGTTCGAGCTGCTCGGCGGCGTCGTCCAGGGCTTGGTCGAGCATCTCCTGCGGGCTTCCCGGGGCGGGGGAGCCGAGATCGGAGACCTCCTTGAGCTTGGTCAGCAGGGCCTGCGGGGTGTGGCGCTCGGTGTACTCGTTGGTGACCCCCGACTGCGCCATGTCCGTGACGTAGCGCTGCACCAGCGGGACCGCGATGCTCCGGTCGAGGGCCAGGCTGCCGTTGAGGAACCGTTCGACCGCGTCGCCGACCAGGTGGAGCGGCAGGTCGAGGTCGCCTTCCCCGTACATCAGCAGCGCGTCGTCCTCGGCGACCACGAACAGCGCGGTGCCGGAGACGGTCTCCGTCCTGGGCCCGCTGACGGTGATGCGCTCGCCGGTCGGCACCCCGTGCTCGGCGCTCTCGGAGCCGGTGAGGGTGAGATCGACGGTGCTGCGCAGCATGTAGTGGCGGCCGAAGTTGATCACCAGTTCCTCGTCGCCCCAGATGTCCAGGAGCGAGGTGGACTCGGACGTGCCGCCGGACCGGGAGGGCAGCGAGAGCGAGCCGCCGTCCCTGGTCGTGCCGCCGTCGTCGAGGTCGGAGGCGCTCGTCGACATCGCCGCGGACAGACCGGACGAGCCGCCCCACGAGATCCCCGCGCTGCCGATCCCGAACTTGATCTTGCCGGTGACGGGGTCGATGATGCCCAGCACCTCGGTCTCGCCGATCTCGCCGGACACCGACAACGACGAGCGCGTGGGGCCGCCGTTCGGCCGGATCGCGCCGTCCGTGGTGAACGGCTGGTTCAGCAGCTTCGGATGGCCGACCAGGTTGCGCACGTTCAGGAACGTCATGAGGTGCTGGAGGGCCACGGAGTCGGCGGTCGTGCCGCGTGGCAGCACCTGGCGGGCCGCGTCCAGGGGGCTGCCCACGTCCACGTGCAGCAACCGGGCGATGGACCTGAGCTTCGGGGACATCCGCCCGATCGGCGTGGGCGGCGTCTCCTTCGTCGACGGGAGCAGGTCGGCGGCGAAGACGAGCTGGGCCGAGCCCTCGGTGGTCGCGATCGTCGTCGTCGTGCCGTTGTGCAGCAGGTCGGCGGTCATCTTGTGGCCCAGCTTCAGGATCGCGACCGGGCCGTTGCTCTCCTCCAGGGTCACGATGTTGGTCGTGCCGCCGGCGCTGGAGCCCGCCGTACGGGTGCGGTTGCCGCCGCCGTTGACGCCGACCTCGTGCGTGAGGCCGTCGTGACCCTTGTCCGGGCCGTCGCTCTCACTGACCGACGCGCCGCCGCTGTACGTCCTGGACCTGCTGATGGCGCGGGCCGAGGTGTCGGAGCCGATGTCGAGGTTGACCACCGTCTGGGTGTCGGTGTGACCGACGTAGGTCACGTCCTTGAAGTCCTGCTGCAGCGACAGGCGCAGCATGAAGTGCTCGGGGGCGGCGTTGAGACCCTGCAGCGTCAGATCGAGGACGATGCCGTCCTGAGCCAGGGAGTCGTAGGCGGCGCGGAGCCGCTGATCCGACAGTTGCTCCAAGAGCTCCTGCCGGTTGAGGATCTGGCTGGCGCGGGCGAGATCGTTGGTGGAGTACTCCGGCACGCCGTTCACGACCTTGGGGATGACCCCCCGCTCGGCCAGCTCCTCCAGGATCTTCTCCCGGAACTCCGCCAGCCCCTCGATCTCCTCCACCAGCGCCGGGCCCGCGCCGCGCATCTTCCCCGGCCCCTCGCCGAGCCATATGGGCAGCTCCGGCTTGCGGCCGGGCGGCGGGGCGGGGTCGGGGTCGCCGCGCAGGACCGGCTCGCCGTTGGCGTCGATGACCGGCTGTCCGCCCTTGCGGACCAGCGCGGCGGTGTCCACGGGCAGGCCGAAACGGAAGGCGGCCTTCTCGCGCATGTCGGCCAGCACCGTGCTGCGCACCGGCGTCAACGTGACGGGCGGCTCACCGAACCGCTCCACGGTGAACGTGGTGACCACCACGAGCCGGTAGCTCTGCTTGTGGTGGGTCAGGCGGCGCACGCTGGGGTGGATCGCCTGCTTGTTGGCCGTGGCCGAGTACGACCGCGACGCCCCTCTCGCCCCGTTGGCCTTGGGGCCGATCGTGGGATGGTAGGCGCCGAGGTCCACGCCCTCCAACCCCGGAGCCTTGAACCCGGCCGAGGCGTTGCCTTCGAGCGAGGCGCCCGAGGACGCGCCCGCGGGCGTCGCGACGAAGTCGACCAGCACCTCCTCCTCCCACTCCTCGGAGGTCGAGCCGCCGACCGGCTCGGAGAGCTCCACCACGACCCGGCTCTCGGCGCGTACCCGGACCTGCGGTTTGCCGTCCTTGGTGAAGACGCGCTCCAGCCCTTCGTTGACCGCGGTCCGCAGGCTGGTGGGCAGGTTGTGGGTGACGAACCCGCGCAGCGCGTCGCGGGCCGGGGTGCCGACCTCGGCGTAGTCGCCGCCGAGCGCGTCCGCGAGCATGTCGACGGCGCCCTCCAGGTCGCTCATGCTCTGGACGATGACGTTGGGCATCTCCTCGCGGCGCTTGGCCCTGTCGATCCACTCCAGCTTGCGCGGCGTCTGGTCGGTGGCGGAGTGCGAGAACCACACCCGCTGGCTCGAGGAGTCGCCGGGAGCGCCGGAGTCGACCGTGACGGTGCCCCGCCAGTTCTCGTCCTGACCGGTGCGGATCTCGACCGTCCAGGTGGCGGCGGCGTCGAACAGCAGCGACTCGCTGCGATTGTCGGAGACCGAGCCGTTCTGGGCGAACATGCCGGCTCCACCGGTGTTCGACCAGTTGCGCCCGATCGAGGCGCCGAGGCCGACGCCCAGCAGTTGCGTCATCATCCTGGCCACGTGGTCCTCGGGCATGAACTGGGCCAGGACGCTGGTGTCGAAGCCCATCGACAGCCCGCCGCTGCCCGCCTGGCTGACCGAGGCCGTACGGCCGGCCTGGTGGAACAGGCCCACCATCATCTCCGACCCCTTGATGGCCGGATCGAGCACCTCGACCAGGTCGGCGAGCGTCAGCTTGATGCGCACCTCGGCCGCCTCGCCGTGGTGCCCCACCTGCACGACGAGGCCGTCGGCGGAGACCACCTTGTGGAAGTCCGCCCGGATCGCCCCCTCCAGCTCGTGCGTCGTCACCCGGTGGCCGAAGCCGTTGTCGGCCAGCAGGTCGTTGACGGCGGTGGTGAGGGCGGACACGTGGGCCAGCCGGCCCGTCGGCTGGGCCGCGGCCAGGTTGATCTCCTGGGGCAACGCGGCGGCCAGCGCGTCCAGGTAGGCGGCGTGCTGCTGCAGGACCTGGTTGGCCAGCCGCTCGGCGACGGGCCGCATGCCGACCGGCCCGGCGGGCGCGCTCGGGTTCTCGATCTCGTTCAACGCCGTGAGCAGCTGCTGGTACGTCTGCCGGGTCCGGGTCGCCTCGCGCAGCGCGACCTCGTACGCGTCGGCGATCCTGGTGTGCCGTTCCCGGGTGGCGCGATGCGTACGGCTCTCCTGCCGCGCCTTGCGCGCTCGCTCCGCGTGGCCCTGGTCGTGCTGCCTGTCGGCCTTCCGCGCCTCCTGACGCGCCTTGCGGATCGCCTCCTGGGCCTCCTCGGCGCTCTTCCGCTTCGCCGCGATCTGCTCCTGCAGCGCCTGCTCGGCCCGCTGCAGCGCGTCGATGACGGCCGGCAGCTCCTCGCGCGCCGGGCGGCCCTTCGGCACCGGCGGCGCGTGCGTGGGCCGGGACCCCTGCTTGGGGGCCCACGGCGGCGGCGGCGGGGTGTGGCCGCGCTTGCTGAGCTGGCGGGACACGCCGTCGATGTCGAGGGCGAGCAGCCGCTGCTCCTGCGGCGTCTGCGCGGCGTGCCACTGCTCGGCCAGGAACGCCAGCTCGTTGAGCTGCGCCTGGGCGCACATGTCCTGCGTGGGCTCGCTGGTCGCCGGCTTGCGGCGCAGGAAGCCCCGCCGCGGGGGAGCGGCGTCCTCCTGGATCCTCTGCAGGGTGTCGGTGATCTCGTGCAGCCAGACCCGGGACAGCTGGCTCGGGTTGACGCCGGGGGCGAAGTGCACGACGTGGGCGTGCTGCGCGTCCGCGCCCGTCGAGAGCTCGGTCTCGCCCATGAGATCTTCGCTCAGGCCGCCGATCACCGGGCGGAAGTGGTGGGTGCCGTTGTCGGTGCGGACGACGAGCGTGCTGCCGTCGGCCGACCAGGTGATCTCCTGCACGCCCTGGCCCGGGAAGTGGTCCGGGCGTACCGCGTCGGCCCCCGCACGGACCTCGTCGGGGTTCAACTGGGTGCCCGGCCGGCCTTCGGTGACGTGCCGGGTGCCCGGCACCGGCCTCGACGTGACCCTGCCGGCCCCGGACCTGCGCCCGCCCGACCTGCGGCCCCCTCGCCTGCGCGGCCTCGACGTGGTCGTGCCCGGCCGGCTCGTGGGCGGCCGGCCCGGCTCCGACGCCTGGGCCATCAGCATCAGCGAGGTGGCCTCCACCCGCAGGTCCTCGGCATCGGTGACCTCTTCGGCGCGGGCGTCCAGGGCGGCGCGCACCCGTCGCATGGTCGCGGCGCGGATGAAGCTGACGCGGCCGTCGGGCAGCAGGATGAGCAGGTCGCCGTTCGGGGCGACGGCCGAGCGGGGGAAGTCCGTGGCGAGCGCGTCCATGAGCGCGGTACGCGCCCGGACGGTCGCCGGGACGGTCGCCGGGACGGTGGCGCCGTCGGGGACGTCGGCCGACATCGTGGAGGAGTCGTTCTCCGCCTGCGGCGCGACAGGCCCCTGCTGGGCGTCCAGCTGGGGTGCGGGCTGGGGCCGGCCGTTCTCCTGAGAGACCTGCTCGGGCCGGCCGTCCTGCCGCGGCGCCGGTTCCTGCTGGTCGCCCTGCTGATCGCCCTGCTGGTCGGTCTGCTGGGTGGTCTGCTGGTCGCCCTGCTGGTCGGTCTGTTGGGTGGTCTGCTGGTCGTTCCGTGGGTTGGTCTGCTGGTCGTTCCGTGGGTTGGTCTGCTGGTTGTCCAGTTGGCTGGTCTGCTGGGCGTCCTGCCGCGGCGCCGGTTCCTGCTGGGCGTCCTGCTGGTCGGTCTGCTGGTCGTCCAGCAGGGTGTTCCGCTGGTCGTTCTGCCGGGTGTTCTGCTCCGGCGATGTGCGGTTGTTCCGGGACTGCGCGTCGGGGGACTGCGGCGTGGTCTCGTCGGCGTCGGCGCGCGGCTCGCGGTCGTCGTCCCGCTGCTGGTCGGTCCTCGGGGGCGCCTGGCGACGCGGGTTCGTGTCCGAATCGGGGGCGGGCGTGGCGGGCGTGCCGCGCCTGACGTCGTCGTTCTGGCTGGAGGAGGGCGCGCCGGGGTGTGGCGCCCCGGTGGAGACGACGGGCCCGCCGCCCGAAGGGGCCGGGCCGCCGGCCGGCGGGTTCCCGCCTCCGGCGTTGGGGTCGCCGCCACCCGCGCGGGCGGCGTCGGTACGGGCCGCGGTGTCGTAGGCCGAGGCCAGGGCGGTGACCGGGTGGGCCAGCGCGCTGGTCACGTCGGTGTTGAACGGGCTCATCGACGTGACACGCCCCGCGGCGCCGAAGTAGGCGCCCGCAAGGGCCTCGGCCGTGAACGGGTTGTCCCACTGCCCGTACACCAGGCCGTTGGCGAGGAAGCTGCCGACCGGGGAGGCGATCATGTTGGTCACGCCGGTGGACATCACGCGGCCGGGGATGCCCGGCAGAGGCCGGGTGAGAAAGGAGACGGGCCCGGCCATGCCGGTGCCGACGAGCGCGCCGCTGCCGGCGCCGATGATCGCCGCTCGGGACTTCTTCCAGTCCCATTCCTTCCTGGTGCCCATCTGGATCTGCTGGTACTGGGCGCCGGCGTCGATGAAGAACTCCTCGCCGATCTCCTCGATCAGCTCCTTGCCGATCGCGGAGCCGAGCAGCCGGGCGATGGCGCCGCGTCCGGTGGCGCCGCTGAGCACGGCGACCCGGGCCAGCTTGCCGGCGCCCACCTCCCTGGCGCCGATCATGGCGAGCCGGACCAGGATCCTGCTGATGGCCGCGCGGGCCGCGGCCGCGTACGGCCCGATGATCGCCGTCGAGGAGCCGGCCGTGAAGAAGGCGACGAAGAGCGCGATGGCGATGGCGATGACCGTGACCCAGAAGGCCACGTTGACGGACAGCTTGGAGTACTGGGTCTCGACCGCGAAGTTGTCCGACTGGCCGAAGTAGTTCTGCGACTTGCCGGCCGTGCCGGCCATGCCGGCATTGTGGCCGAACAGGTACTTGGCGCGGGAGACGAAGTCCGCGCTGGCGGGCGAGGACCAGCCGGCCGCCACGGTCCGCACGGCCGAGCCGGCGCGCGGCGCGGTGCCGATCGCCCCGGCGGCGAGCGCGTGGTAGGCATGGGCGAGCTTGGACATCCCGCTCTCGCTCGCCTCCGGCCACTTCTGACCGGCCGACAACATCGGGATCAACCAGTTGACCACCCAGTCGGGCATCGTCTCGGTCTCCCAGACCGGCTCCACGTCCCGGTCGATGCGGACCGGGGGCGAGACAGTGGACACACTCGACGAATTCTGGGAAGTCGGCCCCTGGGGGCCGGTGGCGCTGTGCGTCACGCGTCAGACCTCTCGCGCTTTGAGGTCCTGCTCCATGGCGGCGTCCACGGCGAGGGTGTTGTCGATGCTCGCGCGCAGCCTGCCGCACGCGTCCAGCATCTGCTTGGAGAGGTCGACGCACTGGTTGAGCATGCGGTTGGGGCCGTCGTCGCGGAAATGGGACTCCTTGAACGCCTGGCCCTCCATGCCGTTGCCCCAGGGGGCGGCGGCCAGCGCCTCGACGACCGCGGCGACCAGCCGCTCGGACTCCTTCTCCCAGTCCTCGGCCATGGTGGTCCATTGGGAGATGCCCGAGTCCACGACGGGCTTGGCGATCTGGGTGCCGTCCCAGGGCCTCATCGGGCGCCTCCCATGCGGTCGGCGAGCCGGGCCATGACGGTCTCGAGGTCGCCGCTCAGGTGCGCCTCGAAGTCCTCGCGCGGGATCACCGGCTCGAAGATCTCGGTGACGCGCTCCTGGGCGCGCTCGGCGGCCAGCCGGGTGGTCTCGGCGATGGTGTCGGCGAGCCGGCGGGCGTCGGGGCGGCGGTAGATGCGCGGGTCGAGGTCGAGCCGGATCAGCTCGCCGCGCGAGCCGACCGTCACCGACACCAGGCCGTCCTTCGAGGTCTCGGTCACCTGGACGGCCTTGGCCTGCTCGTGCAGCTCCATGCCCACGTCCTGGATCTGGCGGAACATGTCGCGCAGCTCGTCGCCGTATGCCCGCATCCCCGCCACGTCAGGAGAATCCATGACACCCCCGCCCCAATGCCGCGTGTTTCTTACGTCACATCCACCTTTCAGGTCAGTTTCTGTCACATGAACAACAGGAGACAAGAGCCAATCATCAAAAAGGCCCATCTTGTGGACTTATCGCCACAACTTCCTCGCGAAGCTCGGTGATCTCCGTCCGCGGGGCCCACGCCCGGTACACCCCCCGCTCGACGCGCTCCAGCCCCAGCGCGCGCGCCGCGGGCGCGGAGCCGCCCAGGTATTCGAGCAGGAGCAGGCCGTCCCGCTCGTCGTGCACCTGGAACCGCTCGCCCCGCCACGTGCACTCCGTGGTCACGAACTGCAGGGACGCGCACTCGGTGAACGGCACCGTGCGGACGTGGCAGCCGGGCTCGACCTCCTCGAAGCCGTCGGCCGGGCCCGTGGTGCGCAGGCGCACCCACAGCTCCAGCGGGTGCGGCTCGGGGCTGGCCACGTAGTCGGCGCCCTGCCAGCGGGCGCGGTAGAAGTGCCAGCTCATGCCGTCTCCTTCCGGCCGATCAGCAGCCATCGCCGCAGGTCGCCGTGGTAGAGCGCGCGCCGGTGCTCGGTGCCCTGGCGGGTGAGCTCCCAGATCTCCGCGCCGTGCGGCAGGCCGACGCCGTACACCTTGTACTCGCGGATGACCTGGTCGACGTTGGGCACCAGGCCCATGCCCACGAACGGCGGCTCCTCGACCACCCACCCGGCCACCGCGTCCCGGCCCTGCTCGTCGAGCCCGCCGTACGGGGTGCGGTAGAGGTCGAGGCCGACGGGGTGCCAGCGCAGGATGTTCAGCGAGCCGCTCTCGGTCAGCATGTCGGGCTGCCCCAGCGCGTCGGCCAGCACCGTGGGCGTGGCGATGTGCGAGACGTCGAGGGCGTGGTGGCAGTAGCCGGACACGCGCGGCTCGGCCGTCGCCAGCAGGTCGCCGATGTCGGCCGGGGACAGCAGCTTCTGCACCACCGGCACCCCCGACCTGGGCGCGAGCCGCAGGTCCTGGACGAGCGTGGGCACCGCCAGCCTGGCCAGCGTCCCCGGCTCCAGCAGGAACGAGGCCCCGAGGCCGGGGTTGACCGCCAGGCCCCATCGCGGGTCCGGCCAGCCGGCCGCCAGCTCGGCGGGCGAGACGATCCGGCAGTGCGTGGCCAGGCCGCCGGTCGCGGTCACCATCGCCTCGACCGAGGTGAAGGCCAGCACCCACGTACGGCCGGAGTCCGTGGCCGTCGCCCAGGCGGGCGGCTCGGTCCCGGCCGCCGCGGCGGCGGTGATCGGCAACGCCAGGTCGGCGTCGCGGAGCAGGCCCAGGCACAGGGCGGTCTGCCCGTCCTGTGCGGCCGCCCACAACTGTTCCTCGAACGGCGTGGCCGGCAGATGATCAGTGGACGTCATCCGCCCAGTGTGCCCGCTACACCTCCAGGCGCACGCCGTAGGCGGTCAGCCAGACGTTCAGGTCCAGCGCCAGCTCCAGGCCGTACCTGCTCATCGTGGTCGTCACCTTCTCGGCCGGCGCGAAGGCGGCCTCGCGGACGGCGTCGGCGTCGAGGAGTTGCAGCACCGGGGCGTCCTTGTCGGCGGCCAGCTCGCGCAGCGCGTCCCGGAGCGCCTGCTCGTAGCCCACGTCCTGGGTCACCGGGTACGGGGCCTTGACCCGGCGCGCGATCGGCTCGGGCAGCAGGTCGGCCCCGGCCGCCCGCAGCAGGCTCTTCTCCCTGCCGTCGAACGTCTTCATCGACCAGGGCGTGTTGAACACGTAGTCGACCAGCCGGTGGTCGCAGAACGGCACGCGCACCTCCAGCCCGACGGCCATGCTCATCCGGTCCTTGCGGTCGAGCAGGAAGGGCAGGAACCGGGTGAGGTGCAGGTAGCAGATCTCGCGCATGCGCCGCTCGCGGGCGTCCTGCCCGGCCACGTGGGGCACCTCGGCCAGCGCCGTACGGTAGCCGTCGGCGGTGTAGGCGTCCAGGTCGAGCTGCCGGATCAGCGACTTGTCGAGCATGTCGGTCGGCTGCTGCTCGCGCATCACCATCGCCAGCCACGGGAAGGTGTCGGCCTCGACCGTCTGCGGCAGGTGGAACCAGGCGTACCCGCCGAAGATCTCGTCGGCGGACTCGCCGGACAGCGCCACGGTCGAATGCTCGCGGATGGCGCGGAACAGCATGTAGAGGGAGGAGTTCATGTCGCCCAGGAAGCTCGGCGCGTCCCAGGCCCGGACGACCGAGGCCCGCAGCCCGGGGTCGGCCAGCTCCGCCGGCCCGAGGACGATGTCGGTGTGCTCGGAGCCGACGTGCTCGGCCAGCATCCGCACGAACGGCCGGTCGGGGTCGCCGCGGTACTCGTCGGCCTGGAAGTGCTCGGCGTAACCGGCGTAGTCCACGGCGAAGGAGCGGATCGGGCCGTGCGTCCTGGCCAGCGCGGTGACGACGCTGGAGTCGAGGCCGCCGGACAGCAGCGTGCAGAGCGGCACGTCGGAGATCAGCTGCCGGCCGACGATGTCGTCGAGCAGCTCACGCACCGTGCGTACGGTCGTGTCGAGGTCGTCGGTGTGCTCGCGGCCCTCCAGCGACCAGTAGCGGCGCAACCGCGCGCCCTGCCGGCCCACGCGCAGCAGGTGACCGGGCGGCAGCTCGCGCATGCCCTTGTAGACCGACCGCTGCCGGACGGTGGCCATGCTGAGGAGCTGGCGCAGGCCGTCGAGGTCGACCACGGGCGGGGCCAGCGGGTTGGCCAGGATCGCCTTGGGCTCGGAGCCGAACAGCACGCCGTTGGGCAGCGGGTAGTAGAACAGGGGCTTGATGCCCATGCGGTCGCGGATCAGCACGAGCTCCTGCGCGCGCTCGTCCCAGACGGCGAAGGCGTACATGCCGTTGATCCGGTCGGCGACGCCCTCTCCCCATTCCAGGTAGCCGCGCAGCACGACCTCGGTGTCGCTTCTGGTGCGGAAGCGGTGGCCCTTGGCGGCCAGCTCCTCGCGCAGCTCGCGGAAGTTGTAGACCTCGCCGCTGTAGGTGATGACGGCCAGGCCCTCGGCCTCGATCGGCATGTGGCCGCCCTCGACGTCGATGACGGCGAGCCTGCGATTTCCGAGCGCGGCGTGCGGTTCGAGGTGCAGGCCCTGGTCATCGGGGCCCCGGCAGCTCATGGTCGCGGTCATGGCGAGGGCGGTGGCCCGTTCGCTGGTCAGGTCGCGGTCGAAGTCCACCCATCCGGCGATGCCGCACATGCGAGGGTCCTCTCAGACGCAGTCCTGGTGGTGCTCCCCGGCGTCGTCTGACAACTTGGCTGACGCTCTCGCAACATAACCGCGCGGAGCTGATCGGTCCATACCCGATGAAATGCCCCTGAAAGCGGTCTGGGCCCGCACCCAGAAGAGGGTGCGGGCCCAGACACGGGCTGCGTGAGGTCAGGCGGGAACGATGTTCTCGGCCTGCGGGCCCTTCTGGCCCTGCACGACGTCGAAGGCCACCTTCTGGCCCTCGGTCAGCTCACGGTA
Organism: Nonomuraea sp. NPDC001831; assembly: GCF_042892035.1. Taxonomy (NCBI): domain Bacteria; kingdom Bacillati; phylum Actinomycetota; class Actinomycetes; order Streptosporangiales; family Streptosporangiaceae; genus Nonomuraea; species Nonomuraea sp. NPDC001831. Next base: position 52,155 of record NZ_JBIATU010000026.1, on the reverse strand, counting down.
GCCACCGTTGGAGACGATGTTGGAGTAGTGGGCGAAGACGTCGGCGCCGCCGCCGTCCTGCGCGATGAAGCCGAAGCCCTTTTCCGAGTTGAACCACTTCACGGTACCGGTAGCCATAATGATCTCCTTCAGATGACGTGCAGAGACGGGATCCGCACCGTGCGGATCCCCGTGTCGCCGCGATGAGCCCATCCCGGAGATGACCGGAAAACAAAAACGCACCTGAAGTTCAGCTAGGTCAGGTGCGCACAAAGTCTTTTATGGGTACCACAACTGCAACGGGCTTAACGCTAGCACACGGTCTCCTCCGGAGGCAAACGCGGGGCGGTTCACCGCGGGTCGCGGCGCAGCGGATGGCCGGGCGGCACCTCCACCAGGACGATGCGATGGCCGTCGGGGTCGGCGATCCACATCTCGACCAGGCCCCACGGCTCCAGCCGCGGCTCGCGCAGCACCGTGACGCCCGCCTGCCGCAGGCGCTCGTCCTCGCGCCCGACGTCGCGCACCTGCAACCAGATCGACAGCGTGCCGCCGGTCGCGGGGCCGTCGGAACGCCCGGCGACCTCGAGGAAACCCTGGCCGAGGAAGAACACCACGCCGGGATCGTCGTCGGGGCCGAACTCGCGGTAGACCGCCAGGCCGAGGGTGTCGGCGTAGAAGCGGCGGGTCCGGGCGGGGTCGGTCGGCCGCAGGAGCACGCGGCTGCTCAGCACGTCCACGGGGTCATCGTAGGCCGCGGCGGGCGCCGCGGCCCGGATCCGCCGGGCACGCGTCGTGGCCCCGGAACCCGTCATGGGGTTCCGGGGCCACGCATCCTGACGTGTCTGGCGGGACTCGGCTCACGCGGGCCCGTCAGGCGTTCGGGGGCTGGTCGCCGAGCCGGCGCTGGAGGTCGGCGATCTGCCGTTCCAGGTCCGCGACCTGCCCGGACCTGTTGTCCGCGGGCGGGCTGAACTGGCCGTAGCGCACGGACCTGGTCTGGTCGCCGCGGGGCTGGTCGTAGGACGGCTGGTCGTAGGAGGGCTGCTGGTGAGGGGGCTGGTGGAAGTGGGCGTCCGGGGCCGATCCGTACGGGCTCGCGGCGTGGCCGTTCGCGCCGTACCCGCCGGGGCCGTAGCCGTCGCCGCCGTGGCCGTACGGGCTCTGGGCCTGCGGCATCGGCTGCACCGGCGGCGAGAGCTGGGCCTGGGCCGCGGGGAGCTGCTGCCACGGGGGCGGCGGCACCGCGCCGTACCCGGGCTGGGGGGAGACGATGGCCGGCTGGGGCCGCCGGCGTCCGCGCAGGACCTTCACCACGACCGCGACGAGCACCAGGAGCAGCAGCACGCCGCCGGCGATCAGCACCCACATGAGGATCGGCTTGGGCGTCTCGTCCTTGCCCGCGGAGATCGCCTGCTGGGAGTCGCTGATGTACTTGGCCACGTACGGGTGGTTCGGGAACAGCGCCTGGACCTCGCGGAACTTCGGCAGCGCGTCGGAGTAGTAGTGCCGGAAGAAGTCGTTGAGCGCCTCGTTGTACCGGGTCGTCGTGACGGCTTGGGCGGGCTTGACGTTCTTCTCGCCGAGCTTCTCCTTGATGATGCCGACCGGCAGGACGAAGCTCTCGCTCTCCGACGCCTCGCCGCCCTCGCTCACCGTGCCCGCGATCAGCATGCCGACGACCTTGCCGTCCTTGCTGAACACCGGCCCGCCGGAGTTGCCGTGGTAGGACGGCGCCTGCGTCTGGATGTAGGGCACGCCGGTCTGGGTGGTGCGCTTGGCGTTGTACGGGCCCTCGGTCAGGGCCGGCTCCAGCTTCGACTCCAGGCTGAAGAACGGCGTGTTGGTGACCAGGCCGGGGAAGCCGCTGATGTAGAGCGTGTCACCGGTGCGCACGTCGGCGTCCTCGCCGAGCGGCACGGTGGGCAGGTTCTGCTGGCCGTTCACCTTGAGCAGCGCGAAGTCCTTGCCCGGGTAGCTCTCGCCCACCGACACCAGCTCGGCCGGGACCGCCTTGGCCGTCTTGTCCACCCCGCCGCCGGGCAGGCTCTGCATGACCGACAGGCTCTGCTTGAGGTTGCTGAGCTGCATGTGGCTGGAGTTGAAGCTGACGTAGATCTGCTGGGCGAGCTTGAGGATCTCCTCGTCGTTCCTGAGGTCGCCCAGGCCCTTGATGATCTCCTTGGCGTCCTGCTTGTTGAACTTGGCCAGCGCCTGCTGGGCGAAGAGCTGGCTGAGCTCGGTCTCGCCGACCTGGACGCAGTGGGCGCCGGTGACCATGTAGCCGTCGGGGGTGACCCACCAGCCGGTGCACATGCCGCCGACCTCGGCCTCGACCGTGCGCATCGGCGTGGTCGAGGACACGTAGGTGTCCACGTTGGCGGCGATCTGCTGGAAGACCCACTTGCCGATGCTGCGCTCGTCCGAGGAGATCTTGCCGGACTGGACGGCGGCGACGGCCTCCTGGACGATCTGGTTGTAGGCCGCCTCGTTGATCGTGTTGGACGGGACGGACACCGTCGCCGTGTAGGTGAAGCTGGTCAGCTGCACCGCGGGCTGCGTACGCGCCGCCAGCCAGGTGCCGACCGGGACGTCGGGCCGCTCGTCGGGGGCGCCGTCGGCGGCCGCCGGCAGCGCGGGCAGCATGACCGTCGCGACGACCGCCGCACCCGCGGCGACCCTCATCAGCCTTTTCCTGAAATATCCGCTCACAGGCGGAAATGATGAGTTAACCCTCTTGTTCCTGGCTTGGAGCCGACTGGGAGCCCCCTCCAAGCCCTGCCGGGGCCGGTGCCGGAGGGGGCCGTCAGGGCGTCTATGAGCCGGTGATCACGGTGAGGTCGGCGTCGAAGTCGCGGTCGAGGGGGAAGACCGGCCGGGCCAGGCGCTCGTACGGCAGGCGCTGCAGGTCCTGGTCGACTCCGCCCGGCGTGAGCGCCAGCAGCCAGTCGCCCGCCGCGTCGAACAACTCCGGCTCCAGGTACCCGATCTTGACCGTCACCAGGTCCACGTCGTCCACCTGGACGCCCAGCCGGGCGTAGGAGGCCAGCTCGCGGTACTGCATGCGCCGGGAGGTGACGAACACGCTCAGACCGCCCACCCGCACGCTGACGCACAACCCGCCGTCGGGGTCGTCGGCGACCGCCTCCAGCACGCCCTCGATCGGCAGCGGCCCCGGCTCGCGGGCGTCGATCCGGCCGCCGACGCGCAGGCTGACCGGCGAACCGGGCGCGAGACCGGCGACCTCGGCCACGGCCTCGGGATCGACCAGCGAGGCGTACACCGCGCGGACCGAGCCGCCGGCGATCTCGGGACGGGCCAGCATGCGTTCGAGGGCGAAGGTGACGTCGTCGGCGCCGCCCGCGCCGGGGTTGTCGCCCGAGTCGCTGATGAAGAACGGACGCCGGGCCGGGTCCTTGACCGCGATCAGCGCCTGGTCGAGGCATTCGTCCATGGAACCGGTGGGCGCGACGAAGGTGAAGGCGTCGCGCGCCGCCCAGAACTGCTCGCCCAGCTCGCGGGCGGCCGCGGCGGTGGCGGCGGCGTCGGTGCCGGTGGCGACGACCGCGCCGCGGCAGCGGGGCTCGTCGGCCCAGGCGAAGCCGATCCAGATGGCCGCGTCGATGACGCCGTCCCTCGCCTCGATCTCGGGGACGCGGGCGTACAGGCCCTTGGCCGGCTCGACGCGCGTGCTGGTCATCTCGCCGGGCAGCAGGATCGGCACGTGCACGAGGGCCTTGTGCGGACGCTGCCCGCGGCGCAGGGCCGCCACCAGGTTGCGCGCGGCGCGCTCGCGGGTCTCCCAGACGTCGACGTGCGGGGCGGTGCGGTAGCAGGTGAGCAGGTCGCAGCCGGCGAAGAACCGGTGGGAGACGTTGCCGTGCAGGTCCATGGCCGCCGAGACGAACGGCTGCCCGCCGGTCACCGAGCGGACCACCGTGATCAGGTCGCCCTCGGCGTCCTCCAGCCCGACCACGCTCATCGCGCCGTGGATGTCGAGCAGGACGCCGTCCACGGGGCCCGCGGCGGCCAGCCCGGCGGCGATCTCGGCCGCCCAGGCGTCGTAGGTCTCCCTGGCCACGGCCCCGCCGGGCAGGGCGCGGGCGTGCACGAGCGGGATCCACTCGACGTCGGCCGCCCACGGCTCGGCGAGCCAGCCGTACCGCGCCAGCAGGGCGTCACCGCGGGTGACCTCGAAGTCGGCGGCGGTGCTCAGGTGCGGGGAGAAGGTGCTGGACTCGATGTGCACGCCGCCGACGGCGACGCGGAGGGGACGGGACACGGGCGGGGGACTCCTTGCCTAGGAGGGACGGACGTCGGCCGAGGCGCGCACGAGGTGCCCGAGGCCGATCAGGGCGGCGTCCGGGCCGGCGGCGCTGGCCTCGATGGACAGTGACTGGGTCATGGACGGCAGGCAGCGCTTGTAGAGCATGCTCCGGGCGGCGGCCACGTAGACGTCGAGGCTGGACAGCGCGCCGCCGATGACGACGGCGTCGGGGTTGAGGAAGTTGACCAGGCCGGACAGGGCGACCCCGAGCAGCTCGCCGGCGTGGCGCACCAGGGTCACGACGGACGGCTCGGCGTCGACGGTGGCGGCGACGACGTCGCGCGGGGTGCTGACCCGCAGGCCGCGGTCCTTGAGCTGGCGGACCAGGGCGGCGCCGCTGGCCACCGTCTCCAGGCAGCCGCGGCTACCGCAGGAGCACTCGCGCTCGCCGCTGTCGGCCACCCGCACGTGGGTGACGTCGCCGCTGAGGCCGCGGCCGCCGCGGTAGATCTGGCCGCCGCTGACCAGGCAGCCGCCGATGCCGGTGCCGGCCTTGACGTAGATCATGTCGCCGGGGTCGCGGCCCCGGCTGACGTACTCGCCGATGGCGGCGGCCTTGGCGTCGTTGTCGACGACCGCGGGCACGCCGAAGCGCTCCCTCAGGTGGGTCTGGGCGTCGAAGCCGTTCCAGCCGGGCATCCGGGCCGGGCCGATCAGCCGGCCGTGCGGGTACTCGACCGGGCCGGGCAGCGCGAGGCCGATGCCGAGCAACGTCTGGCCGGGGGCGTTGGCCGTGCTGAGCTGCTCGTAGGCCCGCCAGATGGCGTCGAAGACCTGGCCGGGCCCTTCCGCTATGTCGGTGGCGATCTCCCGTACGGCCAGCAGCCGGCCGTCGGGCGCGCACAGCCCCACGCGCGCGTGCTGGGCGCCCAGCTCGGACACCGCGAAGGCGCCAGGGACGTCGCGCAGCCGCAGGATCCGCGGCCGCCGCCCGCCGGTGGAGCGGCCGACGCCCTCCTCCAGGATCGCGCCCTCCTCCAGCAGCCGCCGGACCACGCTGGAGACCGTGGACGGAGCCACCTGGAGGGTCTCCACGAGATCGGCGCGCGACGTCGCCGCACCGCTGGCCAGGAGGCTGAGCGCCTGCTCACGCAGGTTGGCGGGACTCGATGGCTCCGGCATGCCGCTCCTCTTTCAGGCCGGTTCCCCGGCAGGCCCGTCGTCGCAACAGAGCCCCATCATGAGGCACCGGCGACTTCGACTCTAAACCGAAACAAGTCGGCGAACAAAGCGCATTAGTTCCGTTGACTTCGTGCGGGACCATCTATACATTCTCCGCATCGAACGCACCAGGCCCCCCGGTAAGCGCAGGGCGCCGTGCGACGTCAACCGAGGAGATCCCATGGGGAGCAGATTCCACCGGCGCGGGCTCCGCGGCACCGGCGCCCTGGCGGGCGTGCTGGCCCTCGGGCTGGCGCTGACCGCGTGCAGCGGGTCCGCCGGCGGCGCGCAGAAGGGCGCCCAGAGCGGGGGCCAGAGCAAGGACGGCGTGACCGTCGCCCTCAGGACCCCGAACTGGATCCTGCCGATCTCGGCACCCGGCTTCACCCAGGGCGAGAACGTCATCTTCGGCTCCGCCCAGTACCGTCACCTGTACGAGTACCTGCTGGACGGCTCGGCGAAGTACAACATCGACCCCGGGCGCTCGATGGCCGAACCGCCCGAGGTGAGCGACGGCGGCAAGACGCTGACGATCACGCTGAAGGACAACACGTGGTCCGACGGCAAGCCCGTCACCACCCGTGACATCCAGTTCTGGTGGAATCTCGTCACCGCGAACAAGGACAAGTGGGCGTCCTACCGGGAGGGCGGCTTCCCGGACAACATCGCCGCGTTCAAGGTGAAGGACGACAAGACCTTCTCCCTGACGACCACGAAGACGTACAACACCGGGTGGTTCGTCGGCAACCAGCTCAACCGCATCGTGCCGCTGCCCCAGCACGTCTGGGACAAGGACTCGGCCACCGGCAAGGTGGGCGACCTCGACACCACCCCCGAGGGCGCCAGGAAGGTCTTCGACTTCCTCACCGCCGCGTCGAAGGACCCCAAGACGTACGCGACCAACGAGCTGTGGCAGGTCAACAGCGGCCCGTGGAAGCTGGAGAAGTACGTGCCGAACGGCGAGGTCGTCCTCACCGCCCGCGCGAACTACTCAGGCAGCGACAAGCCGAAGCTCAAGTCGGTCACGCTGCGCCCCTTCACCAGCGACGACGCCGAGTTCAACGTGCTGCGCGCCGGCCAGATCGACTACGGCTACGTGCCGCCGGCCAACCTGTCGCAGCAGAAGTACCTGGAGTCGAAGGGCTACCAGATCGCCCCCTGGTACGGCTGGTCCATCACCTACCTCCAGCTCAACTTCAACAACCCCGAGTCAGGCCCCCTGTTCAAGCAGCTCTACCTGCGCCAGGCCCTGCAGTCGCTCATCGACCAGCCGACCATCAGCAAGGCCATCTGGTCCGGCATGGCGGCCCCGACCTGTGGTCCCGTCCCGGCCAAGCCCGGCACGAACGGCTCCAGCGAAGGCTGCGCCTACCCCTTCGACCCGGCCAAGGCCAAGCAGCTCCTGGAGAGCCACGGCTGGCAGGTGACCCCCGACGGCCAGACGACCTGCCAGAAGCCGGGCACGGGCGCCGACCAGTGCGGCGAGGGCGTGAAGTCCGGCGCGAAGCTGGCCTTCACCGTCACCAGCCAGACCGGCTTCGCCGCGACGACCAAGATGTTCGCCGAGATCAAGTCGCAGATGTCCAAGCTGGGCATCCAGCTCGCCATCAAGGAAGTGCCGGACTCGGTCGCGGTCACCCCGGCGTGCAAGTCCTCGGACTCCAACTGCTCGTGGGACATGTCGTTCTTCGGCTCGCAGGGCAGCTGGTACTACCCGGCCTTCCCCAGCGGTGAGCGGCTGTTCGCCACCGGCGCCCCGGTCAACCTGGGCAGCTACAGCGACCCCGAGGCCGACAAGCTCATCGAGGCCACCCAGTTCGCCGACGACGAGGCGACGCTCAAGGCGTACAACGACCGGCTGGCCCAGGACCTGCCGGTGCTCTGGATGCCGAACCCCGTGTACCAGATCTCGGCGTACCGCGCCGGGCTCCAGGGGGTCACGCAGGACCCGATGAACAACATGTTCTTCCAGGACTGGTCCTGGAAGAGCTGAGACCGTCCCCGACTCCGGCGGCCCGTGCGGGGGTCGCCGGGGTCCCTGGAACAAGGAGGGGCCTCGCGTGGCCCGGTATCTGATCACCCGCTTGGGCCAGGCCCTGATCATCGTCGTGCTGGTCACGATGATCACGTTCGTCATCCTGCATCTCCTGCCGGGCGGCGCGGCGCGGGCCACCCTCGGCAAGGACGCGACGCTGGCCCAGCTCGCGGCGTTCGACCACGAGATGGGCTACGACCGCCCCTGGGTCCAGCAGTACGTCATGTTCATCGGCCGCCTCCTGCGCGGCGACCTCGGCTACTCCTTCCAGCTCAACCAGTCGGTGGCCGAGGCCATCGGCCAGCGGCTGCCCAAGACCATGGTGTTGTCGTTGTTCTCGACGATGCTGGCCGTCGTCGTCGCCATCCCGCTCGGCGTCGTCCAGGCGATGCGGCGCAACCGGTGGCCCGACTACACGATCACCACCCTGTCGCTGCTGGCCTACGCCACGCCGATCTTCTTCATGGGTCTCATGATGATCATTCTCTTCTCGCAGGTCTGGCCGATCCTGCCGCCGGAGGCCTCGCAGGGGTTCACCCTCGGTGAGGTGCTGGCCGACCCGGCCGGGCTCGTCCTGCCCACCGTCACGCTCGCCATCGTGACCGTCGCCGTCTACTCGCGGTACGTGCGCTCCTCGATGGTCGACAACCTCAACGAGAACTACGTGCGCACCGCCCGCAGCAAGGGCCTGTCGGAGGCGCGCGTCGTCGCCCGGCACACGCTGCGCAACGGCCTGTTCCCGGTCATCACCCTGCTCGGGATGTACCTGCCCGCGCTGTTCAGCGGCGCCCTGGTCGTCGAGGCCCTGTTCAACTACCCCGGCATGGGCCAGCTGTTCTGGCAGGCGGCGCTGAAGCGGGACTTCCCGATCCTGTTCGGCGTCACGCTGATCATCGCGATCGCGACCGTGCTCGGCGCCCTGCTCGCCGACCTGCTGTACGCCGCCGTCGATCCGCGCGTCCGGCTCAGGACGGCGGCCCGCTCATGACCGCGTCCGCCGAGGCGACCGGCACGCCGGTCCCCGCCGAGGAGGCGCCCGTACGCGGCCAGTGGCGTCAGGCGCTGACCGTCTTCGCCGAGAACCGCCTCGCCCTGCTGGGCCTGATCATCTTCATCGTGCTGGGCGGCCTGTGCTTCCTCGGCCCGCTGTTCTACCGGACCGACCAGGTGCACACCGACCTCGCCTCGGTCTACCTGCCCCCCGGCACCCCGGGCCACCCGCTGGGCACCGACGGCGTCGGCTACGACCAGCTCGGCCGCCTGCTGCTCGGCGGGCAGACGTCCATCGTCGTCGGGCTGGCCGCCGGCGTGCTGGCCACGGTCGTGGGCACGATCTGGGGCGCCATCGCCGGCTTCACCAGCGGCTGGGTGGACGCGGCCATGATGCGGGTGGTCGACGCGATGATGTCGATCCCCTCGCTGTTCCTGTTCATGCTGATGGCGACCATCGTCACGCCGACCGTGCCGATGCTCATCCTCATCATCGGCGCCTTCGCCTGGCTGGGCCCGGCCCGGCTGGTCCGCGGCGAGGCGCTGACCCTGCGCTCGCGCGAGTACGTCCAGGCCATGCGGTCGATGGGCGGCACCGGCGGCCGGGCCGTACGGCGGCACATCATCCCCAACGCCATCGGCACCGTGATCGTCAACGCCACCTTCCAGGTCGCCGACGCCATCCTGTACGTCGCCTACCTGTCCTTCCTCGGCCTCGGCGTGCCGCCACCCGCGGCGAACTGGGGCGGGATGCTCTCCGACGGCCTCGCCAACACCTACAGCGGCTACTGGTGGCTGCTGTACCCGCCCGGGATCGCCATCATCCTCATCGTCCTCGCCTTCAACTTCATCGGCGACGGGCTGAGGGACGTCTTCGAGGTCCGCCTCCGGCGGCGCTAGGAGGAACGGAACATGAGCCCTTTGCTGCGCCTGCGCGACGTCAGCACCGACATCCCGCTGCGTCAGGGCGTCGTGCACGCCCTCGACCACGTCAACCTGGAGGTGCGGCAGGGCGAGACGCTCGGCATCGTCGGCGAGTCGGGCAGCGGCAAGACCATGACCGCCCTGTCGGTCATGGGCCTGCTGCCGTCCGGCGGCCGCGTCGTCGGCGGCGAGATCCTGTTCGAGGGCCGCGACCTGCTGTCCCTGCCGCCCGCCGAGATGCGCAGGATCCGCGGCGTCGAGATGGGCATGGTGTTCCAGGACCCGCTCACCTCGCTCAACCCGACCATGCGCATCGGCGCCCAGGTCGCCGAGCCGCTCCGGGTCCACCAGGGCGTCGGCAAGGCCGAGGCGCGCGAGCGGGCCGTGGAGATCCTGCGCCGGGTCGGCATGCCGCGTCCCGACAAGATCGCCGACGCCTACCCGCACCAGCTCTCCGGCGGCATGCGCCAGCGCGTGGTCATCGCCATGGCCCTGGTCTGCTCGCCCCGGCTGCTCATCGCCGACGAGCCGACCACCGCCCTCGACGTCACCACCCAGCGCCAGATCCTGGAACTCATCGACGACCTGCGCGAGGAGTTCCAGATGGCGGTCATCCTGGTCACCCACGACCTGGGTGTGATCGCCAGCCGTGCCGACCGGGTCGCCGTCATGTACGCCGGCCGCGTGGTGGAGGCCGCAACCACCGCCGAGCTGTTCCGGCAGCCGCGCCACCGCTACACCGAGGCGCTCATGGAGTCGCTGCCCGGCGCGGCCGAGCACGACGACGGCGCGCTCTACAGCATCCCCGGCCTGCCGCCGGACCTGTCCCGGCCGATGACCGGCTGCCGGTTCGCACCCCGCTGCCGCTTCGCGACCGAGGAGTGCCGCACCACCGACGTGACCCTGTCCGGCGACGAGCACCAGCACGCCTGCCTGCACCCGGTGCTCCAGCCGCGGGCACGCGCCGAGGCAGCCGGGCCGCGGCCCGACCGGGCCGGGCCGCAGGCCGGGACCGCGCCGATCCTGTCCGTCCGCGACCTGGTCAAGAACTACGACGGCACGGGCTCGCTGGGCCGCAAGGCGCCGCCGGTCAGCGCCGTCGCGGGGGTCGGCTTCGACGTGCGCCCCGGCGAGACGTTCGGGCTCGTCGGCGAGTCGGGCTGCGGCAAGTCGACCGTGGGCCGGCTGATCGTCGGCCTGGAGGAGCCCACCTCCGGCCAGATCGTGGTGGACGGCGCCGACATCGCCACGCTCGACCGGCGCGCCCGCCGCGCCATGCACCGGCGGGTCCAGCTCATGTTCCAGGACAGCTACGCGGCGATGAACCCGCGCATGCGCATCGACTCCATCCTGGCCGAGCCCCTGGAGATCCAGCAGGCCGGCGACCGGGCCGGCCGCCGCTCCCGCATCGGCACCCTGCTGGACCAGGTGGGCCTGCCGCGACGGGTGCTCGACCGCTACCCGCACGAGTTCTCCGGCGGCCAGCTCCAGCGCATCGGGCTGGCCAGATCGCTGGCCCTGGAGCCGCGGCTGATCGTGTGCGACGAGCCGGTGAGCGCGCTCGACGTCTCCATCCAGGCCCAGGTGCTCAACCTCATGCGCGACCTGCAGCGCGAGCTGGGCCTGTCGTACGTGTTCATCAGCCACGACCTGTCCGTCGTGGACTACATGTCGGACCGGATCGGCGTGATGTACCTGGGCAAGCTCGTCGAGGTCGGGCCGGCCCGCGACGTCGTCAGGAAGGCCCGGCACCCGTACACGCAGGCGCTGATCGAGGCCGTGCCCTCGGCCGAGCCGGGCGTGGCGCCGCGTACCAGCGTCGCCATCAAGGGCGAGCTGCCCAGCGCGCAGAACCCGCCCTCGGGATGCCGGTTCAGGACGCGCTGCCCGCTCGCCCAGGAGATCTGCGAGACCGAGCCGCCGCTGGCGGGCGGCGAGCACCAGGTGGCCTGCCACTTCCCGCTGCGCACGGCGGAGTGAGGCCGGGGCGCGCCGGTCGCGGCCGTCAGCGGAGGGGATGGGCGCCCGGGTGCTCGTCCCACCACCGGCGGAAGGTGGGGTTGTCGTCGATGTGGTCCTCGAAGGCGGCGGCGAGCCCGCGGTAGATGGCCGCCGCCGCGTCCGCGCCGATCAGGTCCCTGCGCCAGGCCATGACCAGGTGCCCGACCTGCGGTTCGCCCGCCAGCGGCCGTACGGCGGTGCCCTCGGGCACCGGCCAGGTCGGGTCCACCAGGCGCACGCCCAGCCCGGCGGCGACCAGCGGGCGGCCGGCGCCGCTCGGGGCGTCGTAGCGCACGTCCGGCTCGAAGCCGGCGGCCCGGCAGGAGGCGCGCAGGGCGGCGAGCGAGCCGTCGTCGGCGCCGGGCGGGCTGATCCAGCGCTCGTTCCTGAGGTCGGACAGGTGCACCTCGGGCTGCTCGGCCAGCGGGTGCCCGGCGGCCATGGCCACGAAGATGGGATACCTGGGCACCAGCGTGCGGGTGACGACCGGCGGCGTGAGGGGGACGTCGAACCCCTCGATCATGCCCATGAGCGCGGCGTCGAGCTGGCCGTGGGTGAGCGCGTCGGCGAGCTGCACGCTGGACGGCTCGATGCGCAGGGAGATCGACCGGCCGGGTAACGCCTCGCCGACCCGGTCCACCACGCTGGCCACGCACGCCAGGTGGCTGCACCCGAGCCGCAGCCCGGTGACGGCCGGGTTCGCGTCGTGCAGGTCGCCGAAGAGGGAGTCGATCTCCGACAGGACGATCCGGGCGCGGGCGATGACCTGACGTCCGAGCTGGGTGGGTTCGACGCCGTTCCGGCTGCGGGTGAACAGCTCACCGCCCACCATCTCCTCGATCCTGCGGAGCTGGGTGGTGATCGCCGGTTGGGACAGCCCGAGGCGCGCGGCCGCTTTGGTCACGCTGCCGGCTTCGGCGATCGTACAGACCATTCGGAGATGCCGGAGATCCAGGTCCATAGCTCAGGATTATGTGACATGTGATGGCTCTTGGCGACGTATTGGGAACGCCCATAGGCAACACTTATGCGGCGTCGTATGACCACGCCCTCCGGACGGACCGCACACTCGTACCCGACCTCGCATCCATGCGGATACCCCCCGGAGGTTCTTGTGCGCAAGGTCCTGCACGGCTGGCGGCTGATCGTTCCCCTGGCCGCATTAGCCCTACTCCCACCGTTCGCCGCGATACCGGCGAGCGCGGCGGCCGAACCGCCACCGGCCGCCCGCCTCGCGGTCCCGGCCGACGACGCCCCGCACGTCGCCAAGTCCCGGCTCGACACCCGTGACCGGGCGCCCCAGCCCGCGGCCAAGGACGCCCTACGCCGCGACTACGACGAACCCGCCACCCGGCCGGAGCACGCCAGACCGTCGGCGCGCAGGAGCGTCGCCGCGGCCGCCGCCTGCAACGTCTCCGACTTCACCAGCCGCACCGGCAGCGCCCTGGTCCAGCAGATCAAGGCCAGCGCCACCGACTGCGTCAACACCCTGTTCAACCTGACCGGCACGGACGCCTACAACGCCTTCCGCGAGGCGCAGATGACGACCGTCGCCTACGCCCTGCGCGACAACTCGGCGAACTACCCGGGCGACAACACCACCAGCACCGCCCAGCTCGTCCTCTACCTGCGGGCCGGCTACTACGTCCACTGGTACAACTCCGGCGACGTCGGCTCGTACGGCCAGGCGCTCACCACCGCCATCCGGTCCGGCCTGGACGCCTTCTTCGGCAACTCCCGGTCCTCGACCGTCAGCGACGCCAACGGCGAGGTGCTGGGCGAGGCCGTCACCCTCATCGACAGCGCCGAGCAGAACGACCGCTACCTGTACGTGGTCAAGCGCCTGCTCGACGGCTACAACAGCTCCTACGACGCGTCGTGGTGGATGCTCAACGCGGTCAACAACGTCTACACCGTGCTGTTCCGCGGCCACCAGGTGCCCGCGTTCGTCAGCGCCGTGCAGGCCGACCGCAGCGTCCTGGACTCCCTGAACTCCTTCGCCGCCAACCACCTCGGCATGCTCGGCACCGACCGCTCCTACCTCGTCTCCAACGCCGGGCGCGAGCTGGGCCGCTTCCTGCAGCACACGGCGTTGCAGGCCGTCGTCCGGCCGCTGGCCAAGAACCTGCTCGGCCGCAGCGCCATGACCGGCGCCACCGCGCCGCTGTGGGTGGGCGTGGCCGAGATGACCGACTCCTACGACAAGGCCAACTGCTCCTACTACGGCACCTGCGACCTGGCGAACCGCCTGGCGGCCAGTGTGCTGCCGATCACCCACACCTGCAGCGCCAGCATCAGGATCCGGGCCCAGGAGGTCACCGCGAGCCAGCTCGCCGCCACCTGCGCCAGCCTGGCCAACCAGGACGCCTTCTTCCACAACCTGGTCAAGGACAACGGCCCGGTCGCGAACGACAACAACACCACGCTGGAAGTGGTGGTCTTCGACTCCAGCACCGACTACCAGACCTACGCCGGCGCGATGTTCGGCATCGACACCAACAACGGGGGCATGTACCTGGAGGGCGACCCCGCCGCCGCGGGCAACCAGCCCAGGTTCATCGCCTACGAGGCCGAGTGGCTGCGCCCCGACTTCCAGATCTGGAACCTCAACCACGAGTACACCCACTACCTCGACGGCCGGTTCGACATGTACGGCGACTTCACCGCCGGGGTGAGCACGCCGACCATCTGGTGGATCGAGGGCTTCGCCGAGTACGTCTCCTACTCCTACCGCAAGGTCGTCTACGACGCGGCGATCACCGAGGCGGGCAAGCGCACGTACGCGCTGAGCACGCTGTGGAACACCACCTACGACCATGACACCACCCGCATCTACCGGTGGGGCTACCTGGCCGTCCGCTACATGTTCGAGAAGCACCCGGCCGACGTCGCGACGCTGCTCGGCTCGTACCGGACCGGCGCGTGGAGCACCGCCCGGTCGTTCCTGACCGGCACGATCGGCAGCCGCTACGACTCCGACTGGAACACCTGGCTCGCCGCCTGCGCGGCCGGGGCGTGCTCCGGGGGCGGCACCGGCAACCAGGCGCCCACCGCGAGCTTCACCTCCACGGTCAGCGGGCTGACGGCCGCCTTCACCGACACCTCCACCGACTCCGACGGCACCATCGCCGCCCGCCGCTGGGACTTCGGCGACGGCGCCACCTCCACCGCGGCCAACCCGTCGCACGCCTACGCGGCGCAGGGCGCCTACACCGTCACGCTGACCGTCACTGACAACGGCGGCGCCACCGCGACGACGTCGAAGCAGGTCACGGTCTCGACCGGCGGCGGCTCGACGCCGGAGTGCACCGCCTCCGACACCCGCAAGCTCGACAGGAACTGCAAGCGCAGCAACCTGTCGGCCACCCAGGGCAACTACGCCTACCTCTACATCTACCTGCCCGCCGGGACGGCCAGGCTGACCATCACCGCCTCCGGCGGCACCGGGAACGCCGACCTCTACTACAACGCCGCCACCTGGGCCACCACCTCGGCCTACACGCAGCGCTCCACCGCGTCCGGCAACGCCGAGACGCTGGTGATCAACAACCCGCCCGCCGGTTACAACTACATCAGCCTCCACGCCGCGCAGACCTTCTCGGGCGCGAGCGTCAAGACCGAGTACTAGACCGCCCGGGCGCCGGGGGCCGGCGAACCCTCTCCCGCCGGTCCCCGGCCCGGGCCCTCTCACCTCACTGGAGTGATCCGTGACTCTCCGTAACGTGCTGACCGCGGGGCTCCTGCTCGGCGTGGCGGCCTGCGGCGGCGGCAAGGCCGCCACCCCGGCGACGGCGGCCGGGGGCGGGACCCTGACGATCCTGTCCAACCAGGACTTCTCCCACCTGGACCCGGCCCGCAACTGGACGATGCCCCAGATGGACTTCGGCATCCGGCTGCTCTACCGCACCCTCACCACCTTCAAGGCGGGCAGCCACGAGATCGTCCCGGATCTGGCCACCGACCTGGGCACCGCCTCCGAGGGCGGCAAGGTGTGGACCTTCACCCTCAAGGACGGCGTCAAGTACGAGGACGGCACCCCCGTCACCGCGAAGGACGTCAAGTACAACGTGGAGCGTTCCTTCGCCCCCGAGCTGCCCGGCGGCCCCAACTACGCCCAGCTCTACCTGGCCGGCGCCGACGGCTACAAGGGCCCGCTGAAGGGCCGGCACCTGGACTCGATCGAGACCCCGGACGACCGGACCATCGTCTTCCGCCTCAAGCGGCCGGTCGCCGAGTTCTCCTCCACGGTGACGCTGCCGACGTTCGCGCCGGTGCCGGCCGCGAAGGAGGCCGGCGCGCAGTACGACAACCGGCCCTTCTCCTCCGGGCCGTACAAGATCGAGCGCTACGACCGCGGCAAGGAGATGGTCCTGGTCCGCAACCCGCACTGGTCGGCGGCCACCGATCCGGTGCGCAAGGCCGCGCCCGACCGCATCGTGGTCAAGCAGGGCCTGCGGCAGGGCGTGATCGACGACCGGCTCATCGAGAGCAGGGGCGAGGACGCCACCTCGATCGCCTACACCGACGTCAGCGCCGCCAGCCTGGCCAAGATCCTGCCCCGGCCGGACGTGAAGTCCCGGCTGGTCAACGCCATGTCGGGGTGCACCGACATGATCGGCTTCAACACCTCCAAGCCGCCCTTCGACGACCCGAAGGCCCGGCAGGCGGTGCACTTCGCCCTGGACAAGCAGGCGCTCCAGACCGCCGCCGGCGGCCCGGCCATGACCTCGATCGCCACCTCCTACCTGCCGCCGGCCCTGTCGGGCGGCACGCCGCAGGACGTGTTCCACCTCCCGCCGACCGGGGACGTCGAGAAGGCCAAGGCCCTGCTGGGCGGGAAGACGCTGAACGTCCGGATGACGATCTCGACCGGCGACAAGGCGCTCGGCGAGGCCGTGCAGGCGTCGCTGAAGCGGGCGGGCGTCGAGGTCGTGCTCACGCCCGTCGATCCCTCGGTCTACTACGACACCGTCGGCGACACCGCCAAGACGCCCGACCTGTTCACGTACGGCTGGTGCCCCGACTACCCGTCCGGGGCGACGTTCCTGCCGCTGCTGTTCGACGGGCGCACGATCGTCGAGAAGGGCAACTCCGGCAACGTCTGGCAGTTCCGCGACGAGGCGGTGCAGAAGCGCATCGACGAGATCCAGGCCATGAGCGACCCGAAGGCCGCCGAAGCCGCCTGGATGGACCTCGACCGGCAGGTCATGCAGTCCTCGCCGGCGGTGCCGTACGCGTGGGACCGCAAGCCGATCCTGGTCGGCAAGGACGTCTCCGGCGCGGTGGGCCATCCCGTCTGGTCCGGGCAGCTCGACTTCGCCGTCCTGGGGGTGAGGCAGAAGTGAGGAACGGCTACCCCGGATACCGGCGGAGCCGGACATGACGGCGACGGTCGTCACGGCGAGCCCGCCCGCCCGGCTGGTCAGGAAGCGCCTGCTGGGCGGCGCCGCCACCCGGTTCGCGCTGGTCGTGGTGGCGGTCCTGGTGCTGGTCGCGCTCGCCGCGCCGCTGCTCACCAAGCTGAACGGCTGGCCGCCGGACGCCTTCGACCCCGCCGCGATCGACCAGGAGCTGGCGGGCGTGCCCAAGGGGGCCCTGGGCGGCGTCAGCGGCGAGCACTGGCTCGGCGTCGAGCCCGTCAACGGCCGCGACGTGTTCAGCCGCGTCGTCTACGGCGCCCGCGTCTCGCTGATGGTCTCCACCCTGGCGACGCTGGTGTCGGTGCTGCTCGGCACCGTGCTCGGGCTGCTGGCCGGCTACCTCGGCGGCTGGGCGGACGCGGTGATCAGCAGGACCATGGACCTGCTCATGTCGTTCCCGAGCCTGATCTTCATGATCGCCCTCATCTCGGTCATGCCCGACGGCGACCGGATGGTCCTGCTGGTGTGTGTGATGGGCGGGTTCGGCTGGCCGTACATCGGGCGGATCGTGCGGGGGCAGGCGATCTCCGTCAAGCACCGCGAGTACGTGGACGCCGCCCGGGTCGGCGGCGCGCTGAACGGCGTCATCGTCTTCCGCGAGATCATGCCCAACATCACCGCGCCGATCCTCGTGTACGCGACGCTCGCGGTGCCCGCCAACATCGGCACCGAGGCGGCGCTGTCGTTCCTCGGCGTCGGGGTGCGCCCGCCGACCGCGTCCTGGGGGCAGATGATCCAGGAGGCGATGCTCTGGTACGAGGTCGACCCGATGTACCTGCTCGTCCCCGGCGCCTGCCTGTTCCTGACCGTGCTCGCCTTCACCCTCCTCGGTGACGCCCTGCGCGACGCCATCGACCCCAAGGGGGCGGCACAGTGACGTCGTACCTGGCCAGACGGGCCCTCGCGGTGGCCGGCGTGCTGCTGGTGATCTGCGCGGTGACCTTCGTGATCTTCTACGTGCTGCCGTCCGACCCGGCGGTCCAGGCGTGCGGCAAGACCTGCACGCCCGAGCGGGTCGCCGAGGTGCGCGCGCAGATGGGGCTGGACCGGCCGCTGTGGGAGCAGTTCGGCGGCTACGTCGCGGGCATCGTCGCCGGGCGTCCCGGCTGCCACGTGCCCTGCCTCGGGTTCTCCTACCAGAACGCCCTGCCGGTCTGGGACCTGCTGATCGACCGGCTCGGCGCCAGCGCGTCCCTGGCGGCCGGCGCGGCCCTGCTGTGGCTGGCCGTGGGCGTCACGGTCGGGGTGGTGTCGGCGCTGCGCCGGGGGAGCGTCCTGGACCGGACGCTGATGATCGCCACGCTGACCAGCGCGTCCCTGCCGGTCTACTTCGTGGCGATGGTGCTGCTCCTGCTGGTGGTACGGGTGACCGGGCTGCTGCCGTACCCGGCGTACGTGCCGCTCGCCGACGACCCCGCCGCCTGGGCCGGCAACCTGATCCTGCCCTGGGTCACGCTGGCCGCGCTCTATGCCGCCATGTACGCCCGGCTCACCCGGGCGCAGATGATCGAGACGATGGCCGAGCCGTACATCAGGACGGCCCGCGCCAAGGGCCTGCACGAGCGGACGGTCGTCGCCAAGCACGGCATGCGCGCGGCCATGACCCCGGTCGTCACCGTCTTCGGCATGGACCTGGGCGGCCTGCTGGCCGGCGCGATGATCACCGAGACCGTGTACGGCCTGCCCGGCGTCGGCCGGCTCGCCTACGACGGCATCGTCAAGTCCGACCAGCCCGTGATCCTCGGCACGACGCTGCTCGCGGCCTTCTTCATCGTGCTGGCCAACCTGCTCGTGGACCTGGTCTACGCGGTCATCGACCCCAGGGTGAGGTACTCGTGATCCTTTCCGTGCGCGACCTGTCGGTGAGCTTCGGCGACGTCCGGATCGTGGACGGCGTGTCGTTCGGCGTCGAGCGGGGGCGGACCCTGGGCGTCGTCGGCGAGTCCGGGTCCGGCAAGTCCGTGACCGCGCTGTCGCTGCTGGGGCTGCACCGCCGGGCGACCGTCGCCGGGTCGATCGAGCTCGACGGGGAGGAGCTGGTCGGGGCCCCGGCCGAACGGCTGCGCCGGCTGCGCGGCAGCGCGGTGTCGATGATCTTCCAGGATCCGCTGTCGTCGCTGCACCCCTTCTTCACCGTGGGGGAGCAGATCGCCGAGGCGTACCGGCTGCACCGCCGGGCCGGCCGGCGGGCGGCCCGCGAGCGGGCGGTCGAGATGCTGGCCGAGGTGGGCATCCCGGAGCCGCGGCGGCGCGCCGGGGAGCATCCGCACCGCTTCTCCGGCGGCATGCGGCAGCGGGCGATGATCGCGATGGCGCTGGCCTGCGAGCCGGGCGTGCTGATCGCCGACGAGCCGACGACGGCGCTCGACGTGACCGTCCAGGCGCAGATCCTCGACCTGATCGCGCGCATCCAGCGCGAGCGGGGGCTCGCGGTCGTCCTGATCACCCATGACCTGGGCGTGGTGGCGCGCATGGCCGACGACGTCCTGGTCATGTACGGCGGCCGGACCGTGGAGCACGCCCCCGCCAGGGAGATCTTCAAACGGCCGCTGCACCCGTACACGCGGGCCCTGCTGGACTCGGTGCCGGGCGCGCCGCCGGACGCGCTCACCGGCGCGGCGGCGGCCCCGGGCCGGGCGCGGCTGCGGGCGATCGCGGGGGCGCCGCCGTCGCTGCTCGCGCCGCCGCCGGGCTGCCGCTTCCACCCGCGCTGCCCGGCCGCCCTGGACGTCTGCGCGACCACGCGCCCGCCGCTCACCGGCGACCCCCACCGGGTCGCCTGCCACCTGGAAGGAGCCGACCACTGATGCTCTCCGTGCGCGACCTGCGGATGACCTTCCCCGGACGCCGCGGGCAACGGGTCAGGGCGGTGGACGGCGTGAGCTTCGACGTGCCGGAGGGCCAGGCGCTCGGCCTGGTCGGCGAGTCGGGCTGCGGCAAGTCCACCACCGGGCGCATGATCGTGCGGCTGCTGGAGCCCACCGGCGGGACCGTCACCTTCGACGGCC
Source organism: Nonomuraea sp. NPDC001831 (assembly GCF_042892035.1). Classification (NCBI taxonomy): domain Bacteria; kingdom Bacillati; phylum Actinomycetota; class Actinomycetes; order Streptosporangiales; family Streptosporangiaceae; genus Nonomuraea; species Nonomuraea sp. NPDC001831. Next base: position 32,310 of record NZ_JBIATU010000026.1, on the reverse strand, counting down.
ACGACATCACCCATCTGGGCCCCCGGGCGCTGCTGCCGATGCGCGGCCGGCTCCAGATGATCTTCCAGGACCCGTACGCGTCGCTCAACCCGCGCCACACCGTCCGGCAGATCATCGCCGGGCCGCGCCGGACCGTCGACCGGGACGGCGTCGTCGAGCTGCTCCGGCTCGTCGGCCTGGACGCCGAGCACGCCGACCGCTACCCCCACGAGTTCTCCGGCGGCCAGGCGCAGCGGATCGGCATCGCCCGGGCGCTCGCCTCCCGGCCCCGTCTGGTGGTCTGCGACGAGCCGGTCTCGGCGCTGGACGTGTCCATCCAGGCCCAGATCGTCAACCTGCTCGCCGACCTGCGGGCCGACCTCGGGCTCGGCTACCTGTTCATCGCCCACGACCTGTCGGTGGTGCGGCACATGTGCGAGACGGTCGCCGTCATGTACCTGGGCCGGATCGTGGAGACCGGCTCGTCGGACACCGTCTACTCCGATCCCGCCCATCCCTACACGCGCACGCTCCTGTCGGCCGTGCCGGTGCCCGATCCGGAGGTGGAGGCCACGCGGGAGCGCATCGTCCTGCACGGCGACCCGCCCAGCCCGCTCGCGCCGCCGCCCGGCTGCGCCTTCCATCCCCGCTGCCCGAAGGCGCAGTCGTTGTGCCGGACCGAGCCGCCCGTGCTCACAACGGTCAGGGGAAGGCAGGTGAGCTGCCACTTCCCGGAGGGGTGAGCGGGAGGTCCCGCAAGGCGGCGACGGCCGGAGCGGTCGTCGCCGCCAGTACTTTTCCTCTCATCGTGAACCGCCGGAGCGGAGGGACGCGACAGAGAGGCATGACACCGATGAACGGGCTCCCGTGAGCGAGCACGAGACCTGGCAGGACGCCCGGCTGCTGGAGGCCGTGGCCGACGGCGACCGGCGTGCGCTGGAAGTCCTCTATGCCCGGCACGCGCCCTGGCTGCTCCTCCGGCTCACCCGCCGCTGCGCCGACCCGGCCGTGGTGGACGAGGCGGTCCAGGACACCTTCGTCGCGGTCTGGCGTACCGCGCGCAAATGGAACGGGCGGGGCGAGGTCGCGGCCTGGATCTGGGGGATCGGCGTGCGCCGCCTGCTCGACCACCTGCGCCGCCGCCCCGCGGCGGCGCTGCCCGCCCACGAGCAGGTCATGGTCTCCGCCGAGGAGCAGGTGCTGCTCGGCATCGAGTACGGCGAGCTCGGCCGGGCGCTCAACCAGCTCTCCCCGGAGCTGCGCGCCGTGGTCCAGGCGACCGTCCTGGACGGCCTGACCACCCGCGAGGCCGGACGCCTGCTCGGCATCCCGGCCGGCACGGTCAAGACCCGGATGATGCGCGCCCGCGCGCTGCTGAGGGAGGAACTGGCGTGAGCGCCTGGCACATGGACGACGGCATGGCCGCGGCGTACGCGGCGGGCGAGCTGCCCGCGACGCCCGCCGCCTCCGTCGAGGCCCACCTGCTGGCCTGCGAGCAGTGCCGGCTCCTGCTGGCCCCGCGGGTGCCGAGCGCCCGCCTGGACCGGGTCTGGGACGACATCGCCGACGCCGTGGACGCGCCCGTGCCCCGCCCGGTCGAACGGCTGCTGCGGGCCGCCGGGGTGCGCGAGCACACCGCCCGCCTGCTGGGCGCCACGACCTCGCTGCGGCTGCCGTGGCTGGCCGCGAGCGCCGTGGCGCTGTTCTTCGCCGCGCTGGCCGCGGGGGAGACGACCCGGTGGGGCCTGCTGACCTTCCTCACGCTGGCGCCGGTCGTACCGGTGGCCGGGGTCGCCGTGGCCTTCGGGCGGGACGGCGATCCGGCGTACGAGATCGGGCTGGCCGCGCCGTACTCGACGTTCCGGCTGATGCTGATGCGGGCCGCCGCCGTGGTGGCGTCGTCGTCGGCGCTGGCGCTGGCGGCCGGGCTGACCCTGCCGGGCGGCGGCTGGGCGACGGCCGCGTGGCTGCTGCCCTCGCTGGCCCTGACCTCGCTGACCCTGGCGCTGTCCAGCCGGTACGACCCGCGCTGCTGCGCCGTCGCGGTGACCGTGCCCTGGGTGGCCGCGGTCGTCGCCACGAACGTGCGCGAACCGGACCTGGCCATGTTCGGGGCCGCCGGGCAGGCCGGCTACCTGGCCGTCATCGTGGTGTCCGTCGTGCTGCTCGCCGTCCGCCGCAGGGAGTTCTCATGATCGAGGCAGTCGGCCTGGTGAAGACCTACGGCCGCCACCGGGCCCTGGACGGGCTCACCCTCACCGTCGGCAAGGGCGTCACCGGCCTGCTCGGCCCGAACGGCGCGGGCAAGAGCACCCTCGTCCGGGTCCTCGCGACCGTCCTCGCGCCGGACGGCGGCGAGCTGCGGCTGCTCGGCCGCGACCCGGGCGCGGGCCGGCTGGAGATCCGGCGGCGGCTCGGCTACCTGCCGCAGGAGCTGGGCTTCCAGCGCGGACTCACCGCGTTCGAGTTCGTCGACTACGTGGCGGTCCTGAAGGAGATGACACACCGCCGGTCCAGGCACGACGAGGTGCGCCGGGTGATCGAGGAGGTCGGGCTCACGTCCGTGAGCGGCAGGCGCGTCCGTACGCTGTCGGGCGGCATGCGGCGGCGGCTCGGCATCGCCCAGGCCCTGCTCGGCGAGCCCGAGCTGATCCTCCTGGACGAGCCCGCCGCCGGTCTCGACCCGGAGCAGCGGCTGCGGTTCGGCGAGCTGGTCGCGCGCCTCGGCCAGGACCGCACGGTCGTGCTGTCCACCCACCAGACGGAGGACGTCGCCGCCCTCTGCGACCGGGTGATCGTGCTCAAGGGCGGCCGGTGCGTGTTCACCGGCGCCCCCGCCGAGCTCCGGGTGCTGGCCGAGGGGCAGGTCTGGGTGTCGGCGGAGAAGGCGGGCGGCCGCTCGCGGCGGACCGGCGACGGCCGGTACCGCGGCCTCGGCCCCGTCCCCATGGACGCCCGCCCCGCCGACCCCACCCTGGAGGACGGCTACCTGCTGCTCCTCACCGGCGCGACCTCTGAGACCGGCGCGACCGTGGAGATCCCGGAGACCCCGGAGACCGCGGAGACCCCGGAGACCGGCGAGACCACGGAGGCGACGGCATGATGCGCCACGTGAGCCCTGTCGCGCCGGGCGAATCGGACGAGCTGGAGAACGGCGGGGGCCCCGCGCACCTGCTGCCCGCGCTCGCGCTGGCCGAGACCCGGCGGCTGATGCTGCACCCGCTCGCGAGCACGGGCGTGGTCCTGCACCTGATCGGCCTGGCCACCACGGAATGGGCGCCCCGGCCCGCCTACAGCGCGCTCACCAGCGACCTCGTCCTCCCGCTCGGCGTGCCGGTGTTCTTCGCCGCGACGCTCACGGTCTCGGCGACCAGGCGCGCGGGCACCGACGAGCTGCTGGCCGCCGTCCCCGCCGGGCGCGAGCTGCGCACCGCGGCCTCCTGCCTGGCCGCGCTGGGGCCGTTCCTGCTGGCCTGCGCGATGCAGGCCGTCATGGCGACGGTCTACGCGCTCGCCGGCGTCGAGTTGGAGCGTTTCCCGAGCGTCCACGAGATCGGCGCCGGGCCGTTGTGCGTGCTCGGGGCCGGCACGCTGGGGGTCGCGGTGGCCCGGTGGCTGCCGTGGCCGGGGGCGTCCGTGCTGGTGATGCTGGCGCTGATCGCCGCCAACGGGGTCGTGGAGCCGCTGCACTCGACGCTGACCATGCTGGGCTTCTACGTCGAGTTCGCGCGGTGGGGGCCGCCGCCGTACCTGGAGGCCGTGGGGTTCGTGTCCGGCTCGCCCGCCTGGCACGCCCTCTACCTGCTGGCGCTGAGCCTGGGGGCGGGGGCGCTGGCGATGACCCGCGACGCTGCTCGGCGCGGGCCCTGGCTCGGCGTCGGCGCCGTCCTGGTCGCGATCGCGGCCCTGGCCGCCACCCGGCAACTCCCGTGACCCCGCCCGCCTCGCGGCCTCCGCTCGTGCGGGCGCCTGGCGTCGGGGGCCGGGAGCGTGCGCTGCTCGTGCGGGTGCCTGGCGTGCGTGGCCGGGAGTGTGCGCTGCCGGTGCGGGTGCCTGGTGTGCGTGGCTGGGTGCGGGCGTTGTTGGTGCGGGTGCCTGGTGTGCGTGGCTGGGGGCGGGCGTTGTTGGTGCGGGTGCCCGGTGTGCGTGGCTGGGCGGGGGCGTTGCTGGTCCGGCGGCTGCGGCGGGCCGTCGCCTCCACCGGGCCGCAGGCCGCGCTGGCCGCCGTGGTCCAGCTGGTACGGGACGGGTTGCCGGCCGCCGGGGTGGCCGTGGAGCTGGCCGGCGTCCGGATCGCGGCCGGCGAGCCCGGGCCGGTGGCCTCCGACGTGCCGCTGGTGTGGCACGGACGCGCGGTGGGCCGCCTGCTGATCACCCCGTCCGCCGACCCGCGGGCGGTCGCCGCGATCACCCCGTACGTCGCCGACGCCGCCCACAGCCTGGCCGTCACCGCGGACCTGCGCCGGGCCCGGGAACGCGTGCACGCCATCCGCGAGGAGGAACGTCGCCGCCTCCACCACGACCTGCGCGAAGGGCTCGGCCGGGCCCTGCGCGACCTGGCCGGGACGGTCGACGCCGCCGCCACCGGCCACCGCACCGACCCGGCCGCGGCCGACCGGCTCCTGCACGACCTGAGCGCCGCCATGAACACGATCAGCCAGGAGATCAGAGCCCTCCTCCAGGACCCGGGCCCGCAACCGGCCTTGGCGCCGCTCCCGGGCCCGCGCCCGCGTCCCCGTGTGCCGTCGCCGCGGCTCGACCGGGCGCGGGCTCATTCGGGGGCGACCGGCGTGACGTAGACCTCGCGGATCTCCGGACGCCGCCGCAGCCGGTCCTCGACCGCGGCCATGGCCCGCTCGGCCCGGGGCAGGTCGGTGGCCGAGGCGAGGGTCACCCGGGCGGCCACCATGACCTGGTGGGGCCCGACAATCACCGCGATCACCTCGCGCACCCCCGTGACGTCCGGCACCTCGACGATCGCGCGGCGGATGCGGGCCAGGTCGGCGGCGTCCACGCTGGGCGCGGCGATGAGGTTCTGGTTGAGCCGCAGCAGCAGGCCCGAGACCGCGACCAGCAGGACCCCGATCAGCACGCTGCCCAGCGAGTCGAAGACCTCGTTCCCTGTCGCCTGGTGCAGCGCGAGGCCGGCCACCGCGATCGGGCCGCTGACCACGGCCGCCGCGTTGGCCAGGGTCACGGTCTTGGCCGCCGGGTCGCTGCCGGCCAGCAGCTCCGCCCACAACGACCGGCCGGTCACCGTGGCGCGCGCGCCGAGCGCCCGTACCGAGACGACCAGGGCCCACCCGTCGCTGACCGTGATCAGCACGATCACCAGGTAGCCCAGCGCGTACGAACCGCCCGAGGCCGACGGCTCGCCCAGGCCCTCCACGATCGCGGCGACGCCCCCGCCCACGAACAGCCCCACGGCGGCGAACAGCGACCAGAAGAAGATCTCCTGCCCGTAGCCGAGCGGGTGGCGCTCGTCGGCCGGACGCGCCACCCGCGCCAGCCCGATGAGCAGGAACACCTCCACCCCGAAGTCGGCCACGCTGAACATGGCCTCGGCGTACAGGATGGCCGAGCCGGTGACCGCCGCCAGGACCCCGAGGACGACGGCCTGCGCCCCCACGACCACCATCGTGACGATCACGCTGGTCCGGCTGCTGGGCTGCGCGCTCATGCCCGCACGACCCTCCGGCCGGCGGTCATCGCTTCGGTGTCACCCGTACGACGGCGCGGCCGCGGTCGAAAGAGAGGAAGCGCAGGACGACGTCGTTCAGGGTGAGCGTGGTGACGCCCCGGATGTAGCCCGAGCAGCCCCCGCCCTCGTCGAACTTGCAGGTGGACGCGCCGCCCTGCTCGCCCTGGGAGCTCATGTCCCCGGCCCCAGTGAAGTCCGCCTCCCACGTCACCTTGTCGCCCTGGACGCTCGCGACGGCGAACCGGGAGACCCCGTGACGCTGCCCGAACTTCAGGACGTCGCCCGCCCGGAGGGTGACCTCGCACCGGGCGTCCGCGCACCCGCCGACCTCCCGCCCGCCCTCGCCCGCGGCGGCATCAGACCCATCCGGCGCTGATCCGTCTGTCGAGGACCCGTCCGGCGCGGATTCGGACGCGGCGGAGCCGGGCGGCGCGGGCGCGGACGGCGACGTGCGCCCGGCCGTCCCGACGGGACCGGCGCATCCGGTCAGCGAGCAAGCCAGCAGGAGTACAAGCCACTTGACCATGGCAAACACCCTAGGCGTCGGGACGGACCCGGCCCCGGAGCCTCGCCCGGCGCGCCGCCGCGCTTGCTCAGCGAGTGACGCGCAAGGCCCACTCGACCGAGTCCGGGGCCTGGACCCGTACCGTCAGGGTCTTCCTGCGGCCCAGGTCGAGACGGTTCATGACGGGGCTGATCAGGTCGTCGAGGCAGGTGAAGGGCATGTTGACGCCCGGCTCCAGGATGATCTCCGCCTTGCCCTCGCCCCGGCACCGGAACAACACCCACAGCTCGTCCTTGCCGGGCGGCACGTCGCCCACGACCATGCTGCCCTTCCTCGGCCCCGCCTTGAGCACGGTGGTGGTGCCGGCCTCCACGCCCGGCAGCCGCAGGGCCGCGGGCCGGGCCGGCGGCGTGCTCGCCGGGCTCTCGGCGGGGGAGGCCGACGGGGTGGCGTCCCGCCGCTCAGCCGCCGGACCGGTCGGAGGCGCGGCCGTGCAGGCCGCCGCCAGCCACAGCAGGCAGCCGGAGCCGACGAGGGACGCCGTCTTTCGGATCGTCATGCCGAGATCCCCTTTGTCTGGCGTGCCGGCCGACGCGCGCGCGGGCCGGTCGCGAATGGAACGGGTCCGGAACGGGATGGAACGCCCTGTATTACGTGAGTCATTCGTCGAAGTACTCGATACCCGCCGGCCACACCGGCCACGTCAGCGGGCGGCGCCGTTCTCCGGTGTCGTCATTGGCGTTGCTCATCGCCGGTCAGGGGTTCTCCGGGTTCGGCGACCAGTTCTTCGTCGTCGCCCTTCCGGGGATCGTGCTGCTGCGGCACGGCACCGCGACCCTCGGCACGGTGCTGACCGTCTACGGCGTCTTCCGGTTGATCGGGCTCATGCTCGGCGGCCCGCTCGCGGACCGCTGGTCGCCCAGGCCGGTCATGCTGGCGGCCGACGTCGTGCGGGCCCCGGCCGCCGGGCTGCTGTGCGCCCTGGCCTGGGACGGCGCGGACCGGCTCTGGGCGCTGGCGGCAGGCACGGCGGTGCTCGGCCTGGCCGGGGGCGCCTTCCTGCCGGCGAACTTCTCCGTCATCCCCGACATCGTCGAGGAGCCGCGGGTCCAGAGCGCCAACAGCCGCAATTACGCGACCGCGCAGGCCGTCGCGCTGACCGGGCCGGTGGTGGCGGGCGTGTTCGTCGCCCGTCTGGGCCCCGGGCCGGCGCTCGCCGTGGACGCGGCCTCGTTCGCGGTGTCGGTGGCGACCCTGTGGTTCGTCCGGCCGCGCCCCGGCCGGGTGCGTCCGGAGCGGGGGCGCGGCGGGCCCGGCATGTGGGCCGTCGTGCGCGGGTTCCCGCTGTTCAGAGTCATCCTGACGCTGGCCGCCGTCGGCAATCTCGGGTTCGCCGGGATCCTGGAGGTCGGGTTGCCGGCGCTGCTGCACGAGAGCGCGCCGGCCACGTTCTCCACCGCGTACGGGATCGTGCTGGGGGCCTTCGGACTCGGCGCGCTGGCGGGCAGCGTCGCGGCGGGCCTGCTGCCCGCCCCGCGCAACCCGGTACGGGCGGCGGTGCTCCTGATGCTGCCGCAGGCCGCGCTGCTCGGCGCGGTCGGCCTGGCCGAGGGCCGGGTCTGGCCCGCGGCGCTCTTCCTCGGCGCGGGCGCGGCGAACGCGGCGGGCAACGTTCTGCTGATCACCGTCGTGCACACCACGCTGCCCGCGGCGGTGCGCGGGCGCGTGTCCGGGGCGCTGCTGGTGGCCTCGTTCGGGCTCTTCCCCGTGGGTGCGCTGCTCGCGGGACTCCTGGCTTCCGCGGCCGGACCGAGGACGGTGTTCCTCTTCGGCGCCGCCCTCGTGGCCGCGGCGGGCGTGGCCGGTCTCGTCTCCGGGCCGGTCCGGACATTCGCGAGAGGGGGTGAATCGCATGACGTACGAGATGAACGACCTGGGCACTGAGGCGCCGGTCGAGGTGAGCTGGGTCATTTTCTGATCCCGGCGACAGGCCGCGGAGAGCGGCAGACAGCAAGAGGGCATCCGGGGGGTACGCCGCCCCCCGGATGCCCGTCCGGCCATTTCCGACCCGACGGCAAGGGACGAAGGAAGATGCCCGTTTCGCTCGACAGACTCATCCGCGTCAAACCCATCTACCCGGTGTACCGGCTGGACGGCACTCGCTTCCGGATCGGCGCCCAGGCAGGCGTCACCGTCGACTTCACCGACCCGTACGGACAGCTCTGGACCCTCGTCGAGGCGCTCGACGGCACCCGGACGCTCGGCGAGGTCGCCGCGGCCGTGGGCCGGGCGCACCCGGGCATCGGCGTCGAGGACGTGCTCGGCGCCGTACGCGACCTGGACGGCCGCGGCTTCCTGGAGGACGCCCGCCCCAGCCCGTACGACGGCGGCGACGCGCGCCGCTACCAGGGCAACGTCAACTACTTCAGCCACTACGCCGGCCTGTCCGCCGCCCGTGAGCAGCCGCAGGACCGGCTGCGCGGCGCCCACTGCGTGCTGCTCGGCCTGGGCGGCGGCGGCTCGTACATCCTGCCCATGCTGCTGGCGGCCGGGTTCGGCCGGATCACGGCCGTCGACTACGACCGGGTCGAGCTGAGCAACCTGAACCGGCAGTTCCTCTACCGGGAGAGCGACCTCGGCGCGTACAAGACCGCGGTGGCCGCGCGGACGGCCAGGGAGGTGAACCCCGGCGTGGAGTTCGCCGCCGTGCAGCGCAGGATCGAGTCGGCCGCCGACGTCGCCCGGCTCGTCCGGGGCGCCGACGTCGCGATCTGCGCGATCGACGAGCCCCCGTTCGTCGCCCAGCGCCGGGTGAACGCGGGCTGCGTGCAGGAGGGGGTGCCGTACGTGTGCGGCGGCTCGTTCGTCACCCGGGGCCGGCTGTTCTCGGTGCGTCCGCACGAGACGGGCTGCATGGACTGCCTGCACCTGTACTACTCGCGCGCCGACTCCAGCTATCTCGCCCAGCTGGCCGGGGCGCTGCGGGCCGAGCACGGCCGAGTGACCCTCGCCTTCGCCCCGCACATCGCGCTGATCGCCTCGCTGATCACCGGCGAGGCGATCCGGCTGGTCACCGGCCACGCCGAGCCGATCGCCCTGGGCCGCCAGCTCGACGTGCACTTCGAGACCGGCGAGCTGGAGGTCATGTCTCAGTGGCCGCGCGACCCGGACGGCTGCCCGGTCTGCGGCGACGGCGCCGACGCGGCCTCGTTCGCGGTGTGGGCGGAGGCGGAGAGCGGCTCTCCTATGCTTCGCTAGATGGACGTCATCCATCCTCCCAAACTCAGAGCGGGCGACGTCGTCCGCGTCGTCGCGCCGGCCTGCTCGCGCGCCATGGTCATGGAGCACGACCACACCGCGATCATCGACGCCCGCTTCGCCGAGCTCGGCCTGACGCTCACCTACGGCCGCCACGTCGACGAGCGGGACGCCTTCCACTCCAGCAGCGTCGCCTCCCGCGTCGCCGACCTGCACGACGCCTTCGCCGACCCGTCGGTGGCGGCGATCCTGACGGTCATCGGCGGCTACAACTGCAACGAGCTCCTGCCGTACCTGGACTGGGAGCTGATCCGGGCCAACCCCAAGATCCTGTGCGGCTACTCCGACATCACCGCCCTGCAGAACGCCGTCCTCGCCCGCGCCGGGCTGGTCACGTACTCGGGGCCCCACTGGTCGACGTTCGGGATGCGCGACCACTTCGAGCAGACCCTGGAGTGGTTCGCCGCCGTCCTGTTCGGTGACGCGCCGGTCGAGCTGGGGGCGTCGAAGTACTGGACCGACGACCTGTGGTTCCTCGACCAGGACGGGCGCGAGCCGATGCCCAACGAGGGCTGGTGGCCGCTGCGGCCGGGCGCCGCCGAGGGGCGCGTCGTCGGCGGCAACCTGTGCACCCTGAACCTGCTGCAGGGCACGCCGTACATGCCGTCGCTCGACGGCGCGCTGCTGATCGTGGAGGACGACCTGGAGTCCCACCCGGCGATCTTCGCCCGCAACCTCACCTCGCTGCTCCAGCTCCCGGGCGCCGAGACCGTCCGCGGCCTGGTGATCGGGCGGTTCCAGCAGGCCAGCCGGATGACCCGGCCCCTGCTTGAGCAGATCGTCGAGACGCAGCCGGGGCTGCGGGACGTTCCCGTCCTGGCCAACGTCGACGTCGGGCACACCAACCCGCTGGCCACCTTCCCGGTCGGCGGCCGGGCCCGCCTGACGGTCGGCCCGGAACCGTCGCTGACCCTCGTCAGCCACTGACCCTCGTCAGCCACTGACCCTCGTCAGCCACTGACCCTCGTCAGCCACTGACCCTCGGCCGCACTGACCCTCGTCCGCCGCTGACGGTCGATCGGCCGGTGACCCGCCGTCGCTAGGACGCGGCGGCGGGCTCCCGGCGCGGGGCCGTGGCCTCGGCCAGGGCCCTGCGCTCGGCCTCGACCAGGGCGCGGCAGCGCGCCGCCTCGGCCTCCACCCGGGCCTCGTCCCAGCCGAGCAGCCCCGCCATCAGCCGCGCCACCACCGGGGCCGCGTCGAGCGCGGCGGGGATCGCCTCGATGAGCATCCGGGTCCGGCGCGACAGGACGTCCTCGGCGTGCAGCGCGCCCTCGTGCGTGACGGCGTACACGACCTCGGCCCTGATCCACGGGCACCCCTCGACCAGCGGCTCGCCGAGCGAGCGGTCGTCGTCGACCAGGCCGAGCACCTCCATCGCGAGCGTGCCGTAGCGCTGGACGAGGTGCTCCACGACGTCGGCGTCCACGTCGTGGTCCTCGGCCAGCCGCCGTACGGACGCGCGCACCGCCGGCAGCCCGTCCGCGCCGATCAGCGGCAGCCGGTCGGTCACCGACTCCGGCACGTCGAAGCCCTCCAGCGCCGCGTCGACCACGTCCTTGGCCATGACCCGGTACGTGGTGAACTTGCCCCCGGCGATCGTGGCCAGGCCCGGCGCCGGCACGTCCACGACGTGCTCGCGCGACAGCTTCGTGGTCGCCGAGCTCTCGTCGGCGGCCACCAGCGGGCGCAGGCCGACGTAGACGCCCACCACGTCGTCCCGGGTCAGCGGCCGGGCCAGCACGGCGTTGGCGTGGTCGAGGATGTAGTCGATGTCCTCGCCGGTGGCGGCCGGCTCCTCGCGGTCGCCGTCGTACTCGGTGTCGGTGGTGCCGACGATCCACCGCCGCCGCGTCCAGGGGATGATGAACAGCACGCTCTTCTCGGTCGGGATGATCATGCCGGTGGACGACGCGATGGCCTCGCCCGGCACCATGACGTGCACGCCCTTCGACATCCTGACCTTGAAACCGGCCGGCGCCGAGCCGGGCAGCCCGTTGATCGGGTCGGTCCACACGCCCGCGCACACCACTACGGCGTCGGCCCTGACGTCGAGGTCGCGGCCGGTCTCCTCGTCGTGCACGCGGGCGCCGACGACGCGCTCGCTGCCCTGGTCGCGCAGCATCTCGACGACCCGCGTCCGGGTGGCGACCACGGCGCCGTGCGCGGCGGCCGTCCTGGCCAGGGTGAGGGTGAAACGCGCGTCGTCCACCTGGGCGTCGAAGTAGATCATGCTGCCCGACACCGCGTCCGCGCGGAGGCCGGGCGCCATCCGGCGCGACTCCTTGACCGACAGGTACCGGTGCCGGGGCATCGGCCGGCGCATGCCCTCCAGCGTGTCGTACAGGGTGAGCCCGGCCCCCACGTACGGCCGCTCGATGAGCCCGTGCTGCAGCGGATACAGGAAGGTGACCGGCTTGACCAGGTGCGGGGCCAGCCGCGAGACCAGCAGGTCGCGCTCCTTCAGCGCCTCGCGGACCAGCTTGAAGTCGAACTGCTCCAGGTAGCGCAGCCCGCCGTGGATGAGCTTGCTCGACCTGCTCGACGTGCCGGCGGCCAGGTCGCGGCTCTCCACCAGCGCGACCCGCAGCCCGCGGGAGGCGGCGTCCAGCGCGGCGCCCGCGCCGGTCACGCCGCCGCCGATCACCAGCACGTCGAAGGACTGCCCCGCCAGCCGGTCGATGGCTGCCTGCCGGTTCCTGGCGTCCATCGCCCCGGTCATGTTCATGGATCCCCCGAACAACACTTTGTGCTCAAACGCTCACGATCCGTATACGTTTCCCCGATCAGGGAATGGCACACAACACCGACACCACGAAAGCGGGGACAGCGGTGGTCGAACGTGTCAAACGCCTGGAACTGGCCGGTGAGCTCATCGCCGAGTTCGCCGGCACGATGGTGCTCATCCTGTTCGGGGTGGGCGTCGTCGCCCAGGTGGTCGCGGCCGGCATCGGCGATCACGACAGCATCGCCTGGGCGTGGGGGATCGGCGTCGCGCTGGGCGTCTACGTCGCCGGCCGCATCACCGGTGCCCATCTCAACCCGGCCGTCACGCTCGCGTTCGCGGCCTTCCGCGGGTTCCCGTGGGCCAAGGTGCTGCCGTACGCGCTGGCGCAGACCGCGGGGGCGTTCGCCGGGGCGCTGCTGGTGCGCTGGAACTACACCGAGGTGCTGAACCAGGTGGACCCCGGGCACACGCTGAAGACCCAGACCGTCTTCTCCACCCTGCCCGGCAACGGCACGCTCCCGGTGGGCGCCTGGGGCGGGTTCCGCGACCAGATCATCGGCACCGCCATCCTGATGTTCGTCCTGTACGCCCTGTCCGACTCGCACAACCTCGCGCCCGGCGCCAACCTCGGTCCGGTGGTCATCGGCCTGCTCATCGTCGGCATCGGCATGGCGTGGGGCGCCGACGCCGGCTACGCGATCAACCCGGCGCGCGACTTCGGGCCGCGCCTGGCCAGCTTCCTCACCGGCTACTCCGGCGCCTGGCGCGACCAGTACGGCGGCCTGTACTTCTGGGTGCCCATCGTCGCCCCCCTGCTCGGCGGCCTGGCCGGCGCCGGGCTCTACCAGCTCATGATCGCCCGGTTCCTCCCCGAGCCCGAGCCCGACATCGAGGACGCGGGCCGCGTCTGACCCGAACGGAGGAGAACGACCATGCCCGATTTCGTGGGGGCCGTCGACCAGGGCACCACCAGCACCAGGTTCATGATCTTCAATCACAGCGGCCTGGAGGTGTGCAAGTTCCAGCTCGAGCACGAGCAGATCCTGCCCAGGGCGGGCTGGGTGGAGCACAACCCGATCGAGATCTCGACCAGGACCTCCGCGGTGATCGAGACCGCGCTCCAGCGCACCGGGCTGCACGACACCGACCTGGCCGCCGTGGGCATCACCAACCAGCGCGAGACCACGGTCGTGTGGAACCCGCGCACCGGACGCCCGTACTGCAACGCCATCGTCTGGCAGGACACCCGCAGCGCCAGGATCGCCGCGCAGCTCGAACGGGACGGCCGCGGCGAGGTCATCCGCAGGAAGACGGGCCTGCGGCCGGACGCCTACTTCTCCGGCGGCAAGATCCAGTGGATCCTGGAGAACGTCGAGGGCGTGCGCCAGGCGGCCGGGCGCGGCGAGGCGGTCTTCGGCAACACCGACACCTGGACCCTGTGGAACCTCACCGGCGGCGTCCGCGGCGGCGTGCACGTCACCGACGTGACCAACGCCAGCCGGACCATGCTGATGGACCTGGAGACGCTGGAGTGGGACGACGAGCTGCTGTCCTTCTTCGACATCCCGCGCGAGATGCTGCCGGAGATCCGCCCGTCCTCCGAGCCCGCCTCCTACGGCACGACCAGCAGGTACGGCGCGTTCGCCGGCGAGGTGCCGATCACCGGCATCCTCGGCGACCAGCAGGCGGCCACCGTCGGCCAGGTGTGCTTCGCGCCGGGCGAGGCCAAGAACACCTACGGCACCGGCAACTTCATGCTCCTCAACACCGGCACCGAGCTCGTACGCTCCGAGCGCGGCCTGCTCACCACCGTCGCCTACAAGTTCGCCGGCCAGCCGGCCGTCTTCGCGCTGGAGGGCTCGATCGCGGTGACCGGGTCGGCCGTGCAGTGGCTGCGCGACCAGTTGCACATCATCCGGTCCTCCGCGCAGAGCGAGGACCTGGCCCGGCAGGTGAGCGACAACGGCGGGATCTACTTCGTGCCGGCGTTCTCGGGCTTGTTCGCGCCGTACTGGCGGCCCGACGCGCGCGGCGCGATCGTCGGCCTGTCCCGCTACAACAGGGACGCCCACCTGGCCCGCGCCACGCTGGAGGCCATCTGCTACCAGAGCCGGGACGTCGTGGAGGCCATGCAGCAGGACTCCGGCGTGGTGCTGGACGTGCTCAAGGTCGACGGCGGCGTCACCGCGAACAACCTGTGCATGCAGCTCCAGTCCGACATCCTGGGCGTGCCGGTCAGCCGTCCCGTGGTGGCCGAGACCACCGCGCTGGGCGCCGCGTACGCCGCCGGGCTGGCCGTCGGCTACTGGAAGGACACCGACGAGCTGCGCGCCAACTGGGCCGAGGACCGGCGCTGGAACCCGGAGTGGAGCGACGAGCAGCGCGAGAAGGGGTACGAGGGCTGGAAACGCGCGGTGAGCCGCACCCTCGACTGGGAGTCCTGACCGCCGCCGGAGGCGCACGAGCCCGTCCACGAGCTGCCCTTACCGTGCGCTTACCGGGGCGGCGCCCAGAATGAGGTCTCCAGCGGAAGGAGACAGCGTGCGATTACCGTCCCATGCCGGCCGGGCCCCCGGTGGCCACGCTCCGCCCGGCAGGGCCGCGGCGCTGTTCGGGAAGCTGGGCATCCGCGCCCGGCTGACGCTCACGTACGGATCCATGCTGTTCGTCGGCGGCACGCTCCTGCTCACCGTCGCCTATCTGCTGCTGCGCGCGGTGCTCGACGGCGTCGAGTTCTCCCTGGACGTGCCGCCGGGCACCCCCGACGAGCTGGTGACGGTCTGGCGGCACCAGATCGAGATCCAGGCCGTCAAGCTGGACGAGCAGATCCTCAGTCGCATGGTCCAGCAGTCCGTGCTGATCCTGCTGGGCGTCGGCCTGTTCGCGCTCGTGTTCGGCTACCTGGTCGCCGACCGGGCGTTGCGGCCCGTCGCCAAGATGACCGCGACGGCCCGCAAGCTGTCGGAGAGCACGTTGGCCCACCAGCGCATCGACCTCCAGGGCCCGGACGACGAGCTCAAGGAGCTGGCCGACACGTTCGACTCGATGCTGACCCGGCTCAACAGCGCCTTCAACTCCCAGCGCCGCTTCGTCGCCAACGCCTCCCACCAGCTCCGCACGCCCCTGACCATCAACCGCACGGTCCTGGAGATCGCGCTCTCCGACCCGGCGGCCTCACCCGACCTCAAGGCCCTCGCCCGCACCCTGCTGGAGGTCAACGCGCGCAACGAGAAGCTCATCGAAGGGCTGCTGCTCCTGGCCAGGAGCGAACGGGAGCTGGCGCGCCGCAAGCCGGTGGACATCGACGACGTGGCGCTGACGGCGGTGGAACAGCTGACCTCCGTCGCCGACCAGCGCGGCGTGACCGTCGTCTCCCGCCTCGGCGGCACGACCATGGCGGGCGACCCCGTCCTCCTGGAACACGCCGTGGGGAACCTGGTGGACAACGCCATCAAGTACAACCTCCCGCAGGACGGGCAGGTCTGGATCAGCACGGAGGAGACGCCGGCGGGCGAGGTCGTCGTCAGGGTGGCCAACACCGGGCAACCCGTGCCGGCGTACGAGGTGGGCAGCCTGTTCGAGCCGTTCCGCCGGCTCAACGCCGACCGGGTGGACTCGGCGAACGGCTCGGGGCTCGGACTGTCGATCGTCCGCGCGGTCGTCCAGGCCCACGGCGGTGAGGTGACCGCGCGCCCGCGCGAGGGCGGCGGCCTGTCCGTGACGATCAGCCTTCCCGGCCGCTGAGGCGGCCCGGCCTCCGATCGGGCGCGGGCCGTCCTGCGGGCGGGTCGCTCACATGCCGGGCGGCGGGTACGCCTCCGGGTGCTCCTTCGGGTCGGGCATCTGGTCCCAGGACGGGTCGTCGATCACCTTGCAGGGCTTGGCCGGCCCGTCGACCAGGAAGCCGCTGAACTGCCACAGCGCCCGCGGCTTCTCGGGGCCGGAGGTCTGGTCGGCGTTCTCGGTGAACTCCAGGACGGCGGTCTGCCCCGTCTTGATGCGCTTGGGGTCGATCCGTACCTCGCCGCCGCCCATCCGGAACGTCTTCGCGTTGGGGGTGTTCTCGATCGCCTCCCTGATCCTCTTGCGGACCGCGGGGTCCGTGCTCTGGAGCTCTTCCTTGGTGAAGGACGGGCCAGCGTCGGCGGGGGCGCGGTCGGGGGCGCAGCGGGTGCCGGGCTTGAGGTAGGAGACGTCGGAGGGCACGCCGAGCGCCTTCAGGTCCTTCTCCACCTGGGCGGGGTCGCGGAACTCGTTGATCCGCAGCGTGATCGTGCCGTCGGTGTTCTTGCTGACCGCGTAGGCGGGGGCGTCCGAACCGTTGAGGAACGGCGTCACGACCGCCGCGGCGGCCGCGACGGCGGCCACCGCCGCGCCGGTGAGCAGGCGCCGCCTGGTGCGCCGGCGCCGGGCCCCGTTGCGGGCCTCGATCTCGGCCTTCAGTTCCATCAGTACGTGCTCCTTGAAGTTCATCGGATTCCTTCCATGACGAAGGGAGCCATCTCCGGCACGTCCCTGAGCGCTTGGCGGGCGCGGTGCAACCTGGCCCGGGCGGCTCCCTGCCGGATGCCCAGGGCGGTGGCCGCCTCGCTGATGCTGAGCTGGTCGATGACGACCAGTTCGAGCATCGCGCGGTCACCGTCGGGCAGTCCGGCCATGGCCCGGAAGGCCCGTCTGGCCAGGTTCTCGGCGTCTATCCGCGACACCAGCTCGGCCACGTCGTCGGAGTCGAGATGCCGTCGCCCGCCGACGCGATCGGCCAGCCTCGACTCCTTGTACGCCCGCCGCCGCTCGGCCGAGAGCGTGTTGCGGGCGACGCCGTACAGCCAGGCGATCTCGCTGCCGCGTCCCGGCTGATAGGTGTGGGCGGAGTCGAGCACCGCCATGAACACCTCCGCCACCAGGTCGGCGGCGGTGTGGGGATCATCGACCCGGCGGGCGAGGAACGAGGTGACCGCATCGACGTGGCGCCGGTAGAAGGCTTCGAAAGCGTCCGGATCTGTAGCTATATCCGGCTTTTTGCGACGCACCGGCCGTGCTCCCTTCGTCGATTACACCCCTTCTTGGTCAGTAGCCGAAAAAACGTTATGAGACCCAACAGAACAGACGCCCGGCGCCGTCTCTGACGACGCCGGGCGCGGTCTTGCTACGTTGCGCGGCATGGGCCACGGAAAGAGATCACTGAATCGGGCGGACGTCACCACGGCGCTGGCCATGACCCTCGACGCCGCGGGCGCCGCCGTCCGCTACCGCCTGTGCGGGACGAGCGCGGCGCTGCTCCAGGGCGTCCCCCTGCCGGCCGGGGACGTCGACCTGCTGATGCCGGGCCGGGCGGAGCTGCACGCGTTCGCCGCGGCCCTGTCGCCGTTCCCCTGCCTCCACGCCCCCGCCTGGATCCCCGGGAGCGAGCAGTACTTCGCCAGGTTCGCGGTGAACGGGGTGGAGGTCGAGCTCAGCACCGTCGAGCGGCAGGCCGGTTCGGACGCCCTGGAGTGCGTCGGCGAAGGTCCGTGGCGGCATCACGTCCTCGTCGCGTGCGGCCCGCACCAGGTGCCGGCGGTACGGCTGGAGATCCGGCTGGCCACCGAGCTCCTGCGTGACCGCGCCGACCGGTACGGCCCGCTCGTCGGCCACCTGCGCGCCCACGGCTTCGACCCCGGCCTGCTGCGCCGCGCGATGGACGCCGCCGGGGTCCCGGACGCCCGCCGGCGTCCGGTCCTGGAGGCTCTCCGGTGACGGACGCCGGGGGGCTCAGGACCGCGAGAACTTCTTGAACAGGAAGAAGTAGAGCTTGATGTACTGCCCGACGAGGATGCCGTTGATGATGGTCCCCTCGCGGATGAACTGCGGGCCGCCCAGGAAGATCAGCCCGATCGCCGCGGAGACCACCAGCAGCGTGCAGTCGAAGCCGGTCTTGAGGTTGCCCCATTTGAAGCCGGTCCGCTTGAAGACCGTGTTGACGAACATGTCGACCGGCATGAGCACCAGGTTGGCCCGGATCATCAGGAACAGGCCGAACGCCAGCGTCGCGTCCGCGACCACCAGGAGGACGAACTTGGCGGCGTAGGCGTCCAGCCCGATCCAGCTCGTCAGCATCAGGTTCAGGTCGAGGAACGTGGCCAGCACCAGGGCCGGGATCAACGACAGGAAGTTCCTGAGCTTGAAGTCCCTCGGCAGGACGAGATAGGTCAGCAGCAACATCAGCAGCTCAAGGGCGAAGTTGAACGTCCCCTGGCTGATCGAGGGAAAGACCAGGGTCATCGTCCGGGTGAGGCTGCTCTGCGGCGAGATGCCGATCCCCGCCCTGATGGCCAGGCTGACCCCCAGGGTCAGCAGGTAGATGCCGGCGCCGTAGGTGATCCAACGCCGCACCAGACTTCCGGTGTCGACGACTCCGGCCTCTTTTTCATGCTGTAGCACAGTTGCCTCCTTGACTGTTGGCTGTTCCGGCCGGAGCCTGCCGGACGACGGGGGGTCCGCTTCTCAGAGCACGGCTCAGACCATGAACCCGAAGCGGTCGAGTGAGATGAACAGGGTCAGCAGCTTGTTGACGACCGGCTCGCCCTCGTTGTGGTTGCCCAGCTTCTCCAGGGCGGCGTCGATCGACCGGGTCGCGTCCACCAGCTCGGCCAGGCTCATGTCGGCCATCACGCCGTAGATGTCGAGCGGCAGCGCGGCCTGCGCCTGGCCGTCCTCGGTCACGAGGCAGCCGCCGACGAAGGCGTCGAGCTGCCGGAGGTTGTCGCACATCTCGGCGCTGTCGCTGCCGACCACCACGAAGTAGGCGAAGGGCGCGGGCCAGAACGTCGACACGGCGCCCCGGTCGATCGAGACCCCCTTGAACAGCCCGTTGACGACGTGCCGGGCGCCGTCCGCGTAACGCTGGACGACGGAGATGCGGTTCAGCGTGACGCCGTCCACCTCGGGCACGACGGCGCCGTCCGCGAACGGCACCCAGACCTCCTGGGCGAACTTCAGGTGGCCGCGTCCGTAGACGTCGAAGAGCAGGACCTTCGCGCGGGTCCCGTCGTCGGAGATCTCGATCGGCGTGAGGTCGAGCTGTTCGGCAGCCAGGTCGGCGAGGCCGGGCCGGGGCTCCTGCACCATGACCGAATAGTCCAGATTGACGGGCTTGAGGAGCTTACGGTCCTTGGCGACCAGCTCGCCGCCCTTGAACACGTACCGCGGGTTGATCTTCGACAGGCTGTCGGTCAGCACGATGTCGGCGTAGCGTCCCGGGGCGAGGGAGCCGAAGTCGTGGTCCATGCCGAAGGAGCGCGCGGAGTACAGCGTGCCCATCTTGATCGCCTGGATCGGGTTGAGGCCCATCTCGACGGCCAGCGAGATCACCCAGTCGATGTGCCCCTTGGTCAGCACCCGGTCGACCGAGATGTTGTCGGCGCACATCTGGAAGTTCTCGGCCGGCCAGCGGCGCTTGACGATGGCGCGCAGCATGGTCCTGATCACCTCGGGGCTGCCGACGCCGAACTTGATCTGGGTCTGGAAGCCGTACCGGATGCTCTTCTCGATGTCGTCCTCGTTCCAGACATCGTGGTTGTTGTGCGCGCCGATCGCGGGCATGTAGTTCAGCAACATGTCGGGCAGCGCCGTCACGCCCCAGTGGCTGTTGACGAAGCCGCCGTTGGCGCGGCCCAGGGCGGACTTGCGGAAGTCGTCCTCGTTGCCGGTCATGTAGGACAGGTGGGCCAGCTCGCCCAGCCCGATCACCGGGTCCATCTTCAGCATGGCGTCGGTGACCTCGACCGACGTCTTCTTGCCCGGCGCGAAGGCGTAGATCCGGTAGGGCAGCTTCTCGTAGTCCTTGAACAACGCCGCGGCGGCCTCGACGGCCTCGTCGCCGGCCGCGCTGGCGAAGTCCAGGGTCTCGGCGAAGATGGTGGTCGTGCCGCTCGGCACGATCGCCTCCCCGAACGCCGCCGGGTGGGCCAGCTGGGCGTCGAAGTGCAGGTGCGCGTCGATCAGCCCCGGGATCGCGTAGAGGCCCTGGCCGTCGAACACCTCGCGGACCCGCACGATCGACTCGTCCGGGTTCAGCGCGATGATCCGCCCGTCGTAGACGAGGATCGAGCCCTGGAAGACGCTCTCGCTGTGCACGTCCAGCACGCTGAGGTTGCGCAGCAGCAGGTCCGCCTCCCTCTCCCCGCTCAGGATGTCGAAGACCGCCCGCACGTGGTCGTAGTGGACCGAGACCCGGTCCGTCCCACCGGCCTGGCCCGTCTTCTCCTGTTGGAGCATGATTTCCTCGCTTCATTGCTCGGCTGTTGGATTCCGCTCGCGGAACGAGACCCGAGGACGCGGCTCCGGGATGCCGGCGGCCGGTCGCGGAGTTCATCAGAGGGCCGCCGTGGCCGTGTCGCTCGTACGCGCTGTGGCTATGAAATGGCACAGCACCGTTGCTGACAAGCAGCCGTTTTCGCACGGACTGTACTCTTTTTGCGCACGGTTCAGCCCAGGGAGGCTCGATGCTCCACTCACGCGTGCTGCACTACATCGACGAGGTGGCCCGGTACGGCTCCATCCGGGCCGCCGGAGCGCGGCTCCACGTCGCCCCGTCGGCCATCAACCGGCAGATCCTGCTCCTTGAGGAAGAGCTCGGCGAGCCCCTGTTCGAACGCCTGCCGCGCGGCATGCGGCCCACCCCGGCGGGCGAGGTCCTCCTCGCCCACGTGCGCCGGACGCTCCAGGAGTACCGCGAGGCCGTGACCGAGATCCGCGACCTGCAGTCACTGCCGAGCGGCGAGGTGGTGATCGCCACGATGACCGGCCTGGCCAGCAGCATCGTCTCCACCGCCACCGTGAACTTCCACGCCCGCCACCCCGAGGTGCGCATCTCCATCCGCGCCCTGTCCACCCACGAGATCCTCCGCGCGGTGGCCGACAGCGAGGCCGACCTGGGCCTCGGGTTCAACGTGCCGTCCTCGCCGCAGCTCGAACTGTGCTGGCAGATGGACACCCGGCTCGGCGCGGTCATCGCCCCGGCCCACCCGCTGGCCCGCCTGGAATCCATCCCCCTGGCCCAGTGCGCGGCCTACCCGCTGATCTTCGCCGACCGCTCGATGGTGATCCACGGCATCATCGCCGACACCTTCGCCGAGGCCGGCCTGAAGGTCGAGCCCGCCTTCCACACCAACTCGATCGAGACGATGAAACGCCTGGCCGCCGCGGGCGAGGCCATCGCCTTCCTCAGCAGGTTCGACATGGCCGAGGACCACCACAACGGAACCCTCGCCTTCCGCCCGGTGCGCGACCGCGCCTTCAGCAACAACATCCTCTCGCTCGTCCGCCGCGAGAAGCACGGCCCCGGCCCCGCCGCCCTGCTGTTCGCCGAAGAGATCATCCAAACCCTGGAATCCGTCGCCCACCCACCCTTCTGACGACCTGGTCAGCGGGTGATCACGCCGGGGTGTGCGGCCTCGAAGGCGGCGAGTCCGTCGGCGGTCAGCCGGAGATGCAGGCCGCCGGCGACGTCCACCGTCAGGGGCTTGTCCTTGCCGTAGAACACCAGGGAGACGTCCAGCTCAAGGTAGGTGTTGTCGTGCTGCTCCTCCAGGAAGTTGCGTTCGACGATGTTGGCGTTCCGCGACGCGGCCTCGTCCGCCGTCTTCACGCTGCCGCCGACGCCGCCGAAGCCGAGGCTCCCGTCCTGCGCCCCGGCGGACCCGCCCGCCCGGACCGCCACGCCGCGGCCCTGCTCCTGGCCGTGCCCGACCGTGCTCATGGTCTGGGCGTAGACACGCTGCTTGACCAGCGCGGTGGTGACCTCGCGGGCTCCGGTGACGTCGATGCCCACCCTGCCGATCCCCGGGAGCTCGTACTCGTGCGCGAGCAACTGCTCCAGGTGGGCGCGCATGGTCCGTTCCTTGGTGGCCTCGGCGAGTGACATGCCGGCCGGGCGGGAGAGCTCGAACCCGTCGGGCCGGTCGGCCAGGGACGGCACCTCGCCCCGCAGCCTCGGCGGCACCGCGCTCAGCGGCGCCCATTCCTCGACCAGAGAGGCGGCCGGGAACGCGACCTGGCTGACGTCCCCCCTGGGCACGCCGCCGCCCAGAGTGGTGGACATGGGGTTCGGCCCGCTCGCGTCCGCCCAGCGCGGATCCGCGGCGACGACCGGCGTACGCCCCGCGACCGGCGTGCCCTGCGGCACCTCCGTGGTGAGGTGGCCCGGCACCAGGACGCCGACCTCGCCGTCCACGACCGCCCGGGACGTCCCGGTGACCCCGGCGTGCCGGTCGAACAGCCTTCCGGCGCCGTCGTGGCCGGTCATCTCGCCCACCTTGAGCAGCGCGTTGCGGGCCACGTTCTGCACCGGCTCCAGAAGCGGGCGGACCGGGACGCGTTCGAGCGTGATCTCGTACCGGACCGGATGCCTGAACTCCTGCGGGGCCTCGCGCGTCTGGTAGCGGTTGATCTCCTTGGCGATCGTCCCCTGCCCGTCCACGGTGTGGGAGTCGCGGGAGTTCGCGAACCCCGCCTCGCCTCCCCTGAGCTCGCCGCCCGCGGACTCCATGTAACGCGCGATCGCCTCCGAGCCACGGTCCGTGCCCGCCTCGCGCACGCTCAGGTCGCCGCTCAGGCGCTCGTTGCGCAGCATCAGGCCGGTGTCAGGACGCTCACCGACGTGTACGCCGTCGCCGACCTCGGCCGTGACCCGGATGCCCACGCGTTCGGTGACCCGGCCGTTCTCGTCCGTGACGAACAACCAGGAGGACACGCCGTTCCCGCGCAGCTCGCCCAGTTTGGTGCCGAGCGCGCCCTGGCCGTAGTTGCCGCGCAGGTGTTCGGCCACCGGGTGGTTGGTGAGCTCCTGGCCGGGGAGGAGGAGGCCGTCGCGGCGCAGCAGCTCCACGATCTGCGGCAGCACGCCCTCCGCGTCGAGGTGCTGGACGTAGGCGGTGTTCAGCGCCGCTTCGGGCGCCGTGTAAGCCCGCGTCGTGTCCCCGGCCGGCCTGACGGGCTCCGCGGCCTGCGGGCCGTCGAGCCCGTGCCGGCGGGCCACCTCGTCGGGCAGCACGAGGTCCACGATGTCCGCCACCCGGACGTACGTGGTCGGGCCCTGCTCGACCGTGCCCGCGCTGGTCCTGCTGGGGGTGACCTCCAGGACCAGGTCCGCGCGGTACCAGTGGGAGGTGCTGCCGTCGGAGTAGGTGACCCGCGAGACGTCGCTGCTGCCCAGGTAGGAGCTCTCCACGGCACTGCGCTTGGCGGCGCCGTGCACGCCCGCCCGTGCCACGACCTTGCGCTCGGTCCCGCCGGCTTCCCCGGCTCCGTGCGCGGCCTCGCCGTCGCTCAGGGTGACGCGCAGGCCGGTCCTGGCGTGGCCGCCGACCGCGCGCCTGCCGCGTTCGCCGTCCAGCGCCCTGGAGTTGCTGCTGGAGTAGCTCTCGTGCTCCACCCCGGTCTCCGACTTGACGTGCCGCACCTCGGCCACGTGCGCCTTGACGTGCAGGTCGTGCCGCGTGCCCGCCCGGTCCGACACGGTGTAGTGCAGGCCGTCGGGATGAGACGTGATCATGGTCTCCAGGTTGATCACGTCGGTGGCGGTCTCGAACACCGGCGGCACGTCCAGCCGCTCCGCGGCCGCCGGCAACCCCGCCCACCGGTTGTAGGCCCCGGCCAGCGTGCCCGGAAGGTCGGGCATGGCCCCCATCCGGACGATGGCCGACAACTCGTCGGCGCCGGGCCGCCACAGGTCGGCGGGCCGCTCGGCGGACGACTCGACCCGTCCCAGATGCGCGACGTCCTGCGCGAGCACCGGCCGCTGCGGCAGGTGCACGTCCGGCACCAGGATCTCCGCCCTGCTGCCGTGCACCTCCCACGAGGTGTTCAGCGTCTCCGTGCCGTCCCGCGAGATCCGCATCCTGACGTCGAAGGACAGATCCCGCGTGATCGTGAAGCCGCCGCTGGTCTCCGTGCGGTCGTACCTCGTGTGACCCGAGGAGAAGCCGGTGCTCTCCGACTTCGTGCCGCTGCCGGAGAGTGACAGGTTCACCGGGTCGATCTTGAGCCGTTCCCCCACGTCGGCGCGCGCGACCCCGCGCACCTCCGCGCGGCCCGTGCGGGAGGTCTCCCGCTGGCTCGTGTCGGTGCGCGAGGTGATCCGGCGTTCGTTGACCGTCAGGTCGGACGCGCCGACCTCGTGCCGGCGGCCCAGCGTGCCCTCGGCCAGGATCTCGACGGTGTAGCCGCCGATCGTCCTGTCGTACCTGATGCCGTGGAGGGCGTGCGTCAGGTCGGCTTCCAGCGCCACGACGCCGAAGCGGCTCTCGACGTCCCGCATGATCTGCCGCCTGATCGCCGGCGGGAGGTCGGGCAGCGCCCGGTCGACGGCCTGGTGGAGCTCCGCGCTGAGCAGCGTCTCCCCATGGACCCGGACGCCGCTGCCGAGCCCCGTGCCGCGACCGGCCGCCAGCGTCTCCGGCTCCAGGACGTGCGGGTCGTAGCCGCGGTTGGGGTGCTCCCCCCTGGCCGGGTACTCGCCGACCGGTTCGTTCAGCGTGAACTCCGCCCGCACGTCGTCGATCTCCCGGTGGAGGTCGGCGAGCTTGCGCTGGATGTCGTTGAACTCGCCCGGCGGCCGCAGATCGTGCCCGAAGACGTCCTGCTCCATCCGGGACGCGTCCCGCGCCGGGACGATCAGCTCGGCGTTCACCTCCACCTCGAAGGCGCCGAGCGTCTCGGTCTCGACCTGCAGCCGCATCCGGGCGTCGTACATGGTGACGTCACCGAGCCTGGTCAGGACGGTGTGGTTGCCGTGCGCCCGGTTGGTGGAGGTGACGTGGTCCGTCCCGTAGCCGACCCCGCCGACGGCCCGCGCGACGACCTCCCCGTGCTCGCCCAGCGGCAACCCGATCTTGCCGCCCGCGTGCACGCCGACGCTCGCGCCCTGCCGGTGCGACGTGCCCTCGCTCTCGCGCCGCCCCAGGTCGTCCCGGAACATCGTCTCGACCGGCGCGCGCCCGCCTCCGTCGATCGGCTCGACCCGCGTGATCTCGCCGGTGATCCGGACGGCGTCCTCCTCCGACCCCAGCAGGGACGTCTTGTACCGGATCGCCTCGGAGGAGACCCCGCTCGACAACATCGACTGGCTGCGGTTCTTCATCCCCTGCTCGCTGAGCAGGCTGGAGGTGAGATGGTCGGTGATCTTGACCACCTCGCCCGCGGGCAGCCCCGTCGCCAGCCCCCGGCGCTGCACCTCCAGCACGAGAGGCGTGACGTCCAGCCCGGTGATCGCGATCCCGTGGTCGCGGAACTTGTGCCCCGCTCCCTCCGGCACCTCGTGGCGGGGGAGCGGCGACGGGTGGTCGGTGCTCAGCAGCGGCCCTTCCCGGGTGAACTGCTTGGGGAAGGGGATGGTCAGCGAGAGGTCCGGCACCGCCGCGGTCTGCGTGACCCGCTCGCCGTCGCGATAGATGTCGAGGACGACGTCCGCGGCGAAGTAGTCATGGGCGGGGGAGATGGCCTTGTGCCCGCTGATGACCTCGACGCCGTTCGTGTGGGTCGTCCGGGCCGTGCTGGTGACGCCCGATCGGGGCAGGGCGTTCGCCTCGGCCTCGTCCGGCGAGTGGTAGAGCCCCTTCATCAGCCCCGCGGTCCGGTCCAGCGAGGTGCCCCGCGAGGACTTGCCGTCCACGCCGTCCCCGCCGAAGGCGACCGGCTTCTCCGGGGGCAGACTCGGCTGCTCCACGTGCGTGAACTCGTTCGGCCGGAGCTTGAGGTAGATCACCTTGTCGCCGACGCCGAGCGCCACGCCCCTTTGGAGGTGGTTGGTCCAGACCTCGCGGTCGCTGCTGGCGAGCGCCTCGGCCAGCCAGAGGCGGATCACGGCTCGTTCCCGCGGGACGATCCCCGTGATCCCGGCGGTCATGGCGTGCGCTGCCGCCCGCGGGTCCACCGGCACCCTGACGTCGTGCACGGCCGTCTCGCCCAGGGCTCCCATCTCGACGACGCGAGGCGGATGGATCTCCGGCTTCGGCAGCCCCGGGTCGGCGGACGCCAGCTGGGACGTCAGACCTTGCAGCACCTCGGACGGCAGGTCGGGGCTGTGCCAGGCGGGCGACTCGATGGTCCGCTGGTTGTGGTTCACCGCCGCCAGGAGCGTGTCGGCGCCGGTCTTGGGCCCGTGCCCGGGCCCGCCGTCCGGGCCCGACAGCGGATGTCCGGACGATGAGGACGAGCGGGGCGCGGACGGGCCGTCGGCGCCGTGCGGCAGGGGCGAGGTCAGGTGTTGCCCGTCCGCGCCGAGCGCGCTGGACGTGATGCCCTTGGCCAGCAGGTCCCAGCTGAAGTTGCCCTGGACCAGCATGGAGCCGGCCGTCGTGATCCCGCCGGTCACGGCGAACTGCGCGGCCTGCCCGTACAACGACGAGTGCGCCGCCGCCAGCAGCTTCTCGGCCGTGGACATCTCGGCCCTGGTCAGCCCGGCCCGCAGCGTGGGCGTGGCCAGGCGGCTCAGCCCGCCCGAGACCGCCCCCATGAGCCCGCCCATGGCGGCGCCGCTCGCCGCCGAGATCACGAGCTGCCGGACGTCGATGTCGTCCCTGCGGCCCTGCACCATCTGGACGCCCTGGATGCCCAGGTCCATGCCGGCCACGATCCCGGCGAACAGCAGGATGTTGCGCCGGCACTGCCGGGCGATCTGCGCGACCGTCAGCCGCGCGAGCTGCAGCCGCGGTGGGACGAGCGCCAGACTCGCCCCGCCGGTGGCCAGGGCCGCGGCCAGCAGATACCCCAGTTGCATGATCAGCAGCCAGACGGTGACCTCGATCATGTACTTGGCGTACTGGATCTGCACGCCCACGCCGTTGAGCGCCACCGCGGCGTCCACGAGCCGCTTGACCGCGAGGGCGACCTGACCGCCCGCCACCTTGTCGACGTGGGCGGCGAAGGCGAGATGGGCCTCGCCGTCCCAGTCCTTGCCGATCCTGCGCGCGCTGCCCGGCAGGTCGGCGCCCGTGCCCTCGACGAGCCGGTGCGCGGCGATCACGCACGCGTCGGCCAGCCGGAAACAGCCGGTCTCGTCCCCTTCCGGCCAGTCCATGCCGACCACCCAGCCGACGTACGGCTTGGCGAAGTCGGGCACCAGGAACCCGTCGAACCCCATGGACGATCAGTTCCGCGTGACGGGGGGAGTGGGCTCGGCCGCCTTGTAGTTGCGGGCGCTCGCGTTCAGCCCCGAGGCGACGTTCTCCAGCTGGTCGATGTACGTCGTCAGGGCGTCGAAGATGCCGCGTTCCATCTCGGGCAGCTTCTTGGCCAGCTCCGCGCCGTACTCGTCGTCGCCCAGCGTGTTCCGGTCCCGGTTGAAGGCCGCGCGGAGGTCGGCGCGCACCTGCTCCACGTTCCCCGCGACCAGCTCGTACGTCCTGGCCTCCCGGTACAGCGCCTCCCCCTGCACGTGGTAGCCGCTCACGGGGCCGGCTCCACGGGGCCGGGGAAGAACGCGTCGAGCGTGGCCCGTTCGCCGAAGACGTCCTCGTACGGCAGGCCGTCCGGCATGAGGGGGTCCAGCAGCTGCCTGCTCTGCTCGGAGACCGCGGCGGTGGCCGCATTGGCCTGCTGCATGATCGCGTCGGCCAGTTGGCTGGGGGAGAGGTTGCGATAGGCCCGGGGGTTCAGCTCGACGCCGCGCAGCTGACCGTGGCGGCCGACGGTCACGGTCACCATCCCGTCCGCCGACCGTGCGGTGTGCTCCAGGGCGGAGAGCTCTCCGAACGCCTCGCGTACGCGGGCCACCTGCTGGTTGATCTCGCCCGCGAGCGCGCTGACCTCCGCCTCGAACGCGTCCGCCACCTAAGCACCTTTCGCCCGCCTAATACCGCAAGGCATCATACGTCACCCTTTTTTACAGGATTCAGGGTGTCCGTATCGTTTACCTTCTGTTAACAAAGGTGTCACGAGGTGTCTGAGTTACGTCCGCCGCGCCGTACAGAGGCGAGCACAAATCCCCGGAGCTCGCCTCCTTTACCTGCGTCCGGACAATGGCCCGATGCCGGGCCCGGGCCTGGGCCCGGGGTGCGGCTCAGCCGCGCCGGCGGAGTTCTTCGTTGATCCGCAGGGCCTCGGCGAGCTGGTCTTCCAGGATGATGATGCGACACGCCGCCTCCAGCTGGGTGCCCGCGTCGACGAGTTCGCGGGCGCGAGCGGCCAGACGCAGCTGGTAGCGGGAGAAGCGGCGGTGGCCGCCTTCGGAACGCAGCGGCTCGATCAGTTTGGCCGTGCCGAGGCTGCGCAGGAACGCCGGGGTGACTCCGAGGATCTCCGCGGCCCGTCCCATGCTGTAGGCGGGGTAGTCGTCGTCGTCGAGCCGTTGTTCGGGGCTCTGGCCGGCTGCGGCCGATGCGACGGACGCGGCGGACGCGGTGGCGGGGGGCGTCGGCAGGTGATGCGGCTGGTGCCGGCTGACGGTGGCGGCGGCCTGAGCCTGGTCTGTTTGATCCATGCAACCTTCCTGAATGCGAACAGGGGCCCCGGCGCCATAGCGCCGGGGCCCGAATGAGGTTTAACACCATCGATCGGCCTGCTGGCCGATTCTCTTGTTCCGCAATTGTCAGCCCGTTGGGGCGAAATGCGGGGATCGCGTAAGCGTGACCGTAGACCACCGTCCTGTTCGTGGAACTGCGGTACCCGTGCGGCGATACGCCGGCGACGGGCGATCCTGATGGCGTCCAACACTCCTTTCCGGTTATCTCCACATCGGCACGTCGAGCTCTGTGCCGACTTCGTGCAATGGCAGCGCGTCCACCGTCACGGCCCCATGTTCGATCAGCCTGGCCGCGGCAGTCCGACCTTCTGCCTCTTCCTTCTTCTGTACTGCTCTCCACGTCGTCCGGGCGGCCCCGTCGTGCTGCTCGTCCTGCGCCGCCCTCGTGGATCCGTTCCTTGCGATGTCAGAAACTCTAGCTCGCCTCAACCGGAATGTCTACAGTGACGACTGCAGATTTTCTCCTGTGGCACATCGAGCCGTCACCGGATGGCGAGACCCTCGACGGGTTCGAAGCCGGGGATCTGGACGGTGACGGTGGACACGTCCGCAGGAGGCTTGAACATCGCCCACAGCGTGTACTCCTCACCCTTGGTCACCAGGTACTCCGGGCGCGACACGGACAGCAGGTACGGGCCCACGGTGATGTGGTGCCGGGCGTCACGCAGCGGACGGTACCGGCGAGGGCCGTCCACGAGTGCGGCGGCGCTGGTGCTGGCCTCCGCGTACACACCGCCCCAGTCGTGGGAGGAGGTCCAGGCGTTGAGCGGTGTGTCACCGTCGTTGCGCAGGGTCCACACCAGATTCACGTAACCGCCTGCGTCCCTGGTCAGTTCGTTGACGCGTACCTCGGCCTGCTCCGGCCAGGCGCCCTCGACGCCGGGCGCCTTCCCGGCCCGGGCGCGGCCGAGCACGGGCAGCGTCGTGCCCGTCGCATCCGCGGACGGCACGGCGGCCGGTGAGCGACTGACGGTCGCTCGTGCCTGGCCGGCGGGCGCCGCGGGTGGGCGGTCGAAGGTGATGCCGACCCGCCGGTTGGTCCTGCGGCCCTCGGCGCGATCGTTGTCGGCGATCGGATCACGAGAGCCATGGCCGTACGCGCGGAAGCGCACGCCCGAGCGGGTGACCAGCTTCTTCAGGGCTGCCTGCACGCTGGCGGCGCGTCGTCGCGACAGCGGGTCGTTGACGGCGTCGGTGCCGGTGTCGTCGGTGTGGCCGTCGATGCGGACCTCGTCACCGGGGGACCGGTCGATCTGCGTGGCCACCTCCCGCAGAGCGGCGTGGGCCGCGCGCGAGAGATCGGCCCTGTTCACCGCGAACAGCACGTCGGTCGACAGCCTGACCGACACCACCCGGCCATCGTCGTCCTGGGCCGCGCCAGCCTGCTCGACCTGGTTCACGATCGACAGCGTCACCGGGTCGCCGACGCGGGCGGAGTCGGGATCCACCGGGTCCTCGCCGTCCTGCACGTGTAAGGGCGTCGGCGGCGCCTGCCCCAGAGGAACGTCCAGAAACGGCGGCGCCTGCGGGAACAGGACGTCGAGACGGGTGACGCCGGGCGGCGGCGCGGGGAAGACGGCCACCATCTCCTGCTCCTGGCCCGCCTTGACGGTCGGCCAGCCCCGGGTGCACTGGCAGTCGCCGTTGCGGTAGCCGCGCGGGAAATACCAGCGGTCGTTGCCGCTGTCGAGCAGGGACACTCCGCCGATGGCGTTCTGGCCGAGGTTCGCGCTGTTCCACGGCACGGCCAGACTGGCGCTGAAGGAGTAGTCCTCCTTCAGGTCGTTGCGGACCCGCCAGCGGGCCACCACGGCCTGGGCCGAGACCCGGTCCAGGGCCAGCAGCCGAACGGTGATCTTGCTGCTCACCCCCAGGGACCGGCTGCCCAGCGGCCGGCCCTCGCCCCTCGGCGAGGGTTGCGACGACGTCGCGACCACGCCGGGGACGGCGGTGCGACCGGCCTGCTCGGGAGAGCGCTGGGAGGACGGGATCCCGGTGCCGCACGCGCTCGCCGACACGATCGCCATCGCCAGACCGGCCACCGGCATTGCGCGCCTCATCCTGCATCGCCCCCGTCGCAGAAACCACTCAACCGCCCACAAGGGCAGCAACGAGACGCGACCATATCTGCCGGTTCACCGGGGGCACATCCAACCACCGGTGTAAACCTGCGGTGTAGCAGTCGAGCCGGCCAAGCCGGCCAAGCCGGCTGCCCCGGCGGCGCGGCGGGGTGCTTCAGACCAGCATGGCCACGGCCTTGACGGCCTGGTCCACCTGCTCGGGGGTGTTGACGATGGTGGTGCCGAAGCGCAGCAACGTCCCGTTGTAAGGGGTGGTGCCGGCCACCACCTTGCTCCGGCGGAGTGCGTCGACCGCCTGCAGGGGTTCCATGCCGGTGATCGAGCAGCACACCAGCCCGGCCGACAGCGCCGGGTCCATCGGGGTGGCCAGCGTGACGTGCTTGATCCCGGCGAGCCCCGCCTTCAGCCTGCCGGCCAGCTCCTGGACGCGCTGCTGCACCCGGTCGGGTCCGATCGCCTCCTGGAACGCGAACGCCGAAGGCATCGCCCACCGGTGCTCGAAGGCCTTGAACCCGCCGGGCGTGGCGAGCTCGGCCGTGGTGGGGCCGGGCGGCGTGCCGAGCTGCCAGATCTCGAACGACTTCTGCCCGAAGCCGGCGATGACCGGCGACAGGGCGTCCCAGGCGCGGCCCCACAACACGCCGGTGCCGCGCGGGCCGAACAACCACTTGTGCGTCCCGCTGGCCAGGAAGTCGCAGCCCAGGTCGGTCACCTTGTCGGCCACGGCGGCGAAGCCGTGCACGCCGTCGACGCACAGCAGGACGCGGTCGTGCTCGTCGCGCCGGGCGTTGACGTCGGCCAGCATGGCGGCGATCTGCCTGACCGGCAGGCGCACGCCGGTGCTGGAGTGCACCCACGTGATCGCCACCACCCGGGTGCGCGGGCCGAGCGCCGCCTTGATCGTGCTGACCATGCGATCGGCGGTGGCCTTGGCGGGGTCGTCGTAGAGGCGGACTTTGCGCACCCGCGCGCCGGTGCGGGCGGCGAGCAGGCGCAGGCCCTCGTGGGTGGCCAGGAAGTCGTGCTCGGTGGTCAGGACGTCCTGGCCGGGGCGCAACCGCAGGCCGGAGTAGATCAGCCCGAGGCCCATGGTGGTGCTGTCGGTGAGGGCGACGTCCTCGGGCCGGCCGCCGAGGAACCTGGCCGCGGCTTCGCGTACGGGTTGGTCGGGGTCCTGGTCGCGGACCGGCGCGTAGTCGGGGTCGGCGTCGAGGCCGTCGCGGTGCTTGGCGATCTCGGCGCGTACCGGGGCGGGCGCGGGGGCCAGGGTGAAGGCGGCGAAGTGCGCGACGTCCCGGCGGAGGGCGAACTGGGCCCGGACGGAGGCCCAGTCGCGCGGGTCGAAGGAGGGCGCGGGTTGCGGCGGCGACGGGGGTGTGGAGGAGGAGCAGGCTGCCGCCGCTCCGGCCAGGACGCCCACACCGAACAGGGCCCGTCTGTTCAGTTGCTGACTCACGTCTTCCGTCCTATCCCGCGCGAGGCGGCGTTGCACAGAGG
>NZ_JBIATU010000025.1:0-116037 GCF_042892035.1 Nonomuraea sp. NPDC001831 | reverse complement strand
TCGATCCGCGCCCACGCCCTGTCGGTCAACTCACCGCGTCGCACCACGACAACCATTCAACCGTGCACGTAGATCATTTGTCAGACACTCTCTAGGTCAGTCTTCACACACCGACCATGGACGCCCTTCGTCACGTCCGCAGCCGATCACCGAATTTCACATCAGCGATCTAGCCGGCGGGGGTCAGGGGGCCGCGCCGTAGACCGGTTCGGGGGCGGGCGCGGCCTCCAGGAGCGTGGCAACGGCCTCCCCCACCTCCTCCGGCGACCAGCGGGCGCCCCGGTCCACGGCGGGGCCGTGGCGCCAGCCGGTGGCCAGCGCGATCGTGCCGCCCTCGACCTCGAAGACCCGGCCCGTCACGTGCGCGGAGGCCGCCGAGCCGAGCCAGACCACGAGCGGGGCGACGTTCGCCGGGTCCATGGGGTCGAACCCGTCCTGCGGCCTGGCCATGGTCGCCGCGAACACCTCCTCGGTCATCCGGGTCCGGGCGGCCGGCGCGATGGCGTTGACGGTGACGCCGTAGCGGGCCAGCTCGGCGGCGGCGACCTGGGTGAGCGCGGCGATCCCGGCCTTGGCCGCCGAGTAGCCGGCCTGCCCGACGCTGCCCAGCAGGCCCGCGCCCGAGGAGGTGTTGACCACCCTGCCGGACACCTCCTCGCCCGCCTTCGAGCGCTCCCGCCAGTACGCGGCCGCGTGCCGCAGCGGCAGGAAGTGGCCTTTGAGGTGCACGCGGACGACGTCGTCCCAGTCCTGCTCGGTCATCGAGACCAGCATGCGGTCGCGCAGGAAGCCGGCGTTGTTGACCAGGACGTCCAGCCGGCCGTACGCGCTGACGGCGGTCTTGACCAGCCGGGCGGCGCCGGCCCAGTCGGACACGTCGTCGCAGTTGGCCACCGCCCGGCCGCCGAGGGCCTCGATCTCGGCGACGACCTCGTGGGCCGGGCCGGCGGACGCGCCGCCGCCGTCGCGGGCGGTGCCGAGGTCGTTCACCACGACGCGGGCGCCCTGCCGGGCGAACTCCAGGGCGTGCTGCCTGCCGATGCCGCGTCCGGCGCCTGTCACGATCACCACGCGGCCAGCGCAAATGCCCACAAGACCTCCCAAGGGATCATGCACAGATATCAGGAAATATCGTCAGAAGCCAGGTGTTGCCAGGCGGGGATCTCGCCGCCGCCGTCCACCCGTACCTCGGCGCCGGTGACGTAGCCGGGGGCGGCCAGCCACAGGCACGCCGCGGCCACGTCGGCGGGCGTGGCCGGGCGGCCCGCGGGGATGGCGGCGTCCGCCCGGCCCTGTCCGGTGTACCGCTCGGCCGCCGTGGTGTCGGCCAGGCCGACCACGACCGAGTTGACCCTGACCTCCGGGGCCCATTCGGCGGCCAGGCAGCGGGCCAGGTGGTGCAGGCCCGCCTTGGCGGCGCCGTACGCGGCGGTGCCGGGCGAGGGACGGGCGCCGCTGACGCTGCCGATCATCACGATCGCCCCGCGGGCGGCGGCCAGCAGCGGGTGGGCCCGCTGGGAGACCAGCAGGGGGGCGGTCAGGTTGAGCTCGATGACGCGGGCGTGCAGGCGCGGCGAGGTGCCCGACACGGGGGCGGGCGGCGAGCCGCCGGCGTTGTTGACCACCACGTCCAGCCGGTCGAACCCGGAGACCAGCCGTTCGACGTCCGCCGGGACGCGCACGTCGGCCTGGACGAAGCGGAGTCCGTCCAGCGGGCCGGGATCCTTCCTGGCGCAGACCGTCACGTCGGCGCCGGCCGCGCGGAAGGCCCTGGCGATGCCCGCGCCGATGCCCTGGGTGCCGCCCGTCACCAGCACGGACCTGCCCGTGTAGTCGTAAGTGACCGTCACGGGTGCTACCGTACCAAGCAAGCGTTAGGTGCGACCAGGGAGCGCGATGGGGATCACACTGCGGGACGGGCCGGTCGCCGAGGTCGTGGTGGACGTGCCGCCGGTGAACGCGTTGACCGTCCAGGGCTGGGCCGACCTGGCGGCGGCGGTGCGCGCGGCCGGGCGCGACCCGGCGACCAGGGTGGTGGTGCTGCGGGCCGAGGGCCGCGGGTTCAACGCCGGCGTGGACATCAAGGAGATGCAAGCCGACCCCGGGCACACGGCGCTCGTCGGGGCGAACCGGCAGTGTTTCGAGGCGTTCGCGGCCGTCTACGAGTGCGAGGTGCCGGTGATCGCCGCCGTGCACGGACACTGCCTGGGCGGCGGCGTCGGCCTGGCCGGCAACGCCGACGTGGTGGTGGCCAGCGAGGACGCCTACTTCGGGCTGCCCGAGGTGGACCGCGGGGCGCTCGGGGCCGCCACGCACCTGGCCCGGCTGGTGCCCCAGCACCTCATGCGGGCCATGGTCTACACGTGCCGGAACGTCACGGCGGCCGAGCTGCGCGCGTTCGGGTCGGTTCTGGAGGTGGTGCCGCGCGACAAGCTGCGCGCGGCGGCGATGGAGGTGGCCGGGCAGATCGCGGCCAAGGACCCGTACGTCATCCGCCGCGCCAAAGAGTCGCTGAACGGCATCGACCCGGTGGACGTGCGGCGCAGCTACCGCTTCGAGCAGGGCTTCACCTTCGAGCTGAACCTCATGGGCATGGGCGACGAGCACAGGGAGCGGTTCCGATGAGCAAGGTGATGTCCGTCGAGGAGGTCGCGGCCTCCGTGGAGAGCGGGATGACGGTCGGGATCGGCGGCTGGGGCTCGCGGCGCAAGCCCATGGCCCTGGTGGGCGGCCTGCTGCGCACGTGCGTGCGGGATCTGACGGTCGTCTCCTACGGCGGCCCGGACGTCGGCATGTTGTGCGCGGCGGGCAAGGTGCGCCGGGTGGTGGCGCCGTTCGTCACGCTCGACTCCATCCCCCTCGAACCGCACTTCCGGGCGGCCAGGCAGGCCGGCACGGTCGAGTTCACCGAGTACGACGAGGGCATGTTCATGTTCGGGCTGCTGGCGGCGGCGCACCGGCTGCCGTTCCTGCCGACGCGGGCGGGGCTCGGATCCGGCGTGCTGCGGGTCAATCCGGAGCTGCGGACCGTGCGCTCGCCGTACGGGGACGGGGAGGAGCTGGTCGCGGTGCCCGCCCTGACCATGGACGTGGCGCTGGTGCACCTGAACCGGGCCGACGCCCGCGGGAACGCCCAGTACCTGGGGCCCGACCCGTACTTCGACGACCTGTACGCCAAGGCTGCCGCGCGCTGCTACGTGTCCTGCGAGCGGCTGGCGGACACCGCCGACCTGCTGAAGGAGGGCCCGGTGCAGTCGTTGCTGATCAGCCGGTCGATGGTGACCGGCGTGGTCGAGGCGCCCGGCGGGGCCGGGTTCACCTCGTGCGAGCCGGACTACCCGCGCGACGAGGAACGGCAGCGGCGGTACGTGGAGGGCGGCGTCGATGAGTGGAAGTGAGACGAGCAGGGCTGACGTGTGCGTGCTGGCCTGCGCGGAGGCGTTCAGGGGCGACGGGGAGATCCTGGCGGCCGGGATCGGCGGCGCGATCACGGTGCTGGCCGCGCGGCTGGCCCGGCTGACGTTCGAGCCCGAGCTGCTCACCTCCGACGGCGTCTGCCTGCTCACCGGCGACGTGCCCGCGCTGGGGGCGGCGCCCGGGGTGGTGGAGGGGTGGCTGCCGTTCCGGGAGCACCTGTGGCTGGTGCTGAACGGCCGCCGGCACGTGATGCTCGGCGCGAGCCAGATCGACCGGCACGGGAACAGCAACATCTCCTGCATCGGCGACTGGGCCCGGCCCAGGGCCCAGCTCCTCGGGGTGCGCGGGGCGCCGGGGAACACGCGGTGCGACCCGACGAGCTACTGGATCCCGCGGCACTCGCGGCGGGTGTTCGTGCCCGAGGTGGACATGGTGAGCGGGCTGGGCACCGACCGGGGGGCGTACGAGCTGCGGCGGGTGGTGACGGACCTGGCGGTGCTCGACTTCGCCACGCCCGACGGCTCGATGCGCCTGGTGTCCACGCATCCCGGGGTGGGCGTGGCCGACGTGCTGGCCGCCACCGGCTTCGACCTGGTCGTCCCGCCGCAGGTGCCCACGACGCGGGAGCCGGACGCGGTCGAGCTGGCCGTCCTGGACCGGCTGGATCCCGGCCGGGCGCGCGACCGCGAGGTGGCCGGGTGAGGACGGCGCTGACCGAGCTCACCGGCTGCCGCCATCCCGTCGTCCAGACCGGCATGGGGTACGTCGCGGGCGCCCGGCTGGCCGCGGCCGTCTCGGCGGCGGGCGGGCTGGGCGTGATCGGCGCCGCCACCATGTCGGTGCCCGAGATGACGGCGGCGGTCAGACGGGTCAAGGAGCGGACCGAGGCTCCCTTCGGGGTGAACATCCGCTCCGACGCCGACGACGCGGCCGAACGGGTGGAGGTGATGATCAGGGAGGGCGTGCGGGTGGCGTCGTTCGCCCAGGCGCCCCGGCGCGAGCTGATCGCCCGGCTCAAGGACGCAGGGGTCGTCACCATCCCGTCGGTGGGGGCGCGCCGGCACGCCGAGAAGGTGGCGGCGTGGGGCGTGGACGCGGTGATCGTGCAGGGCGGCGAGGGCGGCGGGCACACCGGCCCGCTGGCCACCACGCTGCTGCTGCCGCAGGTCGTGGACGCGGTCGACATCCCGGTGATCGCGGCGGGCGGCTTCTTCGACGGCCGGGGCCTGGTCGCCGCGCTGGCCTACGGCGCGTGCGGGATCGCCATGGGCACCCGGTTCCTGCTGACCCGCGAGTCCCCGGTGCCGGACGCGGTCAAGGACGTCTACCTGGCCGCCCGCGAGACCGTCGTGACGACCAGGGTGGACGGCGTGCCGCACCGCGTGCTCAGCACCCCGTTCGTGGCCTCGCTGGAACGGTCGCGGCTGCTGCGCGCGGTGCTGAACGGCGCCCGGTTCCGGCGGCTGTCCGGCCTGTCGTGGGGCGCGCTGGTCCGCGAGGGACGCCGGATGCGCCGCGGCCGGGAGCTGACCTGGGCGCAGGTGCTCCAGGCGGCCAACACGCCGGTGCTGCTGCGCGCGGCGATGGTGGACGGCCGGGCCGACCTCGGGGTGATGGCCTCCGGCCAGGTGGTGGGCGTGATCGAGGACCTGCCGTCGTGCGCCGAGCTGATCGGGCGGGTGATGGCCGAGGCCGAGGAGGCGCGCAAGCGCCTGCCCTGACCCGCGGGACGCCTGACCCGCACGGCGCCTGACCCGGGCGGGTCTGGCTCACACGGGCCTGGCTCACACGACGGTGATGCCCCTGGCCAGCAGGATGGCGTTGGCCTGGGTCTGGTTGATGATCGCGCCGGCGAAGGCGCGCAGCTTGGCGTCGTCGGGCTGCCCGAGGTCGGCGCCGCGCAGGTCGGCCTTGGCGAAGGTGGTGTTGAGCAGCCGCGTGCCGATGAGCCGGCAGTCGCTGAAGGTGGCCTCGGTGAAGTCGCAGCCCGACAGGTCGGCGTCGTCGAAGCGCACGCCCTCGATGAACTCGCCGCGCAGCGAGCAGCCGCCGAGGTTGGCCAGCGTCAGGTTGCACCGCGCGACCTTGAAGCCGGTGCCGCGCGAGGCTGTGAGCGCGGCGCCGATCATGCGGCAGCCCTGGAAGGAGGCGTCGGTGAGCAGGGCGCCGCCGAACTGGGCCGAGGACAGGTCGACGTCGGTGAAGGTCGCGTCGATCAGGTCGGCGTCGTTGAACCTCGGCCGCATGCCGCCGCCGCCCGCGAAGACCGCGCCGTCGAGGTCGGCCTTGCGCAGGTCGGCGCCGTCGAGCACGCAGGACTCGAAGCGGGCGCCGGCCAGCGCGGCTCCGGACAGGTCGGCCTCGGTCAGGTCGCAGTCGCGGAAGACGTGCGGCCCGTCGTCATGGAGGGCGGGGCGGCTGTGGGAGAGGTCTTCGCCGTCGAGGATCACGGTGTCACAGCGTACCGGTGAGCACCTCCGCCGCCGCCTGGCCGCAGACCCGCGCCGACCCGTACGTGGCGATGTGCACGGCGCCGAGGTCGGAGCGGGCGGGCAGGCCCATCTCCACGACGACGGCGTCCGGCCGGGCGCTGAGCAGGTGCCGCAGCGCCTCGCCCTGCCAGGCGTAACGGTGGGCGTCGCGGACCACGATCACCAGCGGGCGCTGCGCCGCCTCGCCGATCAGCCGCTCCAGCCTGGGCCCGGTGGTGTCCCCGGCCGCCAGCCGGGTGACGGCGGTGCCGGGCAGCAGCCGTCCGAGCGGTTCGCCGACGCCCCACGGGGTGCCCTTGTCGATGGCCAGGTTCATCTCGGGCGTCAGCTCGACCACGTGCGCCGCCCCGGTGAGCGGCAGCACGGCCGCCGTGGACCTGCGGGTGACGCGGACGGCCCGGCGGGCCGCGGAGAGCCCGAGGTAGCCGTCCTCCGGTACGGGGCTGCCCGAGGAGGTGGTCCAGGCGGCCAGCTCGCGGACCCTGCGTGCGGCGTCGGCCAGTCGCTCCTCGGGCAGCAGTCCTTCGGTCACGGCGGCGGCGATGGCGTCGCGGACCTCGACGGCGGTGGCCTCGTCGGCCCGCTCGCCGCCCACGCAGATCGCGTCGGCCCCCGCGGCTATGGCGCGGGCGGAGGCGCCCCCGATCCCGTACGCCCCCGACACCGCAGCCATTTCTATGCCGTCCGTGATGATCATTCCCTGGAAGCCCAGCTCCTCGCGCAGCAGGCCCGTGAGGACCTTGGGGCTGAGCGTGGCGGGCAGCTCGGCGTCGTAGGAGGGCACGAGCAGGTGGCCGGTCATGATCGACCGGACCCCCTCCTTGATCGCCTCCCGGAACGGGAAGAGCGCCTCCTCGATGCCGGCGTCGGCCACCACGGGCACGCCGTGGTGGGAGTCGACGGTGGTGTCCCCGTGGCCGGGGAAGTGCTTGGCGCAGGCGGCCACCCCGGCCGACTGCAGGCCGCGGACGAACGCCCTGGTGTGCCGGGCGACGAGCGCGGGGTCGGCGCCGAAGGAGCGCAGGCCGATGACCGGGTTGTCGGGGTTGGAGTTGACGTCGGCGGACGGGGCGAAGTCGATCGTGATGCCCGCGGCCGCCAGCTCGCCGCCCATGTCCCTGGCCAGGGCCTCGGTGAGGCCGACGTCGTCCACGACGCCGAGCGCGTAGCCGCCGGGACGGCTGCTGCCGGTGCTCACCTCCAGCCGGGTGACCTCGCCGGACTCCTCGTCGGTGCCGACGAGCACCGCGGGGTTCTCCGCGCGCAGCGCGGCGGTGAGCCGGGCGACCTGCGCGGGGTCGGCGATGTTGCGGGAGAACAGCACCACACCGGCCAGTCCCTCGCCGAGTCGTCGGCGGATCCAGTCCGGAGGCATCTGTCCCACGAAACCAGGGAGGAGGACGGCATCGGCGAGGCGAAGAAGGTCACCGCTGAGGGGCATGACCCGAAATCTAATAGGAAAGTTTCCTATTTGCTAGAGGCATTTTCTGATGTCAGCCCGGTTCCTTCCGTGTCTTATTCAACCATTGCCGTAAATGCTCACTTCAGTTGCGCGGCGCGGCCTTTCAGCCGAGACGTTCGATGACGGTGACGTTCGCCTGTCCCCCGCCTTCGCACATGGTCTGCAGGCCGTACCGGCCGCCGGTGCGTTCCAGTTCGTGCAGCAGCTTCACGGTCAGGACCGCGCCGGTCGCGCCGAGCGGATGGCCGAGCGCGATGGCGCCGCCGTTGGGGTTCACCCTGGACGGGTCGGCGCCGGTCTCCTTGATCCAGGCCAGCACGACGGAGGCGAACGCCTCGTTGATCTCGATCGCGTCGAAGTCGTCGATGGCCAGGCCGGTCCGGTCCAGGGCGTGGGCCGTGGCGGGGATGGGGGCGGAGAGCATCATGATCGGGTCCGCGCCACGCGCCGAGAGGTGGTGCACGCGGGCGCGCGGGGTCAGCCCGTGGTCGCGTACGGCCCGGGGCGAGGCGACCAGCAGCGCCGCCGCGCCGTCGGAGATCTGGGAGGCCAGCGCCGCCGTGAGCCGTCCCCCTTCGCTCAACGGCCTGAGCGCGGCCATCTTCTCCGGCGAGGTGTCCCGGCGGGGGGCCTCGTCGTCGGAGACGCCCTCACAGGGGACGATCTCGCGCCGGAAGCGCCCCTCGTCCATGGCCCGCAGCGCGCGGCGGTGGGACTCGTAGGCGTAGAGCTCCATCTCCTCGCGCGACAGGTCCCAGGCCACCGCCATCTGCTCGGCCCCGGCGAACTGGGAGACCTCCGCCGCGCCGTAGCGGGCCGCCCAGCCCTTGGACCCGGCGTACGGGGTCTCGTGCCCGAGCGGCCGGCCCGCCAGCATGGCCGAGGAGATCGGGATCATGCTCATGTTCTGCACGCCGCCCGCCACCACCAGGTCGCTGGTTCCCGACAGCACGGCCTGGGCGGCGAAGTGCAGGGCCTGCTGCGAGGAGCCGCACTGGCGGTCGACGGTGACGCCCGGCACCTGCTCGGGCAGCCCGGCGGCCAGCCAGCAGGTACGCGCGACGTCCCCGGCCTGCGGCCCGATCGTGTCCACGCAGCCGAAGATCACGTCCTCGACGGCGGCGGGATCGGCGTCGGCCCGCCGCATCAGCTCGCGCAGGACGTGCGCGCCGAGGTCGGCCGGGTGGGCCGCGGCCAGCCCGCCGTTCCTGCGCCCGACGGGGGTACGGACGGCGGCGACGATGTAAGCCTCGTTCATCCCGCAATCCTAACAAGCGCTTGGTACGTAGGATAATGCCCTACGAGCTGGGCCTGACGCGTGAACAAGCGATTGTCTGAGGGCTCATAATGGGAAACGTGACCACGCGAAAGAACTCCGGCACCACCACGTCACCGGCGAAGCGCCAGCGCGCCTCCTCCACTGGGGCGGCCTCAGAGCGGCGCGACCACCTCGTCAAACTCGCCGCGGAGCTCTTCGCGCGCAAGGGCTTCCAGGCCACGACCGTACGCGAGATCGCCGACGAGGCGGGCATCCTGTCCGGCAGCCTCTACCACCACTTCGACTCCAAGGAGACGATCGTCGACGAGGTGCTGTCCACCTTCCTCGACGACCTCATCGCCCGCTACCGCGCCGCCGTCGACACCAACTCCGACGCCCGCACGGTCCTGTCGGAGATGGTCCGCATCGGCTTCGGCACGCTGGAGCCCCACCGCGCCGCGATCACCGTCATGCAGAACGACTGGAACTACCTGCGCCAGTTCGAGCGCTTCAACTACCTGGTCAAGGCCGAGGACGAGGTCGAGCAGATCTGGGTGACCCAGATCAAGGCCGGTCAGGCGGCCGGGCTGTTCAGGGCCGACGTCGACCCCAAGCTGACCTACCGGATGATCCGCGACACCATCTGGGTGGCCGTGCGCTGGTTCCGTCCCGGCGGCCGGCTCAACACCACCGCGTTGGCCGAGCACTACATCACGGTGCTGTTCGACGGCCTCGCCACCGGCGAGCGCACGACCCAGCGTCAGGGATGAGCCTCGGCAAGGCGGTGCGGCTGGCCCTTGAGGAGGTCGCCGAGCCGGACAAGGCCGAGCCGATGCGCGCGTACATGAAGTCGGAGATGCCC
Organism: Nonomuraea sp. NPDC001831; assembly: GCF_042892035.1. Lineage (NCBI taxonomy): Bacteria > Bacillati > Actinomycetota > Actinomycetes > Streptosporangiales > Streptosporangiaceae > Nonomuraea > Nonomuraea sp. NPDC001831. Next base: position 106,546 of record NZ_JBIATU010000025.1, on the reverse strand, counting down.
TTCCTCGGCGTGCAGGCCACGCCGAGGCGGGCGGCGCTGCGGCGGGTGTTCGCCCGCCACCGCCTCGACTCCGCGCCCGAGTGGCGGCGCGCGGTGCTCTCGCTGTGGCGGGAGGCTGAGTACCGCGAGGAGCGTTACGCCGCCGTCGAGCTGACCGGCCACCGCTACTACCGCGACTTCCAGACCCTCTACACCGTGCCGATGTACGAGGAGATGATCGTCACCGGCGCCTGGTGGGACCTGGTCGACGAGCTGGCCACCCATCGCGTCGGCGACCTGCTGGCGGCCTTCCCCGACACCATGCGCCCGCTCATGCTGGAGTGGGCGGCCGACGCCGACCTGTGGAAGCGCCGCACGGCGATCCTGTGCCAGAACCGCTTCAAGTCCCGCACCGACACGGCCCTGTTATACGCCTGCATCGAGCCCAGCCTGTCCGACACCGACTTCTTCGCCCGCAAGGCCATCGGCTGGTCCTTACGCGAGTACGCCAAGACCAACCCCGACGAAGTCATCCGGTACGTCCGCGCCAAGGGCATCTCCGGCCTGAGCCGCCGCGAGGCCCTGAAGAACCTGCCTGTGAGTTAGCCCTTCCTCATCCGGCCTCACCCGCTCTCATCCGCTCTCATCCGCTCTCACCCGCCCTCACCCGCCCTCACCCGCCCTCACCTGGTCCAGAGCGCGTCCTGCACCGCCTGCACCAGCGCCATCAGCTCCGGCGTCACCCGCTCGCGCGCCCAGGCCAGCGCGTAGGTGATGCGCAGCTCCCCCGCCTCCAGGGGCACGAACCGCACGTCGTCCCGCCTGACGGCCCTGACCAGGAGCTGCGGGATCGGCAGCACCCCCGCCCCGGCGGCCACGAGATCGAGCGCGGCGGCGAAGTCGTCGTCGGCCACCATCCGCGCCCGCCCCGGCAGCCCCGCCCACGGCCGGCTCCCCGGTGTCAGCAGCACCTGCCCGCCCAGGTCGTCCGGCGTCACCCTGCCGTGCCCGGCCAGCCGGTGCCCGAGCGGGACGGCCAGATGGTCCACGGTCACGTGGAAGCGGGCCGCCGTGACGAACTGCGCGGGCGCCGGCGTGGCCAGGATCGCGGCCGAGACCTCCCCGCTGCCCAGCGCCTGGGCCGCGGCGCCCCGCCCGGCCACGACGAGTTCGACGCCGATCGCCGGGGCGCGTCCGGCCAGCCGTCTGGCGATGCGCGCGGCGAGGGTGCCCACGAGCGGTGGATAAGCCAGGTGAATGGTCGGGCGGGCCAGTCTGGCGGCTTCCGCGGTGAACGCCTGGGCCGATTCGAGCACCTGCCGGGCGTACGGCAGCAGGCCCTTGCCCTCGGCCGTCAGCCGCACCTCGCGGGCGTTGCGCTCGAAGAGCCTGACCCCGGCGGCGCGTTCGAGCCGGGTGATGGCCTGGCTGACGGCGGGCTGCGACATGCCCAGGTCGGCGGCGGCGGCCGAGAAGCCAAGCCGCTCGGCGACCAGGAGGAAGCAGTGGATCTCCTTGAGCATAAGCAGCACTTATCGATGATGCACCACGTCGGCCTCGCCGGACACGATTCCCGCATCTGACCGACGTGATCGAGGAGCTGAGATGTCGCCATTCCCCACGTCCACGGTGCTCGGGTACCCGAGGATCGGGCCGCGACGGGAGCTGAAGCGGGCCCTGGAGTCGTACTGGGACGGGCGGTCCGGCCGCGCGGAGCTGGAGCGGACGGGCGCGGAGATCAGGGAGCGGACCTGGCGGCGGCTGGCCGAGCTGGGCCTGGAAGGGCTGCCGTCCAACACCTTCTCCCTGTACGACCACGTGCTGGACACGGCGGTGCTGCTGGGCGCGGTGCCCGAGCGCTACCGCGCGGCCGAGGACCCCTACTTCGCGATGGCCAGGGGCACCGAGGGGCTGGCGCCGCTGCGGATGACGAAGTGGTTCGACACCAACTACCACTACATCGTGCCGGAGATCGGCCCGGAGACCGTCTTCAAGCTGGACGCCGCCAAGCCGCTCGCCGAGGTGCGCGAGGCCCGCGCGCTGGGCTACGAGACGCGGCCCGTCGTGGTCGGGCCGGTGACGTTCCTGCTGCTGGCCGGGGCGCCCGAGCGGCTGGAGGACGTGCTCGGCTGCTACGAGGAGCTGCTCGCGGCGCTGGCCGCCGAGGGCGTCGAATGGGTGCAGCTCGACGAGCCGGCGCTGGTCGGCGACCGCACGCCCGAGGAGCTGGCGGCCGTGCGGCTCGCCTACGACCGGCTGGGGTCGGCGGCCGTCCGCCCGGGGCTGTTCGTGGCCTCCTACTTCGGCGACCTCGGGCCCGCGCTGCCGGTGCTGGCCGGCACGCCCGTCGAGGCGATCGGCGTGGACCTGGTGCGCGGCGGCGCCGTGCCCGACCTGCCGGGCAAGACCGTGGTCGCGGGCGTGGTGTCGGGCCGCGACGTGTGGCGCACCGCGCCGGAACGCGCCCTGGCCGCGCTGGGCGGCGTGCACGCGGACCGCGTGACGGTGAGCACGTCGTGCTCGCTGCTGCACGTGCCCTACGACGTGGCCGCCGAGCCCGACCTGGACCCGGCGCTGCGGGCACGGCTGGCGTTCGCCGAGCAGAAGGTGGCCGAGGTGGTGGCGCTGGCCCTCACCGTCGCCGAGGGGCCGGACTTCCGGGGGCCGGTCCCGGCCGCGCCCTCCGTGCCGCTGACCGCGCCGGTCGCGCCGGAGGAGCGGGCGCCGTACCCGGTGCGGGCCGCCGCCCAGGCCGCCCACCTGGGCCTGCCCGTACTGCCGATCACCACCATCGGCTCGTTCCCGCAGACCGGCGAGCTGCGCGCGGCGCGGGCGGCCGTGGTGGCCGGCACGCTGTCGGAGGAGGACTACGAGCGGCGCGTCGAGGCCGAGATCGAGCGCGTCGTCAGGGTGCAGGAACGCCTCGGCCTGGACGTGCTCGTGCACGGCGAGCCCGAGCGCAACGACATGGTCCAGTACTTCGCCGAGCACCTGGACGGGTTCGCGGTCACCAGCAACGGCTGGGTCCAGTCGTACGGGTCGCGCTGCACCCGGCCGCCGATCCTGCACGGCGACGTCGGCCGTCCCGGGCCCATCACCGTGCGCTGGGCCTCCTACGCGCAGTCGCTCACCGCCAAGCCGGTCAAGGGCATGCTCACCGGGCCGGTGACGATCGTGGCCTGGTCGTTCGTCCGCGACGACCTGCCGCTGCGGGACGTGGTGTTCCAGGTGGCCGACGCGGTGCGCGCGGAGGTGCGCGACCTGGAGGCGGCCGGCGTGTCGATCATCCAGGTGGACGAGCCCGCCCTGCGCGAGCTGCTGCCGCTGCGGCGGGCCGCTCAGGCCGACTACCTGGAGTGGGCGGTGGCGGCGTACCGGCGGGCCACCTCCGGCGCGGCCGACCGCACCCAGATCCACACCCACCTGTGCTATTCGGACGCCGACCAGATCCTGGCCGCCATCGACGGCCTGGACGCCGACGTCACCACGATCGAGTCGGCCCGCTCGGGGGCGCGCATCCTGGGCGCGGTGCGCGCGTTCGGCCGCGGCCTCGGCCCCGGCGTGTACGACATCCACTCCCCGCGCGTGCCCGGCGCGGACGAGGTCGAGGACCTGCTGCGCAGGACGCTGGCGGCGCTGCCGGCCGAGCGGATCTGGGTCAACCCCGACTGCGGGCTGAAGACGCGCACGTACGAGCAGGTGGAAGCCTCGCTGGCGCACGTCGTCGAGGCCACCCGGCGGCTGCGGGCCGAGCTTCAGCCGTAGAGCTCGGTGAACTCCTCGACCGTCATCCCGAACAGGATCCCGTCGTCGTAGCGCCCGGCGGCGAAGCGGCTCCTGCGCCGGCGGCCCTCCTCGACGAAGCCGAGCCGCCGGTGCAGGGCCTGCGACGGTTCGTTGGAGCTGTAGACCCACGCCTCGGCCTTCTGGAAGCGGCGCTCGGCGAACATGTAGCGCAGCAGCAGGACGATCGCCTCGCTGGCGTAGCCCTTGCGGTGGTGGGGGGTGCCGATGGAGATGCCGTAGCAGAACGTGCCGTGCATGCGCTCGACCTCGTGCGTGTTGAGCATGCCGACCGGCCGGCCGTCGGCCGCGTCGGCGATCACCAGGCGGAGCTCGTCCATGTCGGGCTCCTGCTCGGCCAGCTCCCTGGCCCACTTCTGCGCCTGGGCGGCCGAGCGGGGCGGAGGCAGCCGCCAGCCGTTCCTGGCCGCGTCGGTGTCCTCCTCGAAGGCGAAGAGCTCCGCCCAGTCCTCCGGTTCGATGGCCCTCAGGCGCACGCGCTCGCCGACCCACGCAGACGTCATGATGGGGAGCAAACCAGAGCACGCCCCCGGCGCGCGAACCCTTTTCCGGCCCCCACCCGCTTTCCGGCCCCCCGCTTTCCGGCCCTCACCCGCTTCCGGCCCTCACCCGCGCCCGTACGTGTCCTCGGCCCGCCAGAAGTACCAGAGCCCGAGGGTCAGCCCGGCGACCGCCCAGAACGTGCAGCTCAGCCAGACGAGCGGGCGCGGGCTGGACGCGTGGATCAGGATGTCGCGCATGAACTCGATGATGGAGGCCGCGGGGTTGAGATACATGACGTCGGCCACCCACTGCGGCAGCCCCACCCCGCCGACCGGCTCGCCGGTGACCGGGTCCGGATATCCCACGATCTTGTACTGGATCGAGAAGAAGACCCCGGAGGCGTACAACCAGGTCCGCAGGACGAACGGCAGGAGCTGGTTCACGTCGCGCAGCGAGGCCCCCAACCGCGCCAGGACCAGGCTCAGCCCGATGTTGAACATCGTCTGCAGCAGCACGGCGACCGGGATCAGCAACCAGAACCAGGTGGGCAACTCCCCCATGACGACCACGAGCACGAGCAGCACCCCCATGGAGACCGCCGCCTGCCGCAGCTCCTGAAGGGTGTAGGCCAGGGGAAGCGCGGCGCGCGGGAAGTGCAGGGCGCGGATGAGCGAGAGGTTCCCCGAGACGGACTTGGCCCCCGCCGAGGCCGACCGCTGGCTGTAGGTGAAGACGAACATCCCCGTGACAAGGAACGCCGCATAGTTCTCGATGTGGTCGTGTCCGCCCAGGACGAGGCCGAACATGACCCAGTAGATGCCGGCGTTCAGCAGCGGCGTCAGCACCTGCCAGAGTTGCCCGAGCGCGGAGCCGGAGTACTTCGAGGCGGTGCGCGAGGTCGCGTACACCAGGATGAAGTGCCGGCGTTCCCATAATCGGCGCAGGTAGACGTGCAGGTCCGGGCGGGCCATGGCTCGCCTCAGCCCGTGCCGGGTCGCGAGGGCGGCGAGTGATTCCTGTTCGGGCGCGGATGACATGGGAGTCTCCTCACGGCCTGCTGCGTCGCGGAATGCCCAGGAGTCTAGGCTCCGGCGTGGCGGGACGGGCGTCCTGGCGCTTCGGAGAGGGGCAGCGGCGCGGGCGTCCTGGCGCTTTGAGAAGGGCAGCGGCGCGGGCGTCCTGGCGCTTTGAGAAGGGCAGCGGCGCGGGCGTCCTGGCGCTTTGAGAAGGGCGGCGGCGCGGGCGGCGGGTCAGGTGGCTCGTCCGTCGAGGAAGTCGACGACGCGGGCGTTGAGGTCGGCGGGGTCGTGCCACGGCATCGCGTGATGGGACAGGTGCGGCAGCACCTCGGTCCGCGCGCCCGGCAGCAGGCGGGCGGCGGCCGACGCGACGCGGTGCGGGGAGTGCGCCTTGCCGCGCCCGGCGACGAGCACGAGGGCCGGCGTGGTGAGCGCGCGCAGCGATCCGGGCTCGGGCCGTTTCCCGGTGACGACCTTCGTGTCCGGGAACTCCGCGGCCAGGCCGTAGAGCCGCAGCCAGGCGGGGTCGGCGGGCGCGCCGCCGGTCTCCCACTCCAGGAAGGCCCGCGCGCGAGCGGCCGTCGGCCGCAGCAGGGTGGGCAGTGCGCGGGCCAGGTATCCCGGCCGGAACCCGCCGAAGCACTGCGTCGGGTCGAGCAGGACGAGCCGCTCGACCCGCCGGGGCGCGTGCAGCGCGTACGTCAGGGCGATCCATCCGCCGTAGGAGTGTCCGCACACCGCGGCGCCGTCGATGCCGAGGCCGTCGAGCACGCCGTCCAGCCAGCCGAGCAGGTCGCCGACGCTGCGCGGGGGACGTTCGCCGCGGAGGCTGCGGCCCGGCTCGCCGATGCGGTCCACGGCGTAGACGCGATGGCGGCGGGCGAAGGCGGCGACGTTGGCGTACCACATCGCCGCCGTGGTGCCACCGCCGTGCAGCAGGACCAGCGGCGGGCCATCGGCGGGGCCGCACGCGTTCACCCGGGTCGTGCCGTACGCCGAGGGCAGGTCGATCGGCTCGACCGGAACCGGCCAGCGTTCGAGGACCGCGTCGTAGGCGGAGAAGAAGTCGGACATGCCGCACCTAACTGAATAGCTTGCTCAGCAACAATCTCGCTCGGCGAGATAATGCCATACTGGTGGCATGACGATGCGGCCGGACCACGCCGGAAACGTGGACGATCAGGACGCGGGGATGCGGCTGGTCCATCTGCTGCGCGCCGTCACCGTGGAACTCGACCGCATGGGCGAGCGGTTCGCCGCCGCGCACGCCCTGCACCCGACCGACGTACGGGCCCTCATCTGCCTGCTCGACGCCGCCCGCACCGGCGCCCCCGCCACCCCGGGAACGCTGGGCACGCACCTCGGCCTCAACTCCGCGGGCACCACGGCGGTGGTGGACCGTCTGGAACGGCTCGGCCACGTCCGCCGGGAACGCGACATCCGGGACCGGCGGCGGGTGCTGCTGAAGGTCGACGAGAGCGCCGTCACGCTGGGCTGGAGCTTCTTCGGCCCGCTCATCCAGGAGATCGTCGCCCTCATGGACCGGTACGACCCCGCGGAACGGGCCACCATCGAACGCTTCCTCGGCGACGTCCACAAAACCGTCACCCAGGGTTAGGCCGGCGGCTCAAGTCAGCGTGGCTGTTGCCGCCTGCCCGCTCGGCCTCACCTCCAGCGAGCCCGAGCTCGACGGGACGACCTTCCCCTGCCAGGACAAGGGTGTCCCAGGCTCAGGACGCTCATGTCTCGTAGACTGGATGGCATGAGCGTGATGCGCGACGAACTTCATCACCTGGTGGACCGGCTGCCCGAGGAGAAGGTCGCGCCTCTGCTCCGTCTGGTCCGGGATCAGCTCGACGAGCAGCAGGCGGTACGGGACTTGCCGTTCATCGGAATGCTCGATGCGGAGCCGGATTTCGCGGAACGCGCCGAGGAGATCCTGCGGGCGGAGGACAATCACCCTTTGTGATCGTCCATGACACAGGCCCGTTGGTCGCGGCGCTCAACAGCAAAGACCGGCACCATGAGGTGTGTGCACGCCTCCTGCGTACGCATCCGGGCCCGTTGCTCGTCCCGTCCACGGTGCTCACCGAGGTGTGTCAGCTGGTGGAGAGGCGGCAGGGCAGTGCAGCGGAGGCTTCGTTCTTGCGGACCTTCGGGGCAGGTCTGAACCTGGTCGATCTCACCGAGCAGGATCTTCGGCGTATGAGCAGGTTGGTCGCCGCCTATGCGAACCTGCCTCTGGGCGCGGTCGACGCCTCCGTCATAGCGATCGCCGAACGGCTCAACACTCCAGAGGTGGCCACGCTCGATCGCCGACACTTCACGGTCGTGCGCCCGCACCACACCCATGCGCTGCTCCTCCTGCCAGAAAGACTCTGAGAACCGCCACCACGTCGCCGCTGAGGAACGACGTGCTTCGGGGTCGGCGGGACATGCACGGCCTGCCGGGCCGGCTTGCGTTCGCTCAGTTGCTCGTCACGGGTGAGCGCGGCTTGTCGAGCCTGCTCTCGGCCTGGAGGTTGCCGGCCAGTTCCGCCAGGGTCGCCCCGCAGCGGACGTTCGAGAGCCCGCTGTCACCGGACACGAGAGGCACGCGGAACGCGACCCAGCCGCCGGTCACGTCGATGATCCGCCACCCGGGAAACCTGCCGAGAACCTCCCGCAAGGTGATCGCGGAGCTGTTCTGCGGCCTGCGCAGTTCCGGCTCCCGGCCCGTACCGTTCAGCTGCCTCGACTCCCGCTGTGGATTCATCCAGCTGCCTCCTGCGACTCCGGTCCCGGTACGCCAAGTGAAGCCAGGTGAAGCGGACCTTCCAACCTCGCCGCAGCCCGTTGCCAGGACGTGTCGCGGCACGGGCAAACGTCCCGGGACGGCCTTGAAACGTCCCGGACGTTCGCGTCCACTGGATGCGTGAACGAGCGCCTACGCACAGCAATGCTCCGTCACGGTGTGGCCCTGGAGGACCTGGCCGAGACCTGCGGCGTCGAACCCAAGACCGTCGAACGCTGGATCAACACCGGCCGTGTTCCGCACCGTCGGCACAGGTGGGCGGCGGCGAAGCTGCTGACAGCTGACGAGACCTACCTGTGGCCCGGCGTGCTGGAAACCAGCGGGGCCCGCCGGGGCAGGGCGAACCGGTCGGAACTCGTGGAGGTTTTTCCCGACCGTGCCAGCGTGCCTCGTGAGCTCTGGTTCTGTACGCCTCGCTGTTCCGCTACGACGACGACATCCTGGTCAACCCGCACGCGTACGGCGAACCGGCCTCTGCCAATCCGACCTTCCACTTCCCTCATCTCGACGGAGGGACGATGGCCGAGCACTACATGTCATCGTTCGAGCGAGTCTGGACCGGAGCCGTTCCGTGGTCCGGCGCGGAAGTCTGAGGAGGCATCGCCCATGGGACGAGTCGAGTACTGGAACGACCCGGACGCCCCGAAGGCGAACAGCCTGGTGCCGGCCTGCGGCACGGTGACCGTGGACGAGGCCGGCCGCATCCTCATGCAGCGCCGGCGCGACACCGGTCAGTGGGCGTTGCCGATGGGCAAGATGGAGATCGGCGAGACCCCCTCACAGTGCGCCGTACGGGAGACGGAAGAGGAGACCGGCGTCCGCGTCGAGCCCACCGGCTTCCTCGGCGTCTACTCCGACCCTGGCCACATCGTGGCCTACACCGACGGCGAGGTCCGCCAGGAGTACGAGGTGATGCTGATCGCCCGCCCCGTCGGCGGCCGTCCGGAGGCCAACGACGAGGCGAGCGACGTGCGCTGGGTCGAGCCGGGCGAACTGCACACCCTCGACATCCATCCGACCCAGTGGCGACAGCTCAACGACTATCTGCAGCAGAGGAATCCGCATATCGATTGACCTGGATCCGTTGTCGTCGATGTCTCGTGGAAGCGGAACGAGGTTCGGGCCCGCCCAGGGCGACACCATGCCGACTGCGATGGGCCTCCCGGCAGAGCCCAGGAGCAACCCGGTAGCCGGCCGTGAGCGGGCCGGACCATGGCGCCGCCAGGCGCGTGGGTTGCGCCGCCAGGCGCCTCACATTGAACCGCCTGAGCTCCCGAGGCGCGATGCGCCCCCTCGGCGAAGACCATCGGCCGAAGGCGACCTCCCTACTTGAGGGCTCCCGAGGTCAGGCCGGACTGGATCTGGCGCTGGAACACCGTGTAGACGACCAGCATCGGCAGGATCGCCAGCGTCAGCGCGGCGAACAGCGCCGACCAGTCCTGGTCGTACCCGGCGGACGTGGAGATGTCAGCGATCCCCTGCGTGAGCACCCATTTGTCCCGATCCTGCAGCAACACCAGCGGCAGCTGGTACTGGTTCCACTGCCCGAGCACATTGAAGATCGTGATGCTGATGATGCCCGGTCTGGCCATCGGCAACATGATCTGGAAGAATACGCGGGTGTGCGAGGCCCCGTCCACCATGGCCGCCTCCCCCACCGCCGTGGGCAGCGTACGGAAGAACGCCGTCAGGAAGAACACCGTGAACGGCATCGAGTACGCGATGTAGACCAGCACCAGCCCCGCGTGCGTGTTCAGCCCGATGTACGGCCCCACCACCGGCACCGCCCCCATGTTCTGCACGACGAAGAACAGCGGCGTCAGCTTCAGGTACACCGGGAAGGCCAGCCCGGACACGAACAGGAAGTAGATCGGCCGGTTGGCGCGGAAGGGGTACCGGGCCAGCACGTACGCGGCCATCGAGCCGAGCAGCATCGTCCCGGCCACGCTGAAGGTGACGACGATGACGCTGTTGAGCATGTACTGCCCGATGTGCGCCTGTTCCCAGGCGCGGGCGAAGTTGTCCCAGTTGAGCCTGGCCGGCAGCCCCCACGCCTCGCCGAAGATCTCGTCCTCGCTCTTCACCGAGGCCAGGAAGGTCCACAGGATCGGCACCACGACGAGCACCGTCCACACCAGGAGCGCGACGTGGGAGAGCAGGGCCATCGGCCCGAGCCGTCGCCGGCGCTCCTGGCGGGCCAGTTTGCGGGAGTTCGCCACCGTCCATGTGGTCGTCGTTGTCATCTAGTACTCGATTCGTTCGCGGCGTGACAGGCGCAGCGAGAGGATGGCGAAGCCGACGGTGAAGAAGAACATCATGACGCCGAGGGCCGAGGCGTAGCCGAAGCGGAAGTACTGGAAGGCGTTGCGGTAGATCTCGGCGGCCATGACGGTGGTCGACCAGTCGGGGCCGCCGTGCTGGTCGGTCATCACCCACACGATCGCGAACGCGTCGAGCGCGAGGATGCCGAGGTAGACCCAGGCCACCTGGATGGTGTCCCAGAGCAGCGGCAGCGTGATGCGGAAGAACAGGCTGAACCGGCCCGCGCCGTCGATCTGCGCCGCCTCGAACATGTCGCGCGGGATGGAGGCCAGCCCGGCCGAGAACAGCACGACGTAGAAGCCGACCGCCTGCCAGACCAGCACGCCGAGCACCGACCAGAAGGCCACGCCGGGGTCGGACAGGAAGCCGACCGGCTTGGCGCCGAGCGCGATCAGGGGCCCGTTCAGCATGCCGCTGCCGTCGGGCCGGAACACCTGCTGGAACAGCACGCCCACCACGGCCACGGCCAGGACCTGCGGGAAGAAGAACACCACCCGGTAGAACTTCGAGCCCGCGATGCCCGAGGAGCCCTTGCGCCCGCCCACGTTGAGCAGGAAGGCGAAGAACAGCGCGATGACGATCGTGAGCAGCGGCAGCAGCACGAGCAGCATGGCGTTGTGGCTGACGGCCTTCCAGAAGACGCCGTCCTTGAACAGCCGGACGAAGTTGTCCAGCCCGATGAAGTTCGGCGTGGCCGTCACGCCGCGCCAGTCGGTCATCGCGATGCGGAACGCCTGGATCAGCGGCGAGATCACGTAGGCGAGGTAGAGGATCACCGGGGCTGCCAGGAACGCGGTGATGAACAGCCCGCGGCGATACCTGTTGAACAACATCAGCGCTTGTACTTCTTGATCGAGGAGTCGTTCTTGATCTCGTCGGCCTTCTTCTGCATGCGCTCCAGGTACTTCTCCGGCGTCAGGCCGCCGGACATCAGCTCGCCGGTGGCGGCGATGCCCTCGTCCTTGAGCTGGCCGTACCAGGTGTACCAGCGGTAGTAGACGGTGTTGGCGCCCGCGTCGGCGACGGCCTTGGAGGCGCTGGTGACGCCGGGCGAGATCGTCCGGCCCTCGGTCGCGCCCTTGACCGCGGTCACCGTCTTGACCATCTCGCTGAAGTCGCCGGCCGCCTTCTTCGACAACATGCCGCGCAGGTACTCGATGCCGCCCTGCGGGTTGGCGCTCCTGGCCGAGACCATGAAGTTCTCGCCGGGCTGGGTGTGCAGGGTGCCGTACGGCATCTTGTCGGAGCCGGTGACGTCGGGGATCGGGAACATGCCGTACTCGAAGTCGGGCGGGGTGGTGCTCTTCTGCTCGTTCTCCAGCCACGACCCGGACGGCAGCATGGCCACCTTGTACTTGTTCTGGGCCGTCTGGGTCTGCACGTGGTCGAGGCCGGTCGTGCCCTCCATGAGGAACTTGGCGCCCACCTCGGCCCAGGCCGTGGCGGCGGTCTTCATGGCCTCGGTGGTCCAGGCGCCGTCCTCCAGGTTGTCGATGTTGACCAGCACCTCGTTGCCGCCGATCTTGGCGGCCATGGTCAGCAGCGGCTCGTACAGGTACTGGGGGAACTTGCCCGCGTACGTGAAGGGCGCCATCTTGCCGGACTTCTTGATCGTCTCGCAGAGCTTGACGAACTCGTCCCAGGTCTTGGGGATCTCCCAGCCGTTGTCCCTGAACACCTTCTGTGAGTACCAGATGCCGTGGATGTAGTTCACGTAACCCAGCACGCTGAACTTGCCGTCGTAGGTGCCGATGTCGATGACCGACTGGTCGATGGTGTCCCTGACCTTGACGGCGGGGTCGTCCCAGCTCGGCGCGTCGAGCAGGGCGGTGAGGTCCTGGAGCTGGCCGTCCTGGGACAGGGCGCCGAAGTCCATGAAGTTGGCGCCGGAGTTGTCGATGACCTCCGGCGGGTTGCCGCCGGCGAACCGCGGCTGCAGGACCTTGGTGATCTCCTTGGTGGCGTTGTGCTTGATCTCGCTCTTCGGGTACTTCGTCTTGAACAGGGGCTCGTGGATGTTCTTGGCGTAGTCCTGGCCGAAGCCGCCGTCGAAGATCCACACCTCCAGGGGCTTGCCGTCCGCGACGCCGAACGGGTTGGCCGCGCTGGTCGCCACCGGCGCGGAGGAGGCGGTGGCCGTGGGCTTGGCGGCCGGGGTGGCGCAGGCGGCCAGCGCCCCCGCGACGGGGACGAGGGCCGCGCCGCGCAGGAGTTGACGACGGCTGATATGGGGGGTGTCAGGCATTGATGGCTCCTAGCTGTTCATGATCCTCGTCGTATTCGCCCTGCGTACCGGCTCTCCAGGGCCTTGTTGTGCTCGTCGCCGCCGGTCACGTTGACCGACAGGTAGACGGGGGGCCGCTCGCCCAGGGCGACGAGCTCCTCCACCGCCTCGGTGACCACCATCTGCGCGAGCAGCGCCGAGGTGATCGTGGAGACCGCGCCGTACGTGCCGCCGTCCGGCAGGTCGAGGACGGCGTCCCCGTACGGGGAGCCGTTGTCGAGCACGACGTCGGCCAGGTCCATGAGCTTGCCGCCCGAGGGATGGCGCGAGGTCATGCGCGTGCTGTGCGCGACCGAGGTGATCGCGACGAGCGGGTGGCCGCGCTCCTTGACCAGCGTGGCCAGCTCCACGACCGTGCCGTTCACGCCGGAGCTGGAGATCAGGACGAACACGTCCTGCGGCTCGACGGGGGCCAGGTCGTAGATCTCGTGGGCGACGGCCGGGTCGCGTTCCAGCTCCGGGGTGAGCACGCTCGGCGGCCGGCCGCCGTACAGGACGAGGTCGCGCGGGGAGAGGCGGTTGCTGGGCACGAGGCCGCCGGCCCGTCCGGCGATCTCCATGGCGATGGCCTCGGAGTGCCCCGATCCGAACGCGTTGACCACCCCGCCGGCGCGCAGCGCGGCGACGATCAGGGCGGCGGCCCGGCGCACCGGCTCCGCCTGGCTCTCGGCGACCTGCCCGGCGAGGGCGAGGGCCTTGGACGCGTACCGCATGTCAGCCTCTCTCCACGCGGTGGCTCTCCACCGCGCTGATCGTCAGCTCGAACGCCTCGTTGGTGCGCTCGTACGTGCGCTGCGCGACCGCCACGTAGACGGCGTCGAGCACGAAGAGCTGCGAGTGCACGGCCGCCAGCCCGCCCAGCCGGAACGTGGTCTCCCTGCTGGCCGTGGTCAGCACCAGGCCGGCCAGCTCGGCCAGCGGCGAGCGGGCGAAGGAGGTGACGGCGACCGTCGTGGCGCCGTGGCTGCCCGCCTCGGCCAGCGCCTCCATGACCTCGCGGGTGCGGCCCCGGTGGCTGATGCCGATGGCGACGTCGTCCGCGCCGAGCAGCGCCGCCTCCGACAGCGCCACGTGCGCGTCGCCGGCGCTCCAGCACGGGATGCCGATGCGGCGCAGCCTGCCTTCGAGCATGGTGGCGACGTTCCCGCTGGTGGAGACGCCGATCAGCAGCACCCGGCGGGCCCTGACGACGGCGTCGGCGACCTGGGCGACCATCGCGAGGTCGAGTTGGGCGGCGGTGTCCTGGATGAGCCTGGCGTCGGCGGCGGCCATCACCTCGATCGCCGAGTCGAGCGGGTCGTCGGGGCCGATCTCGTGCCCGACGCCCGCGCCCCAGCCGGCCTGGGCGGCCCTGCCGGTCTCCGTGGCGAGGGCGACCCGCAGCTCGGCGTAGCCGGAGAAGCCGAACGCCCGGCAGAACCTCGTCACGGTGGCGGGCGAGCTGCCCGCCCGTTCGGCCAGCGCGATGATGGTCGACCGGGCGGCCTCGGCGGGGTCGCCGAGTATCACCTCGCCGACCCGGCGCAACGCCTCCGGCAGGCCGGGCAGTTCTGTTTCGACGCGCCCGAGGGCTCCTGAAGTCACGAATATTCCTTCCGAATACTCGGTCTTCTGGCGAAAATTATTCTTGCTTCCCGGTCACGTCAACCCCCAGAATTTGACCGTGACCAAATCGCTGGTGGTCGGTGTCGACGCGGGAGCCACCTCGACGCGCGTCTCCGTCCACACCCTCGACGGCACCCGCGTCGGCTACGCGCGGGCGGGCGCCGGCAACCCCTCGGCGCACGGTCTGGACAAGGCGGTGGCGGCGATCGGCACGGCGCTCGGGCAGGCGCTGGGGTCGCACGACGGCGGCCAGGTCGTGGCCTCGCTGGCCGGGGTCGCGGGCCAGGTCGACACGCTGGTCCCCGAGCTGGCCCGGGTCTGGGCCGGCCACGGCATCGAGGCGGGCCCGCTGATCGAGCGGGACGTGGCGGTGGCCTACGCCGCCGGCACCGCCGAGCCCGACGGCTCGCTGCTGCTGTCGGGCACGGGCGCGGTCGCGGCCAGGGTCGCCGGCCATCGCATCGACACGATCGCCGACGGGCTCGGCTGGCTGCTGGGCGACGAGGGCTCGGGCTTCTGGATCGGCCGCGCCGCCGCCAAGGCCGTGGTCTCCGCCCTCGACCGGGGCGCGACGGGCGAGCCGGGCAGCCTGGTCGCGCTCGTCGTCGAGCACTTCCTGGGCGAGGAGCGTCCGGGGTCGCCGCGGGCGGTCGCCGACCGGTTCGTCCGGCTCGCGCAGGCCCACCACATGCGCCTGGCCGCGCTGTCCGCCCTGGTCAGCCGGGCGGCCGAGGCCGGTGACCCGATGGCGCTCAAGGTCGCCGAGGAGGCCGCCGACCGTCTGGTGGCCACCCTGCGCAGGGTGCACGTGTCGGGCGACGTCGTGCTTGCGGGCAGCGTGCTGACCAGCGAGGGGCCGGTGCGCCGGGCCGTGCTGGCGCGGCTGTCCGGCGAGCGGGTGCGCACGGCGCGCGACGCGGCGGGCGCGGCGGCCTGGCTGGCGGCCCGCGGCGTGCTGCCCGGCGACGACGGCCGGAGCTCGCACGCGGCGTTCACGCTCACTCCCTGACGTTCAGTTCGCGCTCATTCCCTGACGTTCAACGGGTGAGCAGGGCCGCGCTGCCGTAGCTGCCGCCGAAGCCGGTCACCAGGGCGGTCTCGTGCCCGGCGCGCAGTTCCCGCACCGCCTGGGCCACGTTGTTGAGCCCGTGCACGTACCCCTCCGACAGCAGGCCGCCGTGCGGGTTCACCCACGCGTGCCGCCGTTCCAGCAGGTACGCCCCCAGGTCCTCCCTTGTCACCAGCCCGAAGTCCTCCAGTTGCCGGGGCACCAGCCAGGAGTAGGCGTCGTAGAGCAGCGCCGCCCGGACGTCCGAGGGCCGCATCCCGGACGCCGCCCACAACATCGGCGCGACGTGCTCGGAGAAGACGGCCGTCACGTCCGGCGAGCGGTCCATGGAGGAGCAGCCGGGCCCTCCCCCGCGGACGACCGCCCGGATGCGCGGGCCGTCCAGGACGCCGCTCACCAGCAGCGCGCACGCGCCGTCGGTCTCCAGGCAGCAGTCGGCGGTGCGCAGCGGCGTGCAGACGTACGGTTTGGCCAGGTAGGCGGCCAGGTCCAGGGGCTCGCGGCGCAGGGCGCGCGGGTTGGCGGCGGCGTTGCACCTGGACTGGCCGACCACGGCGTGCAGGTGCTCGGCGGTGAGCCCGGTGTCGTACAGGTAGCGGGTGGCGGCCATGGCGAACAGCGGGATCGGCCCCGCCAAACCGTAGGTGTGGCGTTCCAGGGGGCCGGTGGAGGCGGTGTTCATCCGCGTGCCGGACCGCCCGTTGAGCGCCCGGAAGACCAGGACGTTCCTGGCCAGGCCGGCGTGGATCAGCATGGCCGCGTCCCCCAGCACGGACGCGGCCTGCGTGCCGCCGCCGGAGATGTCATTGTGCCAGCGCAGCCGCTCGATCCCCAGCGCGCGGGCGACCTGGACGACCGGCGCCGAGTCGTTCATGTGGTAGCTGAGCAGCCCGTCGACCTCGCCGGGTGTGATCCCGGCGTCCGCGCAGGCGGCCCGGCACGCCTCGGCGGCCAGCTCCAGCTCGGTGCGCCCGGACTGCCTGGTCAGCGCGGTCATCCCGATCCCGGCCACGGCCGCGCACCCGGCGAAGGACTGCATCCCGCACGATAACACGCCGAGACAAGCGCTTGCTCGGCACACGGACGGCCGAGGCTCCCGGCGCGCCGAACGCGGTGTTTCCGGGCGGCCGCAACGGCGGCGTCTTCCGTCCGAAGGTGTTCGCCGCCAGGTCGGGCGAGGTCCTGAGCAGCGGGAAGGCATGAGCCGTGACTGGATGTCTTCACGCGGGCTGCCCCGTCTTGTAATACGGAGAGGTGATCAGCCGATAGCCCATCATCATCACCCCGAGGTGAGAGATGGATCTGCGCTACGTCAGATACGCGATGGCGATCGCGCGCGCCGGCAGCCTCCGCCGCGCCGCGACCGCGCTGCACATCGCGCAGCCCACCCTGTCGGAGCAGCTCAGGGCGCTGGAGAAGGAGATAGGCGTCGAGCTGTTCAGCCGTTCGTCCAGCGGTGTGCGGCTCACCGAGGCGGGCGAGGCGTTCCTGGCCCAGGCCACGGTCGCGCTCGACGCCTACGAACGGGCCGTGGCCGCCGCGCGCGGCAAGGGCCGCACCGCCCGCCTGGGCGTGGCCGACGGGCTGGCCGACGTGGCCGCCCGGCTGCTCGCCCAGCTCCAGAACGTGCCGGTGCGGATCGCGCCGATGAGCACGGCCGAGCAGTTGATCTCCATCGCCGACGGCACGTTGCAGGCCGGCCTCGGTTACGCCCCCGGCTCGCTGCCGAGGGGCGTGGCCCGCATGCTCGTCCATCGTTTCCCGGTCCGCGCGCTGCTCCCGCGCGACCACCACCTGGCCGGGCGGGAGGCGCTGTCACTGGCGGACCTGGCCGGCGAGCCGCTGATCATGCCGGAGTCGGACGCGGTCGCCGGGGCCCGGCGGTTCCTGGAGGGGTTCGTCCGGCATCGGCTGCATCCCCGGCTGGGCCCGGCCGCCGCCACCCATGACCTGGTGATCGACATGGTGGCCGCGGGGGCCGGCTACAGCCTGTGCGTCCACGAGGGCAGCACCGTGCCCGACGCGCTCGCCTTCGTGCCCATCAAGGAGGACGTGCCGCCGCTGGAGGCGGTCTTCCTGTGGAACCGGCAGGCCGACGTGCACGAGGTGGTGAGCGCGGCCCGGCACGTCGCCCGATCTGGATAGCGCTATTATCTATCGATGCGCATCTCAGAACTGAGCGCCCGATCCGATGTCGCCATCCCCACGATCAAGTACTACCTGCGTGAGGGCATGCTGCACCCGGGCGAGCAGACCGCCGCGACCCGCGCGGAGTACGACGAGTCCCATCTGCGCAGGCTGCGCCTGATCCGGGCCCTGCTGGAGGTGGGCAGGCTCCCCGTGGCCGCCATCAAGCAGGTCATCGCCGCCGTCGACGACGAGACGCTGCCCATCCACCGCATGCTGGGGATCGCCCACTACGCGCTCGGCCCGGTCGTCGAGCCCGAGCAGGACGAGGAGTGGCGAACCGCCAGGGCCGAGGTCGACCGGCTGATCGACGAGCTGGGCTGGACCGTCGTCGAGGACGCCCCCACCCGCGACGAGCTGGCGCAGACGGTGGTCCGCATGCGCCAGCTCGGCCTGCGCGTCGACCTCGCGCCGTACGTCGAGGCCGCCAGGAAGCTGGTGACCGAGGTCGAGATGGACACCATCCCCTTCGACGGGCCGCGCGACGCCGCCGTGGAGGCCCTGGTGCTGGGCACCGTCCTGTACGGCAAGGCGTTCGACACGCTGCGCCGCATGGCCCAGGAGTCGGAGTCGGCCCGCCGGGTGGGGCAGCGCCAGCGGTCGGGCCGGTAAGAGCCGGTCAGGGCCGGTCAGGGCCGGTAAGAGCCGGTCAGAGCACGCCGTTGCGGCGCAGGATCTCGACGGCCCGTACGGTGGCCGCGCCCCGCCATTCGAGCGCGCCGGCGGGCGAGATCCGCGCGTAGTCCACGACCCAGCCGCCGTCCTCCTGCTGCGTCCCGGCCAGCCGGTCGAGGTCGGCGGCGATCACCTCGGGCGCGAACAGCTCGCGCGCCGGCCGTCCGGGGTAGGGCGCGAAGTCGAGGGGGTTCAGCCGCTCCTCCGCCGTGCCGCCCTCCACGGGCACCCGTCCGTCCTCGGGGATGTGCGCGGCCAGCCGCTTGAGCAGCCCGGCCGCCTCGGGCCGCGTCCCGTGGACGGCGTCCAGGAAGCGCACGGCGAAGGAGAGCACGTAGGCGTGCGGCCGTTCGTCCAGCGCCTGGATCGCGTCGAGGCAGTAGCGGGTGGCCCGCTCCAGCCACGGATGCGCGGCCACGGCCGGGTCGTGGGCGGCCACGCCGTGGGCCGCCGCCGCGGAGATGGCCGTGATCTGCAGCGACGAGGTGCTCGTGTCCGCGCCCGCCCACCAGGGCGCGGTGCCCTTGGTCAGGGTGAGCGGCAGCGCGAACGGCAGCCCGCCGTCGGGCATCGTCACCGACTCCAGCCAGTCGCACAGCGCGACGGCCTGCGGCGCGGTGTCGGGGCCGATCTCCTCCAGCACCTCGAAGGCGTGCAGCGCCGCGCCCGGCTGGCTCTCCGGCGAGCGCAGGTCGGGCTCCAGGCCCCAGCCGTAGCCGCCGTCGGGGTTGCGGTAGGCGTCGAGGGCGCCGAGCACGGAGGCCGGGCCGGTCTCCCCCATGAGCAAGTGGAAGCGGCGCCGGTCCAGGACCCGCGCGTGCGTGGCCAGGAACCCGGCGACCGCCGAGAGATTGACGTTCATAGGGCCATCGTGCCCGCCGCGCGAGCTCGGGTCTTGTCCGAACCGGACATGTCACCCGGTATCGCTCACCGGCCGTTTCAGCAGCCACAACGCGGCCCGCTGGAGCAGGGTCCGGTGGATCTCGTTGTCGTAGGACCTGGTGTCGTGCCCCAGCGCGTCGTAGACCACCCGGCCGCGGCGCACCGGACGCGCCCACACCAGCGGCTGGCCGTTCGCGGAGGCCAGGGGGCGCACGTCCGGCAGCACGTCGAGGTCGCTGTAGACCTCGTCCACCAGGTCGAAGTCGCGCAGGCCCGCCACGATGGGGTGGGCGGCGCCGTGCACCCGCACGCCGGTCCAACCCAGGGGCGGATGGTGGGACTTGGGCCAGTTCCAGCAGCCGCCGAGCACCCGCGGCCAGCCCTGCCAGTCGTCGAAGCAGACCGCGGCCGTGTGCACGCACAACAGGCCGCCGCCCCGGTCGAGGTGGTCGAGCAGCGTGGTGCGGGCCTGGGCGGGCAGCGCGAAGCGCCATTCGCCGCGCAGGTCGGCGAAGCGGTCCTGGCCCATCTGCCAGCGCAGCGCGTTGACCGTGATGAGCTGCACCTCCGGCGGCTCGCTCAGCGCGCCCGCGATGTCCTCGGTGATCTCGGACTCGACCCCGACCTCGCCCAGCACGTCGGCGAGCGCGGCCGACGTGGCGGCGAAGTCGTGGAAGAGCCCTCCTGACAGGATCAGATTTCTCGCCACGCCCCCAGCCCATCACGCCCGGCCCGCCTTGACCACCCACCCGAGCCGCCCACCCGAGCCGCCCACCCGAACCACCCCGCCGAGCCGCCCCGCTGACCCGCCCGGCCGGGCGACAGGGCATGATGCCGGACGTGGACTTCGAGGAATACCGCCCGATGTTGCTGGGACTGGCCTACCGCCTGCTCGGCAGCATGTGGGACGCCGAGGACGTCGTGCAGGAGGCCTGGCTGCGCTGGGAGGGCGCCGACCGGAGCCAGATCAGGGAGCCCCGCGCGTTCCTGCTGACCGTGGTCTCGCGGCTGGCCCTCGACCAGCTGCGCTCGGCCCGGGTGCGGCGGGAGGCCTACACCGGGCCGTGGCTGCCCGAGCCGGTCGCGACGGGCGAGGCCGGGCCGCTGGACACCGCCGAGCTGCGCGACACCGTCTCCTTCGCCACCCTGCACCTGATGGAGAAGCTGTCGCCGCCGGAGCGGGCGGTGTTCGTGCTGCGGGAGGCGTTCGAGCTGCCGTACGACGAGATCGCCGAGATCGTCGGCTCGTCGGTGGCCAACGCCCGGCAGATGCACCACCGCGCCTCGGTCCGGGTGTCGCAGGGCCGCGACCGGTTCACGCCGACGAACGAGGACCATGCCAGGCTGCTGACGAAGTTCATGGAGGCGGCCGGCGGCGGCGACCTCGACGCGCTGACCGAGCTGCTGCACGAGGACGTCGTCATGTGGAACGACGGCGGCGGCAAGGTCCGCGCCGCCCTGCGGCCGATCCTGGGCCGGCGCAAGGTCAGCGCCTTCATCGGCGGCCTGCTGGCCCGCTACGACTTCAGCCAGGCGCACCTCGTCGAGGCCAACGGCCGCCCCGCCCTGTGGACGCACGTGGCCGGGACCGACCAGCTCATCGCCCTGGACGTGCGCGACGGCCGCATCCAGGGGCTTTACGGCGTGCTCAACCCCGACAAGCTGACCCGGGTGCGGCCGGAGTGATCGGCCCGTCACTATAGTCGCCTTATGGATCTCGGCATCTCGGGCAAGGTCGCCCTGGTCACCGGCGGCAGCGCGGGCATCGGCCTGGCCGCCGCCAAGAGCCTCGCGCGCGAGGGCTGCGACGTGTGCGTCAGCGCGCGCAACCCCGAGCGGCTCGCGGACGCGGTGGTGGAGCTGCAGCAGTTCGGCCACGTGGTGCACGCCGTGCTGGCCGACGTGGAGGACCCGGCGGCGGCTCAGCGGGTGGCCGACGAGACGCGCGACGTGCTCGGCCCGGTCGACATCCTGGTGGCCAACGCGGGCGGCCCGCCCACCGGCCGCTTCGACGAGGTCGGCCGCGAAGACTGGGACGTCGCGGTGCAGCGCAACCTGCTCGGCACCGTCCGGCTGATCCAGGCGGTGCTGCCGGAGATGCGCTCGCGGGGGTGGGGCCGGATCGTCACCGTCACCAGCTCGTCCGTCCGCGAGGCGATCGACGGGCTGGCGCTGTCCAACGCCATGCGCCCGGCCGTCGCCGGGCTGGTGCGCACGCTGGCCCGCGAGGTGGGCGGCGACGGCGTGCTGGTCAACAACGTGCTGCCGGGGGCGATCGACACCGAACGCCTGCGCGGCATGTCGGGCGGCGACGACGTGGTCGAGGAGCGCGGCCGGGCCGTGCCGGTCGGGCGGGTCGGTCAGGCCGAGGAGGTGGGGGACGTCATCGCGTTCCTGGCCAGCGAGCGGGCCTCGTACGTGAACGGCGTCTCGATGCTGGTCGACGGCGGCGCGGGCCGGGTCATCGCCTGAGCAGGGTGGCGACGACGCCGGCCGCCCACTCCTCGTCCTTGTCGGCCGGGTCGACGAAGTAGGACAGGTTGGCCCGGTGGAAGCAGGCGCCCATCAGCAGGGCGGCCGCCGCGCCGGGGTCGAGGCCGGGGTCGGTGCGGCCCGCGGCCCGTTCGGCGTCGAGGATCTCGGCCAGGGCCCCGATCGGCAGGTGGGGGCCGGTGCCGGTGGTGGCGAGCATGTGCTTGAACCGGGCCAGCAGCGAGGGGTCGGCCAGCATGCCGGAGGCGATGGTGGCGGCCTCGGTGTAGAACTCCAGCGCCGCCAGGGTGAAGCGGGTGAGGTTGTCGGCCAGGTCGCCCTCGCCCGTGCTCAGCCGCAGCCGGGCCAGCGCGGGCGCCAGCGCGGGCAGCCGTTCGAGCAGGACCGCGAGGAACATCTGCTCCTTGCCGGCGAAGTGCTTGTAGAGCAGCGCCTCGGAGCAGCCGGCCGCCTGGGCGATGCGCCGCGTGGTCGCACCCGAGATGCCGAACTCCCGAATGGCCTGCTCGGCGGCGTCGAGGATGCGCTCACGGGTGCTCATCCGCCCATGATATGAGCGAGTGCTCACCAACCCACGCGTGCATGACATCCTTCCCTTAGGGACCATTGGGGAGAAGGTAGGGGAATGGACAAGCCGGTCATCGTGACGGTCGACGACGACCCGGGGGTGTCGCGGGCGGTGGCTCGTGACCTCAGGCGCCGGTACGGCCATGAGTACAGGATTGTCCGCGCCGAGGCCGCCCACGACGGCATCGAGGCGGTCAAGGAGATGCGGCTGCGCGGCGACGAGGTGGCGGCGATCCTGGCCGACTACCGGATGCCGCAGATGAACGGCGTGCAGTTCCTGGAAGCGGCCATGGACATGTACCCGTACGCGCGCCGGGTGTTGCTGACCGCCTATGCCGACACCGACGCCGCGATCCAGGCGATCAACGTGGTCGATCTCGATCATTACCTGCTCAAGCCGTGGGACCCGCCGGAGGAGAAGTTCTACCCGGTGATCGACGGCCAGCTCGACGCCTGGATGCGGACCGACCGCACGGCCCGTCCCGAGCTGCGCGTGGTGGGCGACCGCTGGTCGGCGCGCTCGTACCAGGTGCGGGACTTCCTGGCCCGCAACCACGTGCCCTACCAGTGGATGCTGGCCGAGGACCCCGAGGGCGCGCAGCTCGTCAAGGCGGCGGGCGAGGGTTGTCACCTGCCGCTGGTGGTCACCGAGGACGGCACCACGCTGGAGTCCCCCGACCAGGCCACGCTGGCCACCGCGGTCGGGCTGTCCACCACGCCGGCCACCGACTTCTACGACCTGATCGTGGTCGGCGGCGGGCCCGCGGGCCTCGGCGCGGCGGTCTACGGCGCGTCGGAGGGCCTGAACACGGTGCTGGTCGAGGCGCACGCCTCGGGCGGCCAGGCGGGCCAGAGCTCCAGGATCGAGAACTACCTGGGCTTCCCCGACGGCGTGTCCGGGCAGCAGCTCGCCGACCGGGCGCGCCGGCAGGCGCTGAAGTTCGGGGCCGAGCTGCTGAGCGCGCGCAAGGTCACCCATCTGGAGCCGCGCGGGCAGGCCCGGGTGATCGGGTTCAAGGACGGCGGGGAGATCGCCGCCCACGCGGTGATCCTGGCCACCGGCGTCACCTACCGGCGGCTGGAGGCGCCCGGCCTGGACGAGTTCGTCGGCCGGGGCGTCTTCTACGGCGCCGCGCTGACCGAGGCCCCGGCGTGCAAGGACAACGAGGTCTACATCGTCGGCGCGGCCAACTCGGCCGGGCAGGCGGCCGTCTACCTGGCGGGATTCGCGCGCAAGGTCCATTTGTTGGTGAGGAGTGATGGTTTGGAGAAGTCCATGTCCCACTACCTCATCGAGCAGATCAACGCGATCGACAACATCGAGGTCAGCCTCCTGACCGAGGTCGTCGCCGGCGCCGGTGACGACCACCTCGAACGGCTCACGCTGTCGACCAAGGGCGAGGAGCGCACGGTCGACGCCCAGTACCTGTTCGTGTTCATCGGGGCCGAGCCGTACACGTCGTGGCTGGGCGAGACGATCGAGCGGGACGCCAAGGGGTTCGTGCTGACCGGGCCCGACCTGGTGCAGGGCGGCAGGCGGCCGCGCAACTGGGCGCTGCGCCGCGAGCCCTACTACCTGGAGACCAACGTGCCCGGCGTGTTCGCCGCGGGGGACGTGCGGGCCGAGTCGATCAAGAGGGTCGCCTCCGCCGTCGGTGAGGGCGCGATGGCCGTCGCGCTGGTGCATCGTTATCTGGAGAAGCAATGACCGACACCGTCGACATCGACGAACTGCGCAAACTCTTCCTGTTCGAGCGGCTGACCGACGAGCAGCTCGGCAAGCTGGCCGCCAGCGGCCGGGTGCGCTCGTTCGCCCAGGACGAGGACATCGTCCGGCAGGGCGAGCCGGCCGAGTGCTTCGCCGTGCTGCTGGAGGGCGAGGTGCAGATGATCAACGAGACGGTCAGCGCCGGCACCGTCGCCATGCCGCGCGCCTCCCAGCCCGGCGTGTACGGCGGCGCGACCTCGGCCTACCTGGGCGACCGGGCGCCGGAGACCTACCAGCACACGCTGCGCGCGACCGCGCCCTCGCGGATCTTCCTGCTGCCCGCCAAGAAGTTCGCCTACATCGTGGCCGAGTGGTTCCCGATGGCGATGCACCTGCTCGACGGCATGATGTCGGGCGGGCGCATGCAGCGGGAGATCATCGACCGGCGGCAGCGGCTGACCGCGCTCGGCACGATCACGGCCGGGCTCACGCACGAGCTGAACAACCCGGCGGCGGCGGCCGTGCGCGCGGTGAGCGAGCTGCGTTCGCTGATCAAGGCGTCCCGCATCCAGCTGGCCCAGCTCGCCGAGGCCGGCATCCCGCCGGAGAAGCTGCGCACGCTGATCGAGGCCCAGGAGGCGTGCACGAGCAACCTGGGCAACCAGCCGCAGCGCTCCCCGCTGGAGATCTCCGACGCCGAGGACGAGCTGGGCGAGGCGCTGGAGGACGTCGGCGTCGAGGACGCGTGGGAGCTGGCTCCCGCGCTGGTCAACGCCGGTTTCACCGCCGAGTACCTGCAGAAGATCCGCGGCAAGGTGGGCGAGGAGCACACCCCGGCCGCCCTCCACTGGCTGGCCGAGGCCGTCGAGATCTCCCAGATGCTCAACGAGGTCACCGAGGCCACCGAGCGCATCACCTCGCTGATCCGTTCGGCCAAGCAGTACTCGCAGATGGACCGGGCGCCGTTCCAGATGATCGACGTGCACGACCTGCTCGACAGCACGATCGCCATCTTCCGCGGCAAGACCCCGCCGGGCGTCAGCGTGGTCACCGACTACGACCGCACGCTGCCGCTCATCCCCTGCTACGCGGGCGAGCTCAACCAGGTGTGGACGAACCTGATCCACAACGCCCTCGACGCCATGGGCGACGAGGGCACGCTGACCGTCCGCACCGCCCACGACGAGGACGAGGCGATCGTCGAGATCGGCGACACCGGCCCCGGCGTGCCCGAGGCGATCAAGGACCGGATCTTCGAGCCGTTCTTCACCACCAAGAGCGTGGGCGAGGGCACCGGGCTCGGCCTGGACATCTCCTACCGCATCGTGGCCGGGCGGCACGGCGGCGAGATCAAAGTGCGCTCGGTGCCGGGCGAGACCTGGTTCGAGGTGCGCCTGCCGCTGCGCGAGCCCGCCGCCGTCCAGTGAGCCGGACCGTCTGAGGCGGGCCTTACGGCGCGGCGCGGGTCACCAGACGTTGTCCCGCGCCGTGTCGAGGGCTGTCAGCACGGCCCCCTCCAGCACCGCGTTGCCCCCGACCCGGGTGGCCCTGACCTCGGTGGGCGCGGGCGACAGCTCGCCCAGCCGGACGGCGACCTGCTCGGCCAGCTCGTCGCCGCCCTGCTGGCCGGTGGCCCCGCCGAGCACCACCAGGCCGGGGTCGAGCAGGGTGACGAAGGCGAAGGCGCCCTTGGCCACCCGGCGCGCCAGCTCCTCGGGGCGGGTGGTGTTCTGGAGCAGGATGCACAACGGCGTGCCCTCCACGTCGAGGAAGCCGATCTCGCCCGCGCCCCCTGACGCGCCGCGCCGCACCCGCCCGCCGAGCACGACCGCGGCGCCGATGCCGTCGTCGAGCCAGAGCAGCACGAAGTCGTCGCTGCCCTGGGCC
This sequence comes from Nonomuraea sp. NPDC001831, assembly GCF_042892035.1. NCBI lineage: Bacteria > Bacillati > Actinomycetota > Actinomycetes > Streptosporangiales > Streptosporangiaceae > Nonomuraea > Nonomuraea sp. NPDC001831. The sequence goes on along the minus strand of NZ_JBIATU010000025.1, from coordinate 80,788 downwards.
GCGCCGGTGCGCAGCTCGGCGACGGCGGCCAGGTTCACCTCGTTCTCCAGGACGACGGGCACGCCCAGCCGCTCGCGCACGGCGCCCACCAGGCCGGGCCGCCACCCGGGCACGTCGTTGGCCACCGCCAGCTCGCCGTCCATGGGTTTGACCAGGCCGGGCGCGCCGATGACCACGTTGTCGAGCGGACGGCCCGCGGCGGCCTCGGCGACCGTGGCCGCGACGAGGGCGACCAGGTCGCCGGAGATCTCGCGGACGGCCGAGCCGACCACCTGGCCGGTGAGGTCGGCGACCGTGACCTTGATCGCCGTGCGGCGCAGGTCGACCCCGGCGACGTGGGCCCGGCCGGCGACCAGCGCGTAGAGGCGGGCGTTGGGGCCGCGACGGTCCTCGCCGCGCTCGCCGGCCTCCTCGATGAGGCCGCCGCCCTTGAGCCGTTCGATCAGGTCGGAGACGGTGGGCCTGGACAGGCCGGTCAGCTCACGAAGCTGCGGGGCGGTCAGCGGACCGTGCTCCAGCAGCAGGTCGAGGGCGAGCCGGTCGTTGATCGCACGGGCCATGGACGGGGTCGCGGTCTTCACGCCGCCCATAATAGTCAGGAAGCCTCCCTGATAGCTCTTTTCATCAGGAAGGTTGCCTGATAGTTTCTCTGGCCATGAGCCCTCATCGCGCCATCGCGGCCGTCTTCGCCGCACACGGAGCCGTCGCCGGCAGTTTCGCCACCCGCATCCCGTGGCTCCAGGAGCACGTCCACCTGAGCGCGGCGATGCTCGGGTTCGCGCTGCTCTGCCCCTCGATCGGGGCCTTCGCGGCGATGCCGCTGGCCAGCCGCCTGGCCCACCGGTTCGGCAGCCGCGCCACCACGCGCGCGCTGCTCGCGTTGTGGTGCGGCGGCCTGGCCCTGCCCGCCTTCGCCCCCGCCCCCGTCTGGCTGTTCGTCATCTTCCTGCTGTACGGCGCGTCGGCCGGCATGTGCGACGTCGTCATGAACGCCCACGGCGTCACGCTCGAACGGCATCTGAAGAAGCCGGTCATCTCCGGCCTGCACGGCATGTGGGCCGTCGGCAGCCTGGCGGCGGGCGGCCTCGGCACCCTGGCCGCGCACGCCGGCATCGACGCCCGTCTGCACCTGGGCGTCGTCGCCGCCGTCCTGGTGGTCGCGAGCGGGATCGCCGGGCGCGGGCTGCTGCCCGACGGGCCGCGGGCCGCCGCCGGGCCCGCGCCGCGCCGGTTCGCCCTGCCCTCGCGGGCCATCGCGGCCATCGGCGTGGTCGGCTTCTGCGGCACGTTCGCCGAGGGCGCCAGCTCCAACTGGGCCGCGGTCTACCTCACCAACGTCGCCGACGCCGGGCCCGGCGTGGCCGCCGCGGGTTACACGATCTTCATGCTCTGCATGGCCGGGGCCCGGCTGCTGGGCGACCGGGTGGTGCGCCTGACCGGCCCGGTGCGGGCGGTCAGGACGGGCGGGATCGTCGCGGTCGCGGGCGGCGTGCTGGTGGTCCTGGCCCGCACGCCCGCGCTGGGCATCGTCGGGTTCGCGCTGGTCGGGCTGGGGGTCGCGGTCATCGTGCCGCTGGTGTTCGCGGCGGCGGGGAACGCGGGGCCCACGCCGGGCGAGGGGGTCGCCGGGGTCGCGACGATCACGTACCTGTCGGGGCTGACCGCGCCGGCGGTGACGGGATGGGTGGCCGACGGCGTGTCGTACCCGGCGGCGTTCGCGCTGATCACGGGGATCCTGGTTGCTCTCACGCTGCTCGCGCCGGTGCTGCGGCCGCGCGCGGCCGCCACGGAGGTGGTCCTGGAGCGGCAGCCGGCGTGATACGCTCCCAAGCGAGCGCTTGGTTTACATACGGAGAGGCCGCCGCATGAAGTTCTCGACCTTCCACCTCTTCCACCGCTTCGACGGCCAGAGCTTCAAGGACGTCTACGACTACCATCTGGAGCTCATCGAACTGGCCGAGGAGCTGGGCTTCGACGGGGTGCGGCTGGCCGAGCACCACTTCCGCGACTACGGCGTGGCCCCCAACCTGTTCACCATGCTCGCCCACGCCGCCGCCCGCACCTCCCGGCTCCGGCTCGGCACCGGCATCGTGGTGCTGCCGCTGCACAACCCCGTCCACGTGGCCGAGGAGGCCGCGCAGGTGGACGTGCTCTCCGGCGGGCGGCTCGACCTGGGGATCGGGCGGGGGTACCAGAGCTTCGAGTTCGAGGGCTTCGGGATCGACCTGGCCGAGGCGCGCGACCGGTTCAACGAGGCGCTGGAGGTGATCCTCGGGCTGTGGACGCGGGAGTCGTACCGGCACGAGGGGAAGTTCTACCGGACCGGCGCCGAGGTCTCGCTCGTACCGCGTCCGTTGCAGTCGCCGCACCCGCCGCTGCACGTGGCCGCGGTCTCCCCCGAGACCGTCACCATGTACGCCGAGCGCGGCCTGCCCGTCCTGGCCGACCCCGCGGCGACGTTCCGCAAGGTCGTCAAGGCGGCCGAGACCTGGCGGGAGACGGCGGCGCGGGCCGGCCACCCGGCGGGGGCCGACCTGGTGGTGGCCCGCAGCGTCTATGTCGCCCCCACGCTGGAGCGGGCCCGCGAGGACCAGGCCAGGTTCGAGGCGTCCTTCGACCGCTCGCGCATCTTCAACGAGCGCAGCGCGCCCATCGACCCGAGGACCGGCAAGGCCGCCGAGGGCTTCGAGTACTACCAGGACCGCTACCTCAAGGGCGGCTCGGTCTCGCCGGACTTCCGCTGGGAACAGCTGGAGGTCATCGGCGACCCCGCCCGCGTGATCGAGCAGATCTCGCTGCTCAGGGACGCCGGCTTCAGCAACCTCCTGTGCGACTTCGGCAGCACCAGGCCCATGCCGCTGGAGGACATGAAGCGGGTCATGCGCTTCTTCGCCGCCGAGGTCATGCCGGCCTTCGCCCCCGCAGGAGGATGACGATGATCCACAGCCTCACCCTGTCCGACGTGCTGGCCGACCACGCCCGCAGCCGCCCCCTGGTCACCGCCGTGGTGGACGGGGACGTGCGGCTCACCTACCCCGAGCTGGACGCCCGCGTGACGCGGCTGGCCGACGCCCTGGCCGGGCGCGGCGTGGCCGCCGGCGAGCGGGTGATGTGGCTCGGCCAGAACTCGCACGCCGTGCTGGAGCTGCTGCTGGCCTGCTCCCGCCTGGGCGCGGTGCTCTGCCCGGCCAACTGGCGGCAGTCCGGGGACGAGCTGCGTTTCGTCCTGGCCGACCTGGCGCCGCGGGTCGTCGTCTGGGAGCACTCCGACACCGCCGCCGAGCTGGCGGACGAGGCGACGTGGGTGCGCGCGGGCGAGGCGTACGAGGAGCTGGTCGCCGGGGGTTCGCTGCGCGAGTTCCCGCAGGTGGACGACGCCGAACCGGTGCTCGCCCTCTACACCGCCGCCTTCGGGGGGCGGCCGGGCGCCGCCCTGCTCAGCAGCGCCGCCCTGGTGGCCCACAGCGCCACGCTGCTCGTCGTACGGCAGATGGAGCCGGGGTTCACCTTCCTCAACGACGGGCCGCTCTTCCACGTCGGGACGATGATGTTCTGCCTGGCCACCCTCCAGATCGGCGGCACGAACGTGTTCACGCCCGCCTTCGACGCCGAGGAGGTCTGCCGGCTGGTCGACGCCGAGCGGGTGACGCAGGCGTTCCTGTTCGGGCCGATGATCGACGCGGTCGCCGCGGCGAACGCGGGCGGCAAGTACGACCTGTCCTCGCTGCGCTTCGTCGCCCACTCCGCCGAGTGGGACGACATGATCACCGTGGACGACTCTCCCTGGTGCCGCTCGAAGATGGGCGGGTACGGGCAGACGGAGGTGGGCGGCATGCTCACCTTCCTGGGGCTGGCCGAGGGCGGGGCGGGGTTCGCGGGACGGCCGTCGCCGCTGGTCCAGGTGCGCATCCTGGATCCGGAGGGCGCGGAGGTGCCGGCAGGCGAGGTGGGCGAGATCTGCGCGAGGGGCAAGACCCTCTTTTCCGGATATTTCGCCCGGCCCGACTTAAATGCGGAGAAGTCGCGGTACGGCTGGCATCACACCGGCGACCTCGGCCGCCGCGAACCCGACGGCACCATCACCTTCATCGGCCCCCGGCTCCGCATGATCAAGTCGGGCGCCGAGAACATCTACCCGGCCGAGGTCGAGCGCGCGCTCAGGACCCACCCGGCCGTCGCCGACGCCGCGGTGATCGGCGTGCCCGACCCGCGCTGGCACCAGGCCGTCAAGGCGGTCGTGGTGCTCAGGCCGGACGCCGCCGCCTCGCAGGAGGACCTGGTCGCGCACGTCAGGGGTGAGCTGGCGGCGTACAAGAGGCCGCGGGAGGTGGTGTTCGCCGACGCCATCCCCAAGCAGGGCTTCACCCCCGACTACGACGCCCTCGACGCCGCGTACGGCGGCGGCAACTACCCGGGCGCCTGACCCGCGCCCGCTTCTCCCCTTCCATGCCGTCGGCGATCTCCTACGGCGTCCTGGGCGTCGCCGAGCCGCGGCGCGGGGGCGCTCGCCGGGATCGAGCTGCGGATCGGCTACCGGGCGCTGTTCGAGCGTTTCCCCGGCCTGCGGCTGGCCGTTCCGGCGGCCGAGGTGCCGGTCAAGCACGACGCCTCGGTCTACGGCGTCAGGAGCCTGCCCGTCACCTGGTGACCCGGCGCGCTCACAGGACGGCGAGCGGGGTGATCGGGCTGCCGGTGCCTCCCTCGATGCGCAGCGGCGCGGCCACGAAGACGAACTCCGTCCGTCCGGCCGCGCCCAGCTCCTCCAGCCACAACATCTCGAGCAGGTGCACGCCGTGCCGGTGGAGCAGGATGAGGTGCAGGTCGTCGGCGGCGCACTCGTCGGCGAGCTGACGTTCGTTCAGGCCGCCCACGGCGGCGTTGTCGCAGGCCACCGCCGACACGTCCCGGGCGGCCAGCCAGGCGCCGGCCTCCGCCGACAACCCCGGCTGCCCCGCCCAGTACTCCTCGTGCGACCGCTGCCACACCAGCGGCCATCCCGTACGGACCACCGCGACGTCGCCGGGGCGCGGCGTGGCGATCTCCTCCAGCAGCCCGGCCGGGATCCGGAAGTCCGCCGGCAGGTGGTCGAGCCCGAGCCGCCGGGGCACGTCGAACAGCACGCCCCTGGCGACCACGCCGCCGACGTGCTCGATCCCGCACCTGGTGGCGCCGTAGGAGCGGACGCGGGCGGCCGGGTGACCGTTGTAGAGCCGGTCGCCGGTCCACATGTGGCACAGCGCGTCCATGTGGGTGGTGGTGCCGTGGTGGCTGACCAGCAGGGCGTCGTCGGCCACCCGCAGGCCGTCGCCGACCGGCCGGGCGCCGGCGGCGTAGTCGCCGCCGTCCACGGACATGAAGTGCTGCGGCAGCGGGCGGCCCCGCAGGTGGGGGACGGTCGTGGCGGCCGCCGAGGAGGTGGCTCCCCTGATCGGCATGGCCAGGCTCAGCACCTCGCCCGTGACGGCGCTGCGCAGGGCCTCCAGGACGACGGCGGGGGTCAGCAGGTTGAGGGTGCCCCGCTGATCGTCTGGGCCGAATCGTCCCCAGTTGTTAGGCTCGTGCACCAAGTAAGCGCTTCCTTTCCTGCGGAGGTCTGATGTACTGCGATCCCCGGTTCTCCCGCGTGCGGGAGGCGTTCGAGCGGAACTTCGCCGAGGGCGAGGAGCTGGGCGCGGCGGTGGCCGTCCACCTCGACGGCGAGCTGGTCGTCGACCTGTGGGACGGCGTCGCCGACCGGCACACGGGACGTGCCTGGGAGGCGGACACCCCGGCCTTCGCCTACTCGTGCACGAAGGCCGTGGCGGCCACCGTGCTGCTGCGGCTCGCCGAGCGGGGGCTGGTGGACGTGCGGGCGCCGGTCGCCGACGTGTGGCCGGAGTTCGCCGCCGGAGGCAGGGAGGCGATCACGGTCGAGCACGTGCTGACGCACTCCTGCGGGCTGCCGGTGATCGAGACGCCGGTGCCGGTGGCGGAGTTCGAGGACCTGCCGGCCATCGCGGCCCGGCTCGCCGGTCAGACGCCCCTGTGGGAGCCGGGGACGGCGCACGGGTACCACGCGCTGACGTACGGCTTCCTGGTCGGGGAGGTGGTGCGGCGGGTCACCGGGAAGTCGGTGGGCGAGCTGGTGGCGGCGGAGATCGCCGGGCCGCTGGGGCTGGACCTGTGGGTCGGCGCGCCCGACGACGTGATCCCCCGCGCCGCCCGCCTCAGGGCCCCCGCCCGCCCCCGCCCCAACCCCGAGAACCCCGCCCCCGCGCCTGCCTCGGAAGCTTCCGGAACCTCCACGCCCATCTCGGGAACCCCTGGGGCCCCCGCGCCCGCCTCGGGAACTTCCCCCACTCCCCCACCCGCCCCCGAGAGCCCCGCGCCCTCCGGCGGCGGGAACGGGCCGGGCGACGGTGGGGGGCGGGATCTGCTGGGCGAGATGGGCCGGGCGGCGCTCGACCCCGGCAGCCTGATGAACCGGGCGCTCGGCAACCCCGCCATCCGCCTGCTCGAAGGCGGCGCGAACAACCCGGTGATCCTGCGCGCCGGATGGCCCGCCGCCGGGGTCGTCACCACCGCCAAGGGCCTGTCCGGGTTCTACCGCGCGCTGGTCGGCGGCGACCTGCTGAGCTCCGCGACCCTCCAGGACGCCCTGCGCCCCCGCGTCAGCGGCCCCGACCGCGTGCTGTTCATGGACACCGCGTTCGGCCTCGGCTACATGCGCCCGTCGTTCGCGTTCCCGATGCCGTCGGCGACCGCGTTCGGCCACTCGGGGATGGGCGGCTCGCTCGGCATGGGCGACCCCGACCGCAAGCTCGCCTTCGGGTACGTGATGAACCGGATGGCCGACAGCCTCACCGGCAACCTGCGCGGCCTGCGCCTGATCGAGGCGGTCTACCGCTGTCTGTGACCCCACGGCGCGCGTCACTGCATGGTCACGCCGCCGCTCACCGACAGCGTCTGGCCGGTGATGTAGGCGGCGCGGTCGGTGCACAGGTAGGCGATCAGCCCCGCGACGTCGGCGGGCGAGCCGAGCCGGCGCAGCGGGATCCCTTTGGCGATCTTGTCCACCAGCCCCGGCTCGGCCTCGGAGACGCGCCGGAGCATCGGGGTGTCGGTCGGCCCGGGGCAGACGACGTTCGAGGTCACCCCGCCCCTCGCGGCCTCCCGGGCGAGCGTCTTGGCCAGGCCGAACAGGCCCGCCTTGGTCGCCGCGTACGCGCCCTCGCCGCCCGACCCGGCCCTGGCGCCGTCGGAGGAGACGAACACCAGCCGCCCCCAGCCCCTGGCCGTCATGCCGGGCAGGAGCAGCTTGGTCATGAGCATCGGGCCGCGCAGGTTGACCTGCCACATGAGGTCCCAGTCCGCCGGGTCGCTCGCCGTGAACGGCTGCACGATCGACACCCCGGCGTTGTGCACGAGCACGTCCACGGGCCCGGCCTCGGCGCAGAACGCCTCGACGGAGGCGGGCGAGGCCAGGTCCACGGCCAGCGCCCGCGCGCCGGGCAGCGCCGCGGCCGTCCGGCGGGCGCCCGGGAGGTCCACGTCGGCGACGGTGACGCGGGCGCCGAGCGCGGCGAGGTCGGTGGCGACCGCCGTGCCGATCGCGCCCGCTCCCCCGGTGACGACGGCGACGCGGCCGTCGAGGCGCAGGCCGTCCATCACGTCCACGCCCGGACGAGGTCGGCCGCGGCGACGCGGGTGGCCAGCAGGCTGATCGTGTTGCGCAGGACGGCCTCGGCGTAGTCCTCGGGGATCCCGGCCACCGCGTCCCGCACCACCGTCACCCGGTAGCCGAGGTCGACCGCCTCCAGCGCCAGCCCCGGGATGCCCAGGTTGAGCGAGACCCCCATCGCGACCACGGACGAGACGCCGAGCGAGCGCAGCGTCATGTCCAGCGAGGTGCCGGTGAACGGCGAGAACCCGTGGTGCCGCCGGCTCTCCAGGTCGCCGTCCTCGCGCAGCTCAGGCAGCACCTCCACGGCGGGCGTGCCCTCCAGCATGTGCGCGGGGTCCTTGAGCAGGGAGACGATGAACGGGCAGTTGCCGGTGTGCGAGCCCGCCCGGTCCGGCCGGAAGGCGGCCGTGCAGTGGATCACCGGGAGCCCGGCCGCTCGGGCCGTGCGCAGGACGCGGGCGGCGTTGGGGACGACGTCGTGACGGGCGCAGGCCGCCACCAAATCCGGAAACTTCGTGAGGTCGCCGACGACCCCGCGCTGCATCTCCATCACCAGCACGGCCGACCGCTCCACCCGCACCCTCCGTCATTTAGCCGAGCGCTTGCTTGGGTTCGCCACAGCATAACACCGCGCCCACACCCTCACCGGGCGTCACCGTTCATCACAAAGGGCGAAATTTCTCCAGACGTGACAACCCACACCCCGGGTGAGACCGTCGAATGCACGACGGCATGGCTGATGGGGGTTGGACTTGGTCCCTGGTTACCGTGAAGTTCGTCAGCTCGGCGCGGGCCGCACCGGCCGCGTGTTCCTCGCCACCTACCAGTCCACCGGCGCCTACGTCGCGATCAAGTACCTGAACGCCACCCTGCGCAGGGACCCCGAGTTCATGGACCGCTATAGGGCCGACGCCCATCAGCTCGTCGAGCTCGACGACCCCAACATCGTCCGCCTCTACGAGTACGTCGAGACCCCGGCCCGGGCGGCCGTCGTCATGGAGCTGGTGGACGGCGTCTCGCTGCGCACGCTGCTGGCCGAGCACGGCCGGACGGCCCCGGAGGCGGCCCTGGTGCTGCTCAAGGGCATCCTCGCCGCCCTGGCCGCCGCGCACGAGAAGGGCGTGCCGCACCGGGACGTCAAGCCGGAGAACGTCCTGGTCCAGGCGGACGGCACGAGCAAGCTGGCCGACTTCGGGGTCGTCGTGCACGCCGAGGAGCCGGGGGTGCCGGCGGGGAGCCCGGCGTACATGTCGCCGGAGCTGTGGACGCAGGGACGGGCGGGGCCGCCGGCCGACCTGTACGCGGCGGCCTGCGTGCTGTTCGAGGCGGTCAGGGGACGGCCGCCCTACCGGGCGTACAAGGAGGACGGGAACGGCGGGGACGGCGAGCAGGACGTCGCGGCCCTGCGGGACCTGCACCTGACGGCGCCGGTGCCGCTGGAGGTGGTCCCGGACGCCCTGCGCGACCTGCTCAGGCGCGGGCTGGCGAAGGACCCGGCGACCCGGTACGCCTCGGCCCGGCAGTTCGCGGCCGAGCTGGAGGAGGACGCCGTCGCGGGGTACGGGCCCGGCTGGGAACAGCGGGGCCGCCGCCGGCTCGCCGAACTGGCCACGCTGCTGGCGCTGCGCTTCCCGCTGGCGGCCAGGACCGAGCAGGACGCCCGCGTCCCGGCCGGGATCCGGGGGCGGGCGGTCCGGCTGCCCGCGTTGCCGCCGCACCTGTGGGTGGCGGGCGCGACGGTGGTCGCCGTGGCGATCGCCCTGGTGATCTCCGGCGGACGGCTGTCGCCGGGGGCGGGCACGATCCTGATGCCACAGCCGAAGCCGCCGGGCGAGCTGAACTCGGCGCCGGTCGACGCCCACACGCCGACGCCCCGCAGGAGCGTGCCCGCCACGGCCCGCGGCAGCGCGTCCCCGCCCGCGCCCACCGGCGGGCCACGCGTCCCGACCGGCCCGGCCGCGCCGACCAGTGCCGCGCCGCCGCCTGTGCCGCCGACAGTTCCCACAACGGCGCCCCCGACGGTGCCGCCGACGGTGCCGACGACGGTGCCGACGCGGGCGCAGAGCGGGACCGCCCTGCCGCCGCCCGCCGTGCGGGAGGCGAGCATCGCGCGGTGGAGCGGTTCGGCCGGTGCGATCAGGGTGTCCGCGGACGGCACGGGACCGGTGCGGCTGCGGATCGCGTACACGCGGCGGCTCGGCGACGGGCCGGTCACCACCGTGCGGCGGGAGACCCTCACGTTGCGCGGCAGCACCGCCTACACCAGCGGGGTCCGGCACGATCCCGGGAGCGTGGACTGCGGGGTGCGGGCCTACCTCGGGATCGTCGTCATGACCGAGCCGGCGGCGGTCAACGGGCCGCAGGTGAGCGAGGTCGCGGTGGACGGCCCCGCCTGCACCGTCCCGCCGACCCGCTCCGCACCGCCCACCCCGACCGGCACCGCGTCCCCGACCGACGCCGCGTCCCCGACCGGCGGGCAGCCCGTGGCGCACCCGACCTCGGGAGGGACGCCACCGGTCAGCAGCCCGCCCGTGGCACATCCCACGCCGGGAACCACCTACCTCACGGAGGCCGCCTCCCCGGCAGGCTCCCGGGCTCTTGTTCGGCAACCAAGCGTGCGCTAGCTTGGCAGCGATGAGCGGTGAGACCTCCCCCACCGGCGCCGCAGGGGCGCGCGGCGAGCTGGTGATCCGGCGCTGCCTGAGCTGCGGCCGCCGCGGCTGCCTGCCCGAGCCGTCGTGCCCGTCGTGCGGCGGCGGCGAGATGGCCGCCGATCCCGCCAGGGGCACGGGGACGGTCCACACGTTCACCGTCGTGCACCGGTCGTTCGCGCCCGGCTACCGGGGGCGGGAGCCGTACGTGCCGGCGTGGGTGGACCTGGACGAGGGTGTGCGCGCGTTCGGGCACGTCGTGGGGTGCTCGCCGGAGGAGGTCCGCGTCGGGATGCCGGTGCGGGTGACGTTCGTGGACGATCTGCCGCATTGGAGGCCCGTGTGAAGCTCGGCAACGTGCTCATCCCCGTAGCCGACCTGGACGAGGCGATCGCCTTCTACGGCCTGCCGGTGAAGTTCAGGGACGGCGACAGGTTCGCCGCGCTGGACGGCGGCGGCGTCACCGTGGCGCTGGCCGGTCCCGCTGAGCACGTCACCGCGTCGGCGGCGCCGTCGTACAAGGTGGACGACGTGGCGGTCACGGTGCGCGAGATGGCGGCGCGCGGGGCCGAGGTGGTGCGCGCGCCCGAGGACGGGCCGCACGAGAGGCGGGCCGTGCTGCGCGACCCCTCAGGAAACACGTTCGTGCTCTACTCGCCCCTCTGACCTGGAGGCCCCCCATGGCGCGATCACCCTACGGCAACTACGGCCACGCGATCCTGACCGCGGGAGCGCTGCGCACGCCCGACCGGGTGGCGCTGACGTACTGCGGCGAGCGGAGCTTCACCTACGACGAGCTGAACCGGGCCGTCAACCGCCGGGCGAACGCGCTGCTGGCGGCCGGGATCACCGCCGGGCAGCGGGTGGCTGCGCTGCTCAACGAGACGCTGCTGGTCGCCGAGGTCTACCTGGCCCAGGCCAAGATCGGAGCGGTGACGGCGGCGCTCAACCCGTACTGGCCGGCCGAGACGCTGCGGGCGGTGGTGGCCGCCTCCGGCTGCACGGCCTTCGTGTACGACTCCACGGTCGCCGACCTGGTCGACGGCATCAGGGACGCCCTTCCGCAGGTCACCACCTGGATCGACGCCGGTGAGCTGACCGGCGGCCAGGAGGAGGAACCGCCGCTGGGCGGCTTCCACGACGACCCGCTGGCCCTCTACTACACCTCCGGCACGACCGGCCTGCCCAAGGCCGTCGTGCACACCCACGCCTCCTCCCTGGCGACCGCCCAGATCTGGCTGGACGTGCCGCGCGGCCCCGACTCGGTGTTCGGCACGGGCGCGATCATCTGGGGCATCGGCTTCCCCGCCATCGTCGGCCCCGCCCTGTACGCGGGCATGCGCCTGGTGCTGGAGCAGGACTGGGGGCCGGCGAACTTCCTGCGCGTGGTGCCGCGCGAACGGGTCACGCACGTGTCGCAGATCCCGTCGTTCTACGCGGCGCTGCTGGGGACGTCCGAGCACGAGGGGGTGGACCTGTCGTCGATCCAGGTGATCATGCTGGGCGGCGAGCCGCTGACCGCGACCATGCTCGACCGGATCAAGGCCAGGCTGCCCGGGGCGGGGGTCTACTCCTACTACGGGCAGACCGAGGCGCCGTACACGTGCATGGGCCGCGTGGACGACGGCTCGACGCCGCTCGGGTCGTCCGGACGGGCGCGCACGGGCAACGCCGTGCGGATCACCGACCCGTCCGGCGCCGCGGTGACCGGCGAGGTCGGCGAGATCAACCTGGCCGGGCCGCACCGCATGGCGGGCTACGACGGGACGGACGACCACGGCGTCCTGCGCGGCGAGTGGTACGTGGGCGGCGACCTCGGGACGTTGTCGGACGACGGCGTGCTGCGCGTCCTGGGCCGCCGCGAGGACTCCATACTCAAGCACGGCCAGTGGACGCAGCCCGCCACGATCGAGGAGGCCGTCTCGGCCCTGGACGGCGTGGCCGAGGCCGGCGCGGTGGGCGTCCCGGAGGGGGCGGACGAGCAGCGGGTGCTGCTGGCGGTCGTGCCGCGCGCCGGGCAGTCGCTGGACGCCGCCAAACTGTCCCTCGCCCTGGCCGACACGCTGCCCCCGCACCAACGGCCCGACCACATCGTGGTGACCGGCGAGCTGCCGCACTCGCAGGACGCCTCCGGCGGCCCCGGCAAACTGCTGCGCCGCCGGATCCGCGAGCAGCACGGGCACCTGCTCGGGTGAACGCCCAGGAACCCGGGAACCCGGACATCCCCGGCGCCCCTGACGAGCACGACCCCCAGGACGTCCCCCGCGTCCCCCGCGAGCACGAGGTCAAGGAGCTGGTCGCGGCGGCCGGGGTGCCGGTGCCGCGCGGGGTGGTGGTGCGCGACCTGGACTTCGCGGCGGCCGGAGGGCTGGCCGAGCCGCTGGTGCTGAAGGCGTTCGGCCCGGGGCTGGTGCACAAGTCGGAGGCGGGAGCCGTCCGGCTCGGCCTGCGGGCGGACGGCCTCGCCGCGGCGGCCGCGGAGATGCGCTCCCGGCTGGACGTGGAGGGATTCCTGGTCGAGGAGCAGGCGCCCGCCGGGGTGGAGCTGATCGTCGGGCTGGTCGGCGACCCGGGGTTCGGCCCGGTGCTGCTGGCCGGGCTGGGCGGCGTCTGGACCGAGGCGATGCGCGACACGGCGCTGCGCCTCTGCCCGATCTCCGAGCGGGACGCGCGGCTCATGCTGGACGAACTGCGCGGCGCGGCACTCCTGCACGGCCATCGCGGCCACCCGCCCGTGGACGTGGACGCCGTCGTCAAGCTGCTCATGACGGTCGGCGGCCCCGGCGGCCTGTGGGAACGGCTGGAACTGGGCGAGTTCGAGCTGAACCCGGTCATCGCCACCCCGTCCGGCGTGACCGCGGTGGACGCGCGCCACCTGCCCGGCCGGCCGCGCCCGTCCACCGCCCGCGAGCCGGCCGACTTCCTGCCGCTCTTCGAGCCGCGCGCGGTGGCCGTCGTCGGCGCCTCGGCGAGCCGGCCGAACTTCGGGAACATGTTCCTCGACTTCTACCGGGCGGCCGGGGTGCCGCTGGTGGCCGTGCACCCGTCGGCCGCCGAGGTGGCGGGGGTGCCCGCGGTGCCGTCGCTGGCCGCCGCCGACGTGGACTACGCGCTGGTGGCGGTGCCCGCCGAGCGGTGCGCCGAGGTGGTGCGGCAGGCGTCGGGCATCCCGTACGTGCAGGTGATGAGCGGCGGGTTCGGCGAGACCGGACGCGCGGACCTGGAACGCGACCTGGCCGGGGCCGCCCGCGCGGCGGGCACCCGGCTGCTCGGCCCCAACTGCATGGGCGTGTACTGCCCGCGCGGCCGGCAGACGTTCGTCGGCGGCGGCCTCGGACCGGCGGGGACGGTGGCGCTGATCTCGCAGAGCGGCGGCCTCGCGGGTGAGGTGATCAAGGTCGGGGAGCGGCGCGGGCTGGCGTTCAGCCGGGTCGTCACCGTGGGGAACGCGGCCGACGTGACCCCCGCCGAGTTGCTGTCCTGGCTGGCCCGCGACCCCGAGACGCGGGCCGTCGGGCTCTACCTGGAGGACCCGCGCGGCGGCCGGGAGCTGCACGAGGCGCTGCGCGCGGCCCGGCTGCCGGTGGCGCTGCTGGTCGGCGGGCGCAGCTCGCAGGGACAGCGGGCGGCGCTCTCGCACACCGGCGGCATGGTGAGCGACCTGCGGGTGTGGGCGGCGGTCGCGGCCCAGACCGGCACGGCGCTGGTCTCCTCCCAGGACGACCTGATCGGCGTGCTGGCCTTCTTCCAGGCGCACGGCTCCCGCGTGACGGACGGCGACCGGGTGCTGGTGATCGGGCCGAGCGGCGGCGCGGGCGTGCTGGCGGCCGACGCGTTCGACCGGGCCGGGGTGCGGCTCGCCCCGCTGCCGGACGGCGTGCTCGACGGGCTGGGCCTGGCCGCTGCGGGCAACCCGCTGGAGGTGCCGGTGGGACCGCGCGGGCGTCCCGGGCTGGTGCCGGAGGTGATCGAGGCGATCGTCCGGCGGGAGCCGTACGCGGACGTGGTCGCCCACGTGAACGTGCAGAGCTTCTTCACCTACGGCGACGCGGCCGAGCCCCTGTACGCCTACGCGCGGGCCCTGGCCGGCGCGCAGGAGGCGCTGCCGCGCGTCCGGATCACGCTCGTCACCAGGAACGGCGAGTGCGCGCCCGCGGGCGTGGAGGACGAGGTACGGCGGATCGCGGCGGCGGCGGGCGTCCCCGTCTACCGCTCCATGGAGGCGGCCGCGGCGGCGGTCGCGGCAGGAGGTAGTCGTGGGACTGCTTGACGGCAAGGTCGCGCTGATCACGGGCGGGGCCAGGGGCATGGGCGAGTCGCACGTGCGTCTGTTCCTCGAGGAGGGCGCGCGGGTGGTCTTCGGCGACGTGCTGGAGGAGGAGGGCAAGGCGCTGGCCGCCGAGACGGGGGCCACGTACGTGCGGCACGACGTGCGCAGCCCGGACGAATGGCGGCGGGCCGTCGACACGGCCACGGAGCTGCACGGCCGGCTCGACGTCCTGGTGAACAACGCCGGCATCCTCACCTACGGCCGCATCCAGGACATGGCGCCCGAGGACTTCGACCGGGTGATCGACGTGAACCTCAAGGGCACCTGGCTGGGGGTCAAGTCGGTGATCGACCCCATGAAGGCGGCCGGGCGCGGCGCCATCGTCAACATCTCCTCGATCGAGGGGTTCGTCGGGGCGGAGGGGCTGTCGGCGTACGCGGCCTCGAAGTTCGCGGTGCGCGGGCTGACCAAGTCGGCCGCGCGGGAGCTGGCCCGGTTCAAGATCCGGGTGAACTCGGTGCATCCGGGGGCGATCAACACGGCGATGGCGGTGAACCCGGACCTGATGGCCGAGGTGGACGCGGAGGCGTTCGTGAAGTCCATGGTCATCAAGCGGTTCGCGAAGCCGGTGGAGGTCTCGCACGTGGTGGCGTTCCTGGCCTCGGACCGGGCCAGCTACTGCACGGGGAGCGAGTTCACGGTGGACGGAGGGCTGCTGACGGGAGCCGGTTACTAGGCCCCCTGGGCGCGACACGCGGGTCTTTTCCTGTTAAATCACCCACCTTGACGGGGTCCGCCGGCTTGGTTGAGCTGCGGTTATGCGCCCGGTGACGTCTTTACCCTCTCTTGGGGCGTGCTTGACCTTGGTCACGAAGCGGTAACCTCGCACCGCACGGAAGACTACAGGTTTCCGGTTTTGCCACACATGTCCCGGGTTACCCCCGTGTACCCGAGTATGTGCGGATAAATCCGGATCTTGACCGGAAGGTTCCCCCATACTTCCATGACGCCCGAGATGCAGAAGTACATCGACCTGCTGGAGAGCCAGCTCGGCTACGCCGAAAAGGCCGGTGCGTACACCAAGTTCGGCGACTGGTACGGCAAGACCGTCGAGTTCGACGCCGACTACTCCGCCGCACCCTGGTGTGACATGTACCTCTCCTGGGCCGCGCACAAGCTCGGCTACCAGGAGTGGATCGGGCAGTTCGCCTGGACCGTACGGCACGCCGAATGGTTCAAGGCTCAGGGGGCCTGGGGGAAGACGCCCAAGCCCGGCGCGTTCGTCTTCTACGACTGGAGCGGCACCGGCAAGATCGACAACATCGACCACGTCGGCATCGTCACCCGGGTCGAGGGCGACACGATCTTCACCATCGAGGGCAACATCGACGGCGGCGTCGCCAAGCGCAAGGAGCGCGACACCAGCAAGGTCGTCGGCTACGGCTACCCCGAGCGCATCAAGGCCCGCCTCGACGCCGAGGCGGCCCAGAAGCGGGCCGACGAGCAGGCGGCGACACCCGCCAGGCCCGGCACCGACGTGGGAACGCTCCAGCTTCCCGCCGACTCGCTCAGCTCCCTGATCCCGCACGTCGAGCAGGAGCGCGCCGCCGAGGTCCCGCTCGCCGCGCGTCCGAAGGCCGAGACCGACAAGCCGGCCAGGACCACGGCGACCTCGCCTTCTGCGCCCCCCGCCGCGCCCTCCGCGTCCGTCTCGCCCGCGACGGGGGCGGCGCCCGTACCGGCGGCGGCGGCCGGGAAGTCGGGACAGAAGTCCAAGCACGCCAAGGCGACCACCGCCGACACCACGTCCGCCACCGCCGAGCCCCTTCCCGCGCTCGTGGACGCCTCCTCGACCGGCTCGATGCCCGCGATCGGCTCCCCGTCGCTGGTCGGGTCCGCGCTGATCGCCGCGCTGGCGCTCGTCGCCCTGGCGAAGACCCGCCAGAGCCGCCTGCGCCCGGCCGCCGCGTCGGCGAAGGCCGCCCGCGTACGCGCCGCCGCCGCGACCCTCTCCGCGGGGGAATCCGCAGGGGAAGGCGTCACCCTGAGCACCGCCGCTCTGAACGTCACCACGGCGCAGAGCACCGCCGCTCTGAACGTCGCTGCGGCGCAGAGCACCGCCGCGGGCGTCACTGCAGGCGTCGCTGGGGGCGTCACGGCGGCCGTCACGGCGGGCATCGCCGTGCCCGTCGCTCTGCCTGTTCCGGTGCCCGTCGCCGTGCCTCTTCCCGGGACGCGTTCCAGGCGCGGCACCCACGCCGCCCCCTCACGTCACCGGCGTCGCCGCCGTCCCGCGGAGACGCGCCACGACCACTCCCGCCCCTCCTCGCTGCGGACCACCGCCGAGCCCGCCGACCACTTCGAACTGCCCATCACCCCTTCCGGCACGGGGTTCGAACGCGCGGCCGTCTCTCCCGAGACCGGTCAGAGGGAACGCTTCGAGCTTGGCTCAGGCTCTTTCGAGGCCGGTCGGAACCGTACCTTCGAGTTCGCCGCCCCCGTCCCCGAGCTCGGCCCCGCGGGCGGCGTCGAGCTCGCGGCCGGCCTGGACGCGTTCGAGCCGTTCACCGACCGGATGGCCCCGCCGCGGCGGCTGGACAGCGCCTCGTTCCGGCCCGCCCCCGACACGGCGCCCTTCGAGCCCATGTTCGACACCGGCCCGATGGTCCCGATCTCGCTCCCCCCGGCGACGAGCACGTTCAGCGCCTTCTCCCCCAGCCCCCGACCGGGCGCCGAGGTGGCCGCCCGGACGAGGACGACGCCGCGGGCCGCCCAGGCGTCCGGGATCGGCGCGACGTACCAGGGCCGCCGCCGCCGCAGCGAGCCGGTCGCGGACGCGTACGCCTCCGAGCACCCCTTCTTCATGGACGAGTTCACCGCCGATTCCGTCCCGCGCGGCCGCCGCCACCGTCGCGCGGCGACCGCCGGGACCGCCGGGATCACGGGCTCGCAGCACCCGCGAGGGCTGCGCCAGGAGTCCGGCGGGACGAGCACCATCGACGCCTTCGTCCAGGACGCCCCGCTGCGCGGCCGCCGTCACCGCACCCCCACCCCCGTGTGAGGACGGCCCACGGGCGACCGAACGGCCGGGTGGCGAGAGTGGCGGGGAGGGCCGGGCGGCCCGGCGGCCCGGCGGGGTCAGGTCACGTCGTACTCGGCGGCGAAGGCGGCCAGCCGGGTGACCGCGTCCCGGCTGCGCGTCCACGGCCGGACGATCAGCCGTTCCACCCCCAGCTCCGCCCAGGCGGCCACCTCCGCCGGAGAGCCCAGCGCGTACGCGTGCGCCGTGACCGGCACCCCCGCCCCCAGCCGGGCCAGCTGCGGCCTGATGGACTCGACGGTGTGCGGCATGCTGATCCACCCGTCGCACAGCCGCGACGCCCGGCGCAGCGCCGCCGCCGACTCCCCGCCGGCCAGCACCGGCAGCCGCCGCTGCACGGGCTTGGGCTCGAAGGCGACCTCCGGGAACCGGTAGAACCGTCCGGAATGGGCGACCACCGGTTCGGTCCAGAGCCGCCGGACGATCTCGATGACCTCGTCCAGGCGGGCGCCGCGGGTCTCGAAGGGCAGGCCGGCCGCCGTCCACTCGCCGCGGTACCAGCCCGCGCCCACGCCGCAGATCGCCCGTCCGCCCGACACCACGTCCAGGGTGGCGAAGGCGCGGGCCGAGACGAACGGGTGGCGCAGCGCCAGGAGGTGCACGGCGGTGCCGAGCCGGACGCGGGTGGTGAGCCCGGCCAGCCAGCACAGGTAGGCCGGGGCGTCGAACAGCGGGGTCGTCGGCTTGATGCCGGGGTCCTCCGTGCCCGGGTAGACGGCGAGCGACAGGTCGGTGGCGAACACCAGGTGCTCGGGCAGCCAGACGGACTCGAACCCCAGCTCGTCGGCGGCCACGGCCACGTCCTTCCAGGCGTCCGGGTGCAGCAGGCCCAGCGGCACGCCGTACTTCACGGGTACCTCCGCAGGTCGCGGGCGCGCAGGCAGGCGCGGACGTGTTCGCGGTGGGCGGCGGTGGTGCCGTGCGCGGCCGACAGGGACCAGGCCCGCGCGAGCCAGAAGCGCAGGTCCAGCTCCTCGGTGTAGCCGATCGCGCCGTGGGTCTGCAGGGCGACCCGGGCGGCCAGCGTCGCCGCCTCGCCCGCCGCGGCCTTGGCGGCGCTCGCGTCCCGTCCGGCCGTGGGCGCGTCCCGGTCGACGGACAGCGCCGCGCGGTGCACCAGCGGCGCGGCGAACTCGACGGCGACGGCCACGTCGGCGAGCCGGTGCCGGACGGCCTGGAAGGACCCGATCGGCGCGCCGAACTGCCTCCTGACCCCCG
This sequence comes from Nonomuraea sp. NPDC001831, assembly GCF_042892035.1. NCBI lineage: Bacteria > Bacillati > Actinomycetota > Actinomycetes > Streptosporangiales > Streptosporangiaceae > Nonomuraea > Nonomuraea sp. NPDC001831. The sequence goes on along the minus strand of NZ_JBIATU010000025.1, from coordinate 61,886 downwards.
CGTACGACACCGAGACCGCGAGCAGCTCCCGCGCGACCCCGACGAGCTGGGCGGCGGTCGCCACCGCGACGGCCCGCGCCGCGAGCGCCACCCGGTCCGCGCCGGGATCATCGTGTCCGGACGCCTCGAAGGCGACGTCGAACATCGGCCGGCACGGATCCATCCCCGGCACGGCGGCGAGCCGCGCCTCGTGCCGCGGCAGCACCCGCACCCCCTCCCCCGTACGCGCCACGACCAGCACGTCGGCGAGATCGGCGTCGGCCATGTACGCCTCCCCCGGCAGCAGCACCCCGACGCATACCCCGCCCGAGGCCAGCTTGGGCAGCCCGGGGGTCAGGAACGCCGCCGCCACCGCCGTCCCGACCACCGGCCCCGGCAGGCAGGCCCGCCCGGTCTCCTCCACGGCGGGCAGCACGTCGGTCAGCCCGAGCCCGAGACCGTCGAGCTCCGGCGGCAGCAGCAGCCCGAAGAACCCCAGCTCGGCCAGCCGGTCCCAGGCGGGACGGCGTTCGGTCCGCAGCGCGCCGGGCGGGCAGTGCGCCCGCAGCACGTCGCGGACGGTCGCCCCCAGGGCGAGTTGCTCGTCGGTGAAGGCGAAGTGCATGAGGGCGACTCCAGAGGGGTCATCGGGGCAGGCCCAGGACACGCTCGGCGATGATGTTGCGCTGGATCTCGTTGGTGCCCGCGTAGATGGGCCCGGCCAGCGAGAACAGGAAGCCGTCCAGCCAGGCCGTCCCGCCGGCGCGGTCGCCGAGCAGTTCCATGGCCAGCTCGTGCATGCGCAGGTCCAGCTCCGACCAGAAGACCTTGCCCATGCTGGCCGCCGCCCCGATCTCGGCCCCGGCCATGATCCGGCGGGCGGTGGCGAAGGTGTGCAGCCGGTACGCCTCGGCCGCCGTCCAGCAGCGCGCGGCCTGGTCGGCGAGGGCGGGGTCGGCGTCCAGGGCCAGGTCGAGGAGGCGGTCGGCGGTGGCGAGGAAGCGGCCGGGGCTGCGCAGGGTCAGGCCGCGTTCGGAGGAGGTGGTGGACATCGCGATGCGCCAGCCGTCGCCGGGCTCGCCGAGCACCATGGAGTCGGGCGCGAACACCCCGTCGAAGTGCAGCTCGGCGAACCCGGGCAGGCCGTCGAGCTGGGCGATCGGCCGGACGGCGACGTCGTCCAGGGGGAACAGGAAGTAGGTCAGGCCCTTGTGCCGCGCGCCGGAGGTGCGGAAGAGGCCGAAGCCGTGGGAGGCGTGGGCGGCTCGGGAGCTCCAGGTCTTGTGCCCGTACAGGAGCCAGCCGCCGTCGGCGCGTTCGGCGCGGGCGGTGAGCGCGGCGAGGTCGCTGCCGGCTTCGGGCTCGGACCAGGCCTGCGCCCAGACGTCCTCGGCCGTCGCCATCCGGGGCAGCCAGCGCCGCCGCTGCTCGGGGGTGCCGAACCGCATGAGGCTGGGGGCCAGGAGGAAGATGCCGTTCTGGCTGACCCGGGCGGGGGCCCCGGCGGCCCAGTACTCCTCCTCGAAGATCAGCCATTCGATCAGGGACGCGGCCCGGCCGCCGTACTCGCGGGGCCAGGAGACGACCGACAGCCGCTCGCCGGCCAGCAGCGCCTCCCAGGCCCGGTGGGCCAGGAAGCCTTCATCGGTGTCCATCGGCGGCAGCCGCTCGGGCACGTGGGCGGCCAGCCAGTCGCGAACCTCGGCGCGGAAGTCCTGCTCGGCCGGGGAGAAGTCGAGATCCACGAAACCAAACTAGCGCACGCTTGGTCTACTGGCCAGGCCGCCGTCCGTCGGCCTAGTCTGGACGTCGTGCAGGGTCTTCTGCTCCGGCTTTCCACACTCGACACCGACGCCGAGAGCGCGGTGCGGGTCATCGCCTACTTCGACTCGCTGGTGCGCGACCATGTCACCGTGCCCGTGCTGCTCGCGGCCACCGCGCGGCTGGCGCGATGCCCGGTCGGCCTGCACGACGCCACCACCGGCCGGCGCCTCCGGACGGGCCCGGACGGCCGGTCCGCCGACACGGAGACGCCGCGCGCCGGGGAGGGGGGCCGGGCGAGGGAGCTGAGCGGCGGCCTGGGCAGCGTGTGGATGGAACGCGAGGGCGCCCCCCACGGCCTCGACGACATCGTGCTCGAACGGTTCGCCGCCGCCGCCGAGCTGACCTTGGAACGCGCCGCCGCGCAGGCCCGCGAGGGCCGGGACCCGGCGCTGGTCGAGCTGGTGCTGTCGGCCGAGACCGGCGAGGCGGAACGCGCGCGGGCGCTGCGCCTGCTCGGTTTCGCGCCGTCCACCCCGCTCCAGGCCATGGCCTTCGCCCTCCCCCACGACCCGCTTCACGCCACGGCATCCACCATCGCCCGCGACCCGCTTCAGGCCACGACGTCCACCACTCCCCGCGACCCGCTCCGGACCACGGCGTCCGCCCGCCTCCACGACCCGCTCGCGGCCGGGTTGCGGGCGATGGGGCACCGCGTGCGGACGGCCAGGATCGGCGACACCCAGGCCGTGCTGGTGGCCACCACCGTCGAGGGCGAGCTGCCCGAGGGCGCCCGCGTGGGCATCGGCCCCGAGCTACCCGGGTCGCACGCCGCCGAGTCCTGGGCCAAGGCCCGCACGGCGCTGCGCTTCACCGGCCCGCACGACCGGGTGGTGCGCTGGACTGATCTCGGCGCGCTCGCGCTGTTCGCCGACCTGCCCGGCCCGGCCGTCGCGGAGCTGGCCGACGTACGGGCGATGGCGCGGCTGAGCGAGGACCACCTGCTCGCGGTGCGCGCGCTGTGCTCGGCCGGGTCGGTCCGCGCCGCCGCCACCGGGGTGCACCTGCACCACAGCTCGATGGCGGCCCGCATCGCGCGGGCGGAGTCGGTGCTGGGCTTCTCCCTCGCCGACCAGGCCGGACGCCTGCGCGCCCACCTCGCCCTGGCCCTGCTGCGCCTCCTCGCGAACGCCACCACCGCTGACGCCACCACCGCTGACGCCGCCAACGCCGGCGCCGCCAACGCCGGCGCCACCACCGCCGGCGCCGCCAACGTCACGCCCACCACCGTCGGCGCCGCCACCGCTACAGGCGGTACGCCCGCCTGAGCGCGGCCAGCCGGGTCTCCCGCGCCCGCCTGCTCAGCGGGGTGTCCGGCACCATGACGTCGAACCCGTGGAACGCCCCCGGGTAGAGGTGGAACTCGGTGGACACCCCGGCCCGCGCCAGCCGCTGGGCGTAGTCGATGTCCTCGTCCCTGAACACCTCCAGCTCGCCCACGTCGACGAACGCGGGCGGCAGCCCCGACAGGTCCTCGGCCCGCGCCGGCGCCGCGTACGCCGGGACGTCCGGGCCACCCGCCCGGTCGCCGAGCAGGGCGGACCAGCCGTAGAGGTTCGCGGCCCGGTCCCAGACCACGGCCTCGGTGAACTCCAGGCTCGACGGGGTGGTGTTGCGGTCGTCGAGCATCGGGCAGATCAGCAGCTGGAGGACCACCTCGGGCCCGCCCCGGTCGCGGGCGAGCAGCACGGTCCCGGCGGCCAGCCCCCCACCCGCGCTGGCCCCGCCGACGGCCAGCCGGGCGGGGTCGATGCCCAGCTCCTCGGCGTTCTTGGCGGTCCACAGCAGGCCCGCGTAGCAGTCCTCGACCGGCGCGGGGTGCGGGTGCTCGGGCGCCAGACGGTAGTCGACGGAGACCACGACGACGCCGAGCCGCTCGACGTACTCGATCATCGCGGCCTCGTCCACCTCGGGCATGCCGACGATCATGCCGCCGCCGTGGATCCAGTAGAGGCCGGGCCGGCCGGCGCCGTCCTGCGCGGGGCGGTAGACGCGGACCCGGATGTCCGGTTCGCCGTCGGGACCGGGGACGCGGCGGTCCTCGATCCGCACCTCGGTCTCGGCGGGCGGCGTCGCGGCCAGCATCGCGTGGATCTGGGCGCGGTGCCCGGCCAGCTCCTCCGCGTCGAGCGCCGTCACGTCGAACGCCGGGAACGGCGCGTTCTCCAGGGCGGCACGCAGGTCCGGATCGAGGTTGGGGTGGAACGCCATGAGGACTTCCTTCCACGGAGGGGCTTGCCGTACCCCTCGATGGTCGGATCTCGCGCGACGGCGCGGCAACCGCCATCCGGCTGCCGTTGGCGGCCCGACGCCCGCCGTCCGGCGACCTCGGCCAAGGCCGGGGCAAGGTCGGCCGAGGTCAGCTCAGGAGGGCGACGACCTGGTCGGCCGGGGTCAGCTCAGGAGGGCGACGACCTGTTCGGCCGGAGTCAGCTCAGGAGGGCGACGACCTGTTCGGCCAGGGGCGCGGCGCTGGCCGGGTTCTGGCCGGTGACCAGCCGGCCGTCCACGACGACCTGCGGCTGCCAGTCGGGGGCGGGCTCGTGCCGGGCGCCGCGTTCGGTCAGCGCGTCGGCCAGCAGGAACGGCACCACCCCCGCCACGCCCCGCGCGGTCTCCTCGCTGTTGGTGAAGGCGGCCACCCGCCGCCCGTCCACCAGGTGGGAGCCGTCGGACAAGGTCAGGCCGACCAGCGCGGCCGGGCCGTGGCAGACCGCAGCGACCACGCCGCCGCGCTCGTAGATCTCGCGGCCGACCCGGGCCACGTCGGGGTCGGCGGGGAAGTCCCACATGGTGCCGTGGCCGCCGGCGTACAGGACGGCGTCGTAGGCCGAGGCGTCCACCGCGGAGAGGGGGGCGGTGTCGTCGTCCAGGCCGGTGGCGAGGAAGGCGGCCTGCGCCGGGTCGTCCGGGTCGTGGCCGTCGCGGGGCGGCCGGCCGCCGGCGATGCTGGCGACGTCCACCTCGAAGCCGGCCTTGGTGAATATCTGCCAGGGATGGGCCGCCTCGGGGACGTAGTATCCGGTACGCTCCACGCCGCCGAGGTCGTCGTGGCTGGTCAGCACGATCAGGATGCGCTTGCTCATGCCGTCGAGCATGGCCGGGAAAGCCCATCAGCAACAAATAGCGAGACGTCGGTCGTGGCATCAGAATAGTGATGTGTCCTCTCTCTCGCTGGACCTGCTGCGGACCTTTCTCGCCGTCCACAGGACCGGCTCCATCACCGCCGCCGCGCACACACTCGGCCTCTCGCAACCGGCGGTGACCGCCCAGGTCAAGACGCTGGAGGCGACGCTCGACCGGCCGCTGTTCGACCGGCTGCCGCGCGGCGTCGCGCCCACCCCCGCCGCCGACGAGCTGGCCCGCCGGGTGGCCCCCGCCCTCGACGCGCTGGAGGAGGTGGCCGGCTCGGAGCTGCCCTCGGACGAGGCCGTGCACCTGGGCGGCCCGGCCGAGTTCCTGTGCGAGGAGGTCATGCCGATGCTCGCCCCGCTCGTCCGCGACGGGCTGCGCCTGCGCACCACCCTCGGCCTGGCCGACGACCTGCTGGCCGACCTCGCGGCCGGACGGCTCGACCTGGTGCTGTCCACGATCCGGCCCCGGGTGCGCGGCATCCAGGCGGACCCGGTCTACGACGAGGAGTTCGTCCTGGTGGCGGCGCCGTCCGTGGCCCGCGGGCTGCCGGCCGGCCGGGTCGGGCCCAAGGAGCTGGCCGCGGTCCCGGTGGTGGCCTACGCCGAGGACCTGCCCATCGTGCGCCGCTACTGGCGGGCCGTCTTCGGGCGGCGGCCGTCGATGGCCGCGCAGGTCGTCATCCCGGACCTGCGCGGCGTGCTGAGCGCGGTGCGGGCCGGCATGGGCGTGTCCGTCCTGCCCGCGTACCTGTGCCGTCGCGACCTGGCCGAGGGCACGCTGGTCGTGCTGGCCGAGCCGGCGGAGCCGCCGATCAACACCGGCTACCTGGCCGTTCGGTCGGGCGCGCCGGCCAGGCCGGCCGTGGGGCGGGTGCGGGCCCACCTGCTGGCGGCCTTCCGGGCAGCGCCGCCGTACTGACGACGAAGGTGGATGACGGGCGATCAGCTTGGGCATGCTGGGCACATGTGTCATTCCACCGACAGCCGGCCGCCCGCCCCGCCGATCCAGGGCGAGGTGGCGGCGCACGAGCAGATCACGCTGACCTCCGCCGACGGCACCCGCTTCATGGCCTACCGGGCCGACCCGGCCGAGCCGAACGGCCGCGGCGTGGTGATCATGCCGGACGTGCGCGGCCTGCACCCGTTCTACCGCGACCTCGCGGTGCGCTTCGCCGAGGCCGGGTTCCGCACGATCGCGATCGACTACTTCGGCCGCACCGCCGGGACCGGCGACCGGGGCGACGACTTCGACTACATGCCGCACGTCGACCAGCTCAAGCTCGACCAGGTGCAGGCCGACGCGGCGGCGGCGACCGCCGAGCTGGCGGCCGGCGGCCCGGTGTTCACGGTCGGCTTCTGCATGGGCGGCGCGCTGTCGTGGCGTCAGGGCGCGGAGGGCAACGGCCTGGCCGGGAGCATCGGCTTCTACGGCGCGCTGCGCTTCATCGACGAGCCGAAGACCGGTCCCGGCGCGCCGCTGCTGCTGCTCCGGGGCGGCGCGGACAAGGTGTCGAGCCCGGAGGAGTTCGACGCCTACACCGCGGCGCTGGACCGGGTGGGCACCGAGCACGAGACCCACGTCTACGAGGGCGCGCCGCACTCCTTCTTCGACCGCTCGTACAAGGAGTGGGAGGGCGTCTGCCAGGACGCCTGGCGCCGCATCCTGTCCTTCACCGAACGGCACTCAGCCTAGGTACGCGGCCCGCACCACCGGATCGTCCCTGACCCGGGCCGGCGTCCCGGACGCGATGACCCTGCCCAGGTCCAGGACGACGATGCGGTCGCAGATCTCCATGACGAAGCCCATGTCGTGCTCGACCAGCAGCACGGTGGTGTCCAGGGCCCTGACGACCTCGCCGAGCCGGGCGGTCTGGGCGGCGTCCAGGCCGGAGGTGGGCTCGTCCAGCAGCAGGAGCCGAGGACGGTCCGCGAGCGCGCGGGCCAGCTCGACCATCCGGCGCTGCCCGACCGGCAGCGCGGCGGCGTACGCGTCGCGCAGCGGGGTGAGCCCGCACAGGTCGAGCACCTCGGCCACGCGTGCGCCGCGCTCGCGCTCGATCCGCCGCCGGCCCGGCCACCCGGCCAGATCGGCGGCCAGCCCGCCGCCACCGCCGTGCCAGTCGAGCGCGGCCAGCACGTTCTGGGCCACGGTGAGCCGGCCGAACACCTGCGTGCGCTGGAACGTCCTGCGCACGCCGGCTCTGGCCCGCCGGAGCGCGGACACTCCGGTCAGGTCGCGCCCGGCCAGCGTGACCCGGCCCGCGACCGGCCTGCGCAGCCCGGACACCACGTCGAACAGCGTGGTCTTGCCCGCGCCGTTCGGGCCGATCACGCCGCAGACCTGGCCGGGCCCGGCCTCGAACGACACGCCGTCCAGCGCCCTGACGCCGCCGAAGGCCACGGACACGCCCTGCACCGCCAGCATTCACCTCACCCCCAGGTAGGCGGCGGTCAGCCGGTCGCCGTCCACCTCCGAGCGGGGGCCCGTCCAGGTGACGGCGCCCAGCCGCATGAACGCGACCCGGTCGGCGACGGCCAGCGCCTCGGTCGCCTTCTCCTCGACCAGCAGCAGCGCCACGCCCCGGTCGCGCAGCTCGGCGAAGACGTCGAACACCTGCCGCACCACGAGCGGGGCCAGGCCCAGCGAGGGCTCGTCGGCGATCAGCACCCGCGGCGGCCGCACCAGGGCCGGGGCCAGCGTGAGGAGCTGCTGCTCGCCGCCGGACAGGGCGCCCGCGGCCACCGTACGGCGGGCCGCGAGCTGCGGCAGGCGCCGGTAGACCGGCTCCGGATCCTCCAGCCAGGTACGCAGGTTCTCCTCCACAGTGAGCCCGGGGAAGACGCCCCGCCCCTCGGGGGCCAGCAGGACGCCCGCGCGCGCCCGCCGGTGCGCCGGCCAGGCGGTGACGTCCACGCCGTCGAGCAGGACGCGGCCGCCGGTCACCGGCAGGTCCCCTGCGGCGACGGCGCACGTGGTGGACTTGCCCGCGCCGTTCGCGCCGAGCAGCGCCACCACCTCGCCGGGCCGCACCTCCAGCCGCACCCCGCGCAGCACGGTGCAGTCGGCATAGCCCGCCACGACGTCCTCCAGCACGAACAGCGGCCCCCCGGGGCCGCCGGGCGCGGAAGGCCTGCCGGAAGAAGCACCGAAAGAAGCACCGAAAGAAGCGGCGGGAGAAGCGGCGGGAGAAGCACCGGGAGAAGCACCGGGAGAAGTGGCCGAGAGGCGGCGGGCGCGGCGGCGATGGCGGGCCTCGGCGAGCTGGGTGAGCACGCCGTCCGGATGCCGGGCCAGGATCATGCCGCCCGCGCCGAACAGGATCGACCCGACGTGCGCGGAGACGTCCCAGGTCGCCAGCAGTTCGGGCACGGCCACCGCGACCAGCCCGCCGAGCACCGCCCCGCCGATCCTGCGCACGCCCTGCAGCACCACCACGGCCAGCCAGACGAACCCGGCGAACGCCGGCAGGTCGGTGGCCGTGACCGACCCCTTGGAGATCGCGAACAGCACGCCGCCGAGCCCGGCGATCCCCGACGCCAGCACGAACAGCACGATCTTGGCCCGCGGCGCGGACAGCCCGGAGGTGACGGCCGCCGCGGGCGCCGACCGTACGGCGAGGACGGCCCGCCCCGACGCCGACCGCTCCAGGTTGCGCACCAGCAGCGCCACCAGCCCGATCAGCGCCAGCAGCACGGCCACCCGCACCCGCGGGTCGGAGGTGTCGGCGAAGCCGAGCCCGAGCGCCGGCAGCGCCCATCCGATGGTCCCGTTGCTGAAGGCGTCCACCTGGAACAGCACCTGGTCGGCCAGCAGCGCCAGGGCCAGCGTGGCCAGCGTCAGCACCCGGCCGCCCAGCCGCAGCGCGGGTAGCGCCACGACCAGCCCGACGGCCCCCGCCGCGGCCACCCCGAGCAGGATCGCCACGACGAACGGCAGCCCGGAGGCGAACGCCCACCCGCAGGTCAGCGCGGCCATGGCGGCGAAGGCGGCCTGCGCCAGGTTCACCATGCCGCCGATCCCGGTGACCACCACGAACGAGCAGAAGATCAGCGCCAGCACCAGCCCCTGGGCCGCGACGCCCACGTAGTACTCCGGCCCGAGCAGGGCGAAGGCCGCCAGCGCGGCCAGGCCCGCCGCCCACGGCAGCCGCCTGCGCCAGGCGGGCACCCCGGCCAGGTGGTCGGGCGGCGGGACGTCTTCGGCGGCGCTGCCCGCCACCCGCTCCCGCGACCGGTTCAGCAGCAGCAGCCCGGCGAACAGCAGGATCACCGGCACGGCCGTGCGCAGCCCGGTGACCTCCTCCAGGAAGTCGGTGTACCCGGCGACCAGGTTCTGCACGACGCCGAGCGCGAGCCCGGCGGCGAACGTCCAGGGGATCGAGCGCAGCCGCCCGAACACGGCCGCCGTCGCCGAGGCGAACAGCAGCACCGTGTACGCCGTCGCGTCCAGCCCGAGCACCGGCGCCGCCAGCACCCCGGCCAGCCCGGCGAGCCCCGATCCGAGCATCCAGGCCAGCGCCGAGGTGGCGTCGGCGTCGATGCCCCGGAGCGTGGCCAGGCGGCGGCGGTCCACGCAGGCGCGCATGCGCAGCCCGTACGGCGTGTGCCGCAGGAACGCCCACAACCCCGCCGCCGCGACGGCCGAGAAGGCGAAGGTGATGAGCTGGTCGCTGTCCAGCCGCACGCCGAGCGGGTCGAACGCCTGGGCCGGATGGGGGCCGACGCCGCGCGGCAGCGAGGTGGCGTCCGTGGCGGGCAGCCCGGCCAGTTCCACGGCCAGCAGGCCGAGCGCGGGCAGCGCGATCGTGAGCCCGATGGTGGCGACGATCTGCGCGGTCTCCCCCGCCTGGGCGAGCCCGCGGAACATGGCCCGGTGCAGCAGGTAGCCGAGCGCGGGCGCGAACAGCCCGGCCGCCACCAGCGCCGACAGCCAGGCGGGCAGCCCGGCGGCGGCGGTGAGCTCGTAGAACACGAGGGCGGCCAGGAAGCCGACGGCGCCGTGGGCGAAGTTGAACACCCCGGTCGCCGCGTACGACAGGGTCAGGCCGGAGCCCATGATCGCGAAGACGGCCCCGGTGACCAGGCCGCTGAGCACGTACTGGAGGATCATTTCAGCGGCACGTTGTCGAAGCAGGCCATCCTCCTGGCCACCTGGAAGGCGCCGCCCTCCAGTTTGACCAGGGCGCCGCAGCCGTTCGGCTCGCTGTGGTCCCTCGGGTAGCGGATGCGGCCGAACCCGGGGTTCTCGTAGAGGTAGTCGCCGTTGGCGGTGGCCAGGAACTTCTCCCTGGTCAGGTCCTTGCCGGTGCGCTTGAGCACGTCGAGGAAGATGTCGGCGGACCAGTAGCCGATCGCCAGGTGCTGGGTGAGCGCCGTGCCGGGAGCGACCTGCTCGACGTCCTTCTTGAGCTGGGCGATCTCGGGCGCCGGCGACTCGAACGGCTCGAACATGGGCGCGGCGATCACGCCGTCGAGCGCCTGCGCGCCGGCCGGGTCCTTGAGGATGGCCAGGTCGTAGCTGGTGGCGTCGGTGAGCACGCCCTTGTAGCCGGCCCGTTTGAGCGCCGCGTAGAGCCCGACGTTGAACTTGGTGCCGGCGATCACCGAGACGACGACGTCGGGGGCCCTGCCGCCGTCCGAGGTCATGATCTTGTTGACGTACGGGAGCCAGTCGGGGGGCGGGGCGGCGGCCGGCAGGCCGGAGTTCACGCCGGCCAGCCTGAACCCGGCCGCGGTGAACGACTGGGAGATGGTCGTGCCGCCGTACTTGCTGCCGCTGGAGTCGCTGGTCTGCACGTAGACGCTCTTGCCGGCGGCGCCGCCGAGCAGGTCGGCCAGCTGCCTGCCCCACCACGTCTGGGACCCGGCGCCGCGTTTGGGGGCCAGGCAGCCGTTGTAGCCGAACCCGGTCCTGGTGCCGCACCACTGCGGCCCGGTGGCCCAGCCGAACCAGGGGACGCCCTGCTGTTCGAGGAAGGCCGCGCCGCCGAAGTTCGGGGCGTGCACCGGGACCAGGGCGAACACCTGGTCCTTCTGGACGAGTTTCTTGGCCGCCGCGTCGCCCTTGGCCGCGTCCTGGGCGTCGTCCTCGGCGCCGATGAAGTCGATCTTCCGGCCGTGCACGCCGCCCTCGGCGTTGGCGCGGGCGAACCTGGCCTTCGCCCCGATCTCGGCGTCCCTGGTCGAGTAGCCGCTCGCGCTGGTCTTGGTCAGCACGCCGCCGATCTTGATCGTGGTGTCCGTCACTCCCGCGCCCGACTGGGCCGCGCCGGTCTGCTGGGCCGCGCAGCCGGCGACGAGCAGCGTCAGGGTGAGCGCCGCCGCGCCCCGCCGTACCATGTTGTTCTCCTCGCGACTCGGCCTAGCGCTCGCTTGGTTTCGCTGAGCGTAGATTTGCCGGGAAGGGGTGTCAACGGCCAACCGAGCAACCGCTTGCTCGCAGGCGGCGCGCCGGGCTAGCGTGGGGCGCATGCTGATGCGCGCGGCCGTGCTGACCGGGTTCCACGCCCCGATGGAGATCCGCGACGTCGAGATCGACGACCCCGGCCCCGGCGAGGTGCGCGTCCGGATCATGGCCTCGGGCGTGTGCGGCTCCGACCTCAAGGCCATCGACGGCAAGAGCCCGGTGGTGAGCGCGCCGCCGTTCATCCTGGGGCACGAGAGCGCGGGCGTGGTCGAGAGCGTCGGCGCGGGCGTCACCTCCGTCAGGCCGGACGACCACGTCATCATCGCCATGAGCGGCCCCTGCGGGCGCTGCCGCCACTGCGGCTCCGGCCGCTTCCACCTGTGCTCGGGCCCGCAGCGGCTGCCGACCATCATGGGCGGCCCGCCCAGGGTCACCCTCGACGGCCGGGAGACCCGCCGCTTCATCGGCATCGGCTCGTTCGCCGAGTACGCGGTGGTCGCCGAGGCCATGTGCGTCAAGATCGCCAAGGACGCGCCCTTCGCCGCCATGTGCCTGCTGGCCTGCGGCGTGGTCACCGGCGTGGGCGCCGTCCTGAACGTGGCCGAGGTGCCGCCGGGCGCCTCGGTCCTGGTGGTCGGCTGCGGCGGCGTGGGGCTCAACGTCATCCAGGGCGCGGTGCTCGCCGGCGCCACCACGATCATCGCCGCGGACGTGGCCGAGGGAAAGCTCAAGCTGGCCGAGCGCTTCGGGGCCACCCACCTGCTCACCGCCGGCGACCTGCCCCGCCAGGTCGGCGCGCTGGTCCGCGGCGGCGTCGACTACGCCTTCGACGCGACCGGCGTCCCCGGCGTGCTGGCGGAGGCCTTCGCCGCCACCCAGCCGGGCGGGACCACGGTCATGGTCGGCAGCCCGCCCCAGGGCCACCCCATGGCGCTGGACACCGGGCTGCTGTTCTCCTCCCGCCGCCTCATGGGCACCCAGGGCGGCGACGCCGCGCCGCACCGCGACCTGCCCATGCTGGCCGCCCAGTACCTCCGCGGCCGCCTCGACCTCGACGGCCTGATCACCGAACGCCTCCCCCTCGACCAGATCAACGAGGCGGTCGCCCACGTCCGCCAGGGGACGGTCGCCCGTACGGTCATCACGTTCTGAGGCGCTATTCTAATTTCCTTTGGAATAGTGGAGGTTGTCCCATGTCGTACCCCCAGCAGCGCTACCTGGCCGAGACCGGCGAGATCAGCGCCACCCTGCGCCCGGCGGACAAGGGCCCCGACCTGTCGATGGCGACCGGCACCCGCGTCCACTACCTGGGCACGGGCGGCTCGACGAACGGCGCCTACGGCCTGTACCGCTGGGAGATGGGCCCGCGTCCCGGCGGCGCGTCCCCGCACTTCCACCGCACCATCACCGAGTCGTTCTACGTGCTGACCGGCACCGTCCAGCTCTACGACGGCGACAAGTGGGCCGACGGCCGCCCCGGCGACTTCCTGCACGTGCCCGAGGGCGGCGTGCACGCCTTCCGCAACGCCTCCGGCGAGCCGGCCTCGATGCTGGTGCTCTTCACGCCGGGCGCGCCGCGCGAGGCGTACTTCGAGGAGCTGGCCGAGATCACCCACAGCGGCCGCGAGCTCACCCCCGAGGAGTGGACCGAACTCTGGCTGCGCCACGACCAGTACGCGGTCTGATGGCCGATTTCCCCGAGGAACCCGTCTACCGGCACCTGGCCCGCGTCGGCAAGGCGCTGGCCAACCCGGTGCGGCTGCGCCTGCTCGACGTGCTCGACCAGGGCGAGCGCACGGTCGAGGAGCTGGCGCGGGCGGCCGGCGTGCCGCTCAAGAACACCTCGGCCCAGCTCCAGCACCTGCACGCGGCCCACCTGGTGACCAGCCGCCGGGACGGCACGCGGATCCGCTACCGGCTGGCCGACGAGCAGGTCTCGCGCTTCCTGGGCGACCTCCAGCGGTTCGCCCACGACCGGCTGTCCGGCCTGCGCGAGGCGGTGCGGGAGCACCTGGGGGACCTGTCCGGCGTCACGGCCGACGAGCTGGCCGCCCGGCTGGCCGACCCCGGCACGGTGGTCGTCGACGTCCGGCCGGCCGCCGCCTACGCCAAGGGACACGTGCCGGGCGCGATCTCGGTGCCCCTGGAGGACCTGGCGGGCCGCCTGGCGGAGCTGCCGGCCGACGCCCGGGTCGTGGCCTACTGCGGCGGGCCGTACTGCGTGCTCTCCCCGCAGGCCGCACGCCTGCTGCGCGAGCGCGGTCTCGACGCCCGCCCGCTGGACGGCGGCCTGGTCGGCTGGCGGCGTGCCGGGCACGAGGTCGTGCGGGAGCGTACTGTGAGCGGGTAATCGCCCACAGTGAGGGAGGTCCGCATGCTCGTCAGAGGAGCCGTCGCGGCCGGCCTGCTCGCGGTCGTGACCGTGGGCGGCGCCGGCCCCGCGCAGGCCCGCTACCGCTACGACTTCCGCAGCCGCGAGGTGGTCATCTGGAGCGAGCCGAAGGGCGGCGCGGCCCAGCTCGGCGTGGGCCGTCCCGGCGACGGGTTCGACTCCGACCGCTCTGAGGAGCACGAGCTGTTCCGCTGCGACGACGCCTTCGACAGCACCCTGTGGCACCACGGCACCGACGCGGCCACGGGCGTCGTCGGGTGGGTGCCGGCCTGCCACCTCGACGACCCCGACTGACCGGCCCGCCACCCCGACGACCCCGGACCGGCCCGCCACCTCGGCGCCCCCGGCTCACCGGCCGCCGGCGGGGTCAACGCCCGGCGCCCACCGGCTCCTGCGCGCGCTCGCGGCGCGGCTCCGGCTCGTCCTCCTCGTGGCCCTCGACCGACAGGTTCGGCAGCAGCCGGTCCAGCCAGCGCGGGCACCACCAGTTCGCCCGGCCGAGCAGCACCATCGTGGCCGGCACGAGGAAGCCGCGGATGACGGTCGCGTCCACCGCGATGGCCACGGCCAGCCCGACGCCGAACGTCTTGACCATCGCGTCCGGGTAGGCGATGAACGCCACGAACACCGCCACCATGATCAGGGCGGCCGAGGTGATGACCCGGCCGGTCGAGCCGAGGCCCTCGGCCACCGCCCGGCTGTTGTCGCCGTGCCGGGCGTGGGCCTGGCGCACCGCGGTGAGCAGGAACACCTCGTAGTCCATCGACAGGCCGAACAGCACCGCGAACAACATCAGCGGCACGTAGCTCTCGATCGGCACGGAGAAGAACAACGTCTGGAGGTAGGAGGCGTCCATGGGGGCGTCCATGCCGACCAGGCCGCTGCCGAGGCCGATCGAGAACACCAGCGCGAGCGCGCCGAACGCGGCGCCCAGCGACACCAGGTTCATCACGGCGGCCTTGACCGCGACGACGGGCGCGCGGAAGGCGAACAGCAGGAGCAGTGCGCTGAGCAGCACGACCACGCCGATGACCAGCGGGGTGCGCTCGTTCATGCGGTCCCCGGCGTCGGTCAGCCCGGCCACCTTGCCGCCGACGTGCACCTGGACGCCCGGGATCGAGATGGCCCTGACCTCCCTGACCACCTCGGCGGCCTTGGGGTCGCTCGGGGCGTAGTCGCTGATCGTCTGGAGCAGGACCGAGCGGCCGGAGGCGTTCACCTTGGGGTCCGACACGTGGGCGACCCCGTCGACGCGGGCGACCTCGTCGGCGATCCGCTTCACGGCGGCGTCCCCGGCGCCGGAGACCTTCTCCGGCAGCTCGGCGACCACGATGAGCGGGCCGTTGCTGCCGGGGCCGAAGGCCGTGGCCATCAGCTCGTACGCGCGCCGCCCGGCCGAGTCCTTGGCCGCGTACCCCTCGTCCAGGGGCCCCAGCTGCAGCGCGAGCGCGGGCGCGGCCAGCGCGCCGAGCACGAGGACGCTGCCGATCAGCACCCGCCACGGCCGGCGCGCCACCCACGCGCCCAGCCCGGCCCAGCCGGCGCCCCCGCCGCGGGTGGACGACCGCCCGCGGACCAGCGGCACCTTGAGCGCGTTGACGCGGTGGCCGAGCAGCCCGAGCAGGGCGGGCACGAGGGTGACCGAGGTCAGCACGGCGAAGACGACGGAGATGCCGGTCACCCAGCCGAGCGTGCTCAGCAGCGGGAACCCGGCCAGCATCAGCGCGCTCAACGCGATGATCACCGTGCCGCCGGCGAACACGACGGCCCCGCCCGAGCTGGCCACCGTCCGCCGTACGGACTCCACGACCGGCACGCCGTCGGCCAGCAGCTTGCGGTGGCGCGACAGCAGGAACAGCGCGTAGTCGATGCCGACGCCGAGCCCGATCATCGTGGACATGATCCCGGCCTGCTTGGGCATGTCCACGACGTAGCCGAGCAGGCCGATCACGCCGAGCCCGGTCGCGACGCTGACCAGCGCGGCGAAGATCGGCACCATCGCGGCGACCAGCGTCCCGAACGCGAAGACCAGCACGAGCAGCGCGCACACCACGCCGATGATCTCGCTCGGCCCGGTCTTGATCTCCTTGCTCGCCGGGTTGGAGTCGGCGGCGGGCACCACTTCCAGCCCGGCGTCCCTGGCCGGGGCAGCGGCGTCGGACAGGGCCTGGGTGTCCTCGCCCACCTTGTCGGGGTCGTTGCCCTGCATCTTGACGGTGATCACGCCGATCTGCAGGTTCGAGGCGATGCCGCCCATCCGGTAGGGCGTGTCCACCTGGACGACGTGCGGCATCGTGCGCATCGCGGCGACCGCGCGCTCGACGGCCTGCTTACGCGGTTCGTCGGTGAGCTTGCCGTCCGCGGAGTACAGGAGGAGTTGCACGGTTCCGCCGGTGGCGTAGCCGGGGCCGAAGCCCTCCTTCATCAGGTCGTGCGCGCGCTGCGCGTCGGTGCCCGGGATGGAGGCGTCGTTGCTGACCGGGCTGCCGAGCGCGAGGCTCGCGCCCATCAGGCCCGCGGCCAGGGCCACCCATAAAGCCAGCACGATCCGCCCGTGCCGCGCGCACCAGCCACCCAGCCGACCAAGAAACCGCGTCATCGTCTCGCCCCTGCCCGACGGCCGTCCTGTACGGTCGTACAGGACTACGATAAAACGGAGGACATCCGAAATTCCGGATCCCGTGGGAAATGAGACGATGACCACACCCGACGACACCCGCTCCCGGATCCTGGCGGCCGCGCGCGAGCTGTTCGCCGAGCGCGGCTACGCGGGCACCTCGCTGGCCGACATCGCCGCCGCGGTCGGGCTGACCAAGACCGCCGTCGCCTACCACTTCCACCCCAAGGACCGGCTGGCCTCCGAGCTGCTCTCCCCCGCCGCGGCCGAGATGATCACGCTGCTCGACACCGAATACCCGGACCGCAAGGCGTTCGTCGAGGCCCTGGCCGTCTTCGCGGTGCGGCACCGCGCGGTGATCCGCCTGTTCATGGAGGACCTCGCGGCCGACGACAGCCAGCCGCCCGGCTCCGAGCGCGCGGTCGTCGGCACGTTCAGGGACGAGATCTTCGCCAAGCTCGCCGGCGAGAACCCGGGCCCGGAGGCCAGGGTCAGGTGCTGGGCGCTGCTCGGGGCGCTGCAGTGGGGCGTGGTCAAGACCATGGACCTGCCCGAGGACCAGGTCACGGCGGTCATGCTGGAGTCCGCGCTGGCCTTCTGACGACTTCCCCGCCGCTTCCCCGCGGCTTCCTCGTCGCTCCCCCTCCGCGTCCGGGCCGCGTCCCCGCCGCGTCCGGGCCGGGTCCGGGCCGCGTCCGGGCCGCGTCCGGGCCGTTTCCGGGCGCGCCGGTGGCGGCTACAGGCCGGTCGAGGGGTCGGTGGCGGGGCCGGTCGGGGTCTGCGTGGGCTCCTCGGGGCCGGGGCCGCCGGACTGGCCGGCGACGCCGACGGTGATCACCACCACGTCGCCGGGCGCGGCGCAGGTGCCCGGGGTCAGGCTCTGGCCCAGGACGGTGTCCGCCTTGGCGTCGTCGTCCACGACCTGGGCACGGGACCGTACCGTGAAGCCGGCCGCGACCAGGGCGGCCCGGCCGTCGGCTCGGGGCCGCCCCACCACGGACGGCACCTCGACGCCCTGGCGAGCCACCGTGAGCGCCACCGTCGCGCCGCCCGGCAGCCGCGCGCCGGCCTCCGGCCGCGTCGCGAGGACCTGGCCGTCCGGCTGGTCGGAGCAGGCCCGGGTGACCGTCCCCGCCGCGAGCCCGGCGGCGGTGAGCGCCGCCTCGGCCGCCTTGCGCTGCCGCCCGATCAGGGACGGCACCGGCACCCCCGCCGACACCTCCAGCGCGACCGCGCCGCCCCGGCCCACCACCGTGCCGGCCGCCGGACGGCTGCCCAGCACCCGGCCGATCTCCCGCGGCGAGTCGGTCCTGGTGACCGCGCCGACCGTCAGTCCGGCCTGCTTGAGCGCCTTGACCGCGGCGGCCCGATCCATGCCGGTCAGCGGCGGAACCGCGACCGTCACCGGCCGCCCGGCTGTCGGCTCACCGGTGGGTCCACCGGTGGGGCCGCCGGTAGGTCCGCCGGTGGGCTCGACGGGGGGCTCGACGGCGGGCGCGACCGTGGGCACGCGCTGCCGCTCGGCCGGCTTCCCGCCCGGCCGCGAGGAGGCGTGCGCCGAACCCGCCGGGCTCGGCGGCGCCGCCGGCAGCACGGACGCCTGGCCGGAGCGGTGGCCGTTGAGCGCGGGCACGATCACCGTGAGCACGACCGCGGTCACCAGCAGCGCCGCGCACACGGCCACGACCGCCTGCACCCACCCGGCCCCGCGCCCCCGGCGGTCCGTCGCGCCCGTCCCGGCCCGCGTCCTCAGACCGTCCGGCTCGTCCGGCGCCCTCGGGCCTGGCGGGCCCGGCTCGTACGGCACCTTCGGGCGTTGCGGGGGCGGCTCGACCGGGGCCGTCGGGTCCGGCGGGGTCGTCGGGCCGGTGGAGGTGGGAGGTTCCGGGCCGGCGCCCGTCCGGGAGCGCAGGTGGTAGGCGCCGGCCGCACCGGTGACCTCGGGCTCGGCCAGCGGCACGGGCGGACGTTGCCCGGGGACCAGCGGCACGTCCCCGTACCCCCGGTCCGGCGCGTCCGGCTCGCCCAGCAGCGCGAGCAGCAGTTCCCTGCTGGAGGGCCGGTTCCTGACGTCCTTGTCCAGGCAGGCGGCCACCAGCACCCGCAGCCGCCCGTCCAGCCGGCCCAGCTCGGGCGGCGCGGTCAGGATGCGGTGCAGCACCGGCGCCACCGAGTCCTGCCCGAACGGCGCGCTCGCGTTGGCCGCGAAGCACATCGTCGCGCCCCAGGAGAAGACGTCGGCCGCCCCGGTCACGGCCGAGGCGGTGATCTGCTCGGGAGCCATGTACGCCGGCGTGCCCACGCCCCGGTTCGTCACCGTGGCCGCCGCGTCCAGCGCCCTGGCCAGGCCGAAGTCGATCACCCGTGGGCCGTCGGGCCCGAGCAGCACGTTCTGCGGCTTGAAGTCCCGGTGCACGATGCCCGCCCGGTGGATCGCGGCCAGCGCGGTCGCGGTGCCGACCGCCAGCCGCTCCAGCGCGCCGCCGTGCCGCGGCCCGGTCAGCGAGACCTCCCGGTGCAGCGAGGGCCCGTCGACGTACTCGCTCACGATGTACGGCCGGCCCTCGTCGAACCCGGCGTCGATCACCTGGGCCGTGCAGAACCTGGCCACATGCTTGGCCAGCTCCACCTCCCGCAGGAACGCCCCTTGCTCGTCCCCCACGGGCCCGTGCAGCAGCTTGACCGCGTACCTCTCGCCGCCTCGCGAACCGAGGAACACCGCGCCCTGCCCGCCTTCACCCAGCCGCCCGGCGAGCTCGTACTCGCCGAGTCTGTGCGGGTCCCCCGTTCTCAGCGGCTGCGCCGTCGGCACGGGGCGCCTCCCCTCGCCGCCACCCCTTCTTGCTCTCCACTGAAGGCAACGGGCGGCGTTCAGTCAACAGTGTGCACGGCAATCGCCGCCTGACCGTGACACAGCCGGTCAGGAGGAACGGGAGAGCTGGCCCGCGTACATGACGGCGCCGGTGTCGGACCGGGTCACCTTGACCAGGAACCGGTCGGGGTCGTCCGAGGGGACGATGCGGACCGTCCCGGCGTGGCACGCCTGGCCCTTGACCTGGCCGAGGGCGAACACGACGGGGCTCCTGGTGGGGGCGAGCCGGCCGGAACAGTGCAGGTCGGCGCCCCAGCGCATGGTGGATCCGCCGTCGGCGCGCAGGCGCAGCTCGACCGGGAAGACCCGGCCGGCCGTGGGGTGCTCGGCCGATCCCGTCCAGGTGCCGTCGAGGGTGGTGCGCGTCGCGTCCGGCGTCCCGGTGGCGGGGGTGTGCTGGGCCGTCCCCTTCCAGGTGCCGTCCAGGCCGGGGCCCTGGGACGCCCGCAGCCAGAACACGAAACCGGCGACCCCCATCACGACCCCGGCCACCGCCACGACCACCTGCCACCCCCGCCACGCCCTCCGCCCCGCGACGGCGGCCGTCCCTTCGGAGGGAGGGGAGCCCGCGACGGCGGGCGTCTCAGGGGGTGAGCCCGCGGGGGCGCGGGTTCCCCTCGGGGAGGGCCAGGGCACTGTGGCGGGCGGCCCTTCCGGGGAGAGGCGTGGCACTGTGGCCGGGGCTCTGTCGGGGGTGGTCGTGGGGGCGGCGGCCTGGGCGCCGGAGGGGAGGACGTCGCCCGTTCCGCCGTCCTGGCCGAGCAGCGCGCGCAACGTCTCCTCAGCGTCCGGACGGTCGCGCGGGTCGTGGGCCAGGCACGCCTCCACGATCTCCCGCAGCCGCCCCGACAACCCGCGCAGATCGGGCTTGCCGTACAGGATCCGGGCCAGGACCTCCTGGTAGGTGTCCGCCATGTACGCGTGCCGCCCCCCGGCCGTGTACGCCACGGTCAGCCCCCACGCCCACATGTCGGCGGGCGGCCCCGCCGGCTCCCCGCTGATGCGCTCGGGCGACAGGTAGGCCGGCGTGCCGATGGGCGACCTGGTCGTGGTGGCGGCGGCGTCCATCAGCCGGGAGACCCCGAAGTCGATCACCCGCGGCCCGTCGAGGCTGAGCAGCACGTTGCCCGGCTTCAGGTCGCGGTGGACGACCCCCGCCCGGTGGATCGCCCCCAGGGCGGTGGCGGTGCCGATGGCCAGCCGGTCGAGCGAGCCGCCGCGCCGCGGCCCGCCGGCCGTCACGTGCTCGCCCAGCGAGGGCCCTTCGACGTATTCGCTGACCAGGTAGGGCCGGTCGCCGTCGAGGTCGGCGTCGAGGAGCTGGGCGGTGCAGAAGGCCGCGACCCGGCGCACCGCCTCCACCTCGCCGAGGAACCTGCGCCGTACGTCGGCGTCCTTGGACACGCTCGCGTGCAGCAGCTTGATCGCGACCTGCGCCCCGGCCGCCGAGTGACCGAGGAAGACGACGCCCTGGCCGCCCTGCCCGAGCCTGCGCGAGAGCCGGTACTCCCCCAGCCGCCGGGGATCATCAGCACGGAGCTCGGACATAGGGCGTCATTATGGCATCGCCTGCAGCAGCGCGGCGTAGCCGTCGAGGGCGCGCAGCACGACGTCCGCCGGGCCGCTCGGCAGGGTGGCCACGGCCTCCTCGATGCCGAGCCCGGCGAAGTAGTCCAGCTTCTCCCTGGTGGGCAGCGTCCCGAACGGGATCACCCGGGCCATCGGCCGCCCGGCCTTCTCGCACGCCTCGCGCAGGGCGGGCAGCGCGTCCTTGATGCCCTTGCCGCCGATGGGCATCCAGCCGTCGCCGTACTCGGCGATGTGGGCGAACAGCTTCGGCCCGGCGGCCCCGCCGAGGTAGACGGGCAGGTCGTGCGCGGGCTTGGGCCACGACCAGGACGGTTCGAGCCCTTCGACGGCGGCCACCTCGTCCCGCCAGAAGGCCCGCATGGCCAGCACGTTGCGCCGGGCGACCTCGCGCCGCCGCCCGTACGGCACGCCGTGGTTCTCGATCTCCTCGACGTTCCAGCCGAACCCGACGCCGACCACCACCCGCCCGCCGGACAGATGGTCGAGCGTGGCCAGCGCCTTGGCGGTCACGATCGGGTCGCGCTGGGCGGCGAGCAGGATGCCGGTGCCGACGCGCAGCCGCCGGGTCGCGGCGGCGGCGAAGGAGAGCGCGACCAGCGGATCCAGCGTGCGCTTGTACTCCTCGGGCAGCTCGGCCTGGCCGCCGGCGGGCGGCGTGCGGCGGCTGACCGGGATGTGGGTGTGCTCGGGCAGGTAGAGCGAGTCGAACCCGCGTTCCTCGGCCGCGGCCGCGAGGTCCTGGACCGGCATGGCCAGATCCGTGGCGAACATCGTGACACCCAGCCTCATACGGCCTCCTCATATCAACCAAGCGATTGCTCGGCTAAGATTTCCAGGGTAGCTTGCAAGGCGACGTCCGCGGAAAGAGGTTCCCGGTGAAGTTCTCTATCTTCCTGAATCCGCAGATTCCAGGCTCTGGATACGCGGCCGAGGAGAACGCCAAGGCACGGCGTCCCATCGGACGCGACACCGAGTCGTATCAGCGGCTGCTGCACGAGGTGCGGGAGATAGCCGTCCACGCCGACCAGATCGGGTTCGACGCGCTGATGATGACCGAGCACCACTTCCACTCCGAGGGGATGGAGTTCTCGGTCAATCCGCTGATGTTCCTCACCGACCTCGCCGCGCGGACCGAGCGCATCCTGCTCGCCCCGCTCGGCATGGTGCTGCCCGCCTGGGACCCGATCAGGGCCGCCGAGGACGTGGCGCTGCTCGACCAGTTCAGCAAGGGCCGCCTGCGGCTCGGCGTGGCCCGGGGTTACCAGAACCGCTGGATGAACGTCCTCGGCCAGCGCTGGCAGGCCGCCGCCGCCCGCTCCGACGGCTCGGCCTCGGACACGCGGAACTTCGACGTCTTCGGCGAGGTGCTGAAGATCATGAAGATGGCCTGGACGCAGGAGACCCTCCGCTACAAGTCCGACGTGCTGGACTACGAGGTGCCGTACCCCTTTGACGGTATCGAGGGCTGGCCCGCGATGGAATGGACCAAGACGTTCGGGGCGCCCGGCGAGGTCTCCGACGACGGGAAGATCCAGGCCGTCTCGGTCTGCCCCCGGCCGTACCAGAACCCGCATCCGGAGTTGTGGCAGCCGTTCACGATCTCCGACCGGTCGGTGATCAGGGCCGCGCAGGAGGACATCCTGCCGTGGATGTTCACCCCCAACCCCGACGACCACGCCGCCAAGGCCAAGCTCTACCAGGAGGAGTCGGCCCGGCAGGGCCGCCACTACAAGCTGGGCGAGCACACCGGCATCCTGAAGATCGTCGGCATCGCGGACACCACCGAGGAGGCGATCAACACCTTCGGCCGCAGCATCCCCAAGGACTTCGCCGCCTTCTTCGGCCCCTTCGGCTACCTGGAGGTGCTGCGCAAGAAGGAGGACGAGAAGCACAAGCCGATCTCCCCCGAGAAGGGCGACGCCAAGCGCATGAACGACGTGGAGATGGCGCTGTTCGGCACGCCGGACGACGTCAAGCGCGGCATCCAGCGCATGCTCGACCGCATGCCGGACCTGGAGTGGTTCGGCCTGTACATGCAGGGGCAGCAGGGCGTGCTCCCGCTGGACACGGTCAAGCGGAACCTGGAGATGTTCGCCACCAAGGTCGCGCCGGAGTTCCGATGAAGATGTGGCTGGGGGCCTCGTTCGTCCCGACCGACCAGTTCGTGGAGCTGGCGCGGGCGGCCGAGCGCTGCGGCTTCGACACCTTCACGCTGTCGGACCACCTGTTCTACGCCGACTTCGCCTCGCGGTACCCGTACTCGCGGTCGGGCGCGCCCCGGTGGGACGCCGCGACGCACTGGCCCGACGTGTGGGTGACGATCGGCGCGATGGCCACGGCCACCACGACGCTGCGCTTCTCGCCGAACGTCTACATCGCCCCGGCCCGCGACCTGTTCACCGTGGCCAAGCTGGTCTCCACGGCGGCGGTGCTGTCGCGGGAACGGGTGACGTTCGGGGTCGGGGTGGGGTGGTGCGAGGAGGAGTTCGCCGGCACCGGCCAGGACTTCCACACCCGGGGCCGCCGCCTCGACCGGATGCTGCCCACGCTGCGCGCCCTGTGGTCCGGCGAGACCGTCGAGCTGGACGGCCTGCCGCCGCTGTCGATCTCCCCCACGCCCGCCGGGCCCGTGCCCGTCTACGTGGGCGGCGACAGCGAGGCGGCGCTGCGCCGGGCCGCCCGCTTCGGCGACGGCTGGCTGGGCAACCGCATCTACACCGAGGAGCAGCTCGACCCGGTGCTCGACACCCTCCGCCGGCACCTCGACGAGAACGGCAGGACGGGCCCGTTCGACATCGTCGCCCCGCTGGCCGTGCTGCCGGACGCCGAGACCTACCGCCGCTTCGCCGCCAAGGGCGTGACCGCCACCATGGCCGCCCCCTGGTGGCTGGCCACCCCCGAGGAGAAGGCCCGGTACGGCGCGGACAGCCTCGACCTGAAGATCGCCACGATGGAGCGCTTCGCCGAGGAGGTCATCGCCAAGCTCTGACCCCGGAGCCCCGGCCCGCCCGGAACCCGGGGAACCCCGGAGCCTCAACCCGTTCGGAACCTCGACGATCCTGGCCGGGACCGCGGCACGTGCGCGTCCCGGTCACGATCGCCCTTCCGCCAGGTTGGCCATGATCCGCCGCAGCATGCCCGTGACCTGCTCGATCTCCTCCCCGGAGAACCCCGAGAAGACCTGGCGGCTGACCCCGCCGAAGATCGGCGGCAGGCGCGGCACCAGCGCGTGCCCCTCGTCCGTCAGCTCGATGACGACCGACCGCCGGTCCTCGGCCCGCCGCACCCGCCGCAGCAGCCCCTTGGCCTCCAGCCGGTCCAGCAGCCGGGTCATCCCCGCCGTGTCCGTGCCGAGCCGGCCCTTCAGCACGCCGGGCGTGCTGCGCCCGCCCGCCGCGTGCAGCAGCAGCGCCGCCTGCTGCGCGGTGAGCCCGAGCGGCGCCAGGCGGCGCTCGGTCTCGGTGTTGAGCTCCCGCCCCACCTGTACGAGCAGCGACCCGCCGCCCAGCACCAGTTCGAACGGCGGCGGCACACGATCGTCGGTCACGCGACCAGAATAGCTGGCGCAAGCATTTACTGTCGCGACAGCTATCGTTTATCGTCAGGTCCATGGACACTTCTGCCCACATCATCGTCGCAGGAGGCGGCATCGGCGGCTTATCCCTGGCCCAGGGCCTGCGCAAGGCGGGTCTCCAGGCCACCGTCCTGGAGCGCGACCCCTCGGCCGGCCATCGCCCCCAGGGTTACCGCATCAGCCTCAAGGAGACCGGCGCCGCGGCGCTGCGCGCGTGCCTGCCCCCCGATCTGTACGACCTGGCCGTGGCCACCTCCATCCGCCCCGCCACCCGCATGACCTTCATGGACACCCGGCTGGTCCCCAAGTTCTCCAAGGACGTCCCGCCCCAGCTCCCCGGCGTGGACGGCTTCGGCGTCAACCGGCTCACCCTGCGCGAGATCCTGCTGTCCGGCCTCGACGTGCGCTTCGGCACCGAGTTCAGCCGGTACGAGCCGCTGCCCGGCGGCCGCGTCCGCGCCCACCTCGCCGACGGCTCCGCCCTGGACGGCGACCTGCTCGCCGGCGCGGACGGCGTCGGCTCCCGCGTCCGCGCCCAGCTCCTCCCCGACGCCGTCGTGGACCGGCTCGACTGGGCCCTGTACGGCAGGACCGTCCTGACCCCCGACCTGCTGGCCGCCACGCCTCCCGACCTGGTCGACACCTTCAACCGGGTCACCGCGCCCGACCACACCGCGATCTCGGTCGCCACCTGCCGCCCCTGCGAGCCGGTGGCCGAGGCCGCCGCCCGGCACGCCCCCGGCCTGCGGCTGACCGACGTCCCCGGCTACTTCTCCTGGACGCTGACCGCCCCCGGCCCCCGTCCTGACGACACCTCCCCCGCCGCCCTGCACCGGCTCGCGCTCGCCACGGTCGCCGGCTGGCACGAGGGCGTGCGCCGGATCGTCGAGCGGGCCGACCCCGAGGCGACGTTCCTGGTGCACACCCACTCGGCGCGGCGCGTGCGCCCCTGGGACGAGCCCGCGGTGACCCTGCTCGGCGACGCCGTGCACAGCATGAGCCCGGGACGCGGCGAAGGCGCGAACGTCGCGCTGCGCGACGCCCACACCCTGAGCGCGGGGCTGGCCGCGGCCGCCGCCGCGGGCCGCCCGCTCGCCGAGGCGAAGACGGCCTACGAGCACGCCATGCTCGACTACGCGTTCACCGCCGTCGAAGCCTCGTTGCAGCAGCCGTTCGCCCCTTTCGCCCGTCCTGTCCGACCACCGGCGCGTTGAACCGGCCGGAGTTACGGATGGGGGCCAGGGGGACGATAGCCTCGTCCCGTGCTGGAAAAGATCGCAGCCACCCGATATGTGACCCCGCTGCGGGAGGGCGGGTCGCTGCCGGGCGTCGTCGAGGCCGACGACCTCGGCACGTACGTGGTGAAGTTCCGCGAGGCGGGGCAGGGCCGGCGGGTGCTCGTCGCGGAGATCATCGCCGCCGAGCTGGGCCGCCGGCTGGGGCTGCGCACTCCCGAGCTCAAGCTCATCGACCTCGACCCGCAGCTCGGCGTCCGCGAGCCCGACGAGGAGGTCCAGGACCTCCTCAAGGCCAGCACCGGCCTCAACCTGGCGGTCGACTTCCTGCCCGGCGCGCTCGGGTTCGACCCGCTCGGCTGGATCCCCGACCCGGTGTTCGCCTCCAGGGTCGTCTGGTTCGACGGCCTGATCCACAACATCGACCGGAGCTGGCGCAACCCCAACCTGCTGGTCTGGCACCGCGACACCTGGCTCATCGACCACGGCGCGGCCCTGTGGTTCCACCACAACTGGCGCACGGCCGACCCGCAGCGCGCCTTCGACACCGGTGACCACGTGCTCGCGCCGTTCGCGCCCGACGTGCCCGCCGCCGGCGACGACCTGGCCGGCCGCATCACCCGGGAGCTGCTCGACGAGGTGACGGCCCTGGTGCCCGACGAATGGCTCGACGGCGAGCCGGGCTTCGACTCCGCCCAATCCGTGCGGGACGCCTACACCGACCATCTGCTGAGCCGGGCGCACGGGCCGCGCGAGTGGCTGCTGCGCGGCCCCGACAAGGAACGCAGGGCGTCCGGGCCCGGCTCGGTCGGCGAGTTCTGGCGGGGAGGAAGCCGGTGACCAGAGACGTCTACGAGTACGCGGTGATCCGCGTCATGCCGAAGATCGAGCGCGGCGAGCTGATCAACGCCGGCGTGCTGCTCTACTGCCAGCCGCGCGACTACCTGTGCGCGCGCGTGCACCTCGACCCGGCCCGTCTGCGCGCCCTCGACCCCGGCGCCGACCTCGACGGCGTGCGCCACGCGCTCAGCGCCTACGAGCGGGCCTGCGGCGACCGTCCCGGCCCCCTCGCGGGCGAGCCGCTGGGCGGCCGGTTCCGCTGGCTGACCGCGCCGCGCAGCACGATCGTCCAGACCGGGCCGGTGCACGCGGGCCTCACCGCCGACCCCGGCACCGAGCTGTCCCGCCTCTTCGACAAGCTGGTCCGCCTCTAGCCGCACACCCTCAGAACAACACCGACATGAAGGTGTCCACCTCGCGGAACCCCACCTTGCGGTAGACGGCCCGCGCCGAGTGGTTGAAGTCGTTGACGTAGAGCGACACGACGGGGGCGAAGCAGCTCATCGCCGCCTCCACGACCGCCGCCATGCCCGCCACCGCGTGGCCCTTGCCGCGCTGGTCGGGGGCCACCCACACGCCCTGGATCTGGCAGGCGTGCGGCGTGACCGCGCCCACCTCCGCCTTGAACACCACCCGGCCGTCGTCGATGCGCGCGTAGGCGCGGCCGATGCGGATCAGCTCGGCGACCCGGGTGCGGTAGAGCGCGCCGCCGTCGCCGAGGTTGGGCGAGACGCCCACCTCCTCGGTGAACATCGCCACGCACGCCGGCAGCACGATGTCGAACTCCTCGGGCCGCACCCGGCGCACCAGCGGATCGGCGGGCACGGGAGCCTTGCTGGAGGTCGCCATCACCGGCTGCGCCCACCTGATGGCCCGCGCCCTGCCCCAGTGCGGCTCCAGCCGCTCCCACAGCAGGGACACCGCCTCGACGGGGCCCACGATGGACGAACACCTCCGCCCCTGCTTGCGGGCACGGTCGGCGAACGCGTGCACGGCCTCGGGACCGGCGTTGACCGGCACCATGTTCGCGCCGGCGTAACAGAGCGACACGAGCCCGCCGCGCGGCCCGAATCCCCACATCTGCCCCCCGAGCCGTGCCGGATTGAGTCCGACGGCCCGCACCCGGGAGGAGACGAAGACGTTGGCGACCGGATCGCAGTCAAGCAGGGCGAGAACCTCGTCCCGGTCGCTGTCGTCGAGCACGCGCGACGCCGATGTACGCAGCATCACATGGTCAGACTACGCGAACGTACCCCGAATAGCTCACCGGGACAGCACGTCGGTGAGCCGATCGTGACCCTGCGCGTCTCGGGCGGCCAGGTGGGCGGCCAGGTGGGCGGCCGGAGCCGGGTCCGGCAGGGCCGCGCAGGACACCGTCCTGGCCGGCAGCGTGCCGTCGGCCAGGTACGCCGCGAGGTGGCCGTCCACGCACCGGTTGCCGGCCAGCGACACGCCGTGGTTGCCGCCCTCGTCGATCACCATGCCGCTGCGCGGGAACCGCCGGTGCATGGCCAGCGCCCCCCGGTACGGCGTGGCGGCGTCGTCGCGCGACTGCAGGAACAACACCGGCGGCAGCTTCGGCGAGCCGTGCACCGCGACGGGCGTGCCGCCCTTGACCGGCCAGAACGCGCACGGCGCGTTGAACCAGGCGTTCGGCCAGGTCAGGAACGGCGCCCTGCGGTGCAGCCGGGCCATGTCGGTGCGCCACTTGGCCCAGTCGCGCGGCCACGCGGCGTCGCGGCACTGGACGCCGAGGTAGACCGCGTAGCCGTTCTCGTCGTCGGCGTCGTTCTTGCCGCGCCGGTTGTACGCCTCCACCAGCGGCTGCACGTCGCCCTTGCGCACGTAGGCGGACCAGGCGCGGGCGAACTCCGGCCACACCCGGTCGGTGTACCCGCCGAGGGTGAAGGTGTCGTCCAGCTCGCTCGGGCCGACCACGCCGCCGGCCGGGCGGGTGCGCAGCCGGTCGCGCATCGCGTAGTAGGCGAACGAGGTCTGCTTCAGCGTGCCGCCCAGCCGGTAGACGTCGTTGTGCCGGGCCGTCCAGGCGAGGAAGGCGCGGTGGCGGCGCTCGAAGGCGACGTCCTGGCCCAGGTTCGACCGGTACCAGACGCCCTCGGGGTTGACCGTGCTGTCCATGACCAGCCGCCTGACCCGCTGCGGGAACAGGGTCGCGTAGACGGCCCCGAGGTAGGTGCCGTACGAGTAGCCCAGGTAACTGATCTTCTCCTCGCCCAGCGCCGCCCTGATCGTGTCCATGTCCCTGGCCGAGTTCTCGGTCGTCAGGTGCGGCAACATCCAGGCCCAGAGGTCGCCGCAGCGGGTGGCGTACTCGTCGGCCCTGGCCAGCAGCTTGCTCTCGTCACCCGCCGTGCGCGGCACCGCGTCGGGGCGCGGCGCCCGGTAGTAGGCGTCGGGGTCAACGCAGTGGAGCGACGGCTCGCTGCCGCCGACGCCGCGCGGGTCGAACCCGACGACGTCGTAGCGCTCGCCCAGCCGGTTCGGCAGCCCGTTCGAGACGAACTCGGTCAGGTCACGGCCGGAGGCCCCCGGGCCGCCCGGGTTGATCAGCAGGGTGCCGAGGTGGTTGCCGTCCCTGGACACCTTGGCCTTGATGCGGTTGATCGCCAGTTTGATCGACTGGCCCCAGGGGTCGCGGTAGTCGAGCGGCACGCGTACGGTGGCGCACTCCAGGTCGGCCCGGACCGTCTTGCCCTCCTTCGCCGGGCACGGCCCCCAGATCACCTGTTGCGCCCCCCAGGCCGCACCCCTGCCGGCCGATGCCACACCGTCCGCGCTGACAACCCCGGCGACCAGCACCGCGATGCCGACGGCAACACTGAATACGCGCTTCACCCAGCCCCTCCCCCTCGTCATGGCCCTGTGATGCTCCCGCGGGCGGGCGGGTCATGACGCTGGGTATGGGGAAAGGCTTGCCAGTTTGTAATGGGGCCATTGCACCGGGTCACCGGCCCCCGGAGGCGCTCAGCCCACGGTCACCTGGGGACCGGAGACGTCGTCGTCGTCGAGGTCGACCTCGACGCCCATCTCGTCGGCCAGCCGCAGGGCCTCCTCGATCAGGGTCTCGACGATCTGCGACTCGGGCACGGTCTTGATGACCTCGCCCTTGACGAAGATCTGGCCCTTGCCGTTGCCGGAGGCGACGCCGAGGTCGGCCTCGCGCGCCTCGCCGGGGCCGTTGACGACGCAGCCCATGACGGCCACCCGCAGCGGGACCTTGAGCCCCTCAAGGCCCGCCTGGACCTGCTCGGCCAGCGTGTAGACGTCGACCTGGGCGCGGCCGCACGACGGGCAGGAGACGATCTCCAGCCCCCGCTCGCGCAGCCCCAGCGACTCCAGGATCTGGGCGCCGACCTTGACCTCCTCGACGGGCGGCGCGGACAGCGAGACGCGGATGGTGTCGCCGATGCCCTCGGCCAGCAGCGCGCCGAACGCCACGGCCGACTTGATCGTGCCCTGGAAGGCGGGCCCGGCCTCGGTGACGCCGAGGTGGAGCGGGTAGTCGCACTTGGCGGCGAGCAGCCGGTAGGCGTTGATCATGACGACCGGGTCGTTGTGCTTGACCGAGATCTTGATGTCCCTGAAGCCGTGCTCCTCGAACAGCGAGCACTCCCACAGGGCGGACTCGACCAGCGCCTCGGGCGTGGCCTTGCCGTACTTCTGGAGCAGGCGAGGGTCGAGCGACCCGGCGTTGACGCCGATCCTGATCGGCACGCCGTGGTCGGCGGCCGCCCTGGCGATCTCGCCGACCTTGTCGTCGAACTTCTTGATGTTCCCCGGGTTGACGCGGACCGCCGCGCAGCCCGCCTCGATGGCCGCGAACACGTACTTCGGCTGGAAGTGGATGTCGGCGATGACCGGGATCTGGGACTTCTTCGCGATGATCGGCAGCGCGTCCGCGTCGTCCTGCGACGGGACGGCCACCCGCACGATCTGGCAGCCGGACGCCGTCAGCTCGGCGATCTGCTGCAACGTGGCGTTGACGTCGGCGGTGACCGTCGTCGTCATCGACTGGACGGAGACGGGCGCGTCGCCGCCCACGGGAACGCTGCCGACCATGATCTGGCGGGAGTGCCGGCGTTCGGCGAGCGGCTTGGGGCGGACCGTCGGGATGCCAAGTGCTACAGAAGACATTTCTACCCTTAGGTGTGACGACGCTACCCAGTCTAGGTAGCTAGAAGGACTGCCCGGCTGTGAGTTCGGCCGCACGCGCCCGGGCCCAGGCGTCGGCGGCCAGCACCTCCTCCACGCTGGAGGCCGGGGTGACGCGGTGTTCCTCGACGACCTTGGCGACCGTGTCGACGATCGCGGGGAATCGCAGCCCGCCCCTGGTGAACGCCTCGACGCAGACCTCGTTGGCGGCGTTGTAGACGGCGGGCGCGGTGCCGCCCTCCGCGCCGACGTGCCTGGCCAGCGCGACGGCCGGGAAGGCGGCGTCGTCGAGCGGCTCGAAGGTCCAGGTGTGGGCCCTGGTCCAGTCGACGGGCCGGGCGGCGCCGGGCACGCGGGCCGGGTGGGCCAGCGCGAGCGCGATCGGCAGCCGCATGTCGGGCGGGCTGGCCTGGGCGATGGTGGAGCCGTCGACGTACTCGACCATGGAGTGGATCACCGACTGCGGGTGGACGACGACCTCGATGCGGTCGAAGCCGATGTCGAACAGCAGGTGGGCCTCGATGACCTCCAGCCCCTTGTTGACCAGGGTGGCGGAGTTGATGGTGATGACCGGGCCCATGGACCAGGTGGGGTGGGCCAGCGCCATCTCGGGGGTGACGTCGGCCATCTCCTCGCGCTTCATGCCCCTGAACGGGCCGCCGCTGGCGGTGATGACGAGCTGTCTGACGGCGGCGGGGTCGTGGCCGCCCGGCCCGGACGCCCACAGGCACTGCTGCACCGCCGAGTGCTCGGAGTCGACCGGAAGGATCTGCCCCGGCGCGGCCAGCCGCTTGACCAGCGGCCCGCCGATGATCAGGGACTCCTTGTTGGCCAGCGCGAGCGTGCGGCCGGCCTCCAGCGCGACCAGCGTGGACGTCAGGCCGAGCGCGCCGGTGATGCCGTTGAGCACGGTGTCGCACCGCCAGCCCGCGACCTCGGCGACGCCCTCGTGGCCGCCCAGCACGACGGGGGACGCCCCGCGCGCGGCCAGCGCCTCCTTCAGCGCCGGGACGGCGGCGGCGTCGGCCACCGCCACGACCTCCACGCCGAACCGGGCCGCCTGCGCGGCCAGCTCCTCGACCCTGCCGCCCCCGGCCGCGAGGCCGACGACCTCGAACCCGGTGGGATCGGCGGCGATGACGTCGAGGGCCTGGGTGCCGATCGAGCCGGTGGAGCCGAGCACGACGACGGAGCGGAGGGTCTCTGCATGCACGTGTCCATTGTCCCCGCTGCCGGACGCGGACGGGCACGTGAGGGCCCTACGGCCGCGATCCCGACTCCTGAGTGACGGGCGATAACCCAGGCCATTTATGTCCAAATATCGCTATATCGGGATGCGCATTTCTTGAGAAATCCTGATTATTGTGCGGCTACCTTCCAAGCCCCAGCTCCGGTTTCGGGAGGTTACGTAATGCCCCGCAGATTTGCCCTGCTCTCCATCCTCACCCTCGCCGCCGGGAGCATCGCCCTGCTCCCCGGCACCGCGGCCCAGGCCGGCGCGGCACCCCGTCCCGCCCAGCACGCCGCCGCGGACTCGACGTCCGAGCAACGGCAGGTCACGCGGTACTGGACCGAGGCGCGCATGGAGAGCGCGCAGCCGCTCGACCTGCCCGCGCCCAAGGACGGCGGGAAGGCGGCCCGCGGCGCGGCGGCCGGGCCCGGCGAGCCAGGCGGCGGCACCCCCTGGCAGGCGCCGCCCACCGGCGGCCGGGGCGACGGTCGGCAGCTCCGGTCGGCGAACAGCTCCGGCGCCCCCTGGAGCGGCGGCGGCGCCGTCGTGAAGACCACCGGCCGCGTCTTCTTCACCTATCAGGGACGCAGCGCCTCGTGCTCGGGCTCGGCGGTGACCAGCGCGAACAAGAGCGTGGTGCTGACCGCCGGCCACTGCGTCAAGCTCGGCGGCGCCTTCCACACCAACTGGGTGTTCGTGCCGGGCTACGCCGCCGGCCAGCGCCCCTTCGGCACCTGGCCGGCCGCCAGACTGCTGACCACCCCCCAGTGGAACGCCAGCGAGGACGTCAACTTCGACGTGGCCGCCGCCGTGGTGGCCCAGGTGGACGGCAAGAGCCTGGTGGACGTCGTCGGCGGCCAGGGCGTGGCCTTCAACCAGCCGCGGGGCCGGCAGATGTACTCCTTCGGCTACCCGGCCGCGGCCCCCTACGACGGCTCGAAGCTCATCTACTGCAGCGGCCGCGCGTTCGACGACTTCCTGCTCTCCGACGACCTCGGCCTGACCTGCGACATGACCGGTGGCGCGAGCGGCGGCCCGTGGATGCTGAATTTCGACGAGTCGACCGGTCTCGGCACGCAGAACTCGGTCAACAGCTTCAAATACAACTTCGCCCCCAACTGGATGTTCGGCCCGTATTTCGGAAACGAAGCGCAGGCGGTGTACCAGGCAGCGCAAACCGCCGGCGCACTCTGATCAATTTACGGAAAGTAGCCACAAGAACACACGACGTGGTGCACACTCGGGGGCCATGACCCTGAGCACCTCCCTGCTTGCGGCCGCCCCGCTGATCGTGGGGCTGACGGGACCGGCGATCCTCGGCGCGGTCCCGGGCCAGCACCAGGTCGATCGTCCCGCCGTCGAGCACGCCGTCGAGCACGCCGTCGAGCACGCCGCGGCCCGGCAGAGCATGGTGGTCGAGCACGAGGCCGCGCGCAGCGACGCCGAGCAGCGGCGGGTGCTCGGCTACTGGACCCCGCAACGCATGGCGGCGGCCCTGCCCATCGGTCTGCTCGACTCCGTGACCGACGGCGACGGCCTGCTCAGCGGCCTGACCGGCCGCGGCGGGGTACAGACGAAGCCCGGCGTGTCCGGCCGTAGCGGGGTGCAGGCGAAGCCCGGCGTGTCCGGCGGCCGTACCGAGATCAACGTCGGCCGCCGGCACCAGGCGTCGTCCAGGCCGCAGGCCAGCACGATCGGCGCGCGCTGGAGCACCGGCGGAGCCGTGACCAGGACCACCGGGCGGGTGTTCCTGACCCTGGCGGGCGCCGACTTCGTCTGCTCGGCCAGCACGGTCACCAGCGCCAGCAGAGACCTCGTCGTCACCGCCGGCCACTGCGTCAAGGACGGCGCCGGCGAATGGGCCCAGAACTGGACGTTCGTCCCCGGCTACGGCAGGGGCGGCGAGCAGCCCTACGGCCAGTACGCGGCCCGCCGCATGTTCGTCTCCGCCCCCTGGTCGCGCTCCGGCGACGACAACCACGACGTCGGCATGGTCGCCCTGGCCACCTCGGGCGGGCGGCACGTCGCCGACGTGGTGGGCACCCAGGACATCGCCTTCAACACCCGGCGCGGCGGCCAGACCTACGGCTTCGGCTACCCGGCCGACCCGCCCTACGACGGCGACCAGCTCGTCTACTGCGCCGGGCGGCTGCGTGACGACCCCTACAAGCAGACGCGCGACCAGGGGCTCGGCTGCACCATGACCGCCGGGTCGAGCGGCGGCCCCTGGCTGTCCGGCTTCGACCCGATGACCGGCCGCGGCACGGTCACCTCGCTGAGCAGCTTCAAGTACAGCGACGACCAGCACACCATGTACGGCCCGTACTTCGGCCAGGCCGCCAAGGCGGTCTACGCCACGGCCGAACGCGCCTGACACCCACCGCCGGACGCGCCTGAGAACGCTGCCGGACGCCTCCGAGAACGGCGCCGGACACCCGACCGCCCCGCGCCGGGGTGGCGCGGGGCGGGGTGGCGCGGGGCGGGGCGGGGTGGCGCGGGGCGGGGCGGGGAGCTACAGCGACAGGCCGGTGAGCACCATGACCTTCTCGTAGGTCAGGTCCTCCATGGCCGAGTGCAGGCCCTCGCGGCCGATGCCGGAGTCCTTCACGCCGCCGTACGGCATCTGGTCGGCCCGGTACGACGGCACGTCGCCGATGATCACACCGCCGACCTCCAGCTCGCGGTTGGCCTTGAAGGCGGCGTCCAGGGAGCGGGTGAAGACGCCGGCCTGGAGGCCGTACTTGGAGTCGTTCACCATGGCGTACGCCTCGTCGATCGACGCGGCCGGCTGGAGGATCATGACCGGCCCGAAGACCTCCTCGCAGGCCACCTTGGCGTCGTGCGGGACGTCGGCCAGCACGGTCGGCGCGACCGTGGCGCCCTCGCGGGTGCCGCCGGCCAGGACGCGGGCGCCGGCGGCGACCGCCTCGCGTACCCACTGCTCCACACGCTCGGCGGCGGCCTCCGACACCAACGGCCCGACCTGGGTCTTCTCGTCGGCCGGGTCACCCGTGACGAGCCCGCCGACGGCCGGCAGCAGACGCTCGACGAACGCGTCGTAGACCGGCTGCTCGACGATCACCCGCTGGACGGCGATGCAGCTCTGACCGGCCTGGTAGTTGGAGAACAGGGCGATGCGCTGCGCGGCCCAGTCAAGGTCGGCGTCGGCCAGCACGACGGCCGCGGCGTTGCCGCCCAGCTCCAGGGTCACGTGCTTGCGCGGCACCTGGTCGGCGATGGCGTAGCCGACGGGCGCGGAGCCGGTGAAGGAGACCACGGGCAGGCGGGGGTCGTCGACGAGGGCGGCGGCGCGCTCGTTCTGCACGGGCAGCACCGAGAACATGCCCGCGGGCAGGTCGGTCTCGGCCAGGATCTCGCCGAGGACCAGGGAGGACAGCGGCGTGGCGGGGGCAGGCTTGACGATGATCGGGGCGCCGACGGCGATGGCGGGCGCGACCTTGTGGGCGACCAGGTTCAGCGGGAAGTTGAACGGGGTGATCGCCAGCACCGGCCCCTTGGGCACGCGGGAGACGTAGGCGAGACGGCCCGCGGCGGCCGGCTCGGTGTCGAGCCGCTGCACCTGGCCGGACCAGCGGCGGGCCTCCTCGGCGGCGAAGCGGAACGTGGAGACGGCGCGGTTGACCTCGCCGCGCGCCCAGAAGATCGGCTTGCCGTTCTCGGCGGTGATCAGGTGGGCGATCTCGTCGGCCCGCTCGGCCAGCCTGCGCGAGACGTGGGCCAGGGCCTCGGCACGTACGTGCACGGGCAGCGCGGCGGCCTCGCGCGAGACCGCGTGGGCGGCCGCGACGGCCTCCTCGACCTGAGCATCGGTCGGTACGGAGTACCGGCCGACCTCACGACCGTCATGGGGGTTGGTCACGGTGAGATCGGTTTCGCCGGTGGCGGGCCGGCCGGCAAGCCAGAAGGTACGCACGTCCATACCCACGACGTTATGCCAAGCGGGAGGCCGGGGATTTACACCACGGTGCACAAGACTCCCATGAGCGCTCACCGTTAAGTACAAGCCCTGGTGTATACCCATGATGTAACAGAAGTAGACCCAATTCGGGATGTTTACCATGCGGAGTGGTTTGAGCGATCTCCGCCATGGCTAAGTCATCGGGTGCGGGTCTCCAGCGCGGTGGGCCCCCGATCAGAAAGGCGTGGGCCCCGTGACCGAGCAACGCCAGGTCACAAGGACACTGAGCTCCTTGGTCGCTGGGGAGGTCGCATGACCTCGACCCCGCTGGGCCTGCAGGGCGCCTACCTGCTGGGCGAGCGCGCAACCCAGGACGAACTCCGGTCCCGCCTGCTCGACGTGGCGGTGAACCTGCTGCAGAGCGAGGGTCCCGACAGTCTGACCATGCGCAGGATCGCGGCCGAGGCCGGCTGCACGACAACCGTCATCTACACGATGTTCGGCAACCGGGAGGGCCTGGCGGAGGCGCTGTATCTGGAGGGTTTCGAGCGTTTTCGTCGCTTTCTCGAAGCGGTCCCGCAGCGGCGCAACCCGCTGGAGTACCTGACCGCGCTCGGCCCCGCCTACCGGCAGGCGTGCCTGTCCGAGCCCGGCTACTACAACCTGATGTTCGAACGGGCCATCCCCGGTTTCGAGCCCAGCGAGCGAGCCAGGACGCTCGCCCGCGCGGCGCTGAACATCCTCGACCGGGTGATCGCCGACTGCATCTCCGCCGGCTACCTGACGCCGACCCAGCCACGCAAGATCGCCGACGCGCTCTGGGCCGCCGCGCAGGGCGCGATCAGCCTGGAACGGGCCGGCCACCTGCGGGACGACCGCACGTACGAGGCGGTCACCCTGGCCACGATCTGCTGCTACCTGGTGGACAAGGACAGCCTGCCGTCGGCCCCCGGCCGCTGAGGCACCTGTAGGCCGGCGGCGCGCTCAGCGGCGGGCCGCCTCCAGGGCGAGCCAGAGCTCGGCGCGTACGCCCGGGTCGTCGAGGTCGCGGCCGAGGAGTTCGGCGACGCGGCGCATGCGGTAGCGCAGCGTGTGCCGGTGGACGCCGAGCCGCTGGGCGGCGGCGTCCCAGTGGCCGTTGCTGTCGAGGTAGGCGCGCAGCGACTCGACCAGGTCGGCGCGGGATCCGTACGCGGTGAGCGGGGCCAGCAGCGCGCCGGAGAACGCGCGCAGGGCGTCGGCGTCCAGCAGCGCGAGCAGGCCCTGCCCGGCCAGGTCGGCGAAGCGCGTCATGCCGCCGTCGCTGTGGGCCAGCGCGCGGCGCGCCTGGTCGAGCGCGTCACGCAGGCCGCCGTAGCGGCAGGGCGAGCTCAGCCCGACCGGCCCCTCCACCTCCCGCGCCACCTTCTCCGCACCCCCCTCGGACACCAGACAGACACTCACCTGCTCCCCGCCTTCAAGACCGCCGGCGCCGTCGTCGAGGAGCGCTGTGAAGCCGTGCGGCTCCAGGGTCTCCAGGGCGGCCGCGCCCGCCGCGAGGACCACCAGCGGCTCGCCGGGCAGCCGCGCGCCGAGCGTGCCGGCCACCGCCCGCGCCTGCTCGACCGCCCCGCCGAGCAGCAGTTCCAGCACGGCCGAACGGAGCCGCCGACCGGCCTCCCGCTGCGCCCTGCCCTGCTCCATGGCGAGCGTGAGCAGCGAGCCGGCGGCGTTGATCACCGTGTGGGTCACCGGCGAGAACGGCCTGCGGGCGCCGACCGCGAAGAATCCGCGCGGCCGTGGACCGCCGCCGAGCGGCTGGATCACGACGTGCTCGTCGGGCCCGGACAACGCCAGGCTCGCCGGCACCCGCTCACCGGCCTGGACCGCACCGCGACCCCGTGCCCCGGCCGGCACGCCGTCGCCCACCCGCGGACCAGCCTGGCCCCCACCGCGCACACGTTCTCCGGTCGGCACGCCGGCGCCCACCCGCTCACCCGCCTGGTGATCACCGCGCACGCGTTCCCCACCCGGCGCGCCACCGCTCTGCCCCCCAGTGGCGGCGGGCTCGCCCGTGAGCGCGCGTTCTCCCCCGGGGGTCTGGTCGGGCTGGGGTCTTGCCGGGCCGCCGGCGCGCAACCGGCGCAGCTCGGCCACCACGACCGGCACGTCGGCCCCCGGTGTGGCGTGCCGGACCTCGCCCGTCTCGTCGAGCAGCACCGCCCAGCCGTCGATCTCCTTCGCCACCCGGTCGATGACCGCGTTCATGCCCTCCGGACGCAGCGCCGCCCGGGTGAGCCGCCCCTGCGCGGCGAAGGCGCGGGTGATCTCGTCGTACTGCTCGGCGGCGAGCAGCTCGCTGACCACCTTGCCGATGGCGATGAACGGCGTCTCGCGCGGCACCTCGAACAGCGGCAGCCCCGCCTGGTCGGCGGCCGCCACCAGGGCGGCCGGGACGTGCTCGTGGGAGAGCCCGACGCCGAACCCGAGCCCGGCCACCTCGCGCCCCACCAGCCGGGCGACATATCCGGAAAAGTCGCCTTCCAGGCGGATCCCGGTCGTCAGCAGCAGCTCCGAACCCTCAAGGAACGGCGTCGGGTCCTCCAGCTCGCTGACCGCGACCCAGCGCACCTCCGCGTCGAGCGCTCCGGGGGCCGCCGCGCCGGCCAGCTGACGCAACCTCATCCGTCGCACCACGGTGCGCAGCGAAGGTGCCATACGAGTTTGTCCATTCCGGCAAAGGCGAGCACCCCCAGTGTGCCATATCGACGTATCGGTCCAGGTCGGAGCCCGACGTAGCGTCGAGCCCATGAGCATTCCCCAGGAGCGGCGCGTCGTGACCGCGATCCCAGGCCCCAAGTCGCAGGAGCTGCTGGCCCGCAAGCAGGCCGCCGTCCCCTCCGGCATCGGCACCACGCTGCCGGTCTTCGTCACCCGCGCCGGCGGCGGCATCCTCCAGGACGCCGACGGGAACTCTCTGATCGACTTCGGCTCCGGCATCGCCGTGACGAACGTGGGCAACTCCGCGCCGAAGGTCGTCGAGCGCGTCCAGAAGCAGGCGGCCGACTTCACCCACACCTGTTTCATGGTCACCCCGTACGAGTCCTACGTGCAGGTCTGCGAGAAGCTCAACGAGCTGACCCCCGGCGACCACGAGAAGCGCACCTTCCTGGTGAACTCCGGCGCCGAGGCCGTCGAGAACGCCGTCAAGGTGGCCCGGCACGCCACCGGCAGGCAGGCCGTCGTGGTGTTCGACCACGGCTACCACGGCCGCACGCTGCTCTCGATGACCATGACCGCCAAGAACATGCCGTACAAGCAGGGCTTCGGCCCGTACGCGCCCGAGGTGTACCGGGTGCCGCTGGCCTACCCGTTCCGCTGGCCGACGGGCGCGGACAACTGCGCGGAGGAGGCCGCCGCGCAGGCCATCGACCAGATCAACAAGCAGGTCGGGGCGGAGAACGTGGCCGCCGTGGTGATCGAGCCGATCGCCGGCGAGGGTGGATTCATCGTCCCGGCCAGGGGCTTCCTGCCGCGGATCGCCGAGTTCTGCCGGGCGAACGGCATCGTGTTCGTGGCCGACGAGGTCCAGACCGGCTTCGCGCGTACCGGTGACCTGTTCGCCTGCGAGGACGAGGGCGTCGTCCCCGACATCATCTGCACCGCCAAGGGCATCGCGGGCGGCCTGCCGCTGGCCGCCGTGACCGGCCGCGCCGACCTGATGGACCACGTGCACGTCGGCGGCCTGGGCGGCACGTACGGCGGCAACCCGCTGGCCTGCGAGGCCGCGCTCGGCGTCCTGGAGACGATCGAGTCGGAGGACCTGGTCGCCAAGGCCCGCCGCATCGGCGAGATCATGCTCCCCCGCCTCCGCTCGCTCCAGGAGCGGTTCCCGGCGATCGGCGACGTGCGCGGACGCGGCGCGATGATCGCGATCGAGCTGGTCGAGCCGGGCACGAAGAACCCGGACCCGACCGCCGTCCAGGAGATCGTCAAGCGCTGCCACGCCGAGGGCCTGGTGGTCCTGACCGCCGGCACGTACGGCAACGTGCTGCGCTTCCTGCCGCCGCTGGTCATGCCCGAGCACCTGCTCGAGGAGGGCCTGGGCATCCTGGAGAAGGCCATCTCCGCTCTATAACAAAGACCGAAAAATCGGGCATCCGGCTTGCGGCTGGATGCCCGATTTTGTGTGTGTAACGCAGGTCACTCGGGTAGAGAATTCACCCTGGCTTGACGCTCAGCTAGACGATCACGGCCTCGGTCAGGGTTATAACGGATCCGGACATGCGGAGGGGCGATGGCAGCTGGGAGCGTGATGAACTGGGGTCCCACCAGAACGGCACGGAGTATGTTGACGTTCGACCCTGAGGGCCTGACGCCGGCCCAGCGCGACGGCGACGCCTGCGTGGTGTGCCACAAGAGGTGGCCGCGGCCCCGGGTCCGGGTCGGCAAACTGCCCGACAACTCCTCCGTGCTCGCCTGCACCGATTGCGCCGAGGCGCTGCTGCCCGCTCCCATGGCGACCGTGGTGGCCTTCCCCGGCCGCTAGGCCGCGGCCAGGGAAGCGCGGCCGGGCAAGCGCGGCCAGGGAAGCGCGGCCGGACAAGCGCGGCCAGGGAAGCGCGGCCGTCAAGCCGCGGCCGTTGCGACCGTCTCGCGCAGGCCCCACGGCGAGCCGTACTCGCGCAGCAGGTCGAGGAACGGCACCGCGTCGAACGCCTCGGGGCCGAGCACGCCCTCGCCCTTCCACACCCCGGTCGCCACCAGCTCCAGCGCGACGACCGGATGGATCGCCGTCTGCCACACGACGGCCTGGGACCCGTACTCCCGCATCGACCACTCGTTGTCCACCACGTGGTAGAGGTACACCTCGCGCGGTGAGCCGTCCTTGCCGGTGCCCTTGACCCACGTGCCCGCGCAGGTCTTGCCGCGCATGCGGGCGCCCAGCGTCGCGGGGTCCGGCAGGCTCGCGGCGACCATGTCGCGCGGCGCCACCTCCGCGCCGCCCACCCTGATCTTGTCGGCGCTGTCCAGGCCCAGCTTGCGCAGCGTCTTGAGCACGCCGATGAACTCCTCGCCGAGCCCGTACTTGAACGTCACCCGCCGCGCCGGGATCCACCTCGGGACGAGCAGCACCTCCTCGTGCTCGACGTTCACGCACTCCACGGGCCCGATCCCGTCGGGGAAGTCGAACACCTCGGGCTCGCTGAACGGCTCGGTGGTGCGCCACTGCCCGTCCTCCCAGACGACGGGCGGGTTCAGGCACTCCTCGATCGTGGTCCAGATGGAGAACGTGGGCGCGAAGTCGTAGCCGTCCACGACGAGGTTGGCGCCGTCCCTGATGCCGATCTCGTCGATCTCGTCGAACAGGTGGTCGGCGGCGTAGCGGGCGAACACGTCCGCGAGCCCCGGCTCGACGCCCATGCCGACCAGGGCGAGCCGGCCCGCGTCGCGCCACTCGCCGTCGCGCTCGAACTGCCGGTCCCCCAGCTTCACCCCGGGCTTGCGGTACGGCTCGCGCGGATGCGGCTTCGACAACGACATCGCCATGTCCAGGTAGTGGGCCCCGGCCTCCAGGGCGGCCTCGAACAGCGGCATCGTGAAGCGCGGATCGACCGCGTTGAACAGCACGTCACACCGGTGCTCCCGGAGCGCCGCGGCGACCTGGGCCCGGTCGGAGGCGTCCAGCTGGATGGCGGTGAAGCGGGGGTCGTCCACGGCGGCGACGGCGCGGGCCGCCCGGCTCTGTTGGGAGTCGGCCACCACGATGTGTTCGTAGAAATGGCGGCGGGCGGCGATGGGCACCACGGCGGAGCCGACGCCTCCGGCGCCGACAAGAAGGATTCTCATGGAGAGAACATACTCACTGACTGGTCATTCAGTCGAATTTTCGCACCGAAAAGTCCCGGACGTCCTTCAGCCGGAAGACAGCGAGACGCCCCGGGACAGGGGGGAAGGCCCGGGGCGTCTCTGCAGGCGCACCCGGGGGAAAGTGCGCCCGCGATGGGGTCGAGCGGGGGGCGGAGACCTCACCTACTCGGCGAGTTCGGCCCACCGTTTCCCCCAGACGGCATATTCAGTGCATTCCCCGTCCTCGCCGCGGCAACCGCCCGGCGGCCGGACGGCGAAGGCGATCCGGTCGAGCTTCTTGGGGTCGTCGGCGCCGTAGAGGTCGCAGATCGACTTGGCGCGGCCCTTGCACGCCTTGTCGTTGGCCGGCGCCAGCCCCACCCAGGCGGCCGCGTCGCGCTGGGCGTCGGCCGCGGTCATCCAGGTCAGCCAGCGGTAGGCGCAGGTGGTGTCGGGCAGGTTGGCGCCGAGCATCCAGGAGTCGAGCCAGCCGGTGGCCGCCTTGGCGCCGACCGTCCGGACCGGCTTGCCGGCCTTCTGCAGCAGCAGGCGATAGTACGGTGTGGCCTGCGCGTAATCCAGCGACCCGGTGGCGAAGCCCTTGACCAGGTCGATCGGCTTGCGCCAGTAGGTGCGCTCCTTCTGCTGCTTGAGCAGCGCCATGGCCCGGTCGAGCTGCTCCTGGCTCAGCTCGTACGGGTCCTTGACGGTGGCGTCGGTGAGCGCGGCGTCGGCGATGGTCAGCGGGCTGTCGCGGAGCGCGGCCCGGCCGGAGGCGAACGCCTGGCTCATGCTCGCGCCCTTGACCCTGGCCGAGTCGTAGATGAACTCGTGGTACCCCCACAGGAACGGCACGCCGTAGACCTTGCCGGACACCTTCGTCATGTCGCGGAAACGCTCGTTCAGG
Organism: Nonomuraea sp. NPDC001831; assembly: GCF_042892035.1. Lineage (NCBI taxonomy): Bacteria > Bacillati > Actinomycetota > Actinomycetes > Streptosporangiales > Streptosporangiaceae > Nonomuraea > Nonomuraea sp. NPDC001831. Next base: position 19,367 of record NZ_JBIATU010000025.1, on the reverse strand, counting down.
TCGTCGTAGCCGCTCACCTTGGCGGAGTCGATCGGCTGCACCAGCTTGCGCGTGATCAGGTCGCCGGCCAGCGCCGGGCCCGCCGAGATCAGGTCGTACGGGCGCTCGGCGGCCGCGACGGCCCGCTCCATCTCCTCGGCGGTGCGGACGGTGTCGACGCGGGCCAGGCGGCAGCCGGTCTCCTTCTCGAAGGAGCCGACCCAGTTGGCCTTGGGGCTGACGCCGCCGTACTCGGCGTAGCCGCGGTAGGTGAGGATCTGCAGCGTGCCGTCGCTCTGGGTGGCCGTGGGCGAGGGCGTGGCCGACGGGGTCGGCTTGGGGCTGGGCTTGGCGGCCGGCTGTGCGGCCGGCTGTGTGGCCTGCCCGGCAGCCGAGGACACCGCTCCCGTGCAGGCGACCAGCGCCGCCGCGGCCAGCGCCACGGCGGATATGCGACGGCGTCTCACGATGTCCCCCCTTGTCCGTTGCGCTGGAGCTTACCGGGGACGGGACCAGGAGGGACGCCGGTCCCTCCCGGCCGTGAGGCGTGAGTTACCCGTTCGTGGGGAAGCCGAGGTTCACGCCGCCGTGGGACGGGTCCAGCCAGCGCGAGGTCACCACCTTGCCCCGCGTGTAGAAATGCACCCCCTCCGTGCCGTGCACATGCGTGTCACCGAACAACGACGACTTCCAGCCGCCGAAACTGTAGAACGCCATCGGCACCGGGATCGGCACGTTGATCCCGACCATCCCCACCTCGACCTCGTTCTGGAACCGCCGCGCCGCACCACCGTCGTTGGTGAAGATCGCCGTGCCGTTGCCGTACACACCCTCGTTGATCACCCGCAGGCCCTCCTCATAAGAGGACACCCGCACCACCGACAACACCGGCCCGAAGATCTCCTCGGTATGCGTCCGCGACCCCACCGGCACCTGATCCAGCACCGTCGGCCCCAGCCAGAACCCGCCGCCCCGGCCGCCCAGCACCTCGGTCTCCCGCCCGTCCACCACGAGCTTGGCCCCCTCGGCGACCCCCAGGTCCAGGTAGGAGGCCACCTTGTCCCGATGCGCCGCCGTCACCAGCGGCCCCATCTCCGACCGCGGATCATCCCCCGGACCCACCACCAGCCGGCCCACCCGCTCCACGATCTTGCCGACCAGCTCATCACCCACCGGGTCCACGGCCAGCACGACCGAGATCGCCATGCACCGCTCACCCGCCGACCCGAACCCCGCCGACACCGCCGCATCAGCCACCAGATCCAGATCCGCGTCCGGCAGCACCAGCATGTGGTTCTTGGCCCCGCCCAACGCCTGCACCCGCTTGCCGTGCGCACTGCCCCTCTCGTAGACGTACCGGGCGATCGGCGTCGAACCCACGAACGACACCGCCGCCACGTCCGGGTGCTCCAGCAGCCGGTCCACCGCCACCTTGTCGCCCTGCACCACCGAGAACACCCCCTCAGGCAGCCCCGCCTCCTGCCACAGCCGCGCCATCAGCAACGACGCCGACGGATCCCGCTCCGACGGCTTCAACACGAACGCGTTCCCGCACGCGATCGCCACCGGGAACATCCACATCGGCACCATCGCCGGGAAGTTGAACGGCGTGATCCCCGCCACCACCCCCAACGGCTGCCGGATCGAGTACGAATCCACCCGCGTCGAGACACCCTCGGAGAAACCGCCCTTGAGCAGATGCGGGATCCCGCACGCGAACTCCACCACCTCCAGCCCTCGCGCCACCTCCCCCAGCGCGTCCGCATGCACCTTGCCGTGCTCGGCCGAGATCAACGCGGCCAGCTCGTCCCGATGGGCGTACATCAGCTCACGGAACCGGAACAGGACTTGTGCCCGCTTGACGAGCGAGGCGTCGCGCCAGGCGGGGAAGGCGGCGACCGCCGCGGCGACCGCGGCGTCCACGTCGGCGGCCGAGGCCAGCCGCACGTGGCCGCTGACCTCCCCGGTCGCCGGGTTGAAGATCTCCGCCGTGCGGCTGTCGCCGTCGACCGGAGATCCGTTGATCCAGTGCTTGACCGACTTCACTGAGCTGCTGCCTCTGCGTTGATGACTTCGAGTGCGTTGACGATGATCCCCAGGCCCTCGGCGGCCTCCTCCACCGTGAGGGTGAGGGGCGGGGCCATGCGGATGGCGGTGCCGTACAGGCCGCCCTTGCCGGCGAGCAGGCCCGCCTTCTTGGTCTCCTCCATGAAGCGGGCGGCCTGGGCGGGGCTCTCCAGCTCGACGGCGAACATCAGGCCCTTGCCGCGCACGTCCTTGACGATCGGCAGGCGCTGCGCCGCCTCCTTGAGGCCGCCGATGATGATGTCGCCGGTCCGCGCCGCGTTGGCCTGGAGGTCGTGGTCGAGGACGTAGTCGAGGGTGGCGTTGGCGGCGGCCATGGAGATGGGGTTGCCGCCGAAGGTGGACAGGCCCACGGCGTGCGGGGCGTCCATCAGGTCGCCGCGGGCGACGATGCCGCCGACCGCGAAGCCGTTGCCCAGGCCCTTGGCGAACGTGATCATGTCGGGGGTCACGCCGTGGTTCTGGATGCCGAAGAACGCGCTGCCCGTACGGCCCCAGCCGGTCTGCACCTCGTCGGAGATGAGCAGGATGCCCTGCTCGTCCAGGACCTCCTTGTAGGCGGCGAACAGCCCGTCGGGGGCCATGGTGAAGCCGCCGACGCCCTGGATCGGCTCGGCGATCAGCGCCGCCACGTCGTTGGAGACCGAGGTGGCCAGCACGTGGCGCAGGTCGTCCACGCACGCCTTGATGTAGTCGGCGTCGGACAGGCCCTTGAACTGGGTGAGGTGCCGGTCGGCGCCGTGCAGGAAGTGCACGTTGAGCGGGGAGAGGGAGTTGTTCTTCCACGCCCGGTTGGAGGTGACGCTGACCGCGCCGAAGCTGCGCCCGTGGTAGCTCTGCCGCATGGCGAGCACCTGGTCGGTCTTGCGGGCGTAGGTCGCGAGGAGGAGGGCGGTCTCGTTGGCCTCCGTCCCGGAGTTGGTGAAGAACACCTTGGCGTCGGGGATGCCGGAGAGCCGGGCGATCTTCTCGGCGAGCTCGACCTGGCCGCGCAGCAGGTAGACGGTGCTGGTGTGGACCACGCCGGTGGCGAGCTGGCGCTCGACGGCGTCCCGCACCTCGGGCACGTCGTACCCGATCATGTTGGTCAGGATCCCGGCGAAGAAGTCCAGGTAGCTCTTGCCGTCGGCGTCGATGACACGATTGCCCTTGCCGCTGACGATCTCGATGGGCTCGTTGTAGTTGAGGGCCAGCCAGTTCGGCATCACTGCCCGGTGGCGCGCGAGAAGCTCCGACATGCTACCGAGTATCCCGTCCCCCTGGGCTTCCCGGCAGCGGCAGGCTGTCGGCGGGGGGTCAAATCCCCTTACAAACTGTAAGTCCTCCCCCTAGGGGATCACCCGTGCGCCTGGGGGCGTACGCGCCGGCTTCCCGGTACGCCGCCAGAGGCATCGCGATTGACCACTCGCGGGCGACGACCCGGCGGGGCCCGCTCGGCCACCATCGGAGCATCGACGAACCGAGGAGACCGAGATGACCGTCACCATCGACCTGCGCCCCGGGCGCCCCGAGGCGCCCGCCGGGCCGCCCAAGCTCGACCGCGACCAGCTGCGCCGCGCCCAGCAGGACACCCTGGACACCCCGCGGATGGACTACAGCCTGCTGGCCCGGATGATGTTCAAGCCCGTCGACCTCATGTACGGCAGGAAGGGCTCCTACACGAAGTTCGCCATGCTGGAGATCATCGCGCGGGTGCCGTACCAGGCGTGGGAGCGGATGGGCTACTGGGCCGTCCACCGGCACGCCGGACGGTCGGCCCTGGCCAGGAGGGTCTTCGAGCGCATCGTCGAGGCCCGCGCCGACCAGGACAACGAGCAGTGGCACCTGCTGATCATGCAGGACCTGGTGCAGCGCGCCGGGCAGCGGCAGAACTGGCTGCTGCACAAGGCGGCGCCGTGGCTGATCGCGTTCTTCTACTACCACGTGTCCTGGGTGCTGTTCGTGGTCCGGCCGGACTGGAGCTACCGGCTCAACGCCGAGTTCGAGGACCACGCCGAGCACGAGTACATGACGTTCGTGGCCGACAACCCCGACCTGGACTTCGTGCCCGACCCCGGCACGTACGCCGACGAGTACGGCCGCTACCGCTCGGTGGCCGACCTGCTCCGGCAGATCGGCCACGACGAGCGCATGCACAAGCTCGACAGCCTGGAGAGCATGCGTGAGCCCCGCGTCCGCTAGACCTTGGCCGGCTCGGGAGCCGCGACGGGCACGGCCGGGCGCAGCACGACCAGCGCGAGCAGCGCGGCGGCGACGCTGAACCCGGCCCCCACCCACGAGCCGAAGTGCACGGCCACGGTGAAGGCCCGGTCGGCGACCTCGCCGAGCCCGACCTGTTCGGCGACCCCGATCGACTCGCGGGCCGCCGCGGGCGCGTCGAGCGGCATCTCCGCGGTGTAGACGCCGGCCAGCACGCTGCCGAGCACGGCGATGCTCATGGCCAGGCCCACCTGCTGCACGGTGTCGTTGAGCGCCGAGCCGACGCCCGCGTGCTCCAGCGGGATGGCGCCCATCAGCGAGGCGTAGGCGGAGGGACCGGCCAGGCCGGCTCCCGCGCCCATCAGCACCAGCCCGCCCATCAGCGGCAGGTAGCCGGTGGTCAGCGCCATCACCACGAACCCGGCGGCCATGATCAGCAGCCCGGCCGAGATCAGCACCCGGTTGGACACCTTCTTGCCCAGCGCCGCGCCGACGCCGTTGAACACGACGGCCGCCGCCGCCTGGGGCAGCATGGCCAGGCCCGCCTGGAGCTCGCCGTAGCCCAGCACGAACTGCAGGTACTGGGTCAGCATGAGCATCACGGCGCCGGCGCCGAACGACATCAGCAGGATCGAGAAGGACGCGCCGCTGAAGTTGCGGTTGCGGAACAGCTGCAGCGGCAACATCGGGTGCTCGGCCCGCCGCTCCCAGACGACGAACGCGGCCAGCGAGACGACCGCCACCGCGATGAGGGCGACGTTCCACTCGCGTTCGATGATCACGTAGACGGCCGAGGTCAGGCCGACGATCGAGAGCACCACGCCCACCGGGTCGATCCGCCGCCCGGCGCTGCGGGTCTCGGGCATCAGCACGAACGCGGCCACGATGGCCAGCGCCGCGATCGGGATGTTGAGCAGGAAGACCGAGCCCCACCAGTAGTGCTCCAGCAGGAAGCCGCCCAGCGTCGGGCCGGCGATCACGCCGAGCATCGCCACGCTTCCCCAGATGGCCATGGCCTTGCGCCGCTCGTCCTCCTCGAAGACGGTCATGAGGATGGACAGCGTCGAGGGCATCAGGATCGAGCCGCCGACCCCCATCAGGGCCCGCGCGCCGATCACCTGCCAGGGCTCGGCGGCCAGCACGGCCAGCAGCGACGCGCCGCCGAAGAAGGCCAGGCCGATGACGAGGAAGCGGCGGCGGCCGTACCGGTCGGACAGGCTTCCCGCGGTCAGCAGCAGGCCGGCGAAGACCAGCACGTAGGCGTCGAGGATCCACTGGATGTCGGACGGCGTCGCGCCCAGCTCCTCGATCAGGGACGGGATCGCCAGGTTCAGCACGGTTCCGTCCACCGTGAGGACCAGCAGCGAGAGGCAGAGCACGACAAGGACCCACCAGCGGCGGGGGTCTCGTACAGCGTTCGAGGTCACTCGCACAGCGTACGACAACTCTCGCACACTGTGCGAGAGCATTTATCCTGGAGGCATGACCGGCAAGCAGTTCACCTCTGTCTGGTTCCGCGAGCCCCGCAAGGCCGCCGCCCCGGGCCGCAGCCGCGAGGAGATCGTCCGGGCCGCGCTGGAGCTGCTCGACCAGGAGGGGATGGCCGGGCTGAGCATGCGCAAGCTCGGCGCGAAGCTGGGCGCCGGCGCCACCAGCCTCTACTGGTACGTCGCCAACAAGGACGAACTGCTCGAACTCGCCTACGACCAGGTCTGGGCCGAGATGACCGTGCCCGACGCCGACGAGGTGGGCTGGCGCGACGCCGCCTCGGCCATGGCCTACGGCATGCGTGCGGTCATGCTGCGGCACCCGTGGTCGGCCGACCTCCTCGGCCGGGTGCCCGCGCTCGGCCCGCACGCCCTGACCGCCGCCGACCGGATGCGCAAGATCTTCAGGGCGGCCGGGTTCCACGGCCTCGACGTCGACTACGCCGTGGCCGCCGTCACCGCCTTCGTCTACGGCATGACCCTGCCCGAGATCGCCTGGGACGCCACCGCGAAGGACTCCGCGTACGACGCAGACGAGATGCGCGGCATGGTCGCCAAGGCCGCCGCCGACTTCCCCGACATGCTGGAGAGCCTGGCCATGGAGGCGTACCAGGATCCGCAGGTCATCCGGGCCACGGCGTTCGACTTCGGGCTCGTGTCGGTGCTCGACGGCCTTGAGCGGCGGCTGGCGACGTAGCAGGATCCGGGGCATGAGCGATTTCCGCGCCGCCCGCGATCTTCTCCTGAGCGCCGACTACCCCACCGCCCGACGCGACTTCCGCTGGCCGCGGGCCGAGCGGTTCAACTGGGCGCTCGACTGGTTCGACGGGGTGCTGGCCGCCGAGACTCCGCAGGCCGCGGCCCTGACCATCGTGAACTCCGGCAGCCGGGTGTCCCACACCTTCGCCGAGTTGTCGGCCCGCTCCAACCAGGTCGCCAACTGGCTGCACGAGCAGGGCGTGCGCCGGGGCGACCGCGTGCTGCTCATGCTGGGCAACCAGACCGAGCTGTGGGAGTCCCTGCTGGCGGCCATGAAGCTCGGGGCGGTGGTCATCCCGGCCACGACGCTGCTGACGGCCAAGGACATCGGCGAACGCCTCGACCGCGGCCAGGTCGCCCACGTGATCGCCAACGCCGCCGACGCCGGCAAGTTCGGCGCCGGCGAGTTCACCAGGATCGCGGTGGGCGACGCGTACGGGTGGCTGCCGTACCACGAGGCCTACGACGCCGACGAGCGGTTCGCCCCCGACGCCCCCACCCTGGCCGGCGACCCCCTGCTGCTCTACTTCACCTCCGGCACGACCTCCCGCCCCAAGCTGGTCGAGCACACCCACGCCTCCTACCCGGCCGGCCACCTGTCCACGATGTTCTGGATCGGCCTGCGCCCCGGCGACGTGCACCTCAACGTCTCCTCCCCCGGCTGGGCCAAGCACGCCTGGAGCAACGTCTTCGCCCCCTGGAACGCCGGGGCGACCGTGCTCATCCACAACTACGAGCGCTTCGCCGCCCGCGCGCTGCTGGAGGTGCTGCGCGACGAGCGCGTCACCACGTTCTGCGCGCCCCCGACGGTGTGGCGGATGCTCATCCAGGAGGACCTGGCGGCCTGGAAGCTGCCGTTGCGCACCGCCGTGGCCGCGGGCGAGCCGCTCAACCCCGAGATCATCGACCAGGTCGCCAAGGCGTGGGGCATCACCATCCGCGACGGCTACGGCCAGACCGAGACCACCGCCCAGATCGGCAACGTCCCGGACGAGCCGGTCAAGCCCGGATCGATGGGACGCCCGCTGCCCGGCTACGACATCGTGCTCATCGACCCCGTCACCGGCGAGCCCGGCGACGACGGCGAGATCTGCCTGCCGCTCGACCCCCGCCCCCTGGGCCTGATGGCCGGGTACGTCGGCGGCTCCGCCGAGGCCATGCGCGACGGTTTCTACCACACCGGCGACGTCGCCACCCGCGACCAGGACGGCTACATCACCTACGTCGGCCGCACCGACGACGTCTTCAAGGCCTCCGACTACCGCATCTCGCCGTTCGAGCTGGAGAGCGTGCTGCTGGAGCATCCCGCGGTGGCCGAGGCCGCCGTCGTGCCCGCCCCCGACCCGGTGCGTCTGGCGGTGCCGAAGGCGTACGTGATGCTGGCCCCCGGGTTCGAGGCCGGCGCCGAGACCGCGCGGTCGATCTTCGAGCACTGCCGCCGGGAGCTGGCGCCGTACAAGCGGGTGCGCCGGCTGGAGTTCGCCGAGCTGCCCAAGACGATCTCGGGCAAGATCCGGCGGGTGGAGTTGCGGGTGCGCGAACCCCGAGGTGAGTACCGCGAGGAGGAGTTCAATCTGTGACAGTGTGTATATGGCTGTATGACCGTTCTTACAGGTTGATCGGCTAGGCTCGGCCCGTGCTGCCCACCATCGCCGACGTCCTCGCCCTGGAGACCGTGCGCCGGGGCGGCCCGCGCGTGGTCGCGGGCGCCGACCGGCTCGACACCAAGGTGCGGTGGGTGCACGTCGGCGAGATCGCCGACATCGCCCATCTGCTGCGCGGCGGCGAGCTGGTGCTCACCACGGGCGTCGCGCTGCCCGACGACCCCGAGAAGCTCGCCGACTACGTGGGCGAGCTCGCCTCCGTGGGAGCCTCCGGGCTGATCGTCGAGCTCGGCCGCCGGTTCCTGCGCGAGCTGCCGCGGGCGGTGGTCAAGTCCGCCGAGGAGCACGGGCTGCCGGTCATCGTGCTGGCCCGCGAGACGCCGTTCGTGCAGATCACCGAGTCCGTGCACGCCCGGATCATCGACATCCAGCTCGAGGAGCTGCGCGCCTCCGAGCAGTTGCACGAGGTGTTCACCGAGCTGTCGGTCGAGGGCGCCTCGCCCGCGGAGGTGCTCACCCAGGTCGCCCGGCTGTCCGGCCGCCCGGTGCTGCTGGAGAACCTCGCCCACCAGGTGCTGGCCTGCGAGTCCGCGGGCCGCGACGCCGGCGCGCTGCTGGCCGGCTGGGAGACCAGGTCGCGCGGGGTGGCTCCGGCCGAGCGCACGGCCTACGACCCCGCCTCCGGCTGGCTGGTCACCACCGTCGGCGCGCGCGGCCAGGACTGGGGCCGGCTGATCCTGATCTGCGAGACGCCGCCGACGCCGCGCGAGATGGTGCTGGCCGAACGCGCCGCCACCACCCTCGCCCTCGGCCGTCTGCTCGAACGCCACCAGGAGTCCCTGGAACGCCAGGCCCACGGCACGATCATCACCGGCATCCTGACCCACGCCTACGCCGACCCCGACGAGGCCGCCGCCCGCGCCCGCGCGGTCGGCGTGCCGCTGACCGGGCGCAAGCTGATCAGCGTCGTCATCAGGCCGACCGAGCCCGTCGACCAGGCGCTCGACGGCCAGGCGCAACTCGGCGAGCTGGCCGAGGCCACCGCCGCCGCCTGCCGCGACGCCCGCCTGCCCGCCCTGGTGGGCGCGCTCGACCAGGAGCGGGTCGGCGTCCTGCTGCCGCTCCCGCCGCGTACCGGCGCCGAGCCCGCGCTGACCGCGCTCGCCGAGCGGCTGCGCATGCTGTGGCGGCCCGGCTCGGCGTTCGTGCTGGCCGCGGGGTCGGTGGTGGAGTCCATCCGGGACGTACGGCGCAGCTTCCTCGAAGCCGAGCAGGTCGCCGACGTGGCCGTGCGCCAGCCGGACGGCCGCGCCTTCTACCGCCTGCCCGACCTGCGCCTGCGCGGCCTGCTCCACCTGCTGCGCGACGACGCAAGGCTGCAGACGTTCGCCGAGCGCGAGCTGGGCCCGCTGCTGGCGCACGACGCCCAGCGCGGCGGCGACCTCACCCGGATCCTGCGCACCTACCTCGACGCGGGCCGCAACAAGGCCGTAGCCGCCCAGAAGGCCCACCTGTCCAGGCCGGCCTTCTACGACCGCCTGCGCCGCCTCGAACGCATCCTCGACATCGACCTCGACGACGTCGAGTCATGCCTGTCACTGCACGTCGCGCTGCTGGCGCTGGAGTCGTTCCGCAGGGAGAACCGTTGAGAGCTCGTGATCACGGCATCGTCGTCGGCACCGGCGTCCCCGGTCCGCTGAACGCGATCACCGACGTGCCCGGCGTGCTCGTCGGCCACACCACGCTGACCGAGGGCACCGCCCGTACGGGGGTCACCGTCGTCCGCCCCGGCCCCGGCTCGGCCTACGACTCCCCCGTCTACGCCGGCTACCACTGGCTCAACGGCAACGGCGAGATGACCGGCCTGCCCTACCTGGACGACTTCGGCCTGCTGCACTCGCCGATCGGGCTGACCAACACCTTCTCCGTCGGCGTGGTGCGCGACGCGCTGGTCTCCCTGGAGATCGGCGGCCGGGGTGGGAGCGCGTGGTCGCTGCCGGTGGTCGCCGAGACCTGGGACGGCCGGCTCAACGACATCGACGCCCGGCACGTCCGCTATGAGCACGTCGAACGCGCCTACCACGGCGCCTCGGCGGGCCCGGTGCCCGAGGGGTCGGTCGGCGGCGGCACCGGCATGATGTGCCACGGCTTCAAGGGCGGCATCGGCACCGCGTCCCGGGTGACCGGCGACTACACGGTCGGCGTGCTCGTGCAGGCCAACCACGGCAGCCGCGACCGGCTCACCGTCAACGGCCGCCCGATCGTCATGGACGACGTGCCCCGCCCCGGCGGCCCCGAGGGCGCGGGCTCGATCATCGCCGTGGTCGCCACGGACGCGCCGCTCCTCCCCCACCAGTGCCGCAAGCTCGCCCGGCGCGCCGGGCTCGGCGTGGCCAGGACGGGCGGCGCCGGCGAGAACGGCAGCGGCGACGGATTCGTCTGCTTCGCCACCGGCAACCGCGGCCTGCCCTCCAACGCCCTCGACGACCACGGCTCCGGCGTGTTCGAGGTGCGGGTGCTGGCCGACGCCCGCCTCGACCCGCTCTTCCACGCCGCGATCGAGGCCACGGAGGAGGCCATCGTCAACGCGCTGGTCGCCGCCGATACGATGACCGGCGCCAACGGCTTCACCGCCTACGCACTCGACGGCGCCCGCCTCGCCGACCTGGTGAAATGAGCAACATGTCTGACGTCCTGATGCCCGACCTCGAAGACCTCGGCCGCATGATCGCGACCGCCGGCGCGTTCGCCGTGCCCGTGCACGACGTGCGGCTGACCCCCGACGAGCTCGACCCCGAGCAGATCGTCGCCGGCGACCCCGCCACGTCGTCGCTGGAGCTCGGCGACGGCAGGGGCATCTGGGAGATCACTCCGGGCGTCGTCACCGACGTCGAGACCGACGAGATCTTCGTGGTGCTGTCCGGCCGCGCCACGATCGCCGTCGAGGGCGGCACCACGATCGAGGTCGGCCCCGGCGACGTGTGCCTGCTGGCCGAGGGCGCGCGGACGACGTGGATCGTGCACGAGACGCTGCGCAAGGTGTACCAGTCCCGGCAGTCCGGGCAGCCCCGATAGCTAAAACCCCATCGCCGCTCGCACCTCCGTCAGTGTGCGGACCGCCCGCTCCCGGGCCCGCTCGTTGCCCTGCGCCAGCACCTGACGGACGTCGGCCTCGGTGTGCTCGCGCCGCCGCCGCCTGATCGGGCGCAGGAACTCGTTGACCGCCTCGGTGGTCAGCGCCTTGAGCGCGGCGGCGCCGCCGTCGCCGATCTCGTCGGCTATCTCCCGGGGCGGGCGGCCGAGGCAGAGCCCGGCCAGCGTGAGCAGGTTCGCGACGCCCGGCCGGTGCACCTCGTCGAAGGTGATCAGACGGTCGGAGTCGGTGCGGGCCTTGCGGATGAGGGCGGCGGTCTCGTCCTCGGTGGCCGCCAGGGCGATGGCGTTGCCGCGGCTCTTGCTCATCTTGCCGCCGTCCAGGCCCATGAGCAGCGGACGCTCGCCCATCATGGCCTCGGGCAGCGGGAAGACCTCGCCGTACCGCTCGTTGAAGCGCCGCGCGACCAGCCGCGCCACCTCAACGTGCGGGAGCTGGTCGCGGCCCACGGGCACCAGCGTGCCCTTGCAGAACAGGATGTCGGCGGCCTGGTGCACCGGATAGGTGAACAGCAGGCCGCTGACCGCGCGCCGGGCGCTGTGCGCGATCTCGTCCTTCACCGTCGGGTTGCGGCTCAGCTCCGCCACCGACACCAGGCTCAGGAACGGCAGCAGGAGCTGGTTCAGCTCCGGGATCGCGCTGTGCTGGAAGATCGTGACCTTGGCCGGGTCGAGGCCGACGGCCAGGTAGTCGAGGAGCACCTCGGTGATGTTGCGCTGGATCTCGCCGGGCAGGTCGCGGTCGGTGATCACCTGGTAGTCGGCGATCAGCACGTACGTCCGGTAACGGTCCTGCAGCTCCACCCGGTTGGCGAGGGTGCCGAAATAGTGGCCGAGATGCAGGCGTCCGGTCGGACGGTCGCCGGTCAGGACGACGTCGTTCACGATGGGTCTCTCCTTCAGGTGTGCCGCCGCCTGAGGGGAGCCCGCACGCTCGGAAAGGGCCGCCACCAGGACGGCCCAGCATGGGAAATCAGCGGCCGTCTGCCGGCCGCCACCACATGCTGATACGGGTCATAGCTCAATGTTATCTGGGCTGGGTGTCAATCTCGTAACCTCTTGAGCAGTTTGGCGCGTTCGGCTGACTCAGGGACCTTGAGATCGTCAGGATGGTTCGGTCCCTTTTCCGCCCTCTGGAGAGTTCATGTCTCGACGCACCCTCGCCGGCGGCCTGGCCATAGCCGCCACGATCACCGTCACCACGCTGCCCGCCTCGGCGGCGCAGCTCGCGGTGAAGTTCCCGTCGGCCAGTTTCCCGCTGGGCGCCCGGCCTGCCGCCACCAAGACGCTGACCGCCGTGACGCAGGGCATCGACCTGTACGACGTGAAGGCGGGCAGCTCCACCGACGGCTACACGGTGACCGTGCTCATGCCGAGCGGCCGCGACTACGGCGCGCTGGAGACCGCCCAGGCCAAGGTCGCCGAGGTCGAGGCGGCCGGGGAGGCGCCGAGCCTGCAGAAGGTGATCCGGCCGAGCGTGGCCGACGCGCCCTCCCAGACCGTCTACATGGTCCGCGTGGGCCTGTGGTCCTTCAAGGACAAGGCGAAGGCCGACGAGACCGCCAAGGCGCTCAAGGAAGCCGGGCTGAAGGTCAAGGTCGACTACCTCGGCGACGACGGCCTGAAGACCACCGGCCCGTGGGACGCCAAGGTCGTCATGATCGACTCCCGGACGTTCCGCGGCTCGTACGCCGCCTCCCTCGGCACCAGCGTCGCCGCGCGCGAGACGGTCTCCTCGATGGCCAAGGCGCGCAACGCGGTGGTCGGCGTCAACGGCGGCTTCTTCAACATCCACACCGCCAAGAACCTGCGCGGCGAGCCCGTCGGCGCCTCCGTGGTCGCCGGCCGGCTGCTCAGCGAGGCCGTGCCGGGCCGCTCCGCCGTGGTGCTCCAGGGCCGCAGCGTGCGCATCACCGAGCTGAAGACCGCCGTCACCGCCGTCTCCCAGGACGGCGACAAGCTCGCCGTCAACGGCGTCAACCGCGCCGCCGCCACGGACGAGGCCGTGCTCTACACCGAGGAGTACGGCGCCAAGACCCCGACCGGCGGCACCGACGTCGTCCTCGACGCCAACGGCAAGGCGGTCACCGTACGCGCGAGCGGCGCCGTCGTGGCCAAGGGCACCCGGGTGCTGCACGGCCAGGGCGGCGCCGCCGAATGGCTCGACGAGCACGCCTGGGAGGGCTGGACGGTCAAGATCGACACGAAGGTCACCGACCTGCGCACCCGCAAGCCCCTCAAGCTGACCCCCGACCTGAACGTCATCGCCGGCGGCGTCGGCCTGGTGCGCAACGGCCACGTGAAGATCACCGCCAAGCGCGACGGCCACGACTCCGTGAACATGATCCTGCGCCGCCACCCGCGCACCCTGCTCGGCGTCACCAGGAACGGCAGCCTCATCCTGGCCACCATCGACGGCCGCCAGCCCGGCGTGACCATCGGCGCCAACTTCCACGAGGCCGCCCAGTTCATGCGCTGGCTCGGCGCGGTCCAGGCCATCAACCTGGACGGCGGCGGCTCGACCGCGATGGTGGTGTCGAACAAGCTGGTCAACCGGCCGTCGGACGGCGTGGAGCGCGGCGTCGGCGACGCCCTCCTCGTCCTGCCCCAGTAGCCGCCGGGGCGCGAGGGGCAGGCTCGCCCCCTCCGCCCCGGCTCCCCCCTGCCCAACCGCCCAACCCCGCCCCAGCACCCCCTGCCCAACCCCCCAACCCCGCTCCGGCTCCCCTGCCCAACCCCGCTCCGGATCCCCTGTCAGGCACCCCGCCTCGCTCCGGATCCTCCCTGTCAGGCACCCCCATCCCCGCCCATAGGCGGGCGCGGACCGCGTCTCCTCGCCGGGGTTCACGGGCGGGCGCGGGCCGTCCAGTAGGCCAGTTGTTCCCTGGTCGTCACCGTGGCCGGATGCCCGGCCCCGAGCACCCGAGCCCGGACAGGCAGCAGCGCCGCACAGAGATCGCGAGCCCCCGCCGCGTCCCCCGCCATCCCCGTCCAGTACGCGAGGTTGGCCCTGGCGGTCAGGGTGTCCGGATGCTCGGCCCCCTGCACCCGCTCCCGCACCGGCAACAACGCCGCATACTGATCGCGCGCCGCCGCCGCCTCGCCCAGCTCCCCGGTCCACCGCGCCAGCTCGTGCCGGATCGTCAACGTGTCCGGATGGTCGGGCCCGAGAATGCGCTCCCGGACGGGAAGCAGCGCCGCGTACAGGTCACGGGCGGCCGCCGCGTCCCCGGCCCTCCCCGTCCACTGGGCCAGACTGGCCCTGGCGGTGAGCGTGTCCGGATGCTCGGGCCCCTGCACCCGCTCCCGCACCGGCACCAACGCCGCGTACTGATCGCGCGCCGCAGCCGCGTCCCCCAGCTCGCCCGTCCACCGCGCCAGCTCGTGCCGGACGGTCAACGTGTCCGGATGATGCGGCCCCGACACCCGCTCCCGTACCAGGAGCAACGCCGCGTACTGGTCACGGGCGGCCTGCGCGTCCCCCAGCTCACCGGTCCACCGGGCCAGCTCGTGCCGGTTGATCAGCGTCGAGGGATGCTCGGGCCCCTGCACCCGCTCCCGCACCGGCAGCAGCGCCGCGTACTGGTCGCGGGCCGCGGCCGCGTCCCCGGCCTGCCCGGTCCACTGAGCCAGGTTGGCCTGCGTGGTCAGGGTGTCCGGATGCTCGGGGCCCGACACCCACTGCCGGACGGGCAGCAGCGCCGCGTACTGGTCGCGGGCGGCCACCGGATCGCCGGCCCGTCCCGTCCATTGCGCCAGGTTATGGCGGGTTGTCAGGGTGTGCGGGTGTTCGGGGCCGAGCACCCGTTCGTAGACGG
This sequence comes from Nonomuraea sp. NPDC001831, assembly GCF_042892035.1. Lineage (NCBI taxonomy): Bacteria > Bacillati > Actinomycetota > Actinomycetes > Streptosporangiales > Streptosporangiaceae > Nonomuraea > Nonomuraea sp. NPDC001831. The sequence continues at coordinate 4,283 of NZ_JBIATU010000025.1, read as the reverse complement.
GAAGCAGCTCCAGGTACTGGTCACGCGCCGCCGCCGGGTCGCCCGCCTCGCCCGTCCAGAGCGCCAGCTCGTGCCGGGCCGTCAGCGTGGCGACCTCCTCCGGGCCGAGCGCCGCCGCGAGCGCGTCGGCGATCTCCTGGAACAACGACCTCGCTGTACGGTAGTCGCCGCTGGCCCCCAGATACTGGGCCGTCTTGTCCATGCCGGGCGAGGTCGGCCCGAGCACCGTCCGGATGTGCGGCAGCAGCCTGGCGTACCGCGCCCACCGCGCCTTCTGCCGCGGATTGTCCGGCAGCACGGCCTCCACCAGCACCGCCGCCACCTCCCGCCACCGGCGCTGCGCGCGCAGCGGAAGCTGGTCGAGCGTGACGGCCTGCACCAGCCGGTGCACGGTGACCGTCCCGTCCACGGGCGGACCGATCAGGCTGTGCCCCCGCAACGCTCTCAGCGCCGCGTTGATCCGCAGCGTGTCCCGCGGCAGCGCCCGCATCATCAGCAACACGCTGGGATGCACGTCACGCAGCACGCGCGTGCGCGGCCCGGGGATCCGCCCGTAGGCCCGTCGCCGCTCCACGTCCGCCCGGAACAGCTCCCGCGGCGCCCACCGCGCCAGCGGCGAGAGCAGCAGATGGTACGGGATCGCCTCGTGCGCGTAGCAGGACAGCAGCCGCAGCAGCGCGATGGCCTGCGGACTCGTCCTGGCCAGCCGACGGAACGCGAACTGCCACGTGGAGGCCACCCGCTCGCGATACCCCCACGCCTGTCCCTGCGCGAGCAGCTCGGCACGCTGGTGATGCAGCAGATCCAGGTACTCCGACAGCGCCAGCCCCGTCTCCGACATGTAGGCCGCGGCCTGCTCCAGCGCCAGCGGCAGCGCTCCGAGCTCCGTCACCACGTCCGCCGCCGCCACGGCGTCGTCCTGCCCGGTGCTCGCCAGCATCAGCAGCGCCGCCGACTCCAGGTCGAGAACCGGCAGCTCCAGCCCCTGATCCCGCGGCCAGCTCCCGGACCGGCTGGTGATCAGCACGTGCCCCGGCCCCGCCGGGGGCAGCACGGCCCGCACCGCCTCGGCCTCCGGCACGTTGTCGAAGATCAACAACCAGGGTTCGGTACGCGCCGCCAGCGCGGCGTGCACCTGGTCGACCGGGTCCGCCGCGTCCGCGCCCAGCTCCCGAAGACCCATGAGAGCCGCCAACCGGGCGAACGCCGCCGACAACACCGCAGGATCGGCCGCCGGCAACTGCCAGACGAGCGCGTAGTCGTGCTGGTAGCGGTAGGCGTACTCCAGCGCGAGGCTGGTCTTGCCCACGCCGCCGAGCCCGTGCACGGCCACCACCGACGGCCGCACCTCGCTCGCCAGCAGCCGCTCCCGCAGCTCCGCCACGACCTCGTCCCGCCCGACGAGCTGCGGCGGACGCGGCGCCAGCTGCACGGGCCGCGTCGCCACCTGGGGCCGCGAGGGCAGGTGCACGTCCCCGATGACCTCGACATGTCCTCCGGTCACCGCCGTGGACCTGTCCCCGGTCATGGCCAGCCCGGACTCCTGCCGCCCGACCACGATCGACCGCTGCCCCTCGGACCTACCGACCGCCCCTCCAGCAGGCCCACCAGCAGCCCCACCGACCGCTCCGCCGCCGGCCGCGCCGGCACCGCCGCCATCACCGCCGCCATCCGGCCCAGCACCGCGCCCACCCGCACCGGCCCCGGCGCCCCCCGTACCGACAGCCCCCTGACCAGCCCCATCGGACCCCGAGCCACCGGACCCGGCACCAGCCCGCCCGGCCCCCTCGCCCCCCGGAGCGCCTTCGCCGCCACCGCTGGGCGCCATGGCCGCCCGGAGCTGCGCCCACAACCCGACCCCGGCGATGAACAATCCCGCGACACCCACGAACATGCTGACGACACTGGCCCGCTTGTCCAGCATCTCCAGCTGTAACGGCTCGGCGAAGAACCCCACGACCCCCGCGGCCACCAACCCGACGGAGATCGACGCGAACGTCCACGCCAGCAGCCGACGGCTACGGCGCGCTGACTGCTTGGAAGGGGGAGAAGCGGTCACTCTAATAGAGTTACCCGATTACGCACGGTTTCTTAGCGAGATTGCCGGGACCATGAACAACCCCTGACCTTGCCCAACCGCCATCCGGCGCACAACATCCCCGATCACCACACCCAGCCCCGACCCGCCCCTCAGCCCCAACACCTCAGCCCCACGCCACCCACCGGCTTTCCCGCTTCCCCGCCACACCCTCCACCGGCTGCCCCGCCTCCCCGCCACGCCATCCGCTCCGGCTCCGCCGCCGTCACCACCTGGCCGACGGCGGCCGAGACACCCGGCTCGCCCAGCGGACCCGCCGCGCGGCCGGCCCTCTGGTGAGGCTCAACCTTGTGACCTCATCGCGGCGGCTCAACGAGGTGATGAAGGATGCGCTCCCGCATCGACCGGCGTCCCAACGCCCGCCGCACCTCCTCCACCACGGCCGTCATCGCGTACGGGAGCTCGCCGTCCAGCTCGGCGACCGTCTGGTGGGTGGCACGCCACTCCGCCTCCAGGAACGGCACCAGCGACCGGCCGCGCTCGGTGAGGTCGATGCGGCGGGTGCGGGCGTCGGGCCCCGGCTCGGAGGTGACGAGCCCCTCCTTGCGCATGGCGGCCACGGTCTGGCTGACCGCAGAGTGCGTACGGTTCAGGGACTTCGCCAGCTCGCGAATGGTCAGCGGACCTGTGTGGGCGAGCCGGATGAGCGGATAGGCGAACCGGGTGCGCACCCCGTCGAGGCCGCGCTCCTGGTAGACCTGTTCGATCTCAGCGTCCATGGCCGCCAGAAGCTCGTGCAGGGAGTGCCAGGGATCAGGCGTCGCGGTGGGGTCCGAAGATGTCACAGTGCTAATATAACAGCGCTGGCATAATCATTCAGCTCGCATCAGCCAGCGCAGTGCGCACGGCGAACCCAATCCTCCAACAGCAGGAGCCCCTTTGTATCCCTCCATCGAACCGTACGAGCACGGCATGCTCGACGTCGGCGACGGCAACCTCATCTACTGGGAGGTCTGCGGCAACCCCGACGGCAAGCCCGCGGTCGTCGTGCACGGCGGGCCGGGGTCGGGCTGTTCGACCGGCGCCCGGCGCAGGTTCGACCCGGACCGTTTCCGCATCGTCCTGTTCGACCAGCGCAACTGCGGCCGCAGCCGCCCGCACGCCGCCGACCCGGCCACCGACCTGACCAGCAACACCACCCACAACCTGATCGCCGACATGGAACTGCTGCGTGAGCACCTCGGCATCGACCGATGGCTGCTGTACGGGGGTTCGTGGGGCTCGACGCTGATTCTGGCCTACGCCGAGACCCATCCCGAGCGGGTGTCGGAGATCGTCATCCCCGCGGTCACCATGACCCGCCGCTCCGAGATCGACTGGCTCTACCGCGGCGTCGGCAGGTTCTTCCCGGAGGCGCAGGAACGGTTCGTGCAGGGCGTCCCCGAGGCCGACCGCGACGGGGACGTGTTCAAGGTGCTGGCGACGTACTCACGACTGCTCGCCGACCCCGACCCGACGGTACGCGCGAAAGCCGCCCACGACTGGATCACCTGGGAGGACGCGGTGATCTCCCAGGAGACCAACGGCACCCCCAACGCCTACAGCAACCGCCCGGACGACGCCATCATGGCCATGACCCGCATCTGCGCCCACTACTTCGCCAACGCCGCCTGGCTGGCTGAGGACGCGCTGCTCCGCAACGCACACCGGCTGGCCGGCATCCCTGGCGCCCTGATCCATGGCCGTCTGGACATGGGCAGCCCTCTCCAAACAGCCTGGGACCTGACCAAGGCCTGGCCCGACGCCGACCTGCACGTGGTGGCAGACTCCGGACACACCGGCAGCGAAACCTTCACCAAGACCCTGAACGAGGCCATCGAATCCTTCTCGCCTCCCAAACAGAGCTGACCCCCTCATGAGCTGGGCGTCCTCCTGGCGACCACCACACCGCCATCGAACCAAGTCCCAGCAGCACCTCTCATGACAAAGGCCGCTGACGGTCGGCCCCCGAGAACAGACCGCACCCTCCTCATCGCCCTGCACACCAGGATCGACGACCGACACAGACGCCGGCCTGGCCTGGGACGCAAGCCGAAGCCGACTCCCGCGCATGCATCCAAGCCCCGGGAAATCTGAATTACTCCGGAAACGCAGAAAGGGCCCCGACCGAAGTCGGAGCCCTTTCAAAAGATTGTCCGGCGGTGACCTACTCTCCCACACCCTCCCGAGTGCAGTACCATCGGCG
>NZ_JBIATU010000024.1:0-118918 GCF_042892035.1 Nonomuraea sp. NPDC001831 | reverse complement strand
GAGGTGGCGGCGACCGCGTCGGGCCCGGTCGCGATCTACGGCCACTGCGTGGGCTCCGCGCCCGCCGTCGCGCTCGCGCGGAAGCTGGAGGCCGATGGCGTGCCCGTGCTGGGCGTGATCGCCGCCGCCAGCTTCCCGGCCGCACGGCTGCCCGGCATGGTCAGGCGGCTGTTCGGCGGCGACCGCTGGGTGTCCGACCGGCTGTTCCGCGACGCGCTGCGGGCCTCCGGCGGGCTGCTCGACGACATGGACGAGGCCGCCAAACGCACGGCCGTACGCGCCATGCGGCACGACGCCGACCAGGCGCAGGAGTGGTTCGGCCACGAGCTGGCCGGCGAGGGCACGCCGCTGCGCGCCCCGATCCTCAGCCTGGTCGGGGAACGCGACCGGGCCACCGAGCTGCACGAGGAGCGCTACACCGAGTGGGCGGCGTTCGCGCCGCGGGTGGAGCGGGCCGTGCTGCCCAGGGCCGGCCACTACTTCCTGCGCCACCAGGCCGAGCCGCTGGCCGCCGTCGTGCTGGCGCACCTGACCCGCTGGGCGGCCGGGACGCTGCCCGATCCGGTGCGCCCGCCCGAGCGCACCAGGCTGGGGCCCTTCTACACCGTCGCCGGCGGGCAGATCGTCTCGGCGCTGGGCACGGCGCTGAGCTCGTTCGCGCTCGGCGTGTGGGCCTACCAGCGCAGCGGCGAGATCCTCGATCTGGCGCTGATCACGATGCTGGCGCAGATCCCGGCCGTGCTGCTCACCCCCTTGGGCGGCGCGCTGGCCGACCGGGTGGACCGGCGCAAGATCATGCTGGCCTGCGACGCCCTGTCCGGGATCGCCATGGTGGCGCTGGTGCTGCTGCTGACCACCGACCGGCTGGAGTTCTGGAACGTCTGCCTCATCGTGGGCGTGACCTCGGTCGTGTCGGCGTTCCAGCAGCCCGCCTGGCTGGCGGCGATCGCGCAGCTGGTGCCCAAGCCGTACCTGCCGCAGGCCAACGCGCTGGCCAACGTGGGGTTCGGCGCGGGCAACGTGGTCGCCCCGCTCGCGGGCGGCGCGCTGATCGGCCTGTTCGGCTTGTCGGCGGTGGTGGCCGTGGACGTGGCCACGTTCGCGGTCGGCGTGCTGACACTGCTGCTGGTGCGCTTCCCCGACCGGCTGTTCCACCGGCGCGAGGAGACGTTCACGGCGGCGCTCACCGGCGGGTGGCGGTTCCTGCGCCGGCGGCGTCCGCTGATGGTGATGGCGCTCTACTTCGCGGTGGTCAACTTCTGCACCGCGCTGATGTGGGTGCTGGTCACCCCGGTCGTGCTGGCCATCGGCGACTCGGCCGACCTCGGCGCGGTCACCGCCGTCGGCGGCGTCGGCGCGGCCGTGGGCACCGGCGTGGTGCTGGTGTGGGGCGGCACCCGGCGGCGGGCGACCGGCATGATCGGCTTCGTCGTCGGGTCCGGGCTCGGCGTGGTGCTCATGGGCGTGTGGCCGGTCGTGTGGCTGGTCGCGGCCGGGTTGTTCGTCCGGCTGGCGTGCATGAGCATCGGCAACGCGCACTGGCTGTCGATCATCCAGGTCAAGGTGGGGCCCGAGCTGCAGGGGCGGGTGCTCGCGGTGAACATCATGATCGCCACGGCCATGCAGCCGATCGGCTTCCTCTCCGCCGGCCCGCTGGCGGACTGGGCCGGACGGTTCTCCGACGGGCCCGGCGGCGGCGCCGGGGTGGTGCTGCTGGCCAGCGGCGTGTTCCTGGTGCTGTGGGGGCTGCTGGGGCTGCGGCACCGGCCGCTGCACCACCTGGAGGACCTCGTCCCGGACGCCGCCCCGCCCTCCGAGGCCGCGGCCGACCTGGACGCCATCCAGGAGAGGGTGCTGAGCGCATGAACGGCGGTGCCGAGCCCATGGAAACGGAGAAGGCGGCTGGCGCGCGGCTGGTCACCGCGGCCGACGTCCGGGCGGCCGGTGACCGCATCGCGCCGTACGTCCGGCGCACGCCGCTGCTGCGGCTGCCCGGCGAACGGCTCTGGGTCAAACCGGAGAACCGGCAGCCCACCCGCTCGTTCAAGGTACGCGGCGCGGTCAACGCCGTGGGCCGGCTGGCCGGGCGCGGCGTCCGGCACGTGGTGGCGCAGTCGTCGGGCAACCACGCCCAGGCCATCGCCTACGCCGCCGCCGAGCACGGGGTGCGGGCGACCGTCGTCCTGCCGGACACGGCGCCCGAGCTGAAGGTGGGCGCCGCGCGCCGGCTCGGCGCCGAGGTGGTGATCGTCCCGCCCGCGCTGCGGGAGGAGGCCTGCCTGGCGCTGGCCGACCGGTTCGGCGCGACGGTGATCGGCTCCGACGCGTTCGACGTCATCGCCGGGCACGGCAGCGCCGGGACCGAGATCTGCCTGGACCTGCCGGACGCGGGGACCGTCCTGGTGCCCGTCTGCAACGGCGGCCTGCTGGCCGGGATCGCGGTGGCCGTCAAGGCCGCCGACCCGGCGATCCGGGTGATCGGCGTCGAGCCCGAACTGGCCGCCGACGGGACGGCCAGCTTCCGGTCGGGCACGCGCACGGCGTGGCCGGTGGAGCTGACCTACCGCACGCGGGCCGACGGACTGCGTGCGCCGGTGCTGGGCGCCCTGGCCTGGGAGCACATCCACCGGTACGTGGACGACATGGTGACCGTGACCGAGGACGCCATCGACGACGCCGCCGGCCTGCTCCAGCGGGAGCTGGGCGAACGCGCCGAACCCAGCGGCGCGGTGGCCACCGCCGCCTACCTCGCGCACCAGGCGCACCTGCCGCCGGGGCCGGTCGTCGCCGTCCTCTCCGGCGGCAACGTCGCGATCAACACGGAAACCAGACAGGAGCCTCTGGCACGAAGCACGTGATCGCCTTTGGTCGCGCGCGCCCGACTGGCGGGAATGATCCCGCTGGTCGGGAACGTGCGCGAACCGGGCCTAACCGAGACGCTCCCGGCCCTTGTCCGTCAACGACGCCAGGTGCACCCCCACGCCGAAGGTGGTGAAGCCCGACCTGGCCGCCTTCGTGAACTCCGCGACCACCACGTCCGACGGAAAGTCCTTGACCAGGACGTCGTAGGCCGCGAATCCGTGATCCCGGACGGCGGCGAGAACCATGTCCGTGGTCAGCTCGGGGTGTTCCACGATCTCCTCCAGCAGGTCGCCCTGCCTTCACAGTCGCACCGTTGCCGCCACCTGTCATCCGCAACGACTCCTTCGGTCCCCGCTCCCGGCTCCCCGCGGCCGGGCGGGCGCTGGGGTCCGGAGCCGGCAGATACTACGATCAGCGGCACATGCCGCACGGCCGATCGTGAAGGTGTCCTGGTGATGGCGCGACGTCCCTGGTTCAAGGGCCACGACCCGGCCCACGTCGTGCTCGGCGTCGCCCTCTTCGTCACGATCATGTTCCTCGGGGACGCGGTCACCGAGTACGTCATCGACGGCCTTCTGACGGCGGCGTACATGGCCGCGCGCGCCGTTGCGCTCATCACCGTATGGCTCGTGGCCTCGCTGCTCGCCACCTGGCTCCATCGGTCGCGCCGATGAGCTTCAGCGCTGGATTGACGGACGCGCACAAGGAGTTCGACTGGCTGGCCACGTACGGCCCGTTCCATGACGTCTCGTACGTGTCCTTCACCCGATCCCTCACCCCTCGCGAAGCGCTGACCCGCCTCGGCGCAGGGCCCGGCGACATCGAGCAGGTGACCTTCGACGGTCTTCAGGAACGAACGATGGAGTGCATCGACGCCGACCACCTGCGCGGTGGCTACGTGGGCGCACTGGAGACGGCGGGCTGGGCGGTGCTCGTCCAACTCTGGACGCCACCAGCCCGCTGCAACCGCCTGCTGCCGGCCCTCTCCCACGGGACCGAGGTCGTGTCGATCGAGCGGAACCTCCACGCCGACGACCACTTCACCTACGCGACCGACGGCGAACAGCTCACTCGCTTCAACCACCTCTCCCCTCATGCGCGCATGGGCAGCGATCCCGACCGATTGCTCGTCGAGATGCGGGAGGTAGGGCTGGATCCCGACCACGACCTGCAGGGCCCGGGCATCCACGCCTCGTTCCAACGGTCGTTCGCGCTGGCGAAGAAGCTCACTGGTTTCGCCTTCTCCCGGAGCATGCTGGACTCGGGATTCCTGGCCACCAGGATCAGAAACGAATGATCAGCACCCCATGTTCTGGACCGACTCGGGCCGCCGCTCCCGAGCACTACGCCTGCTCCGCCTGCTGCTGCGCCGTTGATGCCGGTGGCGCGAGAAGGCAGCCGACCCGGACCATGCCTCGGGCTCCCGCCCGTGACGGCGCCCCCGGATGGGCTACCTGCCGCACAGGGCGGTGCCGAAGGCTTCGAAGATGTGTGCGTCGTCCTTCGGGGTGCCGGTCACGTAGAGGGTGACCGCGCGGCCCGAGCGGTCGCGGCCGCTGAGGACGCGGGTGCCGGGCAGGCCGCCGTCGTGCATCCAGGCCGGGCCGCAGGCGAACGGGTAGGAGTAGACGCCCAGGCCGTAGTCGGCCTTCGGCGGGTCGTCGGCCGGGACGGTCCGGGCGAGCATCGTCCTGATCGTGGAGGCGGGCAGGGACTGCCAGAAGCGGTTCAGGTCGTCGGGGGTGGAGATCAGGCCGCCCGAGGCGCCGAAGAGGTAGCCGGGCTCCAGGGTCGTGTCGACCACCTTGCCGTGGCCCTTCGGGTCGAACGGGTTCACGCCGTAGGTGTGGGCGTGCCTGCCACGGATGTCCAGCTCGTTCTGACGCGGCCAGTAGGTGTGCCGCAGGTTCTTCAGGACGCCCTGGCGGGTGACCGTCCGGAAGTCCTTGCCCGTGACCTTTTGGATGAGCATGCCGGCCACCAGGTAGTTCGTGTTGGAGTAGGCCCACTTCTCGCCGGGTTCGCCGGTGGGCTCGGCGTCCAGGGCCAGACGCAGGAAGCCGGCGTCGCCGCCGATGTGGGCCGGGTCGATCAGCGGCAGGTACTCGGGCAGGCCGCTGGTGTGCGTCAGCAGTTGCCGCACGGTGATCGGCCTGCCGTCGAGCAGGCCGGGCGCGTACTGCTCCGCCTGGGCGTCCAGATCGATCTCACCCTGGTCCGCCAGGCGCACCACGGTGGCCGCGACGACCGACTTGGTCACACTGGCGATGCGGAAGTGCGCGTCCGCGCCGACCATCGGCCGGTCGGCGCCGCGTTCGGCGACGCCGGACGTCCACGTCCTGACCCGGCCGCCGGGCTCACGCACCGACACCAGCGCACCCGCCAAGCCGTCCTGCCGGGTCAACCGGTCAAGCTGCTGCTGCAGGGCGGGCGACGGCGGCTTGGCGGCGGCCGGCGCCGGGGACGCGGCGGCCAGCGCCGGGGACGCGGCCCCCAGCAGGACGACGGCGGCCGCAGCGGCGGCAAGATACTTACGCATGTTCTCGGCAACTCCCTTGGACGAGGTGACGTGCCCATCCTTCGGCCGCCGGGCGCCGGAATCGATCATGCCGACCGGTGTCCCGATGGTGGGGACTGCCCTACCACGCCCGGAACTTCCCCGGCCGGGGGCGCGGTCAGGGCCGGGCCGCACGTGCACGATCGTCATGAGCCCGGCCTGCCGTGCCCCCGCAAGCTCGGGCGATCGACGCCACCATCAGCGAAGTTTCAGATAGTTTGCCCCCTGTTGTTTTGTTCGATCAAGGAGGAAGACAGATGCCTGACAGGCTGACCCGACGCGATTTCGGCCGGACGATGGGCCTGGCCGGGCTCGGATTGGCCGGCGCCGGGCTCCTCGCCGGTCAGCCGGGCCGGGCGGACGCCGCCGCCGGGACGTGGAAGACGACCGGAACCCTGGGAGCCGGGCTGGGCAGCTTCGACAGCACGATGAAGGCTTTCATGCAGGCCCGTAACCTGTCCTGCGGATCGCTCGCCGTCACCCGCAAGGGCAAGCTCGTCCTGGCCCGCGGCTACACGTGGACGACCAGCACCACCCTGAAGACCCAGCCGACCTCGCTGTTCCGGATCGCCAGCCTGAGCAAGCCCATCACCGGCGCGGCCGTACTCAAGCTGGTGCAGGACGGGAAGCTCAAGCTCACCGACCGGCTGCCCGACCTGCTCCCCCTCACGCCGCCGTCCGGCAGGACGGTGGATCCGCGGCTGAAGGACGTGACCGTCCTCAGGTTGCTGCAGCACCTGGGCGGCTGGGACTCCTCCATCACGGCCGATCCGATGTTCAGCGACCTGGCGGTCTCCAGGGCGCTCGGCGCGGCGCTGCCCGTCCGTCAGGCCGACATCATGCGGTACGCCAGCGGCCTCCCCCTGGACCACGACCCCGGCAGCACCTACGCCTACGCCAACTACGACTACCTGCTGCTCGGCCGGATCATCGAGAAGGTCAGCGGCATGCCGTACGGCACGTACGTGCAGCAGAAGATCCTCGGGCCGCGCGGCATCACCCGGATGAGGCTCGGGCGCACGCTCAAGGCCAACGCCGTCACCGGCGAGGTGCCGTACGTGTCGAAGTACACCGGGAAGACGGTGTTCGACGCCTCCGGCACCTCCGTCCCGGCTCCGTACGGTTCGTTCAACCTGGAGAACATGGACGCGCACGGCGGCTGGCTGGGGACGGCGGTCGACCTGGTGCGCTTCGCCGGGATCTTCGACGCCGCCGGCTCGGTGCTCACCTCGACGTCGATCTCCCGGGCCTTCGCGCAACCCGAGACCGGCGTCAACGGCGACGGCTGGTGGTACGGCTGCGGCTGGTCGGTCCGCAACGTCACCGGCGGCCGCAACACCTGGCACACCGGCAGCCTCCCCGGCACCTACACCCTGCTGGTGCGCCGGTATGACGGGCTGACCTGGGCCGCCCTGTTCAACCAGCGCGACGACGCCTCCGGCCTGAGCTACGCCGACATCGACCCGGCCCTCCACAAGGCCGCCAACGCGGTGACCACCTGGCCCACCGTGGACCTCTACGGCACCTACCTCTGACACGAACTCACCGTCTGACCGGCCTCCCGGCACATGAGGCCGGTCAGGCGGGAAGCTCTCGCATGCCTGGACGGCGACTCTCCCGGTGTCCCACCGAGCCCGTCACTCCCGTGTCGAACAATCTACGGGCATGGATTCCGCAAGACGCCCTGTCGCCACGGACGTCCCGACCAGGCCGACCTACGCTGCCCGCATGGCTTTTGTTATCCCAGAGATCAAGGTCGGCCTGGCCGAGCTCGGTGGCGGGCCTGACGCCTGGTGCTCGAAGTGCGGCAAGCGGGCGACCCTGTACGCCGTTGACCCGGCGAGCGGAAGGCCCACGTACGTCTGCACGGCCGATGCCGGTTCCGAGGTGGAGGCAATGCTCCTGCGCTCCCCTGACTAGCGGATCACCACCGCGATGCCGCCCCTTCAAGCCTTCGCGTTGAAGGAACGAGTGGTTCCTCGACGCCGTAGAACCGCGTTCGCGCCCGTACCCATGAGTGTCGGCCCCCGGGGAACGGGCGCCCCACGCTGTCCGAGCGTCACGCTCGCCGGGTGACGGCGTTCGTCGCGGACGAGGCTTCAGCCCCCCGTCCGACCGGACGAGTTCTTGAGCCCCCCAGTCCGGACGTCTACGCTCGCGCCATGCCCATGATCACCGTGTTCGCCGGATTCATCACTCTGCTGGTCGCGGTCGTGTACGGTGCCAGGCGCCGGCTGGCGGTGGTGACCGTGCGGGGGGAGAGCATGGTGCCGGCGTTGCGGCCCGGCGACCGGTTGCTGGTGCTGCGCGGGAAGGCGCTCCGGCGCGGGCAGATCGTGGTGCTCGAACCGATCGGGCCGGGGATGCGCTGGCGGGACGGGCCGCTGCCCCCGGTCGCGGCCGCCGACTGGGTGGTCAAGCGGGTCGCGGCGCTGCCGGGTGAGCCGGTGCCGCCGCAGTGCCCCGGTTCGCCCGCCACGGTGCCGCCCGGAAAGCTCGTGGTGCTGGGCGACGGGGAGGTCAGCGCGGACTCGCGGTTGTGGGGGCTCGTCCCGGCCGATCGGGTTCTGGGGGTCGTCCTCCGCACCCTTGTTAGCAGGTCCTAACAGTCGCATACTCCAGTATGTCCGGACATTTCCTGACAACGGGGCTAGGATATGCGTCTGGTCTTTTCTGCCGCAGGACTGGCCGCGACGACCTTCACCATCTCCCCACTGCATCACACCCTGTTCGCCGCCCTGTGCCTGCATCATCCCGGCTTCGCCGTGCCCGGATCGCCGTGGCGGGATCTGGCGCGCAGGACGCCCGCCAGAGCCATGCCGTTCGTACGGCGTGTCCACCACGCGCCGCACAGCGTGTCCGGCTTCCTCTGGGCCGACCTGCCGCTGCCGCCCGGAGCGGGCACGCTCAACGACGAGCTCGACGTCCAGCCCGGTCTCGGCGATGTCGCCGACGCGCTGCGCGCCTTCTACGTCAGCTGCGTGGCCCCCGAGTGGGACACGATCCGCCTCCGCCTGAGCGCGCACGTGAACCGCTGCTCCGAGCTGATCTGCGTGCGGGGCTTCGGCCGTACGCTGCCCAGGCTCACCCCCAGGCTGAGCTGGTACGGCTGCGCCCTGCAGATCGACACCTCGGACCTGTGCCCGTCGCCCGTGGAGCTCGGTGACGGGGGCGTGACGCTCTCGCCGCTGATGTGCGCCAGCCGCCGCTTCCTCGCGTTGTCGCCGCCGCGCGGCGACAAAAGGGCCGTCATCGCCTATCCGGTCAGCGACGAGGGCGCCCTGCGCCCCGCGACGGCGGACGCCCTGGCCCAGGTCGTCGGGCAGGCCCGTGCCAGGGTGCTGCGCTCGATCGGCGGCGGCTCGGCGACCGGCGAGCTGGCCAGGTCGCTGGCGGTGAGCGCCTCCACGGTGTCCGAGCACGTGACGGCGTTGCGGCTGGCGGGACTGGTGAACACCTACCGCGAGGGGCGGGCGGTGCGGCACGTGCTCACCTCGCTGGGGCACGAACTGCTCGAATACAGTGCCTGATTTGTCGCATTTCGGTGGCAGTCCGAAAGGATTGCCCCTCCCCTGACCCGGTGGTGATGATCAGGCGAACACAGCCCCTCTCACCCAGGAGGTCGGATGACTCGCACACTCAAGGCGTTGGGCGACCGGATGCTCGGCGCCCTGCTGCCCGCCAGCACCGCGGACGCCAGGGGGTGCCCCTACGAGTGCTGGTGCTACCACTGGCTCGACCACACCGCGTGGACCTGCGTGCGGCCGGACTGCACGACCTACGTGTCCTGCTACGAGTGCTGCTGACCCTCCACCCCCGCCCACGACCCCACCGCAGCGGGCCGTGGGCGGCCCCACCCGTGAGTGCGAGGACCCGCCCGTGAAGGAGCGCCGTGCCGTACCCGAAGCCATGCCGTACATAGAGCCATGCCGTACGTAGAGCTGGGCTGCAGGGCCGTGCTCTGCCTCGTCTTCCTGGCCGCGCTGGCGGGCAAGGCCACCGGCTGGCGCGCCTTCGTGTCGTCCGTCCCCGGTCTGGTTCCCGGCGTGCCCGCCGCGCCGGTCGCGGTGGCCGTACTGGCCGGCGAGAGCGCCGCCGTGGCGCTGCTCGTCCTGGGCGAGCGCGCCGGGTTCGTGCTGGCCGCCGTGCTGCTCGCGGCCTTCGCCGCCGCGATCCTGCGGGCCCTGCGCCGCGGCTCCGCCGCCGCCTGCCGGTGCTTCGGCGTCACCGCCGCTCCGCTGAGCCGCGCCCAGATCGTCCGCAACCTGGTGCTGATCGTGGTCGCGGTCACCGGCTGGGCGACGCCGGGCGGGCCCGTCGAACTCGCCGGGGTGGCGCTGGCACTGGTCGCCGCCGCGGTGCTCGCCGCCGTGCTGGTGCTCTTCGACGACCTCGCCGACCTTCTCCTGGAGAGGAACCTCTGATGCCGTACGTCATCGCAGCCCTGGTCATCGTGGGCGTCATGAGCGCGCTCAACCTTGTGCTGACGTTCGCGGTGATCCGCAGGGTGCGCCACGCCGAGCAGCACGCCGCTCCCTCGGGGCCGCCGTTGCTGCCGGTGGGCTCGACCGTCCCCGACGTAAGCGGGATCGGACGGCCCTCGGTGATCGGCTTCTTCGACACCGAGTGCCAGGCCTGTCCCGGGCAGCTGCCGCCGTTCCTCCAGCTCGTCGCCGACGCGGGCTACTCCCCCGCGCAGGTGCTCGCCGTCGTGTCCGGCCCCGACGGGGAGAGCTACGCGGACGCGCTGCGCGGCAGCGCCACCGTGATCGCCGAGCCCGCCAACGGGCCGGTCTGCCTGGCCTTCCCCAACTCCGCCTTCCCCGCCTTCTACCTGCTCGACGACTCCGGCCGGGTCAGGTCGCGCGCGGTCACCGTGGCCGGGCTCGGCACTCCCGTCACCGCATGACCCACGACGTCCCGCCCGGCGTGGTGCGGCTGGCCGGGCGGGCCGTGACGGTGTGGGGGCTGGCCTGGCGGGCCGCCCCGCTCGCCGCCGTCTGCTCGGTGCTCGCCGTCCTCGCCGGCGGCACGACGCCGGTGGCCGCCGCCTGGTGCACCAAGCTGATCCTGGACGGCCTGGCGGGCGGCCGTGCCGTCCTGATGCCGACGATCATGCTCGGCGCGGTGGGGCTGGTCGCCGCGCTGCTGCCGCACCTGACCGAACACATCGACGGACGGCTGCGCCGCGGCATGGCCCTGCTGACCCGCGAACGCCTGTTCACCTCGGTCAACGCCTTCGTCGGGCTCGCCTCAAGACGCGGGCGGCGTTGAGCCTGCGCTCACCCAGGCGTGCAGCGGGACGTGATCAGACCAGGTGCTCCGGGCGCGATCGACGAAGCACTTCCGTACGCGGCCCGCGCCGGCGAACACGTAGTCGATCTTCCGCCTGCCGGTCACGTAGGTCCAGCGCCGGCGCGGGTCGCATTCGTCGCGGCCCTTGTAGGCCGCGGCGGCGTCGCGCGGCACGAGGTTGAGGTCGCCGCCGATCACACCCCGGCCGAGCTCGAACAGCTCGCGCAACTGGATGTGCCGGTAGGGCCTGCCCTTCTGCCTGTCGTCGTAGCTCGACCCCGACGAGAAGTGCGCGGTGCAGAACGCCCGGTCGGCCGTGCAGACGGCGTACCTGCGGGCTCCCCACGGCGGCGAGGTCAGCGGGTGCACGACGAGGCCGGTGTCCGCCCCGGCCACGGCCAGGGTGACGCTCAGCACCCCTCGCGGCCTGCCGTTCCTGTCGGGCAGGCACTGGTACGGGGAACCGTCCGAGTACTTCAGCCCGGCCGAGCGGACGCTCCAGTTCCGGCCGGTACGGCGTTCGAGCTCGTGTTCCAGGTCGGCGTCGGCGCCCGTGCAGAACTCCTGGAGGAACACCACGTCCGCCTCGGTCGCCAGCACCGCCACGTGCCAGGCCAGTTCGGCGGTCGAGCGGCGATAGAGCGCGCACCCGGCGTTGGTGCCCGCACAGACGTTCCACGTCATCACGTGGCGGACAGGGGGCTGCGCCTGTACGGACAGGTTCGGTAACAACAGCCCGGCGATCATGAGCTGCCTGATCATCGGCCTCCTTCGGTCAGCGACAGCCCTCGTCGATACGCAGGATCTGGTGGAGACAGAGGTGTATCAGATTATGCGATCGGCGGATCTTCCCTCCTGAAACGTACTCCGGCAGGGGGTGCTCGTGTCCGAACAGCGCACCACGTACGAACTCGTCGAGGCAGTGGTCGCCAGGCTCAGGCCCGACGAAGTGGAGCTCGTGCCCGACCTCTGGGCCGCCTACGTCAACCATCCCGATCCTGAGCGCGCGGGGGAGCGGCTTCTCGGCTCGGGCGTTCTGGCCGACGTCGCCGGCTGGGCGCCGGTCGTGGTCTCCTTCGTCGGCGGAGCCGTACTGGAGGCGCTCAAAGAGGAGATCACCGAGCGTACCCGCGGCGTGTTCGGGTGGAGGGCCAGGCGCAAGGCCAGGCGGCAAGCCCTCACTGAGCCGCTGGCGCTGAACGGCGAGCAGCGCCGCAGGATCTGCGCGGCCGTACTGTCCCGCGCCCGCGCGCTCGGCATGTCGCCTGAGCGGGCACAACTCCTCAGCGACGCGGTCGCCGGTGAGCTCCAGCGCGAAAGCGAGCCTCAGGAACCGTGAGCGCGCCCCCCGACCCGTTCGCCCTGCCCCCGCCCAGCACCTCCCGTCTGCGGTTGTTGTTCCTCACCGTGGGGGCGGGCGCGTTCTTCGCCGGCTACTGGTTCCTGGTGCTCGCGCGGGACGGCTGGGGCGCGCGGAACCGGGCGTGCGCCCAGCTCACCGACGTGGCCGGCTTCCTCGACTGCTCGACCAGGATCCTCGTCCTGCAGGCGCTGGTCCCACTCGCCGGTCCCGCGCTTGTGGCGGTGCTGGTGCTGCTGGCCCACGTGGCCGCGCCGTCCGTGATCACCCTCCGGTACGGCGCGGCGCGGCTCGAACCGTGGCCCGCCGTCGTCCGGCAGACTGTCGAGGCCGCGGGCCTGCGCAGCCCGCCCGTGCTGATGCTCAGCGATCGGGGCATGCTGCCCTGGATGTTCACGTACGGCAGACGCCCGCACCATCGCGTCATGCTCGCCCGCTCCATCGGCGCCTACGCCAGGACCGACCCTTCCATGGTCACCGCGACGCTCGCCCACGAACTCGGTCACCTGCGTAACCGGGACGTGGACCGTACCTACCTCGGCGTGTTCGCGGTCACCGGCTTCGGGCTGCTGGTGGCCCTGCCGATGGCACTGTCCGTCACCACCACGCTCGGCCCGGCCCCCGCGCTGGCCGTCGCCTGGCGTACGGCGGTGGTCTGCCTGCTGGTCACCACGACCTTCACGGCCGTGATCAGGGCCCGCGAGCACGACGCGGACCTGCGCGCAGGCCAGTTCAGGCGCGCGGACCTGCTCGGCCTGCTGTCCAGGGGCCGCCAGGAACAGCGCCGGCTCCTGCGGCTCCACCCGCGGCTCGACGAGCGGCTCAAGGCGCTGCGCGATCCCGGGAGGCTGCTGCGCCCCTCGATCGCCGAGGCTGTGACGGCAGGGATCGCCGCCGGTGTCATCGTCACCGAATCGGGCGTGATGCTGCACACCGTCCTCCCCGTGCCTCCCTTGGTCGCGTACTGGGTCGCCGGCTTCGTGGTCGCCGTGCCGGTCACGGGGGTCGCCGGGCTCGGCGTGTGGCGGGGCGCCCTGGTCCGGCCGTTCGCCGTAGGGCGGGCGCTGGCAGCGGGCTTCGCGTTCGGGGCCGGGCTCCTGGCGGGGGCGATCCTGGCGCCCAGGACGAGCGTGCAGTGGAGCCGGTGGCTGGCCGGCGCGCCCGACCAGGCGTCCGTCATCGGCCCCGGGCAGATCCCGCCCGGTACGGCGATCTGGATGGCAGCCGCGATCCTCCTCCTGACCACGGCGGTCTTCGGCTGGCTGGCGCTGGCCGCCGGCGCCTGGCTGCCGCGGTCGGGGCCCCGCGCGTGGCGGTACGCGGCCCCCTTCGCCGCGGTGCTCTTCGGGGTGGTCATGGGCACGTGGTTCGTCGCGGCGCGGCTGGCGGCGTCCGAACGATGGAGCCCGCGGAGCGTCGCCGCTCTGGTGATCACTCCTCAGGTCGCGATCGTGCTCTCGGCGCTCACCGTGATCGCCCTGTCGGCGCTGTGGCCACTCGTGCGCGGGGCGCCCGTGCACGCGGTGGCGGCGGTGGTGATCGCCATGGCTCTGCTGCCGTCGTACCTGGCGCTGTCCTCCAGCCCCGTCCAGGTGACGGCCACCGTCCGGCAGCCGGCCCTGCCTGATTCCACCCAGGCCGGAGCGATCTGCCTCGGGCTGTACATCGCCGGCATCGGCGTCTACGGCGACCCCGGCGATCATGCCGCGAGGCAACGGCTCGGCCGGCTGCTCCGCGCCGCTGACGACAGCCTCCTGAACGAGATCGGCGAGATGTTCCTGCGCAGCGCGAGCGCCAGGTCGACGGACCTGGCGGCCCTGGCCTGGACCGCCTTCGTCAGGCGCTGCGACCACCTGAACCGCTACCACGACAAGGCCGTGTCCGATCCCCCGCCCCCGTTTCCCACTGAAGGTTGGTGAACCAGATGCCACTCGGCCGGCTGCTCCTCGTCGTCAGCATGGCTCTCGGCCTCCTTACCGGCACCGCCCAGGCCGGCGCGCTCCCGCCGCTGAGCCGCGGCCTCCTCACCGCCGCCGACCTGCCGAAGGGCTATCACGCCTGGACCGCCGAACACCAGGCGTACAGCGCCAGCAGCAAGCCCGCCTGCTCGAAGACCATGGACGAGCTGGAGTTCAGCACCCCCAGGTTCCGCGGCGTCGAATACGCCCGAGCCGGCTTCGCCAAGGGCGATCTCGGTCCTTGGGTCATGGAGAACCTGCGCCGGTATCCCGACGAGAGCACGGCCGACCACGACTTCACCCGCATTCTCGGCGTCCTGAGCGGCTGCTCCGCCTTCAGCCAGACCTACACGGGCCAGGATCCCGCGGTCATCACGGTGACACTCACGCCCATTCGCATGGCCAAGGTCGGCTCGCGCAGCAAGGCTCTCTGGGTCACCGCCAAGACCAACGGCACGTGGACGTACGGCGAGATCCTCGTGCTGGCCAGAGTCCGGGGAACCTTCATGATCCTTTCCCAGCTCGGCTTCAGGAGACCCTCTCCGAACACCGCCCAGGCGATCGCGGACCGGGCCGCAGCCAGGATGCGCAAGGTGGCCGGCTGACGGCGAGAGCCGGCCGGGTGGCGGACCGCGCGCCGGCCGGCTCCGGTCCGTCCGGGCTCGACGCGTCACCGACGCCGTCCCGGGGCCGTGGGTGTGCCCGGGAGGCGGGCGGAGGGCCGTTAGACTACACCGGTGTTCGCGCGCGTTCCCCTGGCCGTCCGCTCATGGCCGGCCTGGTGGAGAGCCCGGCCGCCCTCGGTCAAGGACGGCGCGCTCGCGGCGACGCTCACCGCGCTGGCATTCGTCCCCACCCTGTCCGTCATCGGAGCGCAGCTCGGCGACCTGCCGCGGCGGCCTGCCGATGCCCTGGCGGTCGTGCTGACCGTGGCGCAGTCGGCGCCGCTGGCGCTCCGCAGCCGCCACCCGGCGGCGTGCCTGGCCGTCATCGGCGCCGCCTTCGCCGTTCATCAGGCGCTCGGCTGTCCGCCGACGTTCGCCAGCATCGGCTTCTACCTGGCCCTGTTCACGGCCGGCGCCCATCAGGCCCGGCACCGTCGCACGCTCGCGGCGGCGGTGAGCGCCGGCTACGCCGCGCTGGCGGTCGTCCTGAGCTGGTGGGGATCTGCCAACCGGATCTCGGACTTCCTCGCCTTCTATCTGGTTCTGGCGGTGATCTGGATGGCCGGTGCGGTGTTGCGCCGGTGGCGGGCCGAGGAGGCCGAACGGCGGCGGCTCGGCGCGCTGGCGGCCGGCGCCGAGGAACGCGCCCGCATCGCCCGTGAGCTGCACGACGTGGTCACCCATCACGTGACCGCCATCGTGGTGCAGGCCGACGCGGCACAGTTCCTGGTCGGCACCGCGCCGGAACGCGCAGGGCAAGGGCTGGCCGCCATCGGCGACACCGGCCGGCGGGCGCTGACGGAGCTCCGGCATCTGCTCGGTGTGCTGGAGGCGACCGGCGACGACGCGCTCACGCAGCGGACGCCGGGCCTCGACAATCTTGCCGACCTGGTCGAACAGGCCCGCGTCTCCGGCCAGCCCGTCGAACTGACCGAGCACGGCGAGCGCCTGCCTCAGCCCGTCGACGTCGAGCTGGCCGCGTACCGGGTGGTTCAGGAAGCGCTCACGAACGCCATCAAGCACGCGACGGGCCGGCCCACCAGGGTCACGGTCCACCACCGCGCCGGCCACCTCGACATCGAGGTGACCACCGACGGGTCCGCTCCGCTGGAAGGTCCCGCCGTGCCGTCCGGAGGACGGGGGCTGGACGGGCTGCGCCGGCGCATCCAGATGCTGAACGGCGAGCTGTCCGCCGGCGCCCGGCCCGGGGGCGGGTTCAGCGTCCGGGCTCTCATCCCCCTCAGGAGCACCGCATGACCAGTACGCCGATCCGGGTGCTCATCTGCGAGGACCATGAGCTGGTGCGCACCGGCTACACCACGATCTTCTCCGCCCAGCCCGACATGGAGGTCGTCGGGGATGCCGCGGACGGCCGCGCGGCGCTCGAGGCCGCCCGGCGGCTGCTGCCGGACGTCGTCGTGATGGACATCCGGATGCCCGTCCTGGACGGCATCGAGGTCACCAGGCGACTGGCCGGGCCAGGCGTCGCCGCTCCGGTAAAGGTGCTGGTGGTGACCACGTTCAACGTCGACGAGTACGCCTACGAAGCGCTCAGGGCGGGCGCCAGCGGCTTCCTGCTCAAGGACGCGCGGCCGGCGGAACTGGTGGACGCCGTACGCACCGTCGCGCGCGGCGACTCCCTGCTCGCGCCCGCCGTCACCCGGGCCCTCATCGGCCACTTCGCCGAGCGCCTGCGCCCCACCGACTCCGCCCGGCCGGCCCTGCAGGAGGTCGTGCGGGCGTTGACCCAGCGGGAGCTGGAGGTTCTCGAACAGCTCGCTCAGGGCCTGTCCAACGCGGAGATCGCCACCCGGCTGTCCATCAGCACCGAGACCGTCAAGACGTACGTGTCGCGGATCCTGACGAAACTCGACCTGCGCGACCGTGTGCAGGCGGTCGTGCTCGCCTACCGGGTGGGATTGGTGTCCGCCGATCAGGGTTGACGCGGCGTCCGGCGTCCTTGCGATCAGGCGGAGAGCTCGGCGCGGTGCGGCCGAGGCCGGATCCGGCCGGCGCGGGCCGCCCGCCGCAGCAGGAGAATCGTGGGCACCATGCAGATCAGCAGCGCGAACAGGCTGGCCTCCGGGCCGAAGACGCCGCCGGTCAGCACGGTCGGGCCGGACAGCGTGACGTTCAGCAGGCCCTCGGGCGGCGCGGCCGCTCCGGAGACCGTGACACCGAAGATCCCTGCCTGGGTGAAGTTCCAGGCGAAGTGCAGGCCGATGGGCAGCCACAACGATCGGGTGGCGACGTAGGCGGCGGCCAGCATGGCTCCGCCCGTCAAGGCGATCGCGAACGCGCCCCACAGGGTGGCGTGGGGGTTGACCAGGTGCATCGCGCCGAACAGCAGCATGGACACGACCAGGGCGATCACGGTGCCGGTGCGTTCCTCCATGATGCGGAACACCACCCCGCGAAACAGCAGTTCCTCGGTGACGGCGACGCCCGCCATCAACCCCGCGCTGCCGAGGAAGCCGCCGAAGGATCCCCACGACAGCTCCCGCCAGCCGCCGAACACCGCGATCAGCGCCATCAACCCGATGAACAGGCCCGCCCCGAGCAACGTCCCGCGCAGCAGCTGGGACCATCGCCGCGTCTTCCCGACCTCGGGGATGTCCGGACGGAGCTCGACGGCCCGGCACAACCAGCGGTAGCAGGCGACGGCGAGGACGGCCAGGCCGACCCCCACCGGCAGGGCGAGGATCGGTACGGGCGAGACGAGTTGGTTGATCCCCGTCGTCACCGACATCACACCGAACAGCGCGACCAGCAGGACGGGGAACCGGAACCTGCGCAACCGGCCACGCGCCGTGGCCGGACCGGTGTGCGGAGGGGTGGTCTTCGGATGCTCCGGGGACGCCACGATCTCGATCCTTTCGATCAAGTGGGCCGCGGTGTCTTCCGCGGCTCAACCGAGGCTAGGGATCGGAGCCGGGCATGCCATCCCCCTGGAACGGACAGAGCGGTAGCTCTCAGGAGGGATCAGGAACCGTCCCGGGCTCTGCCCCTGCGCGCCGCCGCCCCTTCGCACCGGCGCCCGCTTGCCGCCCACCTTCACATCCAGGTGCAGCCGATTCTTGACCGTCTCGGCCTCGGGCACCTGCTGGAACCAGATCCTCGGGCCGTGCCCCTCGGGATCGACGATGCTGTCGTTGCAGTCGCCCTCGCCCAGCTCGTCCTCGGGCACGCGGTCCACCCCGTGCGACCGAGTCCGCGTACCGGCGTCAGGGGACGGCCTTGAGCAGCCAGAGCTCGTTCGTGTCATGACCGGGTTCGAACTGCACCACGCGTGCGCCCGGGTCGGTGGCGGCGTTCGCGACCGCCAGAACCTTGCCCGAGTGCTTGGCGATGAGCCTGGGGTCACCCGAGCTTGAGCAGCAGTTCGGTGAGCTCGGCCGGCATGGTGATCATGCAGTCGTGGCCCGTCGGCAGCTCCCACACCTGTGCCGGGCTGCCGTTGGGCTGCGTCGCCGGGACGGGCCGCCGCTCGATGCCCTCCGGTACGCCCGCCACGCAGTGGATGTGCGTCCGCGGGATCGCGTGCGTGGCGGGGTTGTCCAGCCGGACCGGCTGCTGGAGGCAGAGCGCCGGCTGGTCCGACAGCATCGTCCGCAGCCAGGCCACGTCCGCTGGGTCGGTGACCCCGAACAGCCCCAGGGGCGGCGGCAGCTCGGGCATCGGCGGGATGCGCCAGCCGGTCCCGGACCGCGCGGCGCGGTCGATGAGGGCCTGGGTGACGGGGTGCACGTCCACCGCGCTCTCGCCGTCCTCCGGGACCATCGCGTCGAGGTAGACCAGGTGGGCGATGCGTTCCGGGATGCGGTTGGCGGCGGAGGAGATGACCAGCCCGGCGTAGCTGTGGCCGACCAGGATCACGTCGGTGAGGTCGTTCGCGGTGATCAGCTCGACGATGTCGTCGGCGTGGGTGTCCAGTCCCACGTCGGGGCCGAGCAGATGGGCCTTGTCGCCGTGGCCGGTCAGCGACGGCGCGGCCACCCGGTGCCCGGCCGAGGCCAGGAGCGGGACCACCCGCTCCCAGCATCGTCCGCTGTGCCAGGCCCCGTGTACCAGCACGTACGTCGACATGTGCGGCTCCTTGCTCATCAAAGGGGGTGTTCGGTCCCGAGTGAGGTTTCCGCTCGTCCGCCGGCGCAGCCAGAGCCCTCGCGATCCTGGGGGTGAGGGGGCCAGGCACGCGCCGAGGTGCGCCATTACCGTGGGGCGCATGAGCGGCGAATCCAACCTTCTGGGCGAATACGTACGCGCCCGCCGGGAGCTCGTCACTCCTGAGCAGGCCGGCATCCCCTCCGTGGGCGTACGGCGGGTGCCGGGCCTGCGCCGGGAGGAGGTCGCGATGCTCGCCGGCATCAGCGCCGACTACTACCTGCGCCTGGAGCAGGGCCGCGACCGCAACCCGTCCGCGCAGGTGCTGGTGTCCCTCGCGCGCGTGCTGCGGCTCGACGACGACGCGACGGCCCATCTGCTGCGCCTCGGGGCGGGCGATCCCCGGCGGCGACGGCGGCGGCCCCGCAGGGAGAGCGTTCCCCCGGGCATCGCCAAGCTCGTCGCCGCGCTCGCGCTGCCCGCGTACGTGGAGGGCCGCTCCTTCGACGTCCTGGCCGCCAACGCGCCGGCGACCGCCCTGTCGCCGCGGCTCGTGGCGGGGCGCAACCGCCTGCGGGACGTGTTCCTCGACCCCGCCGAGCAGGCTCTCTACCCCGACTGGGAGAACGCCGCGCAGGGCATGGTCGCCGGCTTCCGCAAGTCCGTCGGCGCCGACGTCGACGATCCCCGGTTCGTCGAACTCGTCGGCGAGCTCTCCCTCGCCAGCCCGCTGTTCAGCAGGCTCTGGGCCCGCCACGACGTGAACACGTGCGAAGGCGCGCCCAAGCGCCTCGACCATCCGCAGGTCGGTGAGCTGTGGCTGAACCGGGAGAGGCTGGGCGTGCGCGGCGCGGCGGGCCAGACGCTCGTCGTCCTGCATCCGGACCCCGGCACCGGCAGCGCCGAGAAGCTGGCGCTCCTCGCCTCCGCCATGGCTTCGCCGCCCGCCGGCGGGAGCCGGTGGAAGGCGTGACTCAGGCGGAGGGGCGCAGGCGGCGCTCGGCCGGTGGGATCAGCAGCACCTCCAGCGCGCGGGCGCAGGCCCGCGCGTGCGCGGCGAACCAGTCGATCCGCGCGTCGCTGATCACCAGCGGCGTGGAGCGCACGGCCAGCGCGTAGCGGACGTGGTTGTGCCGGTCGAGCACCGGCACCGCGACGGTGCGGATGCCGTCGCCCGACTCCCCGTCGTTGAGCGCGTACCCGGACTCGCGCACGCGGGCCAGTTCCTCGCGCAGTTCGGCGTGGTCCACGATGGTGCGGCCGGTCAGCGCCGGCAGCGGGCCGAGCGCCTCCAGGTCGGCGCTGCCCTCCGGGTCCCAGGCCAGCAGCACCTTGCCCAGCGCCGTGGAGTGCAGGGGGCGGCGCAGCCCGGCGCCGCTGTCGGGGTTGAGCGAGCCGCCGCTCAGGATGACCGCGTGCCGGTCGTTGCGGACGGCCAGGTCCACGGTGGCGGAGGTGACGCGGGCCAGCTCGGCCAGCTCGGGGGCGATGCGGTGCAGGCCGCGCCGGTGGAAGGAGAGCTGCCCCAGCTCCGTGATGGAGGGCCCCAGCCGGTAGCGGCCGGTGCGCGCCTCCTGCTCCAGGAAGCCCGTGGCGGCCAGCGTCCTGGCCAGGCGGTGGGTGGTCGAGGTGGACAGCCCCATCCTGCGCGCCAGGTCGGACAGGCCGAGCGAGGCGTCACCGCCGCCGAAGCAGCCGAGCAGGCCGATCGCCCTGCGCACCGACTGGACGCTGTCGTCTGCTGCCATGCGGGAAACTCCGTCTTCCGAGTAGGGAGATCGGGGACCAGGTGAGAGCCGGTCCGGCCGGGAACGCTTCCCGCATCGCGGGACAATCTTTGCATTCCCTACCAATTTACAAGCAAACTCTGCCCATGACCACAGCCGCACTCGACGCCATCTGGTTCACCCGCTGTCCCGTCCCCACCGCCACAGGCATCGCGGCCGACCAGGGCTGGCTGGCGGAAGAGTTCGCCGGCGACGGGATCGAGGTCCGCTCGCTGCAGGACGACGACCCCGGCGTGCCCCGCGAGACCCACTACACCCACGCCCTGACCGGCCTGTTCCGCGAGGGCGGCAACGTGCCGGCGTTGTGGGCGCGCTCGCGCGGCGAGGCGACCAGGCTCATCGGGCTCACCTGGATCGAGGAGCGGCAGGTCGTGCTGGTGCGCGGCGGCACCGCCCTGGAGAGCCCCGAGCAGCTCAAGGGCCTGCGGCTGGCGGCGCCCCGGCATCGCATCGCCATCGACTTCTGGCGGGCCATGGCCCTGCGCGGCTTCCACGGCGCGCTCTCCCTGGCCGGGCTCGGGCTCGGTGACGCCGAACTGGTGGACGTCGAGGCCGAGCCGGGCGGCGGCCAGTGGGAGGCGGAGCTGGCCGCGCTGGCCGCCGGCCGGGTGGACGCGGTCTACGTCAAGGGCGCGCTCGCCGTCGAGGCCGCCCTGCGCCACGGCGCGGAGGTGGGCATCGACCTGGACGCCGTGCCGGACCGGCGCGCGCGGATCAACAACGGCACCCCCCGCCCGATCACCGTCCACCAGCGCCTGCTGGACGAGCATCCGCAGGTGGTCACCCGCTTCCTGGCCGTCCTGCTGCGCGCCGCGGACTGGGCCGCCGCGCACCCGTCCGAGGTGGCCAGGATCCTGGGCGCGGAGACCGGCGCCGGCGCGACCGGCGTGGCCGCGGCCTACCGCCCCGGCGCCTCCCTCCACCTCGACCTGTCCGCCGAACGCCTCGACCTGCTGGCCGAGCAGGAGCGCTTCCTGCGCGGCCACGGCTTCCTCGAATCACCCGTGGACGTCGCCGCCTGGGCCGACCACACCCCGCTCCAAGGAGTCACCCATGCGTAAGCTGCTGCTCGCCCTTCCGCTCGCCCTCCTGGCCACGGCCTGCGGCGGCCAGGACACCACCACCGCCGCCGGCCAGGAGCAGGTCGTCGTGCGCATCTCCGACCCCGGCAACAGCGGCTTCCTGGCCGTCGCGAAGAAGGACGGCAGCCTGGACGCGGCCCTGGCCAAGGTCAACGCCAAGGTCAAGTGGGCCGGCGACTTCTCCGTGTTCGCCCCGGCCGCCCAGGCCATCAACGCGGGCTCGCTCGACATCGCCACCGGCTCGATCACCTCCGGCGTCACCGCGCTGGCCGTCAAGCCCAGTTTCAAGATCTTCGCCACCGTCCCGCCCGACCTGGCCGGGGAGGGCATCGTGGTGAAGAAGGACTCGCCGATCAGGTCCGTGGCCGATCTGGCCGGGCGCAGCGTGGCCGTCGGGCACGGCGGCACCAGCGAGTACCTGCTGCTCAAGGCGTTGCAGACGTTCGACGTGCCGGTCGAGAAGGTCAAGCGGGTCTACCTGCCGCCGCCGCAGACCGCGCCGGTCTTCGGCTCGGGCAAGGTGGACGCCTGGTCCACCTTCTCCACCTTCCTCATCCCCGCCGTCACCGATCTGGACGCGCGCGTCCTGGCCGACGGCGAGGCGATCAAGTCGGACAACTACGTGATCTACGTGGCCGCCAACAAGCTGCTGCAGGAGCATCCCGAGGTGGTCAAGGCGCTGTTCGCGTTCATCAAGGAGGGCAGCGCCAAGGAGATCGCCGATCCGGCGGCGTACCTGAACGTCTTCACCCAGACCGGCCCGCAGGCCGTGCAGGGCGAGCAGAAGGAGCTCGTGGTCGGCATCCAGAAGAAGGGCAGGCCCGCCCAGGCGGTCACCGCCGCCGAAATCACGAAATATCAGGACGTGGCGAAGTTCTTTCTCGACCAGAAGGTGCTCACCGCGCCACTGGACGTCTCCCAGCACGTCGTGGACGTGACCACGCTCGGGAGCACCCCGTCATGAGCCTGGCCACGCACACGGAGGCCGGCGTCGAAGGGCTCGTCGCGCCCCAGCCGCCGCGCTCGTCCGGCCGCCACCCGGCCGTCACGCTCGCGCTGCGCGCCACCGGCCCCGTCCTGCTGCTCGCCGCCTGGTACGCGGCCACCGCCACCGGCGCCCTCACCCAGGACGTGCTCGCCGGCCCTCAGGACGTCGTCGACACCTTCGGCGAGCTGTGGGCCGACGGCCAGCTCCCCGAGGCGCTGCGCGTGTCGGTCACCAGGGCCGGGCTCGGCCTGCTGCTGGGGGCCTCCACGGGGCTGGCGCTGGGCGTCGTCTCCGGCTTCACCCGGCTCGGCGAGGAGCTCGTCGACTCCTCGATGCAGGCCCTGCGCGCCATCCCGTTCCTGGCGCTGACCTCGCTGTTCATCGTCTGGTTCGGGATCGAGGAGGCGTCCAAGATCCTGCTGATCGGGGTGGCCTGCACGTTCCCCATGTACATCAACGTCTCCAGCGGGGTGCGCAACGTGGACCGCAAGGTCGTCGAGGCGGCCCGCTCGTTCGGGCTCGGCCGGCTGGCCGTCGCCCGCGAGGTCGTGCTGCCGGGCGCGCTGCCGTCGATCTTCGCCGGGCTGCGGTTGTCCACCACGCTCAGCGTGATCGCGCTCATCGCCGCCGAGGAGATCAACGTGACGGCCGGGCTCGGCTACCTCATGGCCCGGGCCACCGACTACCTGCGCACCGACATCCTCGCTCTGTGCGTGCTGCTGTACGCGGTGATCGGGCTCGCCGCCGACCTGGCCCTGCGGCTGGCCGAGCGGGTCACGATGCCCTGGCGCAGGGCGGTGACGATCCGATGAGCCTCGCCGTACGCACCCGGGGGCTGCGCAAGGTCTTCGGCGAACGCGCCGTGCTCGACGGGGTGGACCTGGACGTGCGGCGCGGCGAGTTCCTGGCGCTGCTCGGCGCGAGCGGCACCGGCAAGACCACGCTCCTGCGCATCCTGGCCGGGCTGGACGCGGCCGGCGGCGGCAGCGTGCTGGTGCCGCCGGTGCGCACCGTCGTCTTCCAGGAGCCGCGGCTCGTCCCGTCCAAGCGCGCCCTCGCCAACGTGATCATCGGGCAGGGCCGCGCCGCCCGTGCCAAGGGCCTGGCGGCCCTGGCCGAGGTGGGGCTGAGCAGCCACGCCGACGCCTGGCCCGCGACGCTGTCCGGCGGCGAGGCCCAGCGGGTCGCGCTGGCCAGGGCCCTGGTACGCGAGCCGGAGCTGCTGCTGCTCGACGAGCCGTTCGCCGCGCTGGACGCCCTGACCCGGCTGCACATGCAGGACCTGATCGCCGAGCTGTGCGCCCGGCACCGCCCGGCCGTGGTGCTGGTCACGCATGACGTGGAGGAGGCGATCCTGCTCGCCGACCGGATCGCGGTGCTGCGCGCGGGCACGTTCGTCACCGATGTGCGGGTCGAGCTCGACCGGCCGCGCGACCGCACCGACCCCGACTTCGTCGAGCTGCGCCGCCGGCTGCTCGCCGACCTCGGCGTGGACACCCACGCGGGAGCGGCGCCATGACGGCGCCCGGGAGAAGTGCCGTGAGCAGGGCCGGGAGCAGGGCCGTGACGGCGGCGGGCTGGATCGCCGGGAACGCCGCCGCGCTGACCGGGCTCGCCGACCGGATCTGGGCCTACGCCGAGCCGTCGCTGCGCGAATGGCGCTCGGCCCTGGCCACCGCCGCGCTCCTGCGCGCGCACGGCTTCACGATCGCGTGGGGCACGGCCGGCCTGCCTGCCGCGTTCGTCGCCACCCACGGCGACCGCGGGCCGGTGCTGGGCTTCAACGTCGAGTACGACGCCCTGCCCGGCCTGTCCCAGCGAGCCGGCGCGGCCCGGCACGAGCCGGTCGCGTTCGAGGGCGACGAGTACGCCCCCGCCTACGGCCCCGGCCACGGCTGCGGCCACAACGCCCTGGCGGCGGCGTCGGCAGGCGCGGCCATCGCCGCCGCCACGGCACTGGGCAGCCGGGCCACGATCAAGGTGTTCGCCTCCACCGGCGAGGAGCACCTGGTCGGGAAGGCGTACGCGGTGCGCGACGGCGCCTACGACGGGCTGGACGCCTTCCTCGACTGGCACCCCGCCCCCGTCACCGGCACCGGCTGGGACGTCACCAGCGCCCTGTACTCGGCCACGTTCTCCTTCCTCGGCTCGCCCGGCCACGGCTCGAACCCGCTGGGCACCCGCAGCGGCCTGGACGGCGCGCTGCTGCTGACGGAGATGGTCGAGCGCCTGCGCGCCGGCCACGTCTCCCCCTCCGGCCGGGTCAGCTACACGATCAGCGGCGGCGGCGCCCCCAACGTCACCCCCGACCTCCAGACGGTGTGGGTCTACGTCCGCGAGTCCACGGCCGCCGCCGCCAGGACCCTCTACGACCAGGTCGTGACCTGCGCCCACGCCGCCGCCGCCGGCAGCGGGACCCGGCTGGAGCATCGCCTGGTCACCGCCATCAGGCAGGGGCTCGGCAACCGGGCGGGCGCCGAGCTGCTGCACCACACGATGAGCGAGCTGGGGCCGCCGGCGTTCACCGACGCCGACCACGCGTTCGCGCGGCGGCTGCAGGCGGCGATCGGCCGGCCGGCCGCCGGCCTGGCCGGCGAGGTGCTGCCGCTGCACCCGCCCGCCGGTCCCGACCTCGGCGGCCCGTCCAGCGACACCTCCGAGGTGAGCTGGACGGCGCCGCACCTCAGCCTGGTCGCGGCCGTGGTGCCGCTCGGGGTGCCCCTGCACTCGTGGGCGGCCACCGCGGCGACCGGCACCCCGATCGCGCACGCCGGGCTGCTGGCCGCCGCCCGCTACCTGGCCACGGCGGCGGTCACGCTGGTCGAGCAGCCCGAGACGCTGGCGGCGGTCGGCGCGGAGTTCGACTCCCGCGAACGGGAGCCCGCGCTCCTGCCGGCCGGCGCCGAGCCGCCGTACCACCTGCCGCCGCCCGGCTTCCTCGACGAGACGGGCCAGTCGCCGCGGCCGACCCGGACGCCGCCCGTTTCCGCTGAACCCCTAGGAAAGATCTGACATGTCCGTCCTGCTCATCTCCGGCAGCCCATCGGCCGCCTCGCGCACCGTACGCCTGCTCGACCACCTGGCCGGGCGGCTGGGCCGGCCCGCCACCGTCCTGCGCCTTCGCGACCTGCCCGCCGAGGCCCTGCTGCGCGGCGACACCGCCCATCCCGAACTGGCCCACGCCACCGCGCAGGTGGCCGCGGCCGACACGATCGTCGTCGCCACCCCGATCTACAAGGCGTCCTACACCGGCCTGCTGAAGGCGTTCCTGGACGTCCTGCCGCAGGGCGCGTTCGCCGGCAAGACGGTGGTGCCGATCGCCACCGGCGGCACCCCGGCCCACCTGCTGGCCGTGGACTACGCCCTGCGCCCGGTGCTGAGCGTGCTCGGCGCGCGGCACGTCACGCGCGGCCTGTTCGTGCTGGACACCCAGATCGAGCCGCTGGCCGGGGAGCTGCTCCCGCGCATCGACGCCCTGCTGGAAGAGGTCCCGCTGGGGGCGGCGGCATGACGACGCACCGCACCGCGCGCTTCCACCTGGTCCTGCCCACCGCGAGCCCCGCCCCCGCCGAGCTGCCGGCCTTCGTCACCGACGTGCGGCCGTCGCTCACCGACCCCGCCGGGCGGGCCGCCGTGGCCGCGGACCTGTCCGGGTGGGCGGGCGCGCTCTCGCCCTTCGACCCAGCCGGCCAGGAGTCTCTCGTCGTCGCCGCCAACGCCCTGCGCCGCACCCGCCACCTGCGGGTCGTCGCCGAGTTCCACCCCGCCGTGGCCACGCCGGTCTACGCGGCCAAGCTGTCGGCGTCCCTGCAGCGTTTCTCCGCCGGACGGCTCGGCTGGCGGCTCGCGGTGGACCTGGACCCGGCCGTGGCCAGGGCGCAGGGCGACTTCCTGACCGGCGCCGCCCGGTTCGCCCGCGCCGACGAGTTCCTCACCGTGGCCAAGGGCGTCTGGGGCGGCGGCCCGTTCGACTTCGCCGGGGACTTCTACGAGGTGGTCAAGGGCGGCTTCGGCGCGCCGCTGTCGTCCCCGCCCTTCCCCGAGGTGCACCTGTCGGGCGCCTCGCCGGAGGCCCTGGAGCTGTCGCGCCGCCACGCCGACGTGCACGTCTTCGCGGCCGCTGACGACGTGGCGGCCCTCGTCCCCGAGCTGCCCGGCCTGCGCTACGGCGTGCGCCTGCCCTCGATCGAGGCCGCCGACGAGTACGCCGCGCTCGGCGTCACCGAGTTCTTCCTCCAGACCGAGGACGTCTACCGCCTCGGCGAGCACGTGAAGGAGCGGTCTGTTGACCGTTGACATCTACTGGCGCATCCACATGGAGGGCGACCAGCCCTCGCTGCGCCGCCGCGTCCGCAGCCGAGGCGGTTTCGCCCCCGGCGGCACCGCCCCCGGCACCAGGGACGGCCGCGACGACGGCTACACCCACGCCGACTACATGGCCGAGGTCGCCAGGGCCGCCGAGGACAGCGGCTTCACCGGCGGGCTGCTGCCGAACTTCCCGCACACCGACGACCCGTGGGCCGCCGCCGCGACGCTGGCCCGCGAGACCACGTCCTACCGCTTCATGGTGGCCTTCCAGCCCGGCTTCCTGCACCCCGTCCAGGCCGCCCGGATGACGGCCACGCTGCAACGGGCCACCGGCGGCCGGATCGTCTACAACGTCATCTCCGGCGGCGGCGGCCCGGCGCAGCTGTGGTGGGGCGACAAGGTGGACCACGACGACCGCTACGCGCGCACGTCGGAGTTCCTGGACGTGCTCAAGGGCGTCTGGCAGGGCGGGCACACCCACCGGGGCCGCTTCTACCAGGTGGAGAACGCCGGGCTGCCGGAGGAACTGGCCGGGCAGCCGTTCCCCGAGATCTTCTTCTCCGGCTCCTCCCCCGCCGCCATCGACGCCGCCGGCCGGCACGCCGACTACTACCTGTCCTGGCTGGAGCCGTTCGAGGCGCTCAAGGAGAAGTTCGACGCGGTGCGCGCGCACAGTGCCACGCCGCCCCGGTTCGCCGTGCGGGTGGACCTGCTGGCCCGGGAGAGCGAGGAGGAGGCGTGGGCGGAGATCGAGGCCGGCTGGCGGGCCCGGCCGCGCGAGCGCGACGCCGGCGAGGGCGACTCCGTCGGCGTGCGGCGCAGCCGCGCCTTCCTCGCCGGAGCCGGTGACGACCCCCGCGCCCTGGAGGTCGCCCCCCACGTGTGGGGCGGGTTCAGCCAGCTGCGCGACGGCCCGGCCTTCGGCCTGGTCGGCGACTACCACCAGGTCGCCGACCGCCTCGACCGGCTGCTTGACCTCGGGGTGGACGCCCTCATCCTGGCCGGGATCCCCCATCTCGAAGAGGCCCGCCGCGTGGGCCGCCACGTTTTGCCGCTACTGAAAGGACGCTCCTGATGACCACCAAGGTCGGCTTCTTCCCGCAGAACAACACGCTCTGGGTGGCCCGCCACCGCGACCTGCTGCCCGACGTCGAATGGGTGGACCTGAACGCCCTGGGCCGGGGCGAGCGCGTCGATCCCACCCGGGCCCTGCCGTCCGCCCACGGCGACCACCTGTTCGACGGCGGATACGACTTCATCGGCACCGGCTCCACGCCCCCGGTCACCGCCCAGGCCAAGGGGCACGACATCGTGTACGTGGCGATCTCGGGGCCGCGGGTCGAGAACGGCCGCCTGGTGGTGCGGGACGACTCCCCGATCGGCTCGGTGGCGGAGCTGAAGGGCAGGCGGGTGGCGCTCGGGCACGGCTCCTGGCAGACCACCCTGCTGCTGCTGGCGCTGGAGCGGGCCGGGCTCGGATGGGGCGACATCGTCCCCGTGGACGCCTACGGCAACGCCGCCGAGCTGCTGGTGAACGGCGACGTGGACGCCTGGGTGGGCTCCTACCCGGACCTGACGCCGGTCGAGTCGCGCACCCGGACGCTGGTGGAGACCGAGGGCCTGTTCAGCCACCGCTCGCTCTGGTTCACCCGCCGCGACTTCGCCCAGGAACAGCCGGAGGAGCTGGCCAGGATCGTCACCGCGCTGCAGCGGGCGGACCGCTGGACGGAGGAGCACCCGCGCGAGGCCGCGGCCCTGTTCGACGGCGACCAGGACGCGTGGGAGCATGCGCTGCGCACCCGCCCGTGGGGGCTGCACCCGGTGAGCGCGGAGTTCGTCGCCGAGCAGCAGCACGCCGCCGACCTGTTCCACGCCAACGGGCTCATCCAGCGGAAGATCACGGTCGCGGACGCCGTCCTCCCCGAGATCGGCGAGCTGGTGACGCGAACCCGGTGACTCCTGCCCGCACCGCCGCCCACGCGGCAGCGGCGAGGCCGGCCTTCGACGATCATCCGTCACTAGGCTCCGTCTCCGCTGTTCGCGCGGCCCAGTAGGCGAGGTTGTGCCGGGTGGCCAGGGTGTGGGGGTGATCCGCGCCCTGGACGCGTTCGTGGATGGGGAGCAGCGCGGCGTACTGGTCGCGGGCGGCGGCCGCGTCCCCTGCCAGCCCGGTCCAGTAAGCGAGGTTGTGCCGGGTGGTCAGGGTGTGGGGATGTTCGGGGCCCTGGACCCGTTCGTGGATGGGGAGCAGCGCGGCGTACTGGTCACGGGCGGCGGCCGCGTCAGCCCCCGCCTCCCCGGTCCAGTGGGCCAGGTTGGCCCGGGTGATCAGGGTGTGGGGGTGTTCCGGGCCCCGGACGCGTTCTTCGATCGGGAGCAGCGCGGCGTACTGGTCACGGGCGGCGGCCGCGTCGGCCCCCGCCTCCCCGGTCCAGCGGGCGAGGTTCGCCCGGGTGGTCAGGGTGGCGGGGTGCTCTACGCCCTGGACGCGTTCCCGGATGGGCAGCAGCGCGGCGATCTGGTCGCGGGCCGCGGCCGCGTCCCCCGCCTCCCCGGTCCAGCGGGCCAGGTTGGCGCGGGTGGCCAGTGTGTCAGGGTGTTCGGCGCCCTGGACCCGTTCGTGGACGGGGAGCAGCGCGGCGTACTGGTCACGGGCGCCGGCCGCGTCCCCTGCCCGCCCGGTCCAGCGGGCCAGGTTGGCCCGGGTGATCAGGGTGGCTGGGTGTTCCGCCCCCCGGACGCGTTCTTCGACGGGAAGCAGCGCCGCGTACTGGTCACGGGCGGCGGCCGCGTCCCCCGTCTCCCCCGTCCAGCGGGCCAGGTTCGCTCGCGTGGCCAGAGTGTCAGGGTGTTCCGCGCCCTGGACCCGTTCCCTGATGGGCAGCAGCGCGGCGATCTGGTCGCGGGCGGCGGCCGCGTCCCCCGCCTCCCCCGTCCAGCGGGCCAGGTTGTTCCGGGTGGTCAGAGTGTCAGGGTGTTCCGCGCCCTGGACCCGTTCGTGGACGGGGAGCAAGGCGGCGAACTGCTCGCGGGCGGCGGCCGCGTCCCCGGCCCGCCCGGTCCAGTAGGCGAGGTTGTGCCGGGCGGTCAGGGTGTCGGGGTGTTCCGCGCCTTTGACGCGTTCGTGGATGAGGAGGAGGGCGGGGTACTGGTCGCGGGCGGTGACCGCGTCCCCGGCCTCCCCCGTCCAGCGGGCCAGGTTGTGCCGGGTGGTCAGGGTGTCGGGATGGTCCGCGCCCAGGACGCGTTCTTCGACGGGGAGCAGCGCGGCGAACTGGTCGCGGGCGGCGGCCGCGTCCCCCGCCTGCCCCGTGTAATAGGCGAGGTTGTGCCTGATGGACAGGATGACGGGGTGTTCGGCGCTCAGCGTTGCCGCCGCATGGGTGTAGATGTCCTGCTGGAGCCGGACGGCGTTGGCGTAGTCACCGCTGGCGCTGAGATAGGTGACGAGCCGGTTCAGGCCGGGTGAGCCCCCCGGCAGCACGGCGCGGGCGTGCGGGAGGAGTGCCTGGTAGGCGGGCCAGGCACCGATCGTGTCCGGATCGTCGGGGAGCGCGGACAGGATCAGATCCGCCGCGATGCGGTGCGTTCGATCGCGCTGGGCGGGGGTGAGCTGGTGCAGAGTGACGGCCTGGACGAGCCGGTGCACGCTGACCAGGTCCTCGGGCTGACCGGGCACGAGCTCGACGGGGCCGCGGGCGATGGTGATCAGGCTGTAGGACTCCAGCAGTGCCAGTGCGTCGCCGACCTCGATCCGGTCGGTCTCCGGCAGGCCGTCCAGAACGGAGCCGGGCAGGTTGTCGGGGGCGAAACAGGCAAGCAGGTTCAGCACGTCGATGGCCAGGGGGTTGACGGCCTGGATGCGAAGGTGGCTGAGCGTCAGCACCTTGGCCACCACGCGCTCGGCGTCGCCCCCGGCGGTCGCGGTGGTGGCGTACATCCTGGCGGGGATGTCGCTCAGCAGCCGCAGGTACGCGGCCAGGTTCATGCGAGGGGTGCGGGCGATGTAGGCGCCGGCCTGGGTCAGCGCGAGCGGCAGATCCCCCAGCTGTTCGGCCAGCTCCGCCAGCCTGCCCGGGTCGGCGGAGTCCGGCGGGCCGACCAGGCCGGCCAGCAGGTCGATCGCCGCCTCGCGGGTCAGCAGCTCCAGCCGGAGCGGGGTGACGTTCAGGTGCTGCCAGCCGATGTCGCGGCGGGTGGTGATCAGCACGTGGCCGTGCACGAGGCGGGCCAGGTACGGCTCGACGTCGGCGACCTCCTCGACGTTGTCGAGCACGACCAGCCAGCCAGGGTGGGTGGCCAGCCAGCTCAGCGCCCAGGCGGCGGCTTCCTCGACGGTCGTCTGCCCGGCGGCGATCGAGTCGACGCCGCAGGTCAGCGCCCTGGCCAGGGCGGCCAGGCCGGCCCGGATCCGGTCGGGGCCGTCGGCGTCGATCCACCACACCAGCTGATACTCGTCGTGGTGGTGGCAGGCGTACTGCAGGGCCAGTTCGCTCTTGCCGACGCCCCCCAGCCCGAGCACGGCCTGGCTGATCAGGCCCGTGGCCGTCGTGTCCCGCAGCGTCCGGCGCAGAGCCGACATGGCCGGGGCCCGGCCGACGAAGGCGGCCGCGGGGCGGCGCGGCAGGCCCGACAACCCCGCCGGAACCCGCACAGCGCCGACGGGGGGCAGCGGCCGCCGCGGGCCCTGGTGGGTGATCTCGTTGATGATCTGGTCGTGGGCCGCCTGGTACGTTCGGCCGTGCTCGCGAGCGCTGCCATCCATCTGGACGTCCGGCCGCTCCCGAGGTTCGTCCAGCGGGGTGGTGGTCATCGCTCGTTGATGGTCTGGTCGCCGCCTGCCTGGTACACCCGGCCCTCCCCGGATGCCTCCGCCCGCATCTGCACGTTCCGCGCGCCGTCACCGGTCGAGACGACGCCGGAATCGTCTCCGCCGATGGCGACCGTCCGCTCGCTGGAATCCGGCACCCCAGGCGGTGCACCCTGCCCGTCCGCTGCCGGGCTCTGCCCTGCCCCTGTCGGGCTCTCCTCGGCCGCTGCCGGGCTCTGCTCGGCGCGCAACTGCGCACGCAACGCCAGCACCGCCACCAGCAGGGCCGCCGCACCCAGCGCCATGCCGGTGAACATGCCGACCACGCTTGCCCGCTGATCCAGCACCTGCAGCACCTGGTCGGGCAGGTGCAAGGGATCGGCGAAGAACCACAGCACCCCAGCCACCAGACAGAGCCCCAGCACGACGGCCGCGGCGATCGCCACAACCCGCCACAGCTGCGATCCCGTCGCGCGTCCTGCCCCGGACGACGTCTTCGACATGTCTCCAGGGTGCCCCGGAGCCGGCGGCGGCGGACCTGAAGTAGCGAAGGCGTTACCAGCCTGCGCGTGCTGGAGGCAGGCCGTGGCGGCCGGCAGCCGGATACGTCTCCGGCGTCGCCTATGAGCTGAGCAGGTCGAAGTGGAAGCCGACCACGAGCGCCACCAGCGACAGGACACGAAAGTGCACAGCTTGTGGATGCTCCAGCCACTTGGCCAGGTTCGCCAGTGTCCAGCCCATCAGCAAGCGCGTGCCCAGCCATGCCCACCAGGCCGCGAAGCCACCGACAACGGTGCCCCGATGGCCATGTTCGTGAGTATCCCAACAGCCGCGTTCGGAGGTCGCCAGTCGGGAGTGAGCGCCGCCAGGGCGAACCACCAGGCGGTCATCAGGAGTCCGAAGAGCAGGAGGTCTGCTCGATCGCGTTCACGGCGGAGCCATGTGGCGACGGCTGTGAGACGTTGCTGTCCCGCGATGTCGAGGATGATCGTCAAGCCGGCGGCGAAGGTGACCAGCTTGCCCGCACGCCCCAAGGCCAGGATCGACCATCCATGGAGCGTGTGTTGATTCACCTGCACGTTGTCGAACCACATCTGCCACGCCTGGACGAGACCGAGGTCAGCCACAGCGCGAGCGTAGAGCCGTCGTGGCGGGCTGCCTAGCGAGTTGAGGGAAGAGAGCCGGGCGGCCGGCGGCGCGCGACAACCGGCCTCCGGGACCGTTCGGAGGTGACGCCGCGAACCAGGGGCGGGCGTCGGTCACGCTGAGGCCGGGTGAGCGAGGTCGAGGTGCCGCGCCCGCGGTGTCCGCGCCCACGGTTTCGTGCCCACGGTTTCGCGCCCACGGTTCCGTGCCTCGCCGCCGGGTGTGGTCAGGAGAGCAGGACCGGGCCGCCGTCGTCGCGCAGGCGGCGCAGGAACGTCAGGACGCCCGTGAGCCCCTGCGCCCACGACGGCCCGCCCTCGCCCGGCAGCCCCGTGACGAAGACGGGACGGTCGTGCGTGCCGCCGCTGCGCAGCAGGAGCTGGGTCACGGCGTCGCGGGCCGCGTCGCGGTAGCGCCGTTCGCCGGTGGCCACGGCCAGGTCCACGAGCAGGTGGCCCACCCCTGACACGCCGCAGCACGGCCCGACCACGACCAGCCGGGGCAGCCAGCCCAGGCACACCTCGGCGCACCGGACCGCGAGCTCGGTGTGGCGCGGCTCCCCGAGCACGGTCCCGGCCCGCAGCAGCACCCGCCCGACCCCGGCGTGCCCCTGGCACCAGGAGATCGCGAGCGGCATCGCCGCCCGTCCCGCCGCCTTGGCCAGCAGCGGTTCGGTGCGCCCGGCCAGCTCGCGCAGCTTGACGGCGGCCAGCTCCGCCGCCCTGTCCTCGCCGGTGCGTTCGGCGTACTCCAGCAGGAAGTCGATCTCGCCGGCCAGGCCGTGCGCGTAGCCCACGGCGGTCTCGAACCCGGCCGTCTCCGGATACCGCTCGCTCGTGTACGGCGACGGCGCGGTGCCGGTCGCGATCAGCTCCACGCAGCGCTCGGCCACCCGCAGATGGTCGTCGCCGAGCCCCCGGCCGTGCAGGATCAGGTGGCCGAGCCCGACCCCGGCGGCCCCGATGATGACGTCGGGGCCCTCGGGGGTCCAGTCCGCGCCCGGCACCGGAGGGTTCGGGCAGACCCCGGCCTCCTGGAGCACGAGGTCCACGCCCGTACGGCCGGCGTACAGGCCGTGCGGGAGCGCGGTGCGGGCGGCGGTGGTCCTGGCGTGCTCCAGCAGCCGGGGCAGGAGCGCGGCCACGTCGGGGTCGTCGCGGTGCCGCAGCAGCTCGGCCGCCACCCCGGCCGAGCCGCTGTAGAGGCTGGCGTCGTGCTCGGCCGAGGAGTCGGAGTGGCCGTCGACCACCGTTGCCGTCTGCGCCACCAGGTCGGCCCGGACGCTGCGGACCAGGTCGGCGATCAGGGCGCGGTCCACGTGCGGCGGCGCGGGCAACTCCGGCACGCCCTCGGTCTCCGCCGGGCCGCCGGCCCCGTCACCACCGCCTTCCGCGCCGGAGAAGCCGGACATACCGGAAGAGCCGGAAGAGCCGGAAGATCGGCGGTAGAGGACGCGGAAGGTGGCGCCGCCGTCGTGGGCGAGGGCACGGGCCGCCGCTCGGGCGCGGTCGGGGTCGCCGCTCAGCAGCTCGGCGATCGCGCCGATCACGCCCTGCGGGGCCGGCCCGAAGGCGCGGTGGATCTGCTGCAGGGCCCGCCGTCGCGGCAGGTCGAAGTCGTCGTCGGACTCGACCGGCTGCTGGAAGCCGGCCGCGTACCACAGGGTCATGCCGAGCCCGTGCCAGTCGTCGTGGTCCAGCGGCTCCATCCGGCGGCGTTGCCGTTCGGGCATGTAGCCGAAGGTGCCGCCCTTCATGTGCAGGCCGCCGGCCGCGGCGAACCCGAAGTCGACGAGGAAGGGCCGCGCCCCGGTGACGA
Organism: Nonomuraea sp. NPDC001831; assembly: GCF_042892035.1. NCBI lineage: Bacteria > Bacillati > Actinomycetota > Actinomycetes > Streptosporangiales > Streptosporangiaceae > Nonomuraea > Nonomuraea sp. NPDC001831. Next base: position 84,178 of record NZ_JBIATU010000024.1, on the reverse strand, counting down.
CGTTCTTGGGGGCCAGGTCGTACATGACGACGCCGCGCTCGTGGACCTGCGAGAGCGTGCGGGCCAGAGAGCAGGCCAGATCCTCCAGGGCACGGCCGGGCGGCGGGTCCTCGGCGGCCAGCGGATAGCGCCCGGCGGCCAGCAGGTCCTGTTCCAGGTTGCGCTCGCCGGCGTCGGTGATCACCAGGAACTCGTCGTCGCCGTGCCGGAAGTGATCGAGGAAGCGCGGCACGCCCTCGACGTCGCCGAGCATCGACAACACCCGCCGCTCGTTGCGCAGCCGCAGGCGGGTGTCCAGCCCGTCCTCGGACTCCAGGACGTACGCCCTGGCCTGCTTGACGACGACGGTCGAGCCGTTCCGCTCGTCGATCGCACGGAAGACGCTGCCCCGGGCCGACTCGTACACGCCGGCTGTGATCCGGTACCGGCCGCCGATCACGGCCTGGCCGGTCGGGCCGGCGGCGCCGCCGGTGAACGGGTCCTCGGCCCAGGGGGGCTGGCGGTAGGTCAGGGACGCCTCGCCGTCGAAGACCTCGCCGGCGGGGCCGTACAGGCGGGTGGCGACCTGGCCTCCCGCGTTGGCGTGCCAGGAGGCGATGAAGGGGCCGTACCGGTAGTAGACGGGCGCGTCGTCGGCCACCCGCCGGTCGCTCACCACGCGCGGCCCCTTGCGGCCCCGCAGCAGCCCGGCGAGCGACAGCCCGATCTCGCGGACGCGGTCCTGCGGCGGGTAGACCGTGCACGCCTTGCCGACGGCGGCCGGGTTGCGAAGCCCGTCATTGAGCGCGCCCAGCAGGACGGGGGTGCGCGCGAGCTTGAAGGGGCAGCCCAGGTCCAGCAGCGCGGGGACGACGAACTCGGCGAACTCCGCGTACCCGGACTCCCGCGAGGACAGGTGCAGCTTCCACCCGTGGTCGGGCAGATCGAACGCCGGGACGTCCACCATCAGCCACAGCGAGCTCCTACGGACGGTGTGTGGACGCCCCTCGGCGAGGCGCCGCACAAGGCGTTCGATCTGCTCGTGATCAGTGTCGGTCATCATCGGTGCGAGTGATCGACTGGTTCGGCCGAGGCTCCGTCACACCACCGTCGAGCGCTGGCAGTTGCTCGATCCGCTGCGGCAGATGCAGGTGGGCACGCAGCCCAGCCGCAGGTGCAGGCTGCCGTACTCGTCGTCGAACAGGGCGGCGGGCTCGATCGTCGTCTCGCCGGCGAGCCGCGGTTCCAGTTCCAGAAGCGCCGTCATCGGTTTGCCTCTCCCCTCGTGGGCGGGTGCCGATCACCCGCCTTCGTCATGGTCATCCACGCCGACGAGCCAGTCTTGGACAAACCCGAAATGTTCGACATGTTGCCGAACAGCACGATCTGCCCGCGCGAACCACGACGGACGGCGTCCGGTCAGCGCCTTGCAGTCGCGGGCCAGGTGGGCCTGGTCGTAGAAGCCGCACTCGATCGCCACCCGAGCCCCCGGCCGGCGACGGGCCAGCAGGCGCAGGGCCTGCCACAGGCGCAGCAGGCGCGCCGACGCCTTGGGCGGCAGGCCCACCTGCTCGCGGAAGCGCAGCTCCAGCAGGCGTTCGCTCATGCCGGTCCGCCGGCACAGCTCGGCCACCGGCAGCCGGCCCCCGCGGCCGGCGAGCAGCCGCCACGCCCGGGTGACCACGTCGGTCTCCGGGACGTACCCGCCGAGCCGGTCGCGCAGGAAACAGTCGGCCAGCACGACGCCGCGCGCAACGCCCCGACCAGCCGCTCCCCTGCGCGACCGGTCGCCTCCCGCAGCTCCACGGGCGCGTCCACCAGCCGGTTCATCGGCAGCCCGAACACGGCATGGGCGACGCGCGGCGTCATGCAGACGTCCAGGCTGCGCGCCCCGACCGGCACGCCGACCTCGACGGGCCGGGTGCGCAGCCCGAAGACCGCCGGCTCGTACGAGCCGCCCGCCCGCCCTCCGTCCAGCACGATCACGAGGTGTGCCAGCCCGTGCGGGTAGAGCACGTGCCCGCCGGGCAGGCCCGGCTCGTGTCCGAGCTGGTACCAGTGCCGGGCGCGGTGCGCCACGCTCCCGGACGTCGGCGGCCAGGGCGATTCCAGAGGGTCCTGCACCGGCCGATCATGATCATCGTCGTGTTGAGCATCTGTGGAGTTCTTGTTGATCACCGTCGCCCTCGCGACGCACACTCGGCCTATGCCGGACGAACCCCTCGAACTCCACGACGTCTCCGTCGCCGACTGGTACCCCCACTCCGACACCATGGCCGAGGTCGGCTTCCTGACGGTCGCCCGCCGCCTGCCCTCCCTGGTCGCCCAGGCCATGCGGATCGCCTGGACGGCCAGCCGCCGCGACACCGCCGCCGCCATCGGGCTCCACCTGCTCGGCGGGGTGTTCACCGCGTTCGGGCTGCTGGCCACCACCGGCGTGCTGACCGCCCTGTTCAGCCAGGGGCCCACCCCCGAGCGGGTGATGGCCGCGCTGCCCAGCCTCGTCCTCGTCGGGGTGTCGGCGGCGCTCGGCGCCGCCGTGCAGGGCGGCGCGGGCTGGGCGCAGGCCCGGCTGACCCCACAGATCTCCCGCGCCACCGAGCAGCGCCTGTACGGCCTGACCAGCCACGTCGAGCTCGTTGCCTACGACGACCCCGGATTCCACGACGCGCTGGAACGGGCGAACAACCGCGGCGCGGTCGTGGCCGACTCGGTCGTCTCCGAGGCCGTGGACGTGATGACCGCCCTGATCGGGATCGCCGCCACGGCCGGGGTGCTCGGCGTGCTGCACCCCGCGCTGCTGCCGCTGCTCCTGCTGGCCGTGGTGCCCGACACCTGGGCCGCCGTGCGCAGCGCCCGCATGCGCTACACCACCATGCACGGGCTCATCCCCGCCCGCCGCCGCAAGTGGATCGTCGCCGAGCTCCTGGCCGAACGGGAGCCGGCCGCGGAGCTCCGCTCGTTCACCATGCGCCCGTTCCTGCTGCGCCTGTACGACGCCGTCGCCCGCGCCGAGCAGGACGTGATGCTCCGGCTGGCCCGCCGCCAGACCGTCGCCAGGCTGGTGGGCCAGGCGCTCGGCGGGCTCGGCGCCGGGCTGGTCTACGCCGCGCTCGGCGTGCTCCTCGCGGTGGGGGCGATCCCGCTGGCCGTGGCGGGCACCGCGGTCCTGGCCATCAGGTCGGGGCAGCAGTCGCTGAGCAACCTGATGTTCGCCACCAACAGCCTCTACGAGCAGGGCCTGTACTTCACCGACTTCCTGCAGTTCTGCGCGGACGCCGAGCGCCGCCTGCCCAGGCCCGGCGGCGGCCCGGCCCCGGCGGGGTTCGACCGCCTCACCGCCCGCGAGGTGACCTTCACCTACCCCGGCGCCGCCGCCCCCGCCCTGCGCGGGGTGTCCGTCGAGATCGAGCGCGGCGAGGTCGTGGCGCTCGTCGGCGAGAACGGCTCGGGCAAGACCACGCTGGCCAAGATCCTCGCCGGCCTGTACGCCCCGGAGTCGGGCGTGGTCCGCTGGGACGACACCGACCTGGCCGAAGTGGACCGCGACGACCTGCGCCGCCGTACCGCGGTGATCGCCCAGGACCACACCCGGTGGCCGCTGACCGTACGGGACAACATCACGATGGGCACCGGCCGAGGCGAGCCCGCCCTGCACGCGGCGGCGTCGGTGGCCGGGGCGGACGAGGTCGTCGCCGCGCTGCCGCACGGCTACCGCACCCTGCTCGACCGGCGGTTCAAGGACGGTCAGGAGCTGTCCGGCGGCCAGTGGCAGCGCATCGCGGTCGCCCGCGGCTTCCACCGGGACGCCGACCTGCTGATCTGCGACGAGCCCACCGCCGCCCTGGACGCCCGCGCCGAGCACGCCCTGTTCGAGCGCATCCGCGACCACGCCGAGGGCCGGACGGTCATCCTCATCACCCACCGCCTGGCCAGCGTGCGCTACGCCGACCGCATCTACGTGCTGGAACGCGGCCGGGTCGTCGAACACGGCACCCACGAGACCCTGATGGACGGCGACGGCCTCTACGCCGACCTGTACACGCTGCAGGCCAGCGCCTACCGGTAGGACCCCCGCCCCTGGCGCAGGGCGCACAGGTTGTGCACGGACCGCGGCCCGCACAGTCGACCTGCGCCGACCCCGTCAGCCCGACAACGACTGCAGTGACCCGGCGATCCAGTGCCCGGCCCGGCGCTTGATCTTGCGCAGCGCCTCCAGCCGGCTCGCCGCCCGGTCGAGCCGGTAGTACAGCCGTGGCGGCATGTACGACAGCAGCGGCGAGTGCCGCTGGCCGAGCAGCGCGAACATCTGCGCGGGCTCCAGGCGCAGGTAGCGCGGCAGGTCCTCGTAGAACCGCGCGCTGTAGCGGGCGGCGCTCTGGACCGGCAACAGCGCGGCCTTGCGCTCCAGCGCGTAGGCCGCGAGCGCGGGCGCCAGGGCGGGGTGACGCTCGATCGCCCCGGCCAGCGCGATGGCGTCCTCGATCGCGAGCGTGGTCCCGGCGCCGATGGAGTAGTGCGTGGTGTGCGCGGCGTCGCCGAGCAGGACGAGGTTGCCGCGGTGCCAGGTGCGGTTCGTCACGGTCCGGAAGCGCAGCCACTGCGCGACGCCCTGCCCGCGCCCGATGAGCCGGTGCCCGTCGAGCAGGTCGACGAACAGCCTGTCCAGCAGTTCCAGGTTGCCCGCCTCGTCGGCGCGGTCGAGCCCGAGCCCCCGCCACGTGGCGGGCGCGCACTCGATCACGCAGGTGCTGCGCTCGTCGTCGAAGGGGTAGCCGTAGCACCAGATCCAGCCGTGCTCGGTCTCCACGAAGGCGAAGGTGAAGGCGTCGAAGACCTTGGTGGTCCCGAGCCAGATGTAGGTGTTGCCCCCAGTGGCGACCTCGGTGCCGAAGTCGTGGCGGCCGCGCAGCGGGCTGTTCACCCCGTCGGCGGCCACCACCAGGTCGGCGTCCGGGACCTCGCCGAGGATCTCGCGCTCGAACTCCACCCGCACGCCGAGTGCGATCGCCCGGTCGGCCAGGATGCCGAGCAGCCGGTGGCGGCCGATGCCGAAGCCTTCGTCGCCGCGGTGCGTGGTGGTGCGGCCGCCGATCAGGGCCATCCCGTCATGCCACCGCACGGACGCCTCTCCGATGGCGCGGGCCGACTCGCGATCGTTCTCGTACAGCCGGTCGAGCAGGCTGCCCCAGTACGTCACGCCCCAGCCGTACGTCGAACCCGCCGGATCGCGCTCGAAAACGGATATGTCGCACGAAGGATCGCGCAGCTTCATCAGGATCGCGAAATACAGGCCGGCGGGCCCGCCACCGACACAAATCACCTTCCGCACTTCACTTGACACAGAGTAGTTATATGCGTGCAGCACGCTACCTTGCGCGCTACACCACGCCGGACCCGGCCGACTGTTCGCACGCCTCCACGACCATCCATCGGGGCGGTGGCGCTCCACGCCTGCCGAAAATCACACCCATGCATTTCAAGCGGGCATGTGAGTACTCACGAAGGACGCCACCGAGCCCGTCTCGTCGGCGTACCCGCGCCCAGCAGGCACGGGCCACGGAGTCCGACGAGTGATCCGGCGATTCACTGTCAGCCGCAGTTGGAGTGGTAAGGGAGCGCGGGCAGGTAGCGCTGCCGCGCATTCGCCCATGACCTGCGCGTTCCCGCCCGGGACCAGCCCTTCGGCGGACCGGCCCCGGGCGGCCGCGACGTCAGCGGCCCGACCGCTCCGCGGTGACGGCGAAGACGTGCGTGGCGGTGCCGGCGCTCGGCCCGGACGGCTTGCCCATCGCGACCGCCACCAGCTGCCTGCCCGGGTCGGCCGGAATCTCGTAGCGGTAGACCTTGGCCTGCGCGTCGGCCGGTTTGCCCCAGGCGTAGCGGTGCGCGGTGGTGATCACGGCCGGGTCGTCGCCGGTCATCCAGTCGGCCACGGTGAGCCGGGCGGTCGTGGTGCCGCCGTCGGCGTAGGTGAGGGTCACCTCGCTCGCGGCCGGGCCGTACCCGGCGGAGGCCAGCAGTTGCACGTTGACGTAGCTGCCCTGAGGGATCGGGATCTTCTGCCCGTTGACCTGGACGTTGTTCCTGACGCCGGTCGCCCCCGACGGCCAGGTGAACCGGAGGCTGTCGTAGACGACCTCGCCCGGCGGCGGCAGTTCGTCGGCCGGGAAGGCCACGGGCGCGTTGCCGAAGGTGCCGTCGTCCGGCGCGTCGGCCGTGGCGATGGAGTCGTGATCGTAGACGGCGCCCAGGTCCACCGGCACACTCTCGCCGGCGACCTTCATCCGGACGGCCCCGGTGAACGAGCCGTGCGTCAGCGTCGCGGCCTCCAGCGTCACGTCGTACGAGCCGGGCGCGGTCCGGGCGGGCACCGGCAGCTCGACGGTCCGGGTGAGCCGGGCGTGCGGGGCCAGCGCGGGGAAGTCGAAGCCCTGCGCTCCGAACGGCGTGCGCGCGGTCAGCCTGCCCCGGGAGACCTCCTTGTCGCCCCGGTTGGCCAGCGTCACCTCGATCCTGGCGCTGTCCCCCACCTTGACGGGCCTGGTCGTGGCGTCCACGCCGAGCAGCCGTTCCGTCGAGGGCTGGTAGCCGGGCCTGGCGATGCGGAAGGTGTAGGCGTAGGCGCCCTTGGGCGCGCGGGTGGTGATCTCCAGCGTGCCGTCGGCGTTCTTCTTGTACGGCAGCGGCTGCGGGTCCCCCAGCATGGTGACCACGTCGCCGTCCTTGACCGGGACCGGCGCGGTGAGCTTCAGCCTGGCGCCCGGCCAGTCCAGCGCGGTGACGTAGAAGGCGCGCGGCTGGGTGGTGAACCGCACCGGCACGGTGGCGCCCTTGTCCTCGGCCTGCGTCCAGTAGCGCGAGCCGTAGACGGCCTCGCCGTTGGTCCTCAGCCACTCGCCGAGCGCGCGGACCCTGGTGGCCTGGAGGTCGGGGACGGTGCCGTCGGCCTTGGGGCCGATGTTGAGCAGCAGGTTGCCGTTCTTGGAGACGACGTCCACGAAGGAGTCCACGAGCTGGTCGGGGGTGAGGTGCTCGGCCAGTCCCTCCTCGGCGTTGTAGCCGTAGGAGGCGCCGATGCCGCGCGAGGCCTCCCACTTGGACGTCTTGATGTCCGGCTCGACGGCGTACTCGGGCGTGGTGAAGTCCTGCACGCCGTTGCCGCAGCGGTTGTTGACGGTCACCTCCTTGCCGCGTTCGACGGCCTTGTTGAAGTAGTGGGCCATGAAGGTGTCGGAGTCGTTCACGCCGCCGATGTCGCACCAGACGAGGTCGGGGTCGTACTTGTCCACCAGCTCCAGCATCTGCGGGAGCTGGAAGTCCTTGACGTAGTCGGCGACCGGCCGGTACCCGGTGTACGGCACGGGCTGCCCGGTGTACGGGTTCTTGGGTGCGCCGCGCCCGAACCAGCCGCCCCACTGCACCGGTGAGGCCGGGTTGTACCACTCCGGCATCGAGAAGTAGATGCCGTCCTTGAGGCCGTAGCCGCCCTCGCGGTTGGCCCGGATCAGCTCACCGGTGAAGTCGCGCTTCGGGCCGTACTTGACGGTGGTGCGGTCGGAGTAGGCGCTGTCCCAGGCCGCGATGCCGTCGTGGTGCTTGGCGACGAACACGTAGTACTTGCCGCCTCCCTGCTTGAACAGGTCGAGCCAGGCCCTGGGGTTCCACTTCTCGGCCTTCCAGTACTTGGTGAGGAAGTCGTCGTAGGCCACGTCCTTGCCCCACACCTGCTCGTGGTGCTTCTGGGTGGGCGTGTCCTTGGTGTTCATCTTCGACCAGTACCACTCGGCGTACTTGCTCTCCGAGCCGTCGAGCGGCGCGTAGGCCGGCACGGAGTAGGCGCCCCAGGTGACGAAGAAGCCGAGCTTGGCGTCCTCGAACCACTGCGGGGCGGTGTGGCGGCCGAGGGAGTCCTTCGTCGGCTCGTACGGCCCCTGCGCGGCGGGGGCTGACGCCGAGGCGGGCGGCGGGGCGGTGGCGGCGAGAGCGAGGGCGGCGGCGAGGACCGAGAGGGTGCGTCGTCTCATGGGCACAACGTATTGGTTGGACCAATCTATAGACAAGAGACGAAATTTGCCGAAAAACTAGCTCATATCCCTCGATTGGACCGTCCATTCTGGAGCCGCCATGTCCGTCCAACCAGCCGCCCCCGACCTGCGGACGGGACCGTCGCGCAACCGCGTCGCTGCCGCCGGCATGGTCGGCAGCGTGGTCGAGTACTACGACTTCACGCTGTTCGGCCTCGCGGCCGCCCTGGTCTTCGGCGAGCACTTCTTCCCCAAGTCCTCGCCCGCGGCCGCCACCCTGGCCTCGCTGGCCACCTTCGCCGTCGGCTTCCTGGCCAGGCCGCTCGGCGGCGTGATCTTCAGCCACTACGGCGACCGCGTCGGCAGGAAGCCGATGATGGTGATCACGCTGCTGCTCATGGGCTTCGCCACGGCCGCCATCGGCGTGCTGCCCGACCACGGCAGCATCGGCCTGCTCGCCCCGATCCTGCTGGTGGCGCTGCGGCTGCTGCAGGGCCTGGGCGCGGGCGCCGAGTACGTCGGCGCGCTGGTCATGTCCGCCGAGTCGGGCGACGTGCGCCGCCGGGGCCTGCTCGCCGCGCTGCCCGGCACCGGCGTGTTCATCGGCATCCTGCTCGCCACGCTCACCTTCAGCGGCATCTCCTCGCTGCCGAAGGAGCAGTTCGACTCCTGGGGCTGGCGCCTGCCGTTCCTGCTCAGCCTCCTCGGCGTGGCGCTCGGCCTGTACTTCCGCGCGCGGGTCGCCGAGACGCCGGTGTTCACCGAGCTGAAGGAGGCCGGCGCCACCGGCCGGGCGCCCGTCGCCGAGGTGATCAGGAGGCAGCCGCGCCGGTTGCTGCTCGCCATGGCGGCCAACGGCCCGTTCGTCGCCATCTCCTATCTCATCCAGGTCTTCGTGCTGTCGTACGTGACCACCACGCTCGGCGTCCCCAAGGGCGTGGGACTGGCCGCCAACGTCACCGCCTCCGCGCTGAGCATCGTCGCCACGCCACTGTTCGGCGCGTTGTCGGACCGGGTGGGCAGGAAGCCGGTGTGGTTCGGCGGCGCGGGCTTCCTGGCGGTGTTCGCCTTCCCGATGTTCTGGCTGCTCGGCACCCGCAGCCCGGCGCTGATCGTGGTGGCGGTCTCGCTCGGCCTGGCCGTGGGCGTCGCCTCCATGTACGCCGCCCAGGCCTCGCTGTTCGCCGAGCTGTTCGAGGCGCGCTTCCGGCTCAGCGGCATCGCGCTGGCCCGCGAGTCCACGGCCGCGCTCATCGGCGGCCCCGCCCCGCTGGTCGCCTCGGCCGTGCTGACCTGGGCGGGCGGGGCGTCCTGGCCGATCGCCGCCCTGGTGTGCGTCTTCGCGGTGATCTCGCTGGTGGCGGTGCTGGCGGTGCCGGAGACGCGCGGCGCCGACCTGCGGCTGCCGCTACGCTGACGACGTGGTGGCCAAGGACGCGCGCACATCCGCCTCGGGCGAGACGATCAATCACATCAAGACGATGATCACCTCCGGCGCGTTCCCGCCGGGCACGAAGCTGCCCACGGAGCGCGAACTCGCGGTGCGGCTCGGCGTCTCGCGCAACACGCTGCGCGAGGCCATCCGCGCGCTGACCCTGGCCGGGCTGCTGGAGGCCCGGCAGGGCGACGGCACGTACGTGACCAGCCTGTCGCCGGGGATGCTGCTCGACACGTTCGCGATGCTCGTGGAGCTGTCCCCGGACGCCACCGTGCTCGACATGCTGGCGGTGCGGCGGGTGCTGGAGTCCGCCGCCGCCGCGCAGGCGGCCGCGCGCATCACCGACCGGCAGCTCGACGAGCTGGCCGCCTGCCTGGAGGAGATGCGGCACGACCCGCAGAGCTGCGACGGCAGCGTGGACGAGGTCGTCCGGGCCGACGCCCGTTTCCACGCCGTGGTGGCCGAGGCGGCGGGCAACCCGGTGCTGGCGGCGCTCGTCGAGTCGCTGAGCACCCGCACGCTGCGGGCGCGCATCTGGCGGGGCCAGGCCGACCAGGGTGTGTTCGACCGCGCGATCCACGAGCACCAGGCGATCTACGAGGCGCTGCGCGACAGGGATCCCGCGCTCGCGGCCCCCGCGGCGGCGGCCCACATCGCGAACGTGGAGCGCTTCCTCCGCACCCAGCTCGCCGATTAGCCCTACCAATCCCTCGAAACACCCTTCTTTCTCTAGCCTTGTGCCATCAGATGGCTATATTGGTTGGACCAATTACGGGAAGGGTCGATGTGAAGATCGTCAAGATACGTGCGGTGCTGCTCAGTCACGACTACACCGGCCGGCCGCCGCTCGCCTGGGTGGGCGGCCGGATCGAGACCTGGGACGCCGCCCTCGTCGAGATCACCACCGAGGACGGCGTGACCGGGCTGGGCGAGGTCGCCCAGGGCATCATGGGCGCGCAGGCCGTGCCGGGCGTGGTGGACGCCCTGCGCCGCTACGCCGTCGGACTGCCGGTCGACGAGCCCGCCACCGTGGGCGACGCGCTGCGCGCGAGCACCGCCTTCTGGGCGCGCGGCGGGGTGGCCTCCGGGGTGATCGCGGCGATCGAGGTCGCCGCCTTCGACGCGCTCGGCAAGGCCCGCGGCCTGCCCGTGCACGAGCTGCTCGGCGGCCCGCTGCGCGAGCGGGTCGAGGTGTACGCCAGCGGCGGCCTGGGCGTCGAGGAGGACCAGGTGGTCGCCTGGGTCAAGGACATGGAGGCGCGCGGCTTCTCGACGGTGAAGTTCCGCGCCATGACCGGCCCCGAGCGCACCATCGGCCTGATCGACCGGGTGGCCGCGGCCCTGGAGCCGGGCACCCGGTTCGTGCTCGACGCGGTCCAGGGCTGCGCCGGAACGCCGTGGCCGCTCGACGACGTGCTGCGGGTCGGCAAGCACCTGGAGGGCCACGGCCCGTGCTGGTTCGAGGAGCCCTGCCGGGCCGAGGACGTCGCCGGGTACGCCGCCGTCAGGGACGCGCTCGGCGTGCCGGTCTCCGGCGTGGAGAGCTACTCCACGCGGCAGGAGTTCGAGCGGCTGATCGAGGCCGGCGGCGTGGACATCGTCCAGCCCGACGTCGGCATGGTCGGCGGCGTGATGGAGTTCCAGCGGGTGGCCGCCCGCGCGTTCGGCGCCGGGCTGGACTGCGTGCCGCACATCTGGTCCACCGGCGTCAACCTCATGGCCAGCGTGCACACCGCGTTCGCCACCCCGCAGCTCGACCTGATCGAACTGTGCACGCTGCCCAACCCGCTGCGCGAGGAGCTGCTCGCCGAGCCGCTGCGGATCGAGGGCTCCCACGTGCTCGCGCCCACCGCTCCCGGCCTGGGCCTGCGGCTCACGCCGGAGTTGGAGCGCCGCTACGCCTACCAGCCCGGGAGGGGCCATGTCATCGTCTGAGCCGGTCCGCGTCCCGCTGGACCCGGGCGTCGCCGCCGCGCAGCTGTCCGACTCCCTGGACGAGACGGGCGTGCGCGGGCGGGTGCTCGACCCCGCCGTCCGCCCGCTGCGCGCCGGCATGCGCGCCCTCGGCCGGGCGCGGACCGTCCGGTTCGTCCCGGCGGGGACGGCGGGCGAGAACCCGTACGACGACATGATCGACTTCATCGACTCGGTGCTGCCGGGCGAGGTGGTGGTCATCGCGGCCGGCGGCAGCGACCGTTCGGCCTGCTGGGGCGAGCTGTTCTCGGCCGCCGCCAAGGGCCGGGGCGCGGCCGGGGTCGTCTGCGACGGCTACGTCCGTGACCGCGGCAAGGTCCTGGAGCTGGGCTTCCCCGTGTTCGCCCGCGGCACGCGGCCGATCGACTACCGCGCCAGGATGCGCGTGGCCGCCGTACAGGAGCCGGTGACCTGCGGCGGGGTGCTGGTCGCGCCGGGCGACCTGGTGCTGGCCGAGGACGACGGGATCGTGTCCGTGCCCCGCTCCCGCGAGGCCGAGGTGGCCTCCAGGGCCGAGGCGCGGCTGGCCACGGAGTCCGACGTGCTGTCCGACCTGCTGGGCGGCGCGCGGCTGCGGGAGGTCTGGGAGCGTTACCGGGTGTTGTGAGGGCTGACGGGGGCCACGGTGACCGTGCTCCCCGTCGCCGCCGCGTCCGGGGGGCACCAGCCACTTGCAAGGGGAACAAGCCCGGTCCCAGTGCCGTCCGAGATCGTTCCGTCCGGCGAAGCGCCGACACCACGGCGGCATGCGCGGGCGGGTTGTCCTTGCGAAAACCATTGGTGCCCGGCTTGCTCCGATGATGGACTGACGTCCCGCCGTGAGTCTGCCGCGGGACGGAGGTAGTGGTCGTGACGGATTATGACGTGCTTGCCGAGGTGTACGAATGGCTCATCTCGGATGCGAAGTTGCCTCCAGCCGCGTTCGCTGCGTCGTTCGATGACGTCCTCGGTCCCCTGCCGTCGAACGCTCACGTCCTCGACTGCTCGTGCGGAACCGGACAGTTGGCGGTCGGCCTCGCCGGTCGGGGCATGCAGGTCGTCGCAACTGACGCCAGCGAAGCGATGGTTCGTCGGACTGCAGAGTTGTCTGAGGAGTTCGGGGCATCCGTCCGGACCATGCGGGCGAGCTGGGAAGAGTTGCCCGACCATTTCGACGACGACACGTTCGACATGGTGTTCTGCGTCGGCAATTCGCTTCACCATGCCGCGGGCGCGACAGGCAGGGGTGCTGCCCTGGAGTCGATGTCACGGCTTCTGCGCCCCGGCGGGCGCTTGGTGCTCACATCCCGCACCTGGGAACTCGTGAGGGCCAGAGGTTCCCGGCTGGACATCAGCGACCGGCTCGTCCGCCGGAACGGTCGCGATGCCGTCGTGGTCTACCGCTGGGAGATTGCGCCGCATTGGGAGGAGGAGCACCACATCGAGATTGCGATCGCGCAAGTCGATGCGACCGGGCTGGTTCTTGTCCGCTCGGAACTGCTGTCCTGCTGGCCCTACCGGTACGAGGAACTCGAAGTCGAGCTGCACCGGGCCGGACTCCGGACGGAAATGAGCACCTTCGACCTCGAGGCCGAGAACTACATGGTGGTCGCGAGCAAGGCTTAGACACCGGGCTCGGCCTTCGAGGAGGCTGGCGGAACGATCAGATGCCGAGCTCGGCCGAGGCCAGCTCTGTGCCCTCCAGCCGGGCCCGGATCTTGGCGAACGCCGTCTCCCGTGAGGTGGAGGTGTCGTCGGCGAACGGCGCGAACCCGCAGTCGTCACAGGTGCCCAGCCGGTCGGCGGGCAGGTGGCGGACGGCCGTCAGGACGCGGTCGCGGACCTCCTCGGCGGTCTCGACCCGCGGGTCCACCGGGTCGATCACGCCAACGAAGATCCGCGCGTCGGCGGGCAGGTGTTCGGCGGCGACCGCCAGAACCTTGTCCGGGTCGGCCTCGCTGGCCAGCTGGAGGTAGAAGTTGCCCGCCTTGAGCCGGAACAGCTTGGGCAGCAGGGCCGCATAGTCGACGTCGAGGCTGTGGGTGGAGTCCTGGTCGCCGCCGGGGCAGGTGTGCACCCCGATGCGCGCGCGTTCTGCGTCGGTGAAGCGCTCCAGCACGCTGTTGTTGAACGCGACGAAGTCGTCCAGCACCCCGCCGCTCGGGTCGAGCTTGAGCGAGAGCCGGCCTTCGGTGAAGTCGAGTTGCACCACGTGCGCCCCGGCCTCCAGGCAGCCGCGGATGTCGGCCTCGGCCTGGTCGGCCAGGTCGGCCAGGAACGCCTCGCGCGGGTAGCCGTCGATGCCCTCGGCCGGGTAGAGCAGGCTCAGCGCCGACGGCGCGATGACGGCCTGCTTGACCGGCACGCTCGCGTGGCGCTGGGCGGCGCGCAGGTAGCGCTCGGCGTGGACCTGGTAGCGGAACGGTCCGGCCGTCAGCCGGGGCAACTGCCGCTGGTGCCCGTCGGCGAAGGGGATCACCACGCCGTCCGGGACGAGTCCGTCGAGCCCGGCGATCGGGTAGGTGGCGAAGCTGGGCTTGGCCTGCTCGCCGTCGGTGACCACCGGCGAACCCAGCTCCTGGAGCCGGTGGACGGTGTCACGGACGGCCTGGTCCTGCGCCTCGGCCAGCGCGGACGCTCCCTCGGCCGGTTCGGAGGCTGCGATGGCCAGCAGGGCAGGGGGGCGGGGGATGCTGCCGATCGGCTCGGTGGGGAGTGACATGATGACAGCGTAGATAACGACGCGTATCTGATCAATCGCTTCCCGTACGCGTGGTCGCCCGCTTCGCGGACAGACCGTGTCGAGAAGATCCGCGTCGCGCAGCACCCGCGGGCCGGCACGCTCGGCCACCGGCGGCGGGCCGGACCCCGCAGGAGGAACGCCCAGGTCCGCCTGACGGCTCAGCGCATCCTGACCGCCCACCTGCGCTACAACGACTCCCCTGGCCCACGCCGCCGGCGGCCCTCCCACCGCCCCGACCCCAACTGACGCCAACCTCGTCGTCCGGACGGCGGACGGGCGGGTGTCGCTGACCACCCTCCTGCGCTTTGACCGGCGCGTCGGGCGCGTCGCGTGGCCCGCTGCTGTCGGCGATCCATCGCCGGCTGGCTCCCGGGGCTGCTCCGGGGCGCCGCCACGAGGATGACCCGCGGCGGCGTCCAGTAGCGCCCGGTCAGGTGCGCCCTGACCTGGGAGCGCGGGGTCAGCCGCGCCTGGCGGACGGCCAGCCGTGCCCCCAGCCGCCCTGGACCATGGTCTGGAACGCCCACCCGTCCTCGGTGCGCACCAGCAGGTCGGCGTAGTGCATGCGGTGCTCCTCGCCCTCGATCGTCATCGTCGCCTCGGTCTCCACGACCACCAGGTTCTGGCTGACGAAGCGCGGCGTGCGCGTGGAGCGCAGGTCGAGCCCGGCGGTGCCGCCGCCCATGGCCTGCTTCATGCTCTCGACGTACTCGGCCCGCGTCCACTGGCGGACGCTCGCGTGGCCGCCGGGCACGTCGGTGGCCACGTTCATCGGGAAGACCGCCAGGTCGGCGAGCTGCTCGATCGCGCCCTCCTCGGCCAGCGCGTCGTAGGCGGCGAACCAATCGTCGATGTTCTTCAGTTCCTCGGCGCTCGGCTGGTACATGCTGCTCCTCCTCAAGTCGTACAACGTACCGTACAGCATACGGAAGCCAGGTCGCGCACCGATGTTCAAGCCTTGCCCCGACCGGTTCGGACAGGATGGGACGCGACCTGCCGGCCGGGAAAGGACGACGATGACGCGGCAGCCGCACGAGCCCACCAGGTCTGCGCACTCGTAGTCGGCGTCCGGGGCGGCGGCGGACGAGGCGGCAAGGCCCGCGAGGCTGAACGCGAGGGCCGTGGCTGCGAGGGGCTTGGTGGGACAGGGATGCCCTGATCGAGCCCCATCTTCGAGCGATACGCCCGGCGGCGGGCAGAATACGCGCGTACCCGGCGAAAGCGGTTGCGCAGGTCGTCATGATGGTGACATGACGTGGACAGCACCCGACGTAGAGCGGGGACCTCGGACGGACATGGCCTGTGGCGAACGCGAGATGCTGGACAGCTGGTTGAAGCTCCGCCGGCTGTTCCTGCTACGCAAATGCGCCGGCCTCACCTCCGAGCAATTGAAGACCGCCGCCGTGGAGCCGTCCAACCTGACGCTGCTCGGCCTCCTGCGACACATGACGGAAGTCGAGCGCTGGTGGTTCCGGGAGAAGTTCCTGCACGAGAACCTGCCCGAGCTGTACATCACGGAGGAGTACGAAGACGGCGACTTCGACCTGGTGGCCGACGCCGACGCCGAGGCCGACTACGCCGCCTTCCTCGCGGAGACGGCTGCCTGTGATGCCGCGGTTGCGGACATCGACCTGGAGGAGCTGGCCGACGACCCCCGGGCGCCGACCGGCAAGGTCAGCCTCCGCTGGATCTACATCCACCTCCTGGAGGAGTACGCGCAGCACACCGGGCACGCCGACCTGATCCGAGAGCGCATCGATGGGGTTACGGGAGCATAGCGGCTCTCCCGGCATCACCCGTATCCAGGTCCGGCCACCTCACCGACGTACCCGCTGATCGGCTGAGCGGTGGTCAGCCGTAGCTCCAGGACGCCGAGCGGGCCGACGAAGGCTTACGTGCTCGTGGGCATGGGGCCGTACATAATGTTCGGCCGCTTTCGGGAACTTCGCAGTAAGTCCGACCAACCGCCTTCGCTACTGTGTGCCCAAGATCAGAAGGGGGTGGCTGGGAGCCCGACCCCATGGCAAGCAACAGGAGGATCTATGGGGAACGGTGGACGCATACGTCTGGTCCGGTGTGCGCGAGGCGGTTTTGCCCTGGCCTGCAGTGGTCTTCTGGCTGCGTGCGGAGGGTGGGTGCAACCGGACCGGTCTGCCCCGGACCTGACGGTCACGCCCGGGACGTCTGCCCCGGTGAGTCCGTCGCCCTCTCCGTCGGGTGCCTCGTTCGAGGGACGCGGTCCGGTGTTGTCCGTGAAGAAGGGGCCCTATCCGCACTCGGTTCAGATTGTGGACGCCCAGCTCAGTCCCGACGCTCCGCAGTCCCCGGCGCCGCGGGGCCTGACATACATCCAGCTCGTGTTGAAGGTCACCAGCACTCCGGGACGCCCCCTGAAGGCCCCGCATCCCCAGGCGTACTGGGTGGTCCGGTACGACGGATGCAAGGCCGCCCAGGACGCCAACAGCCAGGTCAGCTGTGGCGGCATGGACAACGGGACCAACTACTTCACCGAAGAGGACATGCGCTCCCCCGAGTACGGCACCGGCGTCTCGAAGCAGTTCGGCGATCTGGCGGCGGACACTCCGTACTGGACTCGCGCCTGGCAACTAGTACCGGAGAAGGCCGATCTGTCGCGGGCTCAGCTGTGCGAGGGGGTACGTACCGGCGCCCCGGACAACTGCATCCCCCTCGGCACGGTTCGCCAGGACGGCGAGCAGAGCCCGGCGGCAGGCTGACCGGCCTCGGCCGGGCGCTGCACGGGGTGGGGTGGTCTGCGTGCCCTACGGTTTGTGAGAACTGACCCCCTCCTCGTCCACCTGGCCCGGCCACGGCTCCCTGCTGCCCTGCTCCTCGCTCGCGGGGGGTGCTGGTCGGTCCACCACCGCGCACGCCGCGACTTGCTACGGCGGCGAGTCCTACCTCGGCAGCAATAACTCCCCACCTCCCCACCACGGCCCGCTGCATGGCCGGTCTTGATGGGCATGATCAGGCGTCCGAGGACGTCGAGATCATGGTCCTTCGGCAGCGAGGTGGCAATGCTGAAGCGTCAGGTCACCCGGTCGAAGCCGGACTGGGCCGATCGGGCCCTCACCTCGCCCGGTCGACGGCACTGGCCACGGTTCGGAAGGACTGGCGGTAGGCCGAGGGTGGGACGCCGATGGTGGTGGCGAGGTGCTGGCGCAGCGAGGCGGCGGTGCCGAAGCCGGCGAGGGCGGCGACCCGGTCGACCGGCAGGTCGGTGGTCTCCAGGAGGCGGCGCGCTTGCTCGACCCGCTGGCGGGTGAGCCACTGGCCGGGTGGCAGGCCGGTCTCCTCGCGAAAGCGTCGGCAGAAGGTGCGGACGCTCATTCCGGCGTTGGCCGCCAGCTCGGCCAGGGTGAGCGGCCGGTGCAGTTCCTGCAGGGCCCAGGCGCGGGTGGCGGAGGTGGTGGCGGCGGCGGGCTCGGGCACGGGGCGCTCGATGTACTGGGCCTGGCCGCCCTCCCGCCACGGGGGCACCACGCAGAGGCGGGCCACCCGGTTGGCGACGTCGCTGCCGTGGTCGCGGCGTACCAGGTGCAGGCAGAGGTCGATGCCGGCGGCGACGCCCGCGGCGGTGAGGATCCGCCCCTCGTCGACGAACAGGACGTTCGCGTCCACCTGGACCCGGGGGAAGGCACGCTGGAAGTGCTCGGCTTCGTTCCAGTGCGTGGTCGCGGGCCGGTCGTCGAGCAGGCCGGCGGCGGCGAGCACGTAGGAGGCCGTGCAGATCGAGACGATGCGCGCACTGGCCGGCACCAGAGCCAGGGCGTGGCGCAGCGCGTCGGGCAGCCAGTCGCGCTCCGCCTCGGGGCCGCAGGCGAACGGCGGGATGACCAAGGTGTCGGCCGTCCGGAGCGCCTCGCTGCTATGCGCCACCGTGATGGCGAAGTCGGCGCTCGTGGCAACCGGCCCGCCGTCCAAGCTGCAGGTGGTGACCTCGTAGAGCGGCTCGCCCGCGCGACCGGCGGCAGTGCCGAAGATCCGCACCGGGATGCTGAGCTCGAAGGGATAGACCCCGTCGAGGGCCAGGACGCGGACGCGATGCATGGCAAGATTCTTTCACATGATGGCATTCTTGCCACTCGCTCCGCCGTGGCCCGGTGCGCGAGTCTTTTCCTTGCCGGGCCACCAGGGCGCGGCGGGCGAAAGACAGCGGGAGATGACGATGCGCGCGATCGGCCAGGACGGTTTCGGCGGCCCTGAGGTGTTGAAGGTGATCGAGGCGGAGCGGCCGGTGCCCGGCCCGGCCGAGGTGCTGGTGCGGGTGCACGCGGCGGGTGTCAACCCGACCGACTCCTGGCACCGGGGTTCCGGCGGGCTGGCCGGCGCGGTGGTGCCGCTCGGCTGGGACCTGTCCGGCGTGGTCGAGGCGGTCGGTCCGGGGGTCGCCACGCTCGCCCCCGGCGACGAGGTGTTCGGCATGCCGCGCCACCCGCTTCCGGCGGGCACGTATGCCGAGTATGTGACCTCCCCGGCCCGGCACCTGGTCCGCAAGCCCGGGACGTTGACCCACCTGCAGGCCGCGGCGCTGCCGCTGGCCGCGCTCACCGCCTGGCAGGCCCTGGTGGACGTCGCCGAGGTGGCCCCGGGGCAGCGGGTCCTGGTGCACGCGGCGGCGGGCGGGGTCGGGCACCTGGCCGTCCAGATCGCCAAGGCGCGCGGCGCCCATGTGATCGGAACCGCCCGTACGGCCAAGCACGAGTTCCTGCGCGGGCTCGGCGCGGACGAGCTGATCGACTACACCGAGACCGACTTCGAGGCGGTCATGGAGCCGGTGGACGTCGTGATCGACACGATCGGCGGCGCCTACGGGCCGCGGTCGCTGAAGATCCTGCGTCCGGGCGGCATCCTGGTCTCGCTCGCCTCACCGGCCGAGGCGTACCTGGCCGAGGAGGCCGCCGCCGTGGCCCGGCGGGCCGCCTTCATGATCGTGGAGGCCGACCAAGCGGGGTTGCGGCAGGTCGCCGAGCTGGTGGAGGCGGGGCTGCTGCGTCCTGAGATCGACCGGGTGTTCCCGCTGGAGCGGGCGGCCGAGGCTCACGAGCTCAGCGATGCCGGCCGTACCACGGGAAAGATCGTGCTGTCGCTCACGGCCTGATCGCCGGTGCGCATGGCCAGGGCCGGCGCGGCCTGTTTCCCGCCCTTCACATCATCGGGGATGCCGGGTCTGGGCTTGCCTGGCGGGCGGCGATCCGAGATTACTCCCGAGGGGACGATTGCCCGACAGCGTTACGACAACCAAGCGTTACGACAACCAGGGGAAGGGGCCGCGGAGGACGGCCACGACACGAGTGGCGACGGCCTCGGCGTGAGGTGGCATGCCTCGGCCGGCCAGACCCCGGGCCAGATGCATGTGGAGGGACTGCAACGTGCCGAAGGTGTTGAACGCCCACGGCGGCACGGGTCCGGGTTCGGCGTCGGCGAAGGCGTGGGCCACGGTGTCCAGCCAACCGGTGGCCTCGTCCACGGACAGAGAGGGGACGAAGAGGATGGTCGTGATGGCGCGGGCGAGTCGCGCGTCTTCCAGTTGGACGTAGCGGTGGGGAGCCGCCTTGGCCGTCATTCGGCGTGCGCACAGGTCCAGCAAGGTGCTGCCGCGCCAGGGCAGGACAGAGGCGAACGCGGCAGCGGCGTCGGCGCCATGGGCGACGGCGTGCAGCCAACCGAGGGTGTCGTCCCAGCCCCGAGTGTCGACCTCCGCGGGAAACCATGCGGCGAACGCCCCGTACCAGCGGTCGGCGGTCTCCTCGGCCACGACCCGCGGCACGGCGCTGACGCGGCCCAGAACGCGGGCGAGCACCAGCGCGGCGAAGGAACGCGCCTGGATGTCGGGGTGGGTGAAACGCGTGGCCGAGGTGTCTCCGATGTCCACGAGCACCTCGTCCAGGCACCCCTCGTCGGTCCAACGGGCAAGCGCGGTGTAGGCATGGTCGTCACGGACCGCAGGATCCGATGACACAAGCATGGCTGAGAGTTCGTCCGCCAGCCGGCGGACCTCTACATGGCTGGGAAAGGGGAAATCCGCAGCTGCGACGGATGGCCAATCGACGTGTGTTGATGGCATTTCGGGATGCTATCTCAGCCGTCAGCACCGCCGCCGCGGCAGGGGTGTAGATCGGGAAGCAGCGCTTCGCACTGGCCCCTGTCCCGCTCGGAACACGAATTCGTACTCTGAACTGGGGTTCTGCTGCGTGATCAGGGCAGTGGCAGCGACCGTCGCCATGGTGCTTCATCACGAGCGCGGCCGATCATCATTCTGCCCTGGGCCGATGTAAGCGCGTTCACCACCGACTCCTCCATCTCCGCCTACCCCAAGTGGCCACCGCAGGGGCTCAACGTGAGCGACCAGCAACGAGCAGTACTGAGAAGATCTACCCAAAGGTTCTCTTTTTGACATCAAACAGGACAATCATGGGCAAATCTTTGCCTTAACCTACTCGGGCCGCCCATCGCCGACTCGTGAGGTCCTCGTCCCGTGCCCACTCCGATCAGCTGCCCTTGCAGGCTGACGTCGACGCCCGTAGTCGCGTGAGAAGGATCCTGATCCTGTCGGCCGTACTGCTCCTGAGCGTGTTCCCGGGCACGGCCAACGCGGACCCGCAGCCGGGGACGGTCGAACCCGACTGGGGAACGGTCGAGGACGATCCGAACTCCCCCAGGCCGACTCCCACCGTGACCGTCACCGTCGCACCACCCGCCAAACCGGGCCCGGCCCCCACCATCACCAAGACGGTCAAGCCGCCAACACCGGCGCCCACGGTCACCGTGACCGCGGTTCCGCAGCCCGCCCCCATCAGCCAACCTCCTGCGGCAAACCTGCCCCCCGTCCTGGCCGAAACGCCCGAGGCGGGGACGCCGCCCCCCGAGGTGACGTTGCCCCAGGTGGCTCCGCCGAGCACGCCGGCACTGTCGCCGGCACCGTCCTCCTCGCCCCCGGTCCAGCAGACGGTGCGGCTGGTCAGCGCTCCTTCGGCGCGTCCTGGGATGGGATGGCGGGACATGCTGCTGGCCGTCCCGGCGATCGTCCTGATCGTGGCCGTGCTGTGCGGACTGGTACTGGTCGAGGCGCGTACCAGGATCACGCGCCCGCGCCGCGAGGTGCACATCGGTCAGCACCGGGCCCACTGACTTCTCCCTCACTGCTTCCTCTCCGCGAAGGATGTTCATGCTCTCCCGATGGATCACGCCACCGATCGTCGCGTTCGCCGCCGTCCTCGGCTTCGGCGCAACTCCGGCCGGCGCTGACACGGCCGTCACCTACACCTGCAGATCACCCCTGGGGACGGACGCGCCCGCGCAGGTCCAGGTCCGGGCGGGCCTTCCGGCCACCGCGTCCGTCGGGCAGAACCTCGACCTGGAGTGGTCCGTCGACACGGGGCTGCTCGCCCCGGACGCCTTGCCCGCAGGCGCGGTGACGCAGAAGGGCACCTTGAAGATCTCCACCGTGATCCCTACCGCGACCACCACCTCCAGCCCGGCCCCCACTTCCACGGGCAGTGCCACCACGTCAGCCGATCCCGCCACCGCAGTCGTCACCGCAGTCGTCACCACCTCGCCGCCCAACAGCGCCGCGATCACCAAGGGTCAACCCCTGAACGGCGGCGCCATGAAGGGCACCTACACACCTCGTCAGGCCGGCACGCTGAGCGTCGTCCCTGGCGACATCTCCTTGCTCATCACCCGTAACGGCAGCGTCCAGGAAACGGTGTGCACCGCCGACGCCGCGGCCCCCGCTCTGGGCTCCGTCACCGTCAAGGGCACTGAAGCAGCAGCCACGGCCACGCCGTCGAGTACACCCACCCCGACGCCCACTCCTACGGTCACGGTGACCGCGGAACCCACGGACACCGATCAGGGCGGCGCCGTCGTCACCCCCGTGGGTGGCGCGCCGACCGGAGGTGGCGGCCTGGCCGCGCCGGATCCTCTCCCGTACGTGGCGGGCGGCGGCGTCGTGCTGTTGCTGGCGATCGGCATCGGCTGGGAGTTGAGGCGCAGGCGCGTGCATGGACTCTGACCGGCACTCGGAGCACTCGTGGCTGGTCGTCCTCGCTGCCGCGAAGACAAGCCGACCGGCGGCCTGTCCTCCGTCGCCCGCCTCTGGGACGCCGGGCAGGAAGCTGAACGCCTTCTCCTGGGTGATGATCATTGCCGGAGTGATCGTCCTGGTCGGCACCCCGCTGGCGATGACCTACCGGGTCCTGGCCGACGCCGCGTCCGCGTCGGCGTCCCCGCCTCCGCAGTACGTCGTCATACCCGCGCCTCCTCCGCCCGCGGCGCAACCGTCCCCAGCCGGGGCCGTGGCCCCTCCCACCCGGCTGGACATCGAGGCGATCGGCGTGTCCGCGCCGATCGTCCAGGTCGGCCTGGACGCCGGCGGGGTGATCGAGCCGCCCCCTCTGGACGAGGAGAACCTGGTGGGCTGGTACGGCCTCGGCCCGTCACCGGGCGAGGTGGGCCCGGCCGTCCTGCTCGGCCATGTGGACACCCGGACCGCTCCGGCGGTCTTCGCGCGCCTGAAGGAATTGCGTCCACAGGACCGGATCACGGTGGCCCATACGGACGGCAGGCGTGACGTGTTCGCCGTCGACCGGGTCGAAAGGGTCGCCAAAACGGCGTTTCCGAGCGCCCAGGTTTACGGCTCGACGCCGAATCCGGCCCTGCGCATCATCACTTGCGGCGGCGCCTTCAATACCACGTCGCGCAGCTACGCGGACAACGTGATCGTGTTCGCCAGCTTCCTGCAGGCCAGCCCCCAACTGTGACATATCTGTGACAACCACGATCAAGAGCATGCAGCCCCGCCGAAACGATCGATGAGACAAGGCTTCCCGCCCATTTCTTGATCGATAACCGCGAGGTTCCCCGGCACGAGGACGACCCTCTGAGCTGCTAATTTTATCGCCGCTTTACGTCCTCTTTGCTCTTGTTTGGAATTTAAGTGATCAATACGCGCGGTGTATCCGCTGCGCTGACGGGGGCGCTCACGCTCGCCCTCCTTCAGCTGCCTCTGGCGGCAGTCGCCCCCTCCGCGGCCCATGCGGAGACCGACCCGACGCAGACCATGGTGGCCACCGAAGCCGCAGCGCTGAAGCTGGCACGAAAGACCGGCAAGCCCGTCGAGATCGGCGCCTTCCGTGGCGAGTCCCGCGAGGTGTTCGCCAACAGCGACGGCACCTACACCGCCGTGGAACACCTGCGCCCCGTCCGTACGCGCCAGGCCGGCCGCTGGGTCAGGACCGACGCCCGCCTGGAGAAGAAGCCCGACGGCTCCATCGGCCCGGTGGCCTCCACCGTCGAGCTGCGCTTCTCCACCGGCGGCGACGCGCCGCTGGCGACGATGGGCCTGGCCGGCCGGGAACTGTCGCTCGGCTGGAACAACACGCTGCCTGCGCCGACCCTGGACGGCGACACCGCCGTCTACGCCGACGTACTGCCCGGCGTGGACCTGCGAGCCCGCGCCGACGTGGACGGCTTCTCCCACGTCCTGGTCGTCAAGACCCGCGAGGCGGCCGCGAACCCCGCGCTCTCCCAGCTCAGCTACAGCCTGTCCGGCAAGGGGCTGACCACCAGGAAGGACGACACCGGCGCGGTGTCGGCGGTCGACACGGCCTCGGGGGCCGGCGTCTTCAGGGCGCCCACCCCGCTGATGTGGGATTCGGCGCCCGCCCAGGCCGCGACGGCCCGTACGCTCAAGGCCGCTCAGGCGGCGGCGCCCGGCCAGGTCAGCTCCGCCGAGGGCCCGGGCGAGGGCGCCAACGTGGCCGAGCTCGGTGTCCAGGTGACCCAGGACGAGCTGGCGCTGGCGCCCGACCAGAGCCTGCTGACCGGCGCGAACACCACCTTCCCCGTCTACATCGACCCGGTGTTCAAGACCGAGCAGGCCAACGAGTGGGCGATGACCACCAGCGCCTTCCCGTCCACGCCCTACTACAAGTTCAAGGGCAAGAACGACGAGGGCATGGGCTACTGCAGCACCAGCCTCGACTCGCGCTGCGGCAGCAACCACGTCAAGCGCCTGCACTACGAGATGCCGATCGGCGCCTACGCCGGCAAGACCGTCATCTCGGCCGAGTTCCAGGCCAAGGAGGTCTGGTCGGCCTCGTGCGAGGACCGGTCCGTCCAGCTGTGGTGGACCGACAACTTCGCCGACGCCCTGGACTGGGACAAGCAGAAGACGTCCGGCTGGTGGCGTCAGCAGCTCGACTCCCGTGACGTGGCCTACGGCCACGACGCCAACTGCCCGGCCAAGAACGTCGAGTTCGACGCCAAGGCCGGCCTGA
The DNA here is from genome assembly GCF_042892035.1 of Nonomuraea sp. NPDC001831. NCBI lineage: Bacteria > Bacillati > Actinomycetota > Actinomycetes > Streptosporangiales > Streptosporangiaceae > Nonomuraea > Nonomuraea sp. NPDC001831. The sequence goes on along the minus strand of NZ_JBIATU010000024.1, from coordinate 59,737 downwards.
CCAAGGCCCTGGCCGCCGGGCAGTCGCGGATGGCCTTCGGCCTGCGCGCCGCCAACGAGAGCGACATGATCGGCTGGAAGCGGTTCGGCGACGACGCGTACCTGCGGGTCAACTACAACACCCCGCCGCAGCAGCCCAAGCCCGCCGACCTGAGCATGAACCCGGGTGGCGCCTGCGTGTCGCCGAACGGCCCCAAGCTGCAGAAGCTGCCGGTGCTGTACGCGACCCTGCGCGACGCCGACACCGAGGACGCCGCCAAGGTCCGCGGCCAGTTCCGCCTGTTCTGGGACGGCGCGCTGAAGTGGACCTCGCCGCTGACCGACGCCAAGGCGTCCGGCTCCCAGTTCCAGATGACGATCCCGGCCACGCTCAACCCGCCGCAGGGCAAGACGCTCTCCTGGGACGCCCGCTCCTACGACGGCACCACCTACAGCGCCTACAGCAGTGAGGGCACCGGCGCCGTCTTCTGCACCTTCCTGTACGACACCGCCGCCCCCACCGCCCCGACCATCACCTCGACCGCGTATCCGGAATCCGACCCGGACAACCCGGACGACCCCTGGCTCGACGGCGTCGGCAGGTACGGCGACTTCACGATCAGCACCACCGCGACCGACGTGGTGAAGTACCAGATCGGGCTCAACACCGACCCGTCGTCGGCCTTCGAACGCACCACCACCGGCGATGGCCCGGTCACGGTCAGCATCATGCCGTCCACGGCGGGCGTGAACTTCCTGCGGGTCAAGGCCCTGGACGCGGCCGGCAACGCCAGCGCGGTGGCCCAGTACCTGTTCCGCGTCAAGGCGGGCACCCCGGCCAAGGCCGAGTGGAACATGGACGACCCGGCCGGCTCCACCACCCTGTCCGGGCAGATCCCGGCCACGCTGACGGGCAACGCCACCCTCGGCATCCCCGGCGCCGACGGCACCGCCCTCGACCTGGACGGCACCAGCGCCTACGCCAAGACCGCGGGCCCGGCCCTCGACACCGGCAAGAGCTTCTCGATCGCCGCCTGGGTGCGTCTGGCCACGTCCAAGCCCGGCAAGCAGATGAACGTGATGGCCCAGGCCGGCGCGGTGAAGTCCGGCTTCGACCTGTTCTACTCGCCCGGCTATGACCGGTGGAGCTTCATGCGCACCACCACCGACACCAGCACCGCCACCGGCGTCCGCGTCAACAGCGCCGCCGCCCCGCAGGGCGGCGAATGGCAACACCTGGTCGGCGTCTACGACGCCACCGCCGGACAGCTCCGCCTGTACGTCAACGGCACGCTCACCGAGAGCACCGCCTTCACCTCCGGCTGGAACGCGACCGGCCCGGTGTTCATCGGCTCGGGCGCCTACAGCGGCGGCCCCGGCACCCTGTTCGGCGGCTCGATCGACGACGTGCGCCTGTACGACCGCGTGGTCACCGGCACCGAAGCGCGCGACCTGTTCACCACGCACCCCACCGTGGCCGCCCGCTGGAAGCTGAACTCCGCCTCCGGCACTCCCGCCGTCAGCGGCGACGACAGCGGCAAGGCCCGCAACCTCACTCTGGGCGGCGGCGCCTCGATCAGCACGGCGAACGTCGCCGTCGGCACCGGCGCCCTGACGCTGAACGGGACCAGCGGCTACGCCGCCACCGCCGCCCCGGTCGTCAACACCGGTGAGAGCTTCACCGTCGCCACCTGGGCGAGCACGGCGGGACGCCCGCAGAAGCCGGTCGCCGTGCTGAGCGAGGAAGGCAACGTCAACAGCGCCTTCACCTTGCGGTACGTGCCCGACCGGACCGATCCGGCCAACCAGGGCGCCTGGCAGATCGACGTACCGGACAAGGACGCCACCGGCGCGGTGTCGCAGACCGCGAGCCACCCCCGCTTCCAGACCAACTCCACCTGGGACCACCTCGCGGTGGTGTACGACGCGTTCGCCGACCAGCTGCGGCTGTACGTGAACGGCCAGCTCGAGGAGTCGGTGTCGGTCCGCGACAACACGGTGGCCTTCAGCGCCGCCAAGGGCCTGCAGCTCGGCCGGACGAAGACCGGCGGCGCGTACGGCGAGTACTGGCCCGGCCAGCTCGACGATACCTGGGCCTTCACCGGCATCGCGAGCGAGAGCCAGATCCAGACCCTCGCCAACAGCACCGAGATCACCACGTATCCGCCCACCGCGCCCGAGCTGCTGCTCACGTTCGACGAGTGCGACGGCACCACGGTCTACGACTACTCCGGCAAGGGCCACGACGCCACGCTCAACGGCACCGCGAGCTGGGTGGAGGACGCACGCGGAAGCTGCGCCGCCCAGCTGACCGGCGGCGCCTACGCCAGCTCGACCTCACCGGTGCGGACTGACCGGGCCTTCTCGGTGACGGCCTGGGTCAAGCTGGACAGCGCCACCGCCAACCACGCCGCCGTGTCCCAGGACAGCGCCGGAGGCAGCGCCTTCTACCTGGGCTACGAGCAGGCCACCCAACGCTGGATCATGCGCATCAGGGCGAACGACACCTCGACCGCCGCCGCCCGCACCGCCGTCTCCACCGCCGCACCGGCCATCGGAACGTGGACCCACCTGGCCGGCGTCTACGACCCGACCAGCAAGAAGATCAGCCTGTACGTCAACGGCACGCTGCAGGGCTCGACCACCCACGACACCCCGTGGAACGGCAGCGGCGCGCTGCAGATCGGCCGCACCAAGTTCGTCAGCGGCAGCTACGGCAACGCCTTCCCCGGCGCCCTCGACGAGGTCCACGCCTACCAGGGCGCCCTCACCACCGAGGAAATCACCCTCCTCGCCAATTCCTGACGCCGCTGGGCCCTCAGGGGCCCAGCCCGCGTTCCCCCTTTCCCCGCCTGACACAGGCTTTCTGGAGGTAACCCGTGGGCAGCACGCTGCCACGCAGGCGAGACCGCTGGATCCGGGCACTGGCCGTGCTCGCGCTCAGCGGTGTCGGATTGACCACCCTGCACGCCCAACCGGTCAGCGCCGAGCCGCAGAAGAACGGCCGGCCGGACGTCACCAGTCATGACCGCGTCGCCAAGGGCGGCCAGGTGGCCGTACGCGACCGCAAGCCGGATCCGGCTACCAAGCACACGCCGATCCTCGCGACCATCGACTGGCCGCGCGCCGTCACGGTGGAAGCGGACTTGGGCGCCCCTCTCAGCGGCTCACCTCTCCAGCTCAGCGTCCCTGCCACGCCGAAGAGCAAGAGCGCTGCTCATGCCGCGGGCGGCAAGGTCAAGCTCCAGGTGCACGACCGGGCCGCCGCACAGCGAGTCGGCCTGGACGGCCCGCTCTTCAGCCTGTCCCAGAGCGAGGGGCAGCCCGGCCGAGCCGAGATCAAGCTGAACTACTCGTCGTTCAAGCACGCATATGGCGGCTCGTACGGCAGCCGGCTGCGCCTGGTGAGTCTGCCTGCCTGCGCGCTGACCAGCCCGGACAAGCCAGAGTGTCGCCAGACGACGGCGATCGCGTCGGCCAACGACCCTGCGGCGAGCACGCTCACCGGTGAGATCACGCTCAACGCGGACGCGCGTTCGCTGACCGCGAGCGGTCCGATGGTGCTGGCCGCCACCACCGGGCCGTCGGGCAGCCAGGGCGACTACCGGGCGACCTCGCTGTCTGCCTCGGCCACCTGGTCCGCAGGCGCCAACACGGGCGACTTCACCTGGTCGTACCCGATGCGCGTGCCGCCCGTGCCCGGCGACCTCACCCCGGACCTGGCCGTCTCCTACTCCTCGGCCAGTGTGGACGGCAAGACCGCCAACACCAACAGCCAGACCTCGTGGGTGGGTGAGGGCTTCCAGCTCTCCCCCGGCTTCATCGAGCGCAGCTACAAAGCCTGCCAGGACGACGGCGAGGGCACGGACCTGGAGAAGCCCGGCGACCTGTGCTGGGCCTACCCCAACGCCACCCTCACCTGGAACGGCAAGGGCGGCGACCTCGTCCAGACCGCTCCCGGCTCGGACGTCTGGAAGCTCAAGGACGACGACGGCACCCGCATCGAGCACCTGACTGGCACCACCAACGGCGACGACAACGGTGAGCACTGGCGGATCACCACCACCGACGGCACCCAGTACTTCTTCGGCCTGAACCGCCTGCCCGGCTGGAACGGCAGCGGCGCCACCAAGTCGGCCCTGACCGTCCCGGTCTTCGGCAACAACTCGGGCGAGCCCTGCAACGGCGGAGGCTTCGCCGACTCCTGGTGCCAGCAGGCCTACCGCTGGAACCTCGACTACGTCGTGGACCCGTCCGGCAACGCCATGGCGTACTACTACGAGGTCGAGGGCAACCATTACGGCCGCAACCTGAAGAAGGCGGACGACACCCCCTACGACCGCGGCTCCTGGCTGGACCACATCGACTACGGCCTGCGCTCCGACGCCGTCTACACCGGCAAGCCGCTGGGCCGGGTCGACTTCGAGGTCGCCGAACGCTGCATCCCCGAGTCCGGGTTCGACTGCGCTCCCGACAAGATCGACAACCAGCCGCAGCAGTGGCCGGACGTGCCCTGGGACCAGCAGTGCAAGAACGCCGACGGCGAATGCGAGCAGGTCTTCGCGCCCGCCTTCTTCACCCGTAAGCGCCTGACCAAGGTCACCACCAGCGTTCTCAAGGCCGACGGCTCCTACCGTCCCGTTGACTCCTGGGCACTGGACCACAGCTGGGGTGAGGCGGACGCCGACAAGGCGCTGCTGCTGAAGTCCATCCAGCACACCGGTCTGGCCACCGGCACCCCGGCCAGCCTGCCTCCGGTCACGTTCAACCACGTCCAGCTCATGAACCGGCTGGACAAGCAGGGCGACGACATCCCGCCGTTCGTCAAGTACCGGCTCGGGACGATCTACGACGAGTCCGGCGGTCAGCTGGACGTCAGCTACAGCGAGCCCGAATGCACCCTGGACAGCCTCCCTGCGCCCTCGGACAACGGCAAGCGCTGTTTCCCGGTGTTCTGGGAGCCGGGCGGCACCGCGAACCCCGTCCGGGACTGGTTCCACAAGTACGTGGTCACCAAGGTAATCGCCTCCGACCGCACCGGGCTCGCGCCCGACATGGTCACCAGCTACGCCTACGAGGGCGGCGCGGCCTGGCACTTCGACGACGACGACGGCCTGGTCAAGGAGAAGTACAAGACGTGGGGTCAGTGGCGAGGCTACGGCAAGGTCACCACGCGCACCGGCGGCGGCCCCGAGGTCGGCATGAAGACCGAGCAGACCTCGCTGTACCTGCGCGGCATGAACGGCGACCGGGCCACCAAGGACGGTTCCGACACCAAGACCGTGACCGTCTCCGACGGCGAGGGCGGCACGCACACCGACCATGAGAGCCTGGACGGCTTCCTGCTCAAGACCACCACGTACGACAAGCCCGGCGGCGCGGTCGTGTCCAAGACGGTCAACACGCCGTGGCGGCACCAGTCCGCCAGCCGCACCCGGCCCTGGGGCACCGTCAACGCGGCCCTGACCGGGATCGGCAGCACCCGCACCTGGACTGCACTGGAGGCGGGCGGCTGGCGGGAGACCCGCGTCGACCACGCCTACGACACCACCTACGGCCTGCGCACCCAGTCCGACGACAAGGGCGACGTCGCCACCACGGCCGACGACCAGTGCGTCCGCATCACCTACGCCACGCCCAACACCCGTGACTGGCTGATCAACTACGTCTCCCGTGAGGAGACCGTCGCCGTGGCGTGCGCCACGGCCCCTGATCGCTCCAAGCAGGTCATCGCCGACGTACGCACCTACTTCGACAACGGCGCACTCGGCGCGGCCCCGTCCAAGGGCCAGTCGACCAAGGCCGAGAAGCTGGCCACGCACAACGGCACCACGGCCACGTACGCGACGGTCGGCACCACCACGTACGACGCCTACGGCCGCGAGCTGACCTCGACGGACGCGGCGGGACGCACCTCGACCACCGCCTATACGCCCGCGAAGGGCCTGGCCACGTCGATCGCCAGCACCACCCCTTCCGCCAAGGCCGGGGACGCGGCGACCGCGCTGACCACCACGACCGAACTCGACGCGGCCTGGAGCCTGCCCACCGCCAACATCGACGCGGCCGGGTCGCGTACCGACCTGACCTATGACGGGCTCGGCCGCCTCATCGGCGTCTGGCTGCCGAACAACCCCAAGTCAGCCGGGCTGAACGCCAACACCGAGTACAGCTACACGATCAAGAGCGGCGCCATCGTCGCGGTCGGTACCCGCTCGCTGAACAATTCCGGCGGCTACCGTCCGTGGAGCTACACGCTCATGGACGGTCTGCTGCGCCCGCGTCAGACGCAGTCACCCGGCCCGAACGGCGGCCGCCTGCTGACCGACACCCTCTACAACGAGCGGGGCCTGGTCGACCGCAGTTACGCCGCCTACTACGCCACCGGCGCGCCGGAGCCGTCGCTGTTCAAGGTGACCGACGGCGTGGAGTCGCAGGCGGCCTACGAGTACGACGGCCTGGGCCGCGTCACGGTCGAGAAGCTACTGGCCGGCAACGGCGTCGGTCAGGAGAAGTGGCGCACCACCACCAGCTACGGCGGTGACCGCGTGCACGTGGATCCGCCGTCCGGCGGCACTCCCATCACGACGATCACCGACGCGCGTGGCCAGGTGAGCGAGAAGCGCCAGTACAAGGGCGACAGCCCCACCGGCGCCTACGACGCGACCACCTACGGCTACACGCCGGCCGGGCGGGTCGGCAAGGTCACCGACGGATCCGGCAATGTCTGGACGTACACCTACGACCAGCGCGGCCGCCTCATCGAGAGCTCCGACCCGGACAAGGGCGTCACCAAGACCGCCTACGACGACCTCGACCGCGTCACCTCCAGCACGGACGCCCGCGGCAAGACCGTCTGGACCGGCTACGACGACCTCGACCGCGTCACCCAGACCCGCGACGGCTCGGCCACCGGAACACTGCTGACCGAGTTCGTCTACGACACCCTGCGCAAGGGCGCCATCACCTCCTCCACCCGCTGGTCGACCGGACAGGCGTACACGAGCGCGGTCACCGCCTACGACACGATGGGCCGGGCCACCCAGACCAAGGTCACCGTCCCGTCGGCCGAAGGCACGCTCGCCGGCAGCTACCAGTTCGGCACCAGCTACAACCTGGACGGCACCGTCCAGTCCATCGGCTATCCGCAGGCCGGCGGCATGAACGCCGAGAACGCCGTCTACGGCTACGACGAACTGGCCCGGCCCACCACCCTCACCTCCAACCTGAACACCTACGTGACGGCCACCACCTACGGCCTGACCGGCAAGGTGGGCCAGTACGAGGTCGGCACCACGGCGGGCAAGCGCTCCTGGTTCACCTACTCCTACGAGTTCGGCACCCAGCGCCTGGCCAACTCCCGGGTGGAACGCGAGAACCAGACCGGCGTGGACCGCTCGGCCACCTACCGCTATGACCCCGCCGGCAACATCACCTCCATCGCGGACGTGTCCAAGTCGGGCACCGACACGCAGTGTTTCGGCTACGACTACCTGCGCCGCCTGACCGAGGCCTGGACCGAGGGCGACACCGACTGCGCAGCCGCCCCCGCCTCCAGCGTGATCGGCGGCATCCAGCCGTACTGGCAGTCCTACGCCTACGACGCCACCGGCAACCGCACGAAGGAGACCCAGCACGGCGTGGGCGGTGCGGCCGACACCGTCCGCACCTACACCTACCCCGCTGCCGGCCAGGGCCAGCACCGGCTCTCGTCGGTCACCCAGACCGGCGCGGCAGGCGCGCGTACCGACAGCTTCGGCTACGACCAGGTCGGCAACACCACCACCCGCAAGATCGGCGCAACCAGCCAGACACTCACCTGGGACACCGAAGGACGTCTGGAGAAGGTCACCGACGGCACCAAGACCAGCACCTACCTCTACGACGCCGACGGCAACCGGCTGATCCGCCGCGACGGCACCACCGTCACCCTGTACCTGCCCTTCGGCATGGAGCTGAAGAAGACGACCGTCGTCTCCGGCACCCGGTACTACAACCTGGACGGCCAGACCGTCGCCGTCCGCGTCGGTGCCAGCGCGGTCAGCTTCCTCGCCCCGGACCACCAGGGGACCGGGCAGGTGGCCATCCAGGGCGCCACGCAGATCGTGTCGCTGCGTCGTACCCTGCCCTTCGGCGCGCTGCGCGGCTCGACCGGCGTCTGGCCGGGCGACCACGGCTTCCTCGGCACCGGCATCAACGACAGCACCGGCCTCACTCATCTCGGCGCCCGCGAGTACGACCCGCTCCTCGGACGGTTCGCCAGCGTGGACCCGGTCATGGACCTGACCGACCCCCAGCAGATCCACGGCTACGCCTACGCCGGCAACAACCCGCTCACCTGGAGCGACCCCACCGGCCTGCTGACGGCCTGCGCCTCCTCCTGCGAAGCGGGCGACACCACCTACACGCCGAAACCCAAGCCCAAGCCCGCGGCCAAGCCGTCCACCTCCACGCCCACGTCCACATCCAGCGGAAGCCGTGCCGCCGGCACCGCCGCCGCCCAGCAGGCGGTGGCCACCGCCCAGACCAAGGTCGAGGCGGAGAAGCAGAAGATCATCCAAACCGTGGTGGCGCTGGCGAAGATCGCAGCAGACGAGGTCGGCCTCACCGCCGGCATCGACTGTTTCACCACCGGTGACCTCGCCGCCTGTGGTGAGACCGCGGTCAACGTCCTCACCTCGGTGGCGGGCGGCGTCCTCGGCAAGGCCGCCGTCAAGTACGGTCTGCCCTGGAAGTGGGGCAAGGCCATCGAAATCGGCAAGAAGGTCGGCAGCCTGCTGGTCAAGGCCAAGGACTCCTTCGTCGGCTGGCTGAAGGCCAAGGACGAGCTCGCCGTCGCCGAACGAACCTTGGCGAACTGCCTGACCAACAGCTTCGTCCCCGGCACGGCCGTCCTGATGGCCGACGGCAGCACCAAGCCCATCGAGAAGGTCGAACTCGGCGACAAGGTCAAGGCGACCGATCCGAAGACGGGCAAGACAACCTCACGGCCCGTCGTCAATGTCATCACCGGCGAGGGCAAGAAGAACCTCGTCCAGATCACCGTCGACACCGATGGCAACAAGGGCCAGGCCACCGGCGTGATGATCGCCACCGATGGCCACCTGTTCTGGGATGAATCCCGTAAGGGCTGGATCGAAGCGGATGAACTGACGCCAGGCGCGTGGCTCCGTACCTCTAGGGGTGCGTGGGTCCAGGTCATAGAGATCCAAAATTGGACGACGCAGCTACGCGTCCACAATCTGACTGTCGCCGGTGTACACACGTACTATGTCGGTGCCGGCAATCAAAAGGTGCTGGTTCACAATTGTGGTGCCGGCACTGGAATCGATCTCAACCTGAAGTACAAGCCAGGGTGGGATGCGTCGCAGAGGGCAGCGGCTGACGCGAAGGTTGCGGCGTTGAATGCCGATGGTAACCTGACAGTCACCACAGTTCAGCGGGCTGGCACGTCGGCCGCTTCCCGGTACAAGAAGGCTGGGAATTCCGTTTCGTCGGGCGAGGATGTCGATCACACAAAGGACCTGCAGCTCGGTGGTGCGGACAACGTGAGCAACATGAATCCACTCAACTTCTCTGTCAACAGAAGCCTGGGTGCCCAGATCGGAAATCAGCTACGCGGCGTTCCGGTAGGCACACATGTGTGTAGAGTAACCATCTGTTAGGGGTAACAATGCTTGATCGGTTCCTGCAGGCCTATGAGCTGACGGCGAATGTGGGGACCGACGGTGGCGTCCCTCGGGATGAGGGACGCCACGCAGCAGCCGACCGCCTGTTGTCGGGGTACGGCGGGTCTACTTTCAATGACGGCCTGTACAGGATTCACACATGGAAATCTCGTGCAGAGGCTGACGCCTTCGCCGCTCACGCCTTTCCAGAGTTCGGCAATCTGTCCTGCTTCGGGTTCGACTGGTTGGGGCGGCAGTTCTCCCTGGACCTCCGCGTAGAGACGGAAGACCCTCCGATCCTCATGCTTGAGCCTGGGACCGGCCAGGCCTTGGAAATCCCGGTGCCCTTCTCTGATTTTCACAATGGCGAGTTGGTCGACTACGCCGACGAAGCCTTGGCCAAGAGCTTCTATCAGGAGTGGCGGACTGCCGACGCGACGCCCCTGGGCTTCGGAGAGTGCGTGGGTTACAACGTTCCACTTTTCCTGGGTGGCGAGGATCACTTGGTCAATCTGAGTCGATTCGATATCGAGATCTACTGGCACATTATTGGTGAGCTCCGGCAAGGAACATCGAAGTTGGCTCCGGGAACGAGGATCGACGATATTACAATCACGGACGAAGTTCGCCGTAGTTGATGGGCACCTGTACCGCTTCAAAGGTCGTCGCGGGGGGCTTGACCTGCAGATCGACCTGAGGTGCCGGCTCAGGCAAGGTCGGTTCTTGTGTCTCTTGTCCGGTGCCAGAACTGATTGCAGCGGGTCTGACCTGGTCCTCTAGGCTCGACTCTCGTGCTGTTTCGCCTTCTGTATCTGCTGGTGGTCAGGGTGTTCGGCTGGCTGGAGCTGCTCGCACGGGGCAGTGCCTCCGCAGAGGTGGAGATCTTGGTGTTGCGGCATGAGGTCGCGGTGCTGCGTCGCCAGATCCCCCAGCCCAGGCCGGACTGTGCCGATCGGGCGCTGCTGACCGCGCTGGCAAGACTGTTACCCGCTCGTCTTCGACTGCATCGGCATCGCAACGCCCGGCACGCTGCCGGCCTGGCATCGCAGGCTGGTCAAGAAGAAGTGGACCCACCACGCCGCACAGGGCCGGCCCCCGCTCTCTGAACAGATCCGCTATCTGATCGTCCGATTGGCTCGGGGAATCCACGCTGGGACATCGGCGCATCGAGGGTGAGCTCCTCGGTCTTGGCCACAGCGTGGGAGAGGGGACGGTCCGCCGGGTTCTGGCGGCGACGGGATTGGAGCCCGCGCCGCGCCGGGCTTCACCGACCCGGCGCCAGTTCCTCATCTCTCAAGCCTCCGGCATCCTGGCATGCGACTTTCTCCACGTCGATACGGTGTTCCCCAAGCGCCTGTACGTGTTGTTCGTCATGGAGATCGAAACGCGGCGCGTGCGCATCCTCGGTGCCATGGCACATCCAACCGGCGCCTGGACGGCGCAGCAGGCACGCAATCTGCTGATGGAACTGGGCGAGCGAGCCGACAAGTTCCGGTTCCTGATCCGGAACAGGGACGGCAAGTTCGGCAGAGCATGCGACGAGGTGCTCATCGGCGCCGACGTGCGCGTCCTGAAGATTCCGCCGCGCTCGCCACGGGCGCACGCGTTCGCCGAGCGAGTCGTCGGCACACTTCGACGCGAATGCCTCGACCACCTGATCATCTATGGTGAACGGCACCTGCGTACACTTCTGGCCGCCTATGAACGCCATTTCAGCCAGCATCGCCCGCATCAGGGCCGTTCGCTCCGCCCGCTGATGCACCACCCCAGCGAAGTGATTGACATGACCGCCCCGAATCCACCGTCGAAGGACTGTCACCGGACTGATCAGCGAGTACCACAGAGTAGCCTGACCGCCTTGCAACTGCCCCGCTCAGCAACAGCATCGGCGTTTTGGCACCGCACACCCGGTCCGGGTGATCTGCTCATATCTGCGCATGCCGTGTGCGCCGCCATGCGAGGACCGTGTCGAGAAGATGGGCTCAAGAGGCAGTCGGTATGTCGTTGCCGGGTTCCAGGGTGGCCAGATACTCGGCGGCCGTGGTGGCCTCGGACACGCCGAGCCGCTGGTAAAGCGCCACCGCCTGGCGCAGCCCGGCCACCGCGGCGTCCCGGTTTCCGTTCGCGGCCGCACAGCGGGCGATGCCGTCCAACGCGTGCGCCTCATCCAACGGGCTGTCGACCTGCTGGGCCAGGTCCAGCGCCTGCCGGTACACCCTGGCTGCCTGCTCCGGCCCAGCGGAGACCGATAGCAGGTCGCCGGTGTAGTTGAGCGTCTCGGCTTCCCCTTGCCGGTCGCCTACCTGCCGGAACAAGCTCAGCGCCCGCGCCAGCAGATCGGCGGCCGTCAGATGGTCTCCGGTTTGCGTGTGCACGCAGCCCAACAGCTGTACCGCGTTGGCTTGCCCGTGCCGGTTGCCGAACTGTTCGTACAGGGCCAGTGCTCGCTCGCTCAGGTCGGCGGCCTGCGCGTACTGACCGGCCAGGCGCCGGACCTGCCCCAGGCTCTGGAGGGCGTTGGCTTGCCCGAGCCGATCACCGAGCTGCGCATACAGGGCCAGCGCCCGCTCGCTCAGATCGGCGGCCTGCGCATACTCCCCGGCCAGGCGCCGGACCTGCCCCAGGCTCTTGAGGGCGTTGGCTTGCCCGAGCCGATCACCGAGCTGCGCATACAGGGCCAGCGCCCGCTCGCTCAGGTCGGCGGCCTGCGCGTACTGACCGGCCAGGCGCCGAACCTGCCCCAGGACCTGAAGGGCGTTAGCTTGCCCGAGCCGATCACCGAGCTGCGCATACAGGGCCAGCGCCCGCTCGCTCAGATCGGCGGCCTGCGCATACTCCCCGGCCACGCGCCGGACCTGCCCCAGCTCTCGGAGGGCGGTGGCTTGCCCGAGCCGGTCGCCGAGCTGCTCGTACAGGGCCAGCGCTCGCTCGCTCAGATCGGCGGCCTGCGCGTACTGACCGGCCAGGCGCCGGACCTGCCCCAGGCTCTGGAGGGCGTTGGCTTGCCCGAGCCGATCACCGAGCTGCGCATACAGGGCCAGCGCCCGCTCGCTCAGATCGGCCGCCTGCGCATACTCCCCGGCCACGCGCCGGACCTGCCCCAGCTCTCGGAGGGCGTCGGCTTGCCCGAGCCCATCACCGAGCTGCTCGGACAGCGCCAGCGCCCGCTCGCTCAGATCGGCCGCCTGCGCGTACTCCCCGGCCATGCGCCAGACCTGGCCCAGGCTCTGGAGGGCGTTGGCTTGCCCGAGCCGATCACCGAGCTGCGCATACAGGGCCAGCGCCCGCTCGCTCAGATCGGCCGCCTGCGCATACTCCCCGACCCGGAGCCGGACCTGCCCCAGGACCTGGAGGGCGTTGGCTTGCCCGAGCTGGTTGCCGAGCTGCTCGTACAGCGCCAGTGCTCGCTCGCACAGGTCGGCGGCTTGCGCATACTCCCCGGTCAGGCGCCGGATGTCGGCTAGATGGTGCAGGGCGTTGGCTTCGGCAGCGGGGTCATGCTGGTGGCGGGCAGCTGTGGCGGCGGTGTGATGCAGGGTGGCGGCCTGCTGCCAAGGGCCTTCCTGGCGCAGGTAGGCGGCCATGGCGGCGGTGAGGTCGATGAGGGGCCGGTGCTGACTGTGGGTGGTGGCGTGGTCCAGGCAGGCCAGCAGGTTGTGATGTTCGGTACGCATCCATGCCAGCGCCGTGTCGCGGTCGGCCAGGTCTGGCCGAGCGTGGCCGGAGGTGGAGGTGGCTGGGGGGGAGGAGGGACGTGAGGTCCGGTTCAGGTACTGGTCGGCGGCTTGGGCGGTGCGGGTGTAGTGGGCGAGCAGCCGTTCGGTGGCCTGCTCGCGTTGTCCGGCTGTGTCGCACGTGGTGGCCAGGTCGTGGGTGTAAGCGCGGAGCAGGTCGTGCAGCCGGTATCGGCTGGGGGCAGTTTCGTCGAGGAGATGGTCGGCATACAGCGCCTCCAGCTCGCGGCGGGCCTGAGCCAGGGGGATGTCGGCCAGGGCGGCGGCTGCGTAGGCGTCGATGTCGGGTCCGGGGTGCAGGCCGAGGTGCCGGTAAAGTCGCTGCCGGTCAGCCGGTAGGTGCTGGTAGGACATGTCGAAGACGGTGCGTACCGCCCGGTCGCCAGCCTCCAGCTCGCCCAACCGGTTCTCGGCGGCGGCGAACTCGGCGGCGAGCGTGTGCAGGGGCCACGCATGCCGGTGCGCGATCCGGCCGGCCATGAGGGCGATCGCCAGCGGCAAGTGTCCGCACAACTGCACGAGTTCGGTCACGGCTGCGGCGTCAGCTCCGGTCAGGGGGCCGCGTCCGGCCAGCCGGGTGAACAACGCGGTCGCCTGCTCGGGTGGGAGAGGGGCCAAGGGAAGAGCTTCGGCGCCGTCGAGGCCGATCATTCGGGAGCGGCTGGTGATCAGTACCAGGGAGCCGGGCGTGCCGGGGAGCAGCGGGTCGACCTGGGAGGGCCCGGAGGCGTCGTCGAGGATGAGCAGCATCTTCTTGCCTGCCAGACGGGAGCGCCAGCGGGCGGCCCGCTCGCCGAGGTCGTCGGGGATGTGGCGGGGGTCCATGCCGGTGCGGGCCAGCAGCCGGCCCAGGGTTTCGGCCGGGTCAGCGGCTGGGATGCCGGGGGTGTGGGTGTAGAGGTCGACGAACAGTTGTCCGTCGGGGTAGTCGGCGGCGAGCAGGTGCGCCACGTGCACCGCCAGCGCGGTCTTGCCCACGCCGGGCATGCCGTCGACGGCATGGATGGCCACGATCCCGGTGCTCAGCGCGGCGGCGGTGAGCAGGTGGCGCACTTCGGCGTCGCGGCCGGTGAAGGCGGCCACGTCGCGAGGCAGAGTGCGCATCTCCGGCGGTGGGGGCGGTGAGGCTGGGGCGATGGTGATGTCGCGGGCGTTGTAGACGCGCATGCCTTCGCCGAGGTTGTACTGCAGGCCCACCAGGGGCGCGGCGGGGACATCGGCGGACGGGCCGGGGACGACCGGTGGCTGCGCGGGATCACCGGATGGAGGCTCGTCCGGTGCGGGGATGGGAACGCTGGAATCGTCCATGTGGGCCATGCCTCCTCCAGGCACGGGGGTGCCGATGACGATACGTTCGCCACGAGGCGGGGTCACCCGATCGGTCAGTTCCGCTATTGCCGCACGTGTGGTGCGGCCGACGGCACATGGGCCCGGTGCTGCGGATCAACCGGGCAGGGGGCGGAGTGAGCGCCTGGCATGCCCCGGCTGTGGCCGGTTCAGCGGTAGTGCCTGCATCCAGGCCGCGGTAGCGGAAGCCGGTGGCACGAGTCGGTGAGATGGGCACGACACCGTCGCTTGGCGCAACGTCGTCGCGTTGCCGACCGGGGGCCCGCCTGCGGGTGGACCCGCGGCCGGGCTCGTGGCCGGTTCCGGGGCTGCTCGAGGGGCTGCTGGCGGCGTAGGGCGAGGGACAGTGTGATCGAGATGGTCACCAGCAGCGCAGCGGGCAGCAGCGGGTTGACTTGCGCCAGCGCGGTGAGCGCGAGTCCCCAGACGGCCAGGGCAGGCCGGGAGGGTGAGGTCCGTACCCGCCGCGGGGCGCGCCACGCCGGATCGGGTGGCCGGTGTGGCGGCGGCGGTTCGTGGCCTATCAGTGTCCAGGCTGACTGCTCGCAGGCCGCGTCGATCCAGCGGGCCCAGCCGTGGTGAGCCTTAGGGGTGGCGGATGACCACCCTGAGCCTAGGGTGCCAGCGGTTCTCTCGGGCTGGCCCTGTGAGTCATCATTGATGTGCATCATAATGAATCAAAAATGAATCGCAGCTCGTAGAGCGTCAAGGGCTCGATGCCGAATCAGCCTGTATCCGCATAGACATAAGTCTGTGAGGCGGCTATGAAGCGGACCGCCTGGATTTCATCATCGGGAGAGAGAATGGCATCAAGATGGATCAATGGGGGTGCGGGATGGCGCCGCTGCCAGCCGCGGCTGCACAAGGAGAGGTCGGCATCGTGATGACCGAGGGCACCGCGCCGGACCCTGACCGCCCGCAGCCGCGCGGGAAGCGCCAGCGGCTGGCGGGTGAGCTGCGGCGGCTCCGCGACCTGGCTGGGCTGTCCGGCCGGGAGCTCGCTAGCCGGTTGGGGGTGAGTCAGTCCAAGATCTCACGGATCGAGTCCACCGCCCTGTTGCCGTCCTTGCCTGACGTTGAGGCTTGGGCCGAGGCCGTGCTCGCTTCGCATGAAGACCTTGAGCTGCTACGCGAGCTGACCCGTGAGGCATTCAGCGAAGCGCACACCTGGCGGACCCGCGCCCAGGCACTCCCTGACGTCCAGGAGGAGCTCCGCCGCCGCGATATCGACGCTCAAACGCTGCTTAACTTGCAGCTCACCGTAATTCCGGGGCTATTGCAGACCGCTGCCTACGCCCGCCAGATGTTCACCACGTTTGTCATCTCCTACACGCCTGAGGAGGTGGCTGCCTGGATCGCCGCCCGCATCGACCGGCAAGTGATTCTCTACGGCGAGAAGCATCTGGAGTTCCTGATCGGAGAGGCGGCGCTGCGTATCCGCTACGGCCCGGTGCGCGACCATCTGGCCCAGCTGGACCGGATCGCTTCCCTGACGACGCTGGCCAACGTTCGGATCGGCCTGATCCCGCACCGCCACCAGGCCCACACGCAAGCCCTGCACGGCTTCATCCTCTACCAGGGCGCTCGGCCGCAAGACACGCTGGTGACCGTGGAGGCCCTGCACGGCCAGCTGTACGTCACCGATCCCGACAGCATCGACCTCTACCGCCGCCAATGGGATCTGCTGCGAGCCTCTGCACTGTTCGATGCACAGGCCCGCGCGTTCCTGCAGCAGCTCATCGCTGAGATCGGCGAGCAGGAGCCATGACCATCATCGTCCGCGTTCCGGCCAGTCCTCCCTGGCCAGCAGCTCACTTCAGGCGAGGCGGAGCGTTCCGGCGTGCTGCCCGGGACGCTCCGCCTCGGCGGCTAAGCCGCTTCGTTGTCGATCAGGTCGATCAGGTGGTCGAACTGCCCGTCCTTGACCCCGGCCAGGAAGGCCGCCCACTCACTGCGGCTGAACCACAGCACCTGCCCGTCGGGGACCTTGGAGTCACGGACCACGACCCCGCCGCCAGCCGGCTGCAGCTGCACGCAATCGCCGCCGCCACTGCTGTAGGCGCTCTTGACCCACGCGACCGTCCCCCGCTGCCCGTTGTCCATCGCCATCACCTGTGTCCTTCTCGCTCCGGCAGGTCCCTCCTGCCAGGCACTGCCCACAATGCGACACCGACCTGGGCGACCGGCTTGCAGACGACCTGGGTGAGAACCTGGCAGGACCTGGCAGGTCACTTGGGAGGCCCGCGCACAGCCCTACGGCAGGGGCCAACCCGCACGACGGATACCTGTCGCACTGTTGGTTCCCCTCGCTTCCGCGTCCGATCAGAGCCCCTGCTTGCCCCCAAATCACGGAGACGACATGGAGTTCCGGCTCCTGGGCCCGGTCCAGGCCATCACCGGCGACGGCCGCCAGACCGACCTCGGCCCGCCCATGCACCGCCTGCTGCTGGCCGTCCTGCTGGCCGCTGACGGCCGACCGGTTCCCGCCGACACACTCATCACCAGGCTGTGGGACCACCAACCTGCCACCGCCCGCGACCTGCTGCACGGCTACGCCAGCAAACTCCGCGCCCGCCTGACCACCCCCACCGGCGCCGTGGACGACACACCGGCGATGCCGCCCGCGCACGAACACGGCTACCGCCTGCCCGTCGCCCGCCACCAGGTCGACGCCCACCGCTTCCATGACGCCCTGGCCGCAGCCCGCGCCCTGCCCCCCGGCGACCCGGCCACAACGGCGCGGCTGCTGCGCCAGGCCCTGGCCCACTGGCACCCCCACGGTCGTGTCGGCGACGACCTACGGCCGGCCGAACCACTGGCCGGACTGGGCGGCGCCTGGGCCGAGGACTACCGCGCCTGCCTGCTCGGCGAGCACCGCGCGGCCCTGCTCGAATGCCTGCGCGCCGAACTCACCCTGGACCGCCACGGCGCGATCATCCCCCAGCTGGAACACCTGGCCCGCGCCGACCCCACCGACGAGACCATCACCGCCCTCCTCCTGCACGCCTGCCACCAGGCCGGCCGGCAGGCCCACGCCACCCGCGCCTATCGCGAGCACTACGACCACCTCCGGCAGGCATCCCTGGTCCCCAGCCCGGAGCTCAACCGGCTGTACACGCAGATCCTCAACAACGACCCCGCCCTCAGCAGGCCGCCGCACACCGACATCGCCCGCCTCACCCCACCCGTCCCCGACCGGCCGCACACCCCCGGTCCGCTGCCGACCCTGCCCGCCACACCGCTTCCCGACCCCCACGACCACGACGACGCTGACTCAGTAGATGGCGAGCAGTCCCAACGCCCCGAGCCCACCACCGATCCCGGCACCGCCATGCCCCCCTCGCCCACATTGGGCTCGTTGATCGGCATTCAGGTCAACAGCGGCCCGGGCGCTCGGGTCTACAACGTCGGCGGCAGGATGACCGTCCACGAGGCCCCGCCGAGCTGATCACCACAGGGCTATGCCGACTGGGCCAGGCTGGGCGGTGTAGTTCAGCGGTGGGTGATCCACCAGAACAGCAGGCCGACCAGGCCGGCTCCAGTGGCTTTGGCGGCGCCTTGAGCGAGGGCGATGACGAGGGTGCGGCGAAGGCGCCGGACGCTGGCAGAGCGGCGCCGCGGCGAGCACGGATCTCCATCGGGCGCTGGGGTATCGGTGTTGGTCATGCCCGCATCACACCCGCCACGCCGACGATGTTGAAGGTATGCCGGAAGGGTCCGGACTTGCGAGGCTACGCTCCTGGTGAGCGGCGATCCTAGCCGGTCCGTGCCGGATCCGGATGACGGTCCCCGACAAGTGAGGAGGCGGGTTGCGTCATGGCGGTGTTCCGCCCGGAAGGCTCGACCTCCCAGGTCCTGGCGGAGCTGGCCCGGCTGTGGGACCAGGCCCGCGTTCACAGGCCAGGCGCAGTGATGCAGAAAGAGCTCGCGAAGGCCTCGGGCGTGCCGTACACGACGGTGAACGGCTGGGCGACAGGCAAGGCAGAACCTCGTGATCTCGATCAGCTGGTCAGGATCGGTGTGACCTTGGCCGCGTGGGCGCAGGAACGTGCCCCCTCCGCGCGGGCGTGGGATCAGCTGATGAGGGCAGATAGAGCCCGCCGCGATGCTGCGAGCCCCGCCGTGGCAGGTCAGCGGCGGGGCTGGCCACTGGCGGAGGTGTCTGACCCGTTCCGCTTCGGGCTGGAGGTGCATCGCGCCATCGACGTCGGCGATGCCGCCTTGCCGGCGCTTCCGGTGTACGTGCCGCGCGCGCATGACCGCGTACTGGAACAGGCGGTGGCGGCCGCCGCCGGCGGTACCAGCGGCATCGCGGTGCTGGTCGGCGGGTCCTCCACCGGTAAGACCCGCGCCTGCTGGCAGGCTCTTGACCTGCTGCGCGGGCGGGAGGAGCCGTGGCGGCTGTGGCATCCCATCGACCCCACGCGCCCCGACGCCGTCCTGGCCGAACTGGCCCAGATCGGGCCGTACACGGTGGTGTGGCTGAATGAGGCCCAGTTCTACCTCGCCGACACCGTTCAGGGCGAGCGCGTGGCCGCCGGGTTGCGCGAACTGCTGCGCGCCCCGGAGCAGGGCCCGGTGCTGGTGCTGGCCACCTTGTGGCGGCAGCACTGGACAGCCCTGACCACCCAGCCGAGCCCCGGATCATCCGCCCCGCACGCCCAAGCTCGGGAACTGCTGGATGGGTGCGGGCACTGCTCGCCCGCGATCTCGCCGCGCACGTCGCGCTGGACGATCCGGGCAGGGTGAGCTGGCTGCTGGACAGTCTGCGGGAGACCGGGGCCAGGGACCAGATGCGGGCACTGGCCAAGAGGCTTCCTGCCGCAGGGCTATTCGAAAAGTTCATTTGGATCGATGATCATCGGGAGCAGTTCCAATTCGGACGGGAACCCGATGGAACCGCCGCTGATCCCTGGGACTGGGGAAAACTGGATTGATCAAGGCCCGCTCTGCCTGACGGATCCGGCCGCGGCGGATTTCGGATGCGGACGACCTTCCGTACCTGTTCAGCGCGTTCATCTAACGACCGTTTGACGAACGCGTCCCGGATGCCTCGCCGAAGGAGGGCCTCCGTCCGCCGTGTCCGGTTCGAGCGTTCATTTTTCCGTTCATTTTCTGCCGGGACCTGTCATTGTTCAAATTCCTCGCGCATGACGTTTGATGAACGGAAGGCGGCCGCGTGGCGCTCATCGGCCTGGTCCGAGTCAGCACCGACAAGCAGAAGACCCAACGCCAGCACGACGCCCTCGACCCGATCTGCCTGAAGGTGTTCGAGGAGAAGATCAGCGGCAAGCTCGCCACCGATGACCGGCCCGTCCTCCTGGAGGCGCTCTCCTACATGCGCGATGGGGACATGCTGACCGTCCAGGAGGTCGACCGGCTCGGCCGCAACCTCCTGGAAGGACTCATCGTCCTCAACGACCTGTTCCAGCGCGGCATCGCGGTCAGGGTGCTGAAGGGCATCGTGGCCGGCGAGCACACCGAGCGCTCCCTGATCCTCGACCTGGCCCTGGCCCTGTCAGAGGACCGGCGCCGCGACATCGTCCGCAAGACCAAGAACGGCGCGGAGGCGGCCCGCCGCCGCGGCCAGGTCGGCGGACGCCGACCCGTGGTCGACGACGACAAGCGCGCCGCGATCCTCGCCCGCCGCGAGCGCGGGGAATCCATCCGCACCATTGCCGCCGGCGTCAACGTCTCCATCGGCGTCGTCCACAAGACCCTCGCAGACACCAAGGAGGGCGCAGGCATCGCCCCGGAGGGCTGACCGTCGCCTCCGTCCCCAAAGTGGGCCTCCATGCCGCCCGTATGGAAGGGAGCCGCCGCACTGGAGGAGGCCAAGACCACTGCCGAGGCGTCGGCCCGGGAGGCGGACGCTCCCGCCGGCGAGCTCTTGGCGCTGCTGCGCCAGCGCGACACCCCGCCTGACCAGCCGGACACCCCATGACGCCAGGCCGGGGAAGGGCCCCGGCCTGCGGAAGGAGAGACCGACATGAACGGAAACATCGACGGCATCACCGTGGCGCTATTGCGCAAGCTCAAGCCCGAGGCCCAGACCGAGTTCCTGGCCAGTCCGAGTTCCGGGGACTCTCGGATGCCGACCGTAATCGGATGTATGAGCCCGACGCTGCAATGTCGGAAACCGAACGCCGGGGGTCCCGACTCCCGCGCTGGTCACGCTGACCCACCCTCCACCTTGAACCCGATCGCCGACCCAGTACAGATGGCGATTGTACGACGTAGTAGATGGGTGCGGCTGATGGTGGCCTGGGGCATCGAGTGACACGAAGTAGAGGAAAGGAGTTTCCCCTTCACCTATTTCCGTGATACGCCTCAATATTTAAGATTACCGACGTGTCAGTTTTAATGGAACCGTTCTTGAGGGTCTCTGCCATGCCTGGATAAATGCTCGCGAGATTGCGGCCTACAGCGATGGTATCGGCGCGTACCTGTTGGCTTGAAGGCGATACAACTCGTAGAAGGGACCTTGGCGAGACACAAGTTCGTCATGGTCACCCGACTCGGCGACGCGGCCATTCGCCAGGACGTAGGCGCGGTCGCAGTATCGCACATTCTCCAGCCGATGTGTGATGAGGATGACCGCCTTGTCCTTGGCGTAGACCCGCAACGCGTCGAGAAACGCTTGTTCGCCGCGAGCATCCAAGGCAGCGGTTGGTTCGTCACAAATCAGCAAAGCAGGATCACGATAGAATGCTCTGGCCGCGGCTATGCGCTGCCACTGGCCTTTGGACAACTCGTGACCGCTCTTGAAACGCCGGTCGAGAAGCGTGTCATAGCCTGCATCCAGCCCTTCGACGACCACATTCACGCCAGATCTGAAGGCAGCCGTACTCAAGCGTTCCTGGTCCGCAGGAAGGCCCATAGTGATGTTCTCTCGGACCGAAAAGGGCCAGTGGGTGAAGTCCTGGGCGATGAATCCGATGTGCCGCCATAACTCTTCCTGGCGAATGCCCACCAGTGATTCGCCGTTCCAGCGGATCTCCCCGTGGTCGGGATCATAAAGGGCTGCGATAAGCTTCGCGACCGTGCTCTTCCCCGAGCCGTTCTCGCCCACCAAGGCAATCATCTCTCCACGGCTTACCCGAATCGACACGTCGCTGACAGCGGGGGACGTTCCGCCTGGATACGAGAAGCTCACCCCGCTGAGTTCGAACTGGGCAGGTTGGGCAAGCGCCACGACAGGGGATTGGCTGGGCGAGACACCGTCCTTCGGTCGAACAGAGGAGGCGGAGTCACTTCCCCGAGCCGCCGTGACCTCGAGGAATTCCACCAGATCCAAGAAGTACAAGCCCGACTCGTAGCAGCCGTTGAGCGAGATGACTAGGGCACCCAAAGAACTACTGCCCAGCTGAATGGCGAAGATGGCAGCACCAGCAGCCGAGAGCGGCATGACTCCTGAGGCGAACAAGACGCCAAGTGCCGCATAAACCAGCCCGATGCCAATTCCACGTAGCACTGTCCCGGTGAACCCGATGACTAGTTCCCGACGGGCAAGCCCCAGTTCCAACCCTTCCTCGTGCCGGGCGATGGCATTGTACTCCACGAGCAGGAAATCTCTCATGGTGAAGGCTCTTACCTCGAGTGCGGCACTTCTTCCAACCATCAGATCGTGAAGCATCCATTTTCTGCGCCGACTCGAAGCCAGCCGAAAGATCGTTTCAAAGCGCATGCGGGCCGAGCGGGCCGTGGTCCAGGCCTGTACCGCGATCGCGGCAGTGAGCAGTGGCAGGAGCACCGGGTGCAACACAGTAAGCGCTCCCGCCGCGGCCATCACACCCATCAGCGCCCCGAGAACGTCTACAGCACGGCTCACCATCTGCGGGGCTTCGTAGAGCCCACGATCGCGAGCGCGCGTCATCGAGTCATGGAACGTCGGATTGTCGAAGTCAGCCAGCGGCACTTTGCTGGCACCCTCCGCAAGTCTGACGGCCACGATCCGCTCGACCTGCGGTCTCAGTCTTGCCTGCGCCCACCGGGCAAGCGACAAGAGCCAGCTGCGCGCGCCGCCCGCGGCCACCACCGCGACGATCGGGCCCAGCGTCTCTAGCAAGGCCTCCCTTGTCAGGTTGGGCGACGATAGTAGTTGGGTAAGCAACTGTGCCCCTGACACCAACCCGAGGCATGCGCACAGCCCCGCCAGAGAGTTGAAGGCGATGACCGATGCCAGATCCCGTCGGCTCGCCTGCCAGCCAAGGCGCAGCGCCTGACGGAGCAGCTCAGGCAATCGCCTGACCACCTGCCACATGGTTGTCGAGATCATCTGGGCTTCGTGCGCTTGCCAGCTAGCCAGCGCAAGGTCATTCGAGTCCGCCGGTTTCTCCGGCGCTGCGACAGTCGCCGACTTTGCCATGGCACCTCCTCTACTCGTGCTGCATCGCGAATGCTGCACCGCAACAAATTCGCCAAACGATCTTCTTGTCTCACAACCCATGCTTCCGCTGCGAGGCGTGACCGCTCGACTAGACACCGAAGACGGCGGTCCAGTTGGTCGTGGCATCTCCGTCGAGGTATACCTTCAGAGCTAGAGCAATTCCTGCCGACCCTTCAAGCAGGCCCGGAATATCGACCTTTCGCGTATATCCCATACGGGGAACCCGAAAGCCGAACGGAACATCTTCTTGATATCGCTCCAGGATCTGGTCCACGATGGCATCAAGACTGGCTTGTTGGACAACGCCCGGGCTATCATTTCGATATTTGCTTAAGATCAGCAGAAGGCCGGCCAGGCCATGGCAGATGAAGGAGTTGGAGAGGTACGCCCCCTCTGGCAATCGACGAATTTCGGCGTGCATGACATCGTCGGCCAGCGACTTCCAGGAGTCACGCGCAAAGGCAATCCCTGCCATTTGAAGGGCGCGCGCAATGCCGACGCTGCCGTAACACCAGGTGGGTGCCGACCTGGGCCCGTTTCGTGCAAGGAGCATGTCTCTTTCGAGATATCTTGGCCAGTACGGCCCGGCCTCGTCCTCCTGTACGTGTCTGAGGAAAGCTTCCCCGATCGCCACGGCGCCTTCCTCGTGCTTCGGCACCAAGACTCCCCGCTGCCGAGAGAGGGCGAACAACGACAATGGCCCAGCCATTCCATGCGCCAGACCGAAATTGAGGTGCCCATTCCGGTATGGCCCGATGGGCGACTTGGGCGAGGCAGGGATCCACCACCCGGGAACCCGCACCCCATCACGTTCAACGGGTTGCCCGAGCACTACGAGTGATTCCATAATGCGAGCGAGCACGAGTGAGTCTGACTGCCCACAGGCCAGGAGGTATTGCCCGACTCCTGTTATACCGCTCAACAGATCGTATACGTCATACGATTGCATGCCGGCCAGTCTTATCTGACCTGTGAGTATCCGCTCCACGAGCTCTAACACGGCGTCCTGGATCGCACCGTTGAGCCGGGATCTCGCCCGACTGAATGCCTCCCCTCCGTCAGCGCAGGCATGGAGTGCATAGGCCAATCCAGCCGCACCATGATGCAGCCCGTACCCTTGAAGGGATTGCACATTCGCCGCAGCACTACGCAGATGGGCCAGAGCTTCCTCCTTTTGGGAAAGCTCGGCGTACAATAGCGCGAGGCCGCTGTGTCCACTGGATAGACTTGCCCTTGCCCAGATCGGCGCTTTCCAGCCGCCGTCAAGCTCGACCCACTGGCTCGTAGCTTCGACGGTGGTCGTGACACGTTCTGGTTCCGCGAGTAATTCAGCGAGTCTGGAGATTAGCTCGCGTGCACGTTGTCGTCGCTCGAACACTGCGGGCTTCAGCCGATCGTCGGCATTCAGATCGTCGGTAGGCAGCGACATACCGCTCACAGCTCGTCCTGTCGATTCAGAAGCATGCGGGCGGCGGCAACGAGCAGGGCGTTCGATTGGAGCTCGGCCTCGGAATCGATACCGATCAGGCGGTTGGCGTGCATATGGAGAAGGCTGTGCGCAATCACGGACGTGTCGGCGTACAGGTCTGTGGCCACCGCCGTAGGCGAAGCTCCCGTCGAGGACGCGACCGCGAATCTTCGGGCAACATCAGCGCGGCGCAGCCAGGAGTCGTACAGTCGGGCACCGGGGTCGCACATCTTAAGGCGGGCCCAGTCGCTACGGGGATCCAGTATCCGCACCTCGCGCCGCAACTCGGGCTTCAGCCTGGCGCCCGACAACATCGGGGCGAGCCTTGTCACTGCCCAGCGGGCCCAATCGAGGTCCAGGTCGGTAAGAAGCCGGATGTTGTTGAGCGCCACCAGGGTCTCTGGACGGACTCCCAAACTGTCGTGCATCCTGCTGCGGAGCTGGGTGACGACCATATCGCTGTCGGCGCAGAAGAGTCGTTCGGCGTTCGTGACGCTTTCCGGACCACCGTACCTGTGCGTCTCAGGCACGTAGTTATCGATCGACCAGTCGACGATCTGGCCCTCATTCCACAGGCTCTCCATGACGTCGCTGAGTACCGGAAGCACCTCACGGCGTAAGTCGGCCGAGTCCCCATGGAGCCGGAGCCGTACATGATGATCCGGATCCACATATCGGATGAAGAACCAGCGGTCCACCTGGTTCCCCAGCCTGGCCAGCAACTCGGGAAGGCGATCTCGCAGCAGTTCCTCCTGAGACTCTGCGCGCGAGTAAAGCTTCGCATAGAGCCAGTCCCCTCCGATGGGGTGCCGGGCTGGGCGGCCGCGCAGCACTGGCTTCTCGACGAGGGTCGCGATCGGCGGGGAGCCGTCTCGGCGTTCCTTGACGGAGACGACAATTTCGGCGGTGTGACCGTCGAGCCAGCAGCGCTGTTTCACGGGTGCAACCTCGACCAGCACCACCTCGTCCCGGCTCTGCAGTTCCGCCCGTAACAGTGAACGGTGGAGCGCAGAGCTCAGGTCGAGTTCCAGACGGTTGTCGCCCACACCGACCTCTACCAGGTCCGGTACCTGCCAGCGCTCCCGCCAATGTTGAAGGGCAGCCTCCCACTCGCGCCAGCTCAGTGATCGATCACGAAGCGACACATCCGGGAGCCAGCGCGCCTTGCTTATTATCGTGCGGCCGTATCTGACGCGGGGCAGGAATGGAAAGGCTTCAAACTGTCCCCAACTCCAGCGGCGCGGTGCCGTTACCCAGGTCTGGGAAATCTCAGCAAGGAAGCGGGCGAGGTTCGGTGTGGCGTCGATACGCGCCATGTGTGGCAGCATTGCAAACACGGGAGATCGATATTTCGTAGACCACAGGAAGAGTCGCTCTCCTGTCGCGCCGACTGCGATCTCGTCTGGTAGAAGCGCTGTCACGCTCTCGTCATACGGTACGCCTAATGGGATGACGGCATCTAAGACGTTCGGCACTCGTGAGACATTGATCTGACGCGGCCTGGCGGGGGCGTAGACGATCTGCGCGGATATCCAGTCGAGCGTGCATGGGGCGGCCAGCATGTCGCGGAGCAAGGCCGTTGCCCCCGGATGCTCCGCGAACCGGCCCAACATCGCACCTGGTGTGGGGGTTGAGGCGACGCCGGATAGCAACAGTGCGAAGTCCCCTGCTGCAGCCTGTTCTAGGGATTCGCAGTTCAACTCCAAACATAGATCGAAATAGGCCGGCGTCTCGATCTCAGGATGCTTATTCGACGGTTCCCCCATAGCCTCGATGAATTCGGCATCCAGAATGATCTCTTGAGCGTCGTCCAACCACGCCTGTTGCAACGCCTTTGCCAATACGAAATTTGGCTGAGCTAACGGGATCGATGCGCCGGGGGCGGGCGCACGCGTAGTGTCCCTGGGCACTTCGTAGCCGTCCGGGGCCCCCAGCCCTAGGTGCGTGTCAAGCAGCTGAGTTAGTGGGACTAAGGTATGAGTTCCGTAGCGCTCCATGAATTTGGTGTGGTAACTCGCGAGGGCAGGGGGAATCGCGTAGGGAGATTTACGAGCCATCGCGGTCAATGCCTGAGCCACACGTTCAGCCTCCCGCTGGACGCTGCGCGGCAAAGCGACCTCGACATCAAGCTCCAGATCGACCTGAAGTGCGGATCTGGAGCTTGATGTGAGGCGAGCAACGGCGTCCTGAGCGTCCCCGAGCTCGCGCCGCCCCTCCCCGACAGGCTGACTTGCGTACTTCTCGAGCTGCTGATTTATTTCGACGAGTGCGGCGCCCTCCTGGTGCGCGGAGGTACGGATGGCGAGTTGTTCGAGGCCATCATGGGAGTTCTGGTGCCACTGCAGGTCAGTTAACAGAAAGTCGTGGGTGACCAGGTTACCGATCAGCTCGTGTACGGCAGTCGGCGAAGCATGCGGCAGGACTTGGGTCAATGCCTGCTGGAGCTCGTGGTACGTCGCCGGCGTCCGCGCTGCCTTGAGGAGAGTGGTGACAGCCTTCGATGCCCTGATGGTCGTTTCGCGTGTCATGCCGTTCGGCGTACCAGAACTTATCGCAAATACGTAAGGGAGAACGTATCGCCCGCCTCGCACGTGACAAAGACTGTTCGTGGAGAAATTGACCGCCTCCAGCAAGTCGCGTTGCCATAAGTGCAGGATGGGCACGAGCCATTCAGAGTCGGGGCGCACATGCTTGCGGTGGAGCTCGCCCCAGCCCGCGCGGGGAGCATCAGAGAAGGAGCCGAGTGTCACTCCAGCGAAAAGGCCGAACGGCGTGGGGCGGCGTGCGGCGCGGATGGCGTATTTAGTGGCTTTTATCGCTATTTGTTCAAGGCGGCGCGGACTTTGCTCTTCTCGAGCCGACATCAAC
Source organism: Nonomuraea sp. NPDC001831 (assembly GCF_042892035.1). Lineage (NCBI taxonomy): Bacteria > Bacillati > Actinomycetota > Actinomycetes > Streptosporangiales > Streptosporangiaceae > Nonomuraea > Nonomuraea sp. NPDC001831. The sequence goes on along the minus strand of NZ_JBIATU010000024.1, from coordinate 32,285 downwards.
CCTCTTGCAAGCGACGGACTAGCGACCTGGATCGCCTCCATGAGGAGGGCATCGTCGGCAAGATCGACCAGATAGTCCCGTAGCCGTTCGGCATAGTTTTCTAGGCTCGGATGTAGGTCGATCAGTGTCCGGTTGTAACGGTGCGCAGGGAGCACCGGCGACCGAACGATGAATGATCCCTGGAGACTCACAAGACCAGCCTTTCGCGAAACTGTCCCTGTTTTCTGCATTCTCTTATGCTGGCGATCACCAGCAGATGTTCTTTCAGCGGTTTCATCGATGAACCGGCTGTGCGGGATCGGGCGCTTTGCGCACCCGATCCCGCTCACGCGGCCGTCAGCAGGTCTCGCACATGTTGAAGGCTCTCGGCGTCGTCGCGATGCACCTGGTCACGATCTGGCAGGTAGCGTTAGCGCACGTAGCCGTGGTATACCCCTCTGAACAGGCGTTGATATCGCTGTCGGTGATGGCGCGGGTCAGGAAGGCAACGTCGAGGTCGAAGTCTAGATCGTCGATCGCTTCGGGAGCAGTCAGTGTGGGGGGAGAATTCATGAAGGCCTTTCTCTATTAGGACGCATGTCGCGGCCTCGAGTGGACATTTGACAACTTAGTCACCCACGGCACATGCTCCGCACATAATCTGCACACGGCAATTGCACATGGCTCGAACGCAGCTGACGAGGTACGGAATCTTCCCCTGGCTGGTGGCCACGCTGACGTTGGGTTTTGCTTGATCCGGAGGGTCGCGCATGGCCACCACTGGCGGGAGGTCGGCACACAGTGCGGCCAGAGAAACAACGGCCTCGCGATATCCTGCAGCGCCTTAGCCGAACCTTGGCCCGATGAAGGATGAGATACCTGTCGGCATGCCTCCCTCAAGGCGGTACCGGGAACCGTCGTCGCACCTCTATCGATATCGCAGTTCGACACCGCGACCAGAGTCATCCCCGCGCTGCGCTGCCTCTCTCGTACCGCACAGCGCTGCATGCGTTGGCACGCTGGGAGGCATGCGACCATATAGAAGGCTAAATCGATCTCGTCCGGCGTGCGATGGAAGCATCAAAGAAGACATCAAATGTCACTCCGCCTAAAGACCGAGGGGCGTGGGGCGGGGCCAGCGCGCATGGCGTATTTCGTTGCTTCGATCGCCAAGCTATTTGAGTGACACAGATCTCGTTTTTGTGTTCTCTTCCCGGTACTTATGCCGACTCATCGAACTTAAGCGTGGTTGAGGCACCCACGGCTTCGTCGAGTCGTGGCGCAGCGAGTGCGTAACCTCTGGTTCTCGGGATTCCGAAAGCCATACGCGTCGCGGGCAACGGCCTTGATCACGTGATTGGTCCCTTCAGAGCGCGCGTTGGTGATGCCGGTCTGGATGAACGCGAGATTCTCGGGCCACTAAGTCTCGATTGTGCTCGCCAGTCGTTCGAGTTCGGGCAGACCCGAGGCAGCGCAGCGGTCGTAGAAACGGAACAGCCGGCCGGCGACGACAGTACGAGCGGGATACGTACGCGCCAAAGAGAGCGGGTCAAGCAGATCTTCCTTGGGGTTCCACGCGGCCAGGACCGGCACTGCGATCCGCCTCGGCAACGCCATCAGGTCATCAACCATCGGGTCGAGCTGCGAGCCGTGCATCCATGCAGCTGATCGCGTCAGCCGACTACGCAGTTCCCATTCTCGGTTGCCCTTGCGTCCACGCCGGCCTCGAACCTGGACGGTGACGCGGCAGCGGACCTCGGTCACCGCCTGATTGGCCAACTGGACCACATGAAAATGGTCGACGACGAGCCTGGCCTGAGGTAACGCGGTGCGGATGGCAGATTTGAAGATGGTGCACATGTCGATCGCGACGAAGGCCATGCCATCACGCCAGGCCTGGCCGCGCTGGCCGAGCCAGCCGGTGACGGCGGCACTGGTGCGGCCTCGAGCTGGCCGAGCAGCCCTTGGCCGCCGGAGATGTCGACGAAGCCGACATGCCATCGATCCACGACGGTCTGCCAGCTGCCAGCGGCCTCATCCCACCTCCAGCGAGGTCGGCCACGGCGGATCTCATCGATCCCCGGCACCGTCACGGGGGCGGGCTGATCCGGCAGGACGCGGGCGGCGTGCGCGGTGAACGCCGCACAAACCACCGGCTAGGACACCCCGTGGTCTCGAGCCGACTGCACGATCGTCCTCCCGCCCTCACCGACCGCCGCCCCTGCGGCCTGGTGTCATCGCCGGGTCAGCCGGGCTCGGGCAGGGACCTGGGCGACAGGTTCAGTGAACGTCTCTCTCGGACAGATTCGCTCATCGCGGTACCAGCGGCGTTTACGCCAGCGCAGCTCACAGCAGCGGCCCGCAACCGGCAGATCACGCGGGCGGCTGGTCACCCACTCCTTGACCCGGACCGCGGGCACCCCACACGCGGGGCAGACCCGGGCCTGCTCGTCAGCGGTGACCAGGTGCACGATCGGCCCCTGCTCACTGTCATCACCTGCTGAAACGACATCGACGACAGCCAGGCCCTCCAGGCCGAGCAGTCGGGTCGTATTGTTGACCAAGCTCGCGGCTCTTCTGTTGCGATCTTCCGCGTAGACAACAGAAATGATCGACGGGAGCCGCGAGCTTTCTCAAGAGGCCCCCCGCACCCGCACGGGCATGCACCGTCAGGCCTCAACCCCGATCAAATTCGATGAGCCGGGATCGGGCGCTTCGCGCACCCGATCCCGCTCACGCGCCCGTCAGCAGGTCTCGCACATGTTGAAAGCTCTCGGCGTCGTCGCGACGCACTTGGTCACGACCAGACAGGTGTACTTCGTACCCGTGCCCGTCGCCTCTGAACAGGCGTTGATGTCGTTGTCGGTGACCGCGCGGGTCAAGACGGCAACGTCGAGGTCGAAGTCCAGATCGTCGATCGCCTCGGGGGCAGTCAGTGCAGGGGGAGGAGTCATGACAGACCTTTCTCTATTAGGCGCGCATTTTTGCGGCATCGAGTGGATATTTGCCAATATAGTGACCCACGGCACATGCTCCGCACATACTCTGCACACGGTAAATGCCTATGGCTCGAACGCGATCAATGAGGTACCGTCCCTAAAAAATACGCAGAGTGTCAGGAGCGGAGAGTGGAAGTTATTGATGCTGCGCGGCGCGCACGAGCCGTGCAGATAGCACATGCGACCATGGGCACCTTGAGGGACCGCTCGCGCTTGGCCACCGCCGGCGAGTGGTCAGCGCACAGTATGCTCAGAGGTGACACTGGCCTCGCGATAACCTGCAGCGCATTCGCCGAACTGTGGCCCGATGAAGGGTGGGATGCCTGCGGGCACGCATTTCTCAAGGCGGCGCTGGGAACCGCAGCCGCGCCTCAATCGATATCGCTGTTCCACAGCGTTGCCGGAGTCACCTTCGCGCTGCGCTGCCTCTCTCGTGGCGGACAGCGCTACGTTGGCGTGCTGGAACAAGTGGAGGCCATGCTCTTCGCTCGGATCGGCGTGGCGCTTGACAAGTTGCCGCCTGAGGGAGGGCTGGCTGAGGCGGACTTCGACCTGATCGACGGTCTGAGCGGTGCAGCCGTCCCATTGACCGTAGCTGCAGAGGACTCCCGTCACCTGGCTGGGCGGACGAGTACGCCCAGCACTCATTTCACCCTGGCGAGCAGTCTTCTTGAACATATGATGCGACGTTTCACCGTGTGGGCCCGCCAGCCTGTCCCCGGAGGCTTTTGGACGCCGCCAGACCGGATCCGCGACTCGGATTCAGAAGTGCGCAGCGGACATCTCAACCTTGGAGTGGCACATGGCATCGCTGGACCGCTTGCTCTTGCTTGCCTCATCAAGCGTGCGGCCCTACTGGACTTCGACCTCACACCACTGATCACAACGCTTGCAGAGCAGTTGAACGCCTGCATCATCGAGACCTCTGGCGGACCAGATATCCCTTACCACTACCTCCCTCATGTCGCCCCATCCTTGGAGCGTCAGACCCGATCGGCGTGGTGCTACGGGAACCCTGGCGCTGCCCGGGCACTACAGCTTGCCGCGTTAGCCTGCGACCGTCCTGCTTGGGAGGACACAGCGGCCGAGATCTTGCATGCATCCCTCGGACGCAGCGAAGACGTCAAAGCCATCCCGTCTCCCACGTTCTGTCACGGCAAAGCGGGGCTGGTGCACGTGCTCCACCGGTTCGTCCGTGATGCCTCCAAACCGCGCCGCTTACTCCATGAGGCACTAGAACGAGAGCTGGATGAACTGCTCGACAAGTACGACCCTGAGGCCGACTTCGGCTACCGAGACATCCACCTGCGCATAGGCCCCCGGGACCATCCAGGGTTTCTTGAAGGGGCGGCAGGAGTAGCCGCGGTCCTTGCCGCCTTTGCTGCCGATAAACCCCTGACCTGGGAACGCGCCGTACTAATGGGATGACGACACGCGTGCAGGCGCTTGCGCGCTCTGGCAGAAACGCCTGCACAGGCACACCCGGGAGCTATGAGATCAGGCCGAACCCGCGGATGGCCCGCGAATAGTGCCGGGAGAGCTCGCAGTCGATTCGAGATGATGCCGGTGCCGTCAGCACGTCGGCATCGCCTGTGTCCATGCCAAGCTCCGAGGCTCGATCAAGCGCCGATTCCCGGATCGCGGACGTGGTAGCCCCACGCAAGGCAGCGGCTTGTACCGGCGCCAAGAATCGCGATCCTTCCATAAGCTCGGACAGCTCGCGTAGGTCGGTGTCTGTGACGACCGCACGTACCTCCGGAGGGTGCTGGTGCGTGCGCCTACCGCCGTCGGCCCGTATGAGCCTGGTCAGCAGTCGCTGAAGCAACATCACTGGCCAGCCCAGGACGTGGCCGACCACGCGCCCGATCGACCCCGCCGCTTCGTACGTGCCTGCTGGCGTGCCCTGCGCGCCGAGCACGGCGCCGATGCGTGTGTACTGCTCCTCGCGCAGGTGCGACGCGCTGCCGCGACTGCCTTGCAGCGACTCGCGCCATCGCGTCAGGGTGGACAGCGCGCTGCCGATGATCAGCCCCTCATGACCCTGGTTGGCGTACGCATGGGCCAACAGAGCTACCCGATGTCGTGCAGGCAGGAGTAGCCAGGTTGGCAGCCCGATCACCAGTGTCCTGCCCCTGAACCCGGTTCGCACATATTCGCTTGTCATTCCCAGATCTCTGACCGCCACGCTGGCCGGCGGCTGGACGTGCATGGTTCGCGCTACTCTCTCGGCCAATGCGTGGAGTTCGGGAGCGGCTGACCGCTCCACCACCTCGACGTCATCGGGTAAGCGGGGTGGCCGAGGACACATCAGTACGCCGACGCCTATGAGCAAGGCTCCGATCAGCCAGGCGAAGAGGAAGTCGGCGTTGACATAGATGACCCGGACACCCAGCGCCATCAGCGCCAGGGTGCTCGCATGAATCATCAGCGAAATCACTACGGCAGCAGCCGTTCGGATCCTATACACCTGCAACTCCTTTTCGTCTCAAGCATGATCGGGTCCTCTTCCAAGCAGCCGCTGCACCGTCCGCTGGTCGTTCCCAGCCACTCGCGACCGGCCTACTCCCGCAGCTACCGAACTGGCCGGTCACATATTGGCGGTCATGCGGACCACCCAAGGAGTCGTGAGTCCTGCCGGCGCTGCAACGATTCGTCGTGACTCAGGATCGCGCTGTAGAGGCGCTGCAGTGGAGGCGAGGGATCCACCCCAAGATCCTCTCTTAGCCGCATCGACAGTCTCCTGTGCTCGTTCAGAGCGCCGTGCGGGTCGCCACTCGAGTAGAGAACTCGGATGAGCTGCTCGGACGCTCGCTCTCTGGTCGGGTGATCAGCTACGACGGCACGAGCCTCTCCAACCAGAACATGGGCCAACCCGAGCGCGAGACCCGCCTCAATGTAGTCCTCGCGGGCGAGCAGTCTCTGCTCATTAAGAGCATAGATGTACCCTCGCATCACCGTGCTACCCGATGCGTTGGAGCATGCAGGCCCCGCCCATAGCGACAGCCCTTGCCTGAGCCTGTGCATCGCAACGTCGAATTGGCCGCGAGCAGACGCTACGCCAGCCTGGGCCGTGTGCTCATTGAACGCCTGTACATCGCTCTCACCGCTCTCGATGAACAGCTGGTATGTCGCGTCGGCTCCGCCGGTACCACGATTAGTGTGTAGGCGGTCAGTGAGACCGTATTCCCGCAGGTGTGTGCGGGCTTGTCCGATATACGTGCGAAGGTTGGACATCGCAGAACGCGGAGGGTTGTCCCAGATAAGCCGTTTTAGCCTGGATGCCGACAGGCCATGGCCCCCGGCGAGCATGAGAGCCGCAAGTATGCCCAGTGATGTGGGCGACGCGGGGCAGGGGGTGACAGCCTCCGAGCCCAGACGAACCGGTCCAAGTAGATGAAAAATCACGAGGCCTTCCTGGTTCATTCAGTGCCTTGCATTCCAAGTGTGGCCGCAGAACGGGTGGTCCTTCTGGATCATGTCGATTGACTTGTAGTGCTGCCGGTCAGGACGCACGAGTGTTGCTTGGTCTGGCGGTGATCTCTTCGGCGGTTCTACCAACGGTTGAATTTTCTGGTGAGCGTCCGTCAGATGCCCCCTCCGCGTTCGCGTTCGCCGACCGGCCTGCAGTGGCGAAAGTGGGAGGCATGGGCACAGAAAGAGATCATGTATGAGTGCGGCGCCAGGGTCAGCTGCATTTGCCAGTCAACCGAATCATCCTGTAGACGCAAGTTCGCTGTGACGGTCGGGTAGGGCACGCTCAACCCAAGAGTGGCGAAGTAGTGATCGATGTTGAACAGCAATCGGTAATGCCCTTTCTCAAGGTCTTTGGAGCCCCAGTCTCGCACCAAGCCGTCTTCATCGGTCGCGGCACGAGCTGCGGTTTGCCAGCATCCTCCTGCCAAGTGCTGCAATAGGACAGGGATCCCAGCAGCAGGTCTGCCGTACGCGGCGTCGAGCGCGTACGGGGTGATGCTCGAAGGGGACACTTGGAATCTCCTACCTGCGCCGATCGACGCATGTGCACGATGAGCGCGGTGCATTGTCTAAGCCATAATGACGCAACACACTATCCTGGCGCTTCTCGCGTGCTATCTTCCCTGACCGCCGCTCTTCCCGCTCCTCGCGTCGCCCGCTGCGGAAAGATTCGCAATAGCCTGGCGATACCTATCTTGTTATATGTTTTCGGAGCAGCGGCAATTACTACCGATGCCGCACACAGGAGGCTCGTCTTGAAGAACAGCAAGGTTTTCCTCGTCAAGTGCCTGCTCATAACGCTCGCCGTACTGTTCGTACCTTCTGCACTCCCGAGCGCCGCATGCGCCGATGGCGAAGCGAACCTTTCCGTTTCAGTATCGAATACACCGTGGGGCTGAGTCAGCGGGTGGCGGACCTGGCTTCGACATTCCGACCGCTAACCTCCAGCAGAGCTGCCGCCCGAGCATGCAACGCGGCGGCACCGATCCGGTCAGCAAGATCCAGTGCCTCACGATAATAGGCAGCGGCCAACGCCGAGTCGCCCTCAGCGAGGGCCAACTCTCCCATGCCAAGAAGAATCCGTGCCTCGGCAAGTCGCTCGGCGGAAAGCCTAGCCAAGCGTCGGCCCTCACCCAACGCTTCTCTTGCTTCGTGATGCAGGCTCAAGCGCAGGAGGGCTAGGCCGAGGCCGTGCAAGTTATATGCTTCACCCACAAGATCGGCGAGACTGCGGACGTGCACGAGCGCCTGTTCAAACGCTTTGACCGCTCGCGCCGGGTCGTCCAAGGACAGCCAGACCTCCCCGATTCTGTGCAGAACCTGCGCCTCTACCCTGGGACTGTTGGCCCCGCGTGCCAACGCGATGGCCTCTGTCAACAGCTGTTCCGCTTCAGCGGGGTTGCCAAGTTCCAACTTGAGGTGCGCGAGACCTTGCAGCACATATGCAATTGCGATATCGTCCTCAACTCGTCGGAATACCTCTAGTCCCTCGATGTAGCGAGCCTCAGCTGCTTCATAGCGGCCGGCGACGCGGTCGAGAAAGGCGATGTTGCGGACGGCGAGTGCTACCCCACGCTCGTCGCCACATTGCCGAAAGGTTCTTGCCGCAGCTTCGAGTTCATGGCTGGCTTCCGGAAAACGCTGCTCGTGGATATAGAGCGAACCGGTCGAATACAAGGTTGCGGCCTGGCCGCGCAGGTCTCCTGCCTGCCGGGCGGCCTCCAAGGCAACTTGGTGGGTCTCTCGCCAGTCATCGAGGTACATCCTGGACTCGAACAGTGTGACGGAACTCAGAGCCAGATCCCAGCACAGGTCAGTGAATCCAGCCTGCGCCGCCTGACGAACGCCGTGAACGAGACTGGACCGTTCACGCTCGAACCAGTGGAGCGGCTTGGCCATGAGTCCGTCCACGATCTCCTTGGGCAGCGGCCAGCGGGCGGCCTTGGAGTGGATCTGAACGAACGGCCCGCCGTACAGGCGGATGTGCGCTTCCTCGGCCAACGCGAGGAGGGCACTCAGGACCCTCCGCAACAGGCCTTCGCGGTCGCCGAGACTTTCGTGCGCCGCCAGTTTTTCTCGCGCGAAGACCTTGACGAGATCATGGAAGCGGTAAAGACCGGATATCCCTTCACCTACCGTGAGCGGCTGGATCAACTGGGCATCGACAAGTTCGTCCAGTAGATCTTCCGACTCCATGGGAGGGATATCCAACAACGCGATGACAACCCAACCAGAGAACTGTGGTGTGTCGAAAATGGCTAGCCGACGGAAGAGCCGCCTGGCATCCTCGCTCACCCCCTCGTAGATCAGTGAGATCGTTGCGCGGATGCCCAAGCCTGCATGGTTGAGCTCGTCTAGCCGGCGGCTTTCGTTCTCCAGTCGGTTCCGTAATTGCTCGACGCTCCAATGCTGGCGGGCGGACAGTCTGGCTCCGACGATACGCAGTGCGAGCGGTAGATTGCCGCACAGCTCGGCAACAGCTTTGGCCGAGCTCATGTCCGAGTTGATCCGCTCGTCTCCAGCAATCCGCGACAGCAGCCTCAGCGCCTGCTCCACGTCGAACAGCTCCAACTCCAAATGGTGGACGCCGGGGAGGGCGGCGAGTCGGCTCCTGCTCGTAATAAGAACAGCCGAGCCTGGGGTGCCAGGCAGCAAAGGTAGGACATGGCTCTCGCCCCCGGCGTCATCCAGCGTGACCAGCACACGGCGGTCCCCGAGCAGCCGCCGATACAAGCTGGCTCGCTCCTCCATCTCGTCAGGAATCTCCGTCCCGGGTACGCCGAGCGCGCGCAGAAAGCGCTCCAGAACCTGCATGGGGCTGAGCCTGCGAGATTCGACACCGTGCAGGTCCGCGAAAAGACAGCCGTCGGCAAAGTGCTCAGCGAGTCGGTGAGAGACGTGCACGGCAAGCGCCGACTTGCCGACACCGGGCATGCCGCTGATCACTACAATGGGCACCGCACGCGAGGCGGAGACTGCGGTGGAGGAAAGAAGAATCTGCTCGATATCCCGAGTCTGCGGCTCTCGCCCCGTGAAGTCGGCTATATCTGGAGGCAGCAGACGTGGGGCGCTCCGCGCCAAGCGAATTGACTGTCCGCTGTGCTCCCCAGACAGGCTGATACCAGCGTCACAGGTGAGTATTGCGGTCTCCAACTGCTGCAGACGCTCGTTCGGCTCGATGCCAAGCTCATTGATCATGAGTTCGCGCACCGCCCGGTAGGATTGCAACGCTTCCGCCTGGCGACCTGAGCGGTACAGCGCAAGCATGAGTTGGCCATGCAGACGCTCGCGCAGTGGGTGCTCCTTCACCAACGCCGCCAGCTCGCCGACCACTTCATGATGCCGTCCCTGTGTCAACGCCAGTTCGATGCACTCTTCGTTCGCCGTGATGCGCAACTCGGCGAGGTGGGCCGCGGCCGCTTGCACCTCGGGGCTGCTGATCCCGCACAGGACCGGTCCGCGCCACATCGCCAGTCCCTTTCGATAGACACTGATCGCCTCTTCGATGCGGCCTGCGTCCCTGGTCACTCGAGCCCGCTGGACCAGGTCTCCGAACTGATGCGAATCCAGCCGGGAGGGGTCCGTCTTCAGAAGGTATCCGTGAGGCTTGGTCTGAATGGAGTTGCTCTGCCTTCCAGCAGCGAACAGACGCCTGAGCGACGAGATCACGATCTGCAACTGAGTTCGTGCCGTTATGGGTGGTGTTTCGCCATAGAGTGCCGACAATAACCTATCGGAAACGACTGTTTGGCAGGGATGGAGAAGAAGATAGGCCAACACCGTTTGCTGACGGGTGCCCTCAAGGCCAAGAGGCCTGCCGTCGATCAAAGCCTCCAACTGGCCCAAGAGGCGAAACTCCAATGAAACTCCTTGCACGAGGCGCCTGCCCACAGTGGCGCCGTACGCGCTCCAGCTAGTCCGGAGCGCGCCAATGGGACGTTTGTACCATCAAACTATAACCTGTATCACCGCTCTGCAAACATGACGATTTGTTATCGATTGTTGTCGAACACATCCATGCGCTGACATTCCTAATAGCCGTGTGTGATTACATCGATCTGAGGCGTTACCGCTACACGGGCTCGCCTGGGGAGAGTCGAAGTCTTCTCATGTGGCGACATCGGGTAGCTGCAGTTCGGCGAGATAACTGCATTAGCGGTCCGCGGCGGCGGCGATTGGTTCAGCTGCCCGCCCGTGACACTCGAGAATGACTGCACAGCTCCCAGCGCGGGGACGACACTTGCCCGCACCCTACGGCCGCACCTTCCGATAATGCCATTCCCCCAGGTCATGGCCTTGCAGTGCTTAGCGCAGCAAACGCAATTCCGGCCCCCAGGAGAGGAATCCCAGTGCGACATGATGATCGCCTGAGCTCCTCCGGCTGGTCTATCTCACTGTCACGAACAACTTCGCCGTGCTGCGATCGCCGCCAATACACGATCGGGGCAAGGACGTGACGACCCTCGTCCTACGCCACCAGATGACCGTCCTCGAACGACAGCTCACCGCGACACCAAGGTGGAATTCGCCTGGAGGAGTGGGCCGCCTAGCTGCACTCCTGACCTCTCTGCCCCCGGGAGATACTGCGCCGGCTCCGGCTCATCGTCCAGTCGGGCATCTGCGCCTGTCGATCAGAATCTCGTGCCGCATCACCAGATCGCCGTCTTTGAAAGCGCATTCAGCACCGACAAATCTCGCAATAATCCCGCTCCTTCGGGCATCATCTCGTAGCAGGTCGTACCCGCCACCTGAAAGCCGGGACAGACACACGCGCGGTCCAGATGCACCTCGCCCCGCCGCCACTACACAGGCGACCCGCGAACCCTACGAATGGGCTGTGGGACGAGACGTAGGCGGGATAGGACGAGCGATACAGGTGAGCTTATTCCTGATCCCTGGCGGATTGTGCCCACATAGGCGCCCGGGCTTCTCCATCGAACCGCCCCTCGGGCAGCAGGCGCCCTCGCGCAGACGCAGATCCCGCTTGGACGACTCGCTCTTCATACTGTTCGTCGCGGCATCCGTATCAACCGGAGGCGGCAACGCGCCAATTGTTTCCCACTGCCGTGCTGGCGTGTCTGGGCCTCTCTTCCCATAGACAACAAGCTCGCCACTGACAGCTTTCACCGGCAAGACAAACATGAACTTAGACCGGGCAGCACGCCGACAAGGATTGGAGCGCGCCAGAAAGCTTGAATTACGGCACAGAAAACTGTCCACAACGCATTTACTCATACTCCGAGCCAACGAGAACGCCATACGCTTCTCTTTTTCCTACGTGGAACACCTTCTTTGCCACGGAAGGTCCAGAGCAGCACCAAGCACACAGAGCGTATCTTTGGACGGTTTTATACCGCAAGACCCTAACTAGCCATGTACTGTGCACTGCGTGTAATAATTACGGCTTTCATCTGCATAGCGGGTAATAACCCTAGCGGCAGCACCTAGATTCCATCTATATATCTCATCGCTCAGTCGCCCCAGTTGAACGAAAGGTAGGGCGTAATCGTGGGGCCCTCGGACCATCGAACCTTCCTCGGTCGCGTCCACGGATGTGGTGTATGAGTCGATCTTCGCGTGATCCTGTATCTGCAGGTTAAGCGGTCAGTGTCTGCGGGATCGGAGCCGGGGTGGATGTGTCGCCGGGGACGCATCGCAGGCGGGCTTTGGCCAGCACGTCCATCCCCATGTAGCGGCGAGCTTCGACCCACTCATCGCTCTGCTCGGCCAGCACGGCGCCGATCAGCCGGACGATCGCGGCTCGGTCAGGGAAGATGCCCACCACGTCGGTGCGACGGCGGATCTCCTTGTTCAGCCGTTCCTGCGGGTTGTTCGACCAGATCTGGGTCCAGATCTCGCGCGGGAAGGCGGCAAAGGCCAGCAGATCCTCCCGAGCGGCGTCCAGATGCTCAGCAGCAGCCGGGTGCTTGGCCTCCAGCGCGTCCAGCACCCAGGCGTGCTGGGCGCGCACCGAGACAGCGTCGGGCTGGTCGAAGATGGTCCGCACCAGGGTGGCCACGAACGGTTGCGCGCTCTTGGCCACGCAGGTGAGCAGGTTGCGCAGGTAGTGGGTTCTGCATCGCTGCCAGGACGCGCCCGCCAGTACGGCGCCGATCGCCGAGACCAGCCCGCGGTGACAGTCGGAGATCACCAGCTGCACGCCGGACAGACCGCGGGCGACCAGGCCGCGCAGGAACGCCAGCCAGCCCGCGCCGTCCTCGCCGGTGGTGACCTCCAGCCCGAGGATCTCCCGCCGTCCGTCGGCGTTGACCCCGGTGGCCACCAGGCAGTGCACGTTGATGATGCGGCCGCCTTCACGCACCTTCTGCGTCAGCGCGTCCAGCCAGAGGAAGGTGTAGGGGCCGGCGTCCAAGGCCCGGGTGCGGAAGGCTTCGACCTGCTCGTCCAGGATCTTGGCCATCTGGCTGACCTGGCTTTTGGAGATGTGCTTGATGCCGAGTTGCTCGACCAGCTTGTCCACCCGCCGTGTCGAGACCCCGAGCAGGTAGCTGGTGGCCACCACGCTGATCAGCGCCTGCTCGGCGCGGCGGCAGCGCTCCAGCAGCCAGTCAGGGAAGTAGGAGCCTGAGCGCAGCTTGGGGATCGCCAGTTCCACGGTGCCGGCGCGGGTGTCCCATTCCCGCCGGCGGTAGCCGTTACGCGCGTTGGTCCGCTCGTTGCTGCGCTGGCCGTACGGCGCTCCGCACAGGGTGTCGGCCTCGGCCGACATCAACGCCTCGGCCATGGTCTTGACCATGGACCGCAACACGTCAGGGTCATCGGTCTGGATCTGCTTCGCCAGCCACTGCTCAGGCGTCACACTGTTGTCTGCGGCCATCGCCTTGATCTCCTTCGTTGTTCGCACTCGAAGGATCACGCGATGGCCGTCTCCATTTCACGGCCGCCACGCTTGTGACCAGGTCAAACTCGTACACCACTCCCGTGGACGCAACCCCTTCCTCGCGCCAGTTCTGCGCGTAAACATGAGATCGCGGACGTGGGCAGGCTTGACAGGGACCTCGCCGGAGGTTGGATCGAAGTTGCCTACAACGCCCATCCATCCGGCGAGGTCGTGGTCAGTATGCGGCGGTGAGCGTGTTCGCCAATGGTCAGGAAGCCTCGCTCGAGCAGATGCGTGAGGACGTGCTCGGCAGGTGGCGGCAGGCCAGACGTGCGGTGATAGATACTGCTGCCGGCGCCTGGACTGTCCGCGGCCTATGCTTTTCCGCCTCGATGAACGGGTGCACGTTCACCGGGTCTCCTTGGCGAAGAAAGCTGTCGCTCGCTTGAGGATGTCGACGTCCTCGCGCAGCCGCCGGTTCTCCCGCCGCAACACCTTCAGTTCCTGGCGTTCGCTGCTGGTCAGCCCGTCCCGCTGACCGGCGTCGACCTCGGCCTGGCGGATCCACTGGCGCACCGCGGTCTCGGTCAGATCGAAGTCCTTAGCCACCTGGCCGACCGAGCGGTCACCGCGCTGGCACAGCTCGACGATCTCGGCCTTGAACTCCGGTGTGAACGAGCGGCGAGGACGCGGCTTCTTCTTCCCCATGCTCTCCATCATGGACATCCTTCCGGGGACAAGCCCCTGATCTCGGATGTCCGTCAAACCGGATCAAGCCCAGTACGCTCCATCGCCCTGGACACCGACACCACCCAAGTGCTGCGCGCCCACCGGCAGCAGCAACTGCAGGAACGCATGGGTCATGGGCGAGGCGTGGATCAACTCCGGGTTCATGTTCACCCAGCCCGACGGCAACCGCCGGCACCCCAGCGCGTCTCCGACCAGTTCCTGTGGCTGGCCTACCTGGCCGGCCTGCCACCCATCCGGCTACACGACCTCCGGCATGGCGCGGCCTCGCTGATGCTGGCGGCCGGGGTCGAGATAAAGGTGGTGCAGGAAACGCTGGGCCACACCTTCAGCGCGTTCACCGCCGACACCTACACTTCCGTCTACCCGCAGGTGGCCACCGCGGCGGCCGAAAAGACCGCGGCCCTGCTGTTCGGCAAGGGAGAGCGGAGCGAGACCAGGAGAGTCATCTCATTGAGGAGCTGACAGTCGGATTTAGCGTCCGGCCCCGCATTCGTCGCCTGCTCGCGGCCAGGCGGGCCGCTACTCTTCTCGGGCCGGCCCGGGATGGCGGATGATCATGGTGTGTGCAGGGTTGGTGTGACCGAGCACGCACGGAGCACGCAACCGCTAGACGAAAATTCTAGAACGCATCCGACGCCCCATACCCGCAGGTCAGAACATGATCAAAGCGCGCCCTGCAGGATTCGAACCTGCGACCGTCGGATTAGAAGACAGAGCGTCAAACCGTCCAGACAATACCGCTGACCTGCTGAGACTGTTCCTCTGCTCCTATTGCAAACGCTGTACGGGGAGACATTGGGGAAAGATCAAGGCAGAAAGCTCCCCCTGCCGCTTCGAGGGGCTGCTGCATGCGATGGCATCAGGCGATCGGGAGAACGCCGCCAGCGAGCCATACAGAGCGCTCAGGCATGAGACAGGAGGGGGCTAGAAGTGAGAGACGGACACCCCCCTCTGGGGTTCTGCCGTACCCTTGCCTTGTCAACCAACCGGAACACAGAGCCTTTCCGGGGAGCGCTATCGTGAGTCTCCGCAATCTGCGCCTCAAGCTGTCGCGCTTTTTCGCTAGAGCGAAGAACTGGCGGCTGGTGGCCGCCATATGCCTCATGGGACTTCTATGCGTTTGGGGTTCCTGGAGTATTCAGGACCAATCCTGGCCCTCTGGAGTCTTGGTCGAAATCGGGGCAACCTTTCTTCTGTTCGGTCCACTTCTTCTCATCCAAAAACGTACCGAGCGTCGCCTCAACGAGGTTCAAGATGTTCAGACCGTGATTCAGCAACGACAAGAAGAGACCGCAACGGAGATATCAGCTCTGTCGGATGAGCTAGCGCTTACGAAGGACGAACTCCAGGCTACAAGGGAAGAACTATCTGCGAGAGTGATGGAGCGCCTCAATGAAGCTCGCAGAGAGGATGAGCTAGCCTTTGAAGCGGTCGATAAAGCGCCCTCAGTAGCATCCGTGGCAGGAGCTCTTAATCGTGCCCAGACTCTAGGACTGGTAGCACAGCGTGGCCCTCGTGTTGAAATCTTCGATACGTCTACCTATCTACGATTCGACTTCATCGAGGATGATGAGGGTGGCTGGGTAGTTGAGCTCTTCATTGAAGATCAGGATGGAGCGCCTATCGACGCAATCGGCTGGCACAAGGAAGAGAGAGCGGAGGATATTCTTGTTACTCTAGGGGAAAAGCTGCTGGCCAACCGGCTATACCCTGGAGATAGAGACTTCGACTCTGCACAAATCTTCGCAGATCTGAGTTCCCTGCTGAAAATCGCGCACAGTAAGAGTAGTGGCTACAACCCCCTAGGGCGGGTCATACAGATTTGTCCACCACAGTGGGCGGTTACAGAAACTGGCATCAAGACTATTAAAGACTCCTCATATGGGATTCCTGCATCCAGACTCCATGAAGATGATTGGCTCGACCACATGCGGGGGAAAGTTTGGGTCGACTACGATTCGTTCAGCCAGGCATTGCAGGATGCCATCGCACTGTTTGATGCAGGAAGGCTTGCAGTTAAACCACAGGGCTGGAAGGAGGAGGTACCGTTCTAGCCCTATCTGAAGCAACAACGCCAGGGAGACCCCCAGACGTCTACCAATCTTGGGAGGATTATGATGGAAAGTCCCCCTAGTTCATCTTATAGTCATTCCGCAGAAGAGCTCAATATTTTAGAAGAGTACGGGAGTTACGAGGCAGCGGCGAGTGCGACTTTCGTCCATCAGTCCGAGCTTGATTCGTCCCATGAAAGTAGAATTAGTGATGGAATCACTCGAAACGATGATGGGTGCGAGCCGGATCGACCTCAGGCAATAGCCTGGGACGTATACGAATCATGGCTTACCGAGGAGTGGCGTAGGCTCCTGCAATCAAACCCGCCAGAAACGCTCGTGCAAGCATTCCTGGAGCAGCATCCTTCCCTGCTACCAGGTGCTGCGGATGACGTTGGGCGAGGACACCACGGGCCGTGCTGGGATGCCGTAATAACACAGCCACGCCTAAAGGGGCTGGGGCGAGATCGGATTCCTGACTTCATGTGGGTTCGAAGGGATACAGCGACAGTGCACGTCTTGTGCATTGAGATTGAAGCCCCAGGCAAGCCTTGGTTCACTTCTAGTGGTCAATCAGCAGCCGAACTAACCCAAGCCCTCGATCAGCTTCTTGAGTGGAAAGTGTGGTTCACCAATCCGGAGAACGCGCTGGCATTCCGGCATGCATACATACCTCCAGAATTCAGCGACAGGAGGATAGAACCACAGTTTCTGCTCATTTATGGGCGAGACTCGGAATTTCAGCGCGACAGTAGTCGACATGAGCGACCTGAGCATCTCAGAAGAAAGCGGGATTTTCTACCTCGCAGGTCAGAGTTTCTGTACACCTTCGATCAGTTGCGCCCGGAGAAAGACGCACAAAACTGCTCTACTATATCTGGCATACGCGCGGAGTTTGAGCTGGTTGCTATGCCTCCCACGATAAGGACGGGAAGCTCTACCAAAACCCTCGCTTCGGAGATCGCAGAGATAGGGCAAGTTTTGGGGTCCGCGCCCCTGATCTCAGAAGAGCGAAAGGCGTACCTAATTAAGCGATGGCAGTATTGGCGAGAGCAGGCTCTAGGCGGCCGGACAAGAGGCAGCAGATTTGTCTGGACCAACGGATACTTTGACGAGTAGCCGCCTGGTTCTGTAGCTCCCTTAGGTCGGCCGCATGAGGGGGGACCTACATGCCGGACGACACAGTCGTCAGGCAACTCCCAAGAAGCATGGCATGGGCGCGTGTAGTGCGAGAAACTTGCAGTATGGGCAAGCTGACCATGACATCGAGCCGATGGGACGAACTAACCGCGCTGCTGGAGGACGAACAACGACTTCAGGCCGAATACCCGAAGGTGGCGGAGTATTTGGACATGGCGGCAAGGCTGGGAGGAACCGGCGACGAGCAAGCCGACGCACAGTTCGACCTGCGGTTCGTTCACTTCATGACTGGTGGCGACGCCGTAAGCCCGAACCCCTACTGGGACATCGTTGAACCGGCCGTGGTCGAACACGAGGGTCGCCGGGTGGTGAACGGTGGCCACCCAGAGGGCAGCGCGCGACTCGCCTTCGCGCAAATCCTCCTACAGGCGTCCTACGCGTACGCGATTCCTGCCCCCCAGACCATCGAATGGATGGCGGGCTTCTGCGCTGATGTCCCGGTCGTGGAACTCGGTGCCGGTCGAGGGTACTGGGCCGCACAGTTGGCGCACGCAGGACTGACCGTTGAGGCGTACGACTCGGCACCACCGGACAAGGCCGCAAACGTCTCATTCCCCGGAGCGGCCGGCCAGCCCAATGTCTGGCACCCTGTGGGCAGCCTGGCCGAGTTCGCGACCCGTGCCCAGTCGGCGGACTACGTGCTGTTCCTCTGCTGGCCACCTGGCTGGGGAGACACCATGTCGTCTGACGCGCTCACGCAGTTCGAGAATGCCGGGGGCGAGCGACTCATCTACGTCGGCGAGCCAAAGGGGGGCAAGACCGGCAATGACGCCTTTTTCGACGCACTGTCCGCTCGATGGCGGCTGGACTCCGTAGATCCGTCCTTCGTCTCATGGTGGGCGGAGGCAGACATGGCCCAGGGCTGGGTCCGGAGCTAAGAACACGCGTACGACAAAGGGGGCGCCGACCTGTTCGGCGCCCCCTTTGTCGTACCTCTACTTGAGGGCCATGCGGAACACGAACGCGTCGTAGCGATCTCGCGGGTAGGAGATGCGGGAAATCATGATGACCCGGTCATCAGCCGAGACGAACCGCTGGTAGACCGTCTTGACCAGATCGCCAGGGTTTGTACGCAGCCATTCGGCATGCTCTGGCGTCGGTAGCCGGTCGGAGACGGTCTCTTCCAGGAAGTCGGCCCCCGAGATGTCGGTGACACCCAACGGCGTGTAGGTGTCGGAAATCGAGATTGGCCGTCGATCCTCGGTCGCCCTGGTGATGACGTGATTGATCTCCTCCCCGACTGTGACCCCGAGAGCCTGCGCGAGTTCGTCCGTGGCGAGGATCCGCTCAGTCTCACGTTCTACTTGGACCTCTTGGTCGGACTCGTTCTGGAACGAGTGCTCGGCGCTCTCCATCTGGCGCTCAGGAGACACACGGATGAGGTTGGGGCGGTTGGCGACGTAGACCCCACGTCGCGGTACGACTCGAACAAGCCCCTGACTCTGGAGTAGTTCGACAGCCTTCCGAACCACGATGTCTGACACACCGTTGCGTTCGGCGATCTCAGCGTAGGTCGGCAGTTGCATGCCGGGCGGGATGTCCCCGCCGCGGATACGTCGGGCGTACTCGCCTGCGATGCGGACGTAAGCCGGTTCTGTCACTGCGCGATCAGTCCCTTCGGACACTCTTCGATGCTTCCCTGACCAGCGTATACACACCATTGTATACCTAGGGCTTGTGCGTATACGCACTAGTGTATACGCTAGCCCTAGTGAGCAGCCCCGAGGGGGTGAATCACCGGCAGTACTCGGAAGGCGGTCCGACGGGATCGCGCGCCGACGCTGACGAAACCGCTCGGGCTGACGGGCCAGACGCGATTGGTGCTGCATGACTAACTCAACAGCGACGCCGAAGGGCCACCGCCTCCCGACAAAAGGCGGCTCCGCAGGCAAAAGCCCTGCGTACTGATCCATGTTCACCAGCCACCAGGAGAAGCCATGAGCATGTTCGCTCGCATTCTCGGCAACGCCGATCACCTGAGCCAGACGGACCTGGACGACTTCGCGTCGTTCATGGAACCCGATCAGGCCACCGCGTTCCTGAGCGAGGTCAACGCCATCCGCAACGACAAGTAGATCGTCCGCCCCGATGGTCGCAGGCAGGGTTCGACTCCCTGCCGGGGCGCTCCGGCCCATGCCGGCCATGCGCGTTCCCACTATCCACAAGGAGTGCTGATGCTGTCCATTCGTCTGGTCGGCGAGCCGGCCGAGGTCGCAGATGCCGTGCTGACCCTATGCGAGACGTTCTCCATCACCGCGATTAAGGGGCTGTGCCCTTCGGCGCCCATGCAGCCGAGTGTCCGCGTCTACGTCGAGGTGGACGGCGGCGCCTGACAACTGCATATCCGAGCAAAGCCCGACCAGCAGACACCCGGCGTGCAAGTCCCGGGCGGGCACTGGCCAACGCGCCGCAGGCGCAGTTCCGATCACGAAAGGAAGCACGTTCGTCCGCAACGTTGCCGGTGATGGCGCGCCCTACCCCGCCAAGAGAAGAACGCGCCGCCGGCTCCACCAAAGGAGATGTCCAGCATGTCACAGACGCCGCGTGACGAGGCTTACGCCAGGGCGCAGGGCCGGCTTATTCGCGATGCCGAGCACCGCTACCACCAGCCCGACTGGGGCACCGAGGACCCGCGCGCTCGTGAGGCGTACGACCGCGAACTGTCGCAAACCATGCCGGTCATTGGGCGCAGAGGCCGCCGATGATGAAGCGCCGTAAAGCTGTCGAGTTCTACAACCCGCACGGCAGCGAGAGGTGGGTGGGCGACTGCCCCCGCTGGATCGCTCTCACTCGGCGCATCCGCCGAGACCTGCACGAGCGCACGGTCATCGTCTACGGCCCCGGCCCGTGGCCGTGTCACTCCTGCTAACCCGTTCCCGTCAATCAGCCCCGATGGTCGCAGGCAGGGTTCGACTCCCCGCCGGGGCACTCCGTCACGCCACTGCCGAATCTCCAACCATCCCCGCCGAAAGGACCAACGCAATGGACACCGTCAAGACCCCGACTACCACGAATGACCAGGACACGTACATGTGGATGGTCACGGTGCAATGGCCCACGGGCAGCGGCTTCAGCAACGCCACCTTCGCCAGCACGGTGGACCTCCCAGCCGGCGCTTCTCGCATGGACGTCTACATGCAGGTTTGCGAGCTGGCCAAGAGCAAGACCCGCGCAGCCAATCTCAACGTCCTGTTCTTCTCGCTGGAGCCCGACCGGCTGAATGGCTAAACCAAAGGAGAAAAGAATCATGGGAAAGAGCAAGAAGAACAGCAAGGCGGACAAGCCGAAGCGCGAAAAGACGGTCACCAGCCGTAACGGCACGATTTTCGTTGCCCAGGGCTCGATCACGACCCCGAACGGAGTCAAGATCACGGCGAAAGCGGGCGGGGTTGTCCGCTACTGCGACGGTGATCTCGACGTGCACTACTGACCAGGTGCTGCGGTCAGCTTGCACCTGAGTGCGGCCCGATCATCCCTTGACACCGGGCAGCAACCTTCGCCATGGCGCTGGCCGAACGACTGGACCGCGATGAATTGACGGTCGCCATCTCCCACCACGACCGGGACAAGCCCGTCGTCCAGCGCTGACGCGCGCCCCGATCCACCGCCCCGACGGTCGCAGGCAGGGTTCGACTCCCTGCCGGGGCACTCCGGCTGCTCTGCCGGGTTCACCACAACCAACGGGAGCTTCCCATGCAGCCTGCCAAGAGCGTCGGCCGGTTCCTGCCGACGCTGTTCCTGATCGGGTTCGGCATCTACCTCTTCACCGACCCTCACGGCGCTGCCGTGGCGGTCAAGTGGGCCTTCGAGGCCATCGTGACCGGCGCGCAGCAGTTCGCCGAATTCATCAAGACCGTCAGCAAGTGACCGCCCATCCACCCGACCAGCGAGGTGATCCCCATGATGCCCTACCCGATCGAGACGACCAGGTCCGCGGACATAGACGTCCGGGCCGTGGCTTACGTGCTGGCGCACATGCACCCCGACCTCATCGTGCCGGTCCTGCCCGGCGAGAGCTGGGAGGACATGAGGGCTCGCCGCGCCGCCGCCGCCGACATCCTCGACGACCTCCTGAGCGAGGCCGCCGCTGAGCTGGCCGAGGCCGAGGTGCAGGTGCGATGACTATCCTCGGCCCCGCGCTGGTTGTCGTCTGCGCGTTCCTTGCCGTGATGTTTCTCGCCGCCCTGTGGGGTGGGCGATGACCGCCGTTGCGACGTTCGCTGGGGCGTTCGCAGCTCTGTATGCCGCTCACAGCGTGGGAGACCACTGGGTGCAAACTCACCGGCAGGCATGCGGCAAAGGCGCACGCACCGTCGCCGGTTTCCGCGCCTGCCTGACCCATGTTGCCACGCTCACCCTCACCAAGGCGTTCGCCATCGCTGCGGTCATGGCGGTGACCGGCTTGCGGCTCACCGCGGCACCGCTCGTACTTGGCCTGCTGGTGGACGCTGCCTCCCACTACTGGGCGGACCGGCGCCACACCCTGGCCCGGCTCGCCGGACTGCTTGGCAAGAGCGACTTCTACCGGCTAGGCGAGCCCCGCGAAGGCCGCGACGACGCCCCGCATCTGGGCACCGGCGCCTACGCCCTCGACCAGTCCTGGCATGTGGCGTGGCTGTTCATCGCCGCCCTGATCATCACTGGAGGCCAGGCATGAGCCGCATCCGCGCCGCCTTCTGGGACCCGGCCGGCGACCGGTACAGCCTCCCTACCTACCCGTGGAGGATGGCGCCGCCGCACCTGCTCACCCGGCGGCAGCTCACCGCCAAGGGGCTGCGGCCCGGCGGGCAGGGCGTACAGGCCCAAGTGCTGTGGCGCTCCCGCCGCTACCGCACTCCCGGCGGCATCCGCGCCGCCTACCTCTACGACGTGCGCTTCGCCCTGCCCAAGCGCACCGCCACCGCGCGCCAGCGCATCGCCCTCGGCAGGGCCAACGCCGCCCGCCGCACCTGCCCCGAATGCCTACGCGATGTCGGCTACGTGCTGCCGCGCCACCTCGGCACCTGCCTCGACTGCGCTCAGGAGCTTGCCGCATGACCCCGGCTGAGATCCGCGCCGAACTGCTACGCCTGCACGCGCACATCGATGCCGAGCTGGACGACGAGCACCGCGACAGCCAGTACGTGCTTGAACAGGTCGCCGACGACCTGAACCGCCTGATCGCCGCGATCACCATCACTGGAAAGGAGAAGTGACCCATGAGCCTGGCTACACCGACTCCCGAGCCGAGCCCGGAGGATGTATCCCGCGCGCTGGCCGAGATCGAACGCCACCTGCTTGTCCCGACCTCGCCGCCCCCTCCGCCCGTGGATCTGGACGACCCAGAAGAGGTCGGCGACACCAAGCGCGTGCGCCGGTTGCGCGCCGAGGTCGCCGAGGCTCGCGCGCTGGCCACCCTCCAGGACGACGACACGCCGCTCCTGCTGGACACCCCCCGCGTGCGCAAGCGGCGCAAGAAGGCCCACGAGGCCGCACGGCTGCACCTGCTGGGGCAGGATCCGGCCATGCGCGCCTGGCAAGCCGCCCGAATGCGGCGCCTGCTGGTGACCGCGGCCATGGTGGCGCTGACGCTGGCGCTGGCCTGGTCGACTGCCGGCGTGCAGCACTTCGCCGCCGACGGTGCCAAGGCATGGTCGCCCGGCTGGATCTTCGCCTGGCTGGTCGAGCCGTTCATGTCCCTGGCTCTGCTGGTCGTCGTCGGCGCCCGCGCCTACCTGGGCACCCGCGGGCAGCCGCTCAACGATCCCAAGCTGATCCGCATCGAGTACCAGTTCCTCGGGCTCACGCTCGGCATGAACGCCTGGCCGTACCTGCCCTGGACCGACGATGACTTCACCTTCTCCCGACTGGTGTTGCACACGCTGGGACCGGTCGTGGCCGTGGCTATCGTCGCCGCCCTACCGATCATCCTGGCCGCCTTCTCCCGACTGGACCACGCCCACGCCGGCGGCGGGCTTACCGGCCTTACGTACAGCGCAAACACCGATGATCGGGTAAGGCGAACCGCCGCCGAGGTGGCCCCGCTGATCGAACGCGCACAGATCCTCATCACGGCCGGCACCCTGCCCGCCAACCCCAGCGCCTACAAGCTCCAGCGGGCGCTTCGCTGCGGCATGGACGACGCCCGCACAGTCCGTGACGCCCTCGCCGAGGAAGCCGCGTGATGACCACGCCGGCCGTCCTTCACCGCGCACCCGCGCAGGGTGCGGCCTCATCCGCCAAGACGCCGGCCGCACCCTGCCACCCCGCCCGCTGCAACGCACACGAGGTGATCCCATCATGACGCATGACCCGTTCAACCCCGCCGACCAGCCCGAACCGCTTCCCGCCGGTACCGAGCCGCCCGCCGACATCACCGACCAGGCCACCGAGACGGGCGATGGCAAGGGGGCGGACGTCGTCAACCTGGATGCCGCCCGCGCCGGCCGCCACCCCTACCGCCCCGCCCCCGACGATCCCGAGCCGACCACCCCGGCCCCCGCCAGTGACCGCCCGACGCTGGAAGGCCAGGTCATCCGGGTTGACCAGCCCGGCGGGGAGCATCACGACTGGCGCGCCGACCTGGAGGCCAAGGCGCGCACCCGCCAACCGATCATCCCGCTGTGGCTGCGTTCGCCCGCCGAGGCCACCGACACCCTGCGCTGGGTCGGCCTGCACTACGCGCACGTCGCCGGCTACCAGCTCACCCGCACGCCGCTGTATGCCGGACGGCTGGCCCTGCGCACCCCGCGCGGCTTGGTCCGCATGGTGGGCGGCATGGTCCGCTGGACGTTCGACCTGGAGGGCGAGCCGGTACGGCTGGCCGCGGTGCAGAAGGCCGAACCCGAGGCGTACCTGAAACTGTCGCGGCAGCGTGACTCCCGCGTCCGGCTGCGCGTGTGGATCTCCGGCCTGGCGCTGGTCACGTTGCTGATCGCGGCCATCATCGTGGCCAACCAGCCCAGCATCGTGCAGTGGGCAGCCCTGGCCGCCGCGCTCGCCCTGCTGGGCATCCTCGGTAAGCCCGCCGACCGCCCGCTCATCGATCGCGCCGTGGTGCCGTCTGCGGTGGAGAAGCTGACCAGCGACATCGTGATCCGCGCGCTGACCGTGCTCGGCATCGCGGGCATCAACCAGGCCATGGCCAAGAACCCCAAGGACGCGATCCGGTTCGTGGCTCCGATCACCCGCGACGGTCCCGGCTGGCGCGCTGACCTCGACCTGCCCTACGGCGTGACCGTGGGCAACATCCTGGACAAGCGCAAGGAGATGTCCGGCGCCTTGCGCCGCCCGCTGGGCTGCATCTGGCCCGAAGGCGACTCGACCATCCACGAAGGCCGGCTGATCCTTTGGGTCGGAGACAAGGACCTGTCCAAGACCGTGGTCAAGTCGCCGCTGGTCAAGGCCAGTAGCCACGACGTGTTCAAGGGCGTGCCGTTCGGCTGCGACCCTCGCGGCCGAGCCATCACGGTGCCACTCATCGAACAAAACATCCTTATCGGCTCCCAGCCCGGCCAGGGCAAGACCGCATCGGTGCGCGTGCTCGCCTCCGGCGCCGCCCTCGACCCGTCCACCGAGATGTGGATTCACGAGCTCAAGGGCACCGGCGACCTGGACCCGCACGAACAGAACTGCCACCGCTACGTCTCCGGCATCGAAGACGAAGCCATCGCCTACGCCGCCGACTCCCTGACGCTGCTGCGCAAGGAGGTCATGCGCCGCGCCGCCGCGCTCAAGGCCCTGCCCCCGGACCTGTGCCCGGACAAGAAGGTCACCCGGCAGATCGCCGACAAGCGATCGCTGGGCCTACACCCGCTGGTGGCCATCTTCGATGAGTGCCAAAACCTGTTCGCCCACGACGAGTACGGCGCGAAGGCGGGGGAGGATGCCGAGTTCATCATCAAGCTGGGGCGCGCCCTCGGCGTGATCCTGGTCCTGGCCACTCAGCGCCCGGACAAGGACAGCCTGCCCACCGGCATCTCGGCGAACGTCACCATCCGGTTCTGCCTGCGCGTCGCCGGCCAACTCGAAAACGACATGATCCTCGGAACCTCGGCGTACAAGAACGGCATCCGCGCCACGGTGTTCCAGCCCAAGGTAGATGCCGGCATCGGCTACCTGCTGGGTGCTACCCCGATGCCCAAGGTGGTGCGCACGGCCTACCTCGACACCCCCGCCACCCAGCGCATCGCCGACCGCGCCCACGCCCTGCGCCACGGCGCTGGCCTGCTCACCGGCCATGCGGCAGGCGAGCGCGCCGAACTGGTCACCCCCGCGTTCGACCTGCTGGCCGACATCCTGGCCGTGGTCCCGCCTGCCGAGGCCAAGGTGTGGAACGAGGTCGTGGTGGACCGCCTCGGCGACCTGCGACCCGACGCCTACAGCGCATGGGCAGCGCTGGAGGGCGGCGCGAAGACCGGCCAACTCACCACCGCACTCAAGCCCTACGGCATCAAGACGATGCAGGTGTGGGGCACGCCCGAGGGCGGCGGCAAGGGCGCCAACCGGATCGGGATCGCCCGTGACGACATCCTCAACTCCATCACCCAGCGTGACAAGAGTCGGGCGTCTGGGGCGGCTTCTTGACCCCAGATCGCCTCTAGACCTAGAGGCCGCCCCCTCTAGGTCTAGAGGCTCCTCTAGACCCCACAATCGCCCCTCAACAGGGATCTAGCGCCTAGGTGCTGACCTGTGACAACCCCGGAAACCGGCTCGGAGGCCACCATGGCTACCGTCATCGCCCTGCTAGTCGTCTGCCTACCGATCATCACGCTCTGTTACTCCTGCTGGTGCTACGCCTCCCCGTGGGGCATCTGCCGGCGCTGCGCCCCGGGTGGCAAGAACCGCACCTGCCGCGCCTGCGAGGGCACCGGCATGCGGCCCCGCCTCGGCTGGCAGCTCTTCGTCTACCTACGCCGCCTGCACCACGACGGCACACGCTGACTCCAAGACCCGGAAGGAAGATCCCGCCATGTCCGGAGAGACCACGATCACCATCGTCGGCAACCTGACCGACGACCCGAAGCTTAACTTCACCCAGACCGGCACCGCCGTGGCGAGCTTCACCATCGCCTCCAGTGCCCGCACCTACGACAAGAGCGTCGAACAATGGAAGGACGGCGAGGTCCTGTTCATGCGCTGCTCGGCGTGGCGCGACCTCGGCGAGCACGTCGCCGAATCGCTCGCCCGAGGCACCCGCGTCATCGCCTTCGGCCGGCTGCGCATGCGCACCTACGAGACCAGCGACGGCGACAAGCGCACCGTCACCGAGATGACCGTGGACGAGATCGGCCCCAGCGTGCGGTTCGCCACCGCCAAACCGCAGAAGGCCGCGCGCACTGGCAACAACGGCCACACAGTCGGCGCACCCGCCGACCCATGGGCTACCGCCACCCCCGCCGGCACCGGCGGCCAGTGGCAGGGCGACGAACCGCCGTTCTAGGTGAACCAGGCGCGGCCTCGGCGACAAGCAGTCGAGGCCGCGGCCGAGGCTCTGCCGCCCTCCGATCACAGCCCCCACCGAAAGGCCCCTGATCGTGAACATCTCGCACACCGACTCGCCTGCCAGGGAGATGTGATGGGTCGCCGTTACGCCAGCAACCTGGACCCGATGTTGCCCGGCATGCCGGACGCCGTGGCCAAACAGCCCGTCAAGGCCTCCGCACCTCCGCCGGCGCGCACCCTTGATCAGGCGATCGCCCGTAGCCACGACATCATCGCCGAAGCTCTGGACCGCTACCCCATCGTGGCCCGTCAAGCGCTATTTTCCGGCGGCAATGACTCCAGCGTCCTGCTGCACCTGGCTCAGAGCTACCTGGACTCCGGCCCGCATGACGCCGTCGTGCACGTCAACACCGGCATTGGCATCGAAGAGACCCGCCAGCACGTCCGCGACGTGGCCCAGGCTTGGAACCTGCCGCTGCGCGAGCTGCACCCCCGTGACTCCTACGACGATCTCGTCTTGGGTCGGGTGCTCGCTCGCACCGGCCCCAACGCCGGCCGGCGCCCCGTCTGGAAGGGCTTCCCTGGCCCGGGCGGGGACTCGCACAAGGTCATGTATCGCCGGCTCAAAGACGAGCCGTTGCAGCGCAACCGCGCCGCCATCATCGGCACGCGAGGCCGCCGCGAGAAGGTGCTCTACCTGGCCGGCATGCGCTGGGACGAGTCCGAACGGCGCATGCGCAACGCCGAAGAGATCGACCCTGAAGGCGGCATCATCTGGTGCTCACCCATCGTGCACTTCACCAACGCTCAGATGGCCGAATACCGGCGCCGGTTCCACCTGCCCTGCAACCCCGTCTCCCAGCATCTGCACATGTCTGGGGAGTGCGAGTGCGGCTGCTTTGCCAAAGACGGTGAACTGGACGAGATCGAATTCTTCTACCCACAGACCGCCTACCGCATCCGCTCCCTGGAAGCCAAGGTCGAAGCCGCCGGCATCACCGCCTGCAAGTGGGGGCAACGCCCGCCCGGGAGCCGCGACACCACCAAACCCGGCAGCATCGCCGGCCGGCTCTGCTCCAAGTGCCCCAGCGGCGACGGCCAAACCGACCTCATGGACCTCTGGGCGAAGCAAGGACTTCTCACGCCGGCCTGTACACCCGCGCCGACGCTGCCCCAAGCAGCGTGACCGCCGGCCGGTATGCGGCCTCGGCGACAGCCGCCAAGCAACCGCGGGCCGAGGCCGCCCCCTTCAACATTGGAAGGAAGGAGAACCCGTGACCGCACCTGGCCAACTGCGCTACGCCCTGGCCGCTGCCACGCGCGGGTGGCATGTCTTCCCGCTCGCCGTAGGCGACAAGCCACCGATTAAGGGCTTCACCGACTGGGAGGCCCACGCCACCACCGACCCCGGTCTAATCCGGCGCTGGTGGGCGCGCCACCCGTACAACATCGGCATCGCATGCGGACCTTCCGGGCTGCTGGTGGTGGACCTGGACAAGCCGAAACCCGGAATGGAGGGGCTTCGTCCCCCGTCTCCTTGGGACCTACCCGGCGTCACCGAAGGCGCCGATGTCCTAGCCCTGCTGTGCGAACGCGCAGGCCAACCCCTGCCCTTCGAGACGTTCACCGTCCGCACCCGGCGCGGCGGCACCCACCTGTACTACACCGCCCCGGAGACGCCGGCCCTGGGCAGCACGAAAGGCAAGCTTGGATGGCTGATCGACACCCGCGCCCATGGCGGATACGTCCTCGGACCCGGCAGCTACGTAGATCTGCCCGACGGTACTGGCCACTACGAGGTGATCCACAACACCAGCCCGGCCCCACTCCCCCCATTGTTGGTCCAGCCGCTTGTTCCTAAAGTCCACCCACAGCAGCCGCCCGTGCCCATCCCCGCACCGCAAGGCCGCCGCAGCACTTACCTGAACGCTGCGCTGCAAGGCGAAGCCGACCGGATCGCTGCCGCTCCACCCGGCCAGCGAAACCACACCCTGTGGGTCGCTGCCGTCGCTCTGGGGCAACTTGTTGCCGGTGGCGCTCTGACCGAAGCCGAGGTCACAACCCTGCTGTACCAACAAGGGGCGGCCGTAGGACAGACCCACCGCGAGATCACCTACACCATCGCGGCAGGGCTCAAAGCTGGAGCCAAACGCCCCCGGACGGTGGCCGCATGAGCCGGGGGCACGTGGACTGTCCCTCAGCGATGTGGCCCGAACGATCGCCTCAGGATTGCGCTACGGCGCGTGCCGTCCCCGCCATCTCACCGCAGACTGCCCACTGTGTAGCGCGCTGCTACCGCGATCCTTCCCGAGGCGTCAGGTCCCAGTACCTGCCGTTGTGGACCCCAGCGCGCTCCGACCAAATGCGCTCCCCGTTGACCAAGATGGTTAGCCCGTATCCCCACTGCAACACCAACTCGCCGACACCGAGTTGTCCAGCAACGCGCTTGACCACGAGCACCTCAGACGCCCGGCCGTCGCGGGCTGGCAGATAATCCTTCAGGTAGGAGGTGACTCCGGGGCAGGTCAGCACAATACGCCGCCCGTAGCCGTCCCAATGCACGTGCGTGTAGTCCACAGCCTGCGCAAGCCACCGGGTGTAGACGTTCAACCCCGCATACCGGTCGGGCAGTTTGAACTCCACCCCGAACGCCACATCGCGATTGCGCCACTGCGCCACATCACGAGGCCGCAACATCGCATCCACTCGCAGCCGACGCCCCGAGCATGATGTGCCAACCACCTCACGCTGAACGTGAAACCAGGGCTGCATCCGCTCCAGCACCCGATCCACCAGCTCGCGTTCCGAGGCGAAGTTATTCATCGGACTCTCTGATTCCGTCCACCCCGCTCGCCCCTTAGTCGGCGCAGGCGGGCCTAACGGATCTGGTTCACCGGCCAGCGGACGAAACACCCTTCGCGGTTCACCACTGTGCTGCCCCGACGCGTCTGTGAGGTCCGTCACATGCTCAAGTGTCACCCACCCTGGCCACCTGCCCAACCTCCCAAACGGATCAATAACTGCACCGTCACCGCCAAGGGGGAGCCCACAATGACCCAACACCCGATCGGCGCGGCGCTACTCGACCGGCTGCGTGCCGTCCTGACCCGCTACGTCATCCTGCCGACGCCCGAGGCCGCCGACGCCGTAACACTATGGATCGCAGCTACGCACGCCCAACCTGCGTGGGCGCACGCGCCCCGCCTGGTCATCCGGGGGCCGGAGAAGCGGTGCGGCAAGTCCCGGCTACTCGACATCGTGGAGGCCACCTGTCACAACCCGTTTATCACCGTCAACTCATCCAGCGCCGCCGTCTACCGCTCCATCACCGACGACCCGCCCACCATGCTCGTGGACGAAGCCGACACCATCTTCGGCCCCAAGGCCGACGGCAACGAAGACCTACGCGGCCTGCTCAACGCCGGACACCAGCGCAACCGGCCCGCCAAACGCTACGACGCCGCCACCAACCGCGTGGAAAGCATTCCGACCTTCGCCATGGCCGCACTCGCCGGCATCGGCGCCATGCCCGACACCATCGAAGACCGTGCCGTCGTCGTCCGCATGCGCCGACGCGCACCCGGCGAAACCGCCGCCCCGTACCGCCACCGCCGCGACCGCACACCACTGCGCGACCTGGCCGCCGACCTCAACCAGTGGCTCCGCGCCGACCTGGACACCCTCGAACAGGCCGAACCCGCCATGCCCGTCGAAGACCGCGCCGCCGACACCTGGGAACCCCTGGTCATCGTCGGCGACCACGCCGCCGGCACCTGGCCCGAGCGTGCCCGCGCCGCCGCCCTGGCCCTCACCGCCGAGGCCGACGACAACGACCAGGCATCGGCGCGCGTGCGGCTGCTGGCCGCCTGCCGCGCCGCATTCGGCGCCAACACCGCACTGCCCACCGCCGTACTCCTGGAACGACTCAAGGCCGACCCCGAGGGCGAATGGAACGAGCACGGACCGGCCGGCCTGACACCCATAAGACTCGGCACGATGCTGCGCGAATACGACATCCGCCCGGCCGCGATTCGCTTCCCCGACGGTCCGCTGAGGGGCTACCGCCGCGGCGACTTCGCCGACGCGTGGGCGCGCTACTGCCCGACCCTGGAACCCGCTCCGGAGGCCGACGTTCTGCATCTGGAGCGGGGTAGCCGTTACAGCCGTTACAGCCGTAACACTGCAGGTCAAGGCGATACGGCTTACGACCCTGTTACGGCTTAACCCGTAACACCGCAACAAGCCGTTTCGCCCCTGACCTGCGATGTTACGGCTGTAACGGGTTGAAACGGCTACCCCTCCCAACCTGGCATCGGCCCCTCGGCGGCAAGCCGCCTAGCACGACCGCCGAGGGCGCCGAACCTCTTTCCGATCACGCACACCCGGAAGGAACGCGCCGCCATGGCCACCGTCACCCGCCTGCCCGCGATGCTCACCGTTCCCGAGATCTGCGCCGAACTCCAAATTTCCCGATCCACCTTCTACGACTGGCGACAGAAGGGCCGCGCCCCGCGCTGCATCAAACTGCCCAACGGCGACCTACGAATCCGTCGTACCGACCTCGACACATGGCTGAACGCCCGAGAGGACGCCGCCTGATGGAGAACACCACCTACCGCGTTCGCGTTCATAAGACCGAGGTCCGTAAGAACGCCGCAGGCAAGGTCACCTCATACCGCGTCCAGTGGTCCACGGATGGCAAACCGTGGAAGCGGACCTTCCAGAGGAGTGCGCAGGCAGATGCCTACCGAAGCAAGCTGCTCACCGCGGCTCGGGAGGGTGAGCCGTTCAGCTTGGCCACCGGCGAGCCGGTGAAATGGAGCCGCGTTGAGCGGCCAGAGATGACCTGGTACGACTTCGCCTGCAAGTTCGCCGACTTCAAGTGGAAGGCCGCCTCGGCGAAGTACCGGCAAGACATCGCCCGCGCCCTCACAGCAGCCACGCCGGCCATGCTCACGAGCGGCAAAGGCAAACCGTCTGACCTCGACCTTCGAACCGCCATGCGCCGATGGGGGTTCAACACGAAACAGCGCGCCGAAGCGTCCGAGGAAACGGCCGAGGTGTTGGCGTGGCTGGCCAAGAACACCCGTCCCGTTTCCGCCCTGACCGAGGCGGCCACTGTCCGTGCGCTGCTCGACTCCGCCACCTCCCGCCTGAACGGCAAGACCGCTGCCACAAGCACGATTCGCCGGCACAAGACCATCCTGCAGAACGCCATGGACTACGCCGTAGAGCTGAAGCTCTTGGATTCCAACCCGATCAAGGCTCTGAAGTGGAAGCCGCCGCGGGTCACCTACGAAGTAGACAGACGTAGCGTCGTCAACCACACTCAAGCGCGCCGCCTACTAGCCGCAGTGGAAGCACAACAGCCCAGCGGAAAGCGGCTGGTCGCGTTCTTCGCCGTCATCTACTACGCGGGGCTACGTCCCGAGGAAGTAGTCAGGCTCCGAAAGGACAACGTCATCCTTCCCGAGCTAGATCGCTGATGTGAATTTGGGTCAATGGTCGTAGGCGGTCAGTGATCGTTTCACGGGGGCGCCGGTGTTCCAGTTGTGCCAGATCGCGGCG
>NZ_JBIATU010000023.1:0-119532 GCF_042892035.1 Nonomuraea sp. NPDC001831 | reverse complement strand
CTCGATCCGCGCCCACGCCCTGTCGGTCAACTCACCGCGTCGCACCACGACAACCATTCAACCGTGCACGTAGATCATTTGTCAGACACTCTCTAGCCCCTTTTGCGCCCCGGGCCAGCCCCATTTGCGGACATCCGCGATGCACGAAGAGAGATTGTCACGATCAGGCCCCCGCCCTCGCGCGGGATCGCGGTCACCTCGCCGCCATGCGCCTGGACGACTGCACGGACGATCGACAGTCCCAGCCCTGAGCCGTTCGCCGAGTCCACCCGGTCGGAATTGAGGCGCCGGAACGGCTCGAAGAGCCCGTTTATCTCGTAGGCCGGCACAGGCGGTCCGGTGTTGGCCACCCGAACAACGATCTCGCCGTCAGGTCTTGCTTCCGTTGTGATCCAGACCTGACCGTCCTGGGGAAGATTGTATTTCACGGCGTTGTCCACGAGGTTACCTACGGCGTGTTCGAGCAGGACCGGGTCGCCTTCCATGTCCGCGCCGTCGAGGCTGGAGGTGAGGGTCACGCCCCGCTGGTCGGCGAAAGAGGTCGACAGTTCGATAGCCGTCAGCGCCACGTCGTCGATGTCCAGCGGCTTGCGGCGCGCCAGCTCCCGTTCGCTCCTGGCCAGGAGCAGCAGCCCTTCGATGAGCTTCTCGTTGCGCGCGTTGACCTCCAGCAGGGTGCGGGCGAGGGCCTTGAGGTCGGGTGAGGCCGCCGGGTCGGAGAGCGCGATCTCCAGGACCGTGCGGTTGGTGGTCAGGGGCGTGCGGAGCTGGTGGGAGGCGTTGGCGACGAAGCGGCGCTGGGAGTTGAAGGCGCTGTTGAGCCGGGTCAGCATCGAGTCGAACGTGTCGGCCAGCTCCTTGAGCTCGTCGTCCGGGCCCTGCAGGTCGATGCGCTGGTGGGCCAGCGTGCTCTCCGACAGCTTGCGGGCCGTCGCGGTCATCTTGGCGACGGGCCGCAACGCCCGGTCGGCGACCAGGTAGCCGAACACGAGCGCGAACAGGCCGACGCCCAGCAGGATCAACACGGACCGCTGGACCATGCGACTGAGGATCTGCTCGTCCAGCTTGACGGCCTGGATCTCGATCTGGTGCCGCCAGACCGTCACCAGCTCGTCGGGAGTGCCCGGCGGCACGTCCAGGGAGAACTCCACATTGTTCAGTACCGAACGTAACAGCAGGTAGGCGACGGTGAGCAGGAGCGTGCCGCCGACGAACAACATGGATCCGTACGTGAGCGTCAGCCGGGCGCGGATGCTAAGTTTGCCGAACACCTGTCCAGGGTGCCTTAGAGATGCGTGCCGCGATGGCATCACCTGCGGAGGCTGCTGCCAGATCGCCAGACCGGATGTCGCAGCGTGCTCTTGGTTCGGATCCACGATCGAGGGGATCGGTTCACTCAAAGAGCCGCCCTGCCTCGGTCGTGACCCTCGCATCCATCCCAACTGTCACCCGGCTTCTCGCTCCATTCTGCCCTCCGACCACACGCTCCGTAACGGCTCAACGTACTGTCACACGCTTCGGGGGACGCCTGCGTATGTCTGCCGTTGACACTCCATTGTGGGAGTACGCCTGATAAAGGCATGGTAAGTAGAAGGAAGAACCACGGACACCCTTACGGAAGGCGCCAACGGTGTCGCAGGTCATGCCGAGGCCGGCAGGTCGGTGGTACGCTCATACAACTCTTAGCGCCTCTTCCACGCCCGGCTTTTTCGGCAGAATTGGCCCCGGCAAGTCAGGGTAGTATCCGGATGCCTGAATAGTGAACAAGCGAGCGTAGAGCCCGCCGGCGGCGATCAGCGCCTCATGTTCTCCTTGCTCCGCCACCTGCCCCTCGGAGAGGACGACGATGCGGTTCGCTTCCCGAAGTGCACTGAGCCGATGGGAGATGAGCAGACTGGTCCGTCCGGCGCGATGCTCCCGGAGTGAAGTATGGATCTCATACTCTGCCTCGGCGTCGAGGCCAGCCGAAGGTTCGTCGAGAATAAGCAGATCACGCTCGTCGCGCATGCAGGCACGGGCCAATGCAAGCCGTTGCCATTGACCACCGGACAGAACCACGCCAGTCTCCGGCCGGTTCTTCTCGGACTCCAGGAAGAAGTTCCTGGACAACAACGTGCGGTACCCATGAGGTAGCGCCGTGAGCGTCTTATGGACGCCGGCCCGCTTCGCTGCCGCCGCTATGCGGACGTGATCGTCAAGATGACCGATATCCCCGAGCCCGATGTTCTCGGCCGCGGTCATGTCGTAGTGCATGTAGTCCTGGAAGGTCGCGCTGATCCGATGACGTAGTTGAGCTACATCGACCTCGCGAATGTCTAGGCCGTCCCAGGTGATCGATCCTCGCGTGGGGTCGTAGAACCGGCACAGCAATTTGACGATCGTCGACTTTCCGGAGCCGTTCACCCCGACGAGCCCGACCGACTGGCCATGAGGTATGGTCAGGCTTATTCCACGCAATATCCATGGATGCTCATCAGAGTAGCGGAACCATACGTCCCGTAGTTCGATGCCGTTCCTCAGCGTCGGCAACGACTGCAGTGTGGCCGGCTGTGGCAGATCCGGTCCGGAGGTCGTCACGGCGTGATAGTGCTCATACAACAGGAGCGCCTGGTGGGCACGGGCGAGGTCTCTGGCCATTGAGGTCAGGCCTCCCTGTACCCCGGCGATGGCCGCCACGAAAATCGTGATGTCGCCGGCTGAGAGCTCACCACGGTGCGCGGCGCCGACCGCCCAGAGCAGACCCATGCTGGACACGATGACGGTGACAAGACTCAGACTGGCCTGAACAGCGACCTCACGTCGGTCGACAGCTCGCTTCGCCTGGTTGCTGGCTGCCCGATCCGCCAGCATACGTTCGCGAAGAAACGTGCCGATCCCGAAAAGCCGCACCTCCTTGGCAGCCGCGACACTGGACTGCAGCTCGGCGTAGAAGACCTCACGGCGTTCGGCGGGACCGACGTCCCAAAAGACTCGCGCCCGGCGTCGCGACAATGCCAGCTCACCGACCAGAGCCGGCACGCCAGCGATCAGGACGAGTCCGGTCATGAGCGGACTCAGGAAGAGCAGCGATGCGAAGAATCCGGTGAGTGTAACGCCCGATCTGGCAATGTTCAACAGGCCGTTCACGGTCGTGTTCGGCGCTAGACCACCGGCTTGCTGAGCAAGACGAAGCCGATCCAGATGGCGCGGGTTCTCGAACCATCCCAGACCGGCAAGGCGGCCCACGGCAGCAAACAGACGATCCTGAGCTAGCATCCCGGAGGCGCGCTCCATCTCGCTCCGGAAATACTGCGAAATGTGCGGAACCACCCCATTCATCAGGCCCGCCAGAGCCAGTCCCATGCTGGCTCCGAGCAGTGCAGCCCATTCCGTACGGCCGACTATCTGATCCAATACCATCTTGGTCAGCCACGCTGTCGCCACAGGCATCAGCCCCATGGCCAAAGTTGCGACCAAACAGCCGATGAGCAAGCGTGGTGACGCCTTCGTCACCAGCGCTAGGCACGAGCCAATCCGGCGGATCAGATGTGAGGCAGTCGCCCATAGACGTAGAGCACGGGTGTGGGACTCATCCTCCTCCGCACGCGAGGCTTCAACGGAGGGAGAGCCGATCATGCGGCCACCGTTGCAGGTTGCCCTAGATCCACCTTGTTGGCGATGACCTCGAGGCGACCGTGGCGGTTCGGTGCAACCGTCAGCACCGTAGGGAAGGCGCGAACGCCGAACGCCGACACGAGCGGCCCGGATGGTCCCTCGACCACTACACGTGCCACCTGACGGAGCTCAGCTGTGAAGCCGGCGGCCATATCTGCGTTTCCCGCTACCACCGCAAGCACTTGGTTTCGTCCCCTCGGCAACCCCGCGGCGTAGGCGACGAATCCGGGTAGCTTCTCCTTGCACGGCTTGCAGTTGGGCGAGAAGAAGGCGATGGATGTTTCCGCAGTCAGCGACTCGTGGTCGATCTGCTCTCCGTCGATCGTCAGTGCAGTGAAATCCCCGATCTCCGTGCCCAGTTCGATGGCCATCGGGTCATTCGAACCCCGGAGAAGCGCGGTGTGCTCGCGCAAGCGTTTGATGACCCCCATGGTGAAGATCAGATTGATGATGCAGAGTGCTCCTACAAGGAGGATCGCTGCGCTGAGAATATACATCTCTTCTCCCATTCAATGGCGGAGGTGAATGTTCGGAAGCTTATCCACTGGTTGGCTGGAACAGTTCAGCGATCGTGTCGAGTTGGGTTACCGTGCCGCCCACCACCAGGCCTGCGACCGCCGCGAGAGCCCACTCGCCAATATTCATAGAACCAGAAGGCGGGTGTGCGGCCATACCGATGATGCACATACCTATGAGGATCGCGTTGCGCACCACATGACGCATGCCTAAAAGGGTGCTGGCGCTTCCGAAGCAGTGACAGGCATGGCGGGTTCCCCGCCGAATCATCAGTGTGATTACGCCCACAAACGATGCCAGCAGGCCGCAGGCCACCAGGTAGCCGACGACATTAGCGGCCCAGACAGGAAGTGCCAAGAACATGCATATCGAGGCCTCACAGCCGACCACAACCAGCGCAGCCGGCCCCGCCAGCCAGGACGGCACAAGTGACGTTTCTTGTATCGATGCCACGAAGGAGTTGAAGGCTTTTCGTCCAGCCACTTTGTTGGCAAACGATACGAGGAATACGACACCGATCAGCCAGCGGATTCCAACGGCCAGGTACTCCATCCCAACTCCCCACGTTCCTTGTAGCCCGAGCGAGATCCCGGTCACGAATGCACGCTCAGCGTGGACGAACACAGCTCGGGCGCCGGATGCGTGTGGTGCAACCCCACGGAAAGCAGC
The DNA here is from genome assembly GCF_042892035.1 of Nonomuraea sp. NPDC001831. NCBI lineage: Bacteria > Bacillati > Actinomycetota > Actinomycetes > Streptosporangiales > Streptosporangiaceae > Nonomuraea > Nonomuraea sp. NPDC001831. The sequence continues at coordinate 114,693 of NZ_JBIATU010000023.1, read as the reverse complement.
GAAGATGCGTAACGGGCAAACCGTGCGCACATAACGGTTCCAGTACCTTGATCGTCCTTCCCTCTGAATGGATGGCAAGAACCGTCGTTCGGGGTATTCATGAACCCCGATGAGCACACTACGTTTCGACACCGCGAGGGAGATACACGCCAGATCGAACGGCCATACATGGATCACCACGACAGTTGAGCCCTTCATCCTGAGTAGCAGCGCTCTTCGGCGAGTTGCGGGACAAGGATCGTCTCCACGAGTGCGGTCGCACGCGGGGGATAGCAGCGGAGCCTGGTCCCCTTCGAGACTGCTAAAGCCTGTACGGAGTTCGGATCTCTAGGCTGGCCGGAGGCTTCGGATCCATAAGACGGCCCCGCGTAAGTACAGGCCGGCCAGATAGCTGTCGGGTGTCTTGTCGAACCGGAAAGCCAGCCCACGCCACTGTTTCGAGGGCAAGCCGCTCAGCGAGATCAAGGAGCCACATGTCCGGCAATGGCGGAAGAAGCTCCTCGACAACGGCGTCAGCGAAGTCACTCTCGCCAAGGCGTACCGACTACTGAAAGCGATCCTGTCCACAGCTGTGGACGACCAGCTCATCAAGCGCAACCCATGCCGGATCAAGGGCGCAGGCCAGGAGAAATCACCTGAACGGCCGGTGCTCACGGTCGCCCAGGTGTACCGGATCGTCGACGTGATCGAGCCCCGCTACCGCGCCCTGGTGCTCCTCGGCACGTTCGCCAGTCTCCGGTGAGGCGAGCTGACAGGCCTCCAACGGCGAGACCTCGACCTCGACACCGGAACCGTCAAGGTGGAACGGCAGCTCATCCAGATCACCGGCAAGGGACTCACCTTCACCGACCCCAAATCAGCAGCAGGCAAGCGAACCGTCGCCATCCCAGACCTGATCATCGACGAACTCAAGGCCCACGTGAAGGACTTCGCCATTGACGGCGACGACGGTCTGATCTTCGTAGGCCCCGACAACGGCCCGCTCCGCAACACCAACTTCAACCGCCGCGTCTGGACCAAGGCCCTCCAGGACGCCGACCTACCAGAGATCCACTTCCACGACCTGAGGCACACCGGCAACACCCTCGCCGCCAGCGCCGGCGCCTCCATCCGGGAACTGATGGCACGCATGGGCCACTCCAGCACCCGCGCCGCCCTGATCTACCAGCACTCCACCGACGAACGTCAACGCGAGGTGGCACGCAAGCTCGATGAGCTAGCAAGGGGAGCCCTCAGCACATCGGGCACGCAACGGGCACGACCCCAGAACAAGCCCCACTGAAGATCAAAAGCCCAGGCCGATGACCTGGGCTTTTGTATGAGTGGAGCCTAGGAGATTCGAACTCCTGACATCCTGCTTGCAAATCGGTCTAATCTCCGAGGACAACCTCCTCAACCTGGGCGGCAGACAGTCCACCAGTGCCCCTGACTGACCCCTGCTGACCGACCTTAATGGCACGCTAATGGCACGGCGATCATCAAGGCCTTACCCAAGCCCAACCGACGGCATGCAGGTCGCGGCACTACAGGCGTCGTGATCACCGCACGTGTGCTCCGGCCGGTAGATCGCCCCCGCTCGTACCAGCTAAGATCACGACGACCCGAGACTCTTAGCCTCATTCAACCCCCAAAAGCCGTACAAATCACGCTTTCTTGCACAAAGACCGCTAAATCTCCACGATTTCGCCACGTCAGAGACCTTAAATGGACATGGCTTCGAGGGTGCCCTATAAGATTCACGTAAGAGGACATTCAAGAAGGGTCGAACATCCGTTCCAAGAGGAGGAGCAGAAGTATGGCCACACGCCTACGGAAGAAGATCGTCGCCTTCCATGAGGTCCTGGACGAGAACGGTCGCCCTTTTGATAGCCCTCTCCCCTGGGACGGAATGCTCGCCCGCCTAGCATCGCAGCCCGTGACTGCACGCGAGCATGACGTTGGAACGGTCCCGCATTGGGGGAAGACCTATCCCTATCTTGATAAAGACCATTTCATCCTCGCGCGATCAAGAGAAGAAGGCGTCCCATCGTTCGATATGCAGAACGATGAAATCATTGACAATGAGACTGATATCCAAAGACCATGGGTCGAGATATCCGTGGCGTCCTTCATTCCAGGCACCAATAAATTCGGCTTCGTGCTGGGCTCCCAGGCATCTCCAAGAGCCACCTCAATGGGTGCCTGGATCAACGCCCACAAGGTTTTTGACCGCCCCATCAGCGTAGGGCCGGTTATCAGCAAAGATATTCTTGCAAAGATCAATGGAGCAGCACAAGCGAAGCTCGTGCACGTAAAGCTCAGCCGTGACCAGATCTGGAACGCAAGCCGCAGCTCCGGACTTTTCTCTGCTGCACAAGCAATTACCGATGAACATGGAGATGTGGAGGTCGAGCTAATCATCAAGGTTTCAGGAAGAGTCAAGCGAGATCACGATGATGAACGCATCCAAATCCTGGAGACAACACGAGGGGTCCTCGGCACCGAATTCGAGTTCGCCATGGCAGAGCTCGTAAATTTCGACCAGGAAGGAAAATATGAAATCGATCCTGTAAATCTTCTCCAGAACCACATTACAAAAAAGATGGATGTGAGCGTAACCGATAGCGAAGGAAATCCGATCCGGATACAGTCCGCTGTCACCGCGATACTGAGAGCGGTTGACCTGCTGGGCGATGAGCTGCGGTGATGTGAATTGTCGTACCCCCCATCTACGATGCGAGGGACCGTAGGGTGGTGGGAGGCTCCATGGCAGTAGGACCTAGTCAGCCAAGAAGTCGACGGCAGGCCATTACTAGCAAAATCGCTAACGGATGGACAGATCACCCATTAGCGGACCTACTGATTCTACTCGTCGTCGGCGCACATCTACTCACCGTCGTCATATGGCAATCAGGCGATGTAATAGCATGGTCCTCGACTGGTAATCGCCTCGCTACATATGCGGCCGGCGCCGGTGCAATGTCTCTGATCGCAGGCTTCGCCGGGACGGCGATCGCACAATATGGAAGCTCTTCTGGCCCCATAGTGAATGCCCTGCGCGGCCGTTTTAGCCGTACCATCAGGCGCAACTGGATCAGTATCACTAGCTGGCTTCTCATCTGCGCAGTGCTGTGCATAGTGGCGATGTCCATAGATGGAGAGAAGGCAAATACGCGTGGATCTCAATGGATATTTGAGGCAGCTCTAGCGGTTGCGGTCATGAAGTTCACGCGACTGATCTTCCTCTTCAATCTTATTCTTAAGACTGTCGATGCAGACAGCAACGCAACCCCGAAAAGCAAGCCACCCGCAATGCGTGACTTCTAGCATGACGCCTTGCACTGGAAGATTCGGCCGTTGAGGGCCTGCCTGTAGCCACGCTGCTCGGTGAGCCGTGCTGAGGAACGAAGCACGGATCGTCGATCGCCCCCAGCCATCTACCGCGTCCAGCCATGCAGTGGCGATCGTAGGGCTGCATCTGTGCGGCGGCGCGGCAACCCCGGTCGGAGCGTTCGGTCGGTACGGCGGGGCTGGCGTGCGGCGGGCCGGCCCGGTGTCCCGCCGCCGTTCGGGACCGGCCCCCAGGCCGCACGCCCGGACGGCGGGCGGGCGGCGGGCCGGGGGTACGGCGGCGCGCCGCGCCGCCGCTTGATTCTTATGAGCACAATTCGGCAGTGCTCCAACCCTCCAAAGATATTCAGAGGCTCGTATCATGGACCGCCCGCTTTCAGACAGGACAATCGCCCTACTTGGTTGATTGAAGCCATAGTTACCTAGTGGCAAGGCCCGGCGGAGGAGGGCCTTGCCAGCGATCGCCCCAGCCCGTACAACGGGTGTCGAAGTCCGCGATCGTCACGGCCTCAGTCACAAGGCTGCCTTCTGATCCGTAGCAAGGTCACAGTCATCCGCAGGTGTCCGTGGTTGCCTGTCGGCTCTGGTTACGCCCGGGCGTGAAGACTCAGATCCAGATCCGTACAAGGTCATCCATGGCTCCTGTTAGCTACCATGCTGGCAAGATCACCCCGCCCATCCCCGGAAACCCGATGGTAGCCCCGACAAAGGAGGCTCTGGTGGTGATTCAATGCGGGGATGCTGATCGCTGCGACCGGCCGGACGACCGCAGCGCGACCAGCGACCGCTCGACGCGGGGCGACTACTGCCCAGCCCGCCCAGAGGAGAAAGGCTCACCGGCCCCGCAAGGCAGCCCTGGGAATGCAAAGGGCGATCGTCAAGGAACAGGTGAGCGTAACCGTACCACTGCTGATCACGGTTTCGTTTGTCAACACGGGAAGAGCTCAATGCAGTGAAGCTTTTTATGGACGAGTCCGGCAATGGAAACTTCGCCCAACCGTTAATTGTCGGCGCAGTTGAGCTAGGCGATGATGCAGATGATATAGAGAAGCGAATCCGGGAGCTACATAGTCGCCTATCCGCCAGGAGCAACTTGGCGGGGCTTCGCGGCTTCGAGAAATTTCGCGAGAGTGGTTTTCATAGCTCGATTGACCCGCGAGAGGTCTCTGGGCCATTTCTGGAATTAATGCGGTCCGTCTTCTTTAGGGTATACATGGTCGTCACCGACCGAACAGGCGTTCCCGGTGAAACCGAATCCGAGCAGATCGAGTTCATGTACGTGAAGTTGTTGAGCGATATATTAATCAGGCACCGCAATAAACCCGAGTTGCTGTGCTATATAGAGCAGAGCGAAGGCATGACTTCAATCATTAGCCGACTTCCCATAAGCGTCGCCAGGCAAGCCCACAAAACGGCCGGTAAAACTCTATCTTTGCCGAAACTGAAAATCCAAATGGTCACTAAGACCGATTACATGTCGACTGCTATCATTGACTACGTCATGGCAGCCGTAAGCAGATGGCTCCAAGCGGACTGTACTACCAGCCCGAAAGACTGGCCATATAGAGCATTTCGTGAGATTGAATCGTCAGTTTCCGTGCTCTATTCATTCGAACGCGGTCGCATCTCTAGCCGGAAGGATTCCCTTCATTGAAGTGTGATATGATCACTCCCAAGGTAGAGCCGCAGTCAACTTTGTGCGCGAGTTCGCGTGCGTTGCTTGATAGTCCTTGCGTGCGACTGCGGCTCTACCGCCTGACGCTCTGCTGCGTGAGGAGGAATAGTGACCTTCTCAGTCGACGACTTGGCGGAGCATGCAGGCACGTCAGTTGAAGTCCTGGAATGGCTTTCCTCGGCTCTCCCCGTAGGTGCCGGGCGACTCTATGCGCAGCGGCCATTCCGAAAGAAACACGGCGGAATACGAGAAGTATTCAAACCGGAACCTCCATTCGACGCCATTAGCAAGAACTTGCATAGAAGCTTCACAGACGTGTTGTCGTATGAAGCTCCCGATCACGTCCACGGATTTGTCCGCGGACGCTCTACGGTCAGCAATGCTAGTCACCACCTCGCAAAAGAGTGTGTATTACGCATAGATCTCGAGGATTTCTTCCCATCAATTAGTGCCGCAATGATCGGGACGGCACTGCAAGCGCAGGGTTATCAGGAGAAGGCCGCGGAACTAGCCGTAAGTCTTGTTACTATCGGCGGCAAGCTGCCAATCGGACTGAGCACGTCGCCCTTCTTGTCTAATCTGGTCTTCCTGACTACGGATCGCTCCCTTGTCGAGTACGCACAGGCGGAGAGCCTTTCCTTTACGCGTTATGTGGATGATCTAACATTTTCCGGCGAAGTGGCTGACCGCCACTTGGCGGATATCAGCCGCATTTTGGGCGACGCTGGCTGGTCCGTTAATACACGCAAGACCGCTTTCATGCGTCGTGGTGGTCCACAATACGTTACCGGCTTGTATGTCGGCCGGCCGGAAGGGCCGCGAATACCGCGCAAGATAAAGCGTCAAATGCGATGGATTTTACATGTGATTTCAAAATTCGGGTATGACGCTTACATGGAAGAGTTCGGCGGCGAGGGCGAGGAGATGCATAGGAATCGCCTATTAGGCTGGGCGTGCTACATCGCCGCAGTCGAGCCGGAGTTGGGTTATCCCCTTCTGCGAAAACTCGATGAACTGATTCCGGAAGGGTATGGCCGCCTAGCAGAGCGAGGCTATGGAGTAGAGGATCTATAGACTTGCCTTAGCGCTCACGCGACGGCGCTCGCTTGGCTGCAAGGGGCGGCCGGTCCCGGCGCGGCGGGCCAGGCCGCGGACGCCCTCGTCGCGCATAGCCGAGAGCCAACCATGGCAACGGTATAAGCAACATCTCGGGCTTTGTTCCGGCAGACAAGAAGGTCCGCTCCAGGTTCTCCTGGTAGTGGCCCTTCTGCTGTGCGCGGCCGAGAGAGGACTCGAATCTCTGATCTCTTGGTCCGCAGGGCAAGGCGCGAAGCATGATTCTGGTCCTCAGCTGTAGTTCCGCAGGTCAACACGACCTGCGGCAGAGGATCGTGTGGAGCCCTGTTTCTGTACCTACTGCTGTATCGGGAGGGAGGTCGGAACGGGCGCGGGCTTCGTGAGGGATGCGGGTCGTCCGACCCGCATCAGGCCGGAGCGACATCACCAGCAGCCGCCTTGGTCCGATGGATCAGGGGAACCTGGCGGCCGGGCGGGAAGTTGATCAAGCATCTACCTGCCCCTTTTGCTCAAGTTGTAGATGTAGGTTTGCTATGGAAAAATTTCCTATGTGGACCTACACCCCCGCGAGGCCGTACAGCAGTACCTGCAGTGCTACGGCGACCACCTGAGCATCGTCCGGGACCTCCTTGACGCCAGCATCCAGGATGCTGCCGCTTACTGGGAGGAGGAGATCCCCAACTTCAGAGACATGGATCCCTGTTCGAGGGCGAGCCACATCCGCCAGTACTTCAGCGCCAACTGGCGTTCCCCCAACGACTTGAAGCATGTCCTCAAGCTGGAGGTGCGCTTCAACAACGGACTGCACCTGTTCGCCCCGAACGACGTGCGTATGCGGATCAAGACTCGCCCCAAGAACCCGAAGAACGGTCTCCCGTTGGACGTCACAGAGTGGGTCGTTCAGGAGGACCTCTTCGGCAACGAGGTCGGCTCTGGCCCCTATGAGTTCGCGGTCCTGTGGACGATCGACTTCAACGCCTCGGCTCTGGGGACTGCCACGCTGGCTGCTGTCGATTTCGGCCAGGATGATAACGGCCCCGCGATCATCTATCACGAAGAAGAGATCCCTCAGCTCTCGACCGCGAGGGGTAGCAGGGACAATGATGACGCCCGAGACATACACTCCGAGTCTGCCGGCCCGGGGACGGACGACTTCAATGAGTTCCTGGAGGATGACGGAGAGGGTTACGGTCAAGACCCAGCCTGAGCCGCCCTTGTCGGCGCTTGTACAGCAAGCGCCGACGCGACCACAGTGAGTAATATACTATGACGTCCATGATTTATGGAGATCGACTTCGCCAAGCTCGCATTCTTCGACATGAGAAGCTTGCCGACATAGCCGCCATTCTTGGACACACTTCGTCTGCGCTCTCTAAGCGAGAGCGCAGTGAAACTATCGAAATCTCGTCCGAGCAGCTGGAGCTCCTGGCCAGCAAGCTGCGATTCCCTAAGGAATATTTCACCCACCCTCCCATTTCCCCTTTGGGTGAAACCGATCTACTATATCGAGCTCCTAAAAGCACGCTTAAGCGCGAGAAGGACTTTCTCCGCGAATTCATGCGGTTCACATCAGAGCTTATTGAATGGCTTGACGATAGGCGACAGTTGCCGCCGGTAAGCATTCGCCCTCAAGCACGCGAGGGCATCGATATCAAGGAAGCTGCTCGGGCTACCCGAGAAAGTCTTGGCGTTAGCGCCACGGATCCAATCGACTATCTAACACATCCCGTGGAACGTGCAGGGGTAGTGGTGGTCGTACGGCGTCGAAGGCTCAGCGATAACACGACTGGCAGCGAGAGTGCTCCCGTGCCCCTTGAGCGACATGAAGGCTGTTCGGCCTGGGTGGGAGAGTTCCGTGACAGGCCGCTCATTGTAATGCGTTCGGTCCAAACTTGGGAGAAGACCCGCTGGGTACTTAGCCATGAGCTTGGCCATCTTATTCTTCATGCTGGCCGTATGCCTGTTACAGAGCACGCAGAAGAAGAAGCTAGCCAGTTCGCTAGTGAGTTGCTAGCTCCCATCGATTGCGTTCGTCGCGATCTCCCGAAAACTATAACGCTGTCCAATCTAATTAGAGTAAAGCTGAAGTGGGGCATCTCATTGGCGGCCCTAATTAGGCACCTGCACGGCAACGGACTCATCAGCGATAAGCGGAAAAGTACGCTTTATGCTCAGCTCTATACGCGCAAGAATCCGGATACGGGACGCACGTTTGGAGTGACAGAGCCTGGTTGGGATGCTAGGAATCCCGAGCGCCCGAGACTTATAGCTGCTTGGTTGAGTCGCGTGGTGGGAAGCGCCATCCCTGAAGCCGTTGCCTCTAGCACGAAGATGTGGCCCGTTGATTTACTGTCAGAAATCATCGCCGAGCAACGTCCTGCCCCCACAAGGGCGCCTACTGCTACGTCCAAAAACGCAGAGTCTAAGCCGGGTCAGGTCATTCAGCTGTCGTTGAAGCGAAAAGTGTCATCCGATGATGAACTGTCAATGGATCTGACGTCAGATGGGCGGAGTTGAGATACCGGAGCGTGGTCGCCCTATAGACATCACCTGCCTGATCACCTCGTACGCCGTCCACTCACCGCGTAGTGGCAGCGGGGCCGGGGACGGAAGGTCGAGCCCGGCTTCGCGTGTACGTTTGCCAGTCGCCGTTCCTCTAACATTCGTTGCCCTGCGGTGTCACAGCCGAGGTTGATACGGAGGAGCCGGTCTGCTGGACTTGCTTGAGTCGATGGTGTGCGAGGTGATCAGCCCCGGTCATACATTTACTTTCGGGGCCGTGCGGCGATCACCTGTGGGGCCCGACTGCTCCCGCGGGAGGCATCCTGCAACCTCATCGATGCAGTCCGGGAGTCAGCGTCTCACATGGTGCTGATAGACATCCTGCGTGCCTGTTCTGCCTGCGTTTGTTGGTACGGCGGGGTGGCAGGGCGAACGGGACCGGACAGGCCGGACGCCCGTCCGCACCGTCCCGCCGCCTGCAGCCCATCAGGCGGCGGCTTGGTTGCGTGGAGATATTGCTCATCCGTTGATGTGTCGGTACTTCGTGCTGGGTGAGTGGTAGAACCTCGATGTGGATGAGCGGCGGGGTCGGTTGAAGGCGCTGGGAGAGTTGCTGCGGAGACTACGGCGGGAAGCCGGCCTTACTGGTAAGGATCTTGCGGTGCGGGCACAGGTGGCGCAGCCTACGATCTCTCGGATTGAGACCGGGCAGTTGCTTCCGGCACCCGAGACGGTAGAGCGCTTGGTTGCTGCACTTGGCTTGGAGAGTCGTCATCGAGCCGAGTTGGATGCTCTTCTCCTGCGGCTTCGCGAAGAGATTTCGCAGTTGAAGGGTGGGCTCGCCGGCCGGGAGGCCGCGAACGCTGCACGGCTGAAGACCGGTCGGCAACTTGCGTCCTTCCAGTCGGCAGTGATTCCTGCCCTACTCCAAACGGCGGAGTACGCGCGGTTGGCACTCGTTGTGGGGCGGGACGTCGAGGAGAGCGACGCGGCGAAAGCTGCGGCTGTACGGATCGAAGCTCAGGCCGTGCTCTTCGATGCCGGTAAAGAGTTCTCGCTTGTACTGACCGAAGGTGCTGTGCGGACGTGGCCGGGGCCGCCGTCGTTGATGCTGGCACAGCTTGATCGGTTAGCTCAGGTGTCCACCCTTTCGCATGTGAAGCTCGGGATCGTGCCGTGGGCGGTACAGGTGCCAACGTTTCCGCTGCATGGGTTCACGATCTATGACGGGGCCGTGAGCGTGGTGGAGAGCTTGACCGGGGATCTGACGATGACCGATCCCGGGGAGCTGGCCGCTCATCTCCAGGCGTTCGAGGCGTTCGCTGGCGTGGCTGTCTACGGGGACGAACTCCGCGAACTACTGCGAACCATCGCCGATGACTACCGGGAGCTGGTCAAGCGGCTTGCGAAGTGACGCATTTATGCGTCGAATAGCTTGAGGTAGTTCTAGGGTCGCTCATACTCTGACGCCATCCGATGTATAGCCCCCTAGACGACGGAGCTCCTTCATGTCGGCTTGGCGCTTCTCCCGCTACTTCCTCGGCTCCGCCCCATCCATCACGGAAGCACGGCGCTTCGTCACCGCGCTCCTGCAAGGCTCCCCGACCATCGACGAGGCAGAGCTTGTCGTCAGCGAGCTGGCCACGAACGCGATACGGCACTCCGCGAGCGGACGCTTCGGTGGCCGGTTCCTGGTCACCGTCCAGGCCCACCCCGACCGGCTTTGGCTCGGTGTCCTCGACGAAGGAGGGCCGTCCTCCCCAGCGGTCTTCTGTCCTTCCATGGGAGCGGAAGGCGGGCGTGGCCTGCTGCTCGTCTCCGCTCTGGCGCTCGACTGGGGCGTCTGGGGTGATGACGGTGGGCGGACGGTCTGGGCGGTGTTGCGGTACCAGCCACAGACGGCCTCCTGCTCATGAGCTCCTGCCTGTCGCCGCACGTACCGCTGCCCCAGGGCGCCTGCGCAAAGCTCACCTGGTATCCGTCTCGGCGGGATGAACCGTGCCGCGTTACCGACTGGACTTGCGCCTGCCGGAGCGTCTACTACGAGCTGTGCCGGGCCGGCGGCTTGGCCTTCGTCCGGCGCATCACACAAGGCGAAGAACTGGTTGCGGCGGAGACCCGCCGAGTGCGGCTCGCCCAAGCCCAAGCGATGTGGCACGCCCTGCTCACGGGCCTGGCACGATGAGCCCGAGAGGCGTCCCTAACCGGCGATCAGCGATTCGTGCAGTCAGTTCCAAAACCGGCGAACCACTACACTTCGTTCTGTCGAGGGGGATAGACGGCAAACCGTCTAGGGGCCTAGACTCACGTGTAGTGATCAAGGGGGGACCTGTGCCGCCGAGCGACGTGGATCGCATTGCCGCGATCGAAGACCCGTTCCAACTGCTGCGGGTCGCGACCGAACGCCTCAATGCCGCACAGCAAGAGGTCACTGAGTTGGCCCGGCTGCGTCGCCGCGTGATCCAGGACCTCCACGCGCAGGGCCTGTCGTACGCGCAGATCGCCAAGGAAGCCGGGCTTACCCGGGGACGCATCCACCAGATCCGTCACACCGGGCCGGCCCCTGAAGGCGCCTTCCTCGGAACGGGGACCGTCACCCTGGCCATTCCTCTCAAGCGCGAGGCGAACAACGCCCGTCCCGTGGTCGCGATGGAGGACGTCACCGCAGCCAAGCGCCTTGAAGACCTCGTCCGCGGCTTCGACCTGGCGATGGAGCTGGAACACGTCCCGCTCAATGGCGAACTCAACCTCAACCGGCCGAACCTCATGGTTCTCTGCGGCCCTCGCCTCTCCCCTGTCACCGGAGCTCTGTATGAGTCCGACCCAGTTCTGAAGTGGGTCAAGGACGACGTGTGGACCCTGCACGACACCCGCACGGACACGATCTACCGTTCCGGCTCCGACAGCGAACCGGCCCGGCCCGTCGACTACGCCTACCTCGGGCGGCTCGCACGGCCGGACAACAACGGCAACCTGCTCATCTTCACTGGCATCCACCCCCAAGGCTCGCTCGGTGTGGTGCAGCTCCTCCAGACCGAGATCGCGACCCTGTGGGGACAGGTCGGCGACAAGCGCTTCTCCACGGTGGTCAGCGTCGAGTACGACCCGTCAACAGGCGAGCCCATCAAGGCCGAGCTGGCCAGCCCGCTCTACCGGCACGAAGAGGAGTAGGTGGTGCGGGTCACCTTCGCCACCCAAGCAGCCCCAGGCCGGCCGAACGAGGACTTCGTCGCCGCCACCCCGGACACCGCCGTACTCCTCGACGGCGCAGGCACCCCGCCCGGGTCCGACTCCGGCTGCTCGCACGGCGTGGCCTGGTACTCCCGCACCCTCGGCACCACCCTCATCACCTCGATCAGCCAAAATCCCAACCCGCTGTCTGAACTGCTAGCCGAAGCGATCAAGACGGTCAGCTCACGCCACGACGACACCTGCGACCTGAACCACCCTGGCTCCCCCTCGGCCACCGTCATCATGCTCCGCCGCAGGAACGAGCTGCTCGAATGGCTCGTCCTGGCCGACTCCGTCCTCGTTCTGGACGTCATCGGCGCCCCGGACCCGACGGTCATGTGCGACGACCGGGAAGCCCAGGTAGGTGCCCGCTACAGAGCGGAGATGGACGCCCTTGACTCCGGTAGCGACGCACACGTCTCGGCCCACCGGCGCTACGTTGAGACCCTGCGCTCCTACCGCAACCGCGACGGCGGCTTCTGGGTCGCCGCCACCGATCCCCTCGCCGCCGACCAAGCCCTCACCGGCAACATGCCCGCCAACCGGGTACGCGCAGCCGCCCTGCTCAGCGACGGCGCCTCCCGTCTCGTCGACCGCTTCCACCTGGCCACCTGGCGCGAAGCCCTGGACACACTCGACCAGCACGGGCCGGCCAACCTCATCTCCACAGTCCGGGCCGCCGAACACTCAGACCCGCACGGCGAACGCTGGCCCCGCGGCAAGACCTACGACGACGCCACCGCCGCTCACATCTCATTCACTTCGACGGAATAAGCATGTGACGTTGTCGTGGCGGTTGAGGGCGGCTACCAGGACGCTGGTGGCCATCTGCTCCAGGTGCCACCCCTGAGCCTCGATCGCCTCGATGATCGAACTGATCACGGGGAGGCTTCTGCCTTGCGGCGCCCTGTCCAGAGGGGCGCTGAATCGGGCGACGAAGACCTGCCGCCCCTCTGCATAGGCTTGTTCGGCATCCTCGACGACATGCTGCTGGCTACGGCTAGGCCCACGAAGCACCATTAATGGCGCACCTTTCTGTCATTTACGGAGAGCTGCCTCAACACAAGACACAACGGGCATAATCCCAGCGCATGACCAATGGACATCGCGGTAATTTCGGCCATTTCGCCGCAGCACTCCAATCGTCATTCCGAAAACACGCCCATTAGCGTTTACCCCCCTAGACAGTTTGGGGAGACTCTGGCTATCGTCCTCTGCATAGCCCCCTAGACAGCTCACGAAGCGAGCCGATCGCAACTGTCTAGGGGGGTAGACGAAGGAGGTGGTGGACGATGGCACTTCAGGGACCGATCCCGGTGACGTTCGACATGGTCTTCCCGTACGGCTGCTACATCGTCGGAGACGTCGAGCCGGTCAAGGACTTCGACGCTTCGACGAACGGGCGCTTCGTACAGGCCCGTGACAAGCAGACCGCTGAGCTGGTCTGGCAGGTCTCGGTCATGGACGCGGACCCGTCACTCAAGGCCGCACAGAAGACGCTGGCGGTGAAGATCCTCAGCCCGGTTCAGCCGGCTCCCCTGCCCGCGATGCCGGGGCTGCCGTTCACCCCGGTCGAGTTCGACCAGATGACGGTCACCCCGTACGTCAACGGCAACGGACGGCTCGCCTACTCGATCCGGGTCCGTGAGATGCGGGCTCCCCGGCCGGTGGGCAAGCCCGCCACCACGAAGGACGCGGCCTGATGGGGCGGCGAGTACAGGCACGCCCGACAGGCGTGATCACCCTCAACACCGGCTCCGGCGCCGACGCGAAGAACCACGCCTACCCGCTGCGGACACCCGTCCTGGCTCTGGCCTTCGGACTGGTTCAGGTACAGGTCACCACGGGCTCGACGGACAAGGTCACGGCGGCCGACGTCGAGTTCGCGCGCAAGCTCGCCCGCCAGGCCCAGGACTTCGCCAGGTGCATCGAGCGCATCCACCGGCGCGGCGTGGCGGCCTGACATGCAAGACGGGGCCGCAGGAAGCGGCTACTTCCGGCGGCCCCTCGATCTTCCACACACTCCACATGCTTGGAAGGACTCCAGCCTAATGTTCAAGAAGATGCCCGGCGAAGAGCCGTCCCGCATCGTTTCCACCACCCCGGACACGGCGGTCGTGTTCAAGCCCGCCGTCGTCAAGACACCCGCGATCATCACCTTCATCGTCCTCGGCTGGCGCGCCGTCGTGAGCCTGGTCCTCACCGTGTGGCGGCACCCGGTTGCCGTGCTGGTCGTCACGGTCCCGTGCGCCCTGTCGGTGCTGTACGGCTGGCGGACCGCACTGCTCCTCGTCACCCCGGCACTTGTCGGGATCGTCAGCTGGGGCATCCTCGACCGGCCGACCTTCATGCGCTGGATCGGCTGGCGACTGCTCGCCTGGTGGCGACTGGTCTCGGTGTACCGGCGACACTGGCAACCGGTGATGATCGTCTCCGGCCTCGGCAGGCACATCCGAGGACGCGACTACCTGCCCAAGCTGGGCAAGGTCACCTGCACCTCATGGGCCGACCTGGTGACAGTCCGCATGCTCTCCGGCCAGGCGGTCAAGGACTGGGCCGACCGTACGGACAACCTCGCCTGCGGGTTCGGCGCGCGTTCCTGCCGCATCTCAGTCATAGAGGGTGGCCGGCTACAGCTCACCTTTCCACGACACGATCCGCTCGCCACTCCCCTGCCTGCCGTTCCGATTCACGAGACAGCCTCTGTCGGACCAATCGAGATCGGCAAGCAGGAGGACGGGCAGCCGTGGCTGCTCAAGGTGCATGGCACTCACGTCCTGGTCGCCGGCGCGACAGGGGCCGGCAAGGGGTCGATCATCTGGTCCGCGATCCGCGGGCTGCTCCCAGCCGTCAGCGCTGGTCTGGTCGAGATCTGGGCGCTCGACCCCAAGCTGATGGAGCTGTCCTTCGGCCGCGCGCTCTTCGGCTCCAGGTACGCCGCTGACCCCGGCGACTGCGCAGACCTGCTCGACGACGCCGTCAAGGTCATGCAGTCCCGGGCCGCTCGCTTCGCCGGTCACCGCAGGTCGCACACGCCCACTGTGGACGACCCGTTCGTCCTGGTCGTCGTCGACGAGGTGGCGTTCCTCACCGCCTACCAGCATGACAAAGAGCTGCGACGCCGCATCTCCGCAGCGCTGGCGACGCTCACCACTCAAGGCCGCGCGGTCGGCGTCGGAGTCCTCGCGGCGCTTCAGGACCCCCGCAAGGAGGTCATGAATATCCGCAACCTGTTCCCGGACAAGATCGCCCTGCGCCTGGACGAGTCGGAACAGGTGGACATGGTCCTCGGCGACGGCGCTCGTGACAGGGGAGCACTGGCCGACCAGATCTCCCCCAGGCCGGAGGTGGGCGCTGGCATTGGCTACGTCCGTCTGGAGACCTCGCCCGACCCTCTGCGGGTCCGCGCGGCCTACGTCTCCGACGAGGACATCCGCGACATGGTCACCGCGTACGGAGAGGAGGCCCATTGAACAGTCCACAGCACCCGACGGAGACCGGGAAAGCAGCAACCCACCGCTCCGTTCCTCGGAAGGTCCGGATGGCGCAACCGCTCGCCCGCGAGGTCGCCGAAGAGGTCGCCAAGCTCAACGGCGTCTGCATCCGTCCCGTCGCACTGCGGCGGCTCGACCTGGTCACCGGCAAGGACGAGGTTATTGACGTCCCGTGCGGGGCGACGCTGGAGAGCAAGTGCCCGTCCTGCGCCAAGCGCAACCGGCAACTCCGGATTGCCCAGTGCCGTGAAGGCTGGCATCTCACCGAAGAGCCCATCGTCAGCCCTGACGCGGCCACCGAAGAGCAGCGCTGGCTGGTCGAGTTCCGAGCCGACATGCAGGCACGCCGAGACACGGCCGAACGCGCGGGCGAGGAAACCCACGACTGGGACGCCGTCCTCGCCGGCCTCGACGAAGAGATCAACGCGGCGGGCATGCGCGGCAAGATCGTGGGGCGAACAGCACCCAAGCGCATCCGCTCGACGAGGCGGCGGCAGGACGCTCCGGACCTGCCCAAGCGCAAGATGGCCAGTACCACCCTTGGACGCACCTTCGAGGCTGGCGACGGCAAGGTCTACCGCCCCTCCCTGTTCGTCACCCTGACCCTGCCCTCATACGGCAAGGTTCGTGACGGGGTCCCGGTCGATCCAGAGACATACGACTACCGACGCGCGGCCCGCGACGCCCTGCACTTCTCCAAGCTGGTCGACCGGTTCGTGCAGAACCTTCGCCGGGTGGCGGGCTACGACGTCCAGTACTTCGCCACGGTGGAGCCGCAGAAGCGCCTGGCCCCGCATCTCCACATGGCAATCCGCGGCACGCTGCCTCGCGCAGAGGTCAAGCAGATCGCCGCAGCCACCTACCACCAGGTCTGGTGGCCACAGGCAGAAGAGGTGCGCTTCGAGGGCGAGCACCTACCCGTCTGGGAGGAAGAGGCCGGCTACCTCGACCCCAACACCGGCGAGGTCCTGCCGACCTGGGAACAGGCCCTCGACCAGCTCGACACCGACGAGGACGCCAAGCCCCTGCACTTGATCCGCTTCGGCGACCAAGTGGACGTCAAGGGCGTGCTCGCGGGCACTCCCGACTCAGACCAATGCGTCCGCTACCTGTCCAAGTACCTCACGAAGAGCCTCGGCGATGGCCTCGACAACCCAGCCCAGCGGCACCACACCGCCCGCTTCGTCGAGGCGCTGCGCTACGAGCCATGCTCACCGACCTGCCCGAACTGGCTCCGGTACGGCATCCAGCCCAAGGGAGCCAAACCCGGCATGACTCCGGGCCGGTGCCGCAGCAAGGCCCACAAGCCCGAACACCTCGGCTACGCGGGCCGTCGCGTCCTGGTTTCCCGCAAGTGGTCGAACAAGACGCTCGCCGAACACAAGCAGGATCGCCGCACCTGGGTCTTGGAAGCCCTCGGCCAGGCCGACGAGCCGACCGACCCACACCGCTACGTCTGGCGACCAGTCAGACCGGGAGACCCGGACATCGCCCCAGTTGGCATGCGTCTGCTGCGCAGCGTCGCAGAACGCCAGCGCTGGCGCGCCCACCTGCGCGAACTCGAAGCCAGAACCAACGGACAAGATCTTTCGGCAACCGGAGAGGAGGCAGCGTGATGGACAAGCTTCTCAACGTCGAGGAGGCAGCAGAACTCCTCAACACCTCCCCCAGGTTCGTCCGGCGGCTGATCGCCGAACGCCGCATCGAGTTCGTCAAGCTCGGCCGGCCCGTCCGCATACGCGAGTCCGCCCTGATCGCCTACGTCATCGCCGGGACCGTCGAGCCGATGCGCACGGCCGATGCAACGTCGTCAGCAGGGAGGGCCGCCTGATGCCGAACAAGGACGGCCACCGGCGTTTCGGCAACATCCGCAAATTGCCTTCCGGACGCTTCCAGATCCGCTATCCCGGCCCTGACGGCAGGATGCACACCGGCTCGACGACCTACCCCACCAGGACGGACGCCGACCGGGCACTCACACTCATCGAAGCCCAGATGATCTCAGGGGACTGGACGGACCCTGACCGCGGCAAGGTGCTCCTCGGCGACTACGCGCGTACGTGGCTCAAGGAGCGTCCCGGCCTACGCCCCAAGACCAAAGAGCTGTACTCCTGGCTGCTGGAACGACACCTCATCCCCGGCCTCGGCGGAGTCGCGGTCGGCAAGCTGACCACGCCACTGATCCGCTCCTGGCGGGCCGGCCTCATCGACAAGGGCGTCTCGGTCTCCACAACCGCGAAGGCGTACCGCCTACTGAGGGCCGTACTGATGACGGCCGTCGAGGAGGACAAGCTGATCGCGCGCAACCCATGCCGCATCAGGGGCGCCGACAACGAGCACACCCAGGAACGCCCAGTCCTGACGGTCACCCAGGTCTTCGAGCTGGCCGACCGGATGGCGGACCGGCGCTTCAAGGCCCTGGTCCTGCTGGCCACGTTCGCCAGCCTGCGCTGGGGAGAGGTGACGGCCCTTCGCCGCAACAACATCGACCTCGAAGCCCGAACCGTGGACGTACGAGAACAGCTCATCGAACTCGACGGCGGCGAGATGCGACTGGGCCCGCTCAAGTCACGAGCAGGACGCCGAAGGGTGAGCATCCCGGCAGTCATCATCCCCGTGCTGACCGAACACCTGGCCGCCTACGTCGCCCAACCGGACGATGCCTTCGTCTTCCTCGGTAAGCGCGGGGCCTTCCTCAGGGGCGGCAACTTCCGACGAGAGGCCAAGTGGGCGGAAGCGCTCAAGGAGATGGGCGTACCGGGGCTGCACTTCCACGATCTCCGGCACACCGGCAACACCCTGGCCGCCCAGTCAGGGGCCAGCCTGGCCGACCTGAAGGCGCGCATGGGACACGACAGCGACCGAGCAGCACTGATCTACCAGCACGCCACCCGCGACGCGGACCAGAGAATCGCCGACGCGCTGAGCGCCCGCGTAGAAGCCGAACAGAAGAAGATCGCCAAAGGCTAATGGCACGTTAATGGCACGAACGCCGCTTCCCATGATCAGAGAAGCGGCGTTTTGGCTGGTGGAGCCTAGGAGATTCGAACTCCTGACATCCTGCTTGCAAAGCAGGCGCTCTGCCAACTGAGCTAAGGCCCCTTCGACGAAGATAGCTTACCGGGCCGGGGAAGCCACCCGCGTCGTCCCGAGGTCGTCGCTCAGCACCAGGTCCGGGAAGTCCGCGATGGAGTCCAGGATGTGCGTGGCGCCGCCCTTGAGCAACCGTTCCCTGCTGTGCACGCCGGTCATCACCCCCGCCACCACGGAGGCTCCGGCCCGGCGCCCGCAGAGCATGTCGCTCTCCGAGTCGCCGACGACCGCCACGTGCCGTACGTCCGTCACGCCGAGTCGCAGCACGGCGTGCAGGACCATGTCCGGCCAGGGACGGCCGCGGCCGCCCGCGTCCTCCGGGGAGATGGCCAGGTCGATCTTGTCGTGCCAGCCGAGGACGCCGAGCACGCGGCTGAGCGTCGTACGGCTGAACCCGGTGATCAGGGCGAGCTTGACCCCGGTGCCGCGGAGTTTGTCGAGCACCTCCAGGACGCCGGGCACGGGCTCCAGCCCGGCACGTTCCAGCGCACCCTCGTAGGAGCGCTCGAACGTCAGGTTCGCCGCCTGGGCCTGGGCCTCGTTGCCGGGGAAGATGCCCCGGAAGACATCGATCTTGGGACAGCCCCGGGACCGGTGCACGTGAACCATGGCACGCGCGTACGCTCCGGTCCCGGGCACTATGCCCTGGGTGGCGATCGCCTCGGCGAAGGCGCGCTCGACCATGGCGATGTCACCGACTGTGGTGCCTGCCAGGTCCAGGCACGCCAGCTCGATGGGGACGACGTCACTCATCGCCTCGCCGGTCGGTTAGTTCTCGCTGCCGGTCGCCTCGGTCCAGAGATCGAGCTCGGCGCGGTCAGCCTGCACCTTACGCCAGATCAGCAATCCCCCAAGGGCGACCAGCGCCAGAACGAGCAGCTTCTTCACGGTGTGACCCCACTTCTTCGACGGTCTCACCTGCCGGGGTGAGACCCAACGGTTGACATGCAGCCTAGCAAGGGATGGCTGCGCTCCTTGTGTTGCGCACGAACCTGATGTGCGGCTTGTGCGTAGAACGAGCCTTCAGCTGGGCCTGGATCACCCCTTCGACCCCGGCCTGTCTCCATCCCGTCCTGGGCACACCTGCCAATCACTTCGGACAACATCCCGATCATGCCAAATATCCGGACGTCCCGCGCGCGCGGTATACCCCCGCAGGTATGTTACATGCCCACTGCGGCCCAGTTCATGGTGATCAGGGACGTGTCCGTCATGGACATCGCATTGCCGGCCTGGTCGACGCGCGACCGGCAGGTCTCCGGCGTGCATCCTCGCAAGGCATGGCCAGGTGGCGTCCGGTGGAGGCTGGTCCTCTGACGGTTTTCGGGCCGCCTTCCCGGGCAACGCGGTGGTGGCCGTCAGGGATGCGGCGCGTCGAGGCGCAGGCCGTCCGTACGCGGAAGCGTGAGCTGAATCTCACGCCCTCCGGAATACCCCGGGGGGGTACTGTGTTAGAGTATTCGGCAGGAACCGGAACCACGTTGAAGGAGACCGTAATGAGCACCGCCACCTACACCGTCAAGGGCATGACCTGCGGCCACTGCGTGAGCTCGGTGAAGGAGGAGGTCGGCGGCGTGGCCGGCGTCACCGGCGTCGAGGTCGACCTGGCCAGCGGCCGGCTCACCGTGACCAGCGAGAGCCAGGTCGAGGAGTCCCAGATCGCCTCCGCGGTCGAGGAAGCCGGCTACGAGCTGGTCGGACAGTCATGAACACTGCCGCCAAACTCGGCGCCTACGCCCTGGGGCTCGCCGTCGTCTTCGGCGGGGCCCTGGGCGTGGGCCGGGCGGTCGGCCCGGTGGCCGAGCCGCCGCCGACACAGAGCCACGCCGCCATGACGAAGGCCCAGGAGGGCCACGAGGGCCGGAAGAGCGAGAAGAGCCAGGAGCACGGGACGCCGGAGCAGACGTCTGGTGACACCCCCGGGGGGCTGCAAGTGTCGCAGAACGGATACACCCTCAACCCGCTGACCCCGATCGAGACCGGCAAGGCCACCGACTTCCGCTTCGCGGTGACCGGCCCGGACGGCCGCCCGGTGACCGAATACCAGGTGGAGCATGACAAGAAGCTGCACTTCATCGTGGTCTCCCGCGACCTGACGACCTTCCTCCACCTGCATCCGGAGATGACGCCCGACGGCATCTGGTCGGTCGGGCTGACGCTGCCGGCGGCGGGGGCGTACCGGGCCTTCGCCGACTTCGCCCCGACCGGCGGCGAGAAGCTGACGCTCGGCGCCGACCTGCAGGCCGCCGGCGACTACCGGCCGCAGCCGCTGCCCGAGGCGAGCCGCTCCTCGAAGGTCGGCGACTACACTGTGAGCCTCGACGGAGACCTGGTCCCCGGGCGGGCGAGCAAGCTCACCCTCTCGGTCAGCAAGGACGGCGAGCCGGTCACCGACCTGCAGCCCTACCTGGGCGCGTACGGCCACCTGGTCGCCCTCCGCGCCGGCGACCTGGCCTACCTGCACGTGCACCCCGAGCAGAGCGAGAAGGCCGGTCCGCAGATCACCTTCTACGCCGAGGTGCCGAGCATCGGCGACTACCGGCTGTTCCTCGACTTCAAGCACGGGGACGAGGTCCGTACCGCGGACTTCACCGTGCGCGCCACGCAGGGCGACGCGACCGCCGCGGAACCGTCGGCCCCCCACGGCCACTGAAAACACACTGCAAACACACTGAGACCGGGAAAGGAGAGGTGATGTCTTCCCTCACCGAGGAAAAGGCCGTCGAACTCGCGATCGGCGGAATGACGTGCGCGTCCTGCGCCAACCGCATCGAGCGCAAGCTGAACAAGCTTGAGGGCGTGACCGCGACGGTCAACTACGCGACGGAGAAGGCGAAGGTCACCTTTCCCGACGGGCTCGACCCCCAGGCGCTGATCAGCGAGGTGGAGAAGGCCGGGTACACCGCCGCGCTCCCGGCCCCCAGAGAGCAGGAGGAGCAGGCCGAGCCCGCCGACGAGCTGCGTCCGCTGCGCGACCGGCTGATCACTGCCGTCGCGCTGAGCGTGCCGGTGATCGCGATGGCGATGGTCCCGGCGCTGCAGTTCACGAACTGGCAGTGGTTGTCGCTGGTGCTGGCCGCGCCGGTCGTGGTCTACGCCGGCTGGCCCTTCCACAAGGCCGCCTGGACGAACCTGCGCCACGGCGCCGCCACCATGGACACGCTGATCTCCATCGGCACGCTGGCCGCGCTCGGCTGGTCGTTGTGGGCGCTGTTCTTCGGCACGGCGGGCACGCCGGGCATGACGCACCCGTTCGAGCTGACCATCGAGCGCACCGACGGCTCGGGCAACATCTACCTGGAGGCCGCGGCGGGGGTGACCGCGTTCATCCTGGCCGGACGCTACTTCGAGTCGCGTTCCAAGCGGCGGGCGGGGGCCGCGCTGCGGGCCCTGATGGAGCTGGGCGCCAAGGACGTCGAGCTGGCCGACGGGCGGCGGGTGCCGGTCGAGCAGCTCAAGGCGGGCGACACGTTCGTCGTGCGGCCGGGTGAGAAGATCGCCACGGACGGCGTGATCGAGGAGGGCACCTCCGCGGTCGACGCCTCGATGCTGACCGGCGAGTCCGTGCCGGTCGAGGTGCGTCCGGGCGACGCCGTCACCGGGGCGACGGTGAACGCGGGCGGCCGGCTGGTCGTCCGGGCCACCCGGGTCGGGGCCGACACGCAGCTCGCCCAGATGGCCAAGCTGGTCGAGGAGGCCCAGACGGGCAAGGCCGAGGTGCAGCGGCTGGCCGACCGCGTGTCGGGCATCTTCGTGCCGATCGTGATCGCGCTGGCCCTGGGCACGCTGGGCTTCTGGCTCGGCACCGGCAATGGCGCGGGGGCCGCGTTCACCGCCGCGGTGGCCGTGCTGATCATCGCCTGCCCGTGCGCGCTCGGCCTGGCCACCCCCACGGCGCTGCTGGTCGGCACCGGCCGCGGCGCGCAGCTCGGCATCCTGATCAAGGGGCCGGAGGTGCTGGAGTCCACCCGCCGCATCGACACCATCGTCCTGGACAAGACCGGCACGGTCACCGAGGGCAGGATGACGCTGGTCGGCGTGCACCTGGCCGAGGGCGAGAGCCGCGAGGAGGTGCTGCGGCTGGCGGGCGCTCTGGAGCACGCCTCCGAGCACCCGATCGCCCAGGCCATCGCCAAGGAGGCGAAGTCCGACGCGACCGTCGAGGACTTCGCCAACGTCGAGGGCCTCGGCGTGCAGGGCATCGTGGACGGGCACGCGGTCCTGGTGGGCCGGCCGAGGCTGCTGGCCGAGTGGTCGCAGCACCTGCCCGCCGACCTGGCGGCCACCCTTGAGGAGGAGCAGGCCAAGGGCCGCACGGTGGTCGCGGCCGGCTGGGACGGCAAGGCCAGGGCGCTGCTGGTGGTGTCCGACGTGGTCAAGGAGACCAGTGCGGAGGCCATCGCCAGGCTGCGCGCGCTGGGCCTCACCCCGGTGCTGCTGACCGGCGACAACGAGGCCGTCGCCCGGCAGGTCGCGGACGAGGTCGGCATCGACGAGGTGATCGCCGAGGTGCTGCCCGCCGACAAGGTGGACGTCGTCAAGCGGCTGCAGTCGGAGGGCAAGGTCGTGGCGATGGCCGGCGACGGCGTCAACGACGCGGCCGCGCTCGCCCAGGCCGACCTGGGCCTGGCCATGGGCACCGGCACGGACGCCGCCATCGAGGCGTCCGACCTGACCCTGGTCAGGGGCGACCTGCTGGTGGCCGCCGACGCGATCAGGCTCTCCCGCCGGACGCTCGGCACGATCAAGGGCAACCTGTTCTGGGCCTTCGCCTACAACGTCGCCGCCCTGCCGCTGGCCGCGCTCGGCCTGCTCAACCCGATGATCGCGGGGGCCGCGATGGCCTTCTCCAGCGTGTTCGTGGTCAGCAACAGCCTGCGGCTGCGCCGCTTCAAGTGACCGCCGAGGGCCCTGCGCCGGTTCACGTGATCGTCGAGGCCCTGCGCCGGTTCACGTGACCGCCGGGTCGAGTGATCGCTGAGCCCATCTGACGGCCGGTGCCATCGCGGCGCCGGCCGTCATGAACGCCAGCCCCAGCAGCAACCAGCCGACGGTCCCGCCGTCGAGCACCAGGGTGGTGAGCACGGCCGGGCCGAGCATCCGCGCCACGGCCGTGCCGGTGCCGAAGAAGCCCTGGTACTGGCCCTGCCTGTCGTCCGGGGCCAGGCCGAAGCCGATCTCCCAGGCCCCCGCGGCCAGCAGCATCTCCCCCGCGACCTGCAGACAGCCGGCCGCGATCAGGAAGACCCAGCCGTGCGGGCTGAGGGCGAACACCGCGCAGGCGGCGAACAGCACGACACCCGCCCGGCGGACGGCTGTGGACGCGTCCCGCAGGTCGCGCACCCGGCGGGCCACGCGTACCTGGAAGAGCAGCACACTGCCGGTGTTGAGCACGAGCAGCACCGAGACCATCCAGGCCGGCCCGGACGTGCGCTGCGCGATCCACAGCGGCACCACGAGGCTGAGCAGCGGCATGTAGAACAGCATCACGGCGTTGATCACCGTGACCAGCGCGTACGGCCGGTCCCTGAGCACGGCCAGCCGCGGCCCCGGCGCGGCGGGCGCGGGCCGCACGGCGGGCAGCCTGAGCAGGACCAGCGCGGCCACCAGGAAGCTCAGGGCGTCGAGCGTGAACACCGCCACGTATCCGGCACGGGTGCCGACGGCCAGCGCGACGCCGCCCAGCGCGGCCCCGACGGCCATGCCGCCGTTGAGCGTGGACTGCAGCACCGCCCGCACGACCGTGCGGCGGGCCGGCTCGACCAGCCCGGCCAGCAGCGCCTGCCGGGCCGCCGACAGGCCGGTCTGCGCGGTCCCGTAGAGGCAGGCGACCAGCAGGAACAGCGGAAACGAGCGGACGAACACGAACGAGCCGGCCGCCACCGCGGTCGTGAGCGCGAGCAGCACCGCCACGCCGCGCGGCCCCCGCCGGTCGGCCAGGTGCCCGAGCGGCACCCCCGCCACCGAGCCGACCGCCCAGCCCAGCGTGAGGCCGAGGCCGATCTCAGTGGCCGACAGCCCCACGACGTCGGCGAAGTAGAGCGCCGAGGTGACCAGGTACGCGCCGTCGCCGATGGAGTTGGCGAGCTGCGCGGCGGCGAGCACGCGCTGGGTTCTCATGACTTGTATGACTCCGGGGTCATCCGGGTGGCGACGCCCATCCTGTTCCAGGCGTTGATGGTGGCCACGGCCACGGTCAGCGCGGCCATCTGCTGCTCGTCGAAGTGCGCGGCGGCCTGCGCCCAGACCTCGTCGGTGACGTCGTCGGTGGACAGGCGGGTGGCGGCCTCGGTGAAGGCCAGGGCGGCGCGTTCCTGCGGGGTGAAGAACGGGGCCTCGCGCCAGACGGCCACGGCGTGCAGCCTGGCGTCGCTCTCCCCCGCCTGCTTGGCGTCGGAGCTGTGCATGTCCACGCAGTAGACGCAGCCGTTGATCTGGCTGGCGCGCAGCCGTACGAGTTCGAGGAGGGGCTTGGGGAGGGTGCTCTGGGCCACGAACCGGTCCAGGCCGGCCATCGCCTTGTACGCTTCGCCGGCGAACTTCCCGAGTTCCATGCGTTCGGTCATATGCCCATCTTGGCCGTACTCTTGTCCCGACATAAGCTCCAATTTCCGCCAAGTTGATTGGGCCAAGTTGGACGTTCACATCAGCCTTCAAGGGCGCGGTGACCTGGCCGCACAGGTCTACCGGCAGCTGCTCGACGCCATACTCGACGGACGCCTGCGCTCCGGCGAGCGGCTGCCGCCCACCAGGGAGCTGGCCGGCCGGCTGGAGATCTCCAGGAACACGGTGGCGGTGGCCTACGACCGGCTGGTGGCCGACGGCTTCCTGGTCGGCCGGGCGGGGGCGGGCACGTTCGTGTCGGCCGAGCCGGTGCGCGGCCGGGCCGCGCCCAAGGGGGTGGTCAGGCCGCGGGCGTTCTGGCGGGAGCTCGAGGAGACCGCCGAGGTGCCGCCTGCCCGGTACGACTTCCGCGTCGGCGTGCCGGACGCGCGGCTGTTCCCGATGGAGACCTGGCGCAGGCTGGTGGCCAGGGAGCTGCGGGTGGGGCTGGCGACGTACGAGCCGTCGTCCGGCTATAAGCCGCTACGTGAGGCTATTTCGCGTCATATCGGGATCAGTCGGTCGGTGCATGCGGGGCCCGACGACGTCCTGATCACCAACGGCGCTCAGCAGGCCCTCGACCTCATCGGACGCGTCCTGATCGAGCCCGGGACGACCGTCGCCGTCGAGGAGCCCGGCTACCCGCCCGCCCGCCGGCTGTTCCGCTCGCTCGGCGCCCGCGTGATCGGCGTGCCCGTGGACGCCGAGGGCCTGGACGTGGCGGCCATCCCCCGCTCGGCGAGCCTCGTCTACGTCACGCCCTCGCACCAGTTCCCGCTGGGCACGCCCATGTCGCTGGCCCGCCGCGCCGCCCTGCTCGCCTGGGCAGAACGCCGCGCCGCCGTGGTGATCGAGGACGACTACGACAGCGAGTTCCGCTTCGGCGAACGCCCGCTCGAACCCCTGCAGAGCCTCGACCGGTCGGGCCGGGTGATCTACGTGGGCTCGTTCTCGAAGACACTGCTGCCCATGCTCAGGCTCGGCTTCCTCGTCGCCCCCGCCTCGCTCGGCCCGGCCCTGTGCGCCGCGCGACAGCTCTCCGACTGGCACGGCGACATGCCCACGCAGGCCGCCCTGGCCCGTTTCATCGACGAGGGCCTGCTGGCCAGGCACATCAGGAAGGCGACCCGCGAGTACGCCGCCCGGCACGAGCTGGTCACCGCGGCGCTGGCCGGGGACGAGCGGCTGCGCCTGATCCCGTCCGCCGCGGGCCTGCACGTGTGCGCCCGCCTGGCCCCCGGCGTGTCCCTGGGGCCCGTGCCGGACCTGGCCGTCGAGCAGCTCGACGCCTACTGCGGAGAGACCCCGGCACAGCCGGGCCTGGTGCTCGGATACGGCGCGATCGGGCCGCGCGACATCGGCCCCGGGCTGCGCCTGCTCACCGACAACCTCAGGACGGCGACGCCCGGTCAGTAGACGCCCGGTCAGTAGACGCCCGGTCAGTAGACGCCCGGTCAGTAGTCGCGCCGGCTCCAGAACCGCCGCGCCCGGTCCCCCGTCAGCTCCGGATCGTCCGGCGGCGAGGGCTGCTGCACGATGACGACGGTCGTCTTGGCGTGCCGGGCGCAGTACATGCTGGTGGAGGGCAGCAGGATCCGGCTCAGCAGCCGCCGCCGGCCCCGGCCGAGCACCAGCAGGTCGCCCTCGCGGGCCAGATCGACGAGGTGGTAGCCGGGGTCGCCGACCTTGCTGAGCGTCGCCACGCGCAGGTCGTCGGGCACGCCCCCGGCGACGTCCTCGAACACGCCCGCGATCACCTCCGCGCAGCGGGACTCCTCGCCCTGCCGGATGGCGTGCTGCACGGGCAGCGCCTCGGGAAAGGGATGGACGGGCGCACGACTGACGTGAACGGCCACCAGGGCCATCCGGTGCAGCCTGGCCGCGCCGATGGCCCAGGCGAGTGCCCAGCGCGAGGCCGGGGACTCGTCCACCCCCACGATCAGCCTCACACCGCCAGGCAGATCCTGTTCCACGGTGCCTCCTGGAAATGA
The DNA here is from genome assembly GCF_042892035.1 of Nonomuraea sp. NPDC001831. Classification (NCBI taxonomy): domain Bacteria; kingdom Bacillati; phylum Actinomycetota; class Actinomycetes; order Streptosporangiales; family Streptosporangiaceae; genus Nonomuraea; species Nonomuraea sp. NPDC001831. The sequence continues at coordinate 87,697 of NZ_JBIATU010000023.1, read as the reverse complement.
AGTACGACCATAGTGCGCCAACCGGCCAGTTACCGGGAGGTGGCACTTTGCGAACTCTGGAGTCCCCCGCGAGCCCGGGCGTAGCATGCGGGGGTGGAACGAGGGTGGGTGCAACCCCGTCCCGCCCTCGACCGGCGGCTCGACGGGGCGCTTACGCACAGGCTCACCACGCTCGTGGCCTCTACAGGCTACGGGAAGTCGATCGCGCTCGCCGGTTGGAGCCACGCCGTGGGCGGCGTCCTGCACCTGCTCGGGCCCGCCGACCGCGACCTGCCGACGCTGGCGGGCTCGGTGGCGTCGGCGCTGGCCGAGGCCGTCCCGGGGTTGCCCACCGACCTGCTGGCCGCGGCCGGGGCGCCGCTCGGCCCCGACGCCGACGAGCTGTCCAGGGCCGCCGCCCTGGCGGGCGCGCTGGCCGAGGCGCTGGCCCGGCGGCTGACCAGGGGGCTGGCGCTGGTCTTCGACGGCGTCGACGCGATCACCGGCGCGCCCGGCTCGGTGCGTTACGTCGAGACGCTGGTCCGCGCCGCGCCCCGGCACCTGCACCTGGTCACCGCCTCGCGGGCGCCGCTGCCGTTCCCGACGGCCCGGCTGCGCCAGGACCACGAGGTGCTCGACCTCGACGCCACCGACCTCGCGCTCACCCCGTCCGAGAGCGCGGCCTGGGCCAGGGAGCGGCTGGGCGAGCAGGGGGCGGGCATCGCCGCCAGGCTGCACGAGGCGTGCGCGGGCTGGCCGGCCGCCGTCCAGGCCGCCCTCGACGCGCTGGCCAGGGAGGAGCCGGCGAGCTGGCCGCGTACCGCGGCGAGCCTGGCCGCCAACTCGGCCACGCTCGAACACCTGACGCTCGCCGCGTTCAAGGACCTGCCGGCGGGCATGCGGGAGCTGCTGCGCGCGGCGACCGTCCTGCCGGTGCTGACGTCCGGGCTGGCCGCCACGCTCGGCGCGCCGCCCGACACGCTCGCGGCCCTGACCAGCCGCGGCCTGTTCATCGAGGCCGACCAGGACGGCCACCGGCTGACCACGACCAGCAGGCACGTCCTGGCCAGGCACGCCCCGCTCGACCGGCACGAGGCCCACGACGTGGCCGCCGTCGCCGCCCGCTGGTACGTCGAGCACGACCAGCCCGAGCTGGCCCTGCGCGCCGCCGTCGCGACCGCCCACCCCGACCTGGCCGCGTCGCTGCTCAACTCCCACGGCCCCCGCCTGGCCGAACGCGGCGACGTGATCGCGGCCCTCGACCTGCTGCCCGAGCAGGCCAGAGGCTCGCCGCCGATGCTCAGGCTGGCCGGCATCGCCGAGCAGAACCGCGGCCACTGGACCCGCGCCCACGACCTGCTGGCCCGCGTGGCCGACGGCCCCGCCTTCGACGCGTTCGTGGCCAGGCGGCTCGGCTTCATCGACCACCTGCGCGGCGACCTCGACGCCGCCATGACGATGTACGCCATGGGTCACGCCTACGGCTCGCCGCCCGCCGACGCCGCCATGTGCGCCGCCTCCATGGCCTCGGTGCTGTGGCTGAAGGGCGACCGGGCGGGCTGCGCCGAGCTGGCCGACCGGGCGCTGGAGCAGGCCGGCGGGCTCGGCGACCCCGGCGCGCTGGCGATGGCCAACACGGTCCTGGCCATGCTCGCCGCCCTCGACGGCGACCGCCGCGCCAACGACGCCTACTACCTGCGCGCCCTGGAGTACGCCGAACGCGCCGGCGACGTCGTCCAGCTCATCAGGATCCGGGCCAACCGGGCCTCCCGCCACCTGGACGAGGGCGCCTACGCCGAGGCGCTGGCCGAGACGGAGGCCGCGAGCAGGCTGTGCGACCTGGTGTCGTTCGCGCCGTACGCCGCGCTCAACGTGGCCAACCGGGCCAAGGCGCTGGTCGGGCTCGGCCGGCTGGAGGAGTCGGCGATCGACGCCGCCGACGCGGTGGCCAGGTGGGAGGCGATGGGGTCGCGGCTGGTCAGCGTCGGGCTGGTGCGGCTGGGCGAGATCCACGCGCTGCGCGGCGACCGCGGGCAGGCGGCCGCCGTCTACCGCCGGGTGATCGCCGAGACCGGCCCGCTGGGCGAGGTGCAGACCCGCTCCAACGCGCTCAACGCGCTGGCCGAGCTGCTGGCCGAGGACGATCCCGAGGAGGCGGCCGAGGTGGCCGAGCAGGCGCTCGCGTACGCCGGCGGCATCGCCGGGGTCTCCGCGCGGGTGGCCGCGGCGCACGTGGCCCTGGCCGCCGGCCGTCGTGACGAGGCCGCCCGGCTGGTCGGCGAGACCGAGCCGATCGCCGTGGAGCGCAGGGACCACGCGGCCCAGGCCGTGCTGCACGAGCTGCGCGCCCGGCTCGACGGCGATCCCGCGCAGGCCGACGAGGCGGTGCGCAGGTGGGCGGCGCTCGGCGACCCGATCGGGCGGGCCAGGGCCGAGCTGGTGCGGGCGGCCCTGTCGGACCCGGTGAGCGGGGGTGAGGTGGCCGTACGGGTGCGCGAGCGGATGCACGCGATCGGCTGCCGGGCGCTCGACGACCGGATCGACGAGCTGATCGCCCGCGCGGCGCCCGTGCCGGGGGCGGCGGTGGTGATCGAGACCATGGGAACGTTCCGGGTGCTGCGCGGCGCGGTGCCGGTCCCGCGTACGGCCTGGCAGTCGCGCAAGGCCCGCGACCTGCTGAAGATCCTGGTCAGCCGCCGGGGCGGCGCGATCAGCAGGGAACGCCTGGTGGAGATCCTGTGGCCCGAGCAGCGCGACGACGCGGTCGGGCTGCGGCGGCTCAACGTCATGGTCTCCACGCTGCGGGCGGTGCTCGACCCGGCCCACGAACGGCCCGCCGACGACGTCGTGGTCTCCGAGGAGGGCGCGCTGCGCCTGGACCTGACGCACGCCGACGTCGACGTGGAGCGCTTCCTCGACCTGACCGCCGGAGCCGTGCGGCTGGAGCAGGCGGGCCGCGCCGCCGAGGCGCTGGAGCGGTGGACGGCCGCCGAGAGCGCGTACGGCGGCGAGTTCTGCGAGGAGGACCCCTACGCCGACTGGGCGGTGGGCCTGCGCGAGCAGGCGCGGCTGGCCTACGTGCAGGCCGCCGCCCGGCTGGCCGTGGCGCGCACCCGCGAGCGGCGCTACGACGAGGCCGCCCGCTACTGGCTGCGCCTGCTGGAGCGCGACGGCTACGACGAGCGCGCCCACCTGGGCCTGGTGCGCGCGCTCGACCTGGCGGGCCGGCGCGGCGACGCCCGCAGGCGCTACCACCTCTACGCCGAGCGCATGCGGGAGCTGGAGGTCGAGCCCGCGCCCTACCCCACCTGAACCAGACCTGAACCGTCCGGGGTGATGGTGATCAGATGAGGACGGTCATCGTACGGCTGGTCGAGCCCGAGCAATCCGGCGGCCAGCTCCGCGGGCTGCTCGAAGAGGTGGGGGGCGAGCCGGTGCCGTTCAGCGGCGCCGACGCCGTGATCACCCTGTTGCTGAACGCGGCCGGCCTGAACCGCGATCCCGCCTGAACCTCGCGCGAACCTCGGCTCGCCACCATCTGTGGTGAGAGGAGGCACGATGAGCGAGCAGCTGGGGAGTGGATGGCCGTTCGTCGGGCGAGGGGGATCGATCGCGACCGTGCGCGCGGCGCTGCGGTCGGGAGCGGGCGCGATGATCGCCGGTGAGGCGGGCGTCGGCAAGAGCAGGCTGGCCGCGCAGGCGCTGGCCGGTCTCGACGGGTACGAGGTCGTGCGCGCGCTGGGCACGGAGACCGCGTCGATGATCCCGTTCGGGGCGTTCGCCCATGTGTTGACGGGGCCGCCGCAGGGCGGCGAGAACCTGCTGCGCTGGGCCGCGCGGCACCTGCGCAGGGGAGAGGGAGAGCTGCTGGTGAGCGTGGACGACGCCCACCGGCTGGACGCGGCGTCGGCGGCGCTGGTGCACTACCTGGCCGCGGGCGGGGAGGCCAGGGTGCTGGTCACGGTGCGTACGGGCGGCCCGCTGCCCGCGCCGGTGGCCGCGCTGTGGAAGGACGAGCTGCTGACCAGGGTCGAGCTGCCGCCGCTCGGCCGGGACGAGGTCGGCCAGGTGCTGGCGGGCGCGCTCGGCGGCGAGGTGGCGGAGGGGACCGTCCGGCGTCTGGCGGCCGTCACCGGCGGGAACGTGCTCTACCTGCGCGAGGTCGTCCATGCCGGGCGCACGTCCGGCTGCCTGGCCGAGTGCGGCGGCGAGTGGCGCTGGCGGGGCGAGCTGTCGCTGACGACCCGGCTGCGCGAGCTGGTCGCCGCCCGGATCGGCCACCTGGACCAGGACGAGCGGGAGGTGCTGGAGCTGGTGGCGTACGGCGAGCCGGTGGGCGCGGAGCTGCTGGTCGCGCTGACCTCGCCGCGCGCGGTGGAGCGGGTCGAGGCCCGCGGCCTGGTCACGGTCGCCGGCGACGGCAGGCGCGAGCAGGTACGCCTCGGCCACCCCCTGTACGGCGAGGTGGTCCGCGGCGACTGCGGCACCCTGCGGGCCAGGCGGCGGTTGCGGACGCTGGCCGAGGCCCTGGAGTCCGGCGGCCTGCGGCGGCGCGAGGACGAGCTGCGCGCGGCCGTCTGGCGGCTGGACAGCGGGTCGGCCGCGGCGCCGGAGATGTTGTTGTCGGCCGCGGGCCTGGCCTGGGCCAGGCGTGACCCGCGGCTGGCCGCCCGGCTGGCCAGGGCCGCGATCGAGGCGGGCGCGGGCGTGGCGGCGGTCGCGCTGCTCGGCCAGGTGCTGATGGTGCTGGGCGACCAGGACGCGGCGCTGACGGCGCTGCGGCAGGCGGCCAGGACCGCCGTCACCGAGGGCGAGCGCGCCCAGCACGCCTTCAGCCTGGGCATGAACCTCGCCTGGGCGGGCGCGGACGCCGAGGCGTGCCGGGTGCTCGACCTGGCCGCCAGGTCGCTGACCGAGCCGGCCTGGCGGCAGGAGGCGCACGTCTACCGGGGCGTCGCCGACTTCTTCGCCGGCCGGCTGGCCGGAGCCGCGGACGCGCTGGCGCGGGCGCGCGCCTGCGAGCCGATGACCGTGCGCGGCGCGGCGCACGCGGCCGCGCTGGAGTCCTGGACGGACGCCTACTCGGGCCGCACGGAGAAGGCGCTCGCCGTGGCCGGGCGGGCCCTCGCGGGCCGGGACGACTGGGACGACGACGCCCCGCACGCGCTGCCGGCGCTGCTGGACGCGCGCTGCGCCGCCCAGGTGTTCTCCGGCCGCCTGGACGCGGCGGCGCGGACGGCCGCGGAGGGCATGGAGCCGGCAGCGGCCGAGCTGTCGGTGTCGGGGTTCGGGGCGTACCGGGCGATGGTCGCCAGGCTGCGCGGCGACGCGGCCGGCGCGGCCCGCTGGGCCAGGCAGGACGCGGCCCGGCTGCCTCCCGGGACGCCGTACCGGGGGCGCTGCCTGGCCGAGCTGGCCCACGCGCGGGCGCTGCTGGGGGAGACGGCGGCGGCGCGGGCCGCGCTGGCCGAGGCCGAGGGGCCGGCCTCGCGGTGGGCGTTCACCCGCCAGCCGGTGTTGCAGGCCGCGGTGTGGGTGACGGCCTCGGCGGGCGACCTGGACCAGGCGGTGAGCCTGTGCCTGACGGCCGCCGGGCTGGCCGAGCGGCACGAGCAGTCCGGGTACCTGATGTTCGCGCTGCACGACCTGGTGCGGCTGGGCACGCCCGCCCTGGCGGCCCGGCGGCTGGCCGCGCTCGCCGAACGGGTGGACGGGCCGCTGGCCGGGCTGTTCGCCCGGCACGCGCGAGCCGCGGGCGACCCGGCCGAGCTGCGGGACGTCGCCGCCGAGTTCGAACGGCTCGGCCTGGTCCTGTACGCCGCCGAGGCCCTCGCCCAGGAGTCGGCGGCCCACCGCCGGGACGGCCGGGGCACGCTGGCCAGGGGTGCGCAGACCAGGGCGTGGGCGCTGGCCAGGCGGTGCCCGGGGGTCTCGACGCCCGCGCTGGTCGAGCTGGCCACGCCGGAGCTCACGCCGCGCCAGCGGGAGATCGTCAAGCTGGCGGCGGCCGGGCTGACGAACCGGCAGATCGCCGACCGGCTGACGCTGTCCACCCGTACGGCGGCCAACCATCTGCAGGCGGCCTACGAGAAGCTGGGGGTCAACGACCGCACGCAGGTGGGCCGCCTGCTGGCGGCGCTTTAAACAAGGCTCAGGAGGCCGGCGTACAGGGCCTGGCGGTCGTCGTCCGTCATGGCCCGGTACGGGTCGGCGGCCCGCCGGTTCGTCCCGGCCTCGATCGCGGCCCGGACGGGACCGTCCCTCAGCGCGACGATCCCGGCCGCGGTCAGCCCGGCCGCGCGCCAGGACTCGGCGTGCGCGTCGGCCCGGTGGTAGCGCAGCGCGGCGAGCCGGTTGAACAGCAGCAGGCCGGCGGGGGCGGCGTCCGGCTCGTACGGCGGCGCCATCACCTCCAGGGCGCCGCCCGGCACGCGTACGGCCCGGCCGAGCACCCCGCCCACCGACCCGGCCAGACCGGCCACGTCACGGCCCGCCCAGACGCGGCCGGCCGCCTCGGCGTGCGCGGCGTACAGGCCGTCCACGAACGCCCGTCCCTCGGGGGTGAGCCGCAACGCCCCGCCGGCGTCCCGTTCGAGCGTGCCCTCGCGCAGGTGGACGCCGACGCCTTCGGTGACGTCGCCGTACCGGTGGACGGCGGCGAGCGCGGCCGTGGTCACCGGGCGCAGCGGGAGCACGAAGCGCAGGTCGTTGAGCAGGCCGCAGGTCAGGCCGGAGCGCTCGGCCAGGTCCAGGACGGCCCTGCCGGCGGCGGCGTGCACCTCGACGTGGGCCGCGTCGATGACGGGGGCAATCGCCGCGGCGAACTCCTCCAACCCCTGAAATTTCGGCATTGAGCGTCATTATGGCGCTGAATCCGTAGCTCATCAGCAGGAAACCGTAATCGCCTGGCTCCAGGGTGAGGTCAACCGTCCGGCGTCCGCCGGTGTTCTTCCACCGCCCGGTTCCTCCCTTCCCTGGAGTCCCTGATGTCCCTCCGTCCTCGCTGGGCGGCCCTGCCCGTGGTGCTGGTCGCGGTGTTCATGACCACGCTCGACTTCTTCGTCGCGAACGTGGCCGTGCCCTCGATCCGCGCCGACCTGGGAGCGGGCGACGCGGCGAGCCAGTTCGTGGTCGCCGGTTACGGGCTGGCGTACGCGGCGGGCCTGATCGTCTCCGGGCGGCTCGGCGACCTGTACGGGCCGCGCCGCCTCTTCGCCGCCGGGCTGGCCCTGTTCACGCTCGCCTCGGCGGCCTGCGGCGGCGCGCCGGACGCCGCCGCGCTCGTGCTCGCCCGGGTGGCGCAGGGCGTCGCGGCGGCGCTGCTCGCGCCGCAGGTCCTGACGCTGATCGGGACGTTGTTCCCGGGCGCGGGCCGGGCCAGGGCGTTCGGCTGGTACGGCACGGTGGTGGGCCTGGCCGGGATGAGCGGCCAGGTGGTGGGCGGGCTGGTGGTGGCGGCCGACCCCCTCGGGCTCGGCTGGAGGGCGTGCTTCCTGGTCAACGTGCCGATCGGCCTGGCGGCGCTGGCGCTGACCGGGCGGCTGGTCCCCCGCGTCGCCGGGGTCGGGTCGCGTGCGGGGCTGGACCTGCCGGGCGCGGCGCTGGTCGCGGCGGGGCTGGCAGGCGTCGTGCTGCCGCTGGTCCAGGGCCGCGAGGAGGGCTGGCCGCAGTGGACGTGGCCGTGCCTGGGCGGCGCGGCGCTCATGCTGGCGGCGTTCGTCCGGCGGCAGCGGCGGCTGGCGGCGACCGGCCGGGAGCCGCTGCTGGACCTGGCGGTGTTCGGCGAGAAGGGGTTCACGGCCGGGCTGGCGGCGGTCGCGCTGCTGTTCGGCACCTCCGCGGGACTGTCGTTCGTGCTCGCCCTGCACCTCCAGGACGGCCTCGGCCTCGGTCCGCTGGCCGCCGGGGCGGTGTGCACCGCGCTGAACGTGGGCTTCTTCCTGGCCTCGCCGCGCGCGGCCCGGGTGCCGCGCCCGGCCGGTCCGCTGGCGCTGCTGCTCGGGCTCGGGCTGCTCCTCCAGGCGGGGGAGTCGCCGTACCTGGTGGCGGGCGCGCTGCTGGTGGCGGGCGCGGGGATGGGGCTGGTCATGTCGCCGCTGCTGTCGTCGGTCCTCGCGTCCGTACGCCGGGAGCGCGCGGGCGCGGCGGCCGGGGTGCTGGGGACCGTGCAGGAGACCGGCGGCGTGCTCGGCGGGACGATCACCGGCGCGGTGTTCTTCGGCTCCCTGGACGCCGGCTGGCCCGCGGCCACCAGGGCGGCCCTGCTCGTGCTCATCGTGGGCGCGCTGGGCGTCCTGGCCCACTCGGTACGCCGCCACCGCCGCCCCCGCCGCCCCGAGCCGTGCCCGGCGATGTCCCTGGAGCCGAACCGCTGATCACGGGGGCGTCCGGGGCGTCAGCCGTACCGGCCGGCCGTGGGCGGGCGCAGGGCGGCGGCCAGGTCGTCGGCCAGGCGCGGCAGCTCGTCGGGCCGCAGCGTGGAGACCGTCAGCCGCAGCGCGGGCGGCGTGCGGACGCGGTTGCGGGCGCCGGGCGCGGCGGCCCAGCCGAGGCCCAGCAGCCGGGTGACGGCGGTGGTCTCGTCGGCGACCGGGACCCAGACGTTGAGCCCGCTGCGGCCGTGCGCCCGCAGGCCACGCGCGGCCAGCGCGTCGATCAGGCCGTCCCGCCGACCGGCGTAGGCGGCGGCCACGGCCGCGGTGTCCACAGCCTGTGCACGCCACAGGTGGGCGACCGCGCGCTGCAGCAGATGGCTGACCCAGCCCGCGGCCAGCCGCTGCCGCCCGCGCAGCCGGTCGAGCGTGACGGGATCGCCGGTGACCAGCGCCAGCCGCAGGTCGGGGCCGAGCGCCTTGGCCGTCGAGCGGGTGAGCAACCAGCGGGTGGTCACGCCGGCCAGGGGATGGAGGGGGAGGTCCACCAGGCTCGCGCCGTGGTCGTCCTCGATCAGCACCACGTCGGGACGGGTGGCGAGCAGGGCGCGCAGGTCCGCGGCCCGCCGGGCGGTGACGGCCGCGCCGGTGGGGTTCTGAGCGCGGGCGGTGATCACCACCGCTCGCACGCCCGCCCGCAACGCCCGGTCCAGCTCGTCCGGCAGCGGGCCCTCGTCGTCCAGGCGCATCGGGACCGGCCGCAGCCCGAGGGCGGCGACCAGGTCGAGCAGGGCCGTCCAGCCGGGGTCCTCGACGCCGATCGCGTCGCCGGGACGAAGGTGGGCGTTCAGGACGCGTTCCACCGCGTCGAGGGTGCCGGAGGTGATCGCCAGCGGCGCGGCGGGCACGCCGTCCGCGCGCAGACGGGTGGCGGCCAGCGAGAGCAGCTCCTCGTCGTCGCCCGTGCCGTACATGGCCGGACGCTGCTCGTGCGCCCTGGCGGCGGCGGCGAGCGCCTCGTGCAGCGGCGGCAGCAGGGCCGGGTCGGGGTTGCCGTGCGACAGGTCGCGCACGCCGGGCGGCACCTCGACGCGGATCTCCTCGCGGGTCGTGGTGGCCGGGCGCGGCCGGACCCGCGTGCCGCGCCGGCCCGCCGTCTCGACGATCCCGCGCTCCCGCAGCAGCCGGTACGCGGCCGCGGCGGTGTTCGGGCTGACCTCGGCCGTGGCGGCCACCTCGCGCACCGGCGGCAGGTGCGTCCCGGGAGGCAGCAGGCCCGCGGACACGGCGGCCTCGACGCCGGCCGCGATCTCGCTGGCCGTCCCACCGGCGATCCTGTATGTTTCTGACACAAAGTACATTATGTACTAATACAAAGCTCGGCGGGAGGGTTTCACGTGCTCATTCATCCCTGGGACGCGGCACGGGACGACGACGAGTGGCGCACCTGGCTCGCCACCCGCGACTTCGGCCAGCTGGCCGCGAACGGCCCCGGCGGCGGCCCGCCCGTCGTCGTCCCCACCCACTTCCTCTTCGACGCCGCCGCCGGGGAGGTGCTGCTCCACCTGGCCAGGCCCAACCCGGCGTGGGCGGCGATCGAGCGCGATCCGGCGGTCCTGCTGAGCGTGCACGACGACTACGCCTACATCCCCGGCGGCTGGCGGACGGGCGACCCCGAGACCGGCGTGCCCACCAGCTATTACGCCTCCGTCCAGCTCACCTGCCGGGCCGAGGTGGTGGACGACCCCGAGGGCAAGGCCGAGATCCTGCGCCGCCAGCTCGCCCACTTCCAGCCCGACGGGGCGCACGGCGTCGTGGCGGCCGGCGAGGGTCCGTACCACCGGCAGCTGCCCGGCCTGCGCGGGCTGCGGCTGGCGGTGGTGGAGGCGCGCGCCAAGTTCAAGTACGACGGCCGCCAACCCGTCGAGGTCCGCGAGCGCGTCGCCGGCCTGCTGGCCGAACGCGGCCTGCCGGGCGACGCCGGAGCCAGGGAGCAGCAGCTCAGGCGGATGACCGAGCGCTGACCCAGGACCCCGCGGCCGAGGTCGGCCGTCACGGACACCAGCATTGGCAGCCCACGTCTCATTGCTCTTAGTATTTGACGACTCACACAGAGCGATGCCGACGGAGAGGGCCCCACATGCAGTCGCCGGACGGTCCGGGCCGGGAGCAGGTGCTCGACTGGGTCGAGCGGGTGGCGGACTTCGTCTCCGACGAGTGGGGGCTGGCCCCGATCACCGGCCGCGTCCTGGGCTGGCTCATGGTCTGCGACCCGCCCGCGCAGACGGCGTCCGACATCGCCGACGCCATCGGCGCAAGCCGCGCTTCCCTGACGACGACCATGCAGCTCCTCACGTCGATCCGGCTCGTCCACAGGCTGCGCAGGCCGGGGGAGCGCAACGTCTACTACCGGATCGAGGACGACGCCTGGTCGAAGGTCCTGCGCCAGAAACTGGCCGCGTTCACGGCCTTCGACGCGCTGGCCGAGGAGGGCCTGCGGCTCGGCTGGACGGACGAGGCCCAGACCGCCCGCATCCGCTCCGCGCACGACTCCATCGCGGCCGTCGCCACCGCTCTCGACAACCTGTGGAAAACCGACGAGCCTGTGGATAACTAGCCGTCGGCGTCCGGGTACTGGAAGACGTCGTCCAGGGGCACCCGGAACACCCGGGCGATCTGAAAGGCCACCTCAAGAGAGGGTGAATACCGGCCCTGCTCGATGGCGATGACGGTCTGCCGCGTGACACCCACCCGCTGGGCCAGCTCGGCCTGCGTCATCTCCCCGTGCGCGAACCGCAGAGCCCTGATGGAGTTGGTGACCTTGGTCGGTTTGCCCATGCCTACAGGCCCCTCCGGTAGGCGAGCAGCCGCAGCGGGGTGGCCACCAGAGTGGACAGGACGAGTGCGGCGTAGATGGCGTTGGCGATCCAGAAATGGTCGGCTTCCGCCATGGTCAGGCCAAGGGGGACCATCATGGAGGCGGCGAGGACGACGCCTCCGACATGTTGGGCGGAACGGTTGATTTCCCTGTCTCGCACGTCGCTCTTGTGACTCTCGCTGGGCTTCACGATCTCGACCACGATACGGCCCGCGACGGACAGGACGACGCTGATCCCGATCGCCCACGCCATCGGCGCGACATAGGGGACGGCGCTGAGCGGGCCGTCGCCGGCCCGGCTCAGGATGACGATGACGTAGGCCACGTAGGCGCCGGCCGTCGCCACGAGATAGACCCAGGCGCCCTTTTCCTCGTACGACATCACAAGCAGGCAAGGTAAAACGATCCAGACATCGTGTCAATGATTTCAGACTTGTCCACCACTGTGGACAACTGTCCCCAACCTGTGGATAACTTCGCGCCATCTGTGCGGCCGTCCACGGGAGCCCTTCCGCGCCGCGCACCTCGCCGCGGGCTGGGCGCCTCACCGCGGGCCGGGCGCCTCGCCGCGGGCCGGGCGCCTCGCCGCGGGCCGGGCGCGTCGCCGAGGCGAAAAGCCTCCGCCGGGGCGGGCCCGTCCACCATGCTTGCACCTGTCTAAGGACAGGAGGCCAACCTTGCGCTACTTCCTCGAGGTACCCCTCGACGACGGCGGCACCGTGCTCGTGGAGGTCAACGATCAGCCCGGCGACGAGCCGCTTCCCGCCGGACGGGCCCGCGCGGCCGTCGAACGCATGCCGGAGGCGCTGGGCGCGGGCCTCCAGCGCGTCCAGAGCTTCGCCGGCGACGTTCTGCGCCGCATGCGGTCATGCCCGGAGCCGCCGGACGTGGTCGCGGTCGAGTTCGGGATGAAGCTGACCGCCAAGGCCGGCGTGGTCGTCGCCGAATCGACCGGGGAGGCGCACCTCAAGGTCACCGCGGAATGGCGGAAACCGGAAGGCGGCTGACCCGGCCTTCCCGCCAAGCCTGGTCAGGTCACGCCTTGATGGCCGTGCCCTGCGCCGAGACCAGCCGGTGGCGTCCGTCGGGGCCGAGGGCGTACACGTGCGTGTACCGGCTGCCGGCGCTGAACGTGCTGCCGTCGGGGTTCGTGAAGTTCATCCCCGTACGCCCCACGACGATCCCGACGTCCCCGATCACCCGCACGATGGCCTCGTCCGGGAACGAGTCGATCTTCGGGAACCGCAGGCCTCCCGACTTCACCAGGTCGAGCAGGACGTCCTTGCCGGCGACCGCCCCGTCCTCGACCCCCACCAGGACGAAGTCGTCCGCCAGCAGGTCCATCAGGCGGTCGTGGTCGTTGGCCACCAGGGCGTCGAAGAAGCTCTGGTCCAGCTCGACCAGGGTGGTGCGGTGGGTGCTCACGGGCGTCGTCCGTTCTCGTCGATGTGCGGGCCACGAGGGTAGACGTTGACGCCGGTGGCAAGGTCAAACCGTCAGGCCGCGAACCGCTTCAGCAGCAGCTCCAGCCTGCGTTCGTGCTGCTCGGCCGGCAGCCGCTTGCCGCGCATGAGCGTGACCAGCCCGTGCAGGGCGGCCCAGTAGGTCTCGGTGAGCAGGGGCAGGTCCTCACCCTCGCCGGCGTGCGGGCGCAGCCCCTCGACCAGCTCGCCGAACGCCGCGTGCAGGGCCGCGGGAGCCTCCGGCGTGGCGAACGGCAGGTCGACGTTCTGGCTGAAGATGACGTCGTAGAGCGCCGGACGCCGCTCGGCGAACGCCGTGTAGGCCGCGCCCACGGCCGCGAGGGCGCTGCCGGCGTCCGGAGCCGAGGTACGGGCCGCGCGCAGCTCGTCCGCGAGGATCACGCAGCCCTCCACGGCCACGGCCGCCATGATCGCGCCCTTGCCCTTGAAGTGGCTGTAGAGCACCGGCTGGCTGTACTCGATGCGCTCGGCCAGCCGCCGCGTCGTCACCGCCTCCCAGCCCTCCGCCTCGGCCAGCTCGCAGGCGGCCGTGATGATCAGCTTCTCGCGTTCCGCACGTTCGCGCTCCCGGCGCGCCTGAATCGACATGCTCCCGATCCTAGCATCGCTAGCGCTTCTGTCATCGTTCTGCTAGCGTCGTCCTCGTTCCTAGCAACGCTAGCTTCTGGAGACGGACATGCTCACCACCCTTGCCTACGGCCTCGCCATCGCCCTCAACCTGCTGGTCGTGCTCATCGGCGCCCGCTTCCTGTTCGTCCCGGTCGCCGCGGCCGCCGGATACGGCGTCCCCGCCAAGCAGGACGGCGACCGCGCCTACCTGACCATCAAGGGGCTGCGCGACGGCACGTACGGGCTGCTCGGCCTGGCCCTGCTGGCCTTCGTGGGCGCCCGGGCCGAAGCCTGGTTCATGCTGATCGTCGCGCTGCTCCCCCTGGGCGACACCCTGATCGTGCTCCGCAACGGCGGCACCAAGGCGGTCGCCTTCGGCGTGCACTTCGCGACCGCCGTCGCCCTCCTCGTCAACGCCGCCCTGCTCTTCGCCGTGTGACCCGGCGATCCCAGAGCTATCCCGCCGTCGCCGTCCGTACGTCCCGCTCGATCTCCCGCCGGGACGTGCGCAGCGGCGAGAACCACATGACCACCGGACCGGCCAGCATCCCGGCCGAGAACACGACCAGCGTGCCGCGCATGCCGATCAGGCCGGCCAGCGCCCCGGCGAGGACCGCGCCGACCGGTGTGGCGGCCCAGGTGAGCCAGCGGGACGTGGCCGCCAGCCGTCCCTGCATCTCCCTGGGCGTCAGGAGCTGCCGCAGACTGCGCTGGGTGCTCTGGAAGACGAGCGTGACGATGATCATCAACGTCCACGAGACGCCCACCACGACCTGCCCGGCCAGTCCCGGCCCCACCAGCCCGATCGACCCGCTGCACAACGGGTACGCGAAGGCGGCCCCGAGCAGCACGCGCGGCATGCCGTACCGGTCGGTGAGCGGCCCCGCGATCGCCCCGGCCGCCAGCCCGCCGGCCATGCTCACCCCGAACACCAGGCCGGTCGCCAGTCCCGACCAGCCGAGCTCCCGTACGACGTAGTTGACCTCCAGCGCGCCCAGCCCGGCGATGCAGAAGCTGACCGTGGCCATGTAGAGCACCAGCGGCCCGATCACACGATGACGGACGACGTACCGCAGCCCCTCCCCGATCTGCTCGCGCAGCCGAGGGGCCCGCTCCTTCCGCTCCGGCCCGGCCTCCGGCAACCGGATCAGCGCGAGCGCGAGCGCGCCTGCCAGGTAGGACAGAGCGTCGGCGAGCACCGCCTTGGCCGGCCCGAACAGCGAGATCAGCACCCCGCCGACCGGCTGCCCCGCCATCCCCGCCACCGTGACCGTGCTGGTGAGCTTGGCGTTCCCCGCCATCAACCGCTCGGGCCCGAGCAACGTCAGCGGGTACGTCTGGTAGGCGGGCGTGAAGAACACCTCACACGTCGCCACCACCAGCGCCACGGCGTAGAGCTGCCCGAGCGTGAGCCCGCCGGCCACGGCCGCCAAGGGGATCGTCCCCATCGCGCACCCGGAGACCAGGAACGTGACGATCATCACCGGCCGCTTGCGCCACCGATCGCTCAGGGCCCCCGCCGGCAACGACGCGAACAGCACCGGCAACCGCCGCGCCGCCGCCAGCAGCCCGAGCTCCACCGGCGAGGCGTCCAACATGAGCCCCGCGACCAGGGGTAACGCCAGGTAGGAGATCTCGTTCCCGAACGAACTGGTGGTCTGGCTGCTCCCCAGGAGCACGAAATCCCGCTGCCGCCACAACGATCCCGCCCTCGACATCCGCGACATTCTGCCACCGCGCCTGGGGTTCCGGTGCTAACTCGCCAACCACCCGAAGTCCGGCGCCGGGACGTCGAGGACCGTCCCTTCACGGATGTGCCAGCATCGTGCCTGGCCGCGCTCGTCGGTGAGCACGAAGACTCCCCGCGGCCGGTCCCCGTCCTCGTCCACCGGCGGCAGGGCGGCCAGTCGTTCGACCTTGGCCCGGATCTCGTGCAGCGCGCCCTCCCGGACGTCGCCGCCGTAGAACAGGTAGAGCGTCCAGTTGAAGGGTTTCGCCGGCCACGCCCACCCGCCGGAGTAGGGGTCGTCGTCCCCGATGATGCGCTCGGCGTCCGGCTTCTGAGCGAACCCCAGCTCAACCCACCCTCTGACCGAGACGTACATCCCCATGCAGCCGATCCTACGAACCGAGCCGCCGTCGATCAGGGGCCGCGTTGCGTCAATGCTGACTCTGCGGCGGCTTCCAGATGAGAACGGCCCATCTGGCCCCTTTGGGCGCCTCCACCTTGACGCTACGGACAGCCACGTCGTCGGGGATCGTGCTGACGCGTACACCCCCAGGGCCGGCAGAGCACTGATGAGGAAGCTGAGTTTCGCCGACGCGGACAATTATCGTCCCGCTTGCTCGCACGCAGTCGACCTCCAGGCGAAACGATGTGCCCATCCGGATTTTCGTGGACCAGCGGTCACTCCGCCCCTCATCGACATGTCGAAGCAACACCTTGCCTTTGGCGCTTTTCGCAAGGTCTGCAAGCGGGCGATCCACAGGGCGAGGATCGATCACGAAGCGAGGTGACGGTTCTGCCTGCCGTCCCGGAAACGAAATCGCACAACCGGCCATGAGCGACGAGACGACGACAACGGCCACCACGTATGTGCGCATGCCACCCCTCAGTTGATCAAACCGCGACAAGGCTACGCCAGCACCACCAGCCCCCCTCGTAGGCAGTGTGGACGTCCACGCGAGGAGGCCAGGTACTACGCGCCGGGCAGGACCATCGTGGCGGCTCATCCCGACGGCGTGCCCTCCGGCGCCTACACCGGTCTCGTCGACGAGGCCATCCCGATCGACGCCGGCATGTACCGGAACCCCGCACGCCTGGACGTGACGCGCATGAAATACAGCAAGTAGGAGGCGAGTCCGCACGCTCCCGCCGTTCTACCCGAGTAGGTCCTCAGCCGGGTGCGGCCGTGGAGGATCGGGGATCGAGTGACGGACCGTCCGACCCGCCACTATTCACCCCAGCCCGCAATTCCCCACGCCAAGCGCCGCCCGGCCGGCGTCAATACGAATGGACCCCTGTCACCTGATGATCTCGGCGGCACATTGATGGCGAACACTCAAAAGGCCGTCTCCCGATCTCCGGGAAACGGCCTCTGAACTGAGAAAATCTGTGGGGCTACCAGGACTTGAACCTGGGACCTCTTCCTTATCAGGGAAGCGCTCTAACCGTCTGAGCTATAGCCCCGCGCACACCGAACGGTATCGCATTCCCCTGGGGGGAGGCGAACCAGTTGTTCGGACGAGAAAAGCTTACCGTGTCCGACGGGCTGCTCGTGCCGTACCAGCCACCCCGGTACGGCACGAGCCCCCGCCCGAACCTGCTATTCGGCCTCGCTGAACGTCACCTCAACGCCCCCGACCAGGTCGGAGGCGATGTTGTAGATGACCGCACCGAGCGTGGACAGAGCGGTGATCAGCACCACGTTCACGGCGCCGATCAGCGCGGTGTACCCGAGGATGCGCACCGGCTCGAACCACGAGGCGATGTTGATCGGGATCGAGCTCTGTCCCTGCTCACCCTTGCCGAGCTGGTTGACCAGGTCGACGAGTGAGTCGAACACCCCCAGGGCCGACAGCACGCCGTACAGGACGGCCACTGCCACGAAGAGCACCACGAAGCAGACCAGTGACACCACGAAGCTGAACTTCATGGCCGACCACGGCTCGATGCGGCGCAGCACCAGGTGTGCCTTGCGGGGCAGCCTGGACCCCGCGTTGTTCGACGACTTCTTCTTGGGCATCTCGACGGGCGGAGGTGCCTCGCTGGTGAGCGACGGACGGATGCGCACCGTCTCGTTGCCCTCCGCCTGCGGCTCGTCCTTGGAGCGGGGCTGAGCGGCGGCGCCCTTCGCGGGCGTCCTGTCCTGCTCGCCGTCAACCGAACTGAAGATCTCCGGCTCAGCGGACTTCTTCGGCTGCTGTCCGTTACCCGACGCCGCCTGGGCTCTGGCGGTGCCACCCTGGGCGCTCATGACTTACTCTCCTCCCCCGTCTTCCTCATTCTCCACCGGAGTCTCCAACGACTCCGCGTTCCGGGCGAGGGCAACCACGCTGTCGCCTTCGGCGAGGTTCATCAATCGCACTCCCATGGTCTGGCGGCCGGACTGCTTGATCTCGCCGGCACTCGTCCGGATCACCCCGCCGGCGGACGTGATCGCGAAGACCTCGTCCTCTGGGTTGACCATGACGGCTCCGACCAGCTTGCCACGGGAACTCACGATTTTCGCAGTCAGCACGCCCCTACCGCCACGTCCTTGAACTGGATACTGCTCCACTGGCGTCCGCTTTGCGTACCCAGCCTTCGTGGCGATAAGCACATCTTGACCGTCGGCGATGCGATTCATGGCGAGAAGTTCGTCTCCTTCGAGGAACCTCATGCCGATGACACCGCTGGTCGCGCGGCCCATGGGCCGCAGCGCCTCGTCGGAGGCGGTGAACCTGATCGACTGCGCGCCCTTGGAGACGAGCAGCAGATCGTCGGTCTCGGAGACCAGGCGGGCGCCGATGACCTCGTCGTCCTCGCGCAGGTTGATCGCGATCAGACCGCCCGACCTGGGGGAGTCGTACTCGGACAGGCGCGTCTTCTTGACCAGGCCGCTGCGCGTGGCGAGCACCAGGTAGGGGGCGACGTCGTAGTCGCGGAGGTCGAGAACTTCCATGACTGTTTCGTCGGGCTGCATGGCCAAAAGGTTCGCGAGATGCATGCCACGGGCGTCACGCCCGGCATCAGGCAGCTCGTACGCCTTGACCCGGTACACCCGGCCCTTGTTCGTGAAGAACAGCAGCCAGTGGTGCGTCGTGGTGACGAAGAAGTGGTCGACGATGTCGTCCTGGCGCAGCTGGGCGCCGCGGACGCCCTTGCCGCCCCGCTTCTGCGCCCGGTAGAGGTCGGTACGGGTGCGCTTGGCATAACCGCCGCGGGTGATCGTGACGACGATCTCCTCCTCGGCGATGAGGTCTTCGATCGACATGTCGCCGTCGTAGGCGATGATCTCGGTCTTGCGCTCGTCGCCGTAGCGGTTGACGACCTCGGTCAGCTCGTCGCCGATGATCTCGCGCTGGCGGGCCTCGCTGGCCAGGATCGAGTTGTACTCGGCGATCTGGGCCATCAGGCCGTCGTACTCGTCCTGGATGGCCTGCCGCTCCAGGGCGGCCAGCTTGCGCAGCTGCATGTCCAGGATGGCCTGCGCCTGGACCTCGTCGATCTCCAGGAGCCCCATGAGGCCCTGCTGGGCGTGCGAGGCCGACTCCGAGGCCCGGATGAGGGCGATGACGTCGTCGAGCCGCTCAAGGGCCTTCAGCAGCCCGCGCAGGATGTGCGCGCGCTCCTCGGCCTTGCGCAGCAGGTAACGCGTCCGGCGGACGATGACCTCGACCTGGTGGGCCACGTAGTGGCGGATGAACTGGTCGAGCCGCAGCGTGCGCGGCACGCCGTCGACCAGCGCCAGCATGTTGGCGCCGAAGGTGTCCTGGAGTTGGGTGTGCTTGTACAGGTTGTTGAGCACGACCTTGGCGACCGCGTCGCGCTTGAGCACGATCACCAGGCGCTGCCCGACCCGCGAGGAGCTCTCGTCGCGTACGTCGGCGATGCCCGAGAGCTTGCCCTCGCGCACCAGCTCGGCGATCTTCAGCGCCAGGTTGTCCGGGTTGACCTGGTAGGGAAGCTCGGTGACGACGAGCGCCTGCCGGCCCTTGTCCTCCTCGACCTCGACCACCGCGCGCATGGTGATCGAGCCGCGCCCGGTGCGGTACGCGTCCTCGATGCCCCGGCGTCCGACGATCAGCGCCTTGGTCGGGAAGTCGGGCCCCTTGACCAGCCTGATCGAGGCTTCCAGCAGCTCCTCGTCGTCGGCCTCGGGGTTCTCCAGGTACCACCTGACGGCGGCCGAGACCTCGCGCAGGTTGTGCGGCGGGATGTTGGTGGCCATGCCGACCGCGATGCCGCCCGAGCCGTTGACCAGCAGCTGCGGGAACCGCGCCGGCAGGACGTCGGGCTCCTGCGACTTGCCGTCGTAGTTCGGGCGGAAGTCGACGGTGTCCTTGTCGATGTCGCGCAGCATCTCCATGGCGATGGGCGCGAGCTTGCACTCGGTGTACCGCATCGCGGCCGCCGGGTCGTTGCCCGGCGAGCCGAAGTTGCCCTGCCCGTCGACCAGGGGATAGCGCAGCGACCACGGCTGGGCCAGGCGGACCAGCGCGTCGTAGATCGAGGTGTCGCCGTGGGGGTGGTAGGTGCCCATCACGTCGCCGACGACGCGGGCGCACTTGAAGTAGCCGCGGTCGGGACGGTAGCCACCGTCGTACATCGCGTAGAGCACCCGCCGGTGCACCGGCTTGAGGCCGTCGCGTACGTCCGGCAGCGCCCTGGACACGATGACGGACATCGCGTAGTCCATGTAACTGCGCTGCATCTCGGACTGGATGTCCACCGGTTCGATGCGGTCAGCCGGGGGAGTGGTGTTCACGTCCGTCACAGGTTCAGGTCCTTCTTAAACGTCGAGGAAGCGAACGTCGCGCGCGTTGCGGATGATGAAGTCGCGCCGCGCCTCGACGTCCTCGCCCATGAGCACGCTGAACAGGTCGTCGGCCTGGGCCGCGTCGTCGAGCGTGACCAGGCGCAGCAGTCGCGTCGCCGGGTTCATGGTGGTCTCCCAGAGCTGGCCGGCGTTCATCTCGCCGAGGCCCTTGAACCGCTGGACGTTGTCCCGCGGGCGCGGGTCTGCCTTGCCCTGCGCGATGCCGTCGTTGATGACCGCGTCGCGCTCGGCGTCGGAGTAGGCGTAGGAGGCGTCCTCGCCCTTCCGGTCCCACTTGATCTTGTAGAGCGGCGGGCAGGACAGGTAGACGTGCCCGGCCTCGATCAGCGGCCGCATGAACCTGAACAGCAGCGTCAGCAGCAGGGTGTTGATGTGCTGGCCGTCGACGTCGGCGTCGGCCATCAGGATCACCTTGTGGTAACGCAGCTTGGCGATGTCGAACTCGTCGTGCACGCCGGTGCCCAGGGCGGTGATGAGCGCCTGGACCTCGTTGTTCTTCAGGACCTTGTCGATCCGCGCCTTCTCGACGTTGAGGATCTTGCCGCGGATGGGCAGGATCGCCTGGAAACGCGAGTCGCGGCCGCCCTTGGCCGAGCCGCCGGCCGAGTCGCCCTCGACGATGAACAGCTCGCACTTCTCCGGGTCGTTCCACTGGCAGTCGGCCAGCTTGCCGGGGAGGCCGCTGCCGGACTCCAGGAGCGACTTGCGCCGGGTCAGGTCGCGGGCCTGGCGGGCCGCCAGCCGGGCGCGGCTGGCCTGGAGCGACTTGTTGATGATGTCCTTGGCCTCGCCGGGGTTGCGCTCGAACCAGTCGCGCAGGTGGTCGTTGCAGGCCTTCTGCACGAACGACTTGGCCTCGGTGTTGCCCAGCTTGGTCTTGGTCTGGCCCTCGAACTGCGGGTCGGACAGCTTGACCGAGATGATCGCGGTCAGGCCCTCGCGGACGTCCTCGCCGGAGAGGTTGTCGTCCTTGCCCTCCTTGAGGAACTTCTGCTCGCGCGCGTAGCGGTTGACGATGGTCGTCAGCGCCGCGCGGAAGCCCTCCTCGTGGGTGCCGCCCTCAGCCGTGTTGATCATGTTGGCGAATGTGTAGACCGACTCCGAGTAGGAGTTGTTCCACTGCATGGCGATGTCGACCGCGATGCCGTCGCCCTCTTCCTCGAAGGCGACGATCGACGCGTGCGCCGCCTCCTTCTTGGCGTTGAGGTGCTTGACGAAGTCGGCCAGGCCGCCCTCGTAGTGGTATTCGACCGTGTGGGGCTCGCCGTTGACGTGGTCGGGCCGCTCGTCGGTGAACGTGATCGTCAGGCCCTTGTTGAGGAAGGCCGTCTCCTGGAACCGGCGCGAGAGCGTCTCGTAGTTCCAGGTGGTGGTCTCGAAGACGTCGGGATCGGGCCAGAACGTGATCGTCGTGCCGGTCTCGTCGGTCTCCTCGCCCTGGGCCAGCGGCGCGGTGGGCTTGGAGTGCTCGTAGCGCTGCCGCCAGTAGTGGCCGTTCTGCTTGACCTCGACGTCCATGGCGGTGGACAGCGCGTTGACGACGGCCGAGCCGACGCCGTGCAGGCCGCCGGAGACCGCGTAGGACTGGCTGTCGAACTTGCCGCCCGCGTGGAGCGTGGTCAGCACGACCTCGACGGCCGAGCGCTTCTCCACGGGGTGGATGCCCGTGGGGATGCCACGGCCGTTGTCGACCACGCGCACGCCGCCGTCGGCCAGCAGCGAGATGTCGATCCTGGTGGCGAAACCGGCCAGCGCCTCGTCCACCGCGTTGTCCACGATCTCGTAGACGAGGTGGTGCAGGCCGCGCTCACCGGTGGAGCCGATATACATACCCGGGCGTTTGCGAACCGCCTCAAGTCCTTCGAGTACGGTGATTGAGCTAGCGTCGTAGGACAACTGCGAAATCCTCCTGCCGCGGACACGCGGCGGGGGAGGCCGTCAACTTCATGCTGCCCCTACCGTGCCCGTCACCGTCGTGAGTGCCCCGATGCGCGGTCACCCGGGGGAGTCGGCTTACTGCCGGGGTGACACGCAAGCGGACGTGTCCGGAATCCTTTTTCATTCTACCGCTTCCCGGAGCCCGTGGTGGCAATACACGCGCCTGTGATGCGCCCTAGCTCGATTTGCCCCCCACTCAAGCATCCCCCCTTCGGAAAGGGGGCTTATCGCGTCTGCGGCTGTCTGATCGCCCCCGGCGCCTAACCATAGGTGTCGCCGGGGCCTCTGCTTCCGGTCACCCGCAAACCCCCTGTGGGCCGGGGTGCGTTCTGCGGCCCCCTGACCTTGACCTTTGTCACCGAACCGTCACCCAGCTCCTCGTTGAGCCTGCGGATGAGGGTGCGCGCGAGCAGCCTGACCTGCGTCGCCCAGGCCGTGGAATCGGCCGCGATGAGCACCTCGCCCTCGTCGAAGGACTCCGGCCGGGTGTGGGCGGCCAGGTCGGGGCCGACGATCTCCTTCCACCGGCCGAACACCGCACCGACGGCCGCCGAGCGCTCCCAGCCGCGGTCGGCCAGCAGGTCGGCGATGGCCCGGCCGAAGAGCTGGGGATCGCCGGCCTCCCGGCGCGGGCCGGCCTTGCGCCTGGGCTCGCGGCGCGGGAGCTGGCCGCGCTTGGCCGCGTCGGCCTTCGCCTGCGCGAGCTTCTCCCTCGCCATGGCGGCCCCCCTGGCCGCCGCGTTGTGCTGCTCATCGGACACGGGTCACGCTCCCCTCAGCGACGTCGAAACGGGCCCCCGCCAGCTCCTTCGGCACGTCGTCGGGCACGGCGGCGGTGATCAGCACCTGTTCGGCCGGCGCGACGATCTCGGCCAGCCTGCGCCGGCGCTGGCTGTCGAGCTCGGCGAACACGTCGTCGAGGATCAGCACCGGGTCGCCGCCGTCGGCCCGCAGCAGGTCGTAGGCGGCCAGCCGCAGCGCCAGCGCGAACGACCACGACTCGCCGTGGCTGGCGTAGCCGCGGGCGGGCAGGTCGCCGAGGCCCAGGATCAGGTCGTCGCGGTGGGGGCCGACGAGGGTGACGCCCCGTTCCAGCTCGGCCTGGCGGACCTCCGACAGCCGGTCGCGGAGCTGCTGTTCAAGGGTTTTCCCCAAGTCTGTGGATAACGTCTGCGCCTCGGGAGATCCCCGCTCACCGGCGACTTCGTCCTCCGCGCCGTCCCCACCTGTGGACAACGTGCTGCGGTAGGCCAGCGTCGCGGGGGCGCTCGTGGGGGCCAGCGCGGCATAGGCCCCGGCCACCAGCGGGCGCAACGCCTCGATGAGCTCCAGCCGCGCCCGCAACAGCTCCGCGCCGTGCCTGGCGAGGTGGGCGTCCCACACCTCCAGCGTGCTCAGGACGTCGCCGGCGCCCGCCGCGGCGAACGCGGTGTCGCTCTCCGCCCGCCGGGCGCTCCTGCTGCCCCTGCGGGCCTGCGCGGCCGTGCGCAGCAGGGCGCCGCGCTGCTTCAGCACCCGGTCGTAGTCGGCCCGGACCCCGGCGAACCTGGGGGCCCTGGCCACGAGCAGGTCGTCGAGGAAACGGCGGCGCTCCGACGGGTCGCCCTTGGACAGCGCCAGGTCCTCCGGCGCGAACAGCACCGTGCGCAGCAGCCCGATGACGTCGCGCGGCCTGGACACGGGGGAGCGGTTGAGCCGCGCCCGGTTGGCCTTGCCCGGGTTGATCTCCAGCTCCACCAGCGCCCGCCGGTCGTCCCTGTGGACGGCGCAGCGCACGATGGCCCGCGCGGCACCCCGCCGCACCAGCGGCGCGTCGTTGGCCACGCGGTGGCTGGAGTGCGTCGCGACATAGCCGAGGGCCTCGACCAGGTTGGTCTTGCCCTGGCCGTTGGGCCCGACGAGAGCCGTGACGCCCGGTTCCAGACCGAGCTCCACGGACGCGTAGGACCTGAAGTCGGTCAGCGAGAGGTGGGCGACATGCACCCCACGAAGGTTAGTCCGCCGCGGGGGCCGCCCGTGTCACCGGCTTGCCGTCCTGTGGAAAACCTCGGGCTTCCCCGGACGGCCTGTGGACCACCGACCGGACCGACCGGCCGGACCCCGGCTGGGCTGGTCGGCCGGGCTACTCGGCTTCGCGCGGCGGGGCCACGTCGGCGCCGGGCGAGTCGGCGCCCTTGCCGGTGCTGCCCTCGGTCGAGGTGATCGCGTGGCCGCCGAACTGGTTGCGCAGCGCGGCGACGACCTTCATCGCGGGGGAGTCGTCCTGGCGCGAGGCGAACCGCGCGTAGAGGGCCGCGGTGATCACCGGCAGCGGCACGGCGTGGTCGACGGCCGCCTGGACCGTCCAGCGGCCCTCGCCGGAGTCCTGGGCGTAGCCGCGGAGCTGGTCGAGGTGCTCGTCGTCGTCGAGCGCCCGCACCATCAGGTCGAGCAGCCAGGAGCGGATGACGGTGCCGGTGCGCCAGCTGCTGAAGGAGCCCCTGACGTCCTTGACGACGTCGGACGCCTCCAGAAGCTCCCAGCCCTCCGCGAACGCCTGCATCATGCCGTACTCGATGCCGTTGTGGACCATCTTCGCGAAGTGGCCGGCGCCGACGTCACCGGCGTGGACGAAGCCGTCCTCGCCCTCGGGCTTGAGCGTCTCGAAGATCGGCATGAGCCGGTCGACGTCGGCCTGATCGCCGCCGCACATGAGGGCGTAGCCGTTCTGGAGCCCCCACACGCCGCCGCTCACGCCGCAGTCGACGAAGCCGATGCCCTTCTCGCGCAGCTCGGCGGCGTGCTTCTGGTCGTCCACATAGTGTGAATTACCGCCGTCGACGACGATGTCGCCCTCGTCGAGCAGCTCGCCGAGCTCGTCGACCGTCTGCTGGGTGGGCTTGCCCGCGGGAACCATGACCCAGACCGCGCGCGGCGCGGACAGCCGTTCGACCAGCTCCTTCAGGCTGGCCACGTCGCTGATGCCGGGGTCGCGGTCGTAACCGACCACCTCATGGCCGCCGCGGCGCAGCCGCTCGGCCATGTTGCCGCCCATCTTGCCCAGTCCCACCATGCCGATCTGCATGACGCTCCTCTACCCCCTTGTCAGGCTTCCATCATCCCCGATGACGGGATCAGCCCGACAGGCGGATGGGCATGATCAGGTAACGGTAGTCCGTACCTGCGCCTTCGTCCACAGGCTTGCCCCCGGTGAGGATGGCGGGTTTGGTCGAGGTCGTCATCTGCAGGCGCGCCACGTCGGAGTCGATCGCGCCGAGCCCCTCCAGCAGGAACTGGTGGTTGAAGGCGATGTTCATCTCCTCGCCCTCGTAATCCACAGGCAGTGCCTCGACGGCCTGCGCCTCGTCGCCGCTGCCGGCCTCCAGCACGACCTCGCCGCTCTTGAACGCCAGGCGTACGGGGGTGTTGCGCTCGGCGACCAGGGCCACGCGCTTGACCGCCTCGACGAACGGGCCTGTGGACAGGTCGGCGCGCGCGGAGAACTCCGTGGGCAGCAGCGAGCGGTACTTGGGGAACTCGGGGTCGAGCAGCCGCGTCGTGGTGCGACGGCCCGCGCTGGAGAAGCCGATCATGCCCTCGCCGGTGCCGCCGGCCGAGCTGAGCGCGATCTCCACCTCGGCGCCGGTGGTGCCGAGTGCCTTGGCGGTGTCGGCGAGCGTCTTGCCGGGGATCATCGCGATCGCGGCGAAGTCGGGCTGGCCCGGCTGCCACTTGAGCTCGCGCACGGCGAGCCGGTAGCGGTCGGTGGCGGCGAGGGTGACGGTGTCGCCCTCGATCTCCATGCGCACGCCCGTGAGCATCGGCAGCGTGTCGTCCCGGCCCGCCGCGACGGCGACCTGGCTGACGGCGGAGGCGAACACGTCGCTGCCCACCCGCCCGGCGGCCGGCGGCATGGCCGGGAGCGACGGGTAGTCCTCCACAGGCATGGTCAGCAGGGTGAACCGGGCGCTGCCGCACGTGACGACGGCCTTGGCGCCTTCCACCACGAAGTCCACAGGCTGTGCGGGAAGCGCGCGCGTGATCTCGGCGAGCAGCTTGCCCGAGACCAGGACGACGCCCGCCTCACCGGTGTGGAGTTCGAGCGTGACCTCGGCGGAGACCTCGTAGTCGAACCCCGACAGCTTGAGCTGCTGGCCCTCCGTCACCTCCAGGCGCATGCCGGCGAGCACGGGCACCGACGGGCGCGCCGGGAGACTGCGTGCCGTCCATGCCACCGCCTCAGCGAGGACGTCTCGCTCGATTCGGAACATCACGGTGATCAGCCTCCTGGGTTCGTCGTTGATTCAAGTGTTCACTCTCCCGCACCGCGGTTCGGGGAGAACCCCTCTATGGGTCTTTGATTTTCTTAGTAAGAGAGATAAGAGGTCATCACACTAGGGGCTGTGGGAACTGTGGACAACTGATGTCCTCGCAGCTCAGTGCCCCTGTTTTCATCCACCGAGGGTGTGGGTGACGCCTGGGGGAAACTTCGCCGCCTGGGGATGGAGATTCGTCGCCCACAGGCCGTCCCCAGATCATGGGGTGTTCATCCACCGGTTATCCACGAGGTTTCCACAGGTTGTCCACGGGGTAAGAGGGGGCCTTCTGGAGTCCCAGATCGACTGTTCACAGGCCGTCCACACGTTATCCACGAGTCATCCCCAGGTTCTCCTCAGGATGTCCCCAGATTCGTCCCCAGCCCTTGTGGGTGGATTTTTCCCGGCATTGGCGGTCGTACCGACGCGCCGATTTTGCGTTTCCGCTGGTCCACAGTGTTTTCCACAGGCTGTGTACGAGCATCAAGATCCACGCTTGCTCTGTTTGATACGCATTGTCAGCTCGTTGACCTGGTTGTACATCGACCTGCGCTCGGCGATGAGCGACCGGATCTTGCGCTCGGCGTGCATCACGGTGGTGTGGTCGCGGCCGCCGAACTGCTGGCCGATCTTCGGCAGCGACAGCTCGGTCAGCTCGCGCGCCAGGTACATGGCGATCTGCCGGGCGTTGACGAGCGCGCGGCTGCGCGAGGTGCCGCACAGGTCTTCGATGCTGATGCCGAAGTAGTTGGCGGTCTCGGTCATGATGGCCGCGATCGTGATCTCGGTGTCGGACTCCGAGGTGATCAGGTCCTTCAGCACGACCTCGGCGAGCTGCAGGTCCACACCCTGCCTGTTGAGGCTGGCGAACGCGGTCACCCTGATCAGGGCGCCCTCCAGCTCGCGGATGTTGGTGGAGATCCGGCTCGCGATGTACTCCAGCACCTCGGGCGGCGCGGCCAGGCCCTCCTGGATGGCCTTCTTCCGCAGGATCGCGATGCGGGTCTCCAGCT
The DNA here is from genome assembly GCF_042892035.1 of Nonomuraea sp. NPDC001831. NCBI lineage: Bacteria > Bacillati > Actinomycetota > Actinomycetes > Streptosporangiales > Streptosporangiaceae > Nonomuraea > Nonomuraea sp. NPDC001831. The sequence continues at coordinate 60,587 of NZ_JBIATU010000023.1, read as the reverse complement.
CGGGCGGCTGGACGTCGGTGATCAGGCCCCACTCGAACCGGTTGCGCAGCCGGTCCTCCAGCGTGATGAGCTGCTTGGGCGCGCGGTCGCTGGAGATGACGATCTGCTTGTTGGCGTTGTGCAGGGTGTTGAAGGTGTGGAAGAACTCCTCCTGCGTCTGCTCCTTGCCCTCCAGGAACTGGATGTCGTCCACCAGCAGGATGTCGATCGCGCGGTAGCGGCCGCGGAAGCCGTCGGCCTTGTGGTCGCGGATGCTGTTGATGAAGTCGTTGGTGAACTCCTCCGAGCTCACGTATCTCACCCGGGCGCCGTCGTACAGGCTCTGCGCGTAATGCCCGATCGCGTGCAGCAGGTGGGTCTTCCCCAGGCCGGAGTCACCGTAAATGAAGAGCGGGTTGTACGCCTTCGCGGGGGATTCGGCCACCGCCACGGCCGCAGCGTGCGCGAACCGGTTGCTGGCGCCGATGACGAATGTCTCAAATGTGTACTTCTGGTTGAGTCTGGCCGGCTCGCTCGGCTTGTTGCTCTTCGCTTCCCAGCGATTCGGCGCCGGCTCCGGCGCTTTCTCCACAGGCGGTGTGTACGGCTGCACCTGTTCAAAAGAGAACGAAGGCTGTGGATATTCGGTGGACGCCGGAGGCTGCTCGGGCTGTGGAGAATAGAACTGCGGGGGCTCGGATGCCTGGTAGTGCTGGGGTTGCACCGGCTGTGTGTAACGCGGCTGGCTATCCACACTCTGGGGATAAGACACATTCACAGGCTGTTGATGGGTGTCCGGCAAAGGCTGTTCGGGGGCCGTGGTGTCGATCATCACGGCCAGCCGCATCGTCATCCCCAGTTCCTGGGACAGCGCGTGGGCCACCAGCGGGCGCAACTTGCCCTCGATGAGGTCCTTGAGGAAGTCGTTGGGGACGCCGAGCACGATCGTGTCGTCCGCGAGAGCGATCGGACGGACCATCGACAGCCAGGTGCGCTGCTGGATGGGCACGTTCTCGTTGAGGAAGTTGCCCAGGGCCCTCGCCCATACCGTGCCGAGGTCGACACCACTCATGGTGCGGCTCCCCTCCTTCCTCTCGCGGCCCCCCGCGATCGTTTATCCACATGACCGTGGTCGCCCCGAGCGGTCGGCGACCCCTTCGTCCACAGCGTGGCGGCAGGGCTTCGTACCCAGGTCCTCCACAGGAGATCCACAGGCTGTGCACGGTGTTTCCGGTGGTCCAGAAGGGCCGACAGTATCCATGTGCACAGCTGTGTTCAAGACGTTGTCCACAGCGTAGTGGCACCTGGATGCACAAACTGTGGACGCGGGCCCGGCGGTGGAAAAGTCGCCTGTGGATCAGTGGATAACCCGTTCAGTTTGACCTGGGACGCCGTTGGCCCGTAACGTACGACGGTCGGCTTGCCACGCGACGGCTATTTCGCGTGCCCTCGCTCCCACGGCAGGCCAGCCATGTGTGTATAAGCGCCCCTGGGCGCACCTTCAAGCCTGGAGCCCACCCGTGAGCAAGCGTACTTTCCAGCCGAACAACCGTCGCCGCGCGAAGACCCACGGCTTCCGGCTGCGGATGCGCACCCGGGCCGGTCGCGCCATCCTCGCCGCCCGTCGCCGCAAGGGCCGCGAGAAGCTGTCGGCCTGATCGACCCGCGCCCGAAGTCCGGCCCGTCGGTGTACCTCGCCGACGGGCGTTAGGCGTATACGGTGCTGTCCCGTCAATCCCGCATGCGGCGCGGGGACGAGTTCGAAGCGGCGGTCCGGCGCGGAAAGCGCGCCGGACGCCCCACTTTGGTGGTGCATCTCAACCTTTCTGGGGAAGAGACACCTCTGGTTGGTTTCGTGGTGAGCAAGGCCGTTGGTGGCGCGGTGACCCGGAACAAGGTCAAACGACGGCTCCGACACCTGATGCGCGACCGTCTCGACCGGCTGCCGCGAGGTAGCCTGCTGGTGGTACGCGCCAATCCACCGGCCGCGTCTGCGTGCGTCGAGCAACTGGCCGCCGAGCTCGACGCCGCGCTGGATCGTTTGCTCAGGCGGCGCGAGTCCTCGACGGGTGGACACAGATGACGGAGCAGCCGCAAGGGATGCCGGGCCTCGCCGCCCGGGCGCTGATCATCCCCATTCGGTTCTACCGGGCTTTCATCAGCCCGATGCTCGGTCCACGCTGCCGGTTCTACCCGTCGTGCAGCGCGTATGGGCTCGAGGCGATTGCCGTACATGGGGCATTGCGCGGCACATGGCTGACTGTCCGGCGCATCGGGCGGTGCCACCCATTCCATCCCGGAGGTATAGACCCGGTGCCCCCACGCCCGGTCCGGTCCCACGAAACGCAAGGGAGCTAGCTCGGTGGAGCTGTCCTGGCTCAATTGGCTGTACACGGCCGTCGCCCAAGTCATCACCTGGATCCACCAGGTCTACAGCACTTTCCTCGACCCCAACAGCGGGTTGACCTGGGCGCTGACCATCGTCACGCTGACCGTCTGCATGCGGATCCTCATCTTCCCGCTGTTCCTCAAGCAGATGCGGTCGTCGCGGAAGATGCAGGAGCTGGCACCGAAGGTCCAGGAGCTCCGCAAGCGCTACAAGAACGACAAGCAGCGCATGAACCAGGAGGTCATGGCGCTGTACCAGGGCGCCGGCGCCAACCCCCTCGGTGGCTGCCTCCCCGTCGTGGCGCAGTTCCCGATCTTCATCTCGATGTTCACCGTGCTGCGGGCCATCGCCGCCGACCAGGCCAAGTTCGGCATGTCGCAGGAGCTGGTCGACAGCGCCAAGCACGCGCTGATCATCAACGCTCCCCTGCCCGCCACGTTCTTCGAGGCCCCTGACATCGCCCAGAAGGTCGTCATCGGCTGCTTCGTGGCGATCAGCTCGCTGACCACGTTCCTCACCGTCCGGCAGAGCGTGACCCGCTCGATGGCGCAGATGCCGGACAACCCCATGGCGCAGCAGCAGAAGATCCTGATGTACATCTCGCCGCTGTTCGCCTTCTTCAGCCTCAACTTCCCGCTGGGCCTGATCCTCTACTGGGTCACCACCAACCTGTGGACGCTGGGCCAGCAGCACTGGTTCTACAGCCGGCACCCCATGCCGCAGTTCGACGCCAAGGGCAACGCCATCCCCGTGACGCCCAAGCCCGGCCTCGTGGCCAAGATGCGCAAGACCACTCCGGCAGAGGAGGCCCCTCCCGCCGCTCCGGAGCCTAAGATCATCAGGCAGCAGCCCAGCCGCCAGTCCCGCAGCAAGCGCACCGGCAGCAAGAAGTCTTGAACACGAAGGAGAGGCCGGCGATGACCGAGGCCGAGCAGGAGAAGGCTCCTGATCTCAACGCGCTTGAGCAGGAAGGCGAGATCGCTGCCGACTACGTCGAGGGCCTTCTCGACATCGCCGACATCGACGGCGACATCGACATGGACGTCGAGGGCGACCGCGCCATGGTCTCCGTCGTGGGGCTCAAGGGCAACGAGCTGGTCGGGCCCGCGGGGGAGGTCCTGGAGGCGCTGCAGGAGCTGACCCGGCTGGCCGTCCACCGGCAGACCGGGGAGCGGTCGCGGCTCATGCTCGACGTCGCCGGCTACCGCGAGCGGCGCCGGGCCGAGCTGAGCAAGCTCGGCACCGAGGTCGCCAACCAGGTCAAGGAGAAGGGTGAGCCGAAGGCGCTGCACCCGATGACGCCGTTCGAGCGGAAGATCGTCCACGACGCGGTGGCGGCCGCCGGGCTGCGCAGCGAGTCCGAGGGTGAGGAGCCGCAGCGGTACGTGGTGGTCCTTCCCGCCTGAAACGTGCATGGTGAGCCGGTTCGGCCGTCTGTCGGCGCTTGGTTGCGCTGATGGGCGGCCGTTTCCGTATCTATAGCTGTACGTACGGGATGCGGGGGTTGTGTGGGCCACTGGCGGGTTCGCGGGCTTGCCTCCGTGTTTGTGCGGATCGACCCCTGTTCCTTGTATGTGGAGCGATGTTCGGCGCGTTTGTGCGCTGGCGTTTGGGTTCGGTGCTGTTAGCGGGGAAGCGCACGGTTTTGTGTGTTGGCCTTGCTGTTCGTCCCGGAAGATGCCTCTGAGTGTTTCTTTCGGGTGATATGCGCTTTATGTCGTTTGTAGGGGATTTGGGGTCCAGGGTGGATCAGGAGGGTGCGCGGCGGCGTGCTCGACCGTCCCTCACATGCCAGCCCGCTAGTCTTCCAGTGTGATCTCACATCTAGCCTTGGGTGGACACCGCCCCTAGAACGTCGAGACCTCCACCGTCGAACGCCCACCGGCATCACCGCCGAGCAGGCAACCTGAGTACGAACACCACCTGAAACTGAGAAAGGGCCAGCATCCAGTGAGCGAAGAGCTTCCGGCGCCGCCGGACATAGCGCGGGACGTCTTCGCCGGGGAGGCATGGGATCGCGCGAACGCGTTCGCCGCGCTGCTGGCGGGCCCGGGCGTCGTCCGGGGACTGCTGGGGCCGCGCGAGGTGCCGCGTATCTGGGATCGCCACCTGCTCAACTGCGCGGTGGTCGCCGAGGCCGTGCCGCCGGAGGTGCGGCTGGTGGACATCGGCTCGGGGGCGGGACTGCCGGGGCTGGTGCTGGCCATCGTCCGCCAGGACATCGAGGTCACGCTGCTGGAGCCGTTGCTTCGCCGTACGGTGTTCCTGGAGGAGTGCGTCGAGGCGCTCAAGCTGGACAACGTCGAGGTGCTGCGCGGGCGGGCCGAGGATCTGGCGGGGGAGCGGGAGTTCGACGTCGCCAGTGCTCGGGCGGTCGCGCCGCTCGACCGGCTGCTGAAATGGGCCATGCCTCTTCTGCGTGAGGGCGGCGAGCTGATAGCCATGAAGGGGGAGCGAGCCGCCGGCGAGCTCGCCGAGGCGGAGTCCCAATTGCGGGCCTGCGGGGCACGAACGGCCGAGCTTGTGACCGTCGGGCACGGTAAGGTCGAGCCGCCTGCAACATTGGTTCGGGTGGTAGCGGGTCGCGCGCCGGAGCGAGCCAGGCGGCGACGAAGGAGGTGACGGTTGTGCCAGTCGCGTCTTGCGGTCTTGGCTGGCCGGACAGCCGTCTGTCCGAGAGCCCAACCGGGGTTGGATGGCCCGAAATGGGCGTGTCGCAACAGCAAATTCCCGGCACCGGCACACCACTGGTTGAAAGGATGGCCAACGTGACCCAGACCCCCCTGAACCCCGGTGATTCGCCGTTGGTACGAGAGGCGCTCAGTTCAGTGGTTTCACGTGAAACACCTGCCACCACCCAACCGGCCGTCACCCAGCCAGCCGCCGAGCAGCCGGCCGCCACCCAGAGGGGCGGCACCAGCGGCGACGGCGACAACGCCTGGCCTCGGCCGGCGAAATGCAGAGTGATCGCGGTGGCCAACCAGAAGGGCGGCGTCGGCAAGACCACCACCTCGGTGAACATCGCCGCGGCCCTGTCGATGCACGGCCAGCGCGTCCTCGTGGTGGACCTCGACCCGCAGGGCAACGCCTCGACGGCCCTGGCCACCGAGCATCGCGGTGACGTACCGGATGTCTACCAGGTGCTCGTCGACGATCTGCCCATGGTGGAGATCGTCAAGCAGGTCCCCGAGATGCCGAATCTCTACTGCGCGCCCGCCACGATCGACCTGGCCGGCGCGGAGATCGAGCTCGTCTCGCTGGTGGCGCGGGAGGCGCGGCTCCGGCGGGCGCTGGCGGCGTACGAGGCGGAGTTCGACTACATCGTCATCGACTGCCCGCCGTCCCTCGGCCTGCTGACGGTCAACGCCCTGGTCGCGGCGGAGGAGGTCATGATCCCGATCCAGTGCGAGTACTACGCGCTGGAGGGCCTCGGGCAGCTCCTCAGGAACGTCGACCTCATCAAGGCGCACCTGAACCCGGCCCTGCGGCTCTCCACGATCGTCCTGACGATGTACGACGGGCGTACCAGGCTGGCCTCGCAGGTCGCCGACGAGGTGCGGTCGCACTTCGGGGAGACAGTGCTGAAGACGGTCATCCCGCGCAGCGTCCGGCTGTCGGAGGCGCCCAGCTATGGGCAGTCGGTCATGACGTACGACCCGGGGTCGAGCGGGGCGATGGCGTACATGGACGCGGCCCGGGAGATCGCCCACCGCGCCACCGTGGCCTGACCTCTGGCCGCTCGCGGGTCTTTTTCGGGTACGGCTTGAGGGCGTGGGTTCCCATGCCCGTGCTCCGGTGTTCCTCCGCCGGGTTGGTGCGGTGGACTCCGGTGGTGGGTGGTCTCGTTCGGCGTGAGTCGTGAGTTGGGCAGATTTGTAGCCGTGTCGGCGTAAATCCCACAGGACTGTGTGTGGCGTGGCGGCACCCCGCTGGGCCCGCAACGGTAACCTCTCCTGGAGTGACCGGAATCGACCGGCTGGATGAGGAGACGCAGTGAGTCAGCAGCGGCGGGGATTGGGCAAGGGACTCGGGGCGCTCATCCCGACCGGACCCATCGTTGACGGCCCGGGTGCGGCGCCCGCTCCCTCGAACGGTTCCACGGTCGAGGCAGGCCCGAAGCCGATCGCCGGAGCGTATTTCAAAGAGGTCGCGCTGACCGCGATCGTGCCCAACCCTCGTCAGCCGCGTGAGGTGTTCGACGACGAGCGCCTCCAGGAGCTCGCCGACTCCATCCGCGAGGTCGGCCTTCTGCAGCCGATCGTGGTGCGCTCCGTGGGTGGCGGCCAGTACGAGCTGATCATGGGGGAGCGGCGTTGGCGGGCGTGCCAGCAGGTCGGTCTTGACCCGGTCCCGGCGATCGTCCGGAACACCCAGGACACCGACCTCCTCCGGGACGCGCTCATCGAGAACCTCCAGCGCGAGCAGCTGAACGCTCTGGAAGAGGCGGCCGCCTACCAGCAGTTGCTGGACGACTTCCAGGCGACCCACGAGCAGCTGGCCAGCAAGGTGGGGCGCTCTCGCTCGCACATCACCAACACGCTGCGGTTGCTCAACCTCCCGCCGGAGGTTCAGCTCCGCGTGGCCGCCGGCACCATCAGCGCCGGGCACGCTCGCGCTCTGCTCGGCCTGAGCAGTGCGGAGGAGCAGGTTGAGCTGGCCAAGCGCATCGTGGCGGAGCTGCTGTCCGTGAGGGCGGTGGAGGAGATCGTCGCCATGGGCAGTGCGAAGGCCGCTCAGAAGGCACCTCGGGAGCGGCAGGCGCCCAAGCCTACGGCTCCTGGCCTGACCCATCTAGCGGACCGGCTCTCCGATCACTTCGAGACGAAGGTCAAAGTCGACCTGGGGCGGCGTAAGGGACGGATCGTGGTGGAGTTCGCGACGATCGACGACCTTGAGCGCATCATCGGGACGATGGCGCCTGAGGCGGCACGGGCGATGCGGGAGCGCGAGGACTGACCTGGCCTGTTTCACGTGAAACCACTCGCCGTTTCACGTGAATCCACTTCCCTTCCTCCGGCCCCCTCTTCTCTTCTCTTCGGTTCTCCCCTCTTCTCTGTGCGCCGGTGTCCGGTCTTGCTTCGTCTTGCGGGTGTGCCCGCAGGGTTGCGCCGCGGGTGCTGTGTGCGGGGCGAGCGTGATGGCCGGTCAGGCTGCCGCCTTGAGGTCTCTCCAACGCGCTCCAGCTCGCCGGACGCTCTGCTTCAGCTCCGCGGGCTCGCCGGACTCTCCGGCCTTCCGGCTCCCGGGGCTTCTGGATCTCCTGGCTTCCCGGCCTTCCGGCCTTCCGGCCTTCCGGCCTTCCGGCCTTCCGGCCTTCCGGCCTTCCCGGCTCCTCGGCCTCCCGCCTCTCTGGGCTCCCCAGTTCTCCGGGCTTCCGGCTCTCCGAGCTCTCCAGGCTCCCCGGCCCACCGAGTTCCTCGGCCTCCCGGCTGCTCTCTGGGCTCCCCAGTTCTCCGGGCTTCCGGCCCTCCGGGTTCCCCGGCTTGCCCGCCCTGGCCTTTCGGCTCCTCGGTTCGGTCGGCTCTCCGGGCTGGCCGGCTCCCCGGATTGTGTCTAGCTCGGTCAGTGTCATGTGATGGCGCCGGATCGCGGTGACCGTCGGATAGCGGGCGAACCCGGCCAGGAACAGTGCCAGCGCCGCCGTCTGCGCGAAGGCCGAGTCTTACCACGCGGGAGGCGGCGTCCTGAGAGTCCTTCGCCTGGACGGGCGCGGGCCCCGGAACCTCCGTGACTGGAGCGTGAGCCGAGATCGCCTTCGCCGGCCACCCGGCTACCCAGCCACCCAGCAGCCCGGTGGCTCCGGTTACCTCGGAGCGGCGTGGCTGTGGTCGCCCTGGAGGTGTTGTTTGGTCTTGGACGCTAGGGGGGCTGTTGAGCCTCGGTCGCTTCGCGGGCCGGGGCGTGGGCGGTTGGGCCCTCCACGCCCGCGCCCCACGCCCGCGCCCCACGCCCTGCGCCCCACGGCCCGCGCATCCGCTCGTGGATGGGTGAGTGGGCGTGTTTCACGTGAAACCCCTGCGGGACTCCGACGGGGGAGCGTAGTGGGAGGCCGTGTTTCACGTGAAACGGCGTCGGCGGTTAGAGGGCGGCTGCCTTGTGGAGGGCGGCTAGGAAGTCGTCCACGTGTTCTTCGGTGGTGTCGAAGGCGGTCATCCAGCGGACTGTGCCTGCGGTCTCGTCCCAGTAGTGGAAGAGGTAGTTCTGCAGGAGGGCTTGAGAGGTGGAGTGGGGGAGGGTGGCGAAGACGGCGTTGGATTCCACGGGGTGGGTGAGGGTGACGCCGGGGACGTCCACGATGCCGTTCGCCAGGCGGAGTGCCATCTGGTTCGCGTGGGAGGCATTGCGGCGCCACAGGTCGTCGGTCAGGAGAGCGGAGAGCTGGGCTGAGACGAAGCGCATCTTGGAGGCCAGCTGCAGTGACTGGCGACGGAGGTAGGGGACTGCGTCCGTCAGGGACGGGTCCAGGACGACCACCGCTTCGGCGGCCATGGCGCCGTTCTTGGTGCCGCCGAAGCTGAAGACGTCCACGCCGACGTCCGTGGTGATGGCCTTCAGGGAGCAATGCAGGTGGGCGGCGGCGTTGGCGAGGCGGGCACCGTCCACGTGGAGGCGTAGGCCGGAGGCGTGGGCCGTTTCGGCCAGGGCGGCGATCTCGGTGGGGGAGTAGCAGGTGCCCAGCTCGGTCACCTGGGAGATGGAGACGACCGTCGGTTGGGGCTCGTGGTGCTGGCCGATGAGGTGGAGGTGGGCCTTGATGTCGTCCGGGTGGAGCTTGCCCTGGGGGGTGGGGATCGTTCGCAGCTTCACGCCCAGGAGGCGTTCCGTGGCGCCCGTTTCGTGGGTGGCGATGTGGGCGGTGTCGGCGCAGAGGATGGCGTCGTAGCGTCCGAGCATGAGGGCCAGGCCGACCATGTTGGCGCCAGCTCCGTTGAGTACGGCGAAGCCTTCCGCCGTGGGGCCGAACGTTTCCTTGATTTTGTGCTCGAAGGTTGAGGTCCAGGTGTCGTCGCCGTAGGCGGGGGCGTCTCCCTGGTTGGCGGCGGTCATGGCGTTGAGGATGTCGGGGTGCACGCCTGCGTGGTTGTCGCTGGCGAAGCTCTTTGGGTGGGCGGGATTGATCGGCACACCGTAAGGCTATGCAAGGCGCTGGTGCTGAGGCCGGGAGGGGCGGGGGCGCTGGGGGATGGTTCTCGCCGTTGCCTCGTGGTCGGCCGCGACCAAGCGGTCGTAGCGGGCGCCGTGCTCCTGCTGTCGTTGATGGTGGTGCCTCCCGCCGGCATGCGCCGATGCTTCAAGCGCTGGCCGTCGTCGCGAGCTCTGGGACGGTGCGGGGGCGACCGGTCGCCTGTGCGGTATGGCGGTGGGATGGTGCGCCGGGGTGGTCGACGGGGTCCGGTGGGCGGATCCACGGCTGCTCTTCATGAGTTAGCGGTCGCAGCCAGTCGAGATATCGAGAGAAGGCAGGGACGCCGCGTCGGAGAGGGAGGCGGCCGGTGGGGGAGAGGAAGGGCGGTGACGTCGGAGGCATGCGGTTCCGGCACGCGGGGGGATGGAACAGCACCACGCGGAGCAGGAGAGCGCTCGTTGCCTGGCGGACGACGAGAGCTGTCGTGGTGGATACGGAGGCGCAGCACCAGGGACGAGACAGTAGTAGCGGCCGCAGGGGCGGCGGCGAGAGCGGTCGGCTCCTATCGGACAAGGGCGCTGTCGTGTTGTGGACAACGGGTGGCTTCGCGGCACGACAAGAGGCAGTAGCTGCGCAGGGACGAGGGGGACAGGCGTGCAGGTGACGAGAGCGGTAGTCGCTTGGCGGGCGAAGAGAGCTGGCGTGGGGGATGACGGGAGGCTCCGGACGAGGGGTGAGAGCGCGCAGTAGGTGTGTGGGGAACGGGAGCGGTCGTCGCCTGACGGGCAGAGAAGCTGTCGTGTTGCGGGGAGCGGGTGGCTTCGCGGCACGACAAGAGGCAGTAGCTGCGCGGGGGCGAGAGGGCAGCCGTGCAGGAGAGGGGGAGCGGTGGTCGCCTGGCGGGCGAAGAGAGCTGTCGTCGAGGATGACAGGAGGCTCCGCACGAGGGACGAGAGAGCAGAGGTGCGCGGGGGCGCGGGCGGGGACAGTCGGCTTCTGACGGATAAGGCGGCTGTCGTGCCGCGGACAACGGGCCGCGCCCGCGGCACGACAAGAGGGCAGCAGCCGCGCGGCGGCGGAGAACAGCACCGCGGTAGCGGAGAACAGCCTCCGCGCGGTGGAGAGGACGCGCAGGGGGAGAAGTGGGTGAGGAGAGAGGCTAGGGGCGGGGGCGGTGGGCGGCGTTTTGGAGGAGGGTGCGGCAGAGGTCGCCGAGGTCGCGCCCCGCTGCCTCCGCCGCCATCGGCAGCAGCGACGTCTCCGTCATCCCCGGCGCCACGTTCACCTCAAGGAAGTGCGGGTCGTCGGACGCGTCCACGATCAGGTCGGTACGGGAGATGTCCCGCAGCCCCAACGCCGTGTGCGCCGTAACGGCCATCCGGGCGCAGGCTTCGGCGGCGGCCGCGGAGAGGCGGGCGGGGGCGAAGAACTCGGTGTGCCCGGCGGTGTAACGGGCGGCGTAGTCGTAGACGCCGGCGTCGGGGACGATCTCCACGGCGGGCAGCGCCACGGGCCCCTCACCGAGGTCGACGACCGAGACCGACACCTCGACGCCCTCGACGTACCGCTCGATGAGGGCGGTGTCGCCGTAGGCGAAGCAGCCGACCATGGCGGCCGGCAGCTCGTCGGCCGTACGGACGATGGACGCGCCGAGCGCCGAGCCGCCGCGGGCGGGCTTCACGAACAGGGGGAGGCCGAGCCGGTCGATGATGCGGCCGAGCACGACGGTGGCGCCGAGGTCGTGGAAGGTCTCCCTGGGGAGGGTGACGGACTCGGGGGTGCGCAGGCCGACCGAGCGTACGACGGCCTTGGCGGTGGGCTTGTCGAAGGCCACGCGGCAGGCGTCGGGACCGGCGCCGACGTAGGGCACGTCGAGGAGTTCGAGCACGGAACGGATCGCGCCGTCCTCGCCCGCGCCGCCGTGGAGGGTGACGAACACCGCCTCGGGCGGGTCGGCCAGGATGGCGGGGACGAGGGAGGCGTCGGTGTCGCGGGCCTCCACGTCGATGCCCGTGGCGCGCAGCACCTCGCTCACCCGGCGGCCGGAGCGCAGGGACACCTCCCGCTCATAGGAGAGGCCCCCGGCCAGCACGAGCACGTGGCCCAGATCGCTCATCACATCTCCTCCGCTGATCGTACGCGTCCAACCGTACCGGCGGCTGGCGGCGAATGGTGTAGGTGAGGCCCGCACACGAGTACGGCCGGCGTCCCCGTCCCCGGGGAGCGCCGGCCGTACCGAGGAAAGCTAGGCCAGTTCGGGCCCCGGCGTGTCAACGCCGGCCCGCTCGGGACCGGAGCCGGTGCCGAACATGTCCCGGAGCTGCATCTCCTGCTCGATCACCCCGGACAGGCGCCGGACGCCTTCGCGGATGCGATCGGGCTCGGGGAAGCAGTAGGACAGTCGCATGTGCCGGGCGCCGCTGCCGTCGGAGAAGAACCCGGTGCCGGGCACGAACGCCACCCGCTCGGCCACGGCCCGCGGCAGGATCGCCTTGGAGTCGAGCCCTTCGGGCAGGGTCGCCCAGACGAAGAAGCCGCCGGCCGGCCGGGTCCAGGTGACCTCGGGCGGCATGAGGGCCTCCAGGGAGTCCAGCATGGAGTCGCGCCGCTCGCGGTAGAGCTCCTTGAAGGACTTGATCTGCTCCCGCCACGGCTGCGTGGCCAGGTATTGGCCCACGGCGAGCTGCGTGAACACCGAGTGCGACAGCACGGCCGACTCCATGGCCAGGATCAGCTTGTCGCGGATGGCGTGCGGCGCGAGCGCCCAGCCGACGCGGAAGCCGGGGGCGAGCGTCTTGGAGAACGACCCCAGGTAGACCACGCCGTCGGGGTTGTCGGCGCGCAGGGCGCGCATGGGCTCGCCGTCGAAGCCGAGCAGCCCGTACGGGTTGTCCTCGATGATGAGGATTCCGGCACGCTGGCAGATGTCGAGCACCTGCTGCCGCCTGGCCAGGTTGAGCGTGACGCCGGCCGGGTTCTGGAAGGTCGGGATCGTGTAGAGGAACTTGACGGGAGCTCCGGCGGTCTCCAGCGCGTAGATGGTCTGGGCCAGCGATTCGGGCACGATGCCCTGATCGTCCATGGCGATGTGGACCACTTTGGCCTGGTAGGCGGAGAACGTCCCGAGGGCCCCGACGTACGAGGGGCCTTCGGCCAGCACGACGTCGCCCGGGTCGATGAAGATCCGGGTGATCAGGTCGAGCGCCTGCTGTGAACCGACGGTGACGACGACGTCGTTCGCCCCGGCCTCGATCCCCTCCAGCCGCATGACCTCGCAGATCTGCTCGCGCAGGTGCGGGTCACCCTGGCCGGAACCGTACTGCAGCGCGACCGTGCCGCGCGTGGTGACCAGGTCGGAGACCAGCTGGCCGACCATGTCGAGAGGGAGCGCCGTGACGTACGGCATGCCGCCGGCGAGCGAGACCACCTCGGGTCTCGACGCGACGGCGAAGAGAGCTCGGATCTCGGAGGCGACCATCCCGGTAGCTCGCGCGGCATACCGGTCGACGTAGGCGTCGATGCGCGACCCTTGGGTCGCGGGTGTCTGACCGTGATCCAGCTCTTCCGTCACGGCCCACCTCCTAGGTGTCATATCGGACCGAAATACCAGATTACGCCAGTCGGACATGTCCTTCGTGACCGGGCTCGACCGTCGTGGTATCCGCTGGCTCCATCTTCACTGAGCTACCATGCCACCAACGGACGCGGTTTTCGCGCGCTTTTCTGGGTCGACGATAGGGGCCGTAGTTGTCGCGCCGGCTGGTCAACATAACCCTGGACAATCTCGAAGATCTGCCTCGCCGCTGCCGGCGGTGCGTGTTCTGGGAGCTCGATCCCGTCAGCGGCGAGCGTGCCATCCATTCCGGCGACTCCGGGCTGGAGAAGGAGGCCTGGATCTCGGGCACGCTGCTGGAATGGGGGAGCTGCGGGAAAATCGTCTATGTCGACGGGGTTCCGGCCGGGTTTGTCCTCTACAGCCCGCCGCTCTACAGCCCGCGTTCGCTGGCCTTCCCCACCTCGCCGGTGAGCGCCGACGCCGTGCTGCTGATGACGGCCCACATCATCCCCGAGTTCTCGGGCGGCGGGCTGGGCCGGATGCTGATCCAGGGCGTGGCGAAGGATCTGACCCGGCGCGGGGTGAAGGCCATCGAGGCGTTCGGCGACCTCAAGTGGGAAGAGCCTAGTTGTGTAGTTCCTGCTGAATACTTGCTTTCTGTGGGTTTTAAGACGGTTCGACCGCATTTGCGATTTCCGCGCCTGCGTTTGGAGCTGAAGAGCGCCATCTCGTGGCGTGAGGACGTCGAGGTGGCCCTCGAACGCCTTCTGGGGTCCATGAGCCCGGAGCGCGCCCTTCGTCCCGTCTGACGGCTCTTGGGGGCCGAAGAAGGGCATACGAAAGCCCCCCGCGGGCACCGCCGCAGGGGGCTCTCACATGAGGGCGACTAGATGATGCCGTCGAGCTCGCGCAGCAGCATGGCCTTCGGCTTGGCGCCGATGATCTGCTTCACGACCTCGCCCCCCTTGTAGACGTTCATCGTGGGGATCTGGAGCACGCCGTACTGGCGGGGAACCTCGGGGTTCTCGTCGATGTTCAGCTTGACGATCTCAAGCTTGTCGCCGTGCTCGTTCGCGATCTCCTGCAGGATGGGCGCGACCTGACGGCACGGGCCGCACCACTCGGCCCAGAAGTCGACCAGCACGGGCTTGTCGCTCTTGAGGACCTCGGTCTCGAACGTGGCGTCGGTAACTGCCTTCACGGTGCGCTCCTTACTTCTCGTTGTTGGCCAGCCAGCGCTCGGAGTCGAGCGAGGCGGCACAGCCGGTGCCGGCCGCGGTGATGGCCTGGCGGTAGGTGTGGTCGACGACGTCGCCGGCCGCGAACACACCGTCGATGTTGGTGGCGGTCGAGGGCGAGGCGACCTTGACGTACCCGTCCTCGTCGAGTTCGACCTGGCCCTTGACCAGGTCGGTGCGCGGGTCGTGGCCGATGGCCAGGAACAGCGCGTCGGTGGCCAGCTCGCACTCCTCGCCGGTCTTGACGTTGCGCAGCTTGACCGCCTCGACCTTGGTGTCGCCGAGCACGTCGACGACCTCGGAGTCCCAGACGAACCGGATCTTCTCGTTGGCGAACGCGCGCTCCTGCATGATCTTGCTGGCGCGCAGCTCGTCACGGCGGTGGACGACCGTCACCATGCGCCCGAACCGGGTCAGGAACGTCGCCTCCTCCATGGCGGTGTCGCCGCCGCCCACGACCACGATGTCCTTGTTGCGGAAGAAGAAGCCGTCGCAGGTGGCGCACCAGGACACGCCGTGGCCGGACAGGCGCTTCTCGTTCTCCAGGCCGAGCTCGCGGTAGCCCGAGCCCATGGCCAGGATCACCGACTTGGCGTAGTAGGTGTCGGTGTGGGTCTTGACGACCTTGGGGTTGGCCTCCAGGTCGACCTCGACCACGTCGTCGGCCACCAGCTCGGCGCCGAAGCGCTCGGCCTGCTTGCGCAGGTTGTCCATCAGGTCGGGGCCCATGATGCCGTCGGGGAAACCGGGGAAGTTCTCCACGTCGGTGGTGTTCATGAGCGCACCGCCCGCCGTCACGGAGCCCTCGAAGACCAGCGGCTTGAGTTCGGCGCGCGCGGAGTAGACGGCCGCGGTGTAGCCCGCAGGGCCCGACCCAATGATGATCACGTTACGAACGTCGCTCAACGCTCCCACGCCTTCCTCGTCTGCTGTTTGCTTCGGGCTCAACAGATCCTAGGCCGCGCTGATTCCCGGCCCTGCCCGCGAAACGAAAGAGCCCGCCGAAGCGGGCTCTGACGTGGGCTTTCGATTACCAGCGGCCCAATGTGGGCTTGCGCAGGTTCTTGCAGTTGAACGGGTCGACGATGTCGATGCGCAGCTTCTTGGCGGCCTGGTCCTTCCATGAGGCCACGATCAGCGCCTCCTGGCCGTTGTACTGGCCCTGGTCGACCGCGAACGTCTTCAGCTTCGAACGGGCCGCCACCTTGCCGACGCATCGGTCGACCCTGGCGGTGTCCGTGGGGCCTTCGAGGGCCGGAGCGGCGCCGAAGTACCCGAGCAGCGGCTGGCGCAGCTCCCGGTCGCTGTAGTTGTAGTTGCTGTCGGTCAGCGCGTAGGCCCTGGCCCGCAGATGGGACGGCTTCGACGGCGTCGCCGGCTGCGCCACCGTGGGCCCGGACGAACCGCCCGGCCCGCTCCCGCCGGCCAGCAACCCGCCGGAGACCGCCAGCGTGCCGACCACCACCGCGGCCGCCGCCGACGCCGCCACGGCGGGCATGGCCCACCTGCGCCGCCGTGCCGACCTGGTCCGGGCCGGGACGATCGTGCCGTCGTCGGAGACCACGCCGAGACGTACCGGCTCAGGCGTCTCCGCCGCCGGCTGCTCCCACGGGGAGTCCCGCATGAGCCTGTCCCAGTCAGGTGCCTCCACGAGGTCGACGCCCCCTCGGCGGGACTCCGCCTCGGCGGCCAGCGCCTTGTCGATGCGCAGTGCGACGCCCATCGGCATGGCCGGTGTTGGGGTCGCCGCGAGCACCTCGCGAACCGCCGCCAGGTCTGCCAGCAGCTCCCCACAGGGGTCGCAGACCGCGAGATGCTCGCGGACCCGGCGTGCCGTCGCGGCGTCCAAGAGACCCTCTGCCAGCTCGGCTAGGACCTCAAGATCGTAGTGCGTATCACCCGTCACGAAGTTCTGCTCCCTTCGCGGATGAGACGCGATTGAGGTCCGAACGGTTCCGCAGATGCGAAAGAATTGGGGCAAGTTTCGCGCGACCCCTCGCGCATCTGCTCTTCACGGTGCCGCTGGGCACCTGAAGCACCTGAGCTGCGTCTTCGACGGAATACCCCATCATGTCCACGAGCACGAGAGCCGCCCGCTGGTCGGCGGGCAGCAGTTTCAGAGCGGCCGAAACCTCCATCGAGACCTCGCGCTCGACGGTCTGGTCGGGGAGCGGGCTGTCCCGCTCGGCGGCCTCGATCAGTTCGTCGTCGGCCACCGGACGGACGGACTTGCGCCGCATCCGGTCGAGGCAGGCGTTGACGACGATGCGGTGGAGCCAGGTGGTGACGGCCGCCTCGCCTCGGAACGAGGCGGCCTTGCGATATGCGGAGACGAACGCGTCCTGAACGGCGTCCGCCGCCTCGTCAGGGTCACCGAGAGTACGCAGCGCCACCGCCCACATGCGGTCACGGTGCCTTTTGACGATCTCGCTGAACGCGTGTGGATCCCCGTTGATGTGCGCGGTGAGCAGCTCGGCGTCTGTGATCGCCGGCCGCTCCGCTGGTGAGGGTGTCTCGGGTGGGGAGTTCACAAGAGAGATTCCTGATTTATGCCGATCCGGGAGAATGCACCACTACTTCATAGATGGTGCCACGAAACTGGCCCGCATCTGCCGGAACGCGCGTAAACCAGATCAAAACGTACCGACCGCTTGCTGAGTCCTCGGGGGTCAGGGTGGTCTTGCCCGAGGCGCTCTTCTGGGTCGCCACGGTCTTGAGCGAGCCGAGCTCGGGGGAGTCGCCGACCTTCAGCTCGACGCTCGCGCCGTCGGCCTTGCCCAGCGTAGCCACCACGTCGCTGATCTGCATGGACTTGCCCATGTCGAGCAGCAGGCCGACGCCCTTCTTGAGGTTTCCCAGCTCGGCGTTGCCGTAGCTCTGGGTCGTCCAGGCCGTGCTGGGCTTGCCGTCGATGGCCAGCTCGGCGATGTCGGACTTCTCGTCGCCGTCGTCGCCGAGCGGGTCGAAGCCCTTGGCCTTGTCGGCCTTGACGGCCTGGACCGAGGCCGAGGCGGAGGACTTGCCGGTGGTCGGGCTGACCGAGGCCTCCGGGGTGGCGGGGCTGCCGAGGCTGCGGCCGATCGTCCAGGCGCCGACGCCCACGGCGGCGATGACGAGCAGCACCACCAGCGTCATCAGCACCCGGTTGAGCACGCTGCCGCCGCCCTGGCTGGGCGGCCGGCGCGGCACGGGCGGCGGGGGCGGCATCGTGCGCTGCTGCCGGTGGGCGATGTCGAGGCCCTCGGTGTGGGAGGCGGAGGCGACCGCCGGCGTCGAGGGGTAGGAGATGGCGATCGGCATGGGCCGGGCCACGTCGGCCAGCGCCTCGGCGACCTCGGACGGGCTCGACAGCGCGCCCTGCCCCTTGCGCGACTCGGGAAGGCAGGCGCGGACGGTGACGGTGTCCAGATAGTTCGGGACGCCGGCGGTGACCTGCCGCGGCGAGCAGAAGTGCCCGTCGATCATGGGGGCGGCAGGCAGGCCGCCCTCCTCCTCGTCGCCGGGCCAGTGGCCGGTCAGGCCGGCGTACAGCAGCCTGCCCAGCCCCTCGGCGTCGTCGAGGGCGGGCTGGTCGGTGGTGAGCCCGGACAGCGCGGCGTCGACGGCCACGCCGAGCACCTTGACCGTGTTGCCCGTCGTCCAGATCAGGTGGGACGGGCGCAGGCACAGGTGGTAGAGCTTGGCCTCGTGGGCGTGCGCCAGCGCCTCGGCGGCCTCGGCCACCAGGCCGGCCGCGCGTTCGGGCTCCAGCGGGCCGGCGGCGAGCAGGTCGGTCAGCGACTCGCCGGTGACCCACTCGCTGACCACGTAGGAGTGCTTGTCGTCCTCGGCCGCGTCGAACACCTGCGTCAGGCGCGGGTCGGTGAGCCGGCTCGCGGCACGGGCGGCGGTGACGACCTCGTGCACGCGCGGGAAGTCGGGGCCGAACGTGTGCACCGCCACCGGGCGGGCGAGGATCTCGTCGATCGCCTTCCACAGGGTCGCGCCATCGGACTCGCTGACGCGGTCCTCCAGCCGGAAGCGCTCGGCCAGTCGGGTGCCGGGTTCCACGGCCGACGTGCTCACAGGCTCTCTCCGCTAGGCCGATCGGGCGTGCTCATGACTCGACTCACCTGCGTGGTGGTGTCCCACGTAGGCACGCTATGCCGGGTGGATCCGCCCACGCCCCTCCTGCTTCCATTCGCGCGTGTCGGGCACCATGGTAGTGCCGAGTCGATTCCCCCCGCGTTCTTTGCCAACGGGAAACTCGTCAGCCGTCGTGGTCAAGTCCGTCCATATGCCGGATTTCCCAATTACTACCGACCTACGCGTCTGGCGACCATACCAACGAGTGAGTTGACCTCCGCTATGCGCATCCTGTGGGCGACGGCGAGATAGAGCAACAGTCCCAGCCCACCACCCACGGCCAGGACAATCAGCGAGTTGACGAAACCCAGACCACCGAACAGCTGAGTGACCACCCAGACCGTGAGCAGCCCCAGCAGGGCAGTGGGCAGCGACGCCAGGTACATCCTGGTCAGCGCCGTGCCGATGGTCCAGCCGCCCAGGCCCTGGACGCGGCGGCTGGCCAGCGTCCAGGCCAGGACCGCGCCCAGCCCGTACGCGACGGCGTACGCCAGCGCCAGGCCCATCACCGCGTAACGGGCGGGCAGCAGCACGAAGAAGATCACCATGAGCAGCGCGTTGACCGCGGTCGTGCCGGCCCCCACGAACACCGGCGTACGGGTGTCGCCGAAGCTGTAGAACACCCGCAGCAGGAGCTGGAACACCGCGAACGGCACCAGCGCCAGGCCGTAGACCTGCAGCACGTTCCCGATGTAGACGGCGTCGGCGACGCTGTTGGCGCCGTGGCCGTAGATCGGCACGGTGATCGCGGGCCCGAGCACCATCAGCAACAGCGAGACCGGCACCATGAGCGAGCAGATCAGCCGCACGCTCGACCCGAACTCGCTGCGCACGTCGTCGAGCCGGCCCTCGCCCACCGCCCGGCTCATCCGGGGCAGCATCGCCGTGATCACCGACACCCCGATGATCCCGTACGGCAGCTGGAAGAGCTGGAACGCCAGCGTGTACGGGCTGATGCCGTGGCCGGCCACCTCGTTGCCCGCCGAGCTGGCCAGGTTGGTCGTCAGCATGAACCCGAGCTGGGTGACCACCACGTAGCCGATGGTCCAGACCCCGGCCCTGCCCATCTCGCCCAGCCGGGCGTTGCGCACGTCGAAGCGCGGCGTGAACGAGAACCCCACCCGCTTCAGCGCGACGATCAGCACCACCGCCTGGGCGACGATGCCCGCCGTGGTGCCGAGACCGAGCAGCGCGAGGTCGCCGGTGGTGACCGCCTCGATGTCGGACCCGCTGCCGACCACGGCGTAGGCCACGAACACGCAGATGACGACCAGGTTGTTGAGCACCGGCGCCCACATCGGAGCGCCGTAGCGGTCGCGGGTGTTCAGGATGGCGCCGGCGACCGCGCCGATGCCGAAGAAGGCGAGCTGCGGCAGGATGAACCGGGCCAGCATGACCCCGGTCTCGAACTTGATGCTGCCGCGGTCCCAGTCGGTGTAGAGGTCGATGAGCAGCGGCGCGCCCAGCACGGCCAGCGCGGCCACCACGACCAGCACGGCGGTGGCCAGCGTCAGCAGGCGCTGCTCGTAGGCCCGGCCGCCGTCGGCGTCGTGCTGCTGCGCCCGGACGATCATCGGCACCACGACGCTGCTCAGCACGCCGAGCAGCAGCAGGTCGAGGATGCTGTACGGGATCGCGTAGGCCGCGTTGTAGGAGTCGCCCAGCGCCGCGGTGCCGATGGCGTAGGCCAGCACCATCGTGCGGGCGAACCCGGTGACCCTGGACACCATCGTGCCCGCCGCCATGATGGCGCTGGCCCGCAGCATGCGGCTCATACGGTCTCACTCTCCCGGGATCTGCCCGCTCGCGCGAGCCGTCGCTCCGACCGGCGGCGCAGGATCCGCGTCACGACGGCGGCGAGCATCACCGTCAGCGCGGCGCCCACGATGACCAGGGCGATGCCGGTGTAGCCGGTGGTGCGGATGGTCAGTCGCTCCGGCTTGCCGTAGGGCAGGCCGTCGATCGTGCGCAGTTGCACGGTGACGGTGGCGTCGCCGCTGGTGGTGGCGGTCATCTTCACCTGCAGCGTGCCGCTCTGGTTGCCGCCGATCACCAGCGGCTCCTCCGACACGGGCTCCTCGATCTGCAGCCGCCCGCGGTCGTTGGACTTGACGTCGATGTGCAGGGTGACGGGCTGGTCCAGCGAGTTCTTCACGCTGATGGGCACCACGCCGTTGCTGCCGGCGAGCGTGCGCGGCGCGTCGGTGATCTGGATCTTGTCGATGCGCTCGTCCACGGCCGTGCCGACGAGCTTGGTCACCGCGCGGCCGGCTCGGGTGTTGTTGCGCCAGGCCGACGAGGTGAGCCTGAGCACCGCGGCGTCGAAGGCCGAGGGCGCCTTGGTCCCGGCGACCGAGGCGGTGACGGAGGCGGTGAGCTGCGCCTGCGTGGCCACCTCCTTGACGGGGGCCAGGTACTTGGCGCTCAGCTCCTCCTTGCGGTCCTGCTCGGTGTAGGTGAGCCCGGCCCGCGGCGTGGCCGCCTTGCTCGGCTTGATCGAGTCGAGGGTGGTCATCGAGAGCCACGGCAGCTTGCGCGCGGTCTTCAGCAGGCTGGTGACCAGCGTCGGGTTGGGGTCCCAGCGGCGCGACGGCGCGACGACCAGCGACCGCGGCTCGACCTGCCCGGTCTCGGCGGCGATCATCGCGGTCTCGGCGATGAAGCGCTGCGTGCTGAGCAGGACAGTCGTGGGCGCGGTCGGCTCGAACAGCCGGCTCAGCTCGGCGTCGGCGACCAGCGCCTTGACCGGGCCGGCGACGCTGTCGAGGGTGGCGACGGCGTCGGGCGTGTGGGCGACGGGCGGCTGCGGCGGCAGGTTGGTGGAGTTGAGCAGGACGGTGGTGACCTTGCCGGGGCTGACCGCGAGCAGGTCGAGCGCGTCGGCGTCGAGCACGCCCGCGGGCGGCCAGTTGATCGAGGTCTGCGCGTTGCGGTTGAGCAGCGCCCTGGCGGTCTGGCCGCCGAGCTCGATCGCCCGGCCGGGCTGCGCGTCGAGCCCCTGATGGGCCAGCGCCGCCACGTCGGGGTCGCCGTAGGGGGTGGCGATGACGGGGGAGTCGGCCAGCGCCGTGCTCATGGTGGACAGCCAGGTGCCGGCGGTGTCGTTGGCCGGCTTGCCGTCGGTGCCGTCCTTCGTCTTGACGTGGTAGCCCTTGGTCATCGCCTTCAGGTCGTCGAGCAGCGACGGCTCGACGAACCAGGTGACCTCCTTGGGCGCCGTCTGCGCGATGCGGGCCAGGTCGGCCAGGCGGCCCTTGCCGCTGAGCGACTGGCTCAGCTTGTCGTCGACGAACAACGTCTCGTCGTAGCCCCGGTGGGGCTGGTCGATGACGGGCAGGGCGACGGCCAGCTTGTTGCGCGGCAGCTTCGGCGTGGTGGGCGGGGCATAGGTGAGGAACGTGCGCTGCGCCGAGATCGGCACTTCGTTCTGGGAGACGTCGACGGCGATCCGGTAGACGCCGAACGCGCGGTAGCCGAGCTGGATCGGGGTCGCCGTGAACGTCCAGGTGGCCTGCCCGCCGACGGCCAGGGCCGGGATGTCCATGGCCGAGGTGCGGGAGACGTTCGCGGGCAGCGTGGCGTTGTTCTGGTCGATCTGGTACGCCGCCATGGAGGCGCGGTCGTAGAAACGCTCGCTCGTGTAGCGCAGGCGTACGCGGAGGGGGCCAAGCGCGGTTCCGGTGTCGTTGCGGACCGTGCCGGTGAACTTGATCTCGTCGGTCGGGCTGCTCGTCACCTGCGGCGTGATCGAGGTGATGGAGACCGAGAGCGACTCGCGCGCCGCCTCCACCGTGGCAGCAGAGTTCGGCGCCGCCGCCACCATGGGGGCGAGCGACGCGACGGACATCACGGCGAGCAGCGCGACCTTACGGATCACACGCATGCCAGAGCTGGGGTACGACGGCGCACGCCCGCAATGGTACGGGTTCAGTGCCGCGGCGCGACCGCCTCGCGTGTTCCCCGCGGTCGGGGCGTACGCAGGTCGACGGTCTTGCCGGTGAGGAGATTCAGCAGGTCGAGCGCACGAAGACAGAGCGCGGTGTGCCGTTCGCCGGTGGCGGTGAAGACCGCCATGTCGTCGGCGACGAGCCGGTCGTCGATGAGCACCGGCAGCGTCTCCGGCAGCAGCAGCGGGCAGACGAGCCCGTCGGTGTAGTCGGTGGCCGAGTTGACCAGGAAGGCCGGCGCCGGCCGCACCTGGCGGGCGCCCAGCAGGCCCCCGACGACGCCGGGCTGGGGCGGGGTCGCCGCGGTGGCGACGACGGCGACGACGACCTCGCTGCCGATCCTGGTGGCGACGTCGAACACGGTGACCACGACGCACCGCCCGGGCTCCGCGGAGACCGTCTCCGGCAGTTCCTCCGCGCAAGTCATGGGGCGCGGAAGGCGTACGATCTCATGATGGACCTGGTGTGCGAGGAGCCAGCGGTGGATCGCGAGGGCGTCCTTCATGAAGTCCTCCTCCGTCTCGCCCTGTTCCATGGCCCCCGACGGTCCCCAGACCGAAGGTAACCCGGACCTGATGTGGCTCGGGGGATATGTTCCGGAATCGAAGGACCGACAGGGTTTGTCCGACTCAACAATGACCGAAAGCCAGCAGCGGGCGATGCACGACCTGTTCCGCAAGATCGCACCGGTGGCCGACGAGCTCGGCCGCCTGTTCGCCGACCACGGCCACGAGCTGGCCCTCGTCGGCGGCCCCGTGCGCGACATCCTGCTGGGCCGCGTCGGCAACGACCTCGACCTGACCACCGACGCCAACCCCCACAGGGTGCTCGACGTCGTCCGGGACTGGGCCGACTCCGTGTGGACGATCGGCATCGACTTCGGCACCGTCGGCCTGCGCAAGGGCAACTGGCTGATCGAGATCACCACGTACCGGAGCGAGTCCTACGACCCCAAGTCGCGCAAGCCCGAGGTCGCCTACGGCGAGACGCTGGAGGCCGACCTGGAGCGGCGCGACTTCGCGGTCAACGCGATGGCGGTGCGCCTGCCCGGACACGAGTTCGTCGACCCCTACGGCGGCCTCGACGACCTGCGCGCCAAGCGGCTGCGCACGCCCGGCACCCCCGAGCGCTCGTTCGCCGACGACCCGCTGCGCATGCTCCGCGCCGCCCGGTTCGCCTCCCAGCTCGGCTTCGGCGTCGACCGGGCCGCCCTGGCGGCGATGACCGCGATGGCCGAGCGCATCGAGATCGTCTCGGCCGAGCGCATCCGCGACGAGCTCGACAAGCTCGTCTGCGGCGCCAACCCGCGCGAGGGCCTGCGCCTGCTGGTGGAGACCGGTCTGGCCGCGCACGTGCTGCCCGAGCTGCCCAAGCTGCGCCTGGAGATCGACGAGCACCACCGGCACAAGGACGTCTACGAGCACACGCTGACCGTCCTCGACCAGGCCATCGCCCAGGAGGAGGACGGCAAGCCCGACCGGATCCTGCGCTGGGCCTCGCTCATGCACGACATCGGCAAGCCCAAGACCCGGCGCCACGAGGCCGGCGGGCGGGTGTCGTTCCACCACCACGAGGTCGTCGGCGCGCAGATGACCAAGAAGCGCATGGCCGAGCTGAGGTTCCCCAAGGACGTCGTGGCCGACGTCTCCCACCTGGTCGAGCTCCACCTGCGCTTCCACGGCTACGGCACGGGGGAGTGGACCGACAGCGCCGTGCGCCGCTACGTGCGCGACGCCGGCCACCTGCTCGACCGCCTGCACAAGCTGACCAGGGCCGACTGCACCACCCGCAACAAGCGCAAGGCGGCGGCGCTGTCGCGCACCTACGACCAGCTCGAAGAGCGCATCGCCCGGCTCGCCGAGGAGGAGGAGCTGGCCAAGATCCGGCCCGAGCTCGACGGCAACGAGATCCAGGCCGTGCTCGGCGTGGGCCCCGGGCCCGTGGTGGGCCGGGCCTACAAGTTCCTGCTCGACCTCAGGCTGGACAAGGGCGTGCTCGGCAAGGAGGCGGCCACCCAGGCGCTGCTCGACTGGGCGAGGTCAAACGGCCTGGGAGCGTGACGCCGACGTCGTGACCATCCGGTAGGCCAGCGCCGCGAGGGGGTAGCCGACCGTGATGATTACGACGGCTGCGTACGACTTGCCGTTGGGCGGCAGGATCGCCGCCGAGAGCGCGGCGGCCAGCACGTACATGCCGTTGAAGAGCATGTCGTAGAGCGAGAAGGCGCGGCCGAGATAGGCGTCCTCGACGTCGCGCTGGACGGTCGTGTCGGCGCAGATCTTGACGCTCTGCCCGGCCACGCCCAGCACGAAGCCGGCCACCGGCAGCCCCCACGTCTGGAACGGCAGGACGAGCGCGCCCGCCAGCACGCCGGCCGAGGACAGCGCGATGACCACCCAGGGGCCGATGCCGAACCGCTCGGTCGCGTAGGGGGTGATGATCACCGCCAGGAAGTAGCCGAAGCCGGAGGCGGCCACCACCAGGCCGATCCCGCGCAGGGCGGCGTCGGAATCGCCGTCGGTGAAGTAGTAGCGGTAGAGGATGATGCCGAGGGCGGTGGCCATGCCGTACAGGAAGCGGTGGGCGGCCATCGCGCCCATGGTCGCCGCCGCTTCGCGATGGCGCGCCAGGTGGCGGGCGCCGTCGACCAGGCCCACGACCACGTTGCGCAGGGCCTCGCGGGCCTGCGGCTGGTGAGGGTCGTAGGAGGGGCCGAGCAGCGCGCGGTCCATCGTGCGGGCGACCAGGGCGCTCAGCCCGAACATCACGCCGGACACGGCCAGCAGCAGCCCGATGCCCCGGTCGCCGTCGCCGAACACCTCGCGCAGCAGGAACCCGACGCCCGCGCCGACGAACGTGACCACCGTGCCGCAGGTCGGCGTCACCGCGTTGGCCGCCATCAGCCGGTCGGACGGCACCACGTGCGGCAGCGAGGCGCCGAGCGCGGCCAGGAAGAAGCGGTTGACCCCGAGCACGCCGAGCGCGGCCGCGTAGAAGACGGGATCGGGCGCGTCGGAGGCGACCAGCGCCGCCGCGACCAGCAGCAGCCCACCGCGCACGAACGGCGCTATGACCAGGATCTGCCGCCGCGACCACCGGTCGATGAACACCCCGACGAACGGCCCCAGCACGCTGTACGGCAGGAACAGCACGGCCAGGCCGGCGGCCACCGCCAGGGCCGTCGTCTGCTTCTCGGGGCTGAAGAACGCGAAGTTCGTGACGCCGAACTGGAAGATCCCGTCGGAGAACTGGGAGACCAGCCGCGTGCCGAACAGCCGTCGGAAGTCACGGCCCTGGAGGACGACGCGGAGATCGGCGACGAATGACACCCCGTCAGCCTAGCCGGGCGCACCGCGGCATAGGATGCGCCGGAGGTGGCCGGGCGGGTTCCGAACGCGCATGACGATCTCGTACGCTTCATAGCGTGACGATCGAGGAACACGTTGTGCTGGTCGACCGCGAGGGGCGCGCGCTCGGCACCGCGCCCAAGACGTCGGTGCACGGCCGGGAGACCCCGCTCCATCTAGCCTTCTCCAGCTACGTCTTCGACCGAGAAGGCCGCGTGCTGCTCACCAGGCGGGCCAGCCACAAGATCACCTGGCCCGGCGTCTGGACCAACAGCTGCTGCGGCCACCCGCTGCCGGGCGAGGCGCTCGGCAGCGCGGTCATCCGCAGGCTCTCCTACGAGCTGGGCCTGCACGCCGGGAGCGCCGATCTCATGCTGCCCGGCTTCTCCTACCGCGCCGTCATGGGCAACGGCATCGTCGAGCACGAGCTGTGCCCGGTCTACCGCGTCACGGTCGACGCCCCGGTGGCGCCCAACCCCGACGAGGTGGGCGAGGTGCGCTGGATGCCGTGGAAGGAGTTCGCCGAAGGCGTGCGCAGCGGCCTGCTGGCGATCTCACCGTGGTGCAGGGAACAGGTGCCGCTGCTCAGCGAGCTGGGCGCCGACCCGATGAGCTGGTCTCCCGCCTCCGACGACGAACTGCCCCCCGCCGCGCGCGGCTGAAGCCGCGGCCGCGAGGGGCCCACAGGTCAGCGCTCGACCTCGCCCCTGATGAACTTCTCGACGTACTCGCGGGCCTCGTCGTCGGAGTACTGCTCCGGCGGCGACTTCATGAAGTACGACGACGCCGACAGGATCGGGCCGCCGATGCCCCGGTCAAGAGCGATCTTGGCCGCGCGCACGGCGTCGATGATGATGCCGGCCGAGTTGGGGGAGTCCCAGACCTCCAGCTTGTACTCCAGGTTCAGCGGGGTGTCGCCGAACGAGCGGCCCTCCAGGCGCACGTACGCCCACTTGCGGTCGTCGAGCCACGGCACGTGGTCCGACGGGCCGATGTGCACGTCGGCCTTGCCCATCTCGTGCGGGATCTGCGAGGTGACCGACTGCGTCTTGGAGATCTTCTTCGACTGGAGCCGGCTGCGCTCCAGCATGTTCATGAAGTCCATGTTGCCGCCGAAGTTGAGCTGGTACGTGCGCAGCAGCTCGACGCCGCGGTCCTCGAACAGCTTGGCCAGCACGCGGTGCGTGATGGTGGCGCCGACCTGCGACTTGATGTCGTCGCCGACGATCGGCACGCCGGCCTCGGTGAACTTCTCGGCCCACTCGGGGTCGGAGGCGATGAAGACCGGCAGCGCGTTGACGAACGCCACCTTGGCGTCGATGGCGCACTGCGCGTAGAAACGGTCGGCCTCCTCCGAGCCCACCGGCAGGTACGACACCAGCACGTCGACCTGGTTGTCGCGGAGCACCTTGACCACGTCGACGGGTTCCTCGTCGGACTCCTCGATGATCTCGCGGTAGAACTCGCCCAGACCGTCGAAGGTGTGGCCGCGCAGCACGGTCACCCCCGTCGGCGGCACATCGGTGATCTTCACGGTGTTGTTCTCGCTGGCGACGATCGCCTCGGACAGGTCGCGGCCGACCTTCTTGGCGTCCACGTCGAAGGCGGCGACGAACTCGACGTCACCCACGTGGTAGTCACCGAACTTCACGTGCATCAGGCCCGGCACTCGCGCGGCCGGGTCCGCATCCTTGTAGTAGTGGACGCCCTGGACCAGCGAAGACGCGCAGTTGCCGACACCGACAATGGCCACGCGAACCGAACCCATCGCACTCGCTCCCTTACTCATCAGTTGACGTGGTATCTCTCTCGGGCCCTTCCGAGGCCCGCCGCTCCGTGGCGATCAGCTCGTTCAGCCAACGCACCTCGCGTTCGACCGACTCGAGCCCATGGCGCTGCAGCTCCAGCGTGTAGCTGTCGAGCCGCTCCCTGGTACGGGCCAGCGCCGTGCGCACGCTGTCGAGGCGCTCCTCCAGGCGGCTGCGGCGGCCTTCGAGGATGCGCAGGCGCACCTCGGCCTCCGTGTGCCTGAAGAAGGCGAAGTGCACACCGAAGCTCTCGTCCTCCCAGGCTGACGGGCCGGCCTGGGTCAGCAGCTCCTGGAGGCGTTCCTTGCCCTCCGCGGTGAGCTTGTAGACGATTTTCGACCGGCCGCCGACGATCGTGGCGGGAGCGGGCTGCTCCTCCACGATGAGGCCCTGGGCCAGAAGTGATCGCAGACAGGGGTACAGCGATCCATAGGAGAACGCACGGAACATGCCCAGCAGGGCGTTGAGCCGTTTGCGCAGCTCATAGCCGTGCAGCGGCTGTTCGTGCAGCGACCCGAGCACGGCTAGCTCCAGAACTCTGCCTTGTCCGCTGGCCACTGGAACCGCCCCCTCTCGCGTCGATGTATCGAGTCGATACATCCAGAGGATACGTCGATTCGCTATAAGGCCGCAATCAAAGGATTTGCCAAGCCGTTGGGATGAATCGGTAAAACGCCGTAGTCTGGCGCTCATGTGGTCACAGCGGAGGGTGGTGGACTACGGCCTCGCCAAGCGGGCAGCGGTCCGTTCCCTGGAGGTGGGCCGTGCCTCGCGCGGGGACCTCTGTGACGCACAGCCGTACCTCCTTCGCGCGGCCCGCGTGTTCGGCGAGCCGACCGAACGTCTCTGCCCGGTGTGCGAGAGGGAGAACGTCACCAACGTGACCTATGTCTTCGGCGATTCGCTGGGGCGGCATGCCGGTCAGGCAAAGGCCACGTCAGAGCTTGTCGAAATGGCCCATGATTACGATGAGTTCCGGGTGTACGTCGTCGAGGTCTGCCAAGGTTGTTCCTGGAACCACCTGACGGTCTCGTTCGTCCTCGGCAACGGACCGCCAGACCTCGTCGGCCAACCGTGAACACCGAGGGCGGCGAGTCACCTCACGCCCATACGCCGTTTTATCCGACGACGATGCGAGGACGTGTGAGTAACAGCATGAATGAGGGGACGGCCCGCCCGGGAAGGCGCCGTCGCTCCAACTCATCCCGTTCTGTGCCCCCAGGTTCTCCTCCCCAAACCGGCGATTCCGATTGGGGTGCTTCGCAGCAGCAGCGTCGTCCTGAAGCCGCTTATGAGCAGACGGGCGCGATGTCCGCGCAGCCGTACGGCGACCCCGCCTCCGGGCCGCAGCCCCAGCGCGGGGCGCCCCAGGGGCGTGAGGAGCCGGCGCCGCGCGGCCGCTCCCGGGCCCGGCAGGACACGCGTTCGCTGAGCAACCAGGAGACGATGGTCAGCGACGCGCCGCCCAGGCGTTCGCGCAGGGCGAGCGGGCAGGGCGAGCCGCCCGAGCCGCCGGGCCCGCCCGGCCGGCCCGACGGGAAGCGCGGCGGCTGGCGCCGGTTCGTGCCGAGCTGGAAGATCGTCGTGGCCAGCGTCGTCGTGCTGGCGGCCGGCATCTTCGGCATGATCATGGTCGCGTACAACCTCACGCCGGTGCCCGAGGGCACGCAGGCGTCGGCGGTGGCGCAGCAGAGCACGCTCTACTACCGCAACGGCAAGGTCCTGGCCAAGCTCGGCGTGCCCCGGCAGACCGTCACCATCGACAAGATGGCCCAGACCGTCAAGGACGCCACGGTCGCCATCGAGAACAAGACGTTCTACGAGGACTCCGGCGTCTCCATCTCGGGCATGGCACGTTCGGTGTGGATGACCGCCACCGGCCAGCAGCTCCAGGGCGCCTCGACCATCACCCAGCAGATGGCCCGCGGCTACTACGACGGCCTCAGCCAGGAGGTCTCCGTCAAGCGCAAGCTCAAGGAGATCTTCGTCGCGGTCAAGCTCAACCAGTCGCTGAGCAAGGAAGAGATCCTCGCCCGCTACCTCAACACCGTGAACTTCGGCCTCGCCTACGGCGTCGAGGCCGCCTCGCAGGCGTACTTCGGCAAGAACGTGCACGCCAAGGACCTGACCCCCGAGCAGGGCGCCTACCTGGCCGCCCGCATCCAGCGCCCGAGCTGGGGCCCCGACGACCCCGGCCTGCGCGAACGGTGGAGCACCACCATCAAGTACATGGCCGAGCAGTGGCCCGACAAGTACGGCGACCTGCCGGCGAAGGCGAAGTTCCCCAAGGTCTACAAGGGCGACACCAAAGAGGTCTACGCGGGCCTGCGCGGCTACATGATCACGCAGGTGCTGGAGGAGCTGAAGCAGCGCAAGCTCACCCCTGACATGGTCAGGAGCGGCGGCTACCAGAT
Source organism: Nonomuraea sp. NPDC001831 (assembly GCF_042892035.1). NCBI lineage: Bacteria > Bacillati > Actinomycetota > Actinomycetes > Streptosporangiales > Streptosporangiaceae > Nonomuraea > Nonomuraea sp. NPDC001831. The sequence continues at coordinate 30,658 of NZ_JBIATU010000023.1, read as the reverse complement.
CACCTCGACCTTCGACGAGAAGCTCATGAAGGCCGCCAAGACGGCGGTGGAGACCGAGCTGGCGACCAGGTCGAAGGAGTACCACGCCGGGCTGGCGGCCGTCGATCCGCGGAACGGCCGCGTCCTGGCCTTCTACGGCGGCTCGAACTTCCTCACCGACCCGTTCAACGAGCCCTTCGACGCCAACAAGCAGGCCGCGTCGGCGTTCAAGCCGTACGTGCTGGCGGCCTGGCTGCAGGCCGGTTACTCGCTCAAGAGCTACGTGCCGGGCAACCAGACCGTGCCGAAGGTCATCCCCGGCCAGCAGAACGGCGGTTTCCGCAACAGCCACAACGTCGGCCAGGCCGTCGACGTGGTGAAGGCCACGGCGCAGTCCGTCAACACCGCTTACGTGTCGATGGCGTTCAAGCTGCCCAGGAAGCTCGACGAGGTGAAGGAGCTCGTGGAGAACGCCGGGTTCGACAAGGGGCGCATGGACCAGGACGTCAAGGAGCACCAGTTCCAGTTCGCCATCGGCAGCGCCCTGGTCAAGCCGGTCGAGCAGGCCGCCGGATACTCGATCTTCGCCAACGGCGGCAAGTACACCAAGTACCACGTGGTCCAGGACGTCAAGCTCAACGGCCAGGTCGTCTACCCCGAGCAGCGGACCTCGACCAGGGTCATCGACGCGGAGGTGGCCGCCGACGCGACGACCGCCATGCAGGAGGTGCTGAGGAGCGGCACCGCCGCCGGCCAGGGCCTCGGCAACCGGCCCGCGGCCGGCAAGACCGGCACCAACAACGACGAGAAGGAAGCCTGGTTCGTCGGTTACACCCCGCAGATCTCCACGGCCGTCGGGTTCTACCGCGAGCAGTGCGTGACCAAGACGGGCAAGATCGTCCAGCCCCGTCACTCGAACTGTCCCGTGACCCCCGACGAGAAGAAGCCGAGCAAGAAGTACGGCCCGAACAACCCGTACACCAGGGCCAAGGAGGTCTCGCTCGGCTTCGAGGGCGCCGGCCCGCCCACCGCGACCTGGCGGCGGTTCATGCTCGCCGCCCACGAGGGCAAGCCGATCGAGCAGTTCCCGCAGAAGGCCGACATCGGCCTGCCGGAGAACATCGTGGAGCGCCCGGTGCCGACGCCGACGCCGACCGCCACGAACCCGTTCGACGACGGCGCGGACAACCCCTTCGACGACGGCGGCGACCAGAACTGCCTGGCCGCGCCGTGCAACGACGACAGCGGCGACGTCACCGACGACTCGCAGGACACCGGCATCCCCGAGGCCGACGACCACGGCATCCTGAGCGGCGGCGGAGGCGGCCGGGCGCCCGACTCCCGGCCGACGGGCAGCTCGCAGATGAGCGCCCGGCACGAGGAGTGGTGACCACGACCGAGGCACGCGTCCCGCTGGCGGCGCGTGCCGTGCCGTACCTGCCCCTGGGGCTGATCGCCGCCCTGGGGGCCGTCCTCGGCTACGTCGTGCGGCTGCCGTGCCGGACCGGCGGGTGGAACGACCAGGTCCAGACGTACACGAACTTCTGTTACACCGACATCTACCCGCTGTACTTCGATCGGCAGCTCGCGACCCAGAACCCGTACTTCGCCGACGTGCCGTTCGACAAGCAGGTCGAGTACCCCGTGGTGCTCGGCGAGGTGATGCAGGCCATCGCCTGGATCTCGCGGAAGCTGGAGCTCGACCAGGTCGCGCAGGCCGTCCGGTTCTACGACCTCACGGTCCTGCTGCTCGGCGTGTGCCTGGTGGCCGGCGTCCTGCTGATGGCGGCGGTGGCCGGGCCCACCCGCCGGTGGGACGCGCTGTGGTACGCGATCTCGCCGGCCGTGATCCTGGCCGCGTACATCAACTGGGACCTGGTCGCCGGCGCGCTGTCGATGGGCATGCTGCTGGCCTGGGCGCGCAGGCGGCAGGTGCTCGCGGGCGTGCTGCTCGGGCTGGCGATCGCGACCAAGTTCTACCCGCTGATGTTCCTCGGCGCGCTGTTCCTGCTCACGCTGCGGACCGCGCGCTGGCGGCCGTTCCTGGTGACGGTGGGGTCGGCCGCGGGGGCCTGGCTCGTGGTGAACGTGCCCTTCATGGTCTTCGCCTGGGACGGCTGGCGCCGGTTCTACGTCTTCTCCCAGGAACGCGGGATCGACTGGGGCTCGCCCTGGCTGTTCTTCCAGCGCAAGGGCTGGGGGATCCTCGGCGAGGCCGACGTCAGCACGCTCGGCATGGTGACGCTGGCCGCGCTCTGCCTGGGCATCGCCGTGCTCGCGCTCACCGCGCCGCGCCGGCCCCGGCTGGCGCAGCTGTGCTTCCTCGCCCTGGCCGCGTTCATGATGACGAACAAGGTGTGGTCGCCGCAGTTCGTGTTGTGGCTGGTGCCGTTCGCGGTGCTGGCCAGGCCCAGGTGGAAGCCGCTGGCGTTGTGGCAGCTCGCCGAGGTCTGGTACTTCGCGGCGATCTGGCTCTACCTGCTCGCCCAGCCCCCGCTCAGCAGGGACGACCTGGGCATCGGGGACAACACGTACTTCACCGCCGTCTGGGGACGGGTCATCACCATCGGGATCATGATGGCGTTCGTCGTCCGTGACATCCTGCGTCCGGACCGGGACGTGGTGCGCCAGGACGGCATCGACGACCAGGCGGGCGGGGTGTTCGACGACGCCCCCGACCGGTTCGTGCTGAAGACAAGATGATCACCCGCTCGGCCGCTCGGGACGCGCTGCTGCTGTGGCTCGGATCGCGGGCCGGGCTCCTGCTGTCGACGCTGCTCGGCCTGACCCTGGCCGAGTACGCCGGCAAGTGGCGCCAATGGGACGCCGGCCTGTTCCTCACCATCGCCCAGTACGGGTACGACGGCGAGCCGGGCAAGCCACGCGACGACGGCCTGCCCGCGTTCTTCCCCGGCCTGCCGGTCGTGCTGCGGGCGGTGCATCTCGTGGTGCCCGACTGGGCGATCTGCGGGCTGCTGATCTCGCTGGTCGCCGGGGCGGTGGCCATGGTCGCGCTGGCCCGGCTGGCCGAGTTCGAGGGCGCGACCGGCTGGATGGCGGTGCTGGCGCTGCTGCTGTTCCCGATGGCCGTGTTCCTGGCGGCGGGCTACAGCGAGTCGCTGTTCCTGGCCTTCGCGATCCCCGCCTGGCTGGCCGCCCGGCTCGGACGCTGGCCGCAGGCCGTCCTGCTGGCGGCGGGGGCGTCGTGCGTGCGGATCACCGGGCTGTTCCTGGCGGTCGCGCTGGCGGTGGAGTTCGTCAGGAGCAGGGAGTCGTGGCGGCGGGCCGGCTGGCTGGCGGTGCCGTTCCTTCCGCTGGCGGCGTACTCCTTCTACCACTACCGGCGCTCGGGCGACTGGCTGGCGTGGAAGCACGCGCAGGAGGCCGGCTGGGGACGCGACTTCGTCTGGCCCTGGGAGGCGTGGCGCACGACGTGGAACTCGGCCATGGGCACCGACGACTTCGCGGTGGCCTTCCGCATGGAGATCGCCGGCGCCGTGCTGGCGGTGGGCGTGCTGGTGTGGCTGCTGGCGCTGCGCAGGTGGAGCGAGGCCGTCTACTGCGGGTTGCCGGCGGCGGCGCTGATGACCTCGGCGTACTACCTGTCCATCCCGCGCTCGCTGCTGCTGTGGTTCCCGCTGTGGGTCCTGGTCGCCAAGGTCGCGACCAGGAAGCCGTGGGTGATCGTGCTGTACGCGGTGCTCTGCGGGCCGCTCATGTACCTGAACGCGGCCCGCTTCCTCACGGGCGCCTGGGCGGGCTGAGATCTCTACCCGTTTCTTCGCCTCGGTAATCCAGGGAAGTTATCCACAGGCTGTGTGTTTTCGGTCGGGAGACGTTCAGAGGTTCTTGCGCAGGAACGCGATGTCGTCGGCCTGGCCCTCGCCCGGCGTCTCCACCACGACCGGCGCGCCCGCCGCGCGGCAGACCGCGAGGATCAGCTCGGGGTCGATCTTCCCCTGACCCAGGTTGGCGTGCCGGTCGGCGCCGGAGTCGAAGTCGTCGCGCGAGTCGTTGCAGTGGACGAGGTCGATGCGGCCGGTGATCGCCTTGACCCGCTCGACCAGGTCGACCAGCTCCTCGCCGCCCGCGTGCGCGTGACAGGTGTCGAGGCAGAAGCCCACGTCGAAGCCGTCGAGCGCGTCCCACAGACGGGCGATGCGCTCCAGCTTGCGGGCCATGGCGTTGCCGCCGCCCGCGGTGTTCTCGATGAGCACGGGGATCGGGCACTCCATGCGCTCGAACACCTTGCGCCAGTTGTCGAAGCCCACCTGCGGGTCGTCGCTCTTGTTGACGTGGCCGCCGTGCACGACCAGGCCCTTGGCGCCGATCCCCGCGGCCGCCTTGAGGTGCTGTTCGAGCAGCTTGCGGCTGGGGATCCTGATGCGGTTGTTCGTCGTGGCGACGTTGATCAGGTAGGGGGCGTGGATGTAGACGTCGACGCCCTCGACCGGCTTGTCCGGCAGCACCGGCTTGGCGTAGCCCTGCGGGTCGCCGAGGAAGAACTGCACGACCTCCGCCCCGACCCGTTCGGCGTGAGCGGCGGGATCGTCCTGGTCGACGTGAGCTCCGATACGCACCATGTCAAGGAGCTTATCCGTTTGGCGCAACGGCCTCCGGGAAGACGCCCGGCACCCCCTACCCCCGAGGAGAGCGCACATGACACGCTGGCGGCTGCGGGCGCTGATCTTATTGGTCTACGTGATCGTCGGAATCTACGTCGCCTGGCTCCACGACTACATCACCCCGGGTCTCCTCCGGGACGTCGCCGAGGCCCTGCTCGCGGTGTTCCTCTGGTTCCTGGTGCTGCTCGGCATCGACCTGCACATCGGCAGGTGAGTCACATATGCCCGACGGCCCCGGCGTCACCGGGGCCGTTCGCCGGGTGCGGGGCCCGTCAAGGATGCGGCAGGAAGCCGCCGTGGGCGATGCCGAGCACGGCCCCCACGAACGAGGCCACCAGGCCCACGATGTTGACCGAGCGCTGCGGCGTGGTCACCGAGATGTACTGCGAGTAGAGCCCGGTCCCGAAGCCGAGCGTGCCGATCCAGGACGAGATCACGTGGGCGGCGGGGAAGAACGCGGCGACGAACGCCACGAGCCCGCACACCAGTGTCGCGATCGCCAGGCCGTTCTCCACCGGGTGAGAGCGTCCGTCGGTGTTGAGCGTGAGCCTGAACCGCTCCCTTTCGGAGGGATGAAGCACATGTGGCACAGCCGCCACCCCCTTGGTTTCCTACAGGCCTTCCCACCTACTCGTGGCTGGTAACCTGGGCAGCGCTGCGTTGTGATGGGTGACCCATCGCCCCGGGGCGCCGAAATGGGGCGCCGCGGCCTGACGTCAGCGTCCTCCTGTCACGGCAGAGTGTCGTGACCGCAAAAGTCCAGAGGAGGTTGGAGTCCCGCATGCGTCGTTACGAAGTAATGGTCATTCTGGACCCTTCGCTCGATGAGCGCACTGTCGCGCCGTCCCTCGACCAGTTCCTCACCGTGGTCCGCAACGACGGCGGCACCGTGGAGAAGGTCGACGTCTGGGGCCGTCGCCGTCTCGCCTACGACATCGACAAGAAGTCGGAAGGCATCTACGCCGTCATCGACCTGTCCGCGGAGCCCGCGACGGTCAAGGAGCTCGACCGCCAGATGAACCTCAACGAGGGCATCCTGCGCACCAAGGTCCTGCGCCCGGACGTGCACTAGCCACAGGAAAGCCGCGAAGCGGGCCGTCCCTCCGGGAGGCGGCTCAACGAGCGGGTTTCTTGTTGACGACCACCGGCTTTTTGTCGGAGAGCACCCGTACTCTGAGCCGTAATCCAAGCGAAGGCGTGCAGGAAGGCGAGCGCTAGCCATGGCAGCAGGCGACACCGTAATCACCATCGTCGGCAACCTTGTCGACGACCCGGAGCTGCGCTTCACCCCGACGGGTCAAGCGGTGGCTCGATTCCGCATCGCGTCCACTCCGCGGTTCATGGATCGCCAGACCAACGAGTGGAAGGATGGCGAAAGCCTCTTCCTGACCTGCAACGTGTGGCGGCAGGCGGCGGAGAACGCCGCCGAGAGCCTCCAGCGCGGCATGCGGGTCATCGTGCAGGGGCGGCTCAAGCAACGGTCTTACGAGACCAAGGAAGGCGAGAAGCGCACGGTCTATGAGGTCGAGGTCGACGAGGTCGGCCCGTCCCTGCGCAACGCCACGGCCAAGGTCAACCGCACCACCCGCCAGGGTGGCGGCGGTGGCGGCGGCTTCGGCGGCGGTCCCGCCGACGACCCGTGGGCCTCTGCCTCGCCCGCCCCGCCCCAGGGCGGCGGCTACCAGGGCGGCGGCGGCGGCTTCGGCGGCGGCGGTGGCGGCAACCAGGGCGGCGGCTTCGGCGGCGGCAACGACTTCAGCGACGAACCGCCTTTCTAACACCTGTCCACAAGCCCGAGTCCATTCCCGCCCGAAAGGCGGGGCTCTGAGAGGAGCACCACGATGGCTAAGCCGGCACTGCGCAAGCCCAAGAAGAAGGTTTGCCTGTTCTGCCACGACAAGATCTCATACGTCGACTACAAGGACACGGCGCTGCTGCGGAAGTTCATCTCCGACCGCGGCAAGATCCGTGCGCGCCGGGTGACGGGCAACTGCACCCAGCACCAGCGCGACGTGGCGACCGCGATCAAGAACGCCCGTGAGGTGGCTCTGCTGCCTTACACGAGCACCGCGCGCTAAGGAGGTCTGTCGACATGAAGCTCATCCTCACCAACGAGGTCTCCGGCCTCGGCGCCCCTGGCGACGTCGTCGAGGTCAAGGACGGCTACGGCCGTAACTACCTCATCCCGCGCGGCTACGCCATGCGCTGGACGCGTGGCGCCGAGCGCCAGATCGAGACCATCAAGAAGGCTCGCGACGCTCGCGAGATCCGCGACCTCGGCACCGCCAAGGAGGTCGCCGGCCAGCTCGGCGCCCTGCGCGTGCGGCTGTCCACCCGCGCGGGCGAGTCGGGCCGGCTGTTCGGCTCGATCACCACGGGCGACATCGCCGACGCCGTCAAGGCGGCCGGCGGCCCGATCCTCGACCGCCGTCGCATCGAGATCCGCAACCCGATCAAGAGTGTCGGGTCGCACAAGATCACCGTCAAGCTCCACCCCGAGGTGTCGGCGTCCGTCGACGTCGACGTCGTGGCCGGCTGACGAACGCTGATCAAGCCCCTCTCCGCCAGGAGGGGGGCTTTTTCGCGTTCCGGGCGACCGGCTGCCACGGCGACGCGTTCCCCGGCGGGCCGGCTGACCTGGTGACCTGCGCACTTAATCCCTATCGGGGCAGCGTAGAATGCCTGCGTTCTTTGTGTGTGTTTCCCCCTGGAGGCTCTGCCATGGCCCGTTCCACGATGCTGCTCGCGATCGGTGTGCTCGCGGTAGGGGCCGTCGCATGTGCCCCGGCCGACCAGCCGGCTGCCACGGCGACCGGTCCCGCCGCGACCGGCTCCACGGCGGCCGACGCCTGCGCCAAGGACCAGCTCAAGCTCGTCAACGGCGGCAAGCTGACGGTCGGCACCGACAAGCCGGCCTACGAGCCGTGGTTCAAGAACGACGACCCGAGCAACGGCCAGGGGTTCGAGAGCGCGGTGGCGTTCGCGGTGGCCGGTGAGCTCGGCTTCGACCGGACCGAGGTGGAGTGGAGCACGGTCAAGTTCGACTCCGCGTTCGCACCCGGGGCCAAGCAGTTCGACTTCGACGTCAACCAGGTCTCGATCAACCCCGACCGCGCCAAGGCCGTCGACTTCAGCAAGGGCTACTACACGGTCAAGCAGGCCGTCGTGGCGATCAAGGGCAGCAAGTTCGCCGAGGCCAAGAGCGTGGCCGAGCTCAAGGACGCCAAGTTCGGCGTCCAGGTGGGCACCACGTCGCTGGCCGGCGTGAAGGACGTCGTCAAGCCCTCCGCCGAGCCCAACGTCTACAACGACCAGGTCGACGCCGTGAACGCGCTGAAGAACAAGCAGGTGGACGCGATCGTCGTCGACCTGCCCACCGCGTTCTACGTGACGGCCGCCCAGGTGGAGAACTCCAAGATCGTCGGCCAGTTCAGCTCGACCGGCGGCACGCCGGAGGAGTTCGGGCTGGTCATGGAGAAGGGCAGCGCGCTCAAGCCCTGCGTCGACAAGGCCGTCGACGCGCTGAAGTCGAAGGGTGAGCTGGCGAAGATCGAGCAGGAATGGCTGGGCTCGGCGGCGGGCGCGCCCGAACTGTCGTGAGCCCGACCAGTAAGCCCGTGAGCGAGCACGTCCCCTCGCAACGGCAGCTTGAGCGCGAGCGCGTCCGCCGGTCACGGGCGCGCCGCTCGGCCTCGATCGCGACGGCCTCGACGATCGTGTTCATCGTCCTGGTCGCCGTCCTGGTCACGAACTCGCCCGGCTGGCCCCGGGTCCAGGAGGCGTTCTTCGCGCCCGAATGGTTCGTCGCCGCGCTGCCCAAGGTGCTGGAAGGGTTCCTGCTCAACATCAAGATGTTCCTGATCGCCGAGCCGCTGATCCTGATCGTCGGGCTGCTGGTGGCGCTGGCCAGGGGCATCACCACGCCCGCGTTCTTCCCGATCAGGGCCCTGGCCACGCTCTACACCGACGTCTTCCGCGGCGTGCCGACGATCCTGGTCATCTACCTCATCGGGTTCGGGCTGCCCGCGCTGCGGTTGCAGGGCATCCCGACCGACCTGGCGACGCTGGGCGTGATCGCGCTGACGCTGTCGTACGGCGCGTACGTGGCCGAGGTGTTCCGCTCCGGCATCGAGTCGGTGCATCCGAGCCAGATCGCCGCCGCCCGCTCGCTGGGCCTGAGCCACTTCAAGGCCATGCGGTTCGTGGTGCTTCCGCAGGCCACCCGCAGGGTCGTGCCGCCGCTGCTCAACGACTTCGTCTCGCTGCAGAAGGACACCGCCCTGGTGGCCACCATCGGGCCGCTGGAGGCGCTCAGGCAGGCTCAGATCATCGCCACCAGCAAGTTCAACTACACCCCCTACCTGGTCGCCTCGCTGGTGTTCATCCTGCTCACGATCCCGATGGCCAGGTTCACCGACCACCTGGCCGCCCGTACGCGCAGGAGGCGTGGCGCATGAGCCTGCTGACCATCGAAGGGGTGTGGAAGAACTTCCACGGCCACAGCGTGCTGCGCGGGATCGACCTTGAGGTGCAGGCGCACGAGGTCGTCAGCCTCATCGGCGCGTCCGGGTCGGGCAAGTCCACCCTCCTGCGCTGCGTGAACCTGCTGGAGACCGTCGACGACGGCGCCATCCACCTCGACGGCCAGGAGATCACCGACCCCCGCGTGGACGTCGACGACGTGCGCAAGCGGCTCGGCATCGTCTTCCAGGCGTTCAACCTGTTCCCGCACATGAGCGTGCTCGACAACATCACGCTCGCGCCCCGGCGGGTGCTCAAAACGTCCAAGGAACAGGCCGAGGAGCAGGCGCACGAGCTGCTGGCCAGGTTCGGGCTCGCGGCCAAGTCCGGCGCGTACCCCGACCAGCTCTCGGGCGGGCAGCAGCAGCGGGTGGCGGTCATCCGGGCGCTGGCCATGCAGCCCAGGCTGATGTTGCTGGACGAGGTCACCTCGGCGCTCGACCCCGAGCTGGTGGTGGAGGTGCTGGGGATCGTCAGGGAGCTCAAGGAGTCGGGGATGACGATGATCCTCACGACCCACGAGATGAGCTTCTGCCGCGACATCTCCGACACTGTGTGCTTCCTCGACGGCGGGGTGCTGGTGGAGAAGGGCCCGCCGGAGAAGATCTTCGCCGCGCCGGAGCAGCCGCGCACCAGGGAGTTCCTGCGCAGCGTGCTCGAATCCGGACGCCTCTAGCGACGGTGGCGGCCCCGGCCGGGCTCGGCCGGGGCCTCCCGCGGGGTGGCCAGCAGGCTGTGGCGGCGGCCGTACAGAAGGTAGACCAGCAGGCCGAAGGCCATCCACAGGACGAACCACGCCCAGGTGAGCAGGCGCAGGTTGAGCATCAGCCACAGCGTGGCGACCAGCGACAGCGCGGGCAGCAGCGGCGAGAGCGGCACGCGGAAGCCGCGTTCCAGGTGCGGCATGCGCCGCCGCATCACGATCACCCCGGCCGCCACGAACAGGAACGCGAAGAGCGTCCCGATGACGACCAGTTCCTGCATGGTGAGCACCGGGACGAACTCGGCCAGCACGATCGCGATGAACCCGATCACCAGCGTCACCCGCGACGGGGTGTGGTACTTGCGGCTGACCGTGGCCAGGCCGCGCGGGATCAGCCCGTCGCGGGCCATCGAGAACAGCACCCGCGTCTGACCCACGATCAGCACCAGGATCACGGTCGTCAGCCCGAGCACCGCCCCCGCGTCGATGACGTGCACCATCCAGTCCACGCCCACGGCACGGAACGCGCTGGACAGCGGCGCATCCCCACTGATCTTCGTGTACGACACCATGCCCACCATGACCAGCGCGACCGCCAGATAGATGACCGTGGCGATCACCAGGCTGCGGATCATGCCCTTGGGCACCGACTTCGGCGCGTTGACGCTCTCCTCGGCCGAGGTCGCGACGATGTCGAAGCCGATGTAGGCGAACGCGATCGCCGAGGCCGCGGCGAAGACGCCGAACCAGCCGAAGGCCATGCCGTGCCCGGCGAAGAGCTCGATGATGGTCTGCGGACGGACGGGCAGGGCCTTGGGCTCGACGTAGAAGTCGCCGTAGTTGGCCACGTCGATGTGGGTCAGGCCCACGACGATGACCGCCCCGATGGCCAGCAGCTTGGCCGACACCATGATCCACAGCGCCCGGAGCCCCACCCGCGCGCCGACGGCCACGATGCCCGTGAGCAGCACCAGGATGACCAGGACGAGCACGTCGTCCACACCCTGAGGCACCCGCACGCCGAAGTCGGCGACCGCCTTGACCGCGATGGACGCCCACGCCCTGGCCACCACCGCGGCGGCGAACTGCAGCTCCAGGATCAGCGCCCAGCCGATGATCCAGGCCCAGACCTCGCCGAAGATGACGTACGTGAAGGTGTAGGCGCTGCCCGAGGTCGGCATCGTGGACGACAGCTCGGCGTAGCACAGGCAGGCGAGCAGGCACGCGATACCGGCAATCATGAACGAGAGGATCACGCCGGGACCGGCCATGGTGTGGGCCTGCTCGCCGGCGATGCTGAAGATGCCGGCGCCGATGATGACGCCGAGCCCGAGAACGACGAGGTCGGCCGGGCGGTAGACCTCGGGCAGGCTGTGCCGGGCGCCGGTGCGTAACCCGGTCGCCTCTGACGGTGGCAGTCGTCGAAGAATCGTGGACACGGAACACCCCGCTCAGGGAACTCGCCCACTCTGTCTCACCACTTGGACAACGGCAAGCACAGGACGATTACGGTGACCCGGCGTCCGGGCGTCCGCAGGGGGGGACGCGGCTGGTCGGATCGGCTACGCGCCGGTCACCAGCCAGGCCGTGCCGACCGCGCGCCGCCCGAGGGTGATCAACCGGGCGATCATCCACACCCCGAGCGCGCACCAGAGCGCGACCACGCCGAACCCGGCGGCCAGGAACGCCGCCGGCAGGTACGCCAGCGTCGTCCACACCCCGGCCCAGGCCAGGTAGCGCTGGTCGCCCGCGCCGATCAGCACGCCGTCGAGCACGAACACCACGCCGCAGATCGGCTGGAACAGCGCGACCGGCCACAACACGGCCAGGAGCTCGCCGGTCACCGCCGGGTCGGCGCCGAACAGGCCGGGCAGCAGCGGCCTGGCCGCCACGACCACCACGCCCAGCGCCAGGCCCGACCACAGGCCCCACTGCATCATCCGCCTGGTCGCGGCCCTGGTGGCCACCGTGTCCCCGGCGCCGAGCGAGCGTCCGGTGATGGCCTGGCCGGCGATCGCGATCGCGTCCAGGGCGAAGGCCATCAGGTTCCACACCTGGCCGGCGATGGCGTACGCGGCCAGTTCGGCCTGGCCCATCCTGGTGGCGACCACCGTGCCCACGATGAGCACGATCCGCAGGCACACCGTACGGATGAGCAGGGCGAAACCGGCCGTACCGGCCTGCCGGACGCCCGCCAGGTCGGGCATGAGCGGCGTGCCGAGCCGTCGCGCGCCCCTGACCACCACGACCAGGTAGACGGCCGCGCCCAGCGTCTGGGCCAGCGTGGTGCCCCAGGCGGAGCCGGCGATGCCCCACTGCAGCCCGAGCACGAACCAGGCGTTCAGCGCCGCGTTCAGCGCGAACGAGCCCACGGCCACCACCAGCGGCGTGACGGTGTCCTGAAGCCCGCGCAGCACCCCGGTGCCGGCCAGCACGACCAGCATGCCGGGCGCGCCGAGCAGGCTGATCCGCAGGTACGTCACGGCCAGCGCGGCCTGGTCGGGACCGGCTCCGAACAGGTCCACCATGGCCGGCGCCAGCGGCCAGCCCAGGGCGATGAGCACGACGCCGATGGACAGGGCGAGCCAGATGCCGTCCACGCCGTTGCGCATGGCCCGCGTGTGGTTGCCGGCGCCGCTCTGCCGCGCCACGGATGCCGTCGTGCCGTAGGCCAGGAAGACGCAGAGGTTCACCAGCGTCGCCAGGACGGCCCCCGCCACCCCCAGCGCGCCCACGGCCGTGGTGCCGAGGCCGTGGCCGACGATGGCGTAGTCGGCCAGCAGGAAGAGCGGCTCGGCGACCAGCGCGCCGAACGCCGGCAGCGCGAGCCGCAGAATCTCCCGGTCCTGGGGTGTAATGGGCATTTGTCTATTATGGCCATTACACGGCGTGTCGGGCCAACTTTCTTTCCTCCACAGTCGGTGGACACTGTTTGCCCAGGTCAGACGATGATCGGTGCATATCCGAAAGAGTTATCCCCAGGCTCGTCCACAGAGCTTTCACACCCTGAGCGCGATAGTGCACAGCTCACCCACAGCGTTGTCCACAGGCCGCGTTGCCCTCACGCGCCGAACGAGCGAAACTGTCACACCGGTCGGCTACAAGTGGGGGTGGTGCGACCGCCTGCAAGGTTGTTCGAGGGGGCGCGGTGAGCATTGACGAAGAGGGCGGCGGAGGCCCCGGTTTCGAGCGCACCCCGCCGCACAACATCGAGGCGGAGCAGTCGGTGCTCGGCGGCATGCTGCTGTCGAAGGACGCCATCGCCGACGTCGTCGAGATCCTGCGGTCCGACGACTTCTACCGGCCCGCCCACCAGATGGTCTACGACGTCATCACCGACCTCTACGGCCGCGGCGAGCCCGCCGACGCCGTCACCGTCTTCGACGAGCTGCAGAAACGCGGCGAGATGGCCCGGGTGGGCGGCGCCGCCTACCTCCACACGCTCACGGCGGTCGTCCCCACGGCCGCCAACGCCGGCTACTACGCCAAGATCGTGCGCGAGCAGGCGATCCTGCGCCGTCTCATCGAGGCCGGCACCCGCATCGTCTCCTTCGGCTACGGCGGCCAGAACGAGGAGGTCGACGACCTCGTCGACCGCGCCCAGGCGGAGATCTACAAGGTCACCGAGCGCCGCACGTCGGAAGACTACGCGCCGCTGGCCGACATCATGCCGGGCGCCCTCGACGAACTGGAGGCCATCGGCAGCCGCGGCGGCCAGATGGTCGGCGTCCCGACCGGCTTCCAGGACCTCGACCAGCTCACCAACGGCCTCCACCCGGGCCAGATGATCGTCGTGGCCGCCCGCCCGGCCATCGGCAAAAGTACCCTTGGTCTAGATTTCGCACGATCTGCGGCGATCAAGCATGGAATGACCACTGTCATCTTCTCGCTGGAGATGTCCCGCAACGAGATCACCATGCGTCTGCTGTCCGCCGAGGCCAGGGTCGCCCTGCACGCGATGCGCTCGGGCATGATGGGCGACGACGACTGGACCCGCCTCGCGCGCAGGATGAGCGAGGTGGCCGAGGCGCCGCTGTTCATCGACGACTCGCCCAACATGTCGATGATGGAGATCCGGGCCAAGTGCCGGCGGCTCAAACAGCGCAACGACCTGCGGTTCGTGGTCATCGACTACCTCCAGCTCATGAGCTCGCCGAAGAAGACCGAGAGCCGCCAGAACGAGGTCTCGGAGATCTCCCGTGCCATCAAGCTGCTGGCCAAGGAGCTGGAGGTGCCGGTCATCGCCATCTCCCAGCTCAACCGAGGCCCCGAGCAGCGCACGGACAAGCGCCCGGCGGTCAGCGACCTTCGCGAATCGGGCTGCCTGGCCGCCGCCACCCGCATCATGCGCGCCGACACCGGCGCCGAGGTGTCGATCGGCGAACTGCTGGAGAGCGGCGCGCGGGACATCCCGGTGTGGTCGCTCGACGAACGGCTGCGGCTGGTGCCGCGCACGATGACCCACGCCTTCCCGAGCGGGGTCAAGGAGGTCTTCCGCCTGCGCCTGCGCTCGGGGCGTGAGATCGAGGCCACCGCGAACCACCCCTTCCTGACCTACGACGGCTGGCGGCCACTGGGTGAGCTGACCACCGGGTCCCGGCTGGCGGTCCCACGTCACGTTCCGGCACCGCAGGGCCTCCAGGAGTGGCCGGAGGCGGAGATCGTGCTGCTCGCGCACATGATCGGCGACGGCTCCTTCGTCAAGCGCCAGCCGATCCGCTACGCGAGCACGGACGAGGCCTGCCTGACGGCGGTCACGCGGGCGGCCGAGCACTTCGGGATCAGTGCGGTCCGCGACGAGTACGCTGCCGCCCGGGTCACCACCTTGAGGTTGCCGGCTCCGCACCGGCTGACGCACGGCAGGCGCAACCCCGTCGCCGCCTGGCTGGACGGCTTGGGGCTCTTCGGGTTGCGGAGCCATGAGAAGTTCGTCCCTGATGGGGTCTTCTCCCTGCCCAAGAAGCAGATCGCGCTGTTCCTGCGGCACCTGTGGGCCACCGATGGCTGTGTGTGGTGGGACGCGAAGAGCGGTCAGTCGAGGATCTACTACGCCTCGACGAGCCGCAGGCTGGTGGACGACGTGGCTCGGCTGCTCCTCCGGTTCAACGTGATGACCCGCGTGAAGGAGGTGCGGAAGGACGGTCACAGGCCCGGATACCAGTTGGCCGTCTACGGTGCCGAGAACCAGCTGCGGTTCCTGGACGAGGTGGGCGTGCACGGCGAGCGGTCGGCGCAGGCGGACGCGTCCGCGGGCCGGCTGCGGGAGATCAAGGGCAACACCAACCTGGACACGGTTCCCCGCGAGATCTGGGACCGCGTGCGCGGCGTGCTGTCGGAGCGCGGAATGACTCACCGGGAGTTCTCCGCCCGGCTCGGTACCCAGTTCTGCGGCAGCACGTTGTGGAAGCACGCGCCGAGCCGGGAACGTCTGGGCAAGGTGGCTTCGATCCTCGACGACGCCGACATGGAGATGCTGGCGACGAACGACGTGTTCTGGGACGAGGTCGCATCCATCGAGAGCCTGGGCGATCAGCCGGTGTTCGACGCCACGGTCCTCGGCACCCACAACTTCGTCGCCAACGGCATCGCGGTGCACAACAGCATCGAGCAGGACGCCGACATGGTCATCCTGCTGCATCGTGAGGACGCCTACGAGCGGGAGTCCCCCCGGGCCGGTGAGGCCGACCTGATCGTGGCCAAGCACCGTAACGGTCCCACCGCCACGGTGACCGTGGCCTTCCAGGGTCACTACAGCCGTTTCGTGGACATGGCCCAGCACTGACCCCGCAGAACCACGAAAGCCGGGTCAAGGTGTGACAAAGCAGACAGCGCGGAAGGGATGGCGATCGATCACCGGGGCGCTTTACCCGATGACTGAAGCAAAGGGGAGAACGCCATGACCATCCTGATCGCCTACGACGGCTCGGCCGACTCGCGCAGCGCCATCGAGTTCGCCGCCAAGCACCTGGCCGCCCAGCCGGCCGTCGTCGTCACCGTGTGGGAGCCGCTGCTCGTGCAGGTCAGGAAGCACCCGCTGGCGGCGGGGGCGATCTCCCCCGAGACCGAGACCGAGGGGCAGGCCCAGGCCGAGTACTACGCCAAGGAGGGCGCCGAGCTGGCCACCGCCGCCGGGCTGCCCGAGGTGAGCCACCGCGCGGTCGCCGACAACGAGTCGATCTGGAAGACGATCGTCGACGTGGCCGACGAGCTGGACGCCTCGCTCATCGTGACCGGTTCGCGTGGCCTGGCGGGGGTCAGATCGGTGCTGCTCGGCAGCGTGTCCAACCATGTGCTGCACCACGCCCGCCGGCCGACGCTCATCGTTCCGCCGGCTGCGCAGCCGAAGGCGTGACGCAGCAGACCTTGGGCGGGGACAGCCGGGTGTCCATGCGACGGGCGCCCGGTCCCTCCTCGCCGAGCCGGTCGCGGGGGTTGGCCACCGGGCACCGGTCGAGCGACAGGCAGCCGCAGCCGATGCAGTCGGTCAGGTCGTCGCGCAGCCGCTGAAGTTGTTCGATGCGGTCGTCGAGCTCGCCGCGCCAGGCGGCCGACAGCCTGGCCCAGTCCTCCCGGGTGGGGGTGCGCCCGTCGGGCAGCTCGGAGAGCGCGTCCTTGATGGTCGCGAGGGGGATGCCGAGGCGTTGCGAGAGCCGGATGAAGGCGACCCTGCGCAGCGTGTCGCGGTGGTAGCGGCGCTGGTTGCCCGCTGTGCGGCGGCTGGCGATGAGCCCCTTGGTCTCGTAGAAGTGCAGGGCGGAGACGGCCACGCCGCTGCGCTCGGCGAGCTGTCCGACCGTCAGTTCTCTGCTGTTCCAGGCGACCATACCTGAAGCTTACTTGAGGGTTCGTTCGAAGAACGTCTCCAGCACGACGACGGTCTGGGTGCCCGTCACGCCGTCCACCTCGAAGATCTGGCGCAGGACGTCCTGGAGCTCTTTGGTGCTGGACGTGCGCACCTTGAGCAGCAGCGACGCGGGCCCGGCGATGACGTGGGCCTCCTCGACGGCGGGAATCCGCGCCAGCAGGCCGGCGCTGTCGCCCATCCAGCTCGCGCCGTCCACCAGCACGTAGGCGGTCACGGTGCGGCCGAGGGCGGCCTGGTCCACCTCGATCGTGGTGCGCCTGATCACGCCGCGCTCGCGCAGCTTGCGCACGCGTTCGTGCGCGGCCCCGCTGGACAGCCCCACCGCCTTGCCGAGCGCGGCGTACGACTGCGTCGCGTCCTCCAGCAGCAGGCCGATCAATGTCCTGTCGATCTCATCCACAACCGAATGCTATCTGGTGAAATGTGGTGATGGTCGAATGGCGTATGGTGGCCGCCATGGACACGATCCCCACCGAGTTCGAGGTTCTGGACGAGCGCTTCGCCACGATCGGCGGCGACGACCGGATCGAACGCCTCCACACGGGCACCCGTTGGGCCGAGGGCCCGGTCTACTTCCCGGCCGGCCGCTTCCTGGTCTGGAGCGACATCCCCAACGAGCGCATGCTGCGCTGGGACGAGATGACCGGCGCCGTCGGCCCGTTCCGGCAGCCGTCCGGCTACACCAACGGCAACACCCTCGACCGCGAGGGCCGGTTGATCTCGTGCGAGCAGGGCAACCGCCGCGTCACCCGCACCGAGCCCGACGGCTCGATCACCGTCATCGCCGACCGCTGGCAGGGCAAGCGCCTCAACAGCCCCAACGACGCGGTCGTGCGCTCCGACGGCTCCGTCTGGTTCACCGACCCCCCGTACGGCATCACCAGCAACTACGAGGGCGTCGTGGCCGAGCAGGAGATCGACGGCTGCCACGTCTACCGCGCCGACCCGGTGACCGGCGAGGTGCGCGTGGTGGCCGACGACTTCGTCCGCCCCAACGGCCTGGCCTTCTCCCTCGACGAGAAGCTGCTGTACGTCGCCGACACCAGGGCCAGGCACCTGCGCGTCTTCGAGGTGCGCGAGGACGGCACGCTGTCGGGCGGCCGGGTCTTCGCCGAGGGCACCCAGGCCGACAACTTCGACGGCATGCGCCTCGACGACACCGGCCGCGTCTGGGCCGCGGCGGGCAAGGCGCTGCTCTGCTACGACCCCGACGGCACCCTGATCGGCCGGCTCAGGCTGCCGGAGTTCACCGCGAACCTGGTGTTCGGCGGGCTGAAGAGGAATCGGCTGTTCATCGCCTCCTCCTCTTCGCTCTACTCCCTGATGACCAACGTCACCGGCGCCCGCCCGGTCTGGGCCCGCCGCTGACGTCCCTACTCCCATCGGAACAGCCGCACGGCCAGGCCCCCGAACACCGCCAGCCCCGCGGCCATCACCACCAGGTGCAGGAGTTGGGGGCTCTGCCCCGCCCAGGTGTCCTTGAGCGCCTGGGCGAACGGCCCGGCCACGGAGAAGTCGCTGACCTTGCGCAGGGCGTCCGGCATCATCTCGCGCGGCAGCCACATGCCGCCGACGAACATGAGCGGGAACATCACCGCCGAGCCGATCCCCGAGGCCGCCTTCCCGTTGGGCGCCAGCGCCGCGATCACCAGGCCGATGGCCATCAGCGCGGCGGTGCCGAGCAGGAAGACCAGCACGAACCCGAGCCACTGCCTGGGCGCCGACGTCCCGAACGCCGCCATCCCGGCCACGATCAGCACGACCGTGGACACGGCCCCGACGGTCAGGTTGATCAGGAGCTGGACGGTCAGCAGCCGTCCGGGATGCACCGGCGTGGTGGACATGCGCCTGAGCACGCCCTGCTCCCGGTAGCCGGCCAGCACGGTGGGCAGCACGCTGCAGGCCAGCGTCAGCAGCGCGAGCAGGGTCATCATGGCCGGCATGTGGGCGTCCACCGACCGCAGTCCGGAGGCGTCGGGCTTGGTCATGTCCGGCACGCTGAGCCCCAGCACCAGCAGCAGGCCGACCGGCAACCCGATGGTGAAGATCATGAACGGCCAGTCGCGCAGGTGCAGCTTGGCCTCCACGAGCAGGATCTTCGTCATGACAACTTCCTTCCGGTGAGCGCGAGGAACGCGTCGTCCAGGGTCGCCTGCTCGATGCGCAGGTCGGCGGGGATGATCTGGTGCTGTGCCAGGGCCAGCGTGACCACGTGGGCGAGGTTGCCGGTGCCGGACACCGAGACCTGCCCGCCGTGCCGGACGACCTCGCGCACCTCGGGCAGCGCCAGCAGCACGGCGTCGTCCAGCGGGCCGGAGGGGCGGAACCGTACGTGCTGCTCGGCCTCCACCTGGGCGATCAGCCCCGCGGGCGTGTCGGTGGCCACCACCTTGCCCGCGTCGATGAGCGCGAGCCGGTCGCAGAGCCGCTCGGCCTCCTCCATGAAGTGGGTGACCAGCACGATCGTCACGCCCGAGTCGCGGACCTGCTCGATCAGCTCCCAGGTGTCCCTGCGGGCCTGCGGGTCGAGGCCGGTGGTCAGCTCGTCGAGCACCGCCACCCGGGGCCGGCCCACCAGCGCCAGCGCGACCGACAGCCGCTGCCGCTGGCCGCCGGACAGGCTCTTGAAGGCGGCGTCCCGTTTGTGCGCCAGGCCGACGTGTTCGAGCAGTTCCCGCCAGTCGGCCGGGTCGGGGTAGAAGGAGGCGTACAGGTCCAGGGCCTCCCACACCTTGATCTTCTCCGGCAGCGCGGCGCTCTGCAGCTGCATGCCGAGCACCCGGCGCAGCTCGTCGCGGTCGCGCCGCGGGTCGAGGCCGGCCACGCGTACGGTGCCGCCGTCCGCCTGGCGCATGCCCGCCACGCACTCCACGGTCGTGGTCTTGCCGGCGCCGTTGGGGCCCAGGATGCCGAAGATCTCGCCCTCGGCGACCTCGAAAGACACGTCGTCCACCGCGAGGTGGTTCGGATACTGCTTGCGCAGGTTCCTCACTTCGATCACCTTCATGGCATCGACGCTAGGAGCTGCGGGTTTTCCGGGGAATCTCGGTAGATGCCGAGCAAGGGTGTATCTAGGTGCAATGTCCCCGGCGGGGATGTTGGCGCAGACTAGGGGCATGCTGCAACGGTTCGGGCAGGTCGCGGTCTTGTTCGCGCTGCTGCTGGTCGAGGTGGCGCTGATCCCCTTGGCCGGCGCCATGATCACGCTGTCGTTCGCGCTGGGGATGGTCTTCTTCTTCCCGTGGCAGGCCAGGCTGGTCAGGCGGACGGCCGAGCGCCACCGCCACCTGCTGCGCGCCTGGACCGGCGTCGAGATCGAGGCGCCCTACCTGCCCGAGCCGCCGCCGCCGGTCCCCATGGCCGACGGCCTCTACCGCGTCGACCGCACGCTGTACAAGTCGCCGCGCATGCCGGCCTGGAACGACCGGTTCAAGTGGCTGCTCACCGACCCGGCGACCTGGCGCGACACGCTCTGGCTGACGCTCGACCCGATCGTCAAGATCGGCCTGCTGCCGCTGTTCGTCCTGCTCCCGGCGCGCGGCCTGCGTCTGTACGCCCTCACCGTCCGACTCCTGCTCGGCGCCACCTCCGCCAGCCGGCTGGCCGTCCAGATCACCCATCTCCGGCAGGTGCGCAACCTGGCCGCCGACTCCCAGGCCGCCGAGATGCGCAGGATCGAACGCGACCTGCACGACGGCACCCAGGCCCGGCTGGTGGCCATCGGCATGACGCTGGGCGCGGTCGAGCAGCTCATCGACGACAACCCGGCCGCCGCCAAGGCCCTGCTGGCCAAGACCAGGGACGCCTCCGCCGAGACCCTGACCGAGCTGCGTACCGTCATCCGCGGCATCCACCCGCCGGTGCTGGCCGAACGCGGCCTCGCCGACGCCGTGCGCGCCCTGGCCATGGACAGCCCGCTGCGCGTCAAGGTGGACGTCGAGCTGCCCCACCGCCTGGAACCCCCGGTGGAGGCGGCGGCCTACTTCGCGATCAGCGAACTGCTCGCCAACGCCGCCCGGCACAGCGGCGCCGAGTCGGTGGCCATCGACATCAGCGTCAACGGCGCGGCCCTGCGCGTCACCGTCAGCGACGACGGCATGGGCGGCGCCGACCCGGCCAAGGGCAGCGGGCTGACCGGCATCGAACGCCGCCTGGCCGCCTTCGACGGCGTGCTGGCCCTGCACAGCCCGCCGGGCGGCCCCACCACCGTCACCCTGGACGTCCCGCACGTCCTTCCCGACCAGGCCGAGCAGGCGAAACTGCCGCCCAGGAAGGCCGCCACGATCGCCGTCCTGTACGGCACGGCCTGGTGCCCGCTGTTCCCCCAGGGCCTCGTCACGGCCATCTTCAAGGCGTTCCACATCGACGAGCGCAGCTGGTTCCTCGCCCTGTACCTGCCCGAGCCCCTGCAGTGGCCGGTGATCGTGGCCAACATCGCCCTCGGCACGCTCATGTACATTGCGGCCATGCGCATCCGGCTCGTCCACAACAGAAGCCTCGTGCTCGGCCGCGTCGGCGGTCTGGGGCCGTGCTGATGCAGCGGGTGCTCGTCGCCGAAGACCTCTACCTGCTCAGAGACGGCCTGGTCCACCTGCTGCAGGCGCACGGGTTCACGGTCGTCGCCGCCGTCGAGAGCGGGCCGGAGCTGCTGAAGGGCCTGCTGGAGCTGCGTCCAGACGTCTCGGTCGTCGACGTACGGCTGCCGCCCACGTTCACCGACGAGGGCCTTCAGGCCGCGCTGGCCGCCCGCGCGCAGATCCCGGGGCTGCCCGTCCTGGTGCTGTCGCAGCACGTCGAGCAGCTCTACGCCCGCGAGCTGCTGGCCGACGGCTCGGGCGGCATCGGCTACCTGCTGAAGGACCGGGTGTTCAACGCCGAGCAGTTCGTCGACGCCGTGCGCAGGGTGGCCGAAGGCGGCACCGCGATGGACCCCGAGGTGATCGCCAAGCTGCTGGCCAGCAACGCCAGGAACGAGCCGCTGGCCGCGCTCACGCCCCGCGAGCGCGAGGTGCTGGAGGCCATGGCGGAGGGCCGCTCCAACGCCGCGATCTCCCAGCGGCTCTTCCTCAGCGAGAGCGCGGTCGCCAAGCACACGGCCGGCATCTTCGCCAAGCTCGGCCTGGCCCCCTCCGACGACGACAACCGCCGCGTCCTCGCCGTGCTCGCCTACCTGAACAGCCGCGCCTGATCCCACCAGGCTCATGGTGCACAGGGCGCTCAGCCGTGCCCGGACACAGCCGGAGTTGTCGGTGGGAGCGGCTATTTTCATAGAGGCACGGCGCGACGAAAGGGTGGATCCTCGTGAAGATCCGGGTTAACCGCGATGTACTGGCAGATGCGGTGGCATGGGCCGCCAGAGTCCTGCCCAGCCGCCCGGTGGTGCCCGTACTCTCCGGGTTGTTGCTGGAGGCGGGCGAGGAGCTGAGCCTGTCCGCCTTCGACTACGACGTCTCCGCGCGCGCCCTGGTCGACGCCGACGTGGTCGAGTCCGGGAGCGTGCTCATCCCCGGCCGCCTGCTCGCCGAGATCAGCCGCAGCCTGCCCGCCGAAGACGTCGAGATCGTCACCGAGGGCGCCGAGGCCGTGCTGACCTGCGGCAGCGCCGAGTTCGGGCTGATCACGATGCCGGTCGAAGACTTCCCGGCCCTGCCCACGATGCCCCCGAGCATCGGCGCGATCGGCGGCGGCGTGTTCGCCTCCGCAGTGAGCCAGGTCGCGCCCGCCGCCAGCCGCGACGACACGTTGCCGATGCTCACCGGCATCCGGGTCGACATCGAGGGCGAGTCCGTGGCGATGGCCTCCACCGACCGCTACCGCATCGCCGCCCGCGACTTCGCCTGGCGTCCGGCCGCTCCCGACGTCGCCGTCTCGGCCATGGTGCCGGCGAAGGTGCTGGTCGAGGTGGCCAAGTCGCTGCGCGGCGGCGAGGTGTCGGTCGCGATGGGCGACGGCGTGGCCGGGTTCGAGAGCGTCGGCCGCAGCACCACCGTGCGCCTGCTCGACGAGCAGTTCATCGACTACCGGGCCAGGCTGACCTCCGACTGGTCGATCAGGGCCGACGTCGCGGTGACCCCGTTCGTCAACGCGATCAAGCGGGTGGCCCTGGTGGCCGAGCGCAACACCGCGATCCGGCTGTCGTTCTCGCAGGGCCAGGTGCTGATCCAGGCGGGCGGCGGCGACATCGGGCGCGGCACCGAGGTGGTCCCGTGCGAGCTGCGCGGCGACGACATCCAGATCGCCTTCCAGTCGCAGTTCCTGCTCGACGGCCTGACCGGCATCGAGACCGAGCTGGCCAGGCTCAACATGGAGTCGCCGACCAGGCCCGCCCTCATCCAGGACGTGCCGGGCGACGCCCAGCCCGCCTTCCGCTACCTGGTCATGTCGCTGCGCCTGACCTGAGGTCGCCTGCCCCGAGCCGTCACTCCGCCGCGCCCGTCTGCCGCTCGGCGACCAGCTTGAAGACCCTCTTGAACTCCGCGTACGCCTGCTCGCCCACGGCCCGTGCGTGCGCGGCCTCCATCTCGGCGATGATCGCGTCCGACTTCGCCATGTGGTCCAGCGCCTTGTCCGTCGGCACGATCAGCTTGGCCCGCCGGTCGGCGGGGTCGGGCTGCCGCTCCACGTAGCCGAGCGCGACCAGCTCGTCCACCAGCGTGCCGATCACCTGCTTGTGCTGCCCCGACTGCGCGGCCAGGTCGGTCGCCCTGCTGCCCTCCTCGTCCAGGTAGGCCAGCACGGCGCCGTGCCGCGGCCGCAGCCCCGGATGCCCCTGCTCGGCCAGCTTGGCGAACAGGTCGCGTTGCAGGGCGAAGAGCGTGCGCCCCGCCAGGACGCCGAGGTCTGGTTCGTCCTGCTTGCGATGACTCCTGCGCACGGGTGGCCCTCCAATTAGTCACTGATTTTGACTGTCACTGATTCTTACTATATCGTCGTGCCATGACCACGACAGTGGAACTCACCAGATTCAGAGTGTCCCCGGAACGCGCCGACCAGTTGCTGGCGGCCCGTCCGGGCATGCTCGCCGACTTCGCGGCCGACCGCGCCGGCTTCCTCGGCGCCCGGCTGGTCCGCCTGTCGGACGACGAATGGCTGGACATCGTCGACTGGCGCTCGGGCGACGACTTCGCCGCCTCCCGGGCCAAGGGCGCGAACCTGCCCGGCATCCAGAAGTTCTTCGACCTGATCGACGAGTTGATCTCCGCAGAAGAGGGGACATTGCGATGACCATCCTGATCACCGGCGCCACCGGCACCGTCTCCGGGGCCGTGCTGAAGTCGCTGGGCGACCTGAGCGACGTGCGCGTCCTGGTGCGCGACGCGGCCAGGGCCCCCGAGGGCGTCGAGGTGGCCGTCGGCGACCTCGACCAGCCCGCCACGCTCGACGCCGCCTTCGAAGGGGTCGACACCCTGTGGCTGCTGACCGCCATGGGCCCCCAGGCGCCCCATGCGAGCATGAACGCCCTCTGGGCGGCCCGGAAGGCCGGGGTGCGGCACGTCGTGCGCCTGTCGGCCATCGGAGCCGCCCACGACGCCCCCACGCGCAACGGCCGCCTGCACGCCCTGTCCGACGTCGAGCTGGCCGCCTCGGGCCTCGACTGGACCGTCATCCGCCCGGCCTTCTTCATGCAGAACCTGCTCGGCTCGGTCGCCGGCGACACCCTCTACGGCGGCACGGGCGAGGGCCGGATCGGGCTGGTCGACGTCCGCGACATCGGCGACTTCGCCGCCGCGGTGCTGCGCGACCCGGCGCCGCACAAGGGCCGCATCTATACGCTCACGGGCCCGGCCAGCATCTCGCTGGGGGAGGCGGCCGGCGCCCTGACCGACGTCTACGGCACGCCGATCGCCTACCAGCCGGTCGCCCCCGACGACGCCTACCGCTCGATGCTCGACGCCGGCATGCGCGAATGGGACGCGGCTGTCACCAGGGAATACCTCACGGCGTACGCCGCGAACTGGGGCGACCTCACGACGACGGCCTTCACCGACGTGACCGGGCGCCCTGGCCGCAGCTTCGCCGAGTTCGCCAAGGACCATGCGGCCGAGCTGCGCCCCGCCGCATGAGGGCCGGTCAGGAGTCGGTGAGGGCGATGAGGATGTGCTCCATGCACGCGTGCCCGGCCCGCTCGGCCGCGGTGGCGTCGCCGGCGGCGATGGCGCGGGCGATGGCGTCGTGCGGGATGTAGCTCTTGTTGAACGACGTGCCCGCGGCGGTGATGCTGGCCCGCAGAGCCGCCGAGAAGTCCTCGTAGAGGTCGATGAGCACGAGGTTGTGGGTGGCGTGCGCGACCGCCATGTGGAAGGCGAGGTCGGCCTCGACGAAGAAGTCGGGGTCGTCCAGCTCCCAGGCGCGGTCGCGTTCGGCCAGCGCGGCCTCGATGCGGCGGATGTCCTCGTCGGTGCGCCGGGTCGCGGCCAGCCGGGCGGACTCGACCTCCAGCGCGCGCCGCACCTCAAGGATCTCCAGCTGCTCGGCCTGGCGCAGCCGGCGCAGCATCGCCCCCGACAGCTCACTGGTCGCCCGGACGTAAGTGCCGTCCCCCTGACGGCACTCCAGCAGCCCGGCGTGCGTCAACGCGCGCACGGCCTCGCGAACGGTGTTGCGTCCCACTCCGAGTTGCTCGGCGAGCACGGTCTCGGTGGGGATCTTGCCGTTCATCTGCCACGACCCTGAGGTGATCTGCTCCTTGAGCTGATCGATCACCTGGTCGACGAGCGAAGCCCGCTGCGCCGTACGCAGACTCACAGTCCGCCTCCTCCGGGGAAACCAATCATCCTATGAGTCAATGACTGGTCGACCCTAATTATTCCAGACTCAAAAGTCCAAATCTGGAGCTCCCGGAGGTTCAGTGCGCGACCGTGGCCTCGACCGTCACCCCTGCCAACGCGGAGCGAACTCCGGCAGCTTCAAGGGCTTTACGATATGCGGCGGTCTGCTGTGCCCTCGCCCCGACCCTGCCGTAGAGGTCACCCAGCTCCCGCCAGCAGCGGGCGGCCGGCCTGTCGGACCCGAACACCGGACGGTCGAGCGAGTCGAGCAGCTCGTGCGCGGTACGGAGCTGCGTCATGGCACTGCCGTCGAGGTCGAGCGCGACGGTGGCGAGCACGAGGTTCGCCTCGGCCGGCGTGGTGCCCGAGCCGTCGTGGGCCAGCCCCAGCGCCGTGGTGGCCAGCTCGGCGGCGCCCGCCTGGTCGCCCGCCCGCAGCCGCACCCGAGCATGCGCGACCAGGCTCTCGCCGTGCTCGCGGACGCTGCCGGGAGAGGACGCGAACGCCCGCGACGCGGCGGCGGCCAGCCGCTCGGCCTCGTCGAGCGGCGCGGTGACCAGCCTGGACCAGTGCATGGCCGCCCGCGCGAGCTGGAGCGCGAGCCGGGACTGACGACCGGCCATGATGGCGTCGTCGGCCAGGCGCACGGCCAGCGCGGAGTCCTCACCGGCGGCGGCGGCGGAGCTCGCCTGCCACAGGGCGTGGATCTCCTCGGAACGGTCCATAACTTCAGGAACGCCGCTGTTGTCCAGCACCCGCTTGACGTACTCGAGCTCGGGGGAGTCGCCCTGACGCTCGCTGCGCGCCTCGACCAGAGCGGTGGCCAGGTCGACCGCGATCTCGCCCTGCGAGATGGACAGCCGCTCCGCCTGCTCCAGCGCGGACGCGGCCAGATCACGGGCCCGCAGCCGGTCGCCGGCCCGCTGGTAGCAGCGGCTCAGCGCGATCGTGAGCGGCAGGTCGGCCAGCCGCTCGGGATGCGCGGCGGCCTCCCTGCGCAGCCGTTCGAACGCCTCGACGGCCTGGCCGAGACGCCCCTGCACCTCCAGCGCACGGGCCCGGCCGAAGCGGGCGTGCGCGGTGAGCATGGCGTTCTCCTCGTCGGCCGCCTTCACGATCTCCGTGAAGCGGTCGGCCGCCACCGCGGGGTCGCCGTGCTGCAACTCCAGCTCGGCATGGCGAAGACCCAGCTCGGTGTCGATGCGCTGCCGCGGCTCGATGCCGTGCAGGAGGAACTCGGTGGTGCACCCCAGCCGCTCGGCGAGGAGGCGGGCCACGACAGGAGTCGGCGTGCGCTTGCCCGACTCGATGAGCGAGACATAACTGTCAGACAGGTCGGGTCCGGCCAACTGGGCCTGGGACATCCGCCTGTTCAGCCGCAGTCCACGGACGCGGTCACCGATGGTTCCCTGACTCGGCATCTCATCTCTCAAGGCGGGGAAGGGTCAACAACACGCAATGATTGCATGAAGTAGCCGAATCTGGTATCCCCGCGTGAAGAATTTGCCACGCGGAGTTTAATCGTCGCTGTCGTCCTTGCTGGGGAAAAGCATCTGGCAGACCTCCAGGTAGAGGGTCTCCGGATACGGAATGTACTCGACCGTTGACAGAGCCTGGTCCTGACCAGCGGACTCGAGGATGAACTCGCCGTAACCGAGCATGCGCCCCAGGAGAGATCGCTGGAAGCTCATGTCGGTGACCTTGCCGAGCGGCATCATCGCGACCTTGCGCGTGATCAGCCCGGTGGTGAGCAACATCCGCTTGGACGTCACCACAAAGTAATCGACCGACCACTCGGCGACTTTCCACACGAAGCGCACGAGCAGCAGCAGCCACAGCCACCACACCACGACGAGCGCCGTGCCGCCGGACTCCCCGCCACCGAAGAACTTGCTGAGGAGCCCGGCGATGACCAGGCCGCCGAAGACCTCGGCGACCGGGCGCAGCAGCACGGCGGGATGACGCCGCACCATGATGACCTGTTGTTCGTTGGGGAGGAGGTAGCGGTTGACCGACGACGGAGCAGAGTCCCCGTGGGTCACCAGTCTCATGCGAGGTTGTTCACAAATTGGGCCAGAGAGTCGGCCGCGTTGAACACCGTGTCGAACGCCCCCTTCACCGCGTCTGCGGCATCAGCTGGTCGTGCGAACAGGTAGTACGCCACAAATGCGATACCACCGTATGTGAGGACTTTTTTGACCTGCACTGTCGCCTCCGTGCCACTAACCCACTCCACCCGCCGTATACATTACCCACCCGGTAGCCGGGGTAAAGGTAACTTGGCGGGTTAGTTTCGATCTTGGATTGGCTCTTGCTCAGCCACGTTCGCTGGCGACCAGCGCCAGGACGTGAAGGTGCTTCCGGGCGATGCGCTCCACAAGGCTCGGATGCGCATAGCCGGTGACCTCCAGCGCGCCGTAGTGCGCTGCTTCCACACAGCGCGTTACGGTGGTGGAGGAATGCACGCCGGCGAACTCGTCGCGCAGCGCGGCCTCGACCTCCGCGTACGGGGTCGGGTCGGCCTCGGTGTGCTCGCTCATGCGCCCTCCTGTGCTGGTCGCATGAGACGGGGCGCTGCTGTTGCCGGTCGGTCGCTCGTTCACGAGGACTCCTCGGCACCGGGCATGTCGCTCATCGTGCTTCCCCCACGCGCATGCGGAAGTTCCCTTCCTGTCTCTTCGTACCCACCCAACCACAGTATGTAACGAAGTGACGACCCAGCGTAAGGAGAAGGGGAGCCGATGGAAGGGTCAGACCACGCCGTAGAGGCGGTCGCCGGCGTCGCCGAGGCCGGGGACGATGTAGCCGTTCTCGTTGAGCCGCTCGTCGAGGGCGGCGGTGACCACGCGGATGGGCCTGCCGGAGCCGGCGAACACCTTGTCCATGTACGCCAGGCCCTCAGGGGCGGCCAGCAGGCAGATCGCCGTGACGTCGACCGCGCCCCGGTCGAACAGGAACTGCACGGCCGCGGCCAGCGTGCCGCCGGTGGCGAGCATCGGGTCGACGACGAAGCACTGACGCCCGGACAGGTCGTCGGGCAGGCGGGTGGCGTACGTCTCGGCCTGGAGGGTGGACTCGTTGCGGATCATGCCGAGGAAGCCGACCTCGGCGGTGGGCAGCAGCCGGGTCATGCCGTCGAGCATGCCGAGCCCGGCGCGCAGGATGGGCACGACCAGCGGCTGGGGCTTGGCCAGCCGCACGCCGTGGGCGGGGGAGACCGGGGTCTGGACCGTCACGTCGGTGACCCGGACGTCGCGCGTCGCCTCGTACGCCAGCAGCGTCACCAACTCGTCCGCGAGCCTGCGGAAGGTCGGGGAGTCGGTGCGGACATCGCGCAGCGTGGTGAGCTTGTGAGCCACGAGCGGATGGTCGACGACGAGGGTTTCCATAGCGCCCAACGGTATCCGGTGGACGGAGTGGTGGCATCCCGGGCCTTTGGTTTTGATCACAATTTGGTCGGAGAAGCACACGCCGCGTGGCCTGTTCTGGAACGATTGGGGTCTGGTGCGAACCTGTCGTGTCAGAGGCTCGGGTGGGGATGGCGATGACAGACGAAGATGCGCTCGACTTCGCCATAGTGATTTACCGCGAGGACGAGCGGTGGCACGCTGAGCTGCTGCCCGTCACGCTCACGTCCGACCTCGACGGCCTGATCCAGGCCCTCAGGCAGCAGCCGAGCGAGAGCGGCACCATCGGCCTGATCGCCGTCGGCGACGAGTTCTTCGTGGCGCTGCGCGTGCTCGGCGAGCGGGTCGACGTCTTCCTGTCCGACATCGCCGCCTCCTGGGACTTCCCGCTCGCCCGCCAGGTGCTGCACTACCTCGACGTGCCGGTCCCCGACGAGGAGGAGCTCGACGAGATCCTCCAGGACGAGGAGACCGTGCTGCCGGCGGGAGATCTGTCGATCTTCGCCGATCTCGGATTGGACGAGATGGAGCTGGGCATCCTCTCCGGCGACATCGATCTCCTCCCCGAAGATGTGCTGTCCAGCATCGCCGCGCGGCTCGGCTTCTCCGAGCCGTTCGAGCGTGCCATCGAATCGGTCTTCGGCTGAACCCCCCTGGAGTGCGGGCATGGCGTCCAACACCTTCTCTGCGGCTTTTGTCAGGACTTCCGACGGCTGGACCGGCGCCGAGGTCGATCTGCGCGACGCGGAGATCGTCGACGACTTCGGTGACGCCGTCATCGAGACGCTGGGCCTGACGGGCGACGAGCTGGCCCTGCTCTGCGTCGAGGTCGAGGACGAATGGTTCGCCATCGCCCGCTACCGCGGCGAGGACGAGCCCCGGGTGTTCCTGTCGGACGTGCACGCGATCGCCTCCAACAGCATGGGCGAGCTGTTCGCCGAGTTCGCCGGCGTGGCCCCCGACAAGGAGGGCAACGGGCTCGGCGTGCGGCCCGCCGGTGACTTCGAGCTGCTCGGCGACCTCGGCGTGAGCTCGGAGGAGCTGCTGGAGCTGAGCATGGAGGAGGGCCTGCTGCCCGCCGACGTCCTCTCGGTGATCGCCGAACGGCTGTCGTTCGCCGACGAGCTCGACCGGTTGCGTTGACCCACGAGGAAGCGATGCGGCTGGCCCTGGCCGAGGCCGTCGCGGCCGGCGGCAGGGGCGAGATCCCCGTCGGCGCCGTCGTGCTCGGCCCGCTGGGCGAGGTGCTGGCCGCGGCGGGCAACGACCGCGAGTCCGCCGCCGATCCCACCGCGCACGCCGAGGTGCTCGCGCTCAGGCGGGCCGCCGCGCTGCGCGGGCAGTGGCGGCTGAGCGGCTGCACGCTGGTCGTCACGCTGGAGCCGTGCACGATGTGCGCGGGCGCGTCCGTGCTCGCCCGGGTCGACCGGATCGTGTACGGCGCCGTCGACGCGAAGGCCGGCGCTGTGGGCTCGCTCTGGGACGTCGTACGAGACCGCAGGCTCAACCATCGGCCCGAGGTCGTCATGGGCGTATTGGCCGAAGAGTGCTCTGCCGTCCTCAAGGAGTTCTTCGCTACTCGGAGAATCCGGTAAGCTCGTCCGCGGTGGTGTCGCCTAGTGGCCGAGGGCGCACGCCTCGAAAGCGTGTGATGGGGCAACTCATCCGTGGGTTCAAATCCCACCACCACCGCCATGTGATGTCTCGGGACATCGGAAACCCTCGAACCTACGGGTTCGGGGGTTTCGTCTTGTTCGGGTTTGCCTGGGGCTGGTAGTCGCGGGCAGGGT
>NZ_JBIATU010000022.1:0-120401 GCF_042892035.1 Nonomuraea sp. NPDC001831 | reverse complement strand
CCGAGGCCAGCAGCTCCAGGTGGCTCGGGACGCACTTGACGACGTCCACCCGGTGCTCGGCGAGGTAGCCGGCGAACGCGGCCGGGTCCATCGCGTTCTCCCGCGGCACCAGGTGCACCGTCCCGCCGGTGGTCAGCGCACCGAACACGCAGGTCAGGCCGAAGTCGGCGGCCGGCGTGGAGACCACGGCGAACGACCCGCCGGGCACGTCGATGCGGGGGAGCATCCCGTCGAGGTAGCTGAGCACGTTGCGGTGATCGGCGGCCACCGCCTTGGGCGTGCCGGTGGACCCCGACGTGAAGATCACGTGGTGCAGGTGTTCCGGTCGCACCGCGCTCTCCGGTCTGCTCTCCGGGAGGTCGGGCAGTCGGTCCAGTTCCAGGACCCGCACGTCCGGGCCGAGGCGGTCGGTGAACTCCGACACCGTGACCACGGCTCGGACTCCGGCGGCGTCGAGCATGGTTGCGATCCGTGCCGCCGGATAGGTCGGGTCCATCGGCAGGTAGCCGCCGCCCGACTTCTGGATGCCGAACAACGCGCACGCCAGGTCCGCCCCCGGCTCCAGCAGCACCCCGACCGGTTCGTCCTCGTGCACCCCGGCTTGGATCAGCCAGTGTGCGATGCGGTTGGCGGTGGACTCCAGCTCGGCGTAGGTGAGGCTGCGATCCGCGCCCACCACGGCGGGCGCGTCCGGGGTGGTGTCCACCCAGCGTTCGATCAGGTGGTGCACGGCCTGGCCGGGTGCGTCCGTGGGTGCGGGACCGGCCAGGACGGGACCGGTCACCGGCTCCAGCGGCACCGCCCCCATCGGCGCGTCCAAGTCGGACAACATCCCGTCCAGCAGGGCGAGATACCAGTCCACCAGCCTGCGGACGGTCGCCTCGTCGAACAGGTCCGTGCGGTAGCCGAAGCCGCCACGCAGCGGGGACCCGGGACCGCTGTCGAGCACGTACAGGTCCAGGTCGAACTTCGCCGTCCGCTCGGGGAGCTCGATGGAGGTCGCCTCCAGGCCGGGCAGCTCGGGACGTCCCTGGTCGGGGATGTAGTTGAGCATCACCTGGAACAGCGGGGTGGCGGCCAGGTTGCGTTCCGGCCGCAGCCGGTCCACCACCCGGTCGAACGGCGCTCCCGCGTGCGCGAGCGCCCCCAGCGCGGCCTCCTTGACCCGGTCCAGCAGCTCCCGTCCGGTCGGGTCGCCGCCCAGGTCGGTACGGACCACGACGGTGTTGATGAAGCAGCCCACCACGCCTTCGGTGTCGGGATGGTCCCGTCCGCTGACTGGCACGCCGACCGCGATGTCGTGGACCGCCGACAGCCGCGCGAGCAGCGCCTGCAACCCGGCCAGCAGCACCATGAACGGCGTCATGCCCGGCGCCGACCGCACCTTGGCCGCCAGCTCCGCCGGCAGTTCGACCTCCAGCGAGGCCCCCGCCGGGTCGGCCACCGCGGGCCGAGGACGATCGGTCGGCAGGTCGAGCACCGGCGGCAGCCCCCGCAGCCGTTCCGCCCACCAGTCCAGGTCGGCCAGGGCCGGGACGGGCGCCACCTCCGCGTACTGGGCGGGCGGCGGGCCCGGCGGCGGACGCAGGCCCAGCCGGGCGGCGTACAGCGCCGACAGCTCGGACTGCAGGAGGCCGCGCGTCCAGGCGTCCGTGGCGATGTGGTGGAAGGTGAGGGAGAGCACGTGCTCCGCGTCGTCGACCACGAACAGGACCGCCCGCATCGGCGGCTCCCGGTCCAGCGCGAACGGCGTGGCCAGCTGCTCGGCCACCGCCCGGTCGACCTGCGAACGGTCGATGGTCACGGTGGTCACCGGCACCTCCGCGGCCGGCCGTACCTCCAGGACCGGTTCGGCGCCGGTGGCGACGATCACGCTGCGCAGCACCTCGTGCCGCTCGGCCAGGTCCCTGACCGCGCCCAGCAGCGCGTCCGCCTGCAGCGGCCCGCGCAACCGCAGGGTCATCGGGACGTTGTAGGCCGTGCCGTCCGGCTCCAGCTGGGCCAGGAACCAGAGCCTGGCCTGGGCGCCGGACAGCGGCGCCGGGCCCTCCACGCGCTCACGTCGCGCCACCGCCGCCGAGGCGGGGCGGGGGAGCGCGGCGGCGAGGTCGGCGAGCACGGAGTGCTCGAAGAGCAGCCGCACCGGTACGGCGACGCCGAGCTGCTCGCGCAGGCGGCCCGCCACCCGGGTGGCGGCGAAGGAATGCCCGCCCAGCGTGAAGAAGTCGTCGTTCGCGCCCACCTGGTCCACGTCGAGCACTTCGGCCCACGCCTGCGCCACCAGTCGCTCGGCGGCCGTGCTCGGCGGCACGAAGGCCGCCGCCTCCTGCCGCGGTTCGGGGAGGGCGGCTCGGTCGATCTTGCCGTTGGGGTTGAGGGGCAGGTGGTCGAGGGTGACGATGTGCGCCGGGACCATGTAGTCGGGCAGCCGTTCCCGCAGCGCCGACCGGACCGCCGGCACGTTCGCCGCCGCGGGGGTGACCCAGGCGGCGAGCTGCCGGGCCTTGCCCTCGCCGATGGGGAGGACGACGGCTTCGGAGACCTGGGGCAGCGCTCGCAGGGCGGTGACGACCTCGCCGAGTTCGACGCGGTAGCCGCGGACCTTGACCTGGTCGTCGACCCGGCCGCGGAACTCGATCTGCCCGTCGGCGGTGAGGCGGAGCAGGTCGCCGCTGCGGTAGCAGCGGTCCTGACCGGTCAGGGGGTCGGGGACGAACCGCTCGGCGGTCAGCTCCGGCAGCCCGATGTAGCCGCGGGTGATGCCGGGACCGCCGACGACCAGCTCGCCAGGGACACCCGGCGGGACCGGCCGCAGCCGCGAGTCCACCAGATGGCCGTAGACGCCCGGCAGCGGACGGCCCAGCGGGACGATCCCGGTCCGGCGTTCCGCGGGGATCTGGTCGGTCTCGCAGACCAGGCAGATCATGGTGGATTCGGTGTGGCCGTAGTGGCTCTGGATGCGCAGGCCGGGTTTGGCGTTCCGGGCTCGTTCGACGAGGTCCCAGGGGCACGCCTCGCCCGCCAGGATCAGCAGCCGGCGCGGCAGCACGGCGGCCAGGTCGCCGCCGGAGGCCAGCAGCTCCAGGTGGCTGGGGACGCATTTGACGACGTCCACGTGGTGGTGGGTCAGGTAGTCGGCGAACGCGGCCGGGTCCATCGCGGTCTCGCGTGGCAGCAGGTGGACGGTTCCGCCGGTGGTGAGCGCGCCGAACACGCAGGTCAGGCCGAAGTCGGCGGCCGGTGTGGAGACCACGGCGAAGGAGCCGCCGGGGGCGTCGATGCGGGGGAGCATCCCGTCGAGGTAGCTGAGCACGTTGCGATGTTCGGCCGCGACGGCCTTGGGCGTGCCGGTGGAGCCGGAGGTGAAGATGACGTGGTGCAGGTGCTCGGGCCGGACGTCCACGCGGGGCCGATCGGCGGGCAGGTCGGGCAGTCGGTCCAGTTCCAGGACCCGCACGTCCGGGCCGAGGCGGTCGGTGAACTCCGACACCGTGACCACGGCGCGCACGCCGGCGGCGTCGAGCATGGTCGCGATCCGTGCCGCCGGATAGGTCGGATCCATCGGCAGGTATCCGCCGCCCGATTTCTGGATGCCGAACAGCGCGCACGCCAGGGAAGCCCCGGACTCCAGCAGCACGCCGACCGGCTCGTCCGCGCGCACCCCGGCCTCGATCAGCCAGTGCGCGATGCGGTTGGCGGTGGACTCCAGCTCGGCATAGGACAGCTCGCGATCCGCGCCCACCACGGCGGGCGCGTCCGGCGTGTCGTCCACCCAGCGTTCGATCAGGTGGTGCACGGCCTGGCCGGACGCGTCCGTAGGCGCGGGACCGGTCAGGACGGGACCGGTCACCGGCTCCAGCGGCACCGCCCCGACCGGCGCGTCCAGGTCGGACAACATCCCGCCGAGCAGGGCGAGGTACCAGTCCACCAGCCTGCGGACGGTCGCCTCGTCGAACAGGTCCGTGCGGAACTCGAGCACGCCGTCGAACCCGTCCCCGCGATCCTCCAGCGTCAGGTTGAGGTCGAACTTGGCCGTCGGCGACGTCAGCCGCTCGGCCACGACCTCGACCCCGGGCAGGCTCATCGGGGTGACGCTGTCGTACACGTTCAGCATCACCTGGAACAGCGGGGTGACCGACAGGTTCCGCTCCGGCTGCAACCGCTCCACGATCCGCTCGAACGGCGTGCGGCTGTGGGCGAAGGCGTCCAGCGCGGTCGTGCGGGCCCGGGCCAGCAGCTCGCGCCCGGTGGGGTCGCCGCCGACGTCGGTACGCAGCACCAGGGTGTTGAGGAAGCAGCCCACCACGCCCTCGGTGTCTGGATGGTGCCGCCCGGCGTGCGGTACACCCACCGCGATGTCGTCGCTGCCGGCCAACCGGCCCAGCAGCGCCTGCAACCCGGCCAGGAAGACCATGAACGGCGTCGTCCCGGCGGTGGCCCGCACCTTGGCCGCCAGCTCCCCGTGCACCTCGAAGCCGACCGTGCGCCCGCTCCAGGCCGGCACGGCGGGACGGGGCCGGTCGGTGGGCAGGTCGAGCACCGGGGCCAGCCCGGTCAGCCGCCGCGTCCACCAGTCCAGGTCGGTCTCGCCGGCCGTCTCGTGCGCGTTCTGGCCGGCCTCCCAGGCGGCGACGTCGGCGTACTGCAGGGCCGGGGGCTCCGGCCGGGGGCCGGCGCCGAGCCGGGCCGCGTACAGCGCCGACAGGTCGCGCAGCAGCACCTGCTCCGACCAGGCGTCGGTGACGATGTGATGCAGGACCAGCACGAGCACGTGGTCGTCGGCGCCGAGCCGGAACACCGTGGCCCGCATGGGCGGCTCGGCGTCCAGCCGGAAGGGCCGCCAGGCCTCGGCCCGCAGCTCCCGCTCCAGCGACTCGGGGGTCACCTCCACCACGCTGACGGGCACGCCGGCGGCCGGCCGCACCCGCCGCCCCTCGACGACGCCGCGCAGCACCCAGTGCCGCTCGCCCACGTCGGCCAGCGCGCCGGTGAGGGCGTCGAGATCCACCGGCCCGCGCAGCCGCAGCGCCTGCGGCACGTTGTAGGCGGGGGAGTCCGGCTCCAGCTGGGCCAGGAACCACAGCCGCTCCTGGAGCGGAGACAGCGGCATGTCCACGGCCGACAGCGCCGGAATGCCCGCCGGAGCGGCTTCCTCAAGGGTCTCGGCCGCGGCCCGCGCCGCCGCGAGCCGGGAACGGAGCAGGTCGGCGACCCGGTCCCGCTGTACCTCGGTCATGCCTCCACCCCGTCCGTCAGGTCGGCGAGCAGCAGCTCTTCCAGGCCCGCGGCGAAGTCCGCGAGCACCGGACGGTCGAAGAGCAGCCGCACCGGCACAGTGAGCTGCAGGACCTCGCGGAGCCGTCCGGCCACCCGGGTGGCGGCGAAGGAGCTGCCGCCCAGGGCGAAGAAGTCGTCGTCGGCCCAGACGGCCGGACGGCCGAGCACCGCCGCCCAGATCGAGGCGACCATGAGTTCAGCGTCGGAGGCGGGCGCGACCCGTTCGGCCTGCGGGCCGTCGCCGGGCTCGGGCAGGGCGTCCCGGTCCACCTTGCCGCTGGACAGGGTGGGCAGGACGGCCAGCGCCACCCACCGCCGCGGCACCATGTGGTCGGGCAGCCGGGCGCGCAGATGTCGTTCCACCGCCGCCGGATCGGCCGTCTCGGGCGTGACGTAGCCGACCAGGTGGGCCTGGGCGCCCGTGCCGGACACGGTCACCGCGCCCTGGGCCACCTCGCGCAGCACGGCCTCGACCTCGCCCAGCTCGATGCGGTAGCCGCGGACTTTCACCTGGTGGTCGCGGCGGCCGTGGAACTCCAGCGTCCCGTCGGGCCGCCGGCGCGCGAGGTCCCCCGTCCGGTAGCACCTGCCGCCGGGGACGAAGGGATCGTTCACGAATCCGGACAGCCCCGGACGGTTCCGGTACCCCCGGGCCACGCCCGCGCCGCCCAGCAGCAGTTCGCCCACCGCGCCCGGCGGCAGCAGCCGCAGCCGCGAGTCCACGACGTAGGCCCGCTCGCCGGGCATCGGCGAGCCGATCGGCACCGGGCCGGGCTCGCCGGCGGACACGCGGTGCATGGTCGAGGTGACGGTGGCCTCGGTGGGGCCGTAGGCGTTCCACAACTCGCCGGCCCGCGCCAGGATCTCCGCGGCCAGGCCCGGGTCCAGCGCCTCGCCGCCGGTGACCGCGCGCAGCTCCGCGCCGCCCGTCCAGCCGGCCTCGATCAGCATCCGGTACGCCGTCGGCACCAGGTCGAGCACCGTGGCCTTGGCGGCCGCCTCGGCCAGCGCATGACCGTCCCTGGCGGTGGCCCTGTCCACCACCACGCTGGTCCCGCCGCAGGTCAGGACCGTCCACAGCTCGGAGGCCGCGGCGTCGAACGTCAGCGGCGCCACGGCCGGCTGCACGTCGTCCGGGCCCAGGCGCAGCGCGGCCGCCGTGCCCGCCACCAGGGCGGCCAGGTTCGCGTGGGTGACCTCGACGCCCTTGGGCGTGCCGGTCGAGCCGGAGGTGTAGATCACGTACGCCAGGTCGCCGGGCCGGACCTCGGGCAGCTCGGCGCGCCCGTCGAGCTTCAGCCGGTCGAGGTCCAGGACGCCGGGCCCCGGCACGCCGCCCCTGGCGAGCACGACGCGGGCCCCGGCGTCCTCGGCCAGCAGCCGCAGCCGCTCGGCCGGGTGCTCGGGATCCATCGGCAGGTACGCCGCGCCCGCCCGCCACACCGCCAGCAGGACGGCGGGCATCAGGTGGTCGCGCGGCAGGCGGACGCCGACGACGTCCCCGGGGGCCACGCCGTGCTCCAGCAGCGTCGCCGCCGCCCGGTCGGCCCAGTCGTTCAGGTCGGCGAAGCTCAGCGACGTGCCGTCGGGGCCCACCACGGCCGTTCCCGTGGTGTGGGCCGCGATCGCCCGCGGCACGGTCGGCAGCGGTCGCGGCAGCTCCGGCCCGGCGGCCAGCGCCAGCAGCGCGGCCCGCTCGTCCGGGGTGACGAGCTCCAGGTCGCGGCCGGGGTCCGTCATGGCGTGCCGGAGCAGGGCGATCAGGCGGTCCACGTACGCCTCGGCGCGGTCCTGGCCGAGCACCGCGGTGGCGTACTCCAGGTGCAGCTCGCCGCCGGACGCCGTGCGGTTGACCAGCACGCTGAGCTCGTGGCCGGCGGCTCCCGAACCGAGTTCGGTGAGCAGTTCCAGACCTTCCACGCGTACCGGGACCTCGCTGTGCTGCATGGCCAGCAGCACGGCGGTGCGGGGCAGCTCGGCGGGCGGGATCTCCTGGTGGATCAGCGCCCGCGTGGTGGCGTCCGCGGCCTGGCGCACCAGGTCGCGGAAGGTCGAGGCGTCGCCGGTCCGCAGCCGCACCGGCACGGTGTCGACCAGCGGGCCGACGACCCCGGCCAGCTCGGCGCCGGCGCGGCGCGCCGCGACCGCGCCGATCAGCATGTCCGGTTCGGCGCCGGCCAGGGCGAGCCCGGCCAGGTAGACCGCGAACGGCGTGACGCCGCACTCCCTGGCCAGGGCGGACACGCCGGCCACGAACTCCTCCGGCAGCG
Organism: Nonomuraea sp. NPDC001831; assembly: GCF_042892035.1. Lineage (NCBI taxonomy): Bacteria > Bacillati > Actinomycetota > Actinomycetes > Streptosporangiales > Streptosporangiaceae > Nonomuraea > Nonomuraea sp. NPDC001831. The sequence continues at coordinate 112,854 of NZ_JBIATU010000022.1, read as the reverse complement.
GCCTGGTCACCCGCGCCGCCGTCAGGTCGGCGGGCGCCGGAGGCGTCACCGGCGCGCCCGACAGCTCCCGCTGCCAGAACTCGCGCAGCCGCGGCAGCTCCGGATGCCCCTCCTGCTCGCGCACGGCCACGTCGCCGACCTGGACGGCGGGCCCGGTCACCGGCCGTCCGGCCAGCCCGGCGGCCAGCTCGTCCATCAGGATGCCGACCGAGCCGCCGTCGAAGGCGAGGTGATCGGTCACGACCACGAGCTCGGCGACCGCCTCGCCGGTCCAGCACAGCTCGGCCCGGACCAGCGGCACCTCGTCCGCCACGTCGAACACGTACGCGCCGGCGCGCCTGGCCACCCGCTCCGGGTCGGCCTCGCAGCCGTGCTCGGCGAACGGCACCGGAACCGGCGGATGCGTCACGGCGTACGGCACGCCGTCCTCGCCCACCGCGACGGTGCTGCGCAGCACCTCGTGCCGGGCCACGACGGCGTCCAGCGCCGCCCGCAGCGGGGCCGCGTCCCGCAGGCCGCTCACCCGCAGCCGGACCGACACGGTGGTGACCGGCCTGCCCGGATGGAGCTGGCGCAGGGTCCAGAACTCGCGCTGCATGCCGGTCAGCGGGTACGTGCTGCGGCCGCCGTCCCGCCGCACCGGCTCCTGGACGGTCTGGCGCAGCCGGGAGGCCAGCCCGGCCGCCGTGGGCTCGGTCAGGAACGCCGACGGCGGCACGGTGTGCCCCAGCCGGCGCGACAGCTCGTTCACCACCTTGACCGCGGCCAGGGAGTGTCCGCCCAGGTCGGGGAAGCGGTCCAGCACGCCGATCCCGTCGAGGCCGAGCACCTCGGCGATGACGTCGGCCACCAGGCGCTCGTCGTCGGTCCGCGGCGCGACCGGCGCCGCGGCGACCAGCCGCGTGGAGCCGAGCCTGGGCAGGGCCGCGCGGTCCACCTTGCCGGTGGGGGCCAGCGGCAGGCTCTCGCTGATCCCGATCCGGGACGGGACCAGGTGTGCGGGCAGCCGGTCGCGCAGCCACTCGCGCAGCTCGGGCTCGCTCACCCCGGTCGCGGCGACGTGGCCGACCAGGTGGGCGGCCCCGTCGTCGCCGGTCTGCGCCAGCACCACGGCCCGCCGCACCGCGGGGTGGCCGCCCAGCACGGACTCCACCTCGCCGAGCTCGACCCGGATGCCGCGGATCTTGACCTGGTCGTCGGCCCGGCCGGCGTAGCGCAGCTCGCCGTCCACCCGGCGGACCAGGTCGCCGCTGCGGTAGACGCGGACGCCGTCCGGGCCGGACCCGAACGCGGGGGAGTCCACCCCCAGGTAGCCGCGGGCCACCACGGGGCCGCCGATCCACAACTCGCCCAGCTCGCCGTCCTGGACGGGCCGGCCCTGCGCGTCGCGCACCGACAGCACGGCGCCCGCCAGCGGCTCGCCCAGGGGCGGCTCGCCGTCGAAGTCGCGTCCCGCCTCGAAGAAGGTGCAGGCGGTGCTGCATTCCGTCGGGCCGTACATGTTGAGGACGCGCTGGACGTTCGGGTTGGCGTAGATCTGGCGGATCAGCGCGGCGGTCAGCGGCTCGCCGCCCGACACCACCGTCCGCACCCCGGCCGGCAGCGGGTCGCGCAGCAGCACCGACAGCGCGGAGGGGACGCCGAAGACCGTCCTCACCTCGTCGCGGGCGGGCAGGGACGGCAGCGCCAGCAGGTTCTCCGCCATGATCACCGTGCCGCCGGCGACGAGCGGGACGAACAGCAGCATGATCGAGGCGTCGAAGCAGATCGACGCGCTGGCCAGCATGCCGCCCAGTTCCTCGGCGGAGTACGCCGACGCGCCCCAGGCCAGGAAGTTCATGGTGTTGCGGTGCTCCACGACCACGCCCTTGGGCGTCCCGGTGGAGCCGGAGGTGTAGATCACGTACGCGGCGTCGGCGGCGTCTCCCGGCACGCCGGGCGCGTCCTCGCGCGGCGCGACGTCATCGACGTGGACGACCTCCGCCCCGGTGAAGGCGGCCGTCGCGGCCGCTGCCGTCGTGGAGAGCACGGCGGTGACCTCGGCGTTCGCGGCCATGAACCGTAAACGTTCCGCGGGGTAGGCCGGGTCGAGCGGGACGTAGGCCGCGCCCGCCTTCCACACGCCGAGCAGCGCCGGCAGCAGCCATTCGCCCTGTTCCAGGCAGACGCCGACGTGGTGGCCGCGTCCGATGCCGCGGTCGAGCAGCGTGTGGGCGATGCCGTTGGCGCGGCGGTCCAGGTCGGCGTAGGTGAGGCGGGTGGTGCCGGCTATGACGGCGATGCTGTCAGGGCTTTTCCTGGTTTGGATGGATATGGCCTCGTGAACGCGTGTGCCGGCCCCCTGGCCTTTCACGTCGTCGGTCATGGTGTCTCCCCGTAAAACCCACCGCGATTGGCGGCAAATACGTACAAATTGCGCGATGAAGCATAATCCGCATGATCGATTTGTCGAGGGCTTTCTGGGGCGAAGTTGGCCGTCAGCGTGAATGACGCCGCGTCAGGTTTTCCGGTCAAACTCCGATGGTTCTGTGACTGTGGGTAGTGGCTTATCTTCGCGTGGCGAATTCGTTATCCCGGGTGGTGGAAGAAGGCCCGTTTCGTAGGGGTGACGTTCCCTCTTTGGGCCTGCCGAAGGTTTACGTCGGGCGTCAGTACGGGGGGCTGCTGGCGTGGTGACAGGTGGGGCGTCGATGAGGTCCTCGGGTGCCGAGCCTCCTCAGGGCAAGGTCAAGAGAGCTGGGGGCGTCCGAGGGAGGCTGGGCGACTGGTGGGCGCCCGGCCCGATGGGTGGCAGCGGACGAAGTCCGGCCGTTGGCGGAGGAAGTCTGCGCCCGAGTGTCGCGGCGGCGGCGCGGTCCAGTGTGGCGCTCAGACGGGGCGGCGGGGCGGCCCGGCCCGGCGGCGCGATCGGGCGGTACGGCGGGGCGGGACGTTGGCGGCAGGCAAGGGGGGCGGCCGGCGCGGCAGGGTGAGACAGCGGGGCGCGCGGTTGGCGGCGCGGCCCGGCGGCGCGTTTGGACGGGACGGCGGGGCGGGTGGGCGTGCTGGCGGGGGTGCGCGATGGCGGTGAAGTCCCCGGTGTGGCGGGGACCTTGGGACGTGCGGCAGAGGTGCCAGGGTGCGCGGTTGGGCGGTGCGGCCGGGCGCTTGGGCGTTTGGGGGGCGGGGACGTTGGGCGGCGGGTCAGGGGCGTCCAGGTGGGACGATGCGGCCAAGCGGTACGGCGGGGTGCGGCGGTACGGCGGCCCGGTCGGGTGGTACGGCGGGGTGAGGCGGATGGGACGGCGTGGCCGGGCGCGTTGCAGGCTCGCGCGTTGCCGGATTAGACCGTGACCTCGATAGGCCGTTGCTGGGGCGGGCCGGGCTTCGGTGTGCGGCGTCCTGTGGGGGCAATGCTCCCGGGCCCTCGCTCCCCGGCCCCGGTTTCTGGCTGCGGCCTCGGCCCGGGGCCGGTTCCTGTCTCCGTCCTCGGTCCCGGGTCCGTGCGCCCGGGTTTGTCCGCTCCTGGGACGCTCGGACTCCAGGCCCCGGACTCCCGGGCCCTCAGGACCCCGTCCCCGGACCCCCGGACCAGGGCCCCCGAACCAGGCCCCTCGGACCAGGACCCCCGGACCTCCGAGCTAGCGGGGGCGCGGGGCGAGCGCTCGGGTGCGGGGGCGGTCTTGAGGTAATTGGGCGCCGTTGTTTGTTCGGGAACAGAACTTGTGGATTGTTCGCTTTGTCGAGGCGTTCAGTGAAGGGGCGACTGATATTCGAGGGAATAGCTTCAGTGTGAAATAGGGTTGGGAAATCGGTTCAGGCGTTCGTGGGTGGTGTGGTGGGGGGATTGTTGGAATTCAGGAGGGTGGCCAGTCGGTCCAGGCCGCCTTTGATGAGCCGGCCGTACCCGTCGTCGCCCAGTGCGCCGATCCCCGCTCGGGCCTGGTCGAGGTGGTCGCGGGCGCGGTCCAGGTCGCCCAGTTTGCGGTAGCACTCGCCCAGGTTCAGGTGCAGCGACGGGTACAGCGCCACCACCGGGAGCGCCACCCCGGCCTGCGCCACCTGTTCGTCGGTGACCCGGTCGGCGGCGGCGAGCGCGCGCAGGTCCCACATCAGCTCCTCGTGCACGTCGTCCTGGACGTCGGCCATCGAATGGGCGAGGACGCAGACGTGCAGCGGGTCGCCCTGCTCGCCGCCGATGTCGTCCCAGATCTGCGCGAACAATTCGCGAGCGGCTTCGGGGCGGCCTTGGTGGTGATGTAAGTCCACCCCTTGGCCGATCCTGGCCATCGTCGGATCGGCGGTGGTCATCGGTGCTCCTTCACTGTCGCGTGAAACAGCGGTCAGCGTGCTTGTCCGGACCGATCCGGAGGGCCGTCGAGCCGTGATCGCGGTAATTCGGCGGGGTTCATCCGCGCCGGAGACGTTCGAGGTGCGGCAGTTCCGCCGTGCGCGGGCGGCCGGGCCGGGTGTCCAGGAGCCGCCATCGGGTGATGACCCCGTCCGGGCCGTCGAGCGTGCCCCGCGCCAGTGCGGCGTCGATGCGGGCCCGCACGTCGGCCTCGGCCGCCGCCTCGGCCGCGAACAGGACCCGCACCCGGACGACGTCGCCCACGCGGTCGGCGACCGTGTGGTGCGCCGCGATCGGGCAGGGCGGCTCGTGCTCCCAGTGCCCGCACAGCGCCACGGTGATCGCCGCGCCGGGCGCGCGCACATCGCCGTCCGCGTCCATGACGATCGTCGCCTCATGGGCGAAACCCGTACGCACCCTTCCATGATTCACGTACGCGGACGACGGGTCCAGCGCCCGGCGCCGGTCTCACTCGGGCGCGTACTGGGACGCGTACTCCTGCGAGGGCGGGATCGGGGTGATCACGTCCACGAGGACGCCGTTGGGGTCGGCGACGATGAAGTGCCGCTGGCCGAAGTCCTCGTCGCGCAGCGCCAACTCCGGGGTCAGCCCCTCGCGCCCGACCAGGCGCTCCCACTCGGCGTCGACGTCGGCGACCTCGAAGTTGATCAGCAGCCCCGCGACCGGACGGCGGTAGGCGGCGGGCAACGTCGGGTGACGGTGGTCGAGCAGGGCCAGCTCGTACGGCCCGCGGCGCAGGCTCACGTACCAGTCGGCCTCGAAGGTCACCTCATATCCGAACAGCCGGACGTAGAAGTCCTTCGACGCGGCGAGATCGGCCGTGCACAACACCGGATACACGCTGCTCAGCTCCATTGCGTTCCTCCTCATCAGTTTCACGTACCAACGGTATGTGGGCGTACACTATTTGGGATACCGCCGGTATGTCAAAGGGGACGCAGTGACCAGGACGGAGCAGAAGGAACGCACCCGCCGCACGTTGCTCGCCACGGCGCGGCGCCTGTTCGCGACCAGGGGTTATGCGGGGGTGGGGCTGGCGGAGATCGTCGGCGAGTCCGGCGTCACCAAAGGCGCCCTTTACCACCACTTCGAGGGCAAGCCCGACCTCTTCCGCGCCGTGCTGGAACAGGTGCAGCGCGAGGTGGCCGACCGGGTGGCCGCGGCGGCCGACGCCGAGGACGACCCGTGGGCGCAGCTCAAGGCGGGCTGCGCGGCGTTCGTCGCGGCCGGCGCCGATCCCGACGTGCAACGGATCATGCTGATCGACGGCCCCGCCGTGCTCGGCTGGAACGAGTGGCGGGCGATCGACGAGGCCACCAGCGTCCGGCACCTGACCGAGGCGCTGGCCGCGCTCGTCGCAACCGGCGTCATCCCGGCTCAGCCGGTCGCGCCGCTGGCCCGCCTGCTGTCCGGGGCGATGAACGAGGCCGCGCTGTGGCTGGCGCAGTCCGCCCCCGACGAACTGGCCGACACGCAGGCGGCACTGTCCCGCCTCCTCGACGCCCTGCGCGCCTGAAGCGACGCACCCCCGCCACCGAGCGCTCGCGCTCGCGCTCGCCAAGAGCCTGGCCCACCGGACGGGCGAGGCCGGTCACGCTCGCCACGGTGGCCGATCGGGCCGATGCCGGTCGTGGTCGGTGTCGCTCGCCATGGAGGCCGGTCGGGTTCGGCGAGGCGGCCGGTCGGGCTCGGTGGGGTGGCCGGCTGGGCTCGGCGGGGTGGGGCTGGTGGTCGTTGTGGTCGTCCCCGCCGAGCCGCTGCGGGCCGGAACGTCAGCCGGTGGCGCAGGTCTTTCCGTTGAGCGCGAAGCTCACCGGCGCAGGCAGCGCGCCGCCGCCGTACGCGGCGGTGAACCCGACCTGCGTCTGCGAGCCGACCCCGATGACCTTGTTCCACTGCTTGTTCACGCCGGCCACGCCCGCACCGGCCTGGGTCCAGTTCGCGGACCAGCCCGAGACGAGGCGCACGGCGGCCGCCGCCGGATAGTCGACCGTCAGCGTCCACCCGTCGACCGGGGTCGTGCCGGTGTTGCGCACGATGAGCTCGGCGTCCAGCCGCGGCCCTCCCGTCGTGGCCCGGTACGTCACCGTGCACGGCGCGTCCGACGACGGGGTGGGCGACGGCAGCCCCTCCCTGGCCAGCGCGGACAGCGGGTCCGAGGGCACGCTGAGGTTGCCGCCCGCGTCCTTGGCGACCACGACGTACGTGTAACGCTGCCCGACGACCAGGCCGGGTTCGGCGAAGTTCAGGCTCGGCGGTAGGACCGTGCCGACCCGGCGGTACGCCGTCGCCGTCTCCCGGTACACGTCGTACGCCGTCACCGCCACGTTGTCGGTCGACGGCTGCCAGCAGAACGTGACGCCCGGATAGTCCTGGAGGCAGGCGTCGCGCAGGCCGGTGGGCCTGGACGGGGGCACGTGGTCACCCGGCAGCGGGCTCGGCGAGCCGGTCGGGGTCATCCCGAGCGTCGCCGGCACCGTGATCAGGGCCGACGGCGGGCTGAGGTGCCCCGCCAGGTCCCTGGCCACGACGTACATCGTGTAGAGGCGGTTCAGCTCGCCGGAGAACCCGCCGATCGTGCTGGTCGTGCTGCTGGCGAGGACGAAGCCGTCCGGGTCCAGGCGGTACAGGTCGTACCCGGCGACGCCCGTGTCGTCGGAGGAAGGAGACCAGCAGATGGACGCGTAGCCGGTCGGGTTGGCGGCGAACGGCACCGGGCACGGCCGCAGCCCGCCGGGCCGGGTCGGCGGCGCGTCGTCGGCCGGGCCTGAGACAGCTGCGACAGCCGCGCCGGAGAGGGCCGCCGCGGGGACGGCCGCGTGCGCGACGTCGTGCGCCGCCGGGACGGAGGCCAGAGCCGTCCTCCCGGTCGGGCCGATCGCCAGCGCGGCGAGGAACAACGCCAGAGTGAGGAATCCGAGGGTGAGGCCAACCGCTCCCAAGGATCGTCTGCCAGGCCGCATAGGGCCCCCTTCTGATCGAGCCTGCACCCCCTCGCAGTGATCGTGAACGAGTTTTCAGGTTCCGTAAAGCCGGCAATCCGCCGGGCCGGAGCGGCCGTGTTACCTTTTCCCGCCGCCACTCGTCATGGGGGTGACGACCGAGAACGAACGGTCGTCAGACCCACGAGTGAATCGAGAACAGAATGCTGACCGCCATCATGTACACCACGATCTACGTCACCGATCAGGACCGCGCGCTGGAGTTCTACACCGCAGGGCTGGGCCTGGAGAAGCGCATCGACGTCCGGGGGCCCGACGGCCGTTTCCTCACCGTCGGCGTGCCCGGCAGCCCGGTCCAGATCCTCCTGTGGTCGTATGCGGCGGCCGCCGGGCAGCCGGGCGTCGCGGGCGGGAACGGCGCGCCGGGCCCGCTGATCCTGGAATCCGACGACCTGCGCAAGGACTTCGAGGCCATGCGCGGGCGGGGCGTCACCTTCGAGGAGTCCGAGCCCGTGGACTATCCGTTCGGCGTCCGCGCCGAGGCGGTGGATCCGGACGGCAACCGGATCTCGCTCCGTCAGCAGCGCAGGCCGTGACCGTGCACCCGGCCGGCCCGATGGCCGAGGCGTTCGAGGCCCAGCGCGATCGGCTGCGCGCCGTCGCCTACCGCGTGCTGGGCTCGCACGCCGACGCCGAGGACGTGGTCCAGGAGGCCTGGATGCGGCTGGTCCGTCAGGACGTGTCGGCCATCGGCAACCTGGCGGGCTGGCTGACCACCGTGGTCGGCCGCATCAGCCTGGACCTGCTGCGATCCCGCCAGGCCCACCCCGAGACGGCGTACGGGCAGGAATCCGCGGACCTGCTGGGGACGCCCGGCGACGAGCCCACGCCGGACGAGCAGGCGGCGCTGGCCGACTCGGTCGGCCTCGCCCTCCTCGTGGTGCTCGACTCGCTCACCCCGAACGAGCGGCTGGCGTTCGTGCTGCACGACCTGTTCGGGGTCCCGTTCCAGGAGATCGGCCACATCCTGGGCAAGTCAGCCGACGCCGCCAAGATGATCGCCAGCCGCGCCCGCCGCAAGGTCCGCTCCACGGACCGGGCGGCGGGCCCCGCCCGCGAGCACCGGGAGGCCGTGGACGCCTTCCGCGCCGCCGCGCTCGGCGGGGACTTCGAGGCGCTGCTGCGGGTCCTCGACCCGGACGTGAAGCTGACCGTGGACACCCCCGGCGGCGTGGTGGTCACCCTCGGCGCCACCGCCGTCGCGGCCGGAGCCCGCATGTTCGCCGGCGAGGTCGCCGGGCAGCGGCCCGTGCTGGTGGACGGGCTCCCCGGCCACCTGTCCTGGCGCGCCGACGGGACGCCGCTGTCCGCCATCGCCTTCACCGTCGCCGGCGGCCGGATCACCGGCATCCACATCGTCGTCGACCCGGCCAAGCTCGCCGCCCTCGACCGGCCCACCCCGGCCTGACCCGCCGCCGTCAGGGCCACCCCGGGCCCGGCAACGGTGCCGCCCCGGGCCCGGCAACGGTGCTGGTCGGGGCCTGGGGAAGGTGCCAGGCCGGGCTCGGGAAAGGTGCCGGCCCACGCCTGGCAAAACCATGCGGGCCCGGGCCCGACAGGGTGCTGGCCCACGCCTGGCAAAACCGTGCGGGCCGGGCCCGACAAGGGTGCCGGTCCGGGGCTGGCAAAACCGTGCGGGGGCGGGCCCGGCGAGGCGGTCCGGGCCAGGCCGTCGGCGCTGTGAATGTCGCGTCTGGACCGGTTGACAGGTGCCCCCTACCATGGGCGCGTGCGGCTGAACGTCCTCGGGCCCATGGAACTCGTCGTGGCCGGGCGGGCCGTGCCGGTCGGGCCGCCCAAGCAGCGGGCCCTGCTCGCCCTCCTCGCGATGCACGCCGGCCGCGTGCTCCCCGCCGACCTGCTGGCCGACCGGCTGTGGGCCGGCGACCCGCCGCCGAGCGTCCAGGGCAGCCTGCAGGTGTACGTCTCCAACCTGCGCCGCCGGCTGGAGCCGGACCGGCGGCCGGGCACGACCCCGGCCGTCCTGGTCAGCGCCGCCGACGGTTACGGCCTGATGACCGACGGGCTCGTCCTCGACACGACCGACTTCGGCACGCTCGTGTCGGCCGGCTCCGCCCACCTGACCGCGGGACGGCACGAGCAGGCGGCGGCCGACCTCGCCGAGGCGCTCGGCCTGTGGCGCGGTGACCCGTACGCGGACGTGCGCGCGCAGGAGTGGGCGCAACCGGAGATCGGCCGCCTGGAGCAGGTACGGCTCGACGCGGTGGAGGCGCTGGCCGCCGCCCTGCTGGAACTGGGACGCCACACGGACGTGGTCGCGCGGCTGGACCCGTTCGTCCGCGAGCACCCGCTGCGTGAGCGCGCCTGGGAACTGCTGGTGCTGGCCCACTACCGCGCCGGCCGGCAGGCGGCGGCCCTCGAATGCCTGCGCGGGGTGCGTGACGTGCTCGCCGGGGAGCTGGGCATCGACCCGGGGCCGCGGCTGCGCGAGCTCGAAGCCGCGGTGCTGCGCCAGGACGCCACGCTGTTACCGTTTGGCCGTCCCGCCACCCCGCAGCCCACCCCGCCGAAGTCCCCACCGCCGCCCCCGCCGGTGCCCACGGCGGCGCCCGGCGGCGGCGAGCCCGCGCCGGACCAGCCGGTGTTCGTCGGCCGGGAGAGCCCGCTCGCGTTCCTGACCGAGGCGGCCGCGGCGGCGTCCGCCGCCGGGCAGGTCGTGCTGGTGGACGGCGAGCCGGGCGTCGGCAAGACGAGCCTGCTGAGGCGGTTCCGCGCGAGCGCGGGCGTGCCGGTCGGCTGGGGGGCGAGCCCCGACCACGAGACCGCGCCCGCCCTGTGGCCCTGGGAACGCGTCCTGCGCGACCTCGCCGCCGCGGCCCCGTGGGCCGCCCTGCCCGGCGAGGTCGGCACGTTCCTGTCGGGCGGCCCGCAGGCGGTCCCGGCGTCCGACGCGCAGGGGGCGCGGCTGCGGTTCTTCGAGGCCGTCGGCACGTTCCTGGCCGCGGTCGGCCCGGCGGTCGTCGTGCTGGAGGACCTGCACGCGGCCGACGACGCCACGCTGCGGCTACTGGTCCACGTGGCCGCCACCGCCCGGCCGGGCCTGCTGCTGGTGGCGACCTTCCGGCGGCACGAGGCGTCGGCGCTCACCGCCACGCTGTCGGCGCTGTCCCGGCTCGGCGCGCGCCGGCTCGGGCTGGACGGGCTCGCCGCCGAGGAGGTCCGCGCGCTGGTCAAGGAGCTGTCCGGCCGCGATCCGGGCGGTGACGGGGCCGAGGAACTGCGCCGGCGCACGGCCGGGAACCCGTTCTTCCTCGCCGAGCTGGCCAGGGCCGGCGACGGGCTGCCGCAGGGCGTCCTGGACGTCGTGCTGCACCGGGTGGCGGGCCTGGGGGAGGAGGCGGCCCGCGTGCTGGAGCTGGCCGCCGTGATGGGGGACGAGTTCGAGGCGGTCGTCCTGGCCCGGGTCGCCGGCGGCACGGTCGGCGACCTGCTGCCGTCGCTCGACGCGGCGCTCGGCGCGGGGCTGGTCCGGGAGTCGTCGTACCGGCTGGGCGGCTACGAGTTCGCGCACGCCCTGGTGACCGACGCGTTGTTGTCGCGCCGGTCGCGGCTGTGGCGGGCGCGGGTGCACGAGCAGGTGGCGGCCGCCCTCACCGCCGTGCACGGCGACCGCGACGAGCGCGACGAGCGCGCGGCGGTGATCGCGCGGCACTGGCTGGCGGCGGCGGAGCTGGGCGCGCGGCCCGCCCGCATGGCGATGGACTACGCGGCCCGCGCCGCGCGGGCGGCCCTGCGGCGGCACGCGCCCGACGACGCGGCCGTGTCCTGGCAGGAGGCGCTGGCGGCCGCCGAGCCGGCCGGCGCGAGCGCGGCCGAGCGGTTCGAGCTGGCCGTCGGGCTGGCGGAGAGCCGCTACGCCGCCGGCCGGTTCGACGAGGGCTACGAGGCGGTCGAGCAGGCGCTCGCCATGGCCGGCGACGACCTGGACAAAGCCGTCAGAGCCGCCGACATCGCGATGGGACACGGCATCTGGGTGCCCTTCCGGTACGGCGTCGACGTGGCCGCCGTACGCGACGCGGCGGACCGGGCCGCGCGCGGGCTGCCGCCGTCCACGCCGGCCTGGGCGACGGCGCAGGCCGTCAGGGCCGTCGTGCTCGCCCAGACCGGCCGCGAGGACGAGGTCGGCGCGGTCTCCTCGCAGGCCGTGGAGGCGGCCGAGCGCCTGGACGACCCCGCCCTGCTGCGGCGCGTCCTGCACCTGCGGCTCATCGCGCTGCAGGGACAGGACTTCGTCGAGGAGCGTGCCGGGACCGCCCGCCGCCTGCTGGCCGAACCGGACCTGTCGCCCCAGCTCAGGGTGATCGCGCAGCTGCACCTCGTCGGCCACCACGTGGAGCACGGCAGAGTCTTGCAGGCCCGCGACCTGCTGGCGGAGATCGGCACGCTGCTGCGCGACCTGCACAATCCGACGCTGGCGCTGCAGGCCGCGGTGGCGCACGTGGGGCTCGACCTGTTCCAGGGCGCGCCGGACCCGGCCCGGCACTTCGAGCCCGTCAGGGCGATGTTGTCGTTCGCCGACCTGGCCTACTTCGAGCTCAGCATGCTCGGCGGACGGGCCGAGACGATCATCCAGGAGGAGCGCCTGGGCGAGGAGGCGGCCTGGATCGAGGAGATGGCCCGGCACACCGGCCTGGCGGGGCCCGCCTACGCCTTGGCGTACGCGCTGGCGGAGCTGGGCGAGCCCGAGCGCGCCCGGCGGCTCCTGCGCGAGACGCCCATGCCGCCGCGCGACTACCACTGGGCGATGGCCGCCATGTGCCGGCTGCACGCGGCGATCCGGCTCGGCGAGGCGGACGTCGTCCGGGAGGTCTACGACGCTTTCCGGCCGTTCGCCGGGCTGCTGCACGTCAACGGCGCCTGCACCACCGTCGACGGCGCGTACGACGGCCACCTGGGCGAGGCGCTGCTGGCGCTCGGCGACCGCGAGGGCGCCCGGGCGCACCTGACCGCGGCGGTGCGCCAGCTGGAGCGGGCGGGAGCGGCCTACTGGCTGACAAGGGCCCGCCAAGCCCTCGCCAAGTGCATATAGAGGCCCGGCGCGCACGCTGTTCCCGACACGTGAGGGAACAGACTGATGATCACACCAGAACACCTGACCGGCTTCCTGATGATGCACGCCGGTTTCCGCGCCGAGTTCGGCCGCCTGGCCGAGGCGTGCGGCGACCCGCGTGACGACGCGCACGAGGAGCTGCTGGAGGAGCAGCTCGCGCTCGTGCTGGACATGCTGCACGCCCACCACTCGCACGAGGACGCCACCCTGTGGCCCAAGCTCACCGTCCGCGCTCCGCAGGCGGCGGACGCGCTGGCCGAGCTGGAGTCCGAGCACTCGTTGCTGGACCCCCTGATGGAGGCCGCCGCCGACCGCGGGGTGCCCCTGGCCGGCCGCGCGCCCGTCCTGCGGCGGCTGCACGAGCTCGTCAACGAGCACCTCGACCACGAGGAGCGGGTCGCCGTGCCGCTCATGCTCGCCCACCTCACCCCCGGCGACGTCGAGGCCGACCGGCGTCAGGCGATGGACGACTTCGGCCGCCGCCGGGTCCCCGTCATCCTCGGCTGGCTCGCCTCCGGCGCTGACGCCCGCCTGCTCGCGGCGTCGTACGCGGACCTGCCGGTCGTGGCCCGGCTGATGTTCCGCCTGTTCTGGTGGCCGGCCTACCGGCGGCGTTACACCCGCCTGTACGGCACCACCCCCGCCGACCTGATCCTGGAGCCGTGATGACCGCATCCGCACCGACCGTCTCGCCGCGCCTGGCGGCCGAGGTCTTCGGCCGCGCCCTGGTCTGCGAGTACGCCTCGCTCACCCGCGACGGCCGCCCCGTCACCTGGCCCGTCACGCCGTACGCCGGCGCGGGCGGCACGATCGACGTCAGCACCGGGCTCACCTACCCGGACAAGGCCGAGCGCGCCCGCCGGGACCCGCGCGTCGCGCTGCTGTGCTCCGGCGCGGAGGGCGGCGGGCCTGACCGGGCGCCCGTGGTCCTGGTGCAGGGCCGGGCGGCCGTGCGCGACGCGGACCTGCAGGCCGGCACCGACCGGTACGTCCGCGAGTCGCTGGCCAAGACCGGCGTCGGGTTCGCCGGGATGCCGTGGTTCCTGGTGAGACGGCTGGGCTGGTACTTCGCCCGCATCTGGGTGGAGGTCACCCCCGAGCGGATCGTCTGGTGGCCCGAGGGCGACCTGTCCAGGACGCCGGAGATCTGGACGGCCCCTCCGGACGTCGCCGTGCCCGCCTCCGATCCCGCCCCGACCGGCCCCCGGCTGCCGAGCCGGTCGGCCCCGCCGGCGGACTGGCGGCCGTTCGCCGTCCGCGCCGCCCGTCTGGGCGAGCCCGTCGTCACCATGGTGGCCGACGGCATGCCGCTGGCCGTGCGCACCCGCTCGGCCGTACGGACCGAGGCCGGCTTCGACCTGCGGCTGCCCGCGGGCGTCCAGGCGGCCGACGGGCCGGTGTGCCTGACCTTCCATCGGCACGGCCCGGCCATGGAGTGGCAGGAGAACGTCGTGCTGGTCGGGCGGGCCACCGGCGCGGGCGACCGGCTGGGCGTGCGGGTGGAGCGGGCGCTCAACGACTGGAGCCTCGCGGGGAGCCGCCGGGAGCGCAGCCGTTCGTTCCTCGGTCAGGGCAGGCTGCTGCGGAAGCGGCTGGAGGCCGAGGCCGCCCGCCGCGGCCAGCCCGTTCCCCGCGTCCGCCGCCCACGCGACTGACGCCGCCCACGCGATCGGCCGCTGCCCCCGCGATCGGCCGCTGCCCCCGCGATCGGACGCTGGACGCCGCCCGCCGGTCCCGGCCGGCGGCGGCCCTACGGGGTGAGGATGCTGATGCCCAGCATGCGGGCGCCCGTCTCGGTGCGCGGGCGATGTGTGCTGCCCGGCGCGAACACGACGTAACTGCCCGGCCCGAGCCGGTGCCCCCGGTCGATGAACTCGCCCGAGATCACGTAGTAGCGTTCCTCGCCGTCGTGCACGTCCACCTCGGGCCATTCGGCGCCCGGGGCGAAGTCGTACATCCAGCCGCGGGCCCGGTCGGTGGCGGGCAGCCGCCGCCGGACGATCCCGGGGACGACCTCGACGGCTTCCACCTCGTCGACGTGCAGGATCTGGACGTCGTTCGCGTCTTGCGTCATGTCCCCATCGTCGCGGCGGACGTCCTGCCCCGCCCAGTGTCTGGATTGACGCGTGGCGGTATTTTCCTGCCATGAGCGTTCAGCGAGTGGTGGCGCTGGTCCTGCCGCCGCAGTCCACGTTCGAGCTGGCGTGCGCGGCGGAGGTCTTCGGCGTGCGCCGGCCGGGTCTGCCCGCCCGCTACTCGTTCCAGGTGTGCGCCGAACGTCCGGGCGCCGTGCCGACCCTGGCCGGGTACGACATGGCGGTCAGCTCGGGCCTGCCGGCGCTGGAGGCCGCCGACACGGTGGTGATCCCCGGCTGGCACCGCCGCGACGACCCGGCGCCGCCCGCCGTGATCGACGCGATCCGGCGGGCCCACCGGCGAGGCGCCCGGATCGTCGCGATCTGCTCGGGGACCTTCCTGCTCGCCGCGACCGGACTGCTCGATCACCGCAGGGCCACCACCCACTGGCGGCTCGCCGCCGAGCTCGCGGGCCGCTTTCCCGACGTACAGGTCGAACCCGACACCCTGTACATCGACCTGGGCGACCTCGCCACCAGCGCCGGCACCGCCGCCGGCATCGACCTGTGCCTGCACCTGGCCCGCGCCGACCACGGCGCGGCCTACGCCGCGCACATCGCCCGCCACATGGTCATGCCGCCGCACCGCGAGGGCGGCCAGCTCCAGTACAGCACCACGCCCGCCGCGGACCGCCGGCCGGAGTCGCTGGCGCCGCTCCTCGACTGGGCCGCCGAACGGCTGGACGAGCCCCTCACCCTCGACGACCTCGCCGCACGGGCCGGGGTCTCCCCGCGGACCCTGGCCCGCCGGTTCGCCGGCCAGCTCGGCGTCAGCCCCGGCCGATGGCTGCTCCAGCAGCGCGTCACGGCGGCGCGGGCCCTGCTGGAGGAGACCGACCTGCCCGTGGAGACGATCGCGGTCAGGGTCGGCCTGTCCTCGGCCACCAACCTCCGCAGACGTTTCCACTCCCTGGTGCACACCACGCCCGCCGCCTACCGCCGCTCGTTCGGCGGCCACGACGGCAGCCACGACGGCGGCCTCTCCTCGCGGCCGTCCCCCCGTCAGGGGCGGGGCTCGTCGTCCCAGGCCACCGGCGTGACCTCGCCGGTCTCCCAGTCCGAGCGCAGGATTCCGTAGGCGACCGAGTCGTACAGGCGTCCGTCGCGTCCCGGCCAGGCCCGGCGGTAGTGCGCCTCCTTCACGAAGCCCGCGCCGCGGAAGACGGCCCGCATGGCCAGGTTGTCCTGCCGGGTGGTGCCCTCGATCCGGGTGATCCCCGGCAGCTCGGTGAACAGGTGCCCGGTCAGCCAGCGCACCGCCTGGCCGCCGAGGCCGCGTCCCCGGTGGGCGGCCCTGATGCGCAGGTCGAAGACGGGCCCCTCGTCGGCGAGGTCCTGCAACCTGATCAACCCGGCCCGCTCGCCCTCGGAGACCACCCAGAAGGTGCGTTCGTCCGCGTCGTCGTAGTGCCCGTCGGCGGCCCGCCGCCGGACGGCCTCGGCCTCCGGCCGTCCGACGTGGAAGGGCCAGTCCTCGCCGGTCAGAAAGGCGACCAGGTCGTCGACATCGTCAGGGACGAACCTGATGAACGCTGCTGTCATGATCCAGCGTTCTACCAGATCGCCGCGACCGGCCGGATCACCGGCCCCGCGCCTCCTCGGCAACGCGGTCGACGGCCTGGACGGCGACGGCGGGCTCGTCGACGTAGATGTAGTGCCCGCTGCCCGCGGCGGTGCTCAGCCTGCTGCGGCCGGACAGCGCCAGCCACTTGCGCTGGCCGGCCGCCCACGCCCGCTCCAGGCGCGGCCCGTACTCGGGCAGGGCCTCCAGGTACGGCTTGCCGTGCCGGACGACCTCGACCGGGATGTCACCGGCGGAGCGGACCGCGCCGTCGGCGATGACCAGCTTCTCCGGGTTCTGCCCCTGGAAGATCGCCAGGTTCTGCGCGCGCAGCTCGGCGGCCGGACCCTCGGCGGACTTCGGGATCGCCTTCTCGATGTCGTTCATCATGGTGGGCGGGGTGGCGTCCAGCAGGACCAGCCCCTTGACGCGGTCCTGGTGGTCGGGGGCGTACCGGGTGGCGATCAGCCCGCCCAGCGAGTGACCGGCCAGGACGACCGGGTCCTTGCCGGCGACGCGGTCGAGCACGCCGGTCAGGATCCGGCCACTGGCGGCCAGGTCCTGCGGGCCGTCCGGCGGGTCGCTCTTGCCCGCGCCGAGCCGGTCGTAGGAGCAGACCCGGTGCTTGTCGCTCAACGTCTTCTGCAGGGACGCCATCTTGTCCAGCCCGTCGCCGCCGCCGTGCATCAGAACGACGACCGGCCCGCCCTCGACCGGTTCGCCCGAGCAGGACACGTTCACCGACCGGCCCGCCACGGTGATCTTCTCAGTGCCGGAGATCGGCGCGGCCGCGGACGCCTTCGCGGAGGGCGCGGCGGGCGTGGAGGGCGTGGAGGCGGCGAAGGGGTCCCAGTTCTCCATCGCGTCGCCGTCGCAGCCGGCCACCCCCACGCCGAGGCCGACGCAGCACAGCGCGGCGGCGAGGGGTGTCCTGATCTTGGCGAGCATGAGGTCCTCCAGGGAGCCGGCCGCCGCGAGGGCGATGCGCACGGCGGGGATACGAGCGGGAAGGGCCGGCGGAACGCCGTGGCCGCCCCGCAACGTTACGGACCGTGCGGCGCCGGGATCGTCACCGCACGGTGGACATTCCCCGGTAGCTCGCACGGGGGACAAAGCAGGCTTATCGGCGCCCGCACCACCGCTGTCCCGCTACGCTCGCCCGGTGATCGATCTGCGGCGGGCCACGGAGTTGTGGCGGCGGTGCGACGTCGTGGTCCGGGATCTGCCGTTCGGGCTGCTGGTGGCCGTCGCGTCGCTGCTGCCGGGCCTGCACGACAAGGGCACGCAGGTGGGCGACCTGCCCGCCCGTCCCTTCGACGCGGTGGCCCTGGTGGCGATCGCCCTGGAGTGCCTGCCGCTCGCCGTCCGGCGGCGGTGGCCGGCGGTGTGCCTCGTGCTGGTGTCGCTCGGTTTCGTCCTCGACCAGCTGCGCGCCTACCACCTGTTCGCGAGCAACGTGCTGCCCGTCGCGCTCATCAGCGCGGGCGCCCACCTGGAGCGGTTCCGGCGCGCCACCGTGGTCCTCCTCTCGCTGGCGTACCTGCCGCTGGCCCTCACGCTCGACCGGCTCGGCGCGGACGAGCGGGTCGAGGGGTACGTGGTGTTCTACCTGGCACTGGCGCTCACCTGGGGCATCGGGGCCTGGCTGCGTTCGACCCGGGCCGCCGAGGAGGAACGCCGCCGCCACGTCGCCGAGGCCACCCGCGCCGCCGAACGCACCCGGATCGCCCGCGAGCTGCACGACGTCGTGACGCATCACGTGACGGCGATGGTGGTGCAGGCCGAGGCCGCCCGCTACCTGACCGCCGTCCCGGAACGGCTCGACGCGACGCTGGACGCCGTCACCGACACCGGCCGCCGGGCCATCGCCGACCTGCGGCACATGCTCGACCTGCTCAAGGCCGACCACGACCCCGACGGCCTGCCGTCCGCCGCCGACCTGCACACCCTCGTGGAGCGGACCCGCCGGGCGGGGCAGCCGGTGGAGTTCGCCGAGGAGGGCGGCCCGGCGGAACCGGCGGGCAGCGCCGAGCTGGTCGCCTACAGGGTCGTCCAGGAGGCCCTGACGAACGCCCTGAAACACGCCCACGGCAGCCCGACCACGGTCCGGGTGCGTCACGGCGAGAAGGAGATCAGCGTGGTGGTGAGCACCCACGGGCCCGGCTCCCGGGCCGCCGCCCCCCGCGGGAGCGGGCGGGGCCTGGCCGGGCTCCGCGAGCGCGTGGAGGCCCTGGGCGGCGAGTTCAGCGCCGGCCGGCAGGCGGGCGGCGCCTTCGTGGTGCGGGCCCGGGTCCCCGCGGGCGGCCCGTCGTGAGCGCGCCGATCCGGGTCCTGGTCTGCGACGACCAGGCGCTCATCCGCACCGGCTTCGCGACGATCATCGACGCCCAGCCGGACCTGGAGGTGGTGGGGGAGTGCGGCGACGGCCGCGCCGCGGTGGACCTCGCCCGCCGGCTGAGCCCCGACCTCGTCGTCATGGACGTGCGCATGCCGGTGCTCGGCGGCATCGAGGCCACCCGGCTGCTGGCCGGCGCGGGGGTCGACGACCCGGTCAAGGTGCTCGTGGTGACCACGTTCAACCTCGACGAGTACGTCTACGAGGCGCTGCGCGCGGGGGCCAGCGGATTCCTGCTCAAGGACGCCCCGCCGGCGCAGCTCCTGCACGGCATCCGCACCGTCGCCTCGGGCGCCGCGCTGCTGGCCCCCGAGGTGACACGTCAGCTCGTCGGCCGGTACGCGGCCCGCATCCGTCCGGCCGAGCCGCCGTCCGGGGAGACCGTGCTGACGCCGCGCGAGCTGGAGGTGCTGCGCCTGATCGCCGACGGCCGGTCCAACAGCGAGATCGCCGCCGCGCTGGTGATCAGCCACGAGACCGTCAAGACGTACGTGTCACGCATCCTGGCCAAACTCGGCCTGCGCGACCGGGTGCAGGCGGTGGTCTACGCCTACCGCCGGGGCCTGGCGACCTGACGCCTCACAGCGGCGCGGAGTCCAGGGGGATCGGGCGGAACATCTCCGGCTCGTCCTCGGGGGTCAGCGCCGTCGGGCCGAAGATCCAGTCCACGAACGAGTAGTCGTGGACGTCGCGCTCCCGCAGCAGGGCGTTGCGCTGCAGTCTCCGGACGCCCTCCAGGTGCCACAACGCGCCCCATGCCCGCGCCGTGCCGACCACCCGGCGGCAGTGCTCGGGCCGGACCGCCTCGTAGGCGGCCAGCGCCCGGTCCCAGTCCAAGACCTGTCCGCCCTCGGCGCGCTGGGCGGCGACGTGCTCGCCGAGCACCCAGCCGTCCTCGATCGCCATGATCGCGCCCTGCGCCATGTACTGCAGCGGCGGGTGCGCGGCGTCGCCGAGCAGCGCGATGCGCCCGGTGACCCAGGTCATGATCGGGTCGCGGTCGAACATCCGCCACCACCGGTCGCGCCACATCAGCGGCAGGCCCTGCTGGACCTGGTCGCAGGTTCCCGCGAACGCCGCGTCCAGCTCGTCGGGGGTGCCCCAGTCGTCCTCGCCGGCCAGGGCCTTCGGCGACTCGAACACGGCGACCTGGTTGAACGTCTCCGCGCCCCGCAGCGGGTACTGCACGAAGTGGCAACGCGGCCCGACGTACACGACGACGTCCTTGTCGTGCACGTCGTTGCCGGCGACCTGCTCGAACGGCACCGCGCAGCGGTAGGCGACGTATCCGGAGTTCA
This sequence comes from Nonomuraea sp. NPDC001831, assembly GCF_042892035.1. Taxonomy (NCBI): domain Bacteria; kingdom Bacillati; phylum Actinomycetota; class Actinomycetes; order Streptosporangiales; family Streptosporangiaceae; genus Nonomuraea; species Nonomuraea sp. NPDC001831. The sequence goes on along the minus strand of NZ_JBIATU010000022.1, from coordinate 93,041 downwards.
CCGGCTCGTCCTGGACCAGCAGTTCGCGGGCGATCGAGTGCAGGCCGTCGGCGGCGATCACCACGTCCGCCTCGTCCACGACGCCGTCGGCGAAGCGCACCCGGGCGCCGCCGTCGACGTTCTCGTACCAGGTGCATCGGGCGTCGGTGAGCAGTTCGACGCCCGCCCGCTCGCAGGCGCGCAGCAGGATGCCGTGCAGGTCGCTGCGGTGGATCACCAGATAGGGGTAGCCGTAGCGGCGTTCGACGTCGCGCAGGTCGAGCCGGGTCAGCTCGGCGGCGTCCAGGGCGTCCTTCATGACCATGCTCTCGGGCAGCACGCCGAGCGCGGACGCCTCGGCCAGCAGGCCGTAACGGTCCAGGATGCGGGTGCAGTTCGGGGCGAGCTGCAGGCCGGCGCCGACCTCGCCGAACGCCGAGGCCTGCTCGTACACCCGGACCCGCAGGCCCTGGCGGACCAGGGCGAGGGCGGCGGACAGACCGCCGATGCCGCCCCCGACGACGATCACGTCGGCACGGGTGGAGGGGAGGGTGCCCATAGGATCTTCCTTCTCGTCACAGCCACGGGGGCAGGGTCGGTGGGCGTCCGCCGCCGGCGACGGTCACTCCGCCCGCCGGGCGTCCGGCCAGGTAGGCGGTCACGTCGGGCAGCGACCCCTCGACGTCGGGCACCGCGCCGGGCCCGCGCTTGGCGCGGATGTCCTCCCGCAGCTCCCGCAGGAAGCCGTCGGGAAGGTCGGCGAAGGTGAGCCCGGCGGCCAGGTCCACCGCGTGCACCATGACCTCCCGGCTGCGCATCCAGGGGATCTCGCTCGCCGGCACGGTCCGTCCCTGCGCGGTCACCACCTCGGCCCGCCACGCCTCCTCGGGCAGGGCCGCCATGGCGGCGGCCAGGGTCGCGGCCGACTCGGTGAACCACCCGGTCAGCTCGACGGCGTCCAGCAGGGAACCCCGCTCGATCCCGGCGGCGCGTTCCTGCGGCGAGGCGTACATCGGGCTCGGCTCGCCGGTGCGCGCCCAGCGGACCAGGTTGCCGATCGCCTCGGCGTTCGCCGCCAGGTGCGCCACGACGTGCTTGCGCGTCCAGCCGGGCAGGGCCGAGGCGGCGCCGTACTCGCGCTCGGACAGACCGGCGATCGCCGACGCGCACAGGCCGGTGCCCGTCTCGGCCCACGCGAGCGTGGTGGCGAGGTCGCGCGCCATCACGCGCCCTCGCCGACGACGCGGTTCTCCAGCCGGCCCAGCCCCTCGATCTCGGTCACGACGAGCTCGCCGCCGCGCAGGAAGACCGGCGGCTTGCGGGCGTGGCCGACGCCGCCCGGCGTGCCGGTGGCGATGACGTCGCCCGGGTTGAGGCGGACCATCGTGGAGACGTAGCGGACCAGGTGGACCGGGTCGAAGAGCAGGTCGCCGGTGTTGTCCGACTGCATCACCCGGCCGTCCACCTCGCATCGGACGTCGAGCGCCGGTCGCGGGCCGGTCTCGTCGGCGGTGACCAGGAACGGGCCGATCGGGGTGGTGGAGTCCCAGTTCTTGCCCTGCAGCCACTCCCGGGTCCGGAACTGCCAGTCCCGGCAGGTGACGTCGTTGAGCACGGTGAACCCCGCGATCGCGGCGACCGCCTGCTCCTCGTCCGCCCGCCGCACCGGCCGGCCGATGACCACGGCGAGCTCGGCCTCCCAGTCGAACTGCTCGGTCTCCGCCGGACGCCGGATGTCGTCCGCGGCGCCGATCAGCGTGTCGGCGAACTTGGCGAAGAGCGTCGGGTACTCGGGCAGGTCACGGCCCATCTCCTTGATGTGGTTCTGGTAGTTCAGCCCCACGCAGACGACCTTGCTCGGCCGCGGCACGACCGGGGCCAGGTCGGCGCCGGCGAGCGGGTGGCGCGGGCCGTCGGCCGCCGCGGCGCCCTCCAGGCCGCCGGGCGCGGCCAGCACCGCGCCGACGTCGGCCCGGCCCAGCTCGACGAGCTCGTCCCCCTCGACGCGGACGGCGGCGGTGCGGTGGTCGTCCAGGCGGACGGTGGCGAGCTTCATCGGCTGTTCTCCTCGGTGTGGCTGCGGTACAGGCCGAGCCTGGTGAAGATCGGGGCGTCGCTGAACTGGAACAGGTCGAGCGCGCCGGAGTCGGAGTCGGAGGCCGACGCCTCCGAGCGGATCGACAGCGGCTGCCAGGACGGCACGACGAACAGGTCGCCGCGGCTCACCCGCCAGGACCGGTCCCCGACGGTGACCTGGCCGGACCCGTCGAAGACCTGGTAGACCGACGAGCCGGTCTCCCGGTACGGCGCGGTCTCCACGCCCGTCGTGATCCGGTGGAACTGCGCCCGGATCGTCGGCAGCACGTCGCCGGCGGTCGTCGGGTCGATGTAGCGGACCAGGGCGTGGCCGGGCTCGATCGGGCCCGCGTGCCCCTCCCGCTCCAGCGCGAGCTGGTCGGTCAGCGCGGCGTCGGTGTCGGTCCAGCGGTAGCAGAGCAGCGGCGTGCCCTCGTGCCGGCGGAGCTGGGAGACCGGGGCCAGGCCGGGGTGCCCCCAGAGCCGTTCGGCGCGCGAACGGTCGGGGGTGGCGTGCTCCTCCGCGGTGAGGGTGTCCCGGCCGAAGTCGAAGAACTGCGCCTCGACGCCGTACTGGAAGGGGATGTCGAGCCCGTCGATCCAGGCCATGGGCGTGTCGGCCGCGTTGTGGTGGGCGTGCCAGTGCAGGCCGGGCTGGGGGAGGAAGTCGCCGCGGCGCATCGGCACCGGGTCGCGCTCGACCACGGTCCACACGCCCTCGCCCTCGACGACGAAGCGGAAGGCGTTCTGGCTGTGCCGGTGCTCGGGGGCGTTCTCGCCCGGCATCAGGTACTGGATCGCGGCCCACAGGGTCGGCGTCGCGTACGGCTTGCCGCCCAGGCTGGGGTTGGCCAGCGCGATCGCCCGGCGCTCACCGCCGCGGCCGACCGGGACCAGTTCACCGGCGCGGCCGGCGAGGTCGAGCAGCGTGCCCCACTCCCACCGGTGCGGCTGCGCGCTGGAGCGCGGGTGCGGCGGCATCAGGTCGCCGATCTCCGTCCACAACGGGACGAGCAGCGCCTTCTCGAAGCCTCGGTAGAGGTCCTCCAGCTCGGGGCTGAGCGAGGGCTGGTCCGGCCGGTCCACAGCGGCGAGCTTGACCGGCGAGCCGCCGGCGTTCACGTGGGGCATGGCCCCGACTATCCGCGCAGGCGGCCGGGCTGGAAAAGAGGATTCTGCACAGCGGAATTCTTGTGCCAGGATCGGTTCCATGGCCAAGCCCATGAAGACCCCGCCGGCCTACGCGCCCACCAGCGTCGACCATGCCCTGCGGCTCGCGCAGATCCTCCAGCTCGACGGGGTGATCACCGTCTCGGCCGCCGCCGAGCGGCTCGGCGTGGCCCGCTCCACGGCCCACCGGCTGCTGACCGCGCTGGTGTACCGCGATTTCGCCGTGCAGAACGACGACCGCAGCTACCGGGTGGGCCCGGTCCTCGCGCTGGCCGAGCGCGCGCAGTCCGACGTCGGCGCGCTGCGGGCGGCGGCGCTCGGCGAGATGCGGGCCCTGGTGGACCGGATCGACGAGACGGTGAACCTCAGCATCCGCACCGGACGCAACGTGCGCTTCATCGCCTCGGTCGAGTGCGGGCAGGCCCTGCGGGTGGGCAGTCGTGAAGGCATGGTCTTCCCGGCCCACCAGGCCACCGGCGGCCTGGTGGCGCTGGCGGCCCTGTCGGACGAGGAGCTGGCGCAGCTCTACGCCCCCGACGACCGGGGTGACCCGGCCGAGGAACTGCCCGACCTGGCGCGGCTGCGCCGGGACCTGCGGTCCGTGCGGCACAGCGGGGTCGCGCTCAACCTGGAGCGCACCGAGCGGGGCGTGGTCGCGGTGGGATGCCCGGTGAAGGGCCGCGACGGCGCGACCGGCGCGGCGCTGTCGATCTCGATGCCCAGCGTCCGCTACTCCCCGAAGGAGATCAAACCCCTCGTCACAGCGCTCACGGCCGCGGCCGACGCGATCAGCCGCGCCCTCTGAGCCACCGGTACACCGTCCGCCTCACCGGAGGAGGTCACCGGAGGAGGTCGCGCCGGGTGAGCGTGCTGCCGAGCGCGGCCGCCGCCGCGCGCACCGCGGCGACGTGCCCCTCGGGCCGGAACCGGCCGGTAGGGCCGGCCACGCTGATCGCGGCGAGCGGCTCGTCGCCGCGCCCCAGCACCGGCGCGGCGACGCACACCAGCCCGACGGCCGACTCCTCCGCCTCGAACGCGACCCCGGTCTCCGTGACGCGCCGCAACTGGCCGCGCAGGATGCTCGGCACGACGACGGTGTGCGGCGTACGCCGTTCCAGCGGCCCGGTCAGCACCTCGCGCCGCAGGTCGGGCCCGGCGTAGGCGAGCAGCGCCTTGCCGATCGCGGTGCAGTGGAGCGGCATCCGGCCGCCCGTGCGCGACGGCGCCCTGGCCTGCCGGTGGCCGCCGATCTTGGCGACGTAGACGACGTCGTGCCCCTCGCGCACGCCGAGGTGCACGGTCTCGTGGGTGCGTTCGTAGAGGTCCTGCAGAAACGGCATGGCCAGCTCCAGCAGGCTGCGTTCGAGCGAGGCGAGCATGCCGAGCTCGAACAGGCCGCGGCTGAGCCGGTAGCCGCCGTCGGCGCGGTCGAGCAGGCGGTTGGCGACCAGATCGCCCGACAGCCGGTGGACGGTCGCCTTGTGCAGGCCGGTACGCCGCACCAGCTCGGCGAGGCTGACGACCCGGTCGTCGGGCCGGAAGGCGCGCAGGATCGTCACCGCCTTGCCCAGCACGGTGTCGAGGTCGGCCCGATCGGTCACCCGAACAGCGTATCGCTGAACGAGACGATGTGCTGGTTGGGGCGGCATCCTGCCTGCACAGTGGGGGGATGAACGAAACCAACGGGCCCGCCGCCGCGAGCCCGTCCGACATCGCCGCGGCGGCCGGGCGGCTGGCCGGCGCCGCCGCGTCCGGCGTGCCGTGCGCCCCCGTGCGGGACCTGATCGGCCGCGACGACTTGGCCGCCGCGTACGCCGTCCAGGCCGCGCTGACCGCCTCCCGGCTGGCCGCCGGCGCGCGCGTCACCGGACGCAAGATCGGCCTGACGTCGGAGGCGGTGCAACGCCAGCTCGGCGTCGACCAGCCCGACCTGGGCGTGCTGTTCGAGGACATGGCCTACGCCGACGGCGACGCGATCCCGGTCACGCGGATCCTCCAGCCGCGGGCCGAGGCGGAGATCGCGTTCGTGCTCGGCGCCGACCTGGACGAGGGCCCGCTCGACGCCCCCCAGGTCCGCGCCGCGCTCGAGTACGCCGTCGCCGCGCTGGAGATCTGCGGCAGCCGGATCGCCGGGTGGGACATCTCCTTCGGCGACACGGTCGCCGACAACGCCTCCGCGGGCGCCTACGTCCTCGGGACGGAACGCCGCACCCTCGGCGAGTTCGACCCGGTGGAGGTCGCGATGTCGATGAGCATCGGCGGCCAGGAGGTCTCCACCGGCACCGGCGCGGCCTGCCTGGGCGACCCGATCGAGGCGGTCGTGTGGCTGGCCCGCATGGCCCGCGACCTCGGCGAGCCGCTGCGCGCTGGCCAGGTCGTCCTGTCCGGCGCGCTCGGCCCGATGCGGCCGGTCGCCGCCGGCGACACCGTCACCGCCACCCTGTCCGGCCTCGGCACGGTGACGGTCCGCTTCACCGAAGGAGCAGCAGCATGAGCAGGACGAAGGTCGCGATCATCGGCTCGGGCAACATCGGCACCGACCTGATGATCAAGGTGTTGCGCGGCTCGCGGCACCTGGAGATGGGCGCCATGGTGGGCATCGACCCGGCGTCCGACGGTCTGGCCCGCGCCGCCCGGATGGGCGTCCCGACGACGTCCGAGGGCGTCGACGGCCTGATCGGGCTGCCGGGCTTCGACGAGATCGGGATCGTCTTCGACGCCACCTCGGCCAAGGCGCACGAGGTGAACGCCGCCAGGCTGCTCCCGCTCGGCAAGCGGCTGATCGACCTGACCCCGGCGGCGATCGGCCCCTACGTCGTCCCCGCCGTCAACCTCGACGAGCATCTCGACGCGCCCGACGTGAACATGGTCACCTGCGGCGGCCAGGCCACGATCCCGATCGTCGCCGCCGTCAGCCGGGTGGCGCCCGTCGAGTACGCCGAGATCGTCGCGTCCATCGCCTCGAAGTCGGCCGGGCCGGGCACCCGGGCCAACATCGACGAGTTCACCGAGACCACCTCGGCCGCCATCGAGCAGATCGGCGGGGCGCGCCGCGGCAAGGCGATCATCATCCTCAACCCCGCCGACCCGCCGCTGATCATGCGGGACACCGTCCTGTGCCTCGTCGCGGCGCCGGACCCGGCCGTCCACGACGAGATCCGCCGGTCGGTCGAGAAGATGGTCGCCGACGTCGCCGCCTACGTCCCCGGCTACCGGCTCAAGCAGCAGGTGCAGATCACCGAGGTGCCCGCCGACCAGCCGGTGGAGACGCTGCTGGCCGCCGGCGCGGCGCGGCCCACCCACCAGGTGTCGGTCTTCCTCGAGGTCGAGGGCGCCGCGCACTACCTCCCGGCCTACGCCGGCAACCTCGACATCATGACCTCCGCCGGCCTGCGGGTCGCGGAACGCATCGCCGCACGGAAGGCGGGCCTTCGATGACCACCCCGATCTTCGTCCAGGACGTCACCCTGCGCGACGGCATGCACGCCGTCCGCCACCGCATCGGCCTGGAGGACGTCAAGCGCATCGTCACGGCGCTGGACCGGGCCGGCGTCGACGCGATCGAGGTCGCGCACGGCGACGGTCTGGCCGGCGGGTCGCTCAACTACGGTCCCGGCTCGCACACGGACTGGGCGTGGATCGAGGCGGCGGCGTCGGTGCTGGAGAACGCCCGCCTGACCACGCTGCTGCTGCCCGGCGTCGGCACCGTCCACGAGCTGAAGCGCGCCTACGACCTCGGCGTGCGGTCCGTCCGGGTCGCCACGCACTGCACCGAGGCCGACATCTCCGCCCAGCACATCGCCGCGGCCCGCGAGATCGGCATGGACGTGTCCGGCTTCCTGATGCTCTCCCACATGGCCCCGCCCGAGGAGCTGGCCCGGCAGGCCAAGCTCATGGAGTCCTACGGCGCGCACTGCGTCTACGTCACCGACTCCGGCGGCCGGCTCACCATGAACGACGTGGCCGCGCGGGTCCGCGCGTACCGCGACGTGCTCGACGACGGGACCGAGATCGGCATCCACGCCCACGAGAACCTCTCGCTGTCGGTCGCCAACTCCGTCGTCGCGGTCGAGAACGGCGTCTACCGGGTGGACGCGTCGCTGGCCGGTCACGGCGCGGGCGCCGGCAACTGCCCGCTGGAGGCGTTCGTCGCGGTCGCCGACCTGTCGGGCTTCGAGCACCGGTGCGACCTGTTCCAGCTCCAGGACGCCGCGGACGACATCGTCCGCCCGCTGCAGGACCGTCCGGTGCGGGTCGACCGGGAGACGCTGACCCTCGGGTACGCCGGCGTCTACTCGTCGTTCCTGCGGCACGCGGAGGCCGCCGCCGCGCGGTACGGCGTCGACGTGCGCGGCATCCTCATGGAGTGCGGCCGCCGCCGGCTGGTCGGCGGCCAGGAGGACATGATCGTCGACATCGCCCTCACGCTCGCCGCCGGGCGCGAGCAGCAGTCCGCCTGACCGTCAGCCGCCGGGCGCGAGCAGCAGTCCGTCTGACCGTCAGCCGCCGGGCGCGCCCCGGCGGCCGGCGACCAGCGACTCGCCGATCGCCACCAGGGCGTCGGCGAGCTGCTCCATGAACTCCGCGATCGGCTTGCCGTCCCCGGACTGCAGCGAGACGAAGGCGCCGTCGAATCCGGCCATGCCGAAGTGGGCGAGGGCGTCCGCGACCGCGTCCGCGGTCTCCTCGCCCTCGCCGGCGAACGACGAGCGGATCATGTGCCGCATGAGGTCGCGGCCCTCGCCGCGGACGTCGGTGACGGTCCGCGTCGCCTCCGGGGCCTCGGCGGCCTCGTCGCTCATCACCAGCACCAGCAGCAGGCGGAGGAACTCCTCGCGGTGCACGAAGACCTCGCCGGTGCGGCGCAGGTACCAGCCCAGGCGTTCGCGGGGGGTGCCGCCCGCCGGCGGGTCGCGGTGGGCCTCGCGCATGGCCTCGAAGAAGCCCCGCGCCCCCTGGGCCATGACGGCCGACAGCAGCCCCGCCTTGGACTCGAAGTGGTGGTAGAAGGCGCTCTTGGGCAGGCCCGTCTCCTTCACGAGCGTCGAGATCGACGTCCCGGCGTAGCCGCGCACGGACATCACCCGGGCGGCCGCGTCGAGGATCTCCTGCCGGGACCGGCGGCCGCGGCTGTTTCCGATGTGCGCCTCCTGCGCCGACTTCTCCACCAGCCGAATTCTAGGGACCCCGGAACAGCGGCCCGTCCGGCGGTCCGGGCGCGGCGCGGGCGCCGGGCGGGCGCCGGGCGGGCGCAGTCCGGGTAACCGGTTCGTGAACAGGTCTTGACACGTCGCCGCAGGTCGTTGTTAGTCTCCTCACAATTGGACCGAACGTTTGGTCCAAAAGTGCCGCATCGGATCACCGGCGGCCGAGAACGGAGTCAGCGCATGACCGACAGCTACGACGCGGACGTCGCGATCGTCGGGTACGGCCCGACCGGCGTGATCGCCGCGCTCACCCTCGCCAGGTACGGCGTGTCCGCCGTCGCTCTGGAACGGGACACGGACATCTACCCCCGGGCCCGGGCCGTGACCGTCAACGACTGGACGATGAGGATCTTCCAGGACCTGGGCATCGACGAGCGGATCGAGAAGAAGATCGACCCCCAGCGGGCCCTGCGCTGGGTCACCTACGGCGGCCGGGAGATCATGCGGATCGAGCACCCGCCCTCGACGCTGGGCCGCAAGGCGCGCTTCTACAACATCTACCAGCCGACCATGGAGGCCGAGCTGCGCGCGGCCGCGCAGGACCACGGCGACCGCATCACCGTCCACTACGGCGCCGACGTCACGGGCGTCGCCCAGGACGCCGACGGCGTCACCGTCACCTCCACGGACACCGCGACCGGCCGGACGCGCACCACCCGCGCCCGGTACGCGATCGCCGCCGACGGCGGCGCCAGCACGATCCGCGGCGAGGTGGGCTGCCGCCTGCTGGGCGACACCAATGACGTCACCTGGGTGGTCATCGACTGCCGCGTCAAGCGCTGGTGGCCCGACCGGGACTTCCTGACGTTCTGGTCGGACAAGGAGCGGCCGGTCGTCGACATCGCGCTCTCCGCCGGCAACCACCGGTGGGAGATCCCGCTCAAGCCGGAGGAGTCCCCCGCGGACTACCCGACCAGCACCGAGGTCTGGCCGCTGCTGAAGGCGCTGGGCGTCACTGAGCAGGACGTCGAGATCCACCGGCACGCCTTCTACAAGCACCACGTCCGGATGTGCGACACCTGGCGCCAGGGCCGGGTGTTCCTGGCCGGGGACGCGGCCCACCTGATGCCCCCGTGGGCCGGCGCCGGGATGCAGTCCGGCATGCGCGACGCCCACAACCTGGGCTGGAAGCTCGCCCGCGTGATCAAGGGCGAGCTGCCCGAGAGCTGGCTGGACACCTACGAGGCCGAACGGCGCCCGAACACCGCCTTCTACACCGGCCTCGCGGTCCAGCTCGGACGGGTCATCAAGCAGGAACTGTCCGAGGAGGAGCAGGCCGCGATGAACGCCGTCCCGCAGGACACCGTCACCCCGTACGAGCCGCCGCTGACCGCGCCGCCCGTCCTCGAAGGCGGCTGGATCAGGGGGCCGCTGGGCGACGCCAGCATCGTCGGCCGGATGGTCCCGCAACCGGTCGCCGGCGACACCACGGGCCGGATGGCCCGCCTGGACGACCTGCTCGGCGACGGCTTCGTGCTGCTCGGCGACGACGTCGACCCGGCGGCCCTGCTGACGGCGGAGGAGAGGGCCGGCTGGGACGCGCTCGGCGCCCGCTACCTGGCCGTACGGCCGAAGACGGCCTACACGCAGGGCCCGGAGGAACTGGTCGACCTCGACGAGGTCCTGCTGCCCTGGCTGCGCAGGTACGGCGCCCGGGCCGTGGCCGTCCGGCCCGACAAGTTCGTCGCCGCGGCCGACGTCAGCGGCCTGGCCGTGCCCGCCTGAACCGCTTACCGAGAGGAGAACAGAGATGTCCGGAGTCAAGGAGCTCGGTTACGTCGTCTACGAGGTCAGCGACCTCGCCGACTGGGAGCACTTCGCCGTCGAGCTGCTGGGGATGCGCTTCGGCGAGAAGACCGACGGCGGCTTCACCCTGCGCACCGACGAGAAGGCCCACCGGTGGATCGTCACCGGCGGCCCCGCCGACGACCTGGTGGCCACCGGCTACGAGGTCTCCGACGCCGCGGCGCTGGACGCCCTGGTGGACAAGGTCCGCGCGGCCGGCGTCGAGGTCACCCAGGGCGACGACGCCCTCGCCGCCGCCCGCAAGGTCGAGCGCGTCTACGTCACCGCCGACCCCATGGGGAACCGGATCGAGCTGGTCACCGGCCTGGCCGGCGCCGCCACGCCGTTCGAGTCGCCGAAGCTGCTCGGCGGGTTCGTGACCGGCGCCGGCGGCGCGGGCCACCAGGTGCTGCTGGCCCACGGCGTCTCCCGGGAGGAGTACCTGCACTTCTACATCGACCTGCTCGGCTTCAAGGTCAGCGACGTCATCGTCGAGGAGCTGGCCCCGGGCGTCGTCGCCGACCTGATCTTCCTGCACTGCAACGGCCGCCACCACACCGTGGCCTTCGGCGACCTGCCCTCGCCGAAGAAGACCCACCACTTCATGGTCGAGGTGACCGACATCCGCGACGTCGGCCTGGCCTACGACCGGTGCATGGACGCCAGGCAGCCGTTCGAGATGACGCTCGGCATGCATCCGAACGACCACATGTTCAGCTTCTACGTCCACACCCCCTCCGGCTTCAGCGTCGAGTACGGCTGGGGCGGACTGATCATCGACGACGCGACGTGGGAGGTGAAGACGCTCGACAAGCTGCACAGCTGGGGCCACCGCCCCCCGGGCGTCGTCGCCGGGCTGCTGGCCGCCGCGCCCGCGCCGAACGGGGAGGACCACTGATGGCACTCGACGCCAAGGACATCGCGCGCACCGCCCGGACCAAGGACTGGAAGCTGCGCTACTACGAGGCGGGCTCCGGCCATCCGGTCGTGCTGCTGCACGGCAGCGGGCCCGGCGCCACCGGATGGAGCAACTTCGCCGGCAACATCGAGGCGCTGGCCGAGCACTTCCACGTCCACGCCGTCGACATGCCCGGCTGGGGCGAGTCCGACCCGGCGACCGTCGACCGGCTCGACCACGTGGAGGCGGCGATCCAGTTCCTGGACGCCCTCGGCATCGAACGGGCCGCGTTCGTCGGCAACTCGATGGGCGGGCAGACCTCGCTGCGGCTGGCCACCGAGCACCCCGGCCGGATCTCGCACCTGATCACCATGGGGCCGCCAGTCGGCCGGATCCCCACGCTGTTCGGCGCCGGCGACGGCCCGTCCGAGGGGCTGAAGGTACTGATCGAGGCGTACCGGGACGCGAGCCCGGAGAACATGCGCCGGCTCGTCGAGATCATGGTGTACGACAAAGCGCGGTTCGCCACCCCCGAGCTGTGCCAGGCCCGTTCGGACGCCGCCCTCGCCCGCCCCGACCACCTGCGCAACTACGTGGACGGCCTGCCGAAGGGCGCCCCGCTGCCCAAGTGGGTCAAGCCCGAGCTGCTGCCGAAGATCCAGGTGCCGACCCTGCTCATCCACGGCCGCGACGACCGCGTCGTGTCGTTCGAGACCTCCCTGTACCTGCTGGCCAACATCCCGGACAGCCGGCTGGTGCTGCTCAACCGCTGCGGGCACTGGGCGATGATCGAGCACGCCGACGAGTTCAACCGGCTGGTCACCGACTTCATCGCGAACAACTGACCCCCGGGCGCGGGCGCCTGCCCGCCCGCGCCCAGGACCGCCGCTCGCCCGGCGACGGCGAGCTCTGTCGCGTCCGGCCTCGCCCGGGAACCAGAGACCTAGGACCATGGACGGACCGGGCGCCGCCTTCACGGGACCACCGGCCGATGCCGTCCCCATGAGCGCCTGACAACACTGGTCACGTGGCTTCCCCCACCCTCACGAGTGTCGTCGGCGTACGCCCGTTCCTGGTCGGCATGTTCGTCGACGCGCTCGGCAACGGGCTGTACGTGCCCCTGACCCTGCTGTTCATCCACGAGGTGACCGGCCTGCCCATGACGACCGTCGGGCTCGGGGTCACCGCGGCGGCGGTCGTGGGGCTGGCGGCCAACCCGCTGGCCGGGACCCTCATCGACAGGTTCGACGCGCGCCGCGTGCTCATGGCCACGTACGTGCTGCGTGCGGCGGCCTTCGCCGCCTACCCCCTCGTGGACGGGGTCGTGGCCCTGCTGATCGTCGCCGCCCTGGTCGCGGCAGGCGACCGCGCCTACTACCCCGCCTCCGGCGGCTACGTCTCCGCGCTGGCCGAGGGCGCGCTCAGGGACCGGCTGTACACCCTGCTCGCCACGGCGAGGAACGTCGCCTTCGGCCTGGGCGGCCTGCTGTCGGCGGGGGTGGTCTCCCTCGCCGGCACCACCGGGTTCGCGGTCGTCGCCCTGATGAACGCGGCGAGCTTCGCCCTCGCGGCCGCCTGCCTGATGCTCTCCGGACGGCGCGCGCCCGCACCGCCGCCCCGCAATCCGGGCGGTTACCGGCAGGTGTTGGCCGACCGGCCGTTCCTCGCCCTGGTGGCGGCCGAGCAGGCATACACCCTGATCCACCTCGTCCTGCCCGTCGCCCTGCCGGTGTACGCGGTCACGGTGCTCGGCGTGCCACCGGCCCTGTTGGGCGTCCTCTACGCGGTCAACACGGTCCTCGTGGCGGCGGGCCAGCTCCCGGTCCGGAGGTGGCAGCGGCACGCCCGCCGTACGCACGCCATGGCCCTGAGCGGCCTGATCATGATGGCGGCGTGCGCCGCCTACGCCGCGACCGCGCTGCTCCCCGCCGGACTCCCGCGCGTCGGCGGGCTGCTCGCCGCCACGCTCGTCCTCACCTTCGGCGAGCTCATGCACACCGTGCCCAGCTGGGCCCTGGCGGCCGCGACCGCGCCACCGGCCCTGCGGGGCCGCTACCTGGCGATCTACCAGCAGACCTGGGCGCTCGCGGCGGTCCTCGCACCCGCCGCCTTCTCGGCCCTGCTCGACACGGCCCCGCCGCTGCTGTGGCTGACGCTGGCAGCCCTCGTGGGACCGGCCGGACTCGCGCTGCTCCACTTGGCCCGCCGCCTGCCTCCCGACGCCGTGGCGCCACCCGAAGCTTGAGTCGTCCCCGAGCGAGCCGGTGCTCGGGGCGGACAGACGGCCCTGGCGGTCCGATGTCGCAGGGCCTTGCGACGTCCTCCGCCGAGGCGCGCGCCCCCGCGAGGCGCGCGCCGGGGCCCGGCCGATCCCGTCCCCGTTCCGCACGCCGTCAGGCCGTACGCACGGCGCGCCGACCGCCGGTGGCGTTGACCGGCCGCCGTGGAGTCACGGGGAGGCCGCGTGGTGGGCGGTGGCCAGTTCGGCGAAGGCGACGGCTGCGGGGAGCGGGTCCGCGGGCAGGGCGAGCAGGACGGTCCGCTCGGCGGCGGGCTCCAGCGGGATCGCGTGCACGCCGGCGAGGTGGGCGGGCAGCGACAGCTCGGGGACGACGCTCAGCCCGAGCCCTTCGGCGACCATGGCGAGGATGCTGCTGGTGTCACGCACCCGGTAGTGACACTTCAGGCTCACCCCCGCCGCCCGCGCGATCGCCGTGATCAGCGGCTCGCACCCGCCCGTGGACATGATGAACGGGTGCCGCGCCAGCTCGGCCACCGGCAACGAATGCCGGACGCTCAGCTCATGCCCGCTGGGCAGAACGGCCAACATCCGGTCGACGGCCAGCGGCCGCGCCACCGCCCCGGCGGGAAGCGAGACCACGCCGACCGGCCGCGCCACCGATCCGACGGGAAGCGGGACGTCGTCGACCGACAGCGCCACCGCCCCGGCGGGACGCGGGACCTCGCTGACCGCGGCCGACACGGTGGCGATGTCGGCTGCACCGGTCGCGAGCCACTCCAGGACCTCGTCGTCCGAGCCCTCCATGACCGCGAGCCGCACCCGCGGATGCGCTTCGGCGAACCGGCGCAGAAGGGGCGGCAGCAGCCGGGCGTTGGCGCTGGGGATGACGCCGACGCGCAGGCTGCCGCGCTCCTGCCCGCGGATCGCGGCCACCTCCTGTTCCAGCGCCTCCGCCTGGGTGAGGATGAGCGTCGCGCGGCGGCACACGGCCCGCCCGGCCGCGGTCAGGCGCACTCCCTGGCTGCCTCGTACCAGCAGCGCCACCCCGAGCTCGCTCTCCAGCGCGCGCAACGCGTGACTGACGGCGGACTGGGTGGTGGCCAGCTCCTCCGCGGCCCTGGTCATGTTGCCGGCCCGCGCGACCGCCTGCAGGATCCTGAGCTGGGTGAACGTCACAGCGCCGCACGCAGCAGCCCGGCCACCAAGGGGTGCGGCTCCTCGGGACGCGAGCGGGCCTGCGGCACGAACAGCGTCGCCACGTAGTACGGATGCCCGGGGATCTCCAGCACCCGGGCCTCCCCGTCGCCGTCCACGCCGGTGACCAGGAAGCCGCCGTCGTGCAGGACTGCTTGCCGGCCGGGGGCGAGGCCGAAGTTGCAGTAGTACTCCTCCTCGACCTCGGTCCGCCCGTACAGCGCGGCCACCCGGGAACCGGCAGCCAGAGTCACGGGCATGGTCCTGCCCGCCAGCGAGCAGGTCAGCTCCGACACGAACAAGGTCGAGGCGTACGGGTCGTATTCGGCGTGCTGGGCGTCCTCGTAGCCGAGCACGTGGCGTGCGTACTCGATGACCATGTGCTGGCAGCCGCCGCACGTCCCCAACGTGGGGACGCCGTGCTCGCGGCCGTGCCGGAGCGCGGCCAGCGCGCCGCTCAGGCTGCGGTACGGGCTGCCGGGCGCACACCACAACACGTCGGCGGCCTGGACCTCGGCCAGGTCGGACTCCAGCGGTTCGGTGGCGAGCCAGCGCACGTCCACCGTGATGCCGAGGTGCGCGGCGGCGTGGCGCAACGCGTCGTCGGTGGCCAGGTGCGGCGGAAACGCCGGGTCGCGGTCGCCGATGACCGCGACGCGCAGGGATCTGTGCATGGCCCTCACTATGCGACGGCCCAGCCACGAGCGCCAATGCCGAACCACGCCCCCGCCATGAGCGATCACTCATGCTCACCACGCGACGGGACGACAGCTTCGACGATCTCCTCGATGGCTCACAGAGCTCGAAACCATCGATCAAGCACGGCGAAGTCCTCGTCGGCGAGTCCCCTGGCCCTCATGGCGAGGCCGGCCGGGCCCGTCCGGGCGCCGGCCGGCCGTGCGAGCCGCGGGTCAGGGGTTGTCGTAACCGATCCACTGGATGTACCAGCCGAACTGCTGGGCGGTGCCCGGGGACAGCGCCGACGCGTCACGCCACTGCACGTAGACGCGGAACTTGGTGGCGGTGGCGTCGTAGACCGCGCTCGGGCCGACCAGGTTCCACTGGTTGCCGCCCGTGCTGCTAACGGAGGTGACGTAGACGGGACGTCCGGTGAAGTGCGCGGAGCTGGTGTCGACGTCGATGTAGATGCCGTTGGAGCCGTAAGCCTGCCAGCCCTGTCCGGGGGTGGTCTGACCGGCGGCGATGCGGGCGGTGGGCATGGGGGGATCCTTCCGTCCGAGGAGTTTGTCACGCTCAGTATTCGATTCGACACGAAAAGTGTCGAGGCCAGGAATGCTTGGCCCCGCGGGCACAGGAATCGAGCCGGAAAAGGGTCTGGCCACGTGGCGGGACCCGTGCGTTCCTACCGCCGGCCGGTCTTTCGCCAGTGCGCCAGCTCCTCGCGGGCGGCCACGGTGTAGGGATGGCCGGGGCCCAGCACCCGCAGGAGATCGGTCAGCAACCGTTCGTAGGCGCCGGCCGCACCAGCGGCGTCTCCCGCCTCGCCTCGCCATCTCGCCAGGTTTCTGCGGGTGGTGAGGGTGCTGGGGTGATCGGGGCCCAGCACCTTCAGGCGATCGGCCAGCAACTCCTCCAACGCGGCGTACGCATCCGCCACGTCCCCCGCCTGGCCCCTGAACGACGCCAGGTGAGCGCGGGCCCCCAGGGTGGCGGGGTGGTCGGGGCCCAGGACGCGTTCCATGTCGGTCAGGAGTTCGGCGAAGGCGGCGGCCGCGCCGGCCGCGTCCCCTGCTTGGCCACGCCATCCGGCCAGGTTGGCGCGGGTGGCGAGGGTTTCCGGGTGGTCGGGGCCCAGCACCCGCTCCATGTCGGTCAGGAGTTCGGCGAAGGCGGCGGCCGCGCCCGCCACGTCCCCCGCGTCGCCCCGAAAGAAGGCCACGTGGCTGCGGGTGGCCAGAGTGTCGGGGTGGTCGGGGCCCAGCAGCCGTGAGCGATCGGCCAGCAACTCCTCGAACGCGGCGGCCGCGCCCGCCACGTCCCCCGCCTCGCGCCGCGCGGACGCCACGTTGTGGCGGGCGGCGAGAGTGTCGGGGTGGTCGGGGCCCAGCACCCGCTCCATGTCGGTCAGGAGTTCGGCGAAGGCGGCGGCCGCGCCCGCCACGTCCCCCGCCTGGCCCCGCGAGCCCGCCAGGTTGGCGCGGGTGGCCAGGGTGGCGGGGTGGTCGCGGCCCAGGACGCGTTCCATGTCGGTCAGGAGTTCGGCGAAGGCGGCGGCCGCGCCGGCCGCGTCCCCTGCCCGCCCCCGCCATCCCGCCACGTTGCCGCGGATGGCCAGGGTGTCGGGGTGGTCGGGGCCGAGGTCGCGCAGGCAGGTGGCGTGCAGGCCGGCGGAGGCGGCGACGGCGGCGCTGACCCGTCCGGCGTGACCGAGGCTGGCGGCGGCCTGGAACAGCACAGGATGGGCGCCGGCGCCGGGATTGCACAGGACGGTTCCGGCGGCCTGGTGCAAGGCGGCGGTGTTGGCGCGCAGGATCTCGCCGAGCCGGTCGCGTTCGACCGGCGGCCAGACGCGTAGCAGGGCGTCGGCGGCGGCGCCGGCGACTTCGGCGAACAGGCGAGGGCCGAGCTCGCGCCGGGCGATGAGGTTCTCGCGGGTGGCGCGCTGCACGAGCCGGTGGACGCGGATCTCGCGGTGGGCTGCGGTGCGGTCGTGGTCGAGCAGGCTGTGCCGGTGCAGCACCCGCAGTACCTCGTCCACGATCCCCTCGTTCACGCTGCCACCGCCGCGGGCCGCGTGGGCGGACAGGTGGCCGGTCAGGTACGCCAGGGCGGGCGGGCTGGTCAGCACCGCCTGCGGGATGCCGGCCGCGTCCAGGACGCTGGTCAGGCACAGCAACGGGCGGGCGAGCCCGGCGGGCGCGGCCCGGCCCGCCTCGTCGATCGACAGCTCCCAGGTGGCCGTGACGATCCGGCGATGACCGTCGGGCAGATGGTCCTCGCCGGGCACGGCGTGGTCCAGCAACCTCGTGGCCAGCCGTCGCCGGTACTCGGCGCAGCCGATGGCGGCGTTGGCGACGTAGGCCGCCGCCTGGGCCAGTGCCAGCGGCAGGAACCCCAGGTCGGCGGCCAGGTCGTCCAGGTCGGCGACCGGGACGTCGTCGCCGAGCTTGGCCCTCAGGTAGGAGCGGGCCTCGGCCGCGGTGAAGGTGCCGACGCCGACCGTACGCCGGTCCGCCCCGGCCAGGGCCGCCTCCCGCAGCCGGGTGGTGACCAGCACCCGTCCGCCCGCCGCCGAAACCGCCGACGGCGGCCACAGGCCGGCCAGATCCTTGGGACGCCGCACGTCGTCCAACACCACCAGCCAGGACCGGCCGGTGGTCTCGGCCCAGACCAGGAACTCCCGCGCCGCCTGGTCGGGATCGTCCAGGCCGGCCGGTGACAGGCCCAGGCGCGCCGCGGCGCGGGCGTAGGCGGACACGATGCCGTCGCGGGTGGCGGCCTCCACCCACACCAGCACCTGCACCCCCTGCCGCCAGGCGCGACGGGCGTGGGCGGCGGCCAGCTGGGTCTTGCCCACCCCGCCCGTCCCCGCCAGCACCTGGGCGGGCGTCCCGCGCTCGCCGGCCGCCGCCTCCACAAGCTCGGCCACCTGCCGGTCCTGGAAGCAGTCGGCGGGCTGCGGGATCACGCCCACCCGAACCCGTTCCGCGGGCGAGGGCGGAGGCGGGCCGATCCCGGCCGGGGCGATCCCGACTGGGCCGTTCCCGGCCGGGGCGGGAGCCGGGCGGGCACGGTCGGCGGCCATCAGCCGATCCCAGTCCCGCGCCGACGGGAGGGGCTCGTCCGCCCATGCGGCCAAAGTCGCGCCGACCTGGACGAGCTGGTCCAGATTCCGCGGCTCGGCGGTCCCGGTCGCCCATCCGTTCACCGTCGTGTGCGGCACCCCCGAGACCCGGGCGAGCTCCTTCTGCGTCACCCGGCCGGGATTGTGGACGCGGGCCTGGTCCCACAGCCGCGCCAGCTCGGCCAGGACCCGTGAGCCCGACCCCTGCGGCCGGAACGGTGAGTCCGCCACCACGTCCGCCTCTCCGCCCAGCGAGGACCGCCCTTCCGGATCCGGGACGGACCGCTCCGGATCACCGCCACCAGCAGCTTAATCCCGCGAATCCGGACCTGTCCGTCATATCTTCACCCTCGCCGCCGGCCCCGGTGTCATGGCCGGCATGACCGACAACCGAGCACCCCGCCGCGCCCCCTCCGCGTCGCGACGCCGTTCCGCCCGCCTCCGCCGCACCCTCGCCGTCGCCCTGGCCCGCGGGGCCGCGGAGGCCGCCGGCGGCGGCCTCGTCGGCCTGCTGTTCTGGTGGATCACTCATCGCTGAGCCGGGCGTCCAGCCCCGGTGCGGGGTCGGGCTTGTGGCCGACACACGCCCGCGCGCTGCGCGCCGGGGTTCACGCGGGCGGGGTGTAGCCGGCGGAGCGGACGAAGTCACCGGTGAGCTCGGTGAAGGCGCGGGCGGCGGCGCTGCGGTAGGCGCCCTCGCGGTGCAGCAGGGTGACGGTGCGGCTGGGCAGCGGCGGGTCGAGGGGGACGGGCGTGAGGTGCGGGTGCCCGTGGGCGATGGCGTCGGGCAGGACGGTGGCCAGCGTGGTGCGGCGCACGATCTCAGTGAGCGCCTGGATGGAGTTGGCCTCGACCGCGATGCGGGGAGCGGCCCGGTGGCGGGCGAAGTAGGCGTCGATGTGGCCTCGGGTGGCGAAGTCGCCGCTGAGCAGGGCGAGCCGCTCGCCCTTGAGCGCGCGCACCGGTAGGGGAGCGGCCGGCGTCCGGGCGTGCGGGGTGCCGATGACGAGGCTGAGGGTCTCGGTGAACAGCGCGGTGGGGGTGACGCCGGGCAGGTGCGGGCCGGCGAAGGCGATGCCGAGGTCGAGGTCGTCGGCGAGCAGGGCCGCTTCCATGCGGTCCTGGGTCATCTCCGTCAGAGTGAGGTCGACGGCCGGGTGGCGCACGTGCAGCTCGGCGGTGAGCGGGCCGACCAGGTAGGCGGTGAAGGTCGGGGTGACGCCCAGCCGCAGGTGACCGCGGGAGAGATCCTGGACGTCGTGCACGGCGCGCTCGGCGGCGGCCAGGTCGCGAAGCGCGCGCCGGGCGTGGTCGGTGTAGACGGCTCCGGCGTCGGTGAGCCGTACCGCGCGGCCGGTGCGGTCCAGCAGTTGCACGCCCACGGTCCGCTCCAGCTGCCTGATCTGCTGGGAGAGCGTGGGCTGCGAGATGTGCAACTCCTCGGCGGCGCGGGTGAAGTTGCCGTGTTCGGCGACGGCGAGCAGGTAGCGCAGGTGACGCAGTTCGAGAGCGGCCATGGACAAACTATAGATGAGACCAATGGGTTCCAGGCGGAACGCCTCTTGGACACTATAGGACCAGGTCAGGCATGCTGGATGACAGCAGCCCGCAAGGGCCGGCCATCGCCGAAGGGAGTGACCATGCAGGACCTCGCCGAGGGCGTCGCCCGCTTCCAGCGGGACGTCTTCCCGGCCAAGGCGGAGCTCTTCGCCCGTCTGGCCACCCAGCACACACCGCACACGCTGTTCATCGGCTGCTCCGACGCCCGCGTCGTCCCCGAGCTGATCACCGGCACCGAGCCGGGTGACCTGTTCGTCATCCGCACCGCCGGCAACCTGGTGCCCGCCTACCGTCCCGAAGCCGACGGGGTGGCCGCGAGCATCGAGTACGCGGTCGCCGCCCTGGGCGTGCGGGACGTCGTCGTCTGCGGCCACTCGGCGTGCGGCGCGATGACCGCGCTCGCCGAGGGGCACGACCTCAGCGGCGCCCCGACCGTGGCCGCCTGGCTGCGGCACGCGGACGCCTCCCGGGCCCGCACCGCCGCCCACGGTGACGTGTCGGCCCTGGTGCGGCAGAACGTGCTCGCCCAGCTGGCGAACCTGGCCACCCACCCCTCGGTCGCCCGCGCGCTGGCGGCGGGGAAGGTCGCCCTGCACGGCTGGGTCTACGACATCCCGACCGGCCGCGTCGAGGACCTGACCGCCGTAGGCGCCGCGCGCACGGCCTGACCCGGCTGCTGGAAGCCCGCATCCAACCTGAAGACAAGGACGTACCGACACATGGTGCACGCACAGTTCGACCCCACCGCCCGCCAGGCCCTGGCCGCCGCCGCCGTCGAGGCCAAGACCCGCAAGGACCTGTCCTGGCAGCAGATCGCCGACGCCGCCGGCCTGTCGGTGGCCTTCACCACCGCCGCCGTCCTCGGCCAGCACCCGCTGCCGGAGAGCTCCGCCCGGGCCGTGGCCGAGCTGCTGGACCTGGGCGAGGACGCGGCTTCGCTGCTGCAGACCATCCCGATCCGCGGCTCGATGCCGGACCGCATCCCGACCGACCCGACCATGTACCGCTTCTACGAGATGCTCCAGGTCTACGGCACGACCCTCAAGGCCCTGATCCACGAGCAGTTCGGCGACGGCATCATCTCCGCGATCAACTTCCGGCTCGACGTGAAGAAGGTGGCCGACCCCGAGGGCGGCGAGCGTGCCGTCATCACCCTGGACGGCAAGTACCTGCCGACCAAGCCCTTCTGACCGAGCCGTCCCGACCGATCCCTTTGCACGGGCCCGGTCCCGGGCCCGTCTCCCGTCCCCGCGGGGCCGCCCCGACGGCGGCCCGCCCGGCCACTTCCGGAGGACCTTCATGGACTTCGTCCAGCGCACCATCGACCTCGCCCGCCAGAACGTCGCCGAGGGCGGCCGCCCGTTCGCGACCGTCATCGTCAGGGACGGCGAGCTCCTGGCCGAGAGCGCCAACAAGGTCGCCCAGACCGGCGACCCGACCGCCCACGCGGAGATCCTCGCCATCCGCGAGGCCTGCACCAGGCTCGGCACCGAGCACCTGACCGACGCCACCATCTACGTGCTGGCCCACCCCTGCCCGATGTGCCTGGGCGCGCTGTACTACTGCTCCCCGGCCGAGGTCGTCTTCCTCACCACCCGCGACGCCTACGAGCCCCACTACGTGGACGACCGCAAGTACTTCGAGCTGGGCACCTTCTACGGCGAGTTCGCCAAGCCCTGGCAGCAGCGCCGGCTGCCGATGCGCCACGAGCCGCGCGCGGACGCCGTCGAGGTGTACCGGTTCTGGCAGGAGCGCAACGGCGGCGAACGCCGCGTCGCGGGCGCGCCCACCCCCGCGTAGGGCGGCCCAGGAGCAGGCGTGCCGGTCCCTCGGCCAGGCACGGCGTCGCTCACCAGCCGGCGGCGAAGTAGTCGATGCTGGTGTCTTTCCAGGCCAGCGCGTACAGCAGGACGGCGTCGACGGCCATGACCAGTAGCGCCGTCAGCACCGCCGGGCCCACGTCGGGTGGCGCGGAGGCCGGCAGTTCATGCCGCGGGATCGAGGCCAGCCACAGGCCGATCACCGTGACCGTCCCGCCTGCCAGGGCGAGGGCGAACACGGTCACCGCATAGGCGCGCGCCCACAGCCTGCCCCTGAGCAGCCCCCTGACCAGCGCCACCGCCATGGCGGCTATCGCCAACGGCGGTATCGCGGATCCGCCGGCGTTCACCACCAGGTCCACCGTGGCGATGACACCCGCCACAGCGGCCGCACCCAGGCAGACGGCCGCCAGGACGACGCCACCCGGCGCCCGCCCCCGGGTCCGCGCGGCGGCGCGGGCCTCGGCCCTGCTGAGGCCCCGTCCCCGCAGGTACGCGTCGGCGTCCTGGCCGTAGGGCAGCCTGGCCACGACGACGGCCGCGGCGGCGTTCACCAGGACGGACAGCCAGACCGTCGCCGGCACCGAGGAGAGCCCCATCACGCCGATCGCCACGATGACCAGGAACGCCGCCAGCAGCCAGGCGGCGACGGCCAGTACCGGCCTGGCCTGACGCACGCCCCAGTGCACGCCCACCGCCGCCGCGAGCATCGGCAGCGCCAACAGCAGCACGACGGGCTGTATGCCGTCCCAGTCGTCGGCCGCCAGCAGCCCCAGCTCGATCAGGTGATCCACGAGCGACAGCTCCGCGAGCAGGCCGCCGGCCAGCAGGTAGGCCAGGAACGCGCACGCGTGCACGGTCTCGGGCACCACGCGCCGCCCGTCCGTCGGGGGAGGCGGAGCCGTCATGCCGGGCATTCCTGCTTGATGCTCCACCCGGCGGACCTGCCCCAGCCGATCTTCACGGGGTGACGCTGTCCGTTGTCGTCACCGAACCAGATGCGCGTCACTTCCGCCTTCCTGGCGACGACGCGCCACGACCAGACGGGCCCTTCGTCGAGAGCGACGACGTCGGAACCTCTGGGGGGCCGCGCGTTGCCGTACTCGAAGTGGAAGTTGATCTGCCCGGTGGCGAGGCTGCCCTTGGGCACGTAGAAGGAGTAGGCGCACGTCTCCTTGCGGAAGTAGGGCTGGAAGCCCACCTCCAGGCAGCGGTGGGAGCCGTTGGCGTAGGTCCAGTTCACCGATGTGCCATTGTCGTCGACGCCGGTGCTGTACTGGGCGTCCTTGCCGCCCGCACAGCCCTGGGCGGCGTTGCCGAAGTCGAGCACCGTCACCTTCGGCGCCAGGAAGGAGACTCGGGGCCAGGCGGCCTCGGCGGGTGCTGCGGCGATGGACCTCAGGAGCAGGACGGGGACGGTGAGCGCCAGGGTACGGGGCAAGATGATCATGACTCTCCAGTGGTGGTGTCGTGAACGCGTGCCGGTGATGGGGGATCCACCGTCTGGTCGCCGCGCCGGTTCAGAAGGTGACGGCGGCGGCCAGCTCGAAGGTGAGGCCGAGCGGTTGGCCGGTCTCGACGAGGGTCTTGAGGTTGGCCAGTCCCATCGGCCATGCCCGTGCGGTGAGGCCGGCCGTCACGCTCGCGGGATCGAGCTGGTCGTGAACCACTCGCAGGTGCGTCAGGTGGGCCAGTTCGGTGAAGGTGTAGGTGACGCGGGAGGCCGGCTCGGCGCGTGCGGCCGGATCCCACAGCTCCTGCCAGGTGCGCACCAGCCGATGAGGCGCCCTCGCCTCCAGCACGATGCCGTCGACCATGACGGGGCCGTCGCCGATGCGGCTCGGCAGGCGCGAGCCGACCTCCCAGTCCGAGTCGATGGTGGCGCCGAAGTTGACGTGCGGGCTGAGCCCGGGATCGGTGAAGGTCTGCCACACCTGCTGAGGTGTGGCGCGGATGTAGCTGTCGAAGGTGTAGGTCACGGGGACTCCGCAGACAACGAGGCAGGGAAGCGGGGCGCGTCATCCAGGTGGTCGTGTACGAGGGTGAGCAGGCAGGATCCGCCTTCTCGCTCGGGCTTCATGGATGCCAGTGTGGGGAGGAAGATCAGATCCGAACAGTCAGGAAAAAGCTGGACATCTGCGGTGGCGTCATCGGGGGACACGCAGTTCGATCAGGGTCCCCTCCCCGGGGGTGGACTCGATCGCGGTCGTGCCGCCGATGTCGATGATCCTGGCCTCGATCGACTCCCGCAGCCCCATCCCCGCGCCACGCGACTCGAAGCCGTTGCCCTGGTCCAGCACGCTGACCACGACGTCGCTGTGGCGCACCTGCCCGTGCACGACAGCCTGGTCGGTGCCGGCATGCTTGCGGACGTTCGTCAGGGCCTCCCGTACGGCTCCGGTCACCGCCTCGACCGTCGCGATCGGCAGGACCACACCGGCGGACTTCAGGCCGGCGGCGTGCAACTGCACGCTCAGCCCCGCCTGGTTGGCGTGTTCGACCACCTCTTCCAACGCGGTGACGAGGTTGTTGCCGGCGCTGTCGTGCTCGCCCCGCACGTAGCGGCGCAGCCACCTGGCCTCTGCGGCCACGTGCCGCTTGACCTGCTCATCGTTCACCCAGCCGTCGCGGACCAGAGCCTCCAAGGTCTGCAGGACCCGGTCATGCAGGATTCGGCCGTTCCTCGCGCGTTCCTGTTCGGCGGCCAGCCTGGCCACCTGTCCCCGCGCCTCGTCCAGTTCGGCGGCGTTCCTGCGCAGCAGCGAGGTGACGAACCAGGCGATGCCTGCGTTGACCCAGAAGCCGATCGTGTGCGGCAGCGCGCCCAGCCAGAAGAAGCCGCCGGCGGCCTGCATGTAGAGATAGGCCACGGCCAGCGGCGCGGTGGCGGCCAGCGCACCGGGCAACGTGCGCACGCACACGCCGATGCCGATGGCCACCAGCAACATGTACGGCAGCAGGAAATCCGGACCCGACCCCTGCGGTGCGGCGCCGGCGACCACCGTCATCCCCACCCCGACCCCGGCGGTCAGCACGGCGTCAGCCGCGACGAGCCGCCCGGCCGGAGGCCGGCGGCGAAGCCGGCACACCATGACCACCACGGTGCTCGTCAGCCCGAGCACCGCCAGCGCGGCGCCGAAGCCGGGAATGTGCCTCCGCCACCCGCTGTCACCCACGTAGTTGAGCGCGACCACCTCGGCCAGGGCTCCGACGCGGAAGAGGATCACCGTCCAGGCCAGCACGGCCTCGGTACGGGCGCCGGCCTCACCGGCCACTCATGCCCCGCTCCGCGATCCGCTCCAGGGCGGCGGCGATCAGCTGGGCCTTGTTGCCCACCTGGAGCTTGCGCCTGATGCGCTCGACGTGGGTGTCGACCGTGGACTTCTTGATGCCCATCCGACGAGCGATCTGGTCGTAGGTGAAGCCTTGCGCGATGTGGGTGAGCACCTCATCCTCGCGCGGCGCCAGCGGCACGGCCGGGGCGGGCGCGGTCAGCGTCGACATCCTCGCGTGCAGGATGTCGGCCAGTTCGGCCGACAGGTAGAAGCCGCGGGCCGCCACGACCCGGATGGCGCTGGACAGGAGCTCGGCAGGCTCGCTCTTGGTGACGTAACCCCGTGCCCCGGCTCGGACGGCGGCCACCAGATCGGCGGGCCGGGCCGAGGCCGATATCACCAGGATGTTGTACAGCTGCGACAGTTCGGCGATGGCGGGCACGCACGGCTCGTCGCCCGCCAGGTAAAGGTCGAGCACCAGCACGTCGAGTTCCGGCTGGGTGCCGATGGACGTCAGATCGCGCCCGCTGAGCACGACTGCGAAATCCTCCGACTGCGCCAGGACGTGCTCAAGCCCGTGTCGGATGAGATCGTGATCGTCGATGACACCGATCGTGATCATGTCCCGCTCCTGCATATGCCACCCTGATCCAGGAGATGATCTCACGGCAAGTCCCCATTTGGAGGGACAAGAGGGGACAAGAAGCGGGCGCGACAGCCGCTACAGCTTGCGGACGTTCTCGGCCACGTAGTCGAAGCTGTCCTGCGACCGCTTGACGACGTCGAACTCGACCTCGTCACCTGCCTCCAGAACGCGATACCCACTCGCCGCGATATCGCTGAAGTGCACAAACGCATCACGATCTGCCGGAAGGTCGGGGGAGGAGATCGCTCCCCACCCCTTTTCAGTGTGAAAGAACTTCACCGTGCCTCTAGTCGTGATCGTATTCTCGCTGTCCGTCTCCGGAACGGCCACCGGATTTCGAAGCGGCTCAGGGGCGTTCGGGCGGGCTACGGTTCGCCGAGGTTGCGGAGCAGGGCGCTTTCCAGGTGGGCGGGGATGTCGGCCAGCCGCCAGCCCTCCTGCTGGGCGCGGCGGGCCAGGTTCTCGTGCAGTTCGGCGCTCACCGGGACGACCTGGTGCCGCGAGTCGAGGATGGGCTGGTACTTGCGGCGGATCTCGTGGTCCTGGCGGCGGATGAAGTCGAGCAGCCCCTCATGGTCGTGCGTCAGGTCGGTGACCGCGAGCACCGCGCGGTCGGCGAGCCAGGCGGGCATCGGGTAGTGCGCCCTGACCTCCTCGGCCACCTCGGCGGCGTCGGCGCGGCCGTCGTCCTGTCCGGGCGGCGGGAAGGTGCCCGCGAGCACCACCATCAGCCGGTCGGTGGGGAAGCCGCCGGGCAGCGGACGGCCCTCGACGAGGGGCCTGATCACGCCCGTCAGCGCCCGCCCCGAGCGCCCGGCGAGCAGGACGTCGACGGCGTCCACCAGCACGACGCCCCGGTGGATCGCCGCCGGCCGGCCTGAGGAGCGGGAGACCAGCTCCTCGACGATCTCCGTCACCCACCACGGCTGCCCGCCGCCCTCGTTGACCGCCTCCGCGTCGCCCGCGGTCAGCGCGGAGCCGTCCAGCACCGCCCACGGGACGTCCCAGACCTCGGCCAGCGCCCTGACCAGGGCGGTGCGCTGGCCGGTGCGCGGGTCGACCAGGACCACGCACTGGCGGGCGGCGTCGCCGCCGGGGGAGCCGTAGTGCCTGCTGCTGACCACCGCCAGGGTCTCCCTGGCGCGGGCGGCCCCCGGCAGCAGGTCGCCGAGCTTCCTCGCCACCTGGTGCGGCGTCAGCGGGCGGCCGCCGGCGGACGGGGAGGCCAGGGCGGCGGCGTTCAGCCCCCTGCCCACCAGCGCCGCGTCGACGATCAGCGGCGGCGCGCCGGGCTCGGGCCGCTCGAACATCGTGGCGGCCAGCGCGTTCTCCAGGACGCCGCGCAGCCCGCGCGCCCCGACGCCGCGCAGCAGCGCCTCCTCGGCGACGCGCTCGACGCCGTCCTGGGTGAAGACCGTGCCGTTCCTGCCCTGGAGGGCCAGCAGTCCGGCGTACTCGTGGGTGAGGCCGTTGTGCTCGTTCTGCAGGATCCTGACGAGCTCGGCGTGGCCGAGGGGGAGCGTCGCGGTGATCACCGGGAAGCGGCCGACCAGCTCGGGCAGGAAGCCGTACTCGATGACGTCCTCGGGCAGGATGTGGTCCATGAGCGCGGCCCGGTCGCCCAGGGCGTTCTCGGGCAGACTGAGCCTGCGGGCCACGTGCTCGGCGAGTCCGTTGAAGGCGCCCAGGCACACGAAGAGCACGTTCTTGGTGTCGAACTGGTAGAAGTCGAGATTGGCCGACAGCTCCGAGCCGCCCTTGGGGACGTCCACCACCGACCCCTCGACGAGCTTGAGCAGCTCCTGCTGCACGGCCCCGCTGGAGGCTCGGCTGCGCTCGCCGTGCCCGAGGGCGAGCTTGTCGAACTCGTCGACGCAGACGATGCCGTACTCCGCCCGGCGCAGGTTGAAGGAGCTGGCGATCAGCAGCCGGTAGAGCATCTTCTCCACCGTCGTCCCGCCGTAGCCGGTGCTGCTCAGCACGGTCGCGTTGGTGATGACGAACGGCACGTCGAGCAGGCGGGCGATGGTCTCGACCAGCATCGTCTTGCCGGTGCCCGTCGGGCCGAGCATCATCACGTTCGCCTTGCGGATGGCCACCGGCGGCGCCTCGAACCGGTTGGCCATCGTCAGTCGCAGGTAGTGGTTGCTGACCGCGACGGCCAGCCGCTCCTTGGCGGTGCGCTGGCCCTCGATCCTGCTGTCCAGGTGCCGCACGATGTCGGGCGGGTCGCGCAGGTCCACGCGCGGCAGGATGCGCGTCTTGGCGTCGATGAAGTCGTCCAGCGTCAGCCGGGCGGACGCGCGGGCGCCCGCGGCGGCCGCCGCCCACTGGACGAGCTGCCGCAGCTCGGCGCCGGTGAACCCGGCGACCCCCGCGGCGATGGCCTTGAGGTCCACGGCCGCGGTGAGGTCGTGCTCGGCCAGCAGCAGCCGCAGGATGTCGGCGCGCTGCGCCTCGTCCGGCGGCTCCAGGTCGATGCGCAGGCCGAAGCGGGCGGGGGCGAACAGCGCCCGGTCGATCACCCGGGGCCTGCTGGTGGCCGCGATGACGTAGACCCTGCCGTTGGCGCCGAGGTCGTCCATGGCCGTCATCAGCTGCGCCATCGTGCGGTGGGCCTCGGACTCGCCGCCGACGCCGGAGCTGGGCTCGCTGCTGCGCTCGACGGCGATCAGGTCGATCTGGTCGATGAAGACGACGACCGGGCTGCCGCTCCCGGCGCTCCCGCTCGCCTCCTGGAAGGCCTGCCGCATCCGGCTGGAGCCCATGCCGATGAGGATCTCGTGGAACTCGGCGCCCGAGTAGGCGTACAGGCGGACGTTCGCCTCACCGGCGACGGCCCGGGCGAGCACGGTCTTGCCGCACCCGGACGGCCCGGTGATGAGGACCGCGCGCGGCACGTCCGCGCCCAGCTTGCCGTGCGGCTTGCGCAGCCAGGCCACGACCGGTTCGAGCTGCGCCTTCACCTCGTCGAGCCCGCCCAGCCGGTCGAAGCGCTCGTCCGGCTTCTCCGCCGGCCGGCCGAGGGTCTGCCCCTGTTTGGGCTGGTTGGCGGCGAGTTGTTGCAGGCCGCCGGCCAGCATCCTGATCGCCAGCCCGACGAAGATCAGCGGAAGGCTCACCGCCAGCACCAGCGCCCACGGCACGCCGAGGAGCCAGGTGACCGCCGTGCCGACCCACGTCCCCAGGTTGCGCCATTCGCCGCTGAACAGCAGGTAGAACGCGAACGCGAGAGCGGGCACCGCCAACGACCGCAGGAACTTCACAGGGGCCTCCCCGCTCAGGGTCCGGTATGAGTGAACAACGCCCAGACGAGCGGCGCGTACGGCATCCGCTCGCGCAGCTCCAGCACGGCCTCGTGGAGCGCCCCTGCCGTGCCGGACGGGTCCAGGCCGCCCTGCCCGTCGCCCAGCCGCCGGTAGACGCGGTCCGCGACGTCGGGCGCCGTGCTGTCCTCCAGCTGCCACTGCGCGCCGATCACGTGGCGGAACCCGGCCAGGTGAACGGCCGACGACAGCGTGATCGCCTCGTCGGAGAGCCGCTCGTCGCCGCGCGAGGTGTCGCAGCCGGACAGGAACGCCAGCCGCGCGTGCTCGGACAGGTCGAGCGCGGCCAGGTCGCGAACCGTCAACGGCCCGTCCTGGAGCACCAGCCAGGCGTGGAACGGGCTGGCCGTGTCCTGCGCGCCGTGGCAGGCGAAATGCGCCCAGGGGCTGGCCTGCAGCACGGTGAGCACGGCCTCGCGGGTGGCGCTCGCGCCGCGCAGCAGGCGGGCGCCGGGGAAGCGGCCGAGGAAGATCTCCTCCTCGCGGGCCGCGCCCGGCAGGTCGGCCGCGCCCGGCGTCACCGGCATGGACACGACCAGCGGCCGGCCGTCGGGCCGCGACACGGGCGGCGGCAGCGCGCGGATGTGGGCCAGCGCGCGCACGGTCGGCGTGTAGGAGGACACCACGCGGTCCATCACCGTGCTCGGCCGGGCGTCGTGCCGGGTGCGGTGGTCGCCGGAGGCGTGCAGCGGCAGGAAGACCGCCGGCCCGGTCGGGCACCACCACACCCGCCGCGCGCCGGGCAGCCGGTCGAGCACCGGCCCGGTGACGGCCTCCCAGGTCCAGTGCAGGGTGTCCTGGACGGTCTGCCGGGCGGTCAGCCGCTCCTCGAACTCCACCGCCGCCCCGCCGAGCGTGTCGATCGCCTCGGTGAGGCCGGTCACCTGGGCCTCGGCCGCCTCCGCCGTCAGGCGGGGCAGCGGCACGACGGTCACCTCCCCGGCCTCGACGACGAGCGCGTCGCAGCGGTAGGTGCTGACGTTGACCACGACCACGGGCCCGTCCGAGGCGGCCGCCGCCAGCCGCCCGAAGTCCATCGACCGCTGGAAGTCCGCGAACCCCGGCTGCCGGCGGACCTCCGCCACCAGCGCGGCGTGCCGCCGGGCCGCGAGGTGCCGGCGGTCCATGTCGGCGGAGCGGACGTCGAGCTCGGCGTACACCTCGGCGAGGCGGCCGGCCAGTTCGGGCAGCTCCCGGGCCAGCCGGTCCCGGTCGGCCCGGGCGTCGAGCGCCTGCGCCAGCAGGACGCCCCGGCCCTGCTCCAGCAGCTCGACGGCCAGGCGGGCGTCGCCGGTCTCCAGCGCGCAGGCGGCCGCGTCGCTCGCCGCCCCCTGGAACTCCGCCAGCAGCCGCTCCTGGTCCCCGCGGTTCAGGCCGCGCCAGGCCAACGCCTCCAGCAGCCGGACCATGATCGCGAAACCCTGGACGGCCAGCGCGAAATCCCCTTGGCCCGCGGCGAGACGCCCCCAGAACCGGGCCGCGCCCGCGCGCGTGGTCGCCGGGGCCGCCTCGACGGCCGCGCTCTCGCGCAACGCCTCGATCGCCTCCGCGCGCAGGCGCCGCGCGTCGGCCGGCTCGTCGTCGGCCCACCGGTCGAGCAGCAGGGCCAGCTGGTTGAGCACGCTGGCCCTCAGCGGCTGCCCGGGGGAGATCAGGTCCAGCGTCTCGCGCAGCAGGCGCACCGTCTCCGCGTACGGGGCCGGCTCGCCGGTGGCCCTGGCCCTCATCGACAGGCAGAGGCCGAGCATCGACAGCCACAGGGGATACTCGGCGTGCGTGACGGGCCCGGCGGCAACCGCGTCGCGCAGCATGTCGGCGGCCTCGTCGAGATCGTCGGCCACGTGGGCCGGCCGGGGGCCGTCCCGCAGCTCGTGGACCATCCGCGCCAGCGCGTCGGCGTCGGCCGGCGCCGGGCTCTCGTCGCCCTTCAGCCGCAGCAGCAGGCGGGCGACCCTCCGCTCCTCGTCCGTCACCAGCGACGCCTCGGCCCGCGCGACCAACGCCATCCCCAGGCTGGCCATCATGCCCGCCCGGCTCACGTGCGTCCGGCCGAGCCTGGCCAGGGCGGCGCGGAGCAGCTCCACCGCGTCACCGGACGCCGCCGCCTGGTCGTGGACCATGAGCGCGTTGGCCAGGTTCCGGCTGGCCAGACCGCTGTCCGGCGTGTCCTTCGGCACCGAGGCGACGGACTCGCGCAGGATCAGCCGAGCCTCCTCCAGCGCCGCCGTGTCGTCGTACTGGACGTAGCGGCGGAACAGGGCGCTGCCGAGGTTCGACAGGTAGGAGCCGCGCAGGGAGTGCTCGGGCGGGGTCAGCCGCACGCACTCGCGCAGCGCCTCGATCGCGTCGTCCAGGTCCTTCTCCACCCCGAGGTCCTCGAACCGGGCGAGCAGGGAGCCGCCCAGGTTGGCCCGGTAGAGCGCGGCGTCGTAGTGATGGTCGGGGGTGGCCCGCACCGCCTCGGAATGCGCCCTGACGGCGGCGTCGATGTCCTGCTCGCGGTGCCCGCGTTCGAAGGCGGCGTGCAGGGCGCTGCCCAGGCCGGTCAGGGCCATGCCGCGGTTGGCGTGGTCGGGCGGCGTCGCCGCCACCCCCTCCCGGCACAGCCGCAGGCACTCCGCCAAGTGCTCCTCGCGCCCGGTGATCCGATAGGCGATCAAGTACGTGTTGGCGAGGTTGGCCAGGTGCAGGCCGCGCTCCGGGTCGCCCTCGGGCAGGCGCTCGACGCCCGCCAGGAGCAGGTCCTGGGTCGCCTGGAGGTCGGCGGCGGACCCCGTCGCCTGCATCCTGCGTCCCATCGCGGTGCCCAGCGCGGACAGCAGCTCGCCGTGCGCGGGGTGCCCGGCGGGCAGGCCGGCCAGGGTCGCCCTCATGGCCGCGATGACCTCGTCGAGCAGCGTGAGCCGGCCCGACATCATCGCGATGATCGAGGCTTGGTAGGCGATCTCGACCAGGTGGGCGGTCCGCAGGGCGTGCTCGGGCGGCAGCAGCGTCAGCTGCTCGCGGATGTGGGGGATGAGCCGGTCCGCCGTGAAGGTCTGCTCCGAGACCTCGATGCCGTGGTCGAGCAGCCAGCCGAGCCCCGCCCTGATGCTGCGCCGCTCCAGCTCCGAAGCCGTGGGGAAACGCCGCCGCACGATCTCCAGCAGGTCGCGCAGGCGCCGGTCGCGGCCGGGCAGGTCCGGTCGCCGCGCGAGCAGCATGGCCAGCTTGACCACCCGCGACAGGTAGTAGGTGTGGCCGGGGTCGGTCTCGGCCACCAGCCGGCTCAGGATCGTGTGGGTCTCGTCCTGGTACTGCCTGAGCCGCTCCGGGTCGAGCTCGGCCTGCCTCTCCAGCGCCAGGACCAGGTTGGCCATCGCCGAGTCGCGCAGCTCGGGATCCAGCTCCGGGCCGTCGCGCAGCTCGCGCAGCAGCGCGACCGCCTCCTCCAGCACCTTGCGGTTCTCCGCCGCCATGCCGTGGTCCGGGCGGTGCAGGTCGTAGGTGTTCAGCAGCGCCGCGGCGCGGCTCAGCCGGGCCACCGCCCCGGCGTCGCCGCCGCCGGCCAGCCGCACGACATCGCGGTGGGCGGTGAGTGAGTCGTCGATGTCCTCGATCCGTCCTCTGTGGTCGAACCGCATCGACAGCCCGTCGCCGAGCGCCGACAGCCACTCCGCCCGTTCGGGATGGTCGTCGGGCAGCCGGTCGAGGGCGTCCCTGAGCGTCGCGAGCGCCTGGTCGAGCTGCTCCAGGTCCTGGCTCGACGGGTGCTCGCGGATGACCCACACCGCGTGCCGGGCGGCTCGGACGGCTCGGCTTCGTCGGAGCATCGGTGTCCTCCCGCCGGGGCCGTCCTCGTCGCATCGCGTATGAGCGCATCGGAGCGCTCTCCTGCGCTTCGCTTTGCGCGACGTGGGTGTTACCGTCCGTCCGTCTTGCCCGCGTCGCCGGGCGGGTGGTAGACACCGAGCCATGGCAGATCCGCCGGACGACGGCCGCGCGCTCGCGGCCCTGTGCGAGAGCCTTCCCCGACTGGTCCGCATGGCCGGGGCGGAGGGGTGGTCGGCCGAGCTCGACGAGGCCAGGCGCGCCCTGCGCGGCGGCGAGCGCCGTCCCCGGGAGGTCGTCGACGACCTGAGCCGCATGCTCGGCCTCGACGTCCTGGCCCGCGGCAAGCCGGTCGTCCCCGCCCTGCCGTCGGCCGGCGACCTGCCGCCGCCGCCCGGCGGGTACCGCTGCCCGCTGGGCCGCTGCCGGCGCGAGGCGCGGCCCGAGCCCGGCGGCGCGATACCGGCGTGCGACGTCTACGAGCTGCCGCTGAGATACGCGCCGGGATGACGGGGTTCCTGTCGAGCCTCGGGCAGAAGCTCGCCGAGCGCTGGCTGACCGTGCTCGTCCTGCCCGGCGCGCTGTTCGAGGGCGTGCTCTGGGTCGCCGCCGTCCTCGGCCACCGGCGCCCGTGGGACGTCCCGTTCCTGGCCGCCCGGGCCACCGCCCAGACCAAGGCCCTGGACGGCCAGCCCGTCGCGCAGGCGCTGCTGCTGGTCGCCCTCCTGCTCGGCGCGTTCGGGGCGGGGCTGGCCGCGAACGCGCTGGCGGGGCCGGTCGTGCGCTGCTGGTTCGCGCGGGGGCCGCGCCCGCTGGCCCGCCCCCTGGTCGAACGCCGCAGACGGCGCTGGGACGACGCCCACCGCGCCTACGAGTCGGCGACGGTGGCCGAGGGCGAGAGCACCGCGGACTTCGAACGCCGCCGGGGCGAGCTGGCCGCGCGCCGTAACGCCATCGCGCTGGCCCGCCCGTTCCGGCCCACCTGGATGGGCGACCAGCTCGACGCCGTCGCCGTCCGCGTGCGCAACCGGTACGGCATCGACCTCGACGCCGCCTGGCCGCGCCTGTGGCTGGTCGTCCCCGACCACGCCCGCACCACGATCGGCGACGCCCGCGCCGCCCTGACCGGCGCCGCCACCACGGCCGCCTGGGGCATGCTGTACCTGGCTGTCGCGGCGGTCACCCTGTGGTGGCCGGCGGCGCTGGCCGGCGCGGTGACGATCGCGGTCGGCCACCACAGGGGCAGGTCGGCGACGGCCACGCTGGCCCAGGTGTGCGAGGCCACCGCGGACCTGTACGGGGCGGAGCTGGCCAAGGCGCTCAACGTGCCGCTCGCCGACGGCCAGGTGTCCCAGCGCGTCGGCTTCACCATCACCGAACTCCTCCGCAAGGGCGCCTGAGACCGGCCTGCCCGGCAGCCGGCGCTCGGGCCCGCATCCGCGCGCTGGGAAGAACGGCAGGTTCCCGTGGGACGCCGGGTTGATCGACAGCAGCGGTCCGGCCGTACGGCCACGCGCGCGCTCGGTCGCCCCAGCGGAGGCTTGGACTCGGGTCTGCCTCGCCACTGCGGCGCGAAGAGCCACACCGAACTGGTCCGGTGCGTCCAGCCATGGATGGTGCCCCGCGTCGGGCATGATGATGGCTTCTAAGTTGAGGCGGGTTCCCAGACGTTGCAGAGCATCAGCCGGGCGGCTGTCTCCGGCCCGCGCTCGGTCGGTTCGTGGGCCAGGTTGAGGTACTCGCGCATGTTGCGCCCGAGCCGGTCCAGGGTGACGACGGTGATCCGGTGACCGGCGTTCGGCGGGACGCGGCGCAGCAGGTCCTCCAGGCCGTCGCGGATCATCGTGGCCCCGGCCGGGGGTGCGCCCGGGTCGCGTCTCGAAAGCATGGATTCGAGACCGGCAGAGCCCTGTCACCCAGGGTGACGCCCGGCCGGCGACGGGTGGACAGTTGGTTCCGATGACGAGAGCATCGCGGGCGAACAGGCGGTGACTGAACGGATCTGGACAGCCTCGGGCGGACATGGGCGACAGGCTCAGCGACCGTCCGTGAAAGCAGCAAGGCACTTCGGGCAAGAAAGGGCGACCATCGTTCACTTGACCCAGCGGAGACGCCTGCATGGCCGTTCCACCTGACCTGGCCGACCCACCCGATCTACGGGTGGACTTCGAGCAGATCTTCAATGCGCACTTCTCCGAGATCCACCGCTACATCGTCAGGCGGTTGTCCGACGACGTCGCTGACGACCTGGCCGCCGAGGTGTTCCTGGCGGCTTATCGGGGTGGCTATGACGCCTCGCGCGGCGGGGTGCGTCCGTGGCTGTACGGCATCGCCACCCACCTCATCGCACGGCACCGCCGTACCGAGATCCGTAGATGGAAGGCGCTCAGCCGGACGGCTGAGCGTGCCGGGCACAGTTCCGAGCACAGTCCCGAGGACGCAGCCCTGGCCCGCGTGGCCGCGGGCCAGCTGACCGGCAAGCTGGCGGGGGCGCTGGCCGGGCTCAATCGCGGGGACCGCGACGTCGTGCTGCTGAGCGTGCTGGGCGACCTCAGCCACGCCGAGGTCGCCGCCGCCCTGGGGGTCCCAGCGGGGACGGTGGCCTCCCGGCTCAACCGCGCTCGCAAGCAACTCCGCAAGGCACTCGGCGACGTCAACCCTCTGGAGGAGATCCATGGATGAGCTGAGACTCCTGGCGAGAGCGCTGCCTGACGCTCCGCCGCCCTCGGCGGAGGTGGTCGAGAAGGCCCGCCTCCGGCTTGCCGCCGCCCAGCGCGAGCCGGTACGGCCAGGTCGAGCGAATCGGCGGGGCCTCACGTGGGGATGGACCCTGGGAGCGGCCGCGACAACGATCGCCGTCGTCATGGCCGTCGTCACGCTGGTGTCGAACATGACCGCTGTTCCCCCAACGGTGCTCGCGCCCCCGGCCGGCAACGATGCCCTGCTCCAGCTGGCGGACCGGGTCGCGAAACTGCCGGACGAACGCGGCGACTACTGGCGCAGGCCGCTGCTCAACAATGGGCTGATAAGGGTCCGGGCGGGCGGCGAGACGTTCAACGTCCTGTCCTCGTCACGGATCGACCTCTGGCAACCGCGCGACCCCGGCGACCCCGTTCAGGCGGAGCAGCGGCAGCAGTTCGTCCGTCCCGCCACCGAGGCCGACGAGCGTGCGTGGCGAGCGGCGGGTTCTCCGGTCACGGTCCAGCGCGTGTGCACGCCGGGCGGCATGGCAGGCGATTGCGCGAAAGTCCAGCTGCGGTCCAAGCCGTCACAGTGTGTTTACACGCGCGCGGCCGAGCCGGGCGGCGTGCTCGGTGACAGACGGCTCGGTGAACTCACGCTGGCCGACCTCGCGGCGCTGCCCGGCGACGCCGAGCAACTCCGGGAGAAACTGCGGACCTACTGGAAGACCCGAAAGGCCAGCCGGCCCAAGGAGAGCTTCGAAGAATTCCTCTCCACCTCCTCCCACCTTCTGGAGCTCCCGGTCAAGCCCTCGGTCAGGGCGGCCACCCTGCGTCTGCTCGCCGGACTGCCGACGACCAAGGTGCGCGGCTCGATCACCGACCCTCTGGGACGGACGGGAATCGAGGTCACCTTCATCAAGAGCGAGGGCTTCACCGCCGGATTCGGTACCGATGACGAGGTGGCGCAGCGGTACACCACCATCCTCGACCCGCGGACCGGCACCGTCTTGGCGGTAGACGTCGCGATCGCGGCCGAGAGCACGGAGGGGCTCGCCAAGGGGACGTTCATGGACTATCAGGCATGGGCACCTGAGGCGGGCTGGACCAGCGAACGCCCCGAGCGGCCACGCGGCTGCCGGCTCAGCCACCGTCCGCTCCCGTGACGGGCCGCCCCGGGCACGCACGCTCACCACCTTCCTTTCTGTCAGCGCCTGCGGGCGACGGAATTGCGTCCAGCTTGTCAGCGCGCAAGCGTTTCTCCGGAGACTCGCGCGGACAAGGGGCTTAACGCACGACCCGGTTCCGATGTATCAGGTCCCAGCCCCGTCGCTACGGGTGAGATGCGGCCAAATAATGTTGCAGACTCCCGGTCAAGCTGCGTTGCAGGTCACAAACGTCTCCGGCCTCGCGCGCGCCCGCGCGTAAGCCGGGCCGGAAAGTCCCGAACTCCCCTCGCGTACGCGCGTGGACCTGTCGGGAAAGTCCGGGAACCCTCCGCTCCTGGCGGGGGAGAGCCGGGTGCGGGCATGCCGAGGTGGATCGGGGCGACTCTGGCGAGTTGACGGGTCTGGTCCCGCGTCTGACTCAGGAAGGTGAGGGTGAGGTCGATGCCTTCGACCTCGCCG
This sequence comes from Nonomuraea sp. NPDC001831, assembly GCF_042892035.1. Lineage (NCBI taxonomy): Bacteria > Bacillati > Actinomycetota > Actinomycetes > Streptosporangiales > Streptosporangiaceae > Nonomuraea > Nonomuraea sp. NPDC001831. The sequence continues at coordinate 55,939 of NZ_JBIATU010000022.1, read as the reverse complement.
AGCCGCCACTCATGATGTTGAATATCCGCGTGGTGGACTGGACGCAGTCGCAGGACGTCTTCGGGACGGCCGATCAGAATCAGTCAGCCACCACGGCGGTCGTCGACGGTCATGACCAGGCCAGGCCAGGCATTCGCGAAGCGGCCCAGGTCGTCGGCAAGTGGGGGCAGATGCACGCCGGGCAGAAAGTGCACAGTCGTCCCTGTGGCGCCGTCGCCGGCGATGGGCTCCAGGCCGGTGACGGGCACGCCGTGCTCGTACCGCTGGGTCCAGGACCCGTTCAGGCGGCGGTTGGTGTGGATGAGCCACTCGCTGAGCGCGGCGACGACGGACATGCCGCGGCGCGGATGCCCGTCAGGGAGAGTCTCCGCGCCGGGGTCGTCGAAGAAACGCAGGTCCTTGGACGCCATGACGGGCTTCTTCACCGGCCGCCTCTGCTCATCGAGACGAGTGTCGGTGCCTCGCCCTTCGTCGGCCACGGACACCGAGCCGTCGGGGTGAAGGGTGACGGTGCAGCGTCCGGCGCCCATGCTCGCCGCCTCGTCAGCCGGGTAGGCGAGGACTTCGAGGATCAGGTGCCGGACGCCGCCAGGGGCGAACTCGGCCGGGTTCCCCCGGATGTCGGCGAGGTGGCCGAGGTCGACGTCGGCCGCCCAGTCATGGGTGGTGTTGCGCCAGGAGGATCGGGATGTGCTCACCACAGCACCCTAGTCACGGCTCAGAAGGGTTGGTGAGCGTGCTGGGTGACCAGCAGGTCCATCCGAGCCGTGCCCTGCCGGCTGGGGCATGGCTCGCCACCGGCCCCTTGGCCACGTCCACAAGCTGGAGGAACGCCGCTTGCCGCCGCCGCCGCCCGCACGCACTCAGAACCGGTAGCGGAGAATGCGCGCCCCTTGGCGGGACAGGGCCGTGCTGCCGGCGGTGAGCCGGGTCAGCGCGCGCAGCGGTTGCGGGAACAGGGCCACTTCCGGCGCGCGGGTGAGGATCTGCTCCTCGACCAGTTCGAGGCCGGCCTCCCACGACTCGGGTTCGTGCGGGTCGTCGAAGCCCTGGGCGGCCTTGATGCCGAGTGCCTTGATGGTCGGGTGGTACTTCATGGCCCAGGCGGCGAAACGGGTGTAGCCGTTGAGCGCGAGCTCCCCCGAAGGGAAATGGCCGGTCAGCGCGCGGGTCATCCTTTGGAAGGAGTCGCCGGGCATGAAGGGGAGCAGCCCCTCGGCGACGATCATCGCCGGCCGGTCACCGGGGATGGCTGTGAGCCAGTCGGAGCCGATGAGGTCGGCTCCGACCAGATGGGAGCGGCCGGGCAGGCATTCCGATCGCAGGTCGATCACTTCGGGGAAGTCGATGTCGTACCAGTCGACGCCGGGCGGGGGATCACAACGGGACATCCTGGTGTCCAGGCCGCAACCCAGGTCGAGCACCACGCATCCGGGATGAGCGGCGACGTAGGCGCGGACGACGTCGTCGAGCTTCTTGGCGCGCAGTGCCGTGGTGAGGACGAGGCTGGGCTTGACCTTCAGCTTGCCGAAGTCGTAATCGATCCTGCGGGCCAGTTCGGCGGAGAGCGTGTCGCCGAGGATGGGGCTGGGCAGTCCTGCGTCCAGGGCTCTGGCGTGGAGAGTGAGCAGCAGCGTTTCCTGGATCAGCCCGAGCTTGGGTTGCCAGCGGTGCATGGGGGTTCCTTAACGGCGTAGCGGATGACGGGCCGCGAGGTTCTGCAGCCACGTCAGGGAGTCGTGGGCGGCTTTGATGCGCTCGGTGCGGTGTCCCTCGCCGCCCGCGATGTCGAGCCCTTCGTCGGCGATCTCGCCGAACGCGCTCAGGCTGTCGAGCTTGCGCTGGATGACCTTCTGCCAGGCGTCGTCTTCGATGCGGTAGTAGGAGACGCGATCGCCGGGCCTTCTCACCTTCTTGACCAGGTCGATGGCCGTGAGGAAGCGCATGTTCGAGGTGAGTGAGGCCCGGCTGGCCTGGATCGCGTCCGCGATCTGGCCGGCGGACTGCTCGGCCGGATCGCAGATCATGAGCCAGCCGAGGATGCGTCCGGTGATGGGCGGCAGCCCCCACTCCTCGACGCAGAAGGCGGCCACCCGCTCCACCCATCGAAGCAGCCTGTCCTGCTGTTCCCCAGCGGTCATCGTCGCGTCCTTCCTTGGTGATCGTGTGCCGGTTCACTGTGTCATGGCGGCCACCGACTCGTAGGTGGGTGTCGGGGTGATGTCCGCGAGCCGCGTCCTGCGCAGGTAGAGGTCGAACCAGTCGATCGCGAGCGCCATCGCCTCTTCCAGGCCCGGGCCGGTGTAGAGCCCGAGCACGTCGTAGGGCAGCACCGCGAGCCGCTTGGGCTCGCCCGCCTTGGCGAAGGCGCTCTGCGCCTCCTCGAGCATGTGGTACGGGTCCCAGCCGCCGTTGGCGATCATCAGCAGCGGCGTCGGCGCGAGCCGGTGGATGAGGTTCTCCGGGGCGAAGGTGAGCAGGTGCTCGGCTGAGTCGAGGGTCTTCTCGTTGCGGTAGGTGGGAAACAGGCGGGTCGACATGTCCGGGGTGTCCTTCACGCTGTCGCCCTCCAGCGTCAGGTGCGGCACGCGAGCGCTCTGCCCGCCTTCGTAGCGCCGTTGCCAGTCCTGCTGCAGTTGGTCGCGCAGCGCGTGGACACCGGCACGGCCCAGGAGGCGTTCCATGTACCGCCATCCGTCCCACACGCTGGGACTCTGCACGACGACGCACTTGATGCGCCGATCGAGCACGGCGGCTTGGGCCGCCACCGAGCCGCCGATGCTCACCCCCCACACCCCGATCCGCTCCGGCTGCACCTCGGGGCGGGTCTGCAGGTAGGACACGGCGCTGCGGAAGTCCTCCACCTGCCGCTCCGGGTAGTCCAGGCCGCGCGGCTCGCCTTCGCTGGAGCCGACCGTGCGGTAGTCGATGGCCAGCACCGCGAAGCCGGCCTTCACGAAGTACGGCGCGAAGAACGCCAGCGCCTCTTTGACCATCACCCCGCTGTGCCCGAGCACCAGCCCGGGGACCGGGTCGCTCGTCTCGGGCAGGTAGAGATCACCCGCGCAGCGGGTGCCGACGCTGTTGAAGGTCACGTGTTCCATGGCTTGCTCCGCATCCATTGGCTAGTTATTTCAAACATGACTGAAATAGCTAGCAATGTCAATCCGGAAGGTTGCGCGGGGAAGAGGTGGCTCCTGCCACTCACGCCGGCGTATGGCGGCATCCGGCCGTTGAAGGTCGCCCCGAACGAGATCGACACCGACCTGCTGGATGGGTCGTGGCGACGCCTAGTGCTGGCGGCCTCGCACGCCGAGATCGGAATGGTCGACTGGAAGGTGTACACCTCCTGCGTGCTGGAGCAGTTCCACCGGATGCTGCGCCGCCGGGAGATCTTCGCTCGCAACTCCTACAAGTGGGGCCGGGCCGGGCGGCCTGACGGCGTGCACAGGTGACCACCGTGGCGCTGCCTGCATCTTCCAGCGATACCGGCACAGACGTGTGCGCCGGCAGCGGGTGAGCGTGTCGTTCGGCAGCAGCTCGCCCACCGCGAGCGGGCCGACCACAGGAGGAACCGGTCCATTTCGGCGGCCTCTGGTCCCTGTCGGCCACGCGCTCGTCGACGGTGGCGAACCGCACCGAGAATCGGGAGCACTGGGCAGGACTTGCGTCGGCTGCCATGATCAGACCCCATGGACATTGACGGCTTCTGGGACCTGGTTGAACGCTCCGCTCAGGAGACCGCTACCAGGCAGGAGAGGGTGAGCTGGCTGGAGGAGCATCTGTCCCGCCTGTCCGCTGAGGAAATCGTGGACTACGAGGCATGGTTCACGCTCTGCGCCAACCGCGCCTGCACCTGGGACATGTACGCGGCCTGCTGGACCATTACGGGCTTTGGATCCTCCGACGGCTTCGAGTACTTCGTGGACTGGCTGATCAGCCTCGGCCGTGACGCCTTCGGCAAGGTCACCGAGTGTCCCGACCGTCTTGTTGAACTTCCCGAGGTGCAGCGGCTCTTCGAACTGTCGCGGAATTTCTCCCACGAGCGGACCTCGGCGTCCAAGGACGGCGCCGTCCACCTCGTACGGCTGACACGGGTCCGGCGTCAGCGCTGGCCGGATGAGAATTGGCCAGAGTTCGAGTCGTTCGCCTACGCGGCCTGCCACGCGTATGAGCGGGTCATCGGGCAGGACACGGCCCACCCGGCCGAAGCCGTCCAGGCGCGCGGAATCACCAGCGCCTTTCCCTTCCTGAGCTTCCTTGCGGAGCCGGAGGACGAGGCATGGGACTTCAACGACAGGGCCGAGTACACACGCCGGCTTCCCCGCCTGGCCCGCCACTACGGGATCACCGAAGAGCCCCGGGAACACGACGAGCCGAGCTCCGCCCGCACGCGTCACACCCCTTGGCCCTACGGTCCGGCATGGGGAGAGGAACGGACTCGCGCCTGGTCCTTCCAGCCCAACGGTTCAGCAGGACGCCGCACTCGAGAGCGACGCCATCGCTCCTACGGGCCGGTGTAGCCGGTCCGGTGGGTGCACTCCTCAGCGGAGCGGGTTCATGCGCACCGTCCAGGCCGCCGCGCCGGCCAGCGCGCCGGTCAGGCGTCCACGCGGTGCAGGACCGGTGTTTGCGGCGCCGAGCGCCCGTTCGGATACCTCAGCGGGGCGGGTGTGGGCGACTTCCCACTGAACGCGAGCGGGAAGTGACCGCGCAACTGTGGTTGCGGCTGAGCGCCGCCGAGTCCGCGCGCGCGTGTTGATCTTCGACAGCAGGCCGATGAACAGATCGACCAGGGCGTCGGTGATCTCTGTCGTCCGCGACCACGCCAACGGGGTCACCAACGTCAACCGGACCGGCGGCTGGTTCGCCGCGAAGTCCGACGGGTGCGAGGCCATCGCCCGCGCCCGCCAGGAGGCCACCAGCCGGTCGGAGTACCCGCCGAACAGATCGCCCGACAGTACCAACGCTTTGGCCCGCCGTAGCTGGACGATCTCCTCCAGCAGTGCCTCCAGTCCCAGCCGTCCCGCCGAATGCGCCGGCAACCCGTTCAGCACATGCAGGCAGAACTCCCACTCGAACCGAGCCCGGCCCGCGCCCACGATCCGGTCCACCCGCCCCCGCGGCTCGATCTTCAACGTTCGGCACCGCCTCAGCGGCGCAGCTCGCAGTCCCTGGTCCGTGCACACCATCGGGCAGATCTTGTCCGCCAGCCACGCGGCGAGCACGTCCTCATCCGCTCGGGTCGACTCCCGAATCCCCAGCGAGTCCCGCACCTGGACTCGGTGCCGCTCCATTGATCGGCCCGACCAGTCGTACTCCGCCGGCAACACCGGCTCGACCTTCACCTGGCCGGCCACGTAATCCATCCGCGACCTTGGGCAGTTCACCCACGTGACGCGGGAACCGCCCGCATGCTCGAAACTTCGGCCATCCTGAGCGCCGCCTGTCGGTGAAGCTCTGCTCCGCCGCGCGGGTGTGCGCGAACGCGGGACCGTCGCCTGCCGGATCGCGGGTCCTCCATCCGAGGGGGCTGCGGGCCTTGGAGCCGTGGACGAGCCGCTTGCGACCGAGCCGTTGGCGAATCATCGCCATGTGCCGGCCGAAGCGGCCGAGCACTCTCGCCCCGAGGTCGTGCCGACAAGCCAAATGTCCCGGCCCGCGAGATCCCCCGGGGAAATGCCCCCAAAGTCCTGGACATGGACTTAAGTGACAGATGATCCAGGTAAGGAGACCGGATGGGAGCCGATCCCCGTAGCCGGTTCGTGGAGATCTACGAATCCGCCTACGAACCCATACTCGGGTACGTCCTGCGGCGCTGCCCGCACCCCGAGGACGCGGCCGACGTGGTGGCCGAGACGTTCACCACGGCGTGGCGTCGCATCGAGGAACTGCCCGAGGGGGACGAGGCGCGGCTGTGGCTGTACGGCGTGGCGCGGCGGGTGCTCGCCAACCACCGGCGCGGCGAGGAGCGCCACGAGCAGCGCACGGCGGCCCTGCGTGAGCGGCTCGCCGCCTTCCCCGCGCTGGCCCGCTCCCCGGAGGACGAGATGTCCCAGATGGGAAAGGTCTTCCGCGGTCTGTCCGACGACGACCGGGAGCTGCTCTCCTTGGTCGCCTGGGAGGCGCTGGACCACGGGCAGATCGCCCGCGTCCTCGGCATCTCCCGCAACGCGGTACGGATCAGGCTCTACCGCGCCCGCAGGCGTTTCGCCCGGGATCTGGCCAAGGCCGGCTTCGACCACCCTCGCGCCGTCGCCCTCGAAGGGAGCCCGTTGTGAACCTCGCCGATCTCGCCCGCGTCGATGACCAGGACCTCAGAGGAGAGGCGTCCGCGCCGGAGACTCAGCAGCTCATGCACGCGATCATGTCGGAGGAGCGCGAGCCCGCCGTCGTGACCACGCCCCGCCGCCGCCGCCGACGGCTGGTGCTGGGGCTCGCGACCGTGGCCGCGGCGGCGGCCGTCGCCGTCGGCACCAGCGTGGTCGGCGGCCCGGTGACCAGCTACGCCAACGCCGCGGTCTCCATCGAGAACGCCGGCCCGTACTTCAGCGTGACCATCACCGACCCCACGGCCGACCGCCGCCGCTTCGAGGAGGCGTTCCGGGCGGTCGGGCTGAACGTCACGGTCAAGGTGATCCCGGTGGCGCCGTCCGAGGTGGGCAAGCTGATCGGCCCCGTCGTCCCGGACGGCTTCAAGTGGCACGGCAGCATCGGCACCCAGGGGATCACGCCGTGTTCGTCGGCGTTCTGCGGGAAGGTCTGGATGCCGGCCGACTTCCCCGGGCGGGTGGTGTTCGGCATCGGCCGTCCCGCCAGGCCCGGCGAGCCGTACGCCGATGACGGCCCGGTCGACCCGGAGGGCGACGAGGCCCTGCCCGGCTACACCAGCCACGGCAGGACGGTCGTCGACGTACGGGCCGAGCTGGGGCGGCGCGGCCTGAAGGCCGGTTACCGGCTGTTCTGGAAATACGCGGAAAAGGACGACGGGAGCATGTCATGGTTCGACGAGGCCGTCCCCACCGGGCGGGTCAAGGACGACTGGATCGTGGCGTCCACCCGCTTGCACAGCTCCGACACCGTCGACCTGTACGTGATCCCCGGCGCGGACGCGGGTCCCGCCCCCAGCCCGTACCCGCAGCCCCGGTGGTACGACTGAGCGGCGCGCCGGGCCGGGACGCGCTGGAGGTCAGGTGGGGGTGGCGTTGAACGGTCCCCGGGCCGCCCGGCGTCTGGCCTGGCTGGACGCGCTGCGCGGGCTGGCCGCGATGGTGGTGGTCTTCGAGCACGCGCTCAAGCCGCTGTGGCCGGAGGCGCGGCTGCCGGTCAAGGCCGTCTTCGATCCCGGCTGGTACGGCGTGCTGGTGTTCTTCCTGGTCAGCGGCTACATCGTGCCGGCGTCGCTGGAGCGGCGAGGCAGCCTGCGGGCCTTTTGGATCTCGCGAATCTTCCGGCTGTGGCCGCTCTTCATGGTGTGCGTGGCCGGCATGCTGCTGCTCGTGGCGGCCGGCTGGGACGACCTGCACGTCTGGTGGGGCACCCGGACGGTGGCGCTGGCCCTGGCGCACGCCGGCATGCTGCAGAACCTGCTGTACGTCCCGAACCTGGTCAACGTGCTGTGGACGTTGTCGTACGAGATGGCCTTCTACCTGCTGCTGACGGCGATGTTCACCCTGCGCGTGCACCGGCGCAGCACCGCAGCCGCGCTCACGTTCGCGGCGGCCGCGGTGCTCGGCGCCGGGCTGCTGCCGGTGACGCTCCTGTCGGCCGGCGGGGCGGGGCGCATGCTCACCGTCGTGGTCGTCGTGAGCGCCGTGCTGGGGGCCGGGCTGGCCGCGGTGCTGTCCGGCGGCAGGCGGACGCGGCAGGCGGGCGCTGTGGCCGTCGCGGCCACGGTCCTCCTGCTGCTGGCGGTCAACCAGAGTTATCCCGGCCCGTGGCAGGGGCTGTTCATCCTGGCGACCATGTTCGCCGGCACCGCGCTGTACCGGGTCGAGACCGGCGAATTCGGCCACCGGCACCTCGCGTCCGTGGCGCTGGTACCGGTGGCGGGGTTATGGCTCGCGCGCGCCGAGCCGGGAACCCAGGTGGCGACCGCGGCGGCCTGGCTGACGTTCGCCGCCGCGACGGCGCTGCGCCGCCGTCCGATGCCGTCGTGGCTGACCTGGCTGGGGCTGGTGTCCTACTCGATCTACCTCATGCATCCGCTGCTGCTGGAGAGCGTGGAGTTCTTCCTGCCGGACCCGCCGGCCGTGCCGGTGGCGGCGCGCCTGGCGCTGCTGGTGGCGGTGTACGCGGCGCTGCTCGGGCTGTGCGCGCTGACCTGGAGGTGGGTGGAGTCACCGGCGCAGCGGTTGGGACGGCGCCTGATCAGCCGGTCCGGATCCCCTCGGGCGGCGCCCAGCCCGGCGCGGGCGCCCGGCGGGTGAGTCCGCTGCGCCGTCCGGCGGGGCAACGCCACTCAGGCGCGCCGCCGCACAGCCTGCCGGATCGCCGTCGGCAGGAACCCCGCACCGACGCTGACCGCGGCCGCCACGACGGCCAGCAGGGTTGACCGCCAGGGCCAGGCCGCCCCGGTGAGCGTCAGATGGGCGGAGGGGTACTCCGAGAACTTCGCCGTGACCCGGGCCGTGGAGCGGTCGCTGTGGCGGGCGAGGTCACGCAGGACCGGATCAAAGCCGAACTCACCGGCATGCCGTCCTCCGCCGGGCAGTTCGACGGCCAGCTTGTTGCGGTGCGCCCAGGTGCGCAGCGACGTGTCGACGGCCGACACGTCCGCGACGCCCGGCACCACGAAGCGGTCCACTCCGTGGGAGCTGGAACCCGTCGGCTGGGCGATCAGGACGAGGCCGTGACGAGTGGTGACTGTGCCCCGGCTGCCGAGGACCACCGTACGTGCGCTGAAGGACACCCCGCCGTACGCTTCGAAGGCGGCTGCGGCGTCGATCTCGTCGACGCCGTCGACCAGGCCGATCCCCACCGTGGAGCGCCGCCAGGGGAACGCGGCGTTCAGCGCGTACGGCAGGTCGCCGAGTGTGAGGTGGTTGGCCGGGATCGTGGTCGGCCCGTCCGGAGTCCAGCCTGGATACGACAGGTCCTTCCCGATTCGGGCGGCTTCGCCGTTGCCTGCCAGTTCCTCCACGACCCGTAGGGCTCCGACCGTACCGGAGGTGATGCCGGCGGTGGTGGTGACCCGGCCGTCCTCCACATACCGCCGGCCGCGCTTCCAGTGCACCCGGGGGTAATCGCGCTGCAAGGAGCCGATGTTGGACCAGAAGGAGGTCGCGTCCCGGCCGTCCAGCAGGCCGGAGGCCGCCAGCAGCTCCGAGCCCGCGCATACTCCCAGAACACGCGCGCCCTTGCGGTGCCGCTCCACGATCCACTCGCGCAGCCGCGCCTCCTTGGCGTCGGCCGGTTCGGTCACCGCGGGCACGACCACCACGTCGGGCTCAGGGATCGCTCCCCTGCCCACCTCGGCCAACGTGTGGTCGGGCAGGAGATGGGCTCCGCCGGACATCGGGGAGACGCGGCGCTCGGCTGCCACGGTGTAGACGAAGAACTTCTCCGACTCGGCGAACACCCGGTACGGCGCCATCACGTCGGTGGCCACAGACCCCTCGTTGCTGACCACCACGGCCACCGTGATCCGGCCGGTCGGCACGGCCCGCGCCGTCGGCCACGCACGCGCGTCCGATGCGGTCGGTGCGGGGGCGAAACTGTCCGCCATCGACATGCTCACCCCCGCGAAGGCAATGCCGGCGAACGACGCCACCGACAACGCCGTGCCCATGAGCACCCAGCCCGCACGGCGGACCACCCAGCGCCCCCTGTTCAATCTTGACACGACATACCTCCATAAAGCGGTCGATGGATGGCGGTGTGGCACACGCAACCGCCCCCATGGGGAGAACAAGAAAGGAAGTGGCCGAGGGAAGGCGTCAGGAGCCGTTCCCGGCGGGCGTTTCAGCCGGCGGGGCGCAACTGCCCGCGGAGTCGGGACGGCGAAACGCCGAAGCTCGCGGTGACCAGGCGGCGCAACTGCCGTGCGTCACGGAAGCCGCAACGGGCAGCGACCGTCTCCACCGTCAGGTCGGTGTCCGTCAGCAGGGCACGGGCCCGTTCCAGGCGCAGCCGGCGCTGGTAGGCCAGCGGAGTGATCCCGGTGGCCGTGGTGAAGGCCCGCGTCAGACCACGCGGCGACAGATGGGCGACGGCGGCGAGCTCGTCGAGGGAGTGCGGGACATCCAGGTTCTGCGCCAGGTGGTCCTGCACCCGGTGCACGGCGGGCTGCACATGGTCGCGGTAGCGCAGGAATGGGCTGATCTGGGCGGCATCGCCGTCCCGCCGTAGATAGAGCACCAGCTCACGGGCGACGGCGGCGGCCAGTTCCGGGCCGTGGTCGCGTTCGACGAGGGACAGTGCAAGGTCGATCCCGGAGGAGATGCCCGCGCTGGTACTGATGCGCCCGTCGTGGACGTACAGGGCCGCCTCGCGGACCCGGGCTGCCGGATACCGCTCGCGCATCGCTCCGGTCAGCGACCAGTGCGTCGTGCACGCCCGGCCATCCAGCAGCCCCGCCTCTCCCAGGGCCGCGGCGCCGCTGCACACCGATGCCACCCGCGCCCCCGCGTCGTAAGCCTCCCGCAGCCATCGCACTGCGGCGCTCGACACCAGCCGGTCGGATCCGGTCAGTCGTGGCCCCGGTACCAGCACCAGATCACCCGGTCCCGCCTGCGTCGCCGCGAGCGCCTGGAGCCCGGCGAGCTCGAGCCCCTGCGCCGAGCGCACCCCACCGGTCTCGGCGACGTACTCCAGCCGGTAGCAGCCGCCCAAGTGGGCCGCTGCGCTGAAGACCTGGACCGGGCCGCCGAGATCCAACAGGTTCACCTCGGGCAGCACCAGCACGACCACCCGTCCCGTACGCCCGCTCGTCACGTCACTCACACGGACACAGTAGGCAAGCTCCACCGATGCCCACGAGGGCAACCAGCGCCGGAGACCGGACGGATCAGGCACTGCGAGGTCCGCCGGCCCAAGGCGGAGCTGACAGTGTCGCAGAACGAGCGGCCGGTGCGAGGGGTGGGCCGGTAGCCTCACGGGTCATGATCGAGAAAATCGCGGACGTGCGTGGTCTGCGGCTGGCCTGGTTCGACTCTGATCCTGATGCCGATGACCGAGCTGGGGCGAGCGCGGGAGTCGTGCTGGCTTTGCACGGGCACTTCGGCCGAGCGCGTGCCTTCGCGCCGCTCGCCGCCGCGCTGGCGCCGGGGCATCGGGTGATCGCGTTGGAGCAGCGCGGGCATGGGCGCAGCGAGCGGGGTGACGGCGATTTCAGGCCGGATGCATACGTGGAGGATGCTGCCGCGTTCCTGCGAGGGCTCGAGGTCGGGCCGGTGGTGGTGTTGGGCCACTCGATGGGAGGCGTGGTCGCCTTCCGGCTTGCCGCTCGGCATCCCGAGCTCGTACGCGCGCTGATCGTCGAGGAAGGGGGTGCGCTCAACCGGCGGCCCGAGATCGCGCATCCCGTTCTTGACGTGCGCGGGTGGACTCGGCGTGCCGACACCCTGGCGGGTTTGCGCCGCGCGATCGAGGAGCAGGGGATTCCGGACGCGAGCTACTTCCTGGAGAGCGCCGTCGAGCGGCCCGAGGGGTGGGGGCTGCTGTTCGACCATGACGACATGGTGGCCTCGCAGGAGGCGCTCATGGGGGACTGGTGGAGCGACTGGCTCGGCTCGGACTGTCCGGCGCTGCTGGTGCATGGCTTGGACAGCTTCGTACTGCCGACCGTGATGGCTCGGGAGATGGCGGCGCGGAGGCCGGGCACTGTGCTTCGGGAGCTGGCGGGGTGCGGGCACTGGGTGCATGACGATGACCCGGTGGCGTTCGCCCAGGTTGTGGGGGAGTTTCTGACGGGTTTGCACGCCCCGGATGAGGTGGTTTGAAAGGACGGCCGGTCTCTCGACCGGAGGTTGGCTGCCGAAGGGCAGGTGGACACTGTCGTCCTGTCCTGCGCGAGGAGACGGCGGGGCTGGCGCAGGCGGGATTCGAGCGCAACGGTGCGCTACTGGGTCAGGTGCGCACCGCCTGGCGGGCTGAGGACGCCGCGCGCGCGGCGCTCCGAGGCGACGTCGAACGGCGGGGTGAGGCAGCCGCGCCATGCGAGCGGCTGCTGCGGGGCTGGCTTTCTCCCCACCGGGCAGGCGCTGCCCCTCAGCGCGAACGACGTGAGCCCGCCGGCGTCCAGCGCAATGACATCCGTGTCATGGTCATCCCTGTTCTGGGTGCGCCGTCAGACGGCCTTCGTCGATGTGGTCCGCGAGATGGGTCATGACGCGACGGCGGTTGATCTTCTGGAGTCGTTCCAGGACCAGCCTCCGCACCCGTTCCCAAGGTCTCCCACGTGCCTCCCAAGTGAGCACCAGCGGTTTCGAAGGAGGAGGACGGAGGCTGCCGCGCATGCGTGTTCCTGTCGTACTCCAGCACAGCATGGTCGAATGCGGCGCCGCATGCCTGGCGATGGTCCTCGGCGCGTACGGGCGCCGCGTCTCGCTGCCCGCCCTGGCGGCCGAGATGGGCGTGGGCCGGGACGGTGTCAGCGCGCTCGCGCTGGTGCGCGTCGCCCGCGCGCACGGCCTGGACACCCATGCGCTCTCGGTGCCCGCCGCCCAGGTGCCGGAGCTGCCGTTCCCCGCCATCGTCCATTGGCGGGCCAAGCATTTCGTCGTCGTGGAGCGTGTGGCCGGGGACGTGGTGACGATCGTCGATCCGGGCGTCGGGCGGTTCAGGATCGGCAGAGCGGAGTTCGCCTGTGACTACAGCGGCGTGGCGCTCACGTTCGCTCCCGGGGCCGGGTTCCAGCGCGGGCACTTCGGGGATCGGCGGCCCTGGTGGGCGCGCTATGTCCGGTTCAGCGTCCTGGACCACCGGGCGCTCGTGGCCGCCTTGGTGCTGCTCAGCCTGCTCCTTCAGGGGCTCGGCCTGGCCCTGCCCGTCGTCACGGAGAACGTGGTCGACCGGGTGCTCGGGCACGCCGAAGTGGGTCTGCTGCCCTTGCTGGGGGCGGCTGCGGCCGGGGCGGTGCTCGCCCATCTGGCGGTGAGCGGGATGCGGGCCTGGGCGCTGGCCGTGCTGCGGTCGCGGGCCGACGCGGTGCTGTTCGACGATCTGGCCGGGCGGCTGCTCGCCCTGCCGTTCCGGTTCTTCGCCCACCGGGGCTCGGCCGACCTGGTCTCGCGGATCAACGCGGCCGGCGTGCTGCGGGAGGTCCTCACGGGCCAGGTGCTGTCGGCCCTGCTCGACGCGCCGCTCGCGGCCGGCTATCTGATCGCGGTCACGGTACGGTCGCCGCTGCTCGGCAGCGTGCTCCTGGGGCTGGCGGCGGCGCAGATCCTGGTGCTGCTCCTCACCAGGCAGCGCCTGCGGGACCTGGCGCACCGCGAGCAGGAGGCCCGCAACGACGCGCAAGGACTGCTGGTCGAGGCCGTCAGAGGCATCGAGACGATCAAGTCGGCCGGGGCGGAGACCCAGGTCCTGGAGCGCTGGGGGAAGCTGCTGACCGTCCAGACCCGGTGGGTGCGGCGGGGTGCGTCGGCGCAGGGCGCGCAGGACAGCCTGCTCGCGGCGCTCGGGTTCGCCGCGCCGCTGGCACTGCTGTGGGCCGGTGCGTGGCAGGCGGTGGACGGCGTGCTCACCCCGGGCGCGCTGCTGGGAGTGCAGGCGTTGGCCGCCGCCGCCCTGGCCCCGCTGGCCTCGCTGACCAGAAACCTGCGCGGGCTGCAGACCGCCCGCGCCCAGGCGGACCGGCTGGCCGACATCTGGGAGGCCGAACCGGAGCCCCTGGCGCCGCCCCTGCCCGCCACCGGCACGCCGCGGACCCGGATCGAGCTGCGCGGCGTTGGCTTCCGGTACGCGCCCGAGAGCCCCTGGATCGTCCGAGGGGTCGACCTGCGCATCGCCCCCGGGCAGAAGGTCGCGCTCGTGGGCCGATCCGGATCCGGCAAGACCACGCTGGCGCGGCTGCTGCTCGGGCTGGTCCCGCCGGTCGAAGGCCAGATCCGCTACGACGGCGCGCCGCTGTCGCACCGGCCGCGGCCCCGGTTCGGAGTGGTCACGCAGGAGCCGGCGCTGTTCACCGGGTCGATCGCGGACAACATCTCGCTCGGCAGCCCCGACGCCGACCCGCGCGAGGTGGCGCAGGCGGCGAGGCTGGCCTGCGTGCACGACGACATCCTGGCCATGCCCCTCGGCTACCACACCCTGCTCACCGAGGGCGGGGGCCTGTCCGGCGGCCAGCGCCAGCGCATCGCCCTGGCCAGGGCCATCCTCGCCCGGCCCGAGATCCTCCTGCTGGACGAGGCCACCAGCCATCTCGACGCGCACACCGAGGCGGCGCTGAGCGCCAACCTGGACGCCCTCCCGCAGACCCGGATCGTGATCGCGCACCGCCTGAGCACGATCCGGGACGCCGACCTGATCCTGGTGCTCGACCGGGGCCGGATCGTCGAGGGCGGCACCCACGACCAGCTGGTGGCGGCGAGCGGCTTGTACGCGTCCCTCGTCCGCTCACAACTGTCCGGCAGGCCCCTTCAAGCCGGCCCAAGCTGACGCCAAGGGCTGATCAGCAGTCTCGTTCGTGGCGAACGACAAAAGAGAGGAGGACCTCCATGGACGTCAAGCCGCGTACCGAACTCGGGGACATCACCCCGATCGGCGCCGAACTGGACGAGAGCGCGCTCAGCACCCTCAACGGCGGCATGTACGACGACGAGCAGTGCAAGCGCCTGTCGTGGTACGACCCGCCGGGCATCTGCACGCACGACTACTGATCCATCCGCAGGGCTCAGGGCCGCCACTCCGCGTCATCCGCGGGGCGGCGGCCGCGACGCCGCCGACCGTAAGGAGAGTTCCGTGAACGCCAAGCCGCAGACCGAACTCGGGGACATTGCCCCGATCGGCGCCGAACTGGACGAGAGTGCGCTCAGCATCCTCAACGGCGGGCAGGACCCCGACTGGGGTGACGTCATGATGTGCTACTTCGACCCGCCCGGCTGGTGCGGGATGGACTGATCTCCGCTCACACCGCGGCCGCCGTCCCCCTGGTCCCGGGAGGCGGCGGCCACCCTTCCGAGAAGCCCGGCCTCGCCCAAGGAGTTTCCGTGTCCTGCCCGCATGTCCTCGTCCTCACCTGCGACGGCGACGTCCACGCCGACCGCGTCAGGGAGCTGCTGGTCCGGCGCGGCGTCCGCACCAGCGTCTTCGACAACGGGGACTATCCCGCGCGGGCGCACGTCGAGCTGGCCTACGACGGCCGGGGGCTCACCCGGCGGCTGCTGCACACCGGGTCGGACACGCTCGACCTGGACTCGGTGACCACCGTGTGGTGGCGGCGCCCGCGGCCGCCGGCGGCGCATCCGGCCGTCACCGACCCCGCGGTGGCCGCCTACACCGCCCAGGAGGCCGCCGCCGTGCTCGCCGGCCTCTGGGAGTCCCTGCCGTGCCGTCCGGTGCCCGGCCGGGAGTCGGCGCTCACGCGTGCCAGGCACAAGCCGTCCCAGCTCGCGCTGGCCGCCGAGCTGGGGTTCGAGATCCCGGAGACGCTGATCACGAGCCGGGCGGACGCCCTGTGGGACTTCCACAACCGGCATGACGGGCACATCATCACCAAGGCCATCGGCCAGCCGTGGGTGGAGGATCTCGCCGGGGGCCACTCGGTGCTGCGCAAGTGCGAGTTCGTCTCGGGCCGCGACCTGGCGTACGCGGAGGGGCTGCGGTTCTGCCCCGTCATCGCGCAGCCGTACGTCCGCAAACGCATGGAGCTGCGGGTCACGGTGGTCGGGCGGCAGACGTTCACGGCCGAGATCCACTCCCAGGTCAGCAACCGGGCCAGCGTGGACTGGCGGAGCTACGACCTCGGCGCCACGCCGCACGCCGTCCACGCGCTGCCGGACGAGATCGCCGACCGGTGCGTGGCGCTGACCGAACGCCTCGGCCTCGTCTACGGCGCCGTCGACCTGATTCTCACGCCGGACGGCCGGTACGTGTTCCTGGAGATCAACCCCAACGGCCAGTGGTTGTGGATCGAGGACCTGACCGGCCTGCCGATCAGCCAGGCGCTGTGCGACCTGCTCGCCGAGCCGTGATCCGCGCACAGCCGAACGAAAGGATTTGACGTGAACCTGCCGCCTGACGGGTCGCAGCAGCGGGCCGGACTGTCGCCCGCTCTGCTCGGCGACGCGCTGGAATGGCTGCGCGGCCTCGACGGCGTGCCGCCGGAGAGCGCCCGCGAACGGCTGACGGCCCTGCGCACCCGCCATCCGGGGACACCGATGCGGCTGCTCTGGCAGAGCGAGGCCGCGACCGGCGACTACCACTACGACCTGCTGTTCCCCGTGCCAGGGGCGACCGTGTCGCTGGCCGTGGCGCCGGACCGCGCCATCCCCTGGCCACTGCGCGGAGGTCAGCGTTCCGGCGGCCATCTCCTGCTGCGCGTCAACGGCGCCGACGTGACGTGGGAGAAGGCCGTCTCGGTGCTCGACGTGTTGTGGGAGGACACCGACCTGGCCCGCCGGCTGGTCAACTCCGCCCTCGTCGAACAGGCTCTGGCCACCCGGGACCTGGACCCGGACCCGGACCGGCTCCAGCAGGCCATGGACGCCTTCCGCCGGGCCCGCGGCCTGCTGACCGCGGAGGCGACGCGGCGCTGGATGGGCGAGCGCGGGCTGACCCACGCCCGTCTGGAGGAGATCGTGGCCGGCGAGGCAGCGGTGGCGGACCTGCGTCGTGAGGTGCTCGGCGGGCGCGTGGAGGAGCGTTTCGCCGCCCGTCGCGCGGACTTCGACTGGTTGCGTGTGGTCAGGCTGCGGTACGCCGACGCGGACCGCGCCGCGACCGCCGCCGCGGCGCTGCGGGGCGGGAAGGCCGACCCGGTCGCGCTGGCCACCGAGGAGGTGCTGGCGGGGGCGGCCACGTGCCGCATGGAGGCGAACGACAGGAGCTCGCTGATCGGGCTCTTCGGCGCCGAGGCCGAGGAGGCCGCCGCCGGTGACGTGCTCGGGCCCGGGCGGCTCCCGGACGGCGGGCTCTGCGTCGCGCACGTGCTGGCGGTGGAGCCGGCGGTGCTCGACGAGATCCGCCGCGGGCTCATCGAGCGGCACCTGTTCGAGGAGTGGCTGACCGAGCAGCGGCGGACCGCCCACCTGGAGTGGTTCTGGGGCAGCCGGGCCCGCACGGACGCGGCCGACGCCGAGCTGCGCGCCTCCTGAGCCCCCGACGCCGACGGAGATCGGGACGGGACCGGAGCGCAGCGCGGCGACGTCCGGCTCGCCGATCCAGCCGTGCACGACCTGATCGACCTTGTCGAGAAGGGCCTGCGACCAGACGCCGGGCAGTGCCGACCAGCGGACGTCCCGTCAGGTGAGGGAGCCCCGGCGGCGCAGCCGGAAGGCGACGGCGGACATCCACAACATCGCGCCGGTGACGCCGACGGCCAGGGTCACCGAACCCCCTGGGCCGCCGCCCATCGTCCAGCCGTTGCCGGCGATGACGGCCACGCCCGCCAGGAAGGACGCGACGGCCGAGCCGGCGGCTCCGGCGCCGGAGAAGTGGCGGCCGAGCACGAAGCAGGCCGCCGCCAGGGCGATGAAGGCGATCGAGCCCGAGGCCATGTGCAGCCCGGCGTGCCAGCTCATCGTCGCGGGCGGGCCGGCGGGGGTGCCGACGGGGAAGCCGTCGCCGGCGTCCATCCGGAAGATCCCCGCGAGGATCATCCCGATGCCGTTGACCAGCAGGAGCCGGGGCAGCCACCGGCCGGGGACGGTCCGGCGCAGCCCGTACGAGCCGGCGATCACCAGCGCGCCGACGACCAGGAAGTCGGCCACCTGGACCCAGCCGAGCGAGCCGGTCGACAGCTGGCTGAGCGGGTGGCGGACGATGTCGAAGCCCTCACGGGTGAGCACCTGGGCCAGGTTGACCGCCGTCCACAGGGGAGCGGCGACGGCGCCCGCGGTCAGCAGGGCGCGGGTCGAGGAGGTGGTGGGGGAGGCGGGGGAGGTGGGGGCGATGGCGGTCATGTCCCGTGTCCTTTCGTGTTCTACTGCATACGCGACGAACGAGCGATGTGACAGGGAACGCACATGAGATTTCTGCTGACGAACGTGAGCGAGCGGCGCGACGACGAGACGTTGCACGCCGAGATGGGCAGGTTCATCCAGGAGCTCACCGAGGCGGGCGTGCTGCTCGCCACCGGAGGCATGGAGCTGGGCGGCACCGTGCTCAGGTCCGCGGGCGGCGAGCTGACCGTCACCGACGGGCCCTTCGCCGAGGCCAAGGAGATGGCGGGCGGGTTCGCGCTGGTCGAGGTCGGTTCGCGGGAGGAGGCGCTGGAGGTCTCGCGGCGCTTCTTCGCGGTCGTCGGCGACGGCGAGTGCCACATGCGCCAGATCTACTGATGGACGCCGTCACGGCGGTCTGGCGGGAGGAGTCCGCGCGGATCGTCGCCGGGCTGGCCCGGATGCTCGGCGACGTGGGCCTGGCCGAGGAGTTCGCCCAGGACGCGCTGGTCGCCGCGCTGGAGACCTGGCCGCGGGACGGCGTGCCGGACAGGCCGGGCGCGTGGCTGACGACCGCCGCCAAGCGGCGCGCCCTCGACCACCTGCGCCGCGCCCGGCGGCACGACCGGGCCGTCCGCGACCTGGAGCCCGAGCAGCCCGGACACCCCGGGCAGACCGAGCACGCCGAGCACGCCGAGCACGCCGAGCAGGCCGAGGCCGGCGACGACGTGTTGCGGCTGATGTTCGTCTCCAGCCATCCCGTGCTGCCCGCCGAGGAGCGGACCGCGCTGACGCTGCGGCTGCTCGGCGGGCTGACCACCGCGGAGATCGCCCGCGCGTTCCTGGTGCGGGAGGCGGTCGTGGCCGGACGCGTCGCGCGCGCCAAGCGCACGCTCGCCGACGAGGGGGTGCCGTTCGAGCTGCCGCAGGGGCCCGAACTGGCGGTACGGTTGGCGTCCGTGCTGGAGGTCATCTACCTGATCTTCAACGAGGGTTACTCGGCCACGGCGGGCGAGGACCTGACGCGGCCCGCACTGGCGCTGGAGGCGCTGCGGCTCGGACGGCTGCTGGCCGAGCTGGCGCCGGGCGAGTCCGAGGTGCACGGGCTGGTGGCGCTGATGGAGATCCAGCAGTCGCGCGCGGACGCCCGTACCGGGCCGTCGGGAGAGCTGGTGCAACTGCACGAGCAGGACCGGGGACGGTGGGACCGGGAGCTGATCGCGCGCGGCTTCGCCTCCATGCTGAGGGCGCGAGAGGCGGGCGGGGGGCTCGGGCCGTACGTCCTTCAGGCGGCGATCGCGGTGTGTCACGCGCAGGCGGCCGGGGCGGCCGACACGGACTGGGACCGGATCGCGGCCCTCTACGGCCCGCTGGCACGGCTGCTGCCCTCGCCGGTGGTCCGGCTCAACCAGGCGGTCGCCGTCGGCATGGCGACCGGGCCGGAGGCGGGGCTGGCGCTGATGGACCCGCTGCTGTCGGACCCGGCGCTGCGGGACTACCCGCCGCTGTCCGCCGTCCACGGCGACCTGCTGGCGCGGGCCGGGCGTTACAGCGAGGCCGCGACGGCGTTCGAGCGCGCCGCCGCCCTCACCCGCAACGCCGCCGAACGCGCCTTCCTCCTCGCCCGCGCCGCGCGCCACCGCACCGCCTCCCCCCTCGCCCGCGCCGCCCGCCACCGCACCGCCTCCCCTCTCGCCCGTACGGCCGGCACACCCGACATGGCCCTGCTCGGCGACGCGGCGGACCGGTTCCTGGCCCGTACGGACCTCGACGCCGGGACGATCCGGTCCTACGGGCAGACGTTGCGGCGGCTGCGCCTGGACCTGGGGGCCGCCACGCCGCTGGCCGACCTCACCCCCGCCCTGGTGGCCAGGGTGTTCGCCGCCGCCTGGAGCACGGCCGCGCCCAGGACCTGGAACCGCCACCGCGCGGCCGTACGGTCGTTCGGCGCGTGGGCGGGCCTCGGCGACCTGCCGGCCGAGCTGCCCAGGAAACACGACGACCGCAGGAGACGCCCCGCCGTCGACGATCAGGCGCTGGCCGCGCTCTGGCGGCACCCGTCGACGCGGGAGAGGGCGCTGTGGCGGCTGGTGCACGAGTCGGGCGCCTCGGCCGCCGCCGTCCTCGCGCTCAACGTCGAGGACCTCGACCTGCCCGCCCGCCGCGCCGCCACGCTCACGTGGGGCGACGGGGCCGCGGCCCTGCTGGAGGAGCTGGTCGCGGGCCGGGCCCGCGGCCCCCTCTTCCTGGCCGACCGCAGGCCCGCCCCCGCCCGGACGCCGGACCCGGCCGACCTGTGCCCCGAGACCGGCAGGCGCCGCCTGTCCTATGAACGCGCCGAGTACCTGTTCAAACAGGCCTCGGGCGGCTACACCCTGAGCCGGCTCGCGGCGTCCGCACGCCCGCCCGGCAGCGGCGCGGCCCGCCGGCCCGGCCCGCACACGCTGCCGGACTCGGCCGACGTCAGCGGCTCGGACTGCTGATCAGCCCGCGTTCAGTTCCTTGCCGAGCAGCAGTCCGTGGTCGCCGAATCCGGCCGAGGAGTAGAAGCCGACGGCGTCCTCGTTCGGGGCGAAGATCACCGCAAGGAGGAACTCGACGTCGCGGTCCCTGGCGGTCCGCTCGGCCGCGGCCAGCAGAGCGCGGCCGACGCCTCGCCCGCGATGGCGGTCAAGGACCACGGTGTGGACCTCCGCGGTGCGCCGCGGAATCAGGATCTGATGGTCGGGAGGCGCCGATCGCAGGACGACCTCCGCCATGCCCGCCACCTCACCGTCCGCCTCGGCCACGAACAGCAGGTCGTCCGGCCCGCCGAGCGGGCCTCAGCCCGGCGCGCCGCTCCCGCCGAGCGAGAGGGGGCCGAGGTCGGCGGCGGTTCTGGCCAGCGCGCGGACGGCGGGACCGTCGGCGGTGGACGACCAGACCAGGGCGAACCGGAGAGCCGGGGCGTCGTGGAGCGGCACGAAGACGACGCCGGGCGGACGGTTGTAGCGGGCGGCGATCTCGCCCAGCGGATGGACGCACTGCCCGGCGGCGACCAGGGCGAGGATCTCGTGGAACGTCCGCGCGACGGGCCCGCGCGGGATGCGGCGGCCCAGCGGCGTGCGGGTGGGGACCATGGACGCCACCCAGTACTCCGGGGCGGCCGGGCCCAGGTCGACGACATGCTCGTCGGCCAGGTCCTCCAGCGACGCCCCGCCCCGCCCGGCCAGCGGATGCCCGGCCGACACCGCCAGCACCCGGCCCGTTTCGAGCACGGTGGGGCCGACGGTGAGGTCGGGTTCGGCCACCGGCAACCACAACACGTGCGCGTCGGCGTCCCCGGCGCGCAGGGCGGCGAACGGGTCGCCGCCGGTGACCTCGCTGAAGCGGACGTCGGCGCCGGGATGGCGGGCGCGGAAGGCGTCGACGAGCGGGCGCAGCTCGTAGCCGGCGTGGCCGAACACGCCCAGGCGCAGCGTGCGGCCCGCGCCCACCCCCGCGGCCTCGGCCCGGGCGAGCCCCTCCTGGAGCAGGTCGTAGGCCTGCCGCAGATCCTCGCGCAGGCGGCGGCCGACCGGGGTCAGGGCCACGCGGCGGCTGGTGCGGTCGAACAGCGCCACGCCGAGGCGCCGCTCCTGCCTGCTGACGGCCTGGCTGACGCGCGCCTGCGAGACGCGCAGCCGTTCGGCGGTACGGCCGAAGTGCAGTTCCTCGGCGAGCGTCAGGAAGATCTCGATGTCCCTCAGCTCCACGGATAACCCCCAGGTTATGGATCGCCCCACGAACCCTACCTTGTTCGCCCTCCGACCTGCCTCGATGCTGAACGCACCACCTTCCACCCGAGCGAGGGAGAGATCCGCATGCTCGACATGCAAGCCATTTCCGACCGCGTCGAGATCGAGGCGCTGCGCGGCGAACTCACCGACGCGGTGATGACCCGCGACTACGACCGCGTCGAGTCCCTGTTCACGCCCGGCGGCGTCATGCGGTGGCCGCACATCGGCAAGGAGTTCGCCGGCCGGGAGGCGATCCGCGCCGGGATCGAGTGGGGGCAGGGCCTGTGGGAGTTCTTCGTGCAGAACGTGCACCCGGGCGTCATCCGGATCGACGGCGACACCGCGACCGGCCGGGTCTACGTGCACGAGTTCGGGCGGATGCGCGACGGCGGCTCCCACGCGAACCACGCCCTCTACCACGACCGCTACCAGCGCACCGGCGACGGCTGGAAGTTCGCCGAACGCGTCTACGAGGTCAGATACCTCGACATCAGCCCGCTGCCGGGCTCGGCTCCCGCCGGCGACCAGGAGCGCCCGGCATGACCGCCGGCCTTCGCGCCCTGACCGGCGACTACGTCCTCGACCAGGCCCGCACCCGGATCGGCTTCGTCGCCCGGCACACCGTCGGCCCCGCCGTACGCGGGCAGTTCGACCGGTTCGCCGGAACCGGCCACCTGGACGGCGACGACCCGTCCAGGTCACGCGTCGAGCTCACCGTCGAGGCGGGCAGCGTCCAGACCCGCAACCCGCAGCGCGACCGGTACCTGCGCGGCAAGTACCTCAAGGACGCCGACCACCCGATGATCACCTTCACCTCGAACCGGGTGGAGCGGACCGGTGAGACGGCCTTCCAGGTCACCGGTGACCTGAGCATCCGCGGCGTGAGCAACCCGATCACCCTGGACCTGGAGCTGACCGGCGACGGGGACGACCTCCGGCTGCGGCTCAAGGGCGGCGTCACGATCGACCGTACGGACTGGGGCGTGAAGTGGAACGCCGCCGCCGGACTGGTCGCCAGGAAGGTGGCGCTGGAGCTCGACCTCGCCGCGGTCCGGCGGCCCTAGCGGCACGGACGCACGGGGAGCCCCGCCTCACCCGCCGAGCTGCTGGGCCAGGCCGACGACGATCCCTTCGGGGCCGCGGACGTAGCACAGCAGGTAGTTGTCCTCGAACCGCTCCAGCGTGCCGACGAGCTCGGCGCCGTGCCGGCGCAGGCGGGCGACGACGTCCTCGACGTCGTCGACGGCGAACATGACGCGGCGCATGCCCAGCGTGTTCGCCGGCGGGTCCGCCGGCTCGGGGCGGATCGGCTTCGGCGTGTGGAACATGGCCAGCTCGATCCCGCCGGGGGCGCCGGGGATCCGCAACATCGCGACCTCCTGCCGGACGCCGTCGAGCCCGATGACCCGCTCCGCCCAGCGCCCCTCGATCGGCCCCCTGCCCTCCAGCTCCATGCCGAGTTCGAGGAAGAACGCGATCACCGCGTCAAGGTCTTCGACGACGATGAGCACGTTGTCCATCCGCTGAATCGCCACTCCGGGCCTCCTTCGTCACACGCGGCCGCTCGCCGGCCGCCGATGTTCCCAGGACGGAGCCGGCGCCGCGTTCTCGACACGCCGCCGGCGAAACACCGATCCTTGCCCGGCGGGGTTCGGGGGATCGACGGTCTTGACCGGCGTCCCCGCACGGGGAAAGATCCAGGACTCGTGACCGAACACACGCTGCGCCCGGTCGGGCGCGTCGAGTCGACACTGACCGATCGCGCGGCGGCGCCCCGGCAGCCCGACGAGGGAGCCCCCGACGCCTGGCTGGTCTTCGACGACCGGTACGCCCCCGCCCTCGACGGCCTGACCCCGGGCACCGACGTCCTGCTGCTCACCTGGCTCGACCGCGCCGACCGCGACACCCTCGCCGTCCACCCGCGTGGCGACGCCGCCCGGCCGCTCACCGGCGTCTTCGCCACCCGCGCACCCGACCGGCCCAACCCGATCGGCCTGCACACCGTGCACATCCTGGCCGTCGAGGGGCGGCGGGTGCACGTCCGCAACCTGGAGGCGCTCGACGCGACCCCGATCCTCGACGTCAAGCCCCTGCTCACGCCCGACCGCTGACCGCGGCCGTCCTGCGCTAACCCTGGTCGTCGGCGGCCGTCCGGCGGGACAGGGAGTGGCCGGGACGGACGAGGCCGGCGTCGTACGACACCACTACCACCTGCGCCCGGCTGCTCAGCCCCAGCTTGGCCATCAGCCGGTTGAGATGCGTCTTGACCGTGCCCTCGCTCACCGACAGCCGCTCGGCGATCTCCTTGTTCGACAGCGCGTGCCCGACCAGCCGCAGCACCTCCGTCTCGCGGCCGGTGAGCCGGTCGAGGGCGGGGGAGGGAGGCGGGGCGGGCGGTTCGGCGAACGCCTCGATCAGCCGCCTGGTCGCGGCCGGGGCCAGCAGGATGTCGCCCGCCGCGACCGTGTGGATGGCGGCGATCAGGCGTTCGGGCGGGGTGTCCTTGAGCAGGAACCCGCCGGCGCCCAGGCGCAGCGCGTTGTAGACGTACTCGTCGAGGTCGAACGTGGTCAGGATGAGCACCTTGGGCGGCGGGTCGTGCGCGGCGGCCAGGATGCGCTCGGTCGCCGTCAGGCCGTTGATGCCGGGCATCCTGATGTCCATGAGGATCACGTCGGGCCGCAGCGTGGCGGCCAGGCGCACGGCCTCCTCACCGTCGGCGGCCTCGCCCACGACCTCCAGGCCCGCGGCGCGCAGGAGCGCGGCCAGACCCGCGCGGATGAGCACCTGGTCGTCGACGACGAGGACTTTGATCTCGCACCTGCTTCACGGTCGTCACGGCGGCCGATCGTCGGCGCCGGGCACGGGGAGCGGGAAGGTCGCCAGCACCTCGAACCCGCCCGCGGGCAGCGGCCCGGCGGTGATCGAGCCCTGGTAGAGCCTGACACGTTCAGTCATGCCGATCAACCCGTGGCCGCCGGACGGCCCGTCTTCCGCCTGGACGGCGGCGCCGTCGTTGCTGACGCGTAACGTCAGCGTGGCCGGGCCGTAGCCGATGTGGATCTCGACCCGGCCGGGGTCGGCGTGCTTGAGCACGTTCGTCAGCGACTCCTGGACGATGCGGTAGGCGCACAGGTCGAGGCCGGACGGCAGCGGCCGAGCCCGGCCCTCGACGACGAGCTCGGTGGCGACGCCCGCCCCGCGCATGCGCTCGACCAGCGGGTCGAGGGCCAGCAGGCCCGGCGCGGTGGCGTAGAGGCCCTCGTCGTCGTCGTGGGCCTCGATGCGCAGGATCGACAGCAGCCGGCGCATCTCGGTCAGCGCCTCGTGGCTGGTGTCGGCGATGACGCCCAGCGTGGCGTGGGCGGTGGCCGGGTCGCTCAGCGCCACGTAGCGCCCCAGCCCGGCCTGTACGGAGATGACCGACATGTGGTGGGCGACGACGTCGTGCAACTCGCGGGCGATGCGCACCCGTTCGCGGGTGACCGCCCGCCGGGCGGCGGCGTCCTGCTCGGCGCGCAGCTGCGCGGCGAGGTCGGCGAGCTGCGCGGTGCGCTCCGACAGCAGCCGCACGCTGGTGCCCGCGCCCACCCCGCAGGCCGCCACGATGCACGACTGCGCGGCGGCCGACCACAGCGCGACGCCGGGCTGCTGCGCCGAGGCGTAGGTCCACTCGACGACGATCAGCACCGAACCGGCCGCGCACCACGCCCACGACCGGTGCGCGGCGACGGAGTAGAGCGCCACCAGCGGCCCGATGCTGTTCAGCCCGAGGTGGTAGCCCAGCACGTGGTAGACCAGCGAGGCGCCCACCGACACCAGCAGCACCGCCACCGGGGTCACCCTGCGCAGCGCCAGCGGCGCGTTGACCAGCACGGTCAGGGCCACCGACAGGGCGTCGCCCGGCCGCCCCCGGCCCGGCTCGAACATCTCCCACAGCCAGGTGCCGACGACGAGCGTCAGGGCCACGGCGCCGTCGAGCAGCAGCGGGTGGACCGCGAACACCCGCCGGACGATGGACGGGGCGGTGAAGGGCACCCGTCACGCTAACCCCGGCGCCACCCCCGGCGCATCAAACCGGGGGTGGACATCGACTGCCGCGGAAGTTGCAGAGCGCCCGCGTCCCGCCCGGGACGGATTTCCGCATCACCCTCACGAGTGACGTGACCGGGCCGGGCGGCGGCCACGATGGAACGATGTCGCGAACCTCTCGTCACGAGGAGACAGCCGATGGGGAACGGTGCGGAGGGCTCGGACAGCACCACGGCCCGGACGGCGGGACCGGTGAGGCGGGCAGCCGGGAGGACAGCAGTCGGGTGGACGGCGGCCGGCAGGACGGCGGCCGGGTGGAGGTCGTGCGGTTCCGGGTGCTCGGGCCGTTCGAGATCCTCGGCGCCCGCGGCCCGATCAGCCTCGGAGGGCCGCGGCAGCGCGCCCTGCTCGCCCGGCTGGTGGCCGCCGCCGGGACGGTCGTCTCCACCGACACGCTGATCGAGGACCTGTACCGGGGCAGGCCGCCGGCGTCCGCGGTGGGCTCCGTCCACGTCTACGTGTCGAACCTGCGCCGGGTGCTGGAGCCGTCCCGCGCGCCGCGCACGCCGCCCCGGCTGCTGATGGCCCGCCGGCCCGGCTATCTCCTGGCCACCGCGGACGTCGACGCGCTGCGCTTCGGCAAGCTGGTCACCGACGCCGAGCTGCGCCCGCCCGCGGAGGCGCTGCCCCTGCTGGAGGAGGCGCTCGGGCTCTGGCGCGGCGTCCCCTACGGCGAGTTCGCCGACGAGCTGTGGGCCGCAGCGGAGGTGAACCGCCTGGGCGAGCTGCGCATGAACGCGATCGAGTCCCGCGCCCAGGCGCTGCTGGACGCCGGCCGCCCGCAGCCGGTCGTCCACGAGCTGGAGCCCGAGACGGCCGAGCACCCGCTGCGCGAGCGGTTGTGGTGGTTGCGCGCCCTGGCCCTCTACCGGTCCGGGCGGCAGGCCGACGCGCTGGCCACGTTACGCAGGGCGCGGCAGGTCATCGCCGATCAGCTCGGCCTCGATCCCGGGCCCGAGCTACGGGAACTGGAGAAGGACATCCTCCGGCAGGCGCGGTCGATCACCCCGCCGCCCGAGCCGGGCCCCGTGCGGCTGTCCCTCGTCCGTCCGGAGGCCGTCACGGAGGCCGTCACGGAGGCCGTCACGGAGGCCGTCACGGAGGCCGTCACGGAGGCCGTCACGGAGGCCGTCACGGAGGCCGTTCCGGAGGCCGTCACGGAGGCCGTTCCGGACGCCGTTCCGGACGCCGTGGCGAGCGGCGGTGCGGCCGCGTCCGGGCGGGCCGGTCAGGCCCGGCGCGCGGCGCGGGGACGGCTGATCGGCCGCGAGCGGGGGCTGGCGGAGCTGACGGCGCTGCCCGGCGCGACGCAGCACAACGGCGTCGTGGTCGCCGCGGTCAGCGGCGAGCCCGGCATCGGCAAGACCCGGCTGCTGCAGGCGTTCCGCGACGAGTGCGTGGACCTGGGACATCTGGTGCTGTGGGGCCGCTGCCGCGGAGGGGAGGGCGTGCCGCCGCTGTGGCCGTGGCTCCAGGTGCTGCGCGCGCTGGCGGGGACCGTGCCGCCCGCGGAGCGCCAGGCGCTGAGCGGGCTGCTGGACGACGACTGGCCCACTGGCGCGCCGGCGTCGCCGCACCGCAACCGGGCCGTCGCCCGGTGGCTCGTCGAGGCCGCGCGCGCCCACCCCCTGGTGATCATCCTGGACGACCTGCACTGGGCGGACTCCGCCACGCTCGAACTGCTCAGGGACGTCGCCGTGCTGTCCGAGGCGTACCCGGGCGAGCGCCCGCTGCTGCTGGTCACCGCCTTCCGCGACGCGGTGCACCACGACCGGACGCTCACCCCCGCCGCGTCCTTCAACCTGTCGGTGGACGAGGTCCTGTACCAGCTCGCCCGCTACGACCTCGTACGCATCCGGCTGAGCGGCCTCGACGCCGCCGACGTCGGGACGCTCGCCCGGGAGATGGGCGTCCTGGTGGACGGCTGCACGGCCGACCTGCTGACCCGGCGTACCGGCGGCAACCCGTTCTTCGTCCGCGAGAGCGTCCGGCTGATGGCGCAGGGGCAGGGCCTGGAGGTGGTGCCCGACGCGGTGTCCGACCTGATCCGCCGGCGGCTGGCTCTGCTCGGGCCGCGGGCGACGGAGATACTCCAGCCGGCCGCCCTGATCGGCCGCAGCTTCGATCCCGGCCTGGTCGTCGAGGTGTTCCGGGCCTGCGCGTCGTGGCCGGAGCAGACCTACGAGCTGCTCGACCGGGCCGCCCAGGCCGGGCTGGTCACCAGCGGCGACGGGGTCATGACGTTCGTCCACGACCTGGTCAGGGAGACGCTGATCGCCGGCGTCCCGCCGCTGCGCAGGGGCGTGCTGCACCGGGAGGTGATGCGGGCCCTGTCGGCCAGGCCCAGCACCGACGTGACCGTCATCGCCCACCACGCCGTGCAGGCCGGGCCGCTGGCCTACCGGGAGACGGCGCACTGGGCCCGCGCGGCGGCCGGGCAGGCGAGCCGGCGCATGGCGCACGAGGAGGCCGCCGCCTGGTGGGGACGGGCCGTCGCCGCTCACGGCGCCTGCGACGGCGACCCCGCCCAGCACGTGGAACTCCTGCTGCACCAGGTGCGCGCCCTGCTGGACGCCGGAGACGCGATGGGCGCGCGCGACCTGCGGGCCCAGGCCCTGCGCGTGGCCCAGCGCGCCGAAGCGGACCCCGCCCTGATCACCCGCGCGCTCACCGCACTCGACGCGCCGGCCATCTGGACGCTGCGCAACCCGTACGAACCGGTGGAACTGCGGCTGGTCGAGCAGTTCGAGGCCACGCTGAGCGCGCTGCCCGAGGCCGACGGCGTCGAGCGCACGTTGCTGCTCGGCGGCCTGGCGCAGGAACTGTACAACGGCAGCGACGACGACCTGCGATGCCTGTCGCTGTCGGCCGAGGCCGTCGCGATGGCCCGCCGGATCGGGGACCCGCACCTGCTCATGCGGGCGCTGAACGCCCGCGCGTTGTCCGTGCCGCAGGCGACCCACATCGCCGAGCTCATGGAGATCGCCGAGGAGCTGCACGACCTGGCCGCGCGGACCAGGACGCCGGGCTTCGAGCTGCTCGCCCACATGATGGACACCCACTACCGGCTGGAGATGCACGACCTGGCCGGCGCGGACCTGGCGGCCGCCCGCTGCGAGGCGCTGCTCGACGACCTGCAGCTGCCGTGGCCGCGGTTCCAGCACACCATGTGGCGGGCCAACCGGCTCACCCTGGCCGGCCGGTTCGCCGCGGCCGACGCGCTGTACGGCGAGGCCGAACGGCAGGCCAAGCGGATCGGCATGTGGTACGCGGGCGCCGTCGCGGTGAACGGCCGCCTCATGCTGTACTACCAGCGCGGCGCCATGGCCGAGGCCGGCCCGCTCATCGACCTGATCAGCGGCATCCACCCCACCGTGGAACACGACGCCCGGGTGCTGGAGCTGTGCGCCCAAGGACGCCGGAGCCAGGCCGTGGCCCTGGCCGGGCAGGGGTGGCCCGCCCCGCCGATGGACTGGTCGTGGCTGACCATGACCTGCCTGCAGGGCGCGGCCCAGGCCGCCGCCGGCGACGTCGCGGCCTGCCGGACGACGTACGAGAAGCTGCTGCCCTACGCCGGGCGGATCTCCGGGGGATCGGCGGTGGCCTGCATCGGGCCGGTCGACCACTTCCTGGCCGTGCTGGAGTCCGCGCTGGAATCCGGGCTGGAGTCCGGCGCCGACGCCGCCGGGGCCTGACCGGCCACCGGCCTACCGGGTCCCGCCGTGCCAGCGGCCGACCAGGTCGGCGTACAGGGGCGACCGGTCGATCAGCTCCCGGTGGGTGCCGGTGAGCACGGTGGTCCCGTCCATCAGGAGGACCTGGCGCGCCCTGGCGGCCGAGCTGATGCGGTGGGCGATCACGACCAGGGTGCCGGGACGGGCCGCCAGCGCCGACTCCGCGCGCAGCTCGGCGGCCGGATCGAGGTGGCAGCCCGCCTCGTCCAGGATCAGGACGTCGGCGGGGGAGGCGTGCACGCGGGCCAGCGCGACGAGCTGCCGCTCCCCGGCCGACAGCGCGGACGGCTCGTCGATCTCCCCGTCGATGCCGCCCAGCCGCTCGACGAGCGGTCCGGCGCCGACGGCGGCGACGGACGCGCGCAGGCGTTCGTCGTCCGGGCTCTGGCCGAGCGGCCACAGGTACGCCAGGTTCTCCCGGACCGTCCCGGCGAAGACGTACGCCTCCTGCGGCACCAGCGCGACCCGGCTCCGCACCGACGCGGCGGGGATCGAGGCCAGCGGCCGCCCGCCGAGCCGCACCCGGCCGCCCGTGGGCCGCAGCAGCCCGGTCATCAGCAGGGCCAGCGTGGACTTGCCGACGCCGCTGGGCCCGACCACCGCGAGATGACCGCCTTCGCCGATCGTCAGGTCCAGGTCCCGCACGACCGGCGTGGCCCGCGCGGCATAGGCGAACGTCAGGCGTTCGGCCCGCAGCTCGTGACCGGCCGGCCCGGCGGCCACCGGGGTGCCCGCCTCCTCGGTGCCCGCCTCCTCGGTGCCCGCGTCCACCCGGCCCGCCTCCTCCGGGCCGGGGGCGGCGATCGTCTCGGCGATCCTCCGGGTGGTCGCCGCGAGCCCGACCCCCCACCCGCCGAGGGTGTCGAGGATCGTGCGCAGCGCCGGCTCCAGCCCGGTGAACAGGTACGTCACCGCCCCCACCACGTCGCCCGCGCTCAGCCGGCCGCTCTCGATCAGGGGACGGGACAGCAGGAGCAGGCCGACCAGCGGCGCGTGCGCGCCGAGCAGGACGGCGACCCGCCGGCCCGTGCCCGCCCAGGCGAGCGCGCGGGCCGCCGCGGCCTGCGCGGACACCAGGGCCCGCAACGTGTCCGCGGCCTGGACCCGCGCCCCGCAGGCGGCGACGTCGCGCAGCCCCGCCACGATGGGCGTGGCCTGCGCCGTCAGCCGCTCCTCGGCGAGCACGAGCGCACGCTGCCGGGCCGTCAGCGCCGGCATCAGCCTGGCGAACGCGGCCAGCGTCAGCACCAGCGGCCCGGCGGCGACGGCGGCGGCCACCGGCGACAGCACGAGCAGCCCCACCAGCGCGGCGATCACCGACATCCCCAGCTCACGGCTGGTGCGCAGCATCGTGGACACCAGCTTGCGCATGGTCTCGACCTGCCCGGTGAGGCGGTTGAGCGCGGCGGCGTCCGGCGCCTGGCCGCCGTCGGCCGCGCGGCGGACGGTCGCCCCGGCCACGGCGCGGACCAGCTCGTCGCGCATGGGCTCGACCACCGCGGCGAGATGCGGGAACATCAGCCGGGTCGCGACCGACCTGACGACCATCGTCGCCCCGAGCAGGCCCAGCCAGGCCATGCCGACGCCCGGCCGGCCGGCCAGGAACCCGCGGTCCACCGCCGTGGCGACGAGCAGCCCGGCCAGCAGCGCGGGCGCGGCCTCGACCAGCGACCACGCCAGGGCCAGCACCAGCGGGCGCCGCCGGGCGCGCAGCAGGCCCGCCAGGAACCGCCACGGCCGGACGGCCTGCCGCCGGTCCGCGGCGGCCCCGGTCACCGTGCGGACGTCCATGTGTCCTCCTCGTCCCGCTGCGGGGTGCCGGCCTGCTCGGCGGACGCGAACAGGGCGCGGTACGCCGGGTCCCGCCACAGCTCCTGGTGGGTGCCGCGCCCGCGCACCCGGCCGGCGTCCAGCCAGACGACCAGGTCGGCCAGGGCGGCGGTGGCCGGGCGGTGCGCGATGACCAGGCGGGTGCGCCCCCGCATGCCCTCGGCCAGGGCGCGGCTCACCCGGGCCTCGGTCGCCGTGTCCAGGCTGGAGGTGGCGTCGTCGAGGACGGTCACCCGGGCCTGCCGCAGGAACGCCCGCGCCAGCCCCAGCCGCTGCACCTCGCCGCCGGACAGCGGCGCGTCCGCCGCCGGGGTGGCGTACCCGGAGGGGAGGCGGCGGATCACGTCGTCCACGGCCGCCGCTGTCGCGGCGGCGCGCACCG
This sequence comes from Nonomuraea sp. NPDC001831, assembly GCF_042892035.1. NCBI lineage: Bacteria > Bacillati > Actinomycetota > Actinomycetes > Streptosporangiales > Streptosporangiaceae > Nonomuraea > Nonomuraea sp. NPDC001831. The sequence continues at coordinate 24,096 of NZ_JBIATU010000022.1, read as the reverse complement.
CCTCGGGGGTGCACGCCGGAGCGCCGTAGGAGATCATCCCGGCGATGTCGCCGCCGAGCAGCATCGGGCGTTCGAACGCGTACGCCACGGCATCGCGCAGCGCCCCGGGATCGACGTCGCGCAGGGGCACGCCGTCGAGGAGGACCTGGCCGCCGTCCGGGTCCGCCAACCGGCCGGCCAGCAGCGCGAGGGTCGACTTGCCCGCGCCCGAGCCGCCGACGACGGCGGTCATCGCCCCGGCCGGTATCTCCAGGTCGACGTCGTCGAGCAGCGAAGTCCCCCCGCGCCGCACCGTCACGCCCCGGAACGAGAGCGTCCCCGGGCCGGGAGGCAGCGGCCGCGTGCCGGCGGCCGGGACGGGCAGGGCCAGCACGTCGTGCACGCGGACCGCCGCCGACCGGCCGAAGGCCATGCCCAGCAGCGGGTCGATCTGCTCGACGAACACCAGGCCCAGGGCGGTGTAGCCGGCCGTGGCCAGGAGCGCGCCCGCCGGCAGCCGTCCCTGCGCGACGCCGAGCCCGGCCACGGCCAGCACGAGGACCTCCACGAGCGGCAGGATCAGGGTGATCCGCCACACGCTCTGCGCCTGTGCCCGCCACAGGGCGTGCCCGGCGGCGCTCAGCTCGGGCAGCGGCCGCAGCACGCGGGCGATCTCCCGGTCGGCGGTGCCCGCGGCCCGGACCGTCCTGATGCCGGCCAGCGTCTCGGTGAGGCGCGCGGCCAGCCGGCCCTGGGCCCGCTGGTAGTCGCCGTACAGGCCGGAGACCCGGGCGACGAACACCCGCATGACGACGAGCGCCACCGGGACGCCGCTCAGGAAGGCGACGCCCACCCGCCAGTCGATCACGAAGAGCGCGACGACGCCGCCCGCCGACAGGACGAGCCCGGACACGATCTGCAGCAGCGTCGCGGGCACGTAACCGGTGGTCGCGGTGTTGCCCACCAGGCGGTTGACGAGCTCCCCGGCGGGAAACGCCGCTGCGCCCGCCGCGTCGGTCCGTAGCACGCGGTCGATCGCGCGCAGGCGCAGCATCCTGGTGGCGGAGGCGACGGACGTGATCCCCGCGACGCCCGAGACGACGTCGGCGAGCGCGGCGGCCAGGAGGAGCACCGCCAGCTCGGCGTAGACGGCGGTGGAGCCCGTTCCGGCGAGGACCGCGTTCACCGCCGCGCCCACCGCCGAGGGCAGGGCGAGGGAGACGGCGATCGAGGCCGCCGCGGCGGCGGCAGTCCCCGCCAGGGGCGCCCACGTCGCGCGGGCCGTCCAGGCGATGAGCCGGTCGCCGTGCCGGTGCCCGACGTTCATCATGAGAGGTCCCTTCACTCCATCGGCTCGATGGCGTGGGTCGTGTGTCGGCGCGGTGCCGGCTCCGGGAGCCGGCACCGCTGGGGGACGGGTCCTAACGCAGGGTCAGGAACCGGGAGGTCACCTGGTGACGTAGCAGCTGTTGCCCTCGTTCTCGCAGGTGAAGCTGGAGACCTGGCAGGCGGCCAGGCCGGACTCCTCGCGGGCGGGGAGCATGTCCAGAGCGGTGATGTCGAGTTCCATCGGTTTCTCCTTCTTCTCGGTGCGGAGCCCGCGGGTGCGGGCCTTGCCACCGGTCCGGCGCCGGGTGAGGACGCCGGCCGGCGGGATCATGGGCGCCGCGGGGAGCGGCGGCGGAGGAAGGCGACCAGGCGGTCGAGCACGAGGTGGCCGTCCGGTCCGGTCAGCGGGTCGTGCCCGGCGCCGGGCACCTCGACGTAGGTGAGCTCGGGCCCGCCGGGACCGGCCCGCGCCAGCCGGTCCCGCAGCCGCCGGGAGTGGCCGACGGGGATGGTCGCGTCCAGCTCGCCGTGGACGACCAGCAGCGGGCCGCGCAGCCGGTCGGCCAGCCGGATCAGGTCGCGGGGCCCGAGGTCGTCCTCGATCTCCGCGCAGCCGCCGAGCCGGTCGAGCATGTTGCGCACCAACGGCGGCCCGTCGGCGTGCAGCTCCCGCCCGGACAGGAACGGCGCGACGACGGCGGCGCCGGACCACAGGCCCGGTTCCGCGGCGGAGGCGAGCAGGGCGAGGTGGGCGCCGTAGCTCACGCCGTACAACAGGGGCGGGGCGGCGCCGGTCGCGCGGGCGGCCGTCAGGGTGCGGCCGAGGTGGAGGACGTCGGCCAGATCCGGTCCGCCCCAGGCGCCGCGGATCGCGTCGCGGTGGGCGGGCCCGTACCCGGTGCTGCCGCGCTGGTTGGGCGCGACCACGGCGACGCCTTCGTCGGCCAGCCGCTGGAACAGCGGGTCGTAGCCGAGCCGCCAGGCCGACTCCGGGCCTCCGTGCAGCGCGAGCACGACGCGCCCGGCGGCGACGGGGTCGCCGTAGACGACGGCTTCGACGGGTCCGGCCGGGCCGTCGAAGCAGCGCGCGGCGGCGCATGTCCGCCCGGTCCCGCCGTCCGGTCCCGGGACCGTCACCACGTGCGGCGGCAGGCCCGGAGCGGAATGCACCAGCCGCAGCCTGCCCGCGCTCCAGGCGGCCATCGGCAGGATCGTGCCGGTCGCCGGCCCCGCCTCCAGGAAACCGTCCTCGGCCAGGTCGTACAGCACGGCGCGGCAGCGCACGCCCGCGGCGACCGCCAGTGCCAGGCGCCGGCCGGCCGGGTCGAGGGCGAGCGGGGTGACCACGCCCTCGACGGCGTTCAGCTGCTCGGAGAAGACGGTGGGGGCGTCCGCGTCGCGCGGGCGGATCCCCAGGCGGTGGCCGTCCGGGGTCTCGCGGACGGTCAGCAGGACGCCTGCCTCAGGGGCGGCGAGCAGCAGGCGCTCGCGCCGGTCCAGGCCGGGGAGCGGGGACACGGCGCCGTCGGACAGGTCCAGCACCACCGTGCGCGTCCGGGAGCCGGCCGGCACGGCCAGGGCCAGCAGGCTCCCGGACGGGTCGAGCCAGACGCCCCCGGCCAGCGGCCCCGGCACATGGGCCACGAGCTCGGGCGGCTCGGGCCGGCCGGACAGCCGCCACACGGCCGTGCCGCCCGCCGGGGTCGTGCGGAAGGCCAGCGCCGCGGTTCCCGCGCCGCGGCCCGCCACCAGCCGCAGCCCGCCACCCGTGACGGCGGCCAGGTCGTGCGCCGACCAGCCCGTGCCGTCCCGGTCCGGGACGACGAGGAGCAGCCGGTGCGTCCCCTCGCTTCCGGCCCGGCTCAGCAGGACGGCGCCGTCGTCCGTCGGGACCGCGGTGCTCGCGGGACTCTCGCCGTCCCAGGAACGCAGGACGCGGGACCGGGGACGCGCGCCGGTCAGGTCCCACAACTCCGGGGCCAGGGGACGGCGGCCCTCGGCGGTCAGGCACACGGCGTACCGCCCCAGGCCGGAGAACCGGAAGCCCAGCCGGAGCATCGTCCCGCTCACGATCCCGCCGATGCCGATGCCGATGCCGATGCCGATGCCGATGTCGGTGCCGGTGCCGGGACGCGCGCCGGGACGTCGGCCGTCCACGGACGCGGGCCGCCGTGACGCAGCCGCAGCAGGAAGTCCAGGACGCCCGCCAGCCCGGTGTTCCAGCCGAAGCTCACCGTGTCGCCGTTCTCGTCCGGCACCACCAGCAGCCCGTCCCGCAGCACCGCCCGCGCCTCCAGGCAGGCGGCCAGCTCCGCGGCCTGGGCGCGGTAGTCCGCCTCGCCCAGCAGGCCGGCCATGTCCAGCAGGAACTGCCCGTCACCGGCCAGCCCGTGGCAGGCGGCGGTCCCCGAGGACAGCCGCGAGCCGCGGACGGCGACGGCGGCGGCCTTCGCCGCGTCCAGGAAGTCCGGCTCGCCGGTGACGGAGTGGAGCCGGACGAGGAAGCTGCCGACCCCGGAGGAGCCGCTGCACCAGTGCGTCATCCGGACGCCGCCGCCGGGGAACTCCGGCCACCAGGCCGCCGCGCCGGTGCGCTGGGCGGCGGCCAGCAGCGTCCGCCCGGCGAGCAGGGCCGTTTCCAGGTACTCGTCGCCACCCGGGGCGGCGGCTGAGAGCAGGAAGGTCCCGATCCCCGCCACGCCGTGGGCGAAGCCGTAGTGCACGGCGCCGGCCAGCGCCGACGGGAAACGTTCCGGGATGGGCCACAACACGGTGCCGGGGGTGCGCTCGGCGCCGGCCACCAGGGCGTCCGCGCACCGTGCCGCGCGCTCCCGGAGGCGTTCGTCGCCGGTGGCCCGCCAGAGGTGCAGCGACGCCAGGCCCGTGCCGGCCACGCCGTGGCAGACGTCCGGGTTCGGCCACGACGTCGGCAGGGCCAGCGCGAGGTCGATGCCCGCCGTGCGCAGCGCGTCGTCGCCGAGGGCGCGGCCGGCCTCGTGCAGCGCCCAGGCGATGCCGGCCCGGCCGAAGTGGAGCCCGGGCGAGGGCCTGGGCTCGCTGCCCAGCCGCCGGACCGTCCAGGCGGCGGCGTGGCGCAGCGCGGCGGCGATGCCGTCCCGCCCGGCCTCGCCGCTGCCCAGGACCGAGGAGTCCAGGACCGAGGAGTCCAGGCCCGTCGTGTCCAGGGCCGGAGAGTGCAGGACCGGAGAGTGCAGGACCGACGCGAGCAGGGTGAGCACCCCCGCCGAGCCGTACTGCACGGCGCAGGGGTCGGCGCTCTCGCCGAACCCGGAGACGGGCCACAGGCGCCGGGCGCCGGGATCGCGGTCCATCCGCCGGAGCGTGTGCACGATCCCGTCCCGGAGCAGTCGGTCCTGCCCGGCGACGGACAGACGGCGGGCGGCGCCCGCGACCGCCGTGACTCGGTTTGCGATCGTCGTGCCCCGGCTCGCGGCCGTCGCCGACGGGGGTGCGGCGTGCAGGTCGGAGCCGGGCAGCGGCTCCAGGTCGTCGAGGAAGGCGCCGACGCGCCGCAGGTCCCAGCGCCGGGCCGGGTCCTCGCGCATCAGGCCGAGGAGCATCGGCCGCAGCGCCCGGGCCACGGCGTCGCCCTCGGTCGCCACCTCGACCAGCCCGCGCACCCGGGTGTCCCACGAGCGGCCCGCGGGCGGGTCGTCGGAGCCGAGCAGCGGCCGGCACCCCGTGGCCAGGTGCAGCACCGTCGCGCCCAGGGCGTACAGGTCCGCCTCGGCCCCCGCGGCCGGCCCGTACATCGGCCCGCGCACCTGCTCGGGCGGCGCGTAACCGGCGGTGTAGGCCTTGGTGACGGGCGTGCCGGGGAGAGCGGCCATCTCCAGGTCGACCAGCCGGCAGGAGCCGTCCGGGCCGGCGATGACGTTGTTCGGCGTCAGGTCCCGCAGCACGAAGCCCCGCTCGTGCACGGCGGCGACCAGCCCGGTCAGCGCGCGCACCGCGGTCAGCGCCACGCGGGGCCAGCCGTCCGGGTCGGCGGCCCTGGCCTGCTCCGCCCAGGTGGTCAGTACGGTCCCGTCGAGGTGTTCCTGCGCGAGGAACAGGTTGTCCCCCTGCGTGAACAGGCCGACCTTGCGGCTCGTGACGCCGAGCGGCCCGAACACGTCCAGCATGTCGGCCTCGTGGCGGAGCCGGTCGCGTTCGTCCTGGCCCTGCAGGGTGGCGCTGATGTGCGGGCGGGCCTGCTTGATCACGACCTGGGCGCCGGAGAGCCGGTCCTCCGCCAGGAACACCCCGCCCTTGGCGCCGTGGCGGATGGCCTGACGCACCACGAACCGTCCGGCCAGCTCGACGGCCTCCGGCGCGGCGGTCCGCGCCGGGGCCCGACCGGACTCGAACGGGCAGTCGGCCCACTCCGGCGGCGAGTACCAGGCGTTGCGCCGGTCCACCAGGCAGGCGCCGTCTGGGGCGGTCAGCGGCGAGCTGTAGACGCCGTCGTTGTCGAGCACGCTGCGCGCGGAGAACACGCCGTAGCGGTAGTGGACCAGGCTGCCCGGCCGGTAGGCCCGGTCGGACAGGACGGGCGGGCCCGGCAGGCCGTACGTGGCGCGGTGCAGGTCCTCGGCGATGGCCGTCGCCGCCTCGTCGTCCGGGGGATAGACGGTGATGAACTTGCCGGCCGATCCCCGGTGGACGTTCCTGGACAGCAGGCCGGTCAGGTCGGCGAACGTGGCCGCGAACTTGAACGGGCACCGATGCCGTACCAGCACCTCGGCCGCCCGTGCCAGCACGACGGGGGCCGACAGCGGCGTCGCCGACACGTGCAGCTTCCATCCCTGGTCCCGCGTCCCGGCCTCCCGGGGAGCCACGTACGTCCACGGAGGGCGGTGGCGGACGTCCCACCCGTCCCCGGCGGACCGTCGCAGGGCGGCCCGCACGAGGTCCTCCAGTACGTGGAGATCCGCGCTCATTTGCTCGTCCGTGCCTGCGGTGCTCATGCTCACGCCACAACCTCACGCCTGATCGGATTCGGGACATTCCCGTCGGCCGCCGGGGCCCGCCGGTGAACGGCGAACGGCTGCACGGCGGCGGCCGAGCGGGCCGCCGCCGTCGGGTCGATCAGTAGAAAAGGCTGAGCGCGAAGCGCGAACCGGACACCTCGCACCGGAAATCCTGGACGATGCCCCCGCTGGTGACGGCGCTGAAACCGGCTCGCACGCACTGGTCGCGGTACTGGTAGTAGCCCGCCAGGTGCCACGACCCGGACACGGCGGATGCGGACACAGCGGACGCGGACACAGTGGACGCGGACACGGCGGACGCAGGCATGGCCGAGCCGGTGACGGCGCCGAGAGCGAGCCCACCCGCGACGAGGGCGGCCGCGGTCAGACGTCGAGTGCTCATGTTTCCTCTTCTCCTCAGGGAACGGCGTTCTGCCGTCAAGATCTGCCAGGAGACTTGGGAAACACTTGTGGGCCGCCCTTAAGGCTGCGGCGGCGTCCTTAATGCGGCCTTCAGGGCGTGCTGCGTCCGGTGCGCAGGCCGTCGAGGATGAGCGCGAGGTAGCGGCGCCACGGTTGCGCGGCGCCGGAGGACGGCAGGTCCATCACCGAGTCGATCATCGAGACGATGGGCGCGATGTCGTCCACCGTGATGTCGGCGCGCAGCGTGCCCTGTTCCCTGGCGCGGGCGATGAGGCGGCCGCAGGACTCGGCGATGCCCTCCCGGGCGCGCTCGATCGGCTCGCTCTCGCCCGCGCCGCGCCGCATGAGCTCGCGCAGCCCGCGGTCGGTCGCGGCCTGTTCCAGGGCGTGCTCGATGAAGGCCCGCAGGGCCTGGTAGGCGTCCTGGGCCGCCTGCGCGGCCTGTGCGGCGGCGCGGATCTCGTCGAGCTTGCCGGCGTAGACGGCCTCGGCCAGGGCCTCCTTGTTGGGGAACCGGCGGTAGACGGTGCCGACGCCGAGCCCCGCGTGGTGGGCGACGTCGTTGAGCGTGGCCTGCAGCCCGCGCGCCGCGAACACCTCCCGCGCGGCCGCCAGGGTGCGCTGCCGGTTGTGCTCGGCGTCGCGGCGCAGCGCCGGTGTCTCTTCGCTCATGGCATCCCGTCCGTCGGCTAACTGGATACATAATATCCGCTTCGTGTTAGGCTCCATGACGTAAGCGGATATGCCATATCCACTTCGGTGGATGTGTCGACGAGAGCAGGTGAACATGCGGACCGTGATCATCACTGGGGGCACCGACGGGCTCGGCAAGGGGCTGGCCCTCCACTACCTCCGGCAGGGCGCTCACGTGGTGGCCATCGGCAGCACCGCCGAAAAGGGGGAGGCCCTGCTCGCGGAGGCGGAGGCGGAGGCGCCGGCCGGGCGGGTCACGTTCGTACGCGCCGACCTCACCTCGCTGGCCGCCTGCCGGGGCGTCGTCGATCGCCTCGCCGCGGACCATCCGGTCGTGGACAAGCTGATCCTGTGCGCCCAGCGCTACCGGCTCCTCGGCGGCCGCGCGACCACCGGCGAGGGCTTCGAGCACAGCTTCGCGCTGGCCTACCTCAGCCGTTTCGTGCTCAGCCACGGCCTGCACGACGTGCTGCGGGCCGCGCGGCGTCCGGTGGTCATGAACGTGGGCACGCCCGGCGTCCCGCTGGGCCGCATCCATTGGGACGACCTGCAGCTGACCCGGGCCTACAGCGGCGCCAAGGCCACCCTGCAGTCCTTCCGGGCCAACGACCTCCTCGGGGTCGCCTTCGGCGTCGTGCACGCCGGCAGCGGCGTCTCCTACGTCGGGTACAACCCCGGCGTGGTCTCCACGGGCATGCCGGCGAGCCTGCCGCAACCGCTGCGTGCGGCGACCCGGGCGTTGTTCACCGTGCTCGCCACGTCGGTGCCGAAGGCGACCGGGCCCATGACCGCGCTCCTGGACGACCCGCCGGCCGAGCCCTTCACCGCCCACTGGGGCAAACGCCGGCTGCCGCTGGACGGCCGCGCCTTCGACCGGGACGACGCCCTGCGCCTCCATGAGCTCACGCAGGAACTGATCGCGCGCTGACCCCCGGTGCCCCGACCCCAAGGAGACAGGCACGATGACATTGAACGACCTGACCGGCAAAACCGCCCTGATCACCGGCAGCACCGGGGGCATCGGCATGGAGACCGCGCGCGGCCTGGCCGGACTCGGGGCCTCCGTCATCCTGGTGGGGACCGACCGCGTCCGGGCGCAGCGCGCCGCGCAGGAGATCCGCGCCGGCGCCGGAAACGATCGCGTGGAGGGCCTCACCGGCGCCTACTTCGACGACCGGTGCCGCCGTAAACCGCTGCCGGCCGGCGCGCTCGACGAACGCAACCAGAACGCGGTGTGGGACCTCTGCGTCCGGCTGAGCGTCGGCATCCTCAACGAATCTACAATGTAAAGGCGGGCTCCAGGTTCGTGAACCTGTCCCGTCCATCGACAACCAAGCATCGACGAACGCGGCCAGAAGGCCGGTAAGGCGTCCTTCCCAAGTCGGAGATCGCCGATGGGGAATCAGGGTTTTCGTAGGGGATTCCTCCGACGCCGTACCGCCCTCTCGTGCCGGATCTTGATACGGCGGAGGCCGAGAGCCGGGCTCCGTTGATCAGGAGGGGCAACGTGAGGGGAAGACGCACCAGCGCGGCCGTCGTGGCGTGCCTGACCGTGTCGTTGACGGCGGCGCCTGCCGTGGCCGCACCCGCACCCGCGTCGGCGGAGGCGAGTCCGCGTGTGCAGGCGATGCTGGACAAGATCGTCGCAGGCGGTGCGGTCGCCGCGATCGCCGAGGTTCGCGACGGGGGCAGGACCTGGCGGGCCGCCGCCGGCAGGGCGAGGATGAACGACGCCCGACCGGCCCCGGTGGACGGGCGCTTCCGGGCCGGGAGCGTGACCAAGTCGTTCACGGCGACCGTGGTGCTCCAACTGGTGGGAGAGGGAAGGCTGCGCCTGTCCGACAGTGTGGAGCAGTGGCTGCCGGAGCTCGTGGACGGGGGCGCCGACATCACGATCAGGCACCTCCTCCAGCACACCAGCGGCCTTCCCGAGTACTCGACGGGCATGATGGACGAGGCGGGCATCCCCAAGGAGCGCTACCGCACCTGGTCGGCCCGCGAACTGGTGGAGAGGGCGGAGAAGCTCCCGCGCGACTTCCCGCCGGGGTCCGGGTACGGGTACTCCAACACCAACTACATCGTGCTCGGCATGCTGATCGAGAGGGTCACCGGCAGGCCGTACGCGACGGAGGTCGCGGAGCGGATCCTGCGGCCGCTCGGCCTGCGGCACACCCGCCTGCCGGGAGCCTCGCCGGAGGTGCACGGCCCGCACGCCCACGCCTATGTGCCGGTCACCAGGGGTGGCCGGGTCGTCCCCGTTGACGTCACTCGGTTCAATCCCACGATGGCCGGTGCGGCGGGCGAGATCGTCTCCACCACCGCGGACGTCAACCGGTTCTACCGTGCCCTGTTCCAGGGCAGGCTGCTCCGCCCTGGTCTGCTGAAGGAGATGCAGGATCCCGGGCCGACCGGGGGGTATGGGCTGGGGCTGGAGCTGGCGCCTCTTCCCTGTGGCACCGCGTTCGGTCACGGCGGCGGTGCCCCGGGCTACCTGACGGTGGCGTTCAGCTCGGCCGACGGTTCGCGGCAGGTCACGTTGTCGATCACGCCGTTCTCCGGCGACCCTCATCAGGCGGCGATGGCCGTGCTGACCTCTGCGTTGTGCCCTTAGGGCTCGGAGGTGCGGCGTTGTGCGCCGAGGACGGAGTCGAGCAGGCCGGGGAAGAGTGTGTCGAGGTCCTCGCGGCGCAGCCGGACGAGCCGGGATCGGCCCTGCACCGTCGTCCAGGTCACGCCGGCCTCGCGCAGCACCCGGTAGTGGTGCGACAGCGTGGTCTGGTGCACGTCGATGTCGGCGCCGATGGCGTTGCAGTGGTCCTCGCCCATCCGGTCGAGCCGCTGGACGAGGTCGAGGCGCACGGGGTCGGCCAGGGCGCGCAGCACCTCCACCAGCCGGATGGCGTCGGTGGCCGGTTGTGACACCTCACGCATGGTCGCTCCCTGTGTTCCGCACGCCTGTCACGCTACCAATTGATGGATATATGGACAACCATCCATGTATTGCCTAGGGTTCCCCTCGATACGTCCGAGGCCCCTACGGAAAGGTGGCACCGTCCGGTGTTGCGACGACTCCTCCCTCTGGCCCTGGCGACCTTCGCCGTGGGCACCGACAGCTACGTCATCGCGGGGCTGCTCCCGGCCATCGCCGCCGACCTGCGGGTCTCCACGCCCGCCGCCGGGCAGTTGGTGACGGTGTTCGCCCTGGTGATGGCCCTGTCGGCGCCGATCATGGGCGCGCTCACCGGCGGGCTGGACAGGCGGACGGCGCTGCTGATCGCGTTGGGCGTCTTCGTGGCCGGCAACGCCGTCACCGCCCTGGGAACCGGTTACGAGGTGGTGATGATCGCCCGCGTCGTCACCGCGGTGGGCGCCGGGATGATCAACTCCGCGGCCTCCAGCGCCGCGGGGGCGATCGCGCCTGCGGAACGTCGGGGCAGGGCTCTGGCGTTCGTGCTGGGCGGGCTGACGGCGGCGACGGCGTTGGGTCTTCCGCTCGGCACGCTGATCGGCCGTGCCGACTGGCACGTCACCCTGTGGGCGGTCGCCGGGGTCGGCCTGGTCGCGGCCCTCGGGATCGCCGCCGGGCTGCCCAGGGTGCGGCTTCCCGCCGCCTCGCTGGGGGAGCGGCTGCGTCCGCTGAAGGAGGGCCGGGTCGTGGCGCTGCTGGCCGTCACCACGCTGGTCTTCCTCGGCGCCTACACCCTCTACACCTACGTCGGGCCGGCCCTGCGGGAGGCGACGGGCGGCTCCGGGCCGCTGTTCGCCGCCGTGCTGACGGCCTGGGGGGTCGGCGTCCTGGCGGGGAACATCGTCGCCGGACGGCTGGTCGACCGGTACGACCCCGCGCACGTGCTGACCTGGCCCCTCGCGGTCGCCGTCGTCGCGCTGGCCCTCACGCCGGTGGTGACCGCCGCGTTGGCGCCGACCCTGGCATGGGCGGCGGTCTGGGGTGTGGCCCTGGGCGTCGTCGTCGTGCCCCAGCAGCATCGGCTGATCGCGCTCGGCCCGGCCGCGGCGCCGGTCCTGCTCGGCCTCAACTCCTCGGCCGTCTATCTCGGGATGGCTCTCGGCGGCGGTCTGGGCGGGCTGGCCCAGGAGTGGTTCGCCGTCGTGCCCGCCGCGTTGGGGCTGCCGGCCGCCGGCGTCACGGCCGTGGCGCTGCTCTGCCATCTGACGGCCGCCCGCCGCCGTGCGCCTGCCGTGCCTCGGCCGTCCTGAGCACGGGCCGCGGGGGGAGAGCCGGACGGCGATCGTGGCAGACGGCCCGGCCTCAGCCCTCGATGCGTCCCAGCCAGGCGTCCTGGGCGTCGGCCAGCTTCTCCGCCAGCGGTAGCGGGACGAAGCGGCAGGCGAACTCCATGCCGGCGTCCGCGCCGTCGCCATGGACCCGGTGGCGCCAGGCGTCGGCGCTGTCGGGGGCGGCGGTGAGGTGGAAGAACGTCGTGCGCCGGGGCCGGCCGTTGTCCTCGCGGGGTTTGTGGTCGACCGCGACGGGCCCGACGAGGGTGACCTCGGTCAGGCCGGTCTCCTCCGCGAGCTCCCGCAGGACGGCCTGTTCCAGGCTCTCGTCCGGCAGCACTCCGCCCGCCGGCACCTGGGTGCCGGCTTCGGGCGCGTCGACGTGGTCGAAGACGAGGAGTTCCGGGGTGGTGCGGTGGCGGATGACGTAGGCGGCGACGCGGATTCTCGGCTCGGGCATCCGTTCATGATCGCAGGCGCCGAGCCGAGAAAACGCGTGCGGTCTAGGAGACGTACAGCAGCCAGTAGGGGGGCTTGGCGTAGATGCTGTTCAGGCGGCAGGTGGCGGTTCGGCCCGCGGCGGTGTACGCAGCCGCCGCACGGGCGCAGGCGTCCGACGTCGGGTAGACGCCGTACAGGACGGGGGTGGCGGAGGTCTGCGCCGTGGCGGCCTGGGCCGCGGCCGGGAAGGCGAGGGTGGCCAGGACAAGTCCGACACCGGCCGCGGCGCGGCGGAATGTGTTCGTGTTGATAACCATGGGGGGAACGGTAGAAGTCGTCCGCTTCCGCGGTCGTCAAAGCGATCCTTGATTCCCCGTCCCCCTCGGGGATGATTTCCGCGGCCGGGACGTCGTCCTCCCGGAAGGCGGGAGTGTGGTCGAATCGCTCCCATGACGATCGAGTGCCTTCCCGTCTCCGGTGACGGCCGCCTGTGGGCCGAGCAGGCCGGCGACGGACCTCCTGTGGTCCTGCTGCACGGCTCCGTGCACGACAGCCGCCTGTGGGACGGCGTCTTCCCCGAACTCGCCCGCCACCGCACCGTGATCCGGTACGACGCGCGGGGCCTGGGCCGTTCGACGCCGCCGACCGCGCCGTTCCGCTACGAGGACGACCTGCTCGCGGTCCTCGACCACTTCGGCGTCGAACGTGCCGCGCTGGTGGGGCTGAGCATGGGCGGCGAGGTCGCGCTCGACTTCACCTTGGAGCACCCGGCGCGGGTGCGCTCCTTGACCCTGGTCGCGGCGTCGGCCGGTGGCCACGACTGGCCGCGCTCTGCCGAGCTGGACGCCTACGCGGCGGCCGACCGCGGGGACGACCCCGGCCGCCTGGCCGAGACGGAGCTCATGCTCTGGGCCTCGCTGGGCGAGCGGGCGCCGGGTTACGCGGCGATCCGCGAGATGGTCACCGAGAACGCAAAGCTGCGGGTGGCCGCCGAGAAGGGCCATGCCCTGTTCGCGGAGGTGGGCGCCGTCGAACTCCTCGACCGGGTCGCGGTGCCCACGACCGTGGTGGTCGGCGACCACGATCACCCGGAGATCGGCGTGATCGCCCGCCGGCTCGCCGCGGGCATCGCCGGCGCGCGCCTGGAGATCGTGGCCGCGGCCGACCACTACCTGCCGTTGCGCGCGCCGGAACGGCTCCTGGAGATCCTCCTCGCCGGCTGACCGGCGCCGAGACGGCGGTCCGGCCCGCAGAGGGCGGCCCGGTCGTCGGGCATAGGGTGATCGGCATGGCATTGCGGCTGGTTCAGGTGAACTTCAAGGCCCGGGACGACGCGGCGCTCGGCCGGTTCTGGGCGGACGCGCTCGGCTGGGGTGTCTCCAGCGAGGGCCCCGGCGTGACCAACGTCGAGCCCGTGGGATTCGCCTGGCCCGATCCCAGCGCCGTCTGCGTCGACGTCGTCACCGTTCCCGACCCCGAGACGGTGAGGTACCGCGTGCACCTCGATCTCGCCACCACCTCCGAGGCCCATCGGGCGGAGCTGGTCGCCCGGCTGGAGGGGCTCGGCGCGAAGCCCGCCGACGTGGGGCAGGGTGACGTCCCGTGGGTCGTGATGGCCGATCCGGAGGGCAACGTGTTCTGCGTGCTGGAGCCCCGGGAGATCTACCGGGACACCGGGCCGATCGCCGCGGTGGTGGTCGACTGTTCCGACCCGCGGGCCATGGCCCGGTTCTGGGGCGAGGCGACGGGCTGGACCGTGCACGAGACGAGCGACGATCACGCGCGGCTGCGTGCGGCCGAGGGCGTCGGGCCCTACCTGGAGTTCCTGCGCACGACGCCCGGCCCGAAGAGCGTGTGGAACCGCGTGCACATCGACCTGCTGCCGCACCGCGGCGCCGATCAGGCGGTGGAGGTGGCCCGGTTGGAGGGGCTCGGCGCGACGTCCGCGGACGTGGGGCAGGGGGACGTCCCGTGGGTCGTGATGGCCGATCCGGAGGGCAACGTGTTCTGCGTCCTCGGCGCCCCGCGCTGACCCGCCGTGCTCAGCGGGTCACGGTGGTCTCCCGTCCCATCCGGGAGAGCTTGTCGGGATTGCGCACGTGGTAGGCGCCGGTGACGTAGCCGTTCTCCACGCGGACCGCCACCACGCCGTCGATCTCGCCGTCGATCCGCACGAGCAGCCCCGGCCCGCCGTTGACCTGCACCAGCTCGACCGATCTGTCCGCGTCGTGCTTCCACCAGCCGGTGGCCAGCAGGCGGGCCACGTTGTCGATGCCCACGACGGGCCGCGGCAGGGCGTGCCGGAGGCCGCCGCCGTCGCTCAGGGCGACGACGTCCGGCGCGAGGACGTCGAGCAGGCTCTGCAGCTCGCCGGTCTCGACCGCCCGCTGGAAGGCCTGGAGCGCGGCCCGCGTCTCGGCCGGTGAGGTGGTGCCGCGCGGCCGGCGGGCGGCGACATGCGCCCGCGCCCGGTAGGCGATCTGGCGGACCGCCGACGGGCTCCTGCCGACGGCTTCGGCGATCTCGTCGTAGTCCAGCTCGAACACCTCGCGCAGCACGAACACCGCCCGCTCGGTGGGCTGCAGCGTCTCCAGCACCAGCAACATCGCCAGGGAGACGCTCTCGGCGAGCTCGACGTCCTCGGCCACGTCGGGCGCGGTCAGCAGCGGCTCGGGCAGCCACGGCCCGACGTAGGACTCCTTGCGCCGGCCGAGTGCCCGCAGCCGGTCGAGCGCCTGCCGGGTGACGATCCGGACCAGGTAGGCGCGCTGCTCCCGTACGCCGGCGAGGTCGACGTCCGCCCAGCGCAGCCAGGTCTCCTGCAGGACGTCCTCGGCGTCGGCGGCCGAGCCGAGCATCTCGTAGGCGACGGTGAACAGCAGGTTGCGGTGGGCGACGAACGTCTGGGTGGCGGAGCCGGGCGGCCCGGCGTGTTCGTCGTGATCGGTCATGTCCCGCTCCTGCCTGTCCGTTCTCCGCACTGCCACACGCACAGGACGCCGTCCGGCGCCGCCGCGTAACACCTGCGGCCAGTGGGCTACGTCACAGGACCGCCGGTGTTACGGGGGCCGGCGCGGCGGCGTCTCGTGGTCGTCAGGACGCCGCGCGGACGATCCGTGCGGCGCGACGACGAGTCCAGAGTGAGAAGGGAAGTCTTCCTCATGTCCACCTCCACGACGACCGGCCGCCGGTCGCGCATGCCCAACCCCCTCCCTTTCCTCCCCGAGATGGCGGTGGTCGGCGAGGGGCTGCACAAGGCCCTGCGGAACGGGGTGATCCCCCCGGTGACCATCGGCCTGCTGCAGCTGCGCGCCGGGCAGCTGCTCGGCAGCACGTACTTCACCGTCAGGGAGACCGCCGGCCTGCGCGGGCTGGGCGAGCCGGAGGAGCGCATCACCGCCGTGGCCACCTGGCGGGACGCCACCTGCTTCACCGAGGCCGAGCGCGTCGCGCTGGAGCTGGTGGAGGCGGTCCTGACCCCGAACCCTTCGGGGGAGCGCGTCAGCGACGAGCTGTACGCCAGGGCGTCGGCGCTGCACGACGACAGGGCGATGTGGTCGCTGGTCATGGCGATCGCCCACATCGGCTTCTTCACCCCGGCGGCCCTGATCGCCAAGCCGATCCCCGGCATGCCTCCCGGCCGGAACTACAGCGAGTGAGAAAGGCGCCTGACATGAGCATCACCACGTTCGCGGTGGCCGGGGCGACCGGCCGGCTGGGCCGCCACGTCGTCGACGTCCTGACCGAGAGGGGGCACCGGGTCGTGCCGATGTCCCGCGCCACCGGCGTGGACGTCGTCACCGGTCAGGGCCTGGCCGAGGCGCTGACCGGGGCGCAGGTCGTCATCGACGTCGCCTCCTGGCACTCCTCCGACCAGGAGGCGGCGACGGAGTTCTTCCGTGCCTCGGCCCGCAACCTGCACGAGTACGGCCGCCGGGCCGGGGTCGCGCGGATCGCCGTGGCGTCCATCATCGGGGCCGACAGGGCCACCGCCGGTTTCCTGGCCGCCAAGAAGGTGCACGAGGAGCTGCTGCCGGCCGGACCGCTTCCCGTGCGCGTCCTGCGGGCGGCGCAGTTCCACGAGTTCGTGGGCCAGTTGCTGGACTGGCAGCCCGGTGACGTCGCCTACGTCCCGGAGCTGCCCACCCAGCTCGTGGCCTGCCGGGTCGTGGCCGAGGAGCTGGCCGACCTGGCCACCGCGGACGCCGTGCCGGGCACGCCGATCCCCGAGATCGCCGGCCCGCGCAGGGAGACGCTGGCGGAGGCGGCCCGGCTCCTGGGCGCCCGCCGGGGTGTCAAGGTCGTGGGCGTGGACGGCGCGGGCATGCCCGATGCCGCCCTGGCCGCCGCCGGTGCGTTCCTGCCCGGCCCGCACGCCAGGCTCGCCGGCCCGACCTTCCGGGAATGGCTCGACGCCCAGCCCTGATCCGGCTCCGCCCTTGTCCTCGGTGGGCCGCCGGGGACAAGGGTTTGCCCGTGCGGGCGTCCCCGGCGAAGGGCGGCCGCCCGCCGTCTGGACGATCTTCGAAAATTGTCCGTGCCCTGCGCCATGATGGCACCGCTCGTCTCCGCATGAGGGATCTTGAAGGAGCTGTCATGACCGCACAGGAAACGCCCGACTGGTCCGATCTGGGGTGGGACGGCTGGAGGAACCTGCCGCTGGTCCGCGCCAAGCTGGCCGCGGGCGCCGACCCCGACGAGGGCGCGTACTTCTTCGAGCGCCCCCTGCACGTCGCGGCCGAGCGCGGTTCGCCGGAGGTGGTCGCCGAGCTGGCCGGCCGGGTCGCCGACGTCGACGCCGAGTGCGAGGGCCGCACCGCGCTCTGGGAGGCGGTCTTCCGCGACCAGCCGGACAACGCCCGTGCGCTGGTCGCCGCCGGAGCCGACCCGTGGCGGCCGATGATGGGCGGCTGGTCGCCCGGCCGGCTGAGCCTGGCCGGTCCGACGCCCGGCCTGTTCTTCCCGTTCCCGCCCGGCCACGCCCGGCTCACCGAGGCCGAGACGGCGGCCGTGGCGGAGGCCGCGCGCCTGGTCGGCGTCCTGGACGGCCTCGACGGCGACGGCTTCAGCCTGACGTGCGTGCGCGGTGTCGGCGCGGCGGAGGCGGCGCGCCTGCTGGCCGCCGAACCCGCCACGGAGGAGGAGCTCGAAGAGGTCGAGGACGATCCGTTCGACGACGACGCGCTGCGGTTCGTCGGCGTCACCGACGTGCCCGGCGGGTGCGTCGTCTTCCAGGAGTGGGGGTACATGGCCGCCACGCCCGGCGTCATGAAGGCGCTGTCGGCGGGCACGGTCGCCTACGGCATGTACGCCAATCCCAAGAGCGGCAACCAGGGCAGCGTCTACCGTGACGGCGAGGTCGCGGAATGGGACACCCATCCGGGTGGCGGCGACGCCTCCCTGGAGGACTCGCCGGAGGAGATCCTGCGCAAGTACCTGTACGACGGGTGCGCCGAGGCGTACTGCTTCGCCGGCGCGGGGCTGCGCCCGGCCGACGCCCGCTCGCTCACGGAACCGGACACCTACCTGCGGCTGCCCGACGGCGACTACTGGGACTGAGCGTTCTCCTGCCGGGCGCCGGTGCCAGCGTTCTGCCAGCCGGGCGACAGCCCCGGCGGCCAGGCTGCTGTCTCCACCAACGTGAAGGCAGGGCTTGATGGGCGGCGAGAAGTCGATGCGGTGGCAGAGCGCGGACGTGACCTCGAAGGACGGCACGACGATCGCCGTGCTCAGCGCGGGCCGGGGGCCGGGGCTGCTGGTGATCCCCGGGAACAACCGGCGCGCCCACCACTACGGGGCGCTGGCACGGGCACTGTCCGGCACGCACAGCGTGCACGTGATCGAGCGGCGCGGACGCGGCGGCAGCGGTCCGCAGGGCCCGGCGTACGGCGTGGACACCGAGGTCGACGACGCGCTGGCCGTCATGGACCGCACGGGCGCGCGCCTGGTCTTCGGGCACAGCTACGGCGGTCTCGTCGCCCTGCACCTCGGGTTGCGGCGCAGGGTGGCCGCGCTCATGGTCTACGAACCGGGCGTGAGCATCGACGGCTCCTTCCCCGCCCGGTGGCTGCCGGCGTTCGAGCGGCTGCTGGCGGCGGGCAGGCACACCGCGGCGATGGCGGCCTTCCTCAAGGCCACCCGCCTGGTCCCGGTGGGCGACGCGCCGGCTCCGGTGTTCCATGCGCTGGCGTTCCTGATGCTGCGCGGGGCGGAGGGGCGCGACATGCGGGCGATGATGGCGACCACCCCCGCCGAGATCGGCGAGATCGTCCGCCTGGACTCCGACGGCGCCAGATACGCCGGCGTCGGCTCCCCGGCGCTGCTGCTCGGCGGCGACCGGTCCCCCGGTTACCTCACCGGTGTGCCGGCTCGCCTGGCCCGCCTCATGCCCGACGCCCGGCACGAGATCATCGCCGGGCTCGACCACAACGCCCCCGACCTCAACGCCCCCGACGTCATCGCCGAACGGATCCGGGCCTTCACGCGGTCGCGGGGTCACGGGTTCCGGGGGGACGATTTCGCTGAGCGGCGCCCCTGAGCCATGGCATTCCGACAACTGAATCTTGCCGGTCACCGGGAATGCGGTTTCGGTGTGGCGTCGATGAGTGATTCGTGGCAAGTGTAAACATCGTACCGGTCTAGATGCCCTGATCGGCGTGCGAAAAGGCCGCATTCCGGTTCAAGGGTTCGGATGGCGACTACGGGCTGCATTCCGAAAGGAACGGTACATGTTCTCACCCAAAATACGAGCAAATGCCCTCAGCAACCCCACCCGGCCGACGGCACCTCGTCTTGGGCGGACCATGACACGAGCGGCCGTGCGCGGCTCGCTCTCGACGGCCCTCGTCCTGGCCATGACCCCCGCCGTGAGCCCGGCCGCGTACGCGGACGGCGACGGGCGGTGCGACCCGCACACCTTCTTCAAAATCCGTTCGCTCTCACCGAGAAACTTCTTCATTCCCCGCACCCGCTACATTGACGGCCCCGGCGGCACCATCACGGTGACGGTGACCCGCGAATACGAGGTGAGGGCGTTCCGGGAGACGGAGAACGAGCAGCAACTCGTGATCACGACCGGAGATCTGGTGCGCAACCTGCGCAAGATGGGCGTTCCGCATCTCGAAGAGCGGCATATGGTCTTCACCGGCCATGAATACAGCCGGACCATCACTAAAGGGATGTACGGCAATATGTGGTATCGCGTTTTCGGCTACCGCATCGGCTGGTCGGCCTGGTCGGTCCTCGGCACCTGCAAGCAGGTCGAGGTCGGCTCGGGGATAGCCAACGTGCCGGCCAGGGTGGAGGGCTGGCGGTACTGGGAGACCAGGCACCCCAAGTTCAGGGGCCGCATCCTGTCCATCGACGGCGGGAATCCCGACGACGACAAGCGGTCGGGGCCGGCCAGGCCGCAGTGGCAGGGGCCGTCGCTGGCGCCCCTGGCCAGACCGTCGTTGCCGCGGGAGACCCCCTCGACCGAGCGGACCGAGCGGACCAGGCAGCGCAGACGCTGAGCCCCGGTTCGCCGGCCCCCGAGCTCAGGCCTCCAGCGTCGCTTCGGGGGCCGGTCGGCGGCGCGGGGCGGCGAGGTCGTGGGCGGAGCGGGCCAGCCAGATCATCATCAGGACGTTGGAGACCACGCCGAGAGCCTCGACCGCGCTTTCCTCGCCGGTGAACGGCAACGTCGCCAGCACCAGGACCAGCGGCGTCACCACGGCGGCGACGCCGTACGCGACGGTCGCCGTCGCCCAGCGGTCGTCGGAGCCCTGGGCCCGCAGGACCAGCGCCGTCCAGACCAGACCGGCCAGGCCGCAGACCAGCTCCAGCCCCTCCGGGACGGGCCGGCCGAGCAGGTCCAGCACGCCGATGACGGTGTATCCGCCGTACCCCAGCAGCCCGGCGCCGCGCATGTACGGCCGGCCGCGGCCCAGCACCCGCATGAACAGCACCACGAGCACGCACATCACCGCGGAGTCGATCACCGTCGTGTCGGCCCAGATCGACGTGGTGAGGTGCAGCAGGAACAGCGAGGCCGCCGCGGCGTACAGCGCCAGGCGCAACCGCAGGAGGTCGGCGTCCTGCGGTGGTGGCGGCCCCGCCGACGGCCCGCGCAGGATCTGCCAGATCCCCCAGGACCACGACAGCCCGGCCAGGACCAGGAGGAACAGGTTCGGCCCGGTGGCCGTGACGCCTTCGGTCACGGCCGAGAACAGGGTCAGCCCCCACAACGGGCCGAGCTCACCGGAGACCAGGGCGACGACGGCGGCGACCGTCAGCGCGGCACCGTACAGAACGGTGAGAAGCAGAGCGGGCACGGCCGAACGGTGACGACGTAACACAGGGGGCTTCCTGCCGGGGGAGGGGACGAATGCCTCACTCTACAATCGATCATGAGAAGTGACGCCAGACGGCGGGCACGCCGCGTGTCACGATCCCCCCACTGACGAAAGGCGCGAACGTGATGTCCGCCCCCACCACCGGTGACGACTGGGAGTCGTCGCTGTGGCAGGCCTTCGGCGTCCTGCTGGAGCACCCGCTCTCCGGCTTCGACGCCGAGGCCGAGTACGCGGCCTGCTACAGCGGCAACTGGCTCGCCGAGACGGGGTTCGACACGGATCCGGCGTGGCTGGAGCCGGCCGCTCTGGCCGGCCGCGCGACGATCTCCAACGAGAACCTGCTGCTGCTCGACGAGGTCGGCTACCCCGAACTGCGGTTCGACCCGAGCCGGTCGCTGTTCGAGATCGACGCCGCGGCGCCGTTCCCGGCCGGCTTCCGGGACGAGCTGGTGGCCGTCAAGCCCGCCGGTTCCGACCGCTGGCCCCAGGTCGGCGGCGCCGAACTGGCGCGCCTGACGGCCCGTCACGGGGTCGGCCTGCCGACGGGGTCCTGGTCCGTGACGAGCGCCGCCATCGCCTCGGACGGCACGCTCCTGGACGCCCTCCGGGTCGCCACCGGCATGGGCGACGGCTTCGACAGCCTGGTGCCCTACGAAGGGGACGACCCGGAGACTGCGGCGGCCGTCGCGGCCGTGGAGCACGCCGGGCTCCGGGCGCACCTGCGCGCGTTCTGCGACCCCCGCTCCGACGAGCTGGCCCTGTGCCGTGAGGACATGCGCAGGGCCAGGGACGAGGGCGGCGCGCTGGTGGCCCGGTGGGAGGGCGCCGTGGACCAGTACGAGATCACCGTACGACGAGTCCGCCCCTGACCGACCACCCACCACCCAGTGCCCCCGCCCGGCCGTGGCCGGCCCGCGGGGACCGGCCCTCGCGGGACGGCCGGCCGGGCCCCGCCGGCGGTGCGGATCAGCAGCCCGGCCCGGCATCCTGATGGTCGTGGTCCTGCGGCGTTGCTGGGGCTCGGGATGCCGGAGCGCGGCCCGGGGTGCGGGCTGAGGTGTCCGGGCAGGAGGGCGCTGACCTGCTGTACGGCCTGCTCGGCCCCGAGCTGTGCCTGCTGTTCGTGCACGCCCGCGGCTGGCCGCGCGAGCGCTGGGAGCAA
Organism: Nonomuraea sp. NPDC001831; assembly: GCF_042892035.1. NCBI lineage: Bacteria > Bacillati > Actinomycetota > Actinomycetes > Streptosporangiales > Streptosporangiaceae > Nonomuraea > Nonomuraea sp. NPDC001831. The sequence goes on along the minus strand of NZ_JBIATU010000022.1, from coordinate 2,524 downwards.
GGGGCCTTCCGCACCCTGCGCGCCCAGCTCTGCTCCGGCTAGAGCCGCCGGGAGCCGCGGCGGGAGGCGACGAGGGCCGCCGACGTGGCCATGACCACGCAGAGGGGCGTGTAGAGGAACAGGTTGAGCCAGTAGAACGGGGTCGCGGTGTCCGCGCCGACGCCGGCCACCCACACCAGCCCGACCGCCGCGCGCACGAGGGTCCCGGCGGCGACGGCGGACGTGACCAGACGGGCGGGCAGCCCGCCGCGGCCGCGCGAGCAGGCGAGCACCGCAACCGCCCCGGTGCCGAGCACGACGACGAGCGGCACCAGCACGCGCGGGGTGAACGGCACCTCGAAGTTCAGCACCGCCAGCGAGAGGGATCTGACGTCGTGGGCGGGCCAGGTGCGGCCGGTCAGCCAGTACAGGTGCGCGGCGGCGTCGGTGAGCAGGACGGAGGCGGTCAGGGCGCCGAGGCGTGTGATGTTCATGTCCGGCAGGAGTCGGCGAAATCCGTAATGGTTCCATGGAACCTTTCGCGCCCCTCCTGCCTCTGGATGGACATGAGCTGGCCTGTTGCCGATCTGGACCCCGTACGCCGCCTGCGCGCGCTGGCTGCGGCCATTCCCGGGGCGTCCGTCGCCGAGCGCGTCATTCCCGCACCCTTCGCGGCGGTCTGGGCCGTGGTGAGCGATCTGGAGGGGGAGTTCGGCACGTTCGAACCCGACATGCGGCATCTCACCGTCGAGTCCGCGGGCCCGGACGAGGGCCGCCTGGTGGCCAGGGCCCGCAGCCGGTACGGCATGCGCGCCCGGTTCGACGTCGACCTGCGGCCGGGCTGGTGCTGGATGCAGAGCCGGTTCCTGCTCGTCGGCCTGGCCGCGACCGCCGTGCCGGAGGGGACGCTGGTCGCGCAGACGGGCGGAGTGCGCGTCCCGGGCCGCGCGGCGCTGGTGCCCTGGGGCGTGCGGGTGGCGGGGGAGAAGGCACTGGCCAGACTCGCCTCCCGTGTCACGGCCGCCGACGCAGCCGACGACGCAGGTGGGGACGCGGGCCGGGACGCTGGGGGCGCGTCATGACGGTCGCCCGGGTGCTCGCCGCCCAGCGGGGCGACACGATGGCCATGAACGACCTGCTCGCCGAGCTGACGCCGTACCTGGGCCGGATCTGCGGGCCCATCGCGTTGGACAGCGGGCCGGACGCCGTGCAGGAGGCGCTGATCGCGATCTTCCGGCATCTGCGCGACCTGCGCGAACCTGAGGCGCTGCTCGGCTGGGCGCGGGCGATAGCCGTGCGCGAGGCGGTCCGGATCGCCCGGCGTGACGGTCGTTCCAGCCCGGCCGAACTGGCCGGCGTGCCCTCGCCGCACGACGTCGAGCGGGCCGTGGACATCCGGGACGTGCTGGAGCGCCTGTCGCCGGAGCATCGGGCGGTGCTGGTGCTGCGCGACCTGGAAGGGGTGCCGGAGGACGTCGCGGCGCGGATGTTGCGGGTCCCGTCGGGCACGGTCAAGTCCCGGCTGCACCGGGCCCGGGCCAGCTTCCGCCGGGCCTGGCAGGGCTGAGAGCCGTCCGGCGGGGCTGAGAGCCGTCCGGCGGCGGGACGTCGGTGGAGTGCCGGTACGAATGGTGCCAAACAACCCTCTAAGGTCTCAACCGTGAAAAAGATCTACCATGCGGCGCACATCTACATGATCGTCGGCGTCGTCAGCGGCCTCTACTATCGCGAGATCACCAAGCTCAACGACTTCACCGGCGACACCCAGCTCGGCGTGGTGCACACCCACCTGCTCGCTCTCGGCATGCTGTTCTTCCTGATCGTGCTGGTGCTGGAGAAGGTGTTCACGTTGAGCGCCGGCGGCAAGCTGTTCACCTGGTTCTTCTGGGTCTACAACGGCGGGCTGGCGCTGACGGTGACGATGATGATCGTGCACGGCACCCAGACGGTGCTCGGCGCCGAGACCAGCCCGGCGATCACCGGGCTCGCCGGGCTGGGGCACATCGTGCTGACGGTCGGATTGATCCTGTTCTTCGTCAACCTCGGCAAGCGCATCCCCGCCAAGACCTGACCGGAGTCGCGTCGAGCAGGCCCGGCCGGGCCTGCTCGCGGATCTCGCCCCGGATCTCCACCCGGATCTCCACCGTTCGTAGGTGCGACTCCACCCTGCCCTCTTCCTACCGTCGAGCCATGGAGAAGCTGCTCTGGGTCTTCCAGCGAATCCTGGACTCGAATGGGGGCAAGATGAACGGCAAGGTCATCATCAGTCTGGCAGTCGCCGCCGTCGTGGTGGTCGTGGGGTTCATCGCCTTCCGGCTGCTGATGGTGGAGATGGTGGTCAATCTGAGCAGGGGGGCGCACTAGAGCCTGTACGGAGTTCGGATCTCTAGGCTGGTCGGAGGCTTCGGATCCATAAGACGGCCCCGCGTAGGTGCAAGCCAGCCAGATATCTGTCGGGCGTCTTGTCGAACCGGAAAGCCAGCCCACGCCACTGTTTGATCCGGTTGATGCAGCGTTCGGCCGTGTTGCGCTGCTTGTAGAGCTC